>NZ_GL870929.1:1092916-1225807 GCF_000190695.1 Kingella denitrificans ATCC 33394
CTCCATTCGGTTTTGAACGCGTCCATCAGCGGCGAGCGGTAGCGCACGCAGTCGGGCGGGGAGGCGAGCAGCTCCAGCGTGTTTGGGTTGCTTTGCAGCAAAAGCTCGATAAACCGCCCCAGCTCGTAATACACGATGTCGTTGGTTTCGTTGCTGATTTGCGGGACGTATTCCATGCCGTAAAACATAGATTTGGGCAGGTAAAACACGCCTTTGATGTCGGTATCGGATTCGGGCGTCGCCAAACCGTAGGCGCGGCTGCCAGAAACGGCTTCGAGCAGAAGCAGGTTTTGTGTGTGCAAGTCTTCGATGGTGAGCATTTTCAGACGACCTTTTGTGAGGTGGTTGTGTATTAAAAAGCAGCCTGCACGTTCAGGCTGCCTTTGTTGTGTGTCGGATTTGTGAATCCAATTTATGGCTGCTGTTGGTTGGAATTATCAAGCAAAGGAAATCCAAGATTTTTATCCCCGTTCCAAGATAAATTTTCTTTTTTCCAGAAATCGGAGTAAGACAGAATAGTACCAAGTTTAATCATAGCTAAATAAATAGCCTGCAACATATCTTCACCGATTGCCCTTCCCTCATCCACATAATCATATTTGCTTATTTTATATTGGCAAATATACGCTTTGTATTCGTCAGAAAAAAAGGGGAGATACATGGTAATTTCAACAGGCTCGCCATTTTCTGTATGTAATTCTCTATGTCCTATGATTTTATGCATAAATTTATCCATTTACCGCTGCCAAGGTTTCGCGGAACAATTCATTCAGTGGTGCGCTGTCGGCAGCTTGGGCGGCAGGGGCGGATAATTCGGAAACTTCGTTATATAAATCAACAGTCAGGCGTTGTAATTCGGGCGACAGCGTATGCAGGTAACTTTCGTCCTGTTCCGCCTTGATGGCCACCAAATCGGTGATTTGGGCGGCGCAGTCCGTTTGCCATTCGCTCATCAGTTCCGCCAGCGTCATCGGCGGGATGCCGCCTTGTTTCACCGCCCACCGTGCCGCGAGCAGAGGGCGAAGGACGTAAAACCATTTTTTCAGTTTGACGGGTTGTGCCAAATCCATGTTTCTCAAAGCGTTGCCCGCAATGCCGCGATAATGGTGCAGCAGCGCGGCGGCTTGGACGTATTGCGGCGCAAGCGCGTTCAGACGGCCTGTGAAATCATCGTCCTGCGTATAAACCATCGGCGAACGCAGCCATTCGAGCAGCGTGGCATTGCTTTTCCGCAGCAGGCGCAACGCTTTGCGGATGTCCCAGCCGCCGACGTCAAACCATTGGTTTTCGATAAATTCAAAGGTGTCTTTCACTTCGTCGATTTGCAGATAATATTGCTGCGGATGGATATAAATGGCGCGCACGTCGTAATCGCTGTCGGGCGAGGCAAAGCCCCATGCGCGGCTGCCGCTCTCTACCGCCAGCAGGAAATGCAGCGGCTCGGTATGGGCGATGTGGGTGAGTTTTTCTTGAATGGCTTGTTTCATGATTCTTCCTTAAAGAAAGCCGTCTGAAAACCTTAAATCAAAGTTTTCAGACGGCCTTTGTGCAGGCTGCTTTTTATTTTTCAGGCAGCCTGTATTTCCATTACTTCAACGCCTTCAACCGTCCATGCAACTCCTGCACGCTGTACACGCCCAAGTGGTCGCGGCTTTTTGCGCCTTCGCTCATGGCTTCGCCGCCGGCGATGGTGGTGTATTGCGGCACGCGTTGGGTGAGGGAGGTGCGGCGGATGCTGTGGCTGTCGGCGATGGATTGCGCCGAGCTGCTGACAGTGTTCACCACCAGCGCGATTTCGCCGTTTTTAATCGCGTCCACGATGTGCGGGCGCCCTTCCTGCACTTTGTTTACCGCTTGCACGATGATGCCGTGCTCTTTCAGGTATTCGGCGGTGCCGCGTGTGGCGCAGACGCCGTAGCCGAGGGCTTGGAAGTTTTGCGCGGTTTTGACGATGAGCGGTTTGTCTTCGTCGCGCACGGCGAGGAAGATTTTGCCGGTCGGGTTCAGGCGTTCGCCTGCGCCGAGTTGGGCTTTGTAGTAGGCTTCGCCGAAGCTGGCGCCCACGCCCATCACTTCGCCGGTGGAGCGCATTTCCGGGCCGAGGATGGTGTCCACGCCGGGGAATTTGATGAAGGGGAACACGGCTTCTTTAACGGCATAAAAATCGGGAACGACTTCTTTTTCCACGCCTTGCTCTTGCAGGGAAATGCCTGCCATGCAGCGCGCGCCGACTTTGGCGAGCGGCACGCCGGTGGCTTTGGAGACGAAGGGGACGGTGCGGCTGGCGCGCGGGTTCACTTCCAACACGAACACCACGCCGTCTTGCACGGCAAACTGGACGTTCATCAGACCGACCACGCCCAGCGCGTAGGCCATGGCTTTGGTTTGGCGGCGGATTTCGTCTTGGATTTCTTCGCTGAGCGAGTAAGGCGGCAGCGAGCAGCCGGAGTCGCCGGAGTGGATGCCTGCCTGTTCGACGTGTTGCATGATGCCGCCGATAACCACGTCTTTGCCGTCTGAAACGCAGTCCACATCGACTTCAATCGCGTTGTTCAGGAAGAAGTCGAGCAACACGGGGCTGTCTTCGGATACCTGCACGGCTTCGCGCATGTATTTTTGCAGCTCTTCGGCGGAGTGGACGACCTGCATGGCGCGGCCGCCGAGGACGTAAGACGGGCGCACGACCAGCGGATAGCCGATTTCTTCGGCTTTGACGAGCGCTTCTTCTTCATTGTGGGCGATGCGGTTGGGCGGTTGGCGCAGACCTAAGTCGTTCAACACTTTTTGGAAACGTTCGCGGTCTTCGGCGGCATCGATGCTGTCGGCGGACGTGCCGATGATGTTCACGCCGTTTTCAACCAATGCGTTGGCGAGTTTGAGCGGGGTTTGACCGCCGTAATGCACAATCACGCCCCACGGGTTTTCGGTGCGGACGATTTCCAACACGTCTTCCAGCGTCAGCGGCTCGAAATACAGGCGGTCGCTGGTGTCGAAGTCGGTGGATACGGTTTCGGGGTTACAGTTGACCATGATGGTTTCAAAGCCCGATTCGCGCAGGGCGAGCGCGGCATGAACGCAGCAATAGTCAAACTCGATGCCCTGACCGATACGGTTCGGGCCGCCGCCGAGAATCATCACTTTTTTACGATCGGAAGGGCGCGCTTCGCATTCCTCTTCGTAAGTAGAGTAGAGGTAGGCGGTTTCGGTGGCGAACTCGGCGGCGCAGGTATCGACGCGTTTATACACGGGATGCAGCTTCAGCGCGTAGCGGTGTTCGCGCACTTCTTTTTCTTTTACGCCTAAAAGCTGCGCGATGCGTTTGTCGGAGAAGCCTTTGCGTTTCAGACGACGTAAGGCGGCAAAATCCACATCTTGCAGGCAGCCTGCACTTACCTGCTGCTCTTCTTTCACCAAGTCTTCGATTTGCGCCAAGAACCAAGGGTCGATGGCGCAGATTTCGTGGATTTCTTCCAGCGTGAAGCCCGCGCGGAACGCGTCTGCCACAAACAGCATACGCTCAGGGCCTGGGTTCGCCAGTTCGCGGCGGATTTCCGCTTTGTCGGAGCTTCTCGGATTGAAGCCGCACAAGCCTGTTTCCAAGCCGCGCAGGGCTTTTTGGAAACTTTCCTGAATGGTGCGGCCCATCGCCATTACTTCGCCCACAGATTTCATCTGCGTGGTCAGGCGGTCGTCTGCGGCAGGGAATTTTTCAAACGCAAAACGCGGGATTTTGGTGACGACATAGTCGATGGAAGGCTCGAACGACGCGGGCGTGCGGCCGCCGGTGATGTCGTTGCGCAACTCGTCCAGCGTAAAGCCGACCGCCAGTTTTGCCGCCACCTTCGCGATCGGGAAGCCCGTCGCTTTGGAAGCCAGCGCGGACGAACGGCTCACGCGCGGGTTCATCTCAATCACAATCATCTCGCCGTTTTCAGGGTTCACCGCAAACTGCACGTTCGAGCCGCCCGTGTCCACGCCGATTTCGCGCAATACCGCCAAGCTTGCGTTGCGCATGATTTGGTATTCTTTGTCCGTGAGTGTTTGCGCCGGTGCAACCGTAATCGAGTCGCCCGTATGCACGCCCATCGGGTCGAAGTTTTCAATTGAGCAGATAATGATGCAGTTGTCGGCCTTATCGCGCACCACCTCCATCTCGTACTCTTTCCAGCCGAGGACGGACTGCTCAATCAGCAGCTCATGCGTGGGCGACGCATCGAAACCGCGTTCGCAAATCGCCAAAAACTCGTCTTTATTGTAGGCAATGCCGCCGCCCGAACCGCCCATCGTGAAAGACGGACGAATCAGCGTCGGGAAGCCGACCTGTTCCTGCGCCGCCAAAGCTTCGTTCATTGTGTGGCAGACAAAGGATTTCGGGCAGGAAAGGCCGATTTTCTCCATCGCCTCCTTAAAGCGGCCGCGGTCTTCTGCCTTGTCGATGGCGTCTTCCGTCGCGCCGATCAGCTCGACATTGTATTTCGCCAGCACGCCGTTGCGCGCCAAATCCAGCGCACAGTTCAGCGCGGTCTGGCCGCCCATCGTGGGCAGAATCGCATCGGGCCGCTCCTTGGCGATAATCTTCTCCACCGTCTGCCACATAATCGGCTCGATGTAGGTAACATCCGCCATTTCAGGGTCGGTCATAATCGTGGCGGGATTGGAATTCACCAGAATGACTTTATAGCCTTCTTCACGCAAAGCCTTACAGGCCTGTGCGCCCGAATAGTCAAATTCGCAGGCCTGACCGATAACGATAGGGCCGGCGCCGATGATAAGGATGGATTTTAGGTCGGTACGTTTGGGCATGGTGTTTTAGCCTTTGTTCGGTTTTAAATAAATTTGGAGAGGATTATTCTTTAATTGCTGATTTAAATTTTTGGTCTTAATAGAAGCCCATTTTTCCAGAATATTCTTTAATTTAATTTTTTCATTTAAGTACTCTTTTAATTCCCACCTCTTATTGCTAAGAGATAAATTTCTTAATTTTATATATTGGAAAGAATTTTTTATCTGAAAAATAAGAGGAATAACATCATGTCTTTCTAATGTACTCATCCAACCAAAAATTTCATTTATGTCTATTGGAATTTCATCATAATTTGACTCTTCACAATAAGATGTAACAAACCTAACTTCTTCTAATAGCAGTCGGGGGTAATTTTTGCATGATGAATGATTTGGTAAAACATATTTAGGCTCAAACCAATCAGTATATTCATCTGAGCCATAATAATCATATAGCACATCTATGTTATTTAAAGGTGTTAAATTTTCCAATGGTTTGGAAACCCATCCTTCCCATGTGCAAATTAGTTCAGCGCCTCTATCATAAATCTCAAAATTCGGCACAATTCCTTTTTTACCTAAGAAATTCATACCTGCATCTATATTATAAGGGTCAAGTGTTTGGCTTCCTTTTGCTCCTTTTGTGGAGTCAAAACAAGCAGTTCGAGCGATTTGGATTGCACGGTTAGGATACGTTAGATGTATCAGTTTATCTTTTCCAAAAAGTTTAAATGGTTTTGCTTCATTATTTGGATATGTCATAAAATTTCCGAAGTAAGCATAGCAAGCCATAACCCACATATAGGGTGTGTGCGGAACGCACGCACGTGTTCTCCATTTTCCCTGCAACCCCAACCCACCGCGTGCGTGCCTTGCAGCACACGCCCTACCGATGGATTCAAAGGTTGTCTGAAAAAACGTTCGCAACGTTTGTTCCATCTGTCTTGCGATAAGGCTACCTGAAAAATTCCCGCTGTTGATATTTTGGGCATTCTTTTTCAGACGACCTGCAACGCTTGAATCTGCCGCAACCTGCTCCCTCCCCCGTGGGGGAGGGTTGGGGAGAGGGCATTCTCCCAAATCGCGGCAATCTTTCCCAACGCCCTAACCGCCCAAACACAAGCCTTGCGGCTTGTTGCCCTCTCTCTAGCTCTCTCCCACGGGAGTGAGGACGGGGTGGCTGTTGGGATTAAGGATTCTTGGTTGTGCAGGCTGCTTTTTGTTTTTCAGACGGCCTTTTAAACGTTCACTTCAGGCAGCATGCACGCCATAATCTTCAAAAAACCAATCAAAAGCCGTTGCCGTCATGCAGGCTGCTTTTCATTTCTGCCACCACGCTCCGCTATTATACGCCCAACGCCGTCCGTTCCGGCCGTCTGAAATGGGTTTACACTTCCAAATCGTCGCTGAGATAGACGCGGCTTGCGTTGTCGTCCGGCATCACGAGGTTCATCAGCAGCGCGGCCAGCCCGCCCATGCAGATGGGGTTTTGGAACAGCTCTTTCAGCGGCAGTTGGCCGAACACTTCGGGTTTGAAGCTCACGCCGAGGCCGAGGCCGATGGAGGTGGCGGCAATTACCATTTCGCGGCGGTTGATGCCGTGGCTCATGAGGATGCGCACGCCGGCCACGGTAATCAAGCCGAACATCAGCACCATCGCGCCGCCGATAACGGGGCTGGGGATGGTGGTGAAGGCGCGGCCGACGACGGGGAACAGCCCCAAAATCACCAAAATGGCGGCGATGAATTTGCCGACGTGGCGGGAGGCGACACCGGTCATCTGAATCACGCCGTTGTTCTGCGCGAAGGTGGTCAGGGGCAGCGAGCCAAGCGCGGTGGCAATCACGGACACCAGCCCGTCGGCCAGCACGCCGCCGCGCAAACGCTGTCTGAACGCTTCGCCTTCATAATCTTCGCCGGACACCATGGCGGTGGCGGTCAAGTCGCCCACGGCTTCGAAAATGCTGAGCAGGTACACCAGTCCGGCCACGAAAAACGCTGTCCAGTGGAATTCAAAGCCGTATTTGAACGGCACGGGCAGCGTGAATGCAGGCAGGTTTTGCAACACGGAAAAATCGACCATGCCCATTACCAGTGCGGCAATATAGCCCGCCACCATGCCGACGGCGATACCGCTCATCCGCAGCAGCGGGTTTTTCATGCAGTTGAACACCAGCACCACGAGCAGCACAAACGCCGCCAACCCGATGTTCTGCATCGAGCCGAAGGTGCCGTTGCCCAACGCGGTAAATCCGCCGCCAAATTCGGTAATCGCCACGCTAATCAGGCTCAGGCCGATCATCATCACCACCACGCCGCTGACGGTGGGCGTAATCACTTTTTTCAGATACGGCAGCAGCCAAGCCGAACCGGCCACCAGAAACGCGCCGACAAAGGCCACGCCCAAAAGCGCGGACATCATGGCGTTGGTGTCCATGCCCTGCTCTTTCATGCCGCTGCCCAGCGCAATCATCACGCCGACAAAAGAAAAGTTCACCGACTGAATGGACAGTAGCCCCGAACCGACCGGCCCGAAGCGGTTCACCTGCAAATAAGTGCCCACGCCGGAAGCGACCATCGCCATCGACACCAGATAGGCGGTCATTTCAGACGGCAGTTTCAATGCGCCGCCGACAATCAGGGCGGGGGTAATCATGGGGACGAAAATCGCCAGCAGGTGTGTTACCGCGCTGAGCAGCGCATTGGCAAAAGGCGGTTTGTCTTCGAGGCGGTAAACCAAATCGGTGGCGGGGGATTTCGGTGCGGACATTCGGATTCCTTGATGTGTGCAGATATGGCAGCAAACGGGATTGGCCATGCCATATCGGGTTTGCCAAAGGTTTTGTTTTTATAGAACGAGGGGTGCAGGCTGCTTTTTGCTGCCCAGGCAGCCTGCAGGGTGGTCAAACGCCTTTTGCCGCTTTCATATTGTCAATGAATTTGTCAAACAGATAGCCGACATCCTGCGGACCGGGGCTGGCTTCGGGGTGGCCTTGGAAGCAGAACACGGGTTTGTCGGTCAGCTCGATGCCTTGCAATGTGTTGTCGAATAAGGATTTGTGGGTAATTCTTGCGTTGGCGGGCAGGGTGTCGGCATCGACGGCGAAGCCGTGGTTTTGGCTGGTGATGACGACTTTGCCGCTGTCCAAGTCTTGCACGGGGTGGTTCGCGCCGTGGTGGCTGAAGTGCATTTTCAGGGTTTTTGCGCCGATGGCTAGGCTGATGAGCTGGTGTCCCAAACAAATGCCGAAGATGGGTTTGCCGCTTGCCATCAGTTTTTGCACGGCTTCGATGGCGTAGGTACAAGGCTCGGGGTCGCCGGGGCCGTTGGAGAGGAACACGCCGTCGGGGTTGAGTGCCAACACCTCTTCCGCGCTGGTTTGGGCGGGGACGACGGTCAGGCGGCAGCCGCGTGCGGCAAGCATACGCAGGATGTTGGTTTTTACGCCGAAATCGTAGGCGACGACGTGGAACGGCTGTTCGGCAGGGGTAACGAAACCTTTGCCCAACGCCCATTCGCCTTCGGTCCATTCGTAGGCTTCTTTGCAGGAAACTTCTTTTGCCAAATCTTTGCCGACCATGCTGCCGAACGCGGCGATGAGTTCTTGCGCTTTTTCAACCGTGGCGTCCGCGCCGGTCAAAATCGCGCCGCCTTGTGCGCCTTTTTCACGCAGCAGCGTGGTCAGACGGCGGGTGTCGATGTCGGCGATGGCGACGGTTTTGTTGCGCACCAGATAGTCGTGCAGGCTTTCGGAGGCGCGGAAGTTGCTGTGCAAGAGCGGCAGGTCGCGGATAATCAAGCCTGCGGCATAAACGCTGCGGCTTTCTTCGTCTTCGGCGTTGGTGCCGGTATTGCCGATGTGGGGGTAGGTGAGGGTAACGATTTGTTTGCAGTAGGACGGGTCGGTCAGGATTTCCTGATAGCCGGTCATGGAAGTGTTGAACACGACTTCGCCGGAAGTCGAACCTTCGTAACCGATTGATGTGCCGTGAAATACGCTGCCGTCAGCGAGAACGAGTAATGCGGGTGTGGTCATGAATGGGACTCCGTGAAGATGGGTAATCAGAATGTGCTGCCTACGGCATGAATGGGGGAATACGGCAAGGCGGCGGCGAAATTTGTTCAAAAAAAAACACACGCAACAAATTAAATTTGTGTCATGTGCTTTCATTGGTCTGCCGGTGCGTGCTTCGCCTTGCAGGAAAGCAAGCTATTTTAAGCGAAACGGGGTTTTTGTTCAAGGAAAAAAGCAGCCTGCACTTGGCCGGCACGGGCATTCAACCCAGATATTCAAAATAAAATCATGCGATTATATTTGATTGGTTTTATGGATTCGCGCGATCGGGCAAAGTGCAGGCTGCTTTTCGGGCATCAGCGTTTTTCCAGTTTGGCAAACGCGGTGTCGAGCTCTTTAATGCCTTGTTTGCCGAAGTTAATCGTGAGCCGCGCGCTGTTGTTGCGCTGCACCGCGTCGATAATCACGCCCGTGCCGAATTTTTCGTGGCGCACGTTTTGGCCGATGTGGAAGCCGTCAAAATCTTGTGCAGGCTGCTTTTGCCCGAAGTCCTGCCCGACAACGCGGCGCGGCGGATTGTGGGTTAAAGCGGCGGGTGCAGGCTGCTTTTTGGGACGCAGCAGGTGCACCAAATGGGCCGGGATTTCATCGACAAAGCGCGATGTGGTGCCGAACTGCGTCTGCCCGTGCAACAGGCGTTGCTGCGCCATGCTCAAATATAGGCGGCGGCGCGCACGCGTGATGGCGACATACATCAGCCGCCGCTCTTCGGCAATGCCACCCTGCTCTTTCAGGCTGAATTCGCTGGGGAAGCGCCCTTCTTCCAAACCGCTCAAAAACACGGTATCGAATTCCAAACCTTTGGCGGCGTGGATGGTCATGAGCTGCACCGCGTCCTGCCCCTGCTCCGCCTGCGCTTCGCCGCTTTCCAGCGCAGCATTGCTCAAAAACGCCAAAATGGGGAATTCGGGCAATGCTTCGGCGTTTTCGGGCAGGATTTCAAACGCACTTTCTTCGGGTTTGAAAAAATGGGCGGCATTCACCAGTTCGTCCAAGTTTTCGGTGCGCTCTTGCTCTGCAGGCTGCTTTTGCTGCCGGTAATGCTGATACAGGCCGCTGTCGTCCAAAATATTCTGCAGGATTTCGGGCAGCGCAATCACGCCCACCTGCTCTGTCAGTCCGTCCACCAGCCGCACAAACGCCGCCACCTTCTGCTGTTTCGCCGCCAAAGTGCAGGCTGCTTTCCAAAGGCTCGTGCCCTGCCCCTGCGCCGCCGCCTGGATATTTTCCACCGTGCGTGCGCCGATGCCGCGCGGCGGAAAGTTAATCACGCGCAACAGCGCATTATCGTCATCCGGATTCACCGCCAGCCGCAAATACGCCAGCGCGTGCTTCACTTCCTGCCGCTCGTAAAAGCGCAGGCCGCCGTAAATCTTATAAGGAATGCCCGACTGGAACAGCTGCTGCTCCAACACGCGCGACTGGGCATTGCCGCGGTACAGCAGCGCGATTTGCTGCAAAGCGTGGCCTTCGCCGTGCAGCGATTTGATTTCGTCCACCATCCATTTGGCTTCTTCCAAATCGTTGAACGCCGAGAAAAAGCGGATTTTTTCGCCCGCCTCCGCCTCTGTGTGCAGGTTTTTGCCCAAGCGGTCGGTGTTGTGGGCAATCACCGCATTGGCCGCCTGCAAAATCGTGCCCACCGAACGGTAATTCTGTTCCAGCTTAATCGGCGCATCAATGCCGAATTCGCGCATCAAACGGGTCATATTGCCCACGTTTGCGCCGCGGAAACGGTAAATCGACTGGTCGTCGTCGCCCACGGCAAACACAGCCGCACCGTCGCCCGCCATCAGTTTGAGCCATTCGTATTGCAGCGTGTTCGTGTCTTGGAACTCGTCCACCAAAATATGGCGGAAACGCTGCTGGTAATGCGTACGCAAGGCCGCGTTCCGCTGCAACACTTCATAGCTGCGCAACATCAGTTCGGCAAAATCCACCACGCCTTCGCGGCGGCACAATTCGTCGTATTGCGCATAACATTCAATCAACTGTTTGGTGTGGTGGTCGGGCGCTTCCAACTGTTCGGCGCGCAGGCCGCTTTCCTTCTGCGCGTTGATAAACCCCTGCAACACGCGCGGCGCCACGGTTTCTTCGGCAATGCCCAACTGTTTGAGCAGGCGCTTCACCACCGCCAGCTGGTCGGACGCATCCAAAATCTGAAAGCTCTGCGGCAGCTGCGCGTCGCGGTAATGCAGGCACAGGAAGCGATGGCACAGGCCGTGGAACGTGCCCAGCCACATGGCACGCAACGACACGGGCAGCATGGCGCCCAGCCGCGTCTGCATTTCTTTGGCGGCTTTGTTGGTGAACGTTACCGCCAGAATATTGTTCACGCCAGCCATGCCGTTTTGCAGCAGCCAGGCAATACGGGTCGTCAAAACGCGGGTTTTGCCGCTGCCCGCCCCCGCCAGCACCAGCACGGACTGCGCGGGATAGGTCACAGCGGAAAGCTGCTCGGGATTCAGGTGGTTCAATAAGGAAAAATGCGGATTCTGTTCGGAAAACGACATGGTGCAGGCTGCTTTTGTGTGTAGGTAAAATGAAGGGCATTGTAGTGGTTTATCCACAAAATAGCGAATAATCGTTCCGAAGGTATTGCTAAGGCGAATAGAAAACACTATCATTGCGGTTATCGAAATCATTTGGGCGAATTCTGCCGAATCAGAGGTGTGTCATGTTTGTATGTATCTGTAATGCGATTACCGACCACAAAATCAAAGAAGCCGTGGCTTCCGGCGCCAATTCTTTGACCGACTTGAAAGACCAGTTGGGTGTGGCCACCTGTTGCGGCTGCTGTGCGGATTTGGCCACTTCCTTTTTAACGGCAAACGCGGGCAATGCCCACACGCAAATGCATTCGTCCATTACCGTGGAGCGCTAAACCCGCTTCGCACCCCATCGGGAACGCCCCAATTCGGCATTCCCGTTATCCTATTCCTTTTTACTTTGTTTTGACGGCGGCTTTATCGGGCTGCCGTTTTTTTCTTCGGCGATTGCGCATTTGTGTGCGATAATGCCGTGTTTCGAATTGAATTTGAGAAAGCTAGGGAAATCTTATGGCAGAGAAAAAAAACAACAAGGTGGGCGTGAACAAGCCCGCCACGGAAGCCGAACGCGCCACCGCATTGCAGGCTGCTTTGGCACAAATCGAAAAGAACTACGGCAAAGGCGCCGTGATTAAAATGGACGGCAGCCATCAGGAAGAAGGCTTGCAGGTCATCTCCACCGGCTCGCTGACACTGGACTTGGCCTTGGGCGTGGGCGGTTTGCCGCGCGGCCGCATCGTGGAAATTTACGGCGCGGAATCATCGGGCAAAACCACCTTGTGCCTGGAATCGATTGCCCAATGCCAAAAAGCGGGCGGCACCTGCGCGTTCATCGATGCCGAGCACGCGTTCGACCCCGTTTATGCGCGCCAACTGGGCGTGGAAGTAGAAAAGCTGCTGGTGTCACAACCCGACACGGGCGACCAGGCATTGGAAATCTGCGATATGCTGGTGCGCTCCGGCGCGGTGGACATGGTGGTCATCGATTCGGTGGCGGCGCTGGTGCCGAAAGCCGAAATCGAAGGCGAAATGGGCGACAGCCATGTCGGCCTGCACGCGCGCCTGATGAGCCAGGCTTTGCGCAAATTGGCCGGCCACATCAAAAAAACCAACACGCTGGCAGTGTTCATCAACCAAACGCGTATGAAGATCGGCGTGTCCTACGGCAATCCGGAAACCACCACCGGCGGTAACGCGCTGAAATTCTATGCTTCCGTGCGCCTGCACATTTCGGGTACCACCAAAATCGAAAACAAAGCCGGAGACGTGTTGGGCAAAGAAACCAAGGTAAAAGTGGTGAAAAACAAAGTGGCGCCGCCGTTCCGCACCGCCGAATTCGACATTATGTACGGCGAAGGCATCAGCTGGGAAGGCGAACTGATTGACGTGGGCGTGGAGCTGGACGTGATTCAGAAATCGGGTTCCTGGTTCAGCTACGAAGGCAACAAAATCGGCCAAGGCAAGGACAACGTGCGCCAATGGCTGAAAGACAATGAAGACGTGGCACAGGAAATCGCGAACAAAATCCGCGAATTGATGACGAAAAACCACGTCGTGCTGGAATCGAAAAAAGGCGGCGACGATGCCGACCATGACGACGATAGCAATCCGTTCGATGACGAATAATATCGGCCGATGAGAAAAGCAGCCTGCACTTTGGAAAATGAAGTGCAGGCTGCTTTTGGGTTGGATTTACAGGAAAGAGGAATTATGCCAACAGGCCTAATACGCCGCCTGCATAGACATTATATGCATCCATTTTCTCCCAGCAGGCAATCAGCCGCCCATCTTTAAAAAAGAATCTGGTATAAAGAAACACATCCTTAATTTCATCATTCGAATATTCCTGTTCGAACTGCTCTATATCCGTAATGGGCGTACGGTATTCGACAAGGTCAAAACATTGGGTTCGGTGATTTTCTCGAAACAAACAGTAAAACAACAATTCCGACAAACCGCCATACTGAAAGCCCTCATCAATTTCACCATAACCAAATGTATGGATTTTTTGTGTATTCGGATCAATACATAAACCATCACTACCGAAATCGGTGCCGACGTAATCATAATGTTCCGGCAATATATCATCCGGCAAAGTTTCTGTTTCCGAATAGTAGTCTTTAAATTCGTTAAAGGATAAGTCGGCAAACTCGTGAGTTAAAAAAGGGCTGTTGCCGTAATCCAATATAAACCGGTAATGCTCAGGGCAGAGCCGTATTTGGTTTTGCGCCAAAAAGTCGTCCAGCTCCTGTTGGGGAACGGGCACGGCTTCGATGCGTTGCAACATGGCGTTGATGAGTTTTTGCAAAATGGTCATGGGGATTCCTTGCCGTTTCATTTGCTTGCGAATTGGGTTCGTCTATCGGGCATATCATAATATCTGCCCAAAGCAGCCTGCACTTCGTTTTTTAAAGTGCAGGCTGCTTTTTGCGCCCTTCACGCCGCGTGCAGCACAAACAGCGCAGGCCGTTTTTTCAAAGACGGCAGCATGCTCATTTTGCGCCATTGCGCCACGCTTTGGCTCACAATCTGTTGGCTGGGCAGCGTTAAATCGCAGGCAACGCACAGCCGCGTTTCGGGATGCAGCACGGCCAAAGCATCGGCCAGCAGCGCATCGTTACGATACGGCGTTTCAATGAACAGCTGCGTTTCGTTTTCCTGCCGCGAACGCTGCTCCAACGCACGCAGGCAGCCTGCACGCCCGTCTTTGTCGGCCGGCAGGTAGCCCTTGAAGGCGAAACTCTGCCCGTTTGTGCCGGAAGCCATCAGCGCCAGCAAAATGCTGCTTGCGCCCACCAGCGGCCGCACTTCAAAACCTTCCGCATGCGCCAAAGCCACCAAATCCGCGCCCGGGTCGGCCACGGCGGGGCAGCCTGCCTCGCTCACCAAACCCAAATCGCGCCCTTCGCGCAACGGCTGCAACAGCGCGGCCACTTCGCTTTTGGGCGTGTGTTCGTTCAGCGTGCAAAGGTTCAGCTCGCGAATCGGCGTGCGCACGCCCATGTGTTTCAGGTGGGCGCGCGCCGTTTTTTCGGCTTCCACCACAAAATCGGTCAAATGCACGATGTGCGCCTGCTCGTGCGGCAGCAGGCACGGCGTATCGGCCGCCCCCAAAGGCGTGGGAATCAGAAATAAGGCAGGCATGGCATTCTCCAAAAAAGACGGATTATACGGTAGTCCGGGCAAGACGGCTTGCGCTATAATTTACCGAGCCGTTCAAAACGCGGCGCAGACGGCAAAAAGCAGCCTGCACCCTGCCGCACCACACCAAAACCCCACCGAAAAAAAACCGACACAACCACAAGGAGAAACCCGTGAAATTTTCAAAATTCGGCCAAAAATTCACCCGAAAAACCGGCATCCTGCAACTGATGGACGATTTGGGCAACGCCTTGGCCGGCAGCGAACCCGTGCTGATGCTGGGCGGCGGCAACCCCGCGCGGCTGCCCGAAGTGAACGCCGCCTACGAGCGCGTGATGCGCAGTTTGCTGGATTCGCAGGCCGCCGTCGAAAGTGTGGGCAATTATTCCACGCCGCAGGGCGATGCCGGCCTGATTGACGCGCTGGCCGATTTCCTGCGCCAAGAATACGGCTGGCACATCACGCGCGACAACATCGCCCTGACCAACGGCTCGCAAAACGCCTTTTTCTACCTGTTCAACCTATTCGGCGGCGCATTTGAAGGCGGCGACAAAAAAATCCTGCTGCCGCTCGCGCCCGAATATGTGGGCTATGCCGACGCGCATATCGACGGGCAGCACTTCCTGTCCGTGCCGCCGCAAATGGAAGACGTGCAGCACGAAGGACAGGACGGTTTCTTCAAATACCGCGTCGATTTTGAAACGCTGGAACACCTGCCCGAATGGGACACGGGCGAAATCGGCGCAATTTGCTGCTCACGCCCCACCAACCCCACCGGCAACGTACTGACCGACGAAGAAATGGCACGGCTGGACGCATTGGCGCAGCGGCACGGCATTCCGCTGATTGTGGACAACGCATACGGCATGCCCTTCCCCAGCATCATCCACACGGACGCAACGCTGACATGGCACGACAATATGATTTTGTGTTTCAGCCTATCCAAAATCGGGCTGCCGGGCGTGCGTACCGGCATTGTGGTGGCATCGGCCGAAGTGGTGCGCGCTATCAGCAGCATGAACGCCGTCATCAATCTGGCACCGACACGCTTCGGCGCGGCGATTGCCACCCCCATGCTGCGCGACGGCAGCTTGAAGCAATTGTCGCAACACGTCATCCGCCCGTTTTACCGCAAGCAGGCTGCTTTTGCCGCCAACTGCCTGAAACGCGAATTTGCGGGCTACCCGCTCAAAATCCACCGCCCCGAAGGCGCGATTTTCCTGTGGCTGTGGTTTGACGGCCTGCCCGTTTCATCGCAGGAACTGTATGAACAACTGAAAGCGGAAGGCACGCTCATCATTCCGGGCGAGCATTTCTTCGTGGGCATGGACACGGGCAGCCTGCGCCACGCCCGCGAATGTATCCGCATGAGCATCGCCCAAGACGAAGCCACGCTGCGCGACGGCATCGCCACCATCGGGCGCGTGGTGCGCGGACTGTATGATGCTGCGCGGTAAAGGATATTTGCGATAAAAAAGCAGCCTGCACTTTGGAAAATGGAGTGCAGGCTGCTTTTTCATGTTCGGTTAGCTGATAAGGGGTTCATCGTCATAAGAATATCGGACAAAGCCAAATCCCGTCAGACCCGCCTGCAGCACCCGCTGTTTGAATGCCTCGGTGGTATAAATTTCTGTATCGCTGTCGGGAAGCACGAACAATTCGTTATCTCCGATTTCTTCCTCGCGCATCACCCATTCGTCCACTAAATCAAAATAGCCTTTTTGTCCGCGCTCGGTTTCTTCGAGTGCCTTAGAACCGATGGATTTCTCCCGATCCAAACAGTCAATCAGGGTATGCACCACCACCATGTAATAAGGCTCTTCGGGCTTGTCTTCCAGCAGCACGGGATACAGGGTGGCGTGTTTGTCCCAAATATCGTGCAGCGCATCGGCTGCTTTTTGGCTGATCAGATGAATCCCTCCGGTAGAAACCGCATCGGCAATGATTCTGGGTTTGCGGATACGCCTGTCGCCGATATACTGCACCAGTGTCGGGGTTTTCCATTGGGACAACGGTGGCAGCGGTGTACCCAGGATTGGACTATCCCATGAGATGGCGGCCTCATCTTCTTCTGTTTTGCCGCCATATTCGGCATATTTAAGATACGGTGCACTGGTCCATTGATAGATCATTTGAATTCCTTTTTTAATTAACGGGAACGTTTGTTAAGGGTGTAAACAGGTTGCCAAAAGCAGCCTGCACATTCAGCCGCCCGCCATTTCAAACGCCGCCAGCACCGCCGCGTGCAGGCTGCCTGAGCGTGCTTTGCCCGTGCCCGCCAAATCCAACGCCGTGCCGTGGTCCACGGAAGTCCGCACAAACGGCAGCCCCAGCGTGATGTTCACGCCCTTGCCGAACGCGGCATATTTCAGCACAGGCAGGCCTTGGTCGTGATATGCCGCCAGCACCGCGTCCGCACCGTCCAGATAAAACGGCTGGAACAGCGTGTCGGCCGGCAGCGGGTCGGTGATGTCGATACCGTGGATTTCGCGCAGTTTCCGCGCGGCAGGCTGCATGATATCGATTTCTTCGCGCCCTAGATAGCCGTTTTCGCCCGCGTGCGGATTCAGCCCGGCCAGCAGGATTTTCGGTTTGGGCAGGCGGAATTTTTCGCGCAAATCCTTGTCCAAAATCCGCGCCACGCTTTCCACCAGTTCGGGCGAAATGTGCCCCGCCACGTCTTTGAGCGGCAAATGGGTGGTGAGCAGCGCCACGCGCAAGCCGCCGCCGGCCAGCATCATCACCACTTGCGGCGTGCCGGAGCGTTCCGCCAGATATTCGGTGTGGCCGCTGAAATACATTTTGTCGCCATAATGCTGGTTAATCACGCCTTTGTGCACCGGCGCGGTGACCATGCCGGCAAATACGCCGTCTGCAATGCCGTCCATCGCTTTGTCCAGCAGTTCAACCACATAAGGCGAATTGCGCGGGTCGAGCCGCCCGGCGGTGCAAGGCGCGCGTAGGGGGATGTGGTACACGTTCAGCGCATCGGGTGCAGGCTGCTTTTCGCCGCTCCAGCGTTGGATGCGAACATGGCGCCCCAGTTGCGCGGCACGTTGCGCCAACAGGGTTTCGTCGCCCAGCACCACCACGGGGCACAGCAAATCCATGTTCGGCAAATCCAAACAAATATCAATGCCGATGCCTGCCGGTTCGCCCGAAGTAACGGCCAATAAGGGTTCGTTCATACAATATCTTCCCGTCAAACCAAGTGCAGGCTGCTTTTTTACCCTTCCAAAAGCAGCCTGCACGTTCAAAAACCAATTTAATCCATGTTGCCCAACGTGGCCACCATCACGGCTTTAATCGTGTGCATGCGGTTTTCCGCCTGGTCGAACACGATGGAATGCGCGCCTTCAAACACGTCTTCGGTCACTTCCACGCCGTCCAGCCCGAACGTCTCGAAAATCCATTCGCCCACCTTGGTTTCGCGGTTGTGGAACGACGGCAGGCAGTGCATGAATTTGGTGTCGGGCTTGCCTGTTTTCGCCATCAGCGCCGCATTCACCTGAAACGGCAACAGCAAATCGATACGCTCGCGCCACGCGCTTTCCAGCTCGCCCATGCTGACCCAGATATCCGTGTGCACGAAATCCGCACCGCGCACCGCTTCTTCAGGATTATCGGTAATCAGGATGCGCGCGCCCGTGGTTTCGGCAATCCGTCGCGCCTGTTCCACCAATTCCGCGCGCGGCTGCAACGATTTGGGCGCGCCAATCCGCACGTCCATGCCCATCATCGCGCCACCTTGCAGCAGCGAATTGCCCATGTTGAAACGCGCGTCGCCCAAATAGGCGAAACTGCATTGGTTCAAAGGCTTGCCCGCGTGTTCGCGCATGGTCAGCAAATCCGCCAGAATCTGCGTGGGGTGGAATTCGTCCGTCAGCCCGTTATACACCGGCACGCCCGAATAGCGCGCCAATTCTTCCACGGTGTGCTGGCTGAATCCGCGATATTCCACCGCATCGAACATCCTGCCCAACACGCGCGCCGTGTCTTTAATGCTTTCTTTGTGCCCGATTTGGCTGCCGGTCGGCTCCAAGTAGGTTACGCCCGCGCCTTGGTCGCGCGCCGCCACTTCAAACGCGCAGCGCGTGCGGGTGCTGGTTTTTTCAAAAATCAGCGCAATATTTTTGCCCGACAGGCGGCGCACTTCCCTGCCCTCTTTTTTGGCGGCTTTGAGTTCGGCGGCCAAATCCAGCAGCCCGGCAATTTCGGCGGGCGTGAAGTCGGTCAGGTTCAAAAACGAACGGCGATGCAGGTTCATGACGGTTCCTTTCAATGTCGGTCGGAGAAAACTACATTTACGGTACTGCAACAAAACAAACGCTTCCCAAGCACATCATAGCCGTTTCGCCCACCCCGAACAAGCCGAAAAAGCAGCCTGCACTTGGTTTCGTCAAACAAACGGCATAAAATACCGATTTCACACATCCATCAACAGACAAAAGGATTCTTTATGCGCTTGATTTACCGTGCCGGCATCGCCCTTTTGGCGGCCATCGGATTGGCAGGCTGCCCCAGCACCCAGCACTCGCAACACACACCGTCTTCAGGCGGCGGCAAACCGCGCGCGGTGGTGGCGTTGGCATTGGGCGGCGGCGCGTCGAAAGGTTTTGCGCACATCGGCGTGCTGAAAGTGCTGCACGAAAACCATATCCCTGTGCATATCGTTACCGGCACGAGCGCGGGCGCGCTGGTGGGCAGCCTGTATGCTTCGGGCATGAGCCCCGCGCGGCTGCAAACCGAAGCCATCCAGATGGAAAAAGCCGATATTGTCGATTTAACGCTTTCCACGCGCGGCTTTATCCGCGGTGAAAAACTGCAAAACTGGATTAACGCCAAAGTGGGCAACCGCCCGATTCAGCAGTTCCCGCTGAAATTCGCCGCCGTGGCCACCGAATTCGGCACGGGCAAAATGACGGTGTTCAATTCGGGCAACGCAGGGCAGGCAGTGCGCGCGTCCGCCAGCATTCCGAATGTGTTCCTGCCGGTGGAAATCCGCGGCAAGCAATATGTGGACGGCGGCCTGTCCGCGCCCGTGCCCGTGTCGGCCGCGAAACGTTTGGGCGCGAACGTGGTGATTGCGGTGGACATTTCCGCCCGCCCGGCACGCTTGGACGAATCCAGCGGCTTTTTTGCCTACTTGGACCAAAGCCTGAACATTATGAGCATTTCGGCGCTGCAACAAGAGCTGGGTCAGGCCAGCGTGGTGATTAAGCCGCAAGTGCAGCAGCTCGGCGCGGTGGGCGGTTTCGACCAGAAAACGCAGGCCATCCAACTGGGCGAACAAGCAGCGCGTGCCGCCCTGCCGCAAATCAAAGCGGTGTTGGCGCGCTATCGGTAAACAAAATCATGTGCAGGCTGCTTTTTCATTGCCCCAAAAGCAGCCTGCACATGCCCCAAACGGAGACACCCCATGCCCGAAACCTTTGACTACACCCTTCCGCCCACGCCCGAACACTATCTGAACGGCGCGTATGCCCTGACGGGCTATCACTGCAAAACCGCACCGCGCCAATATTCGCCGCTGCTGTGCCTTTACCTGCCGTTCGTCATTGCCCTATCTGCCATGGTGTTCCTGCTGCTGAACAACCAAGCCCGGCTTTCCGCCCTGCTGGAAGAATGTTATCTGGACCAAGACACACTCGACCGCATCACCGGCATCAGCATGAACACGGTTTATATCATTGCAGGCTGCTTTGTGGTGTTCGGCATCATCAGCCGACTGTTTAGCCGACGGATGATGAGCTATATCTATCACCGCAACTTCTTATTACACGAAAGCCGCTTCACCGCCGACCGTGCAGGCTGCCGCCAGATTTATCCGCAGCGGCAGGATTCATGGTTCAGCTGGGCGGCGCTGGACGGCGTGCAAACCATGAAAGGCAGCGTCCTCCTGATTTTCGGCAGCGCCTTCATCGTCCTGCCCGAAAGCGTTTTTGCCGACGAAGCCGAAAAACAAGGCTTTATCGCACAAGTAAACACATGGCGACAGGCCGCCCAAAAGCAGCCTGCACCCACATCCGACAAGGAAACCCAATCCGTATGAGTACCACCCACCTCCAATTCCAAGACTACGACCCTGCCGCCCTGCAACGGCTTTGCGGCGCGCTGGACGGCAACCTGAACACACTATCGCACGCGCTGGACACGCAAATCAGCCGCCGTTTCGACCACTTCACCTTTTCAGGCAGCCATGCCCACGCCGCGCGCGCCGCCCTTATCGCCCTGATGGACATTGCCGAAACGCGCGAACTGGAAGACGGCGACATCAACCTGGCCGCCGTGGAAGCGAAAACGCAGGACGCGGCGCACCAGGAAAAACACGACGAACACCACGCCTATTATTTCCACACCAAACGCGGCAGCATCGGCGGGCGCACCCCGCGCCAAAACGGCTATATCCGCGCCCTGCTGAACCACGACATTGTGTTCGGACTCGGCCCCGCCGGCACCGGCAAAACCTATCTGGCCGTGGCCGCAGCGGTGGACGCGATGGAAAAACACCAAATCGAGCGCATCGTGCTGGTGCGCCCTGCCGTGGAAGCCGGCGAAAAACTCGGCTTCCTGCCCGGCGATTTGGCGCAGAAAGTCGATCCCTACCTGCGCCCGCTGTATGACGCGCTGTATGACCTGATGGGCTTCGACCGCGTCACCAAACTCTTGGAAAAAGGCTTAATTGAAATCGCCCCGCTGGCCTATATGCGCGGGCGCACGCTCAACGGCGCGTATGTGATTCTGGACGAAGCGCAGAACACCACGCCCGAACAAATGAAGATGTTTTTAACGCGCATCGGCTTCGGCGCAAAAGCCGTCATCACAGGCGACATCAGCCAAATCGACCTGCCGCGCAACATCAAATCCGGCCTGAAAGACGCCAAAGAAAAACTGCGCGACGTGGAAGGGCTGTATTTCCACACCTTCACCAGCGAAGATGTGGTGCGCCACCCGCTGGTGCAGAAGATTGTGGAGGCCTATGAAGCAGCGGAAGAAGACGGCCAACACGGTTAATCTTCGGCAAAAAGCAGCCTGCACTTTGCCCGATGACGCCACATTGCAATAATTTGAACAATTTTGCATTGAAATGATTGTTAAAGCCCCAAAAATCGCCTATTCTTACGGCTTTATTTTCTGCACGCGCCCAAAGCAGCCTGCACTTTAATAGAAAGACGCTCAATCATTATGAAATCGCCCATTTGGAAAACGATTGCCCTATACACACTCGGCGCATTCAGCGGCGTTGCCATCAGCATCGGCGCACAAAGTTTCGCCGCCAATCCGAAAAACACTACCACCAACGAATCCCTGCCCATCGAATCTTTGCGCACCATGGCAGAGGTGTATGGCCAAATCAAAGCCAATTACGTGGACAACCAAACCGATGCCAAACTGCTGGAAAATGCGGTGAAAGGCATGGTATCCGGACTGGACCCGCATTCCGAATACATGGACAGGAAAGATTTTCAGGACATGCGCGAAAGCACGTCGGGCGAATTTGGCGGGCTGGGCATGGAAATCGGTTCAGAAGACGGCTTCGTGAAAGTGATTGCCCCCATTGAAGACACGCCTGCGGAACGCGCTGGTGTGAAAAGTGGCGACTTTATCGTGAAAATCGACGGCGAATCCACGCACGGCATGAGCGTGAACGATGCCGTGAAACGGATGCG
This sequence comes from Kingella denitrificans ATCC 33394, assembly GCF_000190695.1. Lineage (GTDB taxonomy): Bacteria > Pseudomonadota > Gammaproteobacteria > Burkholderiales > Neisseriaceae > Kingella_A > Kingella_A denitrificans. Next base: position 1,115,135 of record NZ_GL870929.1, read on the forward strand.
CGGCAAACCCGGCACATCGATTACGCTGACCCTGTCGCGCAAAGATGCCAACAAACCCATCGTCATCACGCTGACCCGCGCCACCATCAAAGTCCGCAGCGTGCGCCACCACCTGCTGGAAAACGGCTACGGCTACGTGCGCATCACCCAGTTCCAAGAACGCACCGTGCCTGCTTTGGCCGAAGCCATTGCCGCATTGACCAAAGAAAACGCCGCGCCGCTCAAAGGCCTGGTGCTGGATTTGCGCGACGACCCGGGCGGCCTGCTGAACGGCGCTGTGGGCGTTTCGGCCGCCTTTTTGCCGCGTGATGTCACCGTGGTCAGCACCAAAGGCCGCAGCGACAACCGCGAATCCATCACCCTGAAAGCGCGCCCCGAAGACTATCTGCTCACTTCCGGCGCAGACCCGCTGGCCGCATTGCCCGCCGAAATCAAAAACATTCCTTTAACGGTGCTGATTAACTCTGGTTCGGCTTCGGCTTCGGAAATCGTGGCCGGTGCGCTGCAAGACCACAAACGCGCCGTGATTGTCGGCACGCGCAGTTTCGGCAAAGGCTCGGTGCAGTCGATTATCCCCGTATCGACCGGCGGCGCCATCAAACTGACCACCGCGCTGTATTACACGCCGAACGACCGCTCCATCCAAGCCACCGGTATTGTGCCGGACGTGGAAGTGCTGGACAAAAACCGCGTGTTTGAAAGCCGAGAAGCCGATTTGAACGGCCACATCGGCAATCCGCTGGGCGCGGACGATGTGAAAGGCGGTGTGGTGCAGGCTGCTTCTGAAGCGGCTTCATCCGCCAAACGCGAACCCGAAGAGAAACCGAAAGACGAAGATTTGTCTTCGCGCCGCAAACCGAATCCGGAAAAAGACGCGCAACTGCGTAAGGCACTGGATTTGCTCAAAGCGCCGGACCAATGGAAGAGCTCTTTGGGCCTCGCCGCCAGCAAACCTGCTCCGGCAAAAAACAGCAGCAGCCGCAATAGCAATAAATAATCTGCCCTGATGCACAACGAAAACATCGCATTTCCAAAAGCAGCCTGCACGGAAATGCGATGTTTTTTATATGGATAAATTGATATGCTGGTTTACGAACGTGGCGCGTTCAAACCAAAATTCGGTTGCAGCAAGGCACAAGTGCGGCGCCCCCTTCCACGGCGGCGGCTGCTCATCGGTGCAACAGGTGCGGGCGGCGGTGCGGCAGTTTCCGCATTGGCAGCAGAGGAACGTTGCGCCTGGCGTTTGCTGCCGCGTTCGGAACGCTGCCGTGCAACGGGTGCAAGCTGCTTTTGCTGCTCCCAGCTCGGCTCGAAATGCTCAATACGCGAAATCGGCAATTCGTTACCGGTCAATGCCTTAATCGCATCATACATTTTCTGTTCCGACTCATCCATCATGGAAATGGCAACACCATCCGCGCCGGCCCGGCCCGTACGGCCGATGCGGTGCACATAATCTTCCGCCTGTACCGGCATTTCATAGTTCACCACGAACGGCAGCTCGGCAATATCCAAACCGCGCGCCGCCACATCGGTCGCTACCAAAACGCGCAGGCTGCCTGCTTTAAACTGGCTCAATACGTCCAACCGTGTCTGCTGCGATTTATCGCCGTGAATCGCGCTGACGGAAAGCCCGCGCCGCGCTAAATCACGCGCCACTTGGTCGGCAGACTGCTTGGTTTTGCAGAACACAATCACTTGCTGCATACCCAAATCCACAATCAAACGTTCCAGTAAATCACGCTTACGGTGCGTATCCACCGCAATCACATGTTGCTCCACATTGGCATTGGTGGTGTTTTGCGCGGCCACCTCCACCACTTCGGGCGAGTGCATGAAATCTTGCGCCAATTTACGGATAGCCGGAGCAAACGTGGCTGAGAAAAGCAGCGTCTGGCGCGGGCGCGGCAGCATTTGCATGATGTTGCGGATATCGTCGATAAAGCCCATATCCAGCATGCGGTCGGCCTCGTCCAGCACCACAATTTCCACTTTGTTCAGCACAATATTTTTTTGTTTGACATGGTCAAGCAAGCGCCCAACGGTTGCCACGACAATTTCGCAGCCTGAACGCAACTGCGCCGTTTGCTTATCCATGTTCACGCCGCCGAACAATACCGTATGGCGCAACGGCAGGTTTTTGATATAGCGCTGGGTATTTTGGTCGATTTGGTCGGCCAATTCGCGCGTTGGCGTCAACACCAACATGCGCACAGGGTGCATGGCGGGAGAGGCGCTGGCATTGGCATAACGTTTCAGCCGCTCCAAGCTCGGCAGCATAAAGGCCGCCGTTTTGCCCGTGCCGGTCTGCGCCGCCGCCAATAAATCATGCCCCGCCAATGCTTTGGGTATGGCGGCTTCCTGAATCGGAGTGGGCTGCTGATAGCCCTGCTCTTCCAAAGCAGCAACGATTTCCGCCCCCAAACCCAATTCCGCAAATTTATTCATAATAATGTTTCCCGTTCAGAAGGAACAATGTGAAAAAACCGCCTCCCTTGCAGAGAGACGGTTTCACCGATGATGATTATTTCTTATGCATACGCAAATAATCCAAAGTTTTCAGCTCGGCAATCGCTGCCGCCAAAGCAGCCTGCGCCTTCGCCTGCGCCTCTCCGTCTTTTGCTTGCGATAAGTCTTGCTCTGCCGCACGTTTTGCTTCTTCAGCACGCGCCTGATCCATTTCGGTACTACGTATTGCAACGTCCGCCAAGATGGTAATTTTATCAGGCTGCACTTCCAAAACGCCACCGGATACGGCAACGAGCACTTCTTCATTAGAGCCAGCTTGTGTCAAACGCAATGCACCAGGGCGCACCAAACTCATAATCGGTTCATGGCGCGGGTAAATACCTAATTCGCCGGACAGTGTCGGCACTACCACAAAACTCGCTTCACCTGAATAAATTTGGTCTTCGTTACTGACTACTTCAACTTGCATGACACTCATGCCAACCTCCTTAATTTAAGGTTTTCGCTTTTTCAACAGCCTCTTCAATGCCGCCAACCATATAGAACGCTTGTTCTGGCAAGTGGTCATATTCGCCGTTCAAAATCGCTTTGAAACCTGCAATTGTGTCACGCAATGCAACATATTTACCTGGAGAGCCTGTAAATACTTCTGCTACATGGAAAGGTTGAGACAAGAAACGTTGGATTTTACGTGCACGGATTACTGTCAGTTTGTCTTCATCAGACAACTCATCCATACCCAAGATGGCGATAATATCGCGCAATTCTTTATATTTCTGCAACGTTGATTGTACGCCGCGCGCCACATCATAGTGTTCTTGGCCCAATACCATCGGATCTAATTGACGCGAAGTAGAATCCAAAGGATCCACAGCAGGATAAATACCCAAAGAGGCAATATCACGGCTCAATACCACGGTCGCATCCAAGTGGGCAAATGTTGTTGCCGGAGACGGGTCAGTCAAGTCGTCCGCAGGTACATAAACGGCCTGGATCGAAGTAATGGAGCCAGTTTGTGTAGAAGTAATACGCTCTTGCAAACGACCCATTTCTTCTGCCAGCGTCGGCTGATAACCTACCGCAGACGGCATACGACCCAGCAATGCGGAAACTTCCGTACCCGCCAAAGTATAACGGTAGATGTTGTCCACAAAGAACAATACATCGCGGCCTTTGCCGTTTTCGTCTTTCTCATCGCGGAAATGCTCGGCCATAGACAAACCGGTCAAAGCAACGCGCAAACGGTTACCCGGAGGTTCGTTCATCTGGCCATACACCATGGCCACTTTATCCAATACGTTGGAATCTTTCATCTCATGGTAGAAGTCGTTACCTTCACGAGTACGCTCGCCCACGCCTGCAAACACAGATAAACCACTGTGTGCTTTTGCAATATTGTTGATCAATTCCATCATATTAACGGTTTTGCCCACACCGGCACCACCGAACAAACCAACCTTACCGCCTTTGGCAAAGGGGCAAAGCAAGTCAATCACTTTAATGCCTGTCTCCAACAATTCTGTTGTGCTGGACAGCTCATCAAATTTAGGTGCAGGCTGGTGAATCGCGCGTGTTTGGTCGGAACCGATAGGACCTGCTTCATCCACAGGATTACCCAACACGTCCATAATACGACCCAATGTCGCTTTGCCCACCGGCACAGTGATTGGCGCACCAGTATTGTTCACGGCTAAGCCGCGTTTTAAACCATCGGTACTACCCATTGCAATGGTACGCACCACGCCGTCGCCCAGTTGTTGTTGGACTTCCAATGTCAAGTCCACATCAACCAGCTTCAGCGCATCATAAACACGAGGGATTGCATCACGTGGAAATTCCACGTCTACTACTGCACCAATGATTTGTACGATTTTGCCTTGGCTCATTATCGTATCCTAATTTCTTTGGTCAAAGTGCAGGCTGCTTTTTACACAGCCGCCGCACCTGCCACAATTTCTGACAACTCTGTAGTAATTGCTGCTTGGCGCGATTTATTGTAAACCAAGCGCAATTCTTTAATCGCATTACCGGCATTATCGGTAGCGGCTTTCATCGCCACCATACGTGCAGCCTGCTCGGCAGCCATATTTTCGCTTAATGCGCGATATACTACAGACTCTAAATAACGGCGAACTAAATACTCCAACACAGCAACAGGACTGGGTTCGTAACGGTATTCCCAGTTGTATTTGTCGGGAACAGGTTCGCTCAAAGCACCTTTGCCAATCGGCAGCAGCACTTCTGAACGTGGTTCCTGCTTCATCGTGTTAACAAAATGAGAGCTGATCAGATGGATAATATCCAAATCATGTTTCTCATAACGTTGGAATATCTCTGTCAATGCCCCCAAAATGATTTCCATTTTAGGCGTATCACCCAAATTGGTCACACTGGCAATCACATTCAACCCAACGCGCTGACACGCAGCCAAACCTTTGCTACCCAAACATACGACCTCAACGGCAACACCCTGCTCGTGGTATTCCTGTACTTGAGCAAAAAACTTTTTCAGTACATTTGCATTCAAACCGCCGCACAGGCCTTTATCCGTTGTAATTAAGATAATCCCCGCGCGACGAATTTCCTGACGCGATTCCAACAGTTGGATACCGTGGTCTTCCTGTGTTTGCGCCAAATGACTCATCACTATGCTGACACGGTCTGCATATGGACGAGCCAAGCGCATACGCTCTTGAGTCTTCCGCATTTTAGAGGTTGACACCATTTGCATCGCTTTGGTAATTTTTTGCGTATTTTGTACGCTGCGAATTTTGGTGAGAATCTCTTTTCCTACTGCCATTTCAAGACTCCTTTCGACGCTTATGCTGCGTAATTGTAAGAAGCCTTGAACGATTTCATTGCATCGGACAATGCTTGTTCATCTTCGCCGGACATCGCACCTGATGCATTGATTGCAGCCAAAGTTTCAGGTTTTTGCGTGCGCACAAAACTCAAAAACTCCGCTTCAAAGGCCAATGCTTTTGATACAGGGACATCGGAATATGAACCGTTGTTAATTGCCCACAATGTCAATGCCATTTCTGCCGTATCCAACGTACTGAATTGTTTTTGTTTCATCAATTCAGTTACCACTTCACCGTGTTGGAGTTGCTTGCGAGTTGCCTCATCCAAATCAGATGCGAATTGCGAGAATGCAGCCAATTCACGATACTGTGCCAACGCCAAACGGATACCGCCGCCCAATTTCTTAATAACTTTGGTCTGTGCAGCACCACCAACGCGAGATACGGAAATACCCGCATTGATTGCCGGACGGATACCGGAATTGAACAAATCAGTTTCCAAGAAAATCTGACCGTCTGTAATCGAAATCACGTTGGTCGGTACGAAAGCAGATACGTCGCCGGCCTGAGTTTCAATGATTGGCAAAGCAGTCAAAGAACCCGTTTTTCCTTTAACCTCGCCGTTCGTCAATTTTTCAACTTCGTCGGCATTGATACGCGCGGCACGTTCCAGTAAGCGTGAGTGCAAGTAGAACACATCGCCAGGATATGCTTCGCGGCCTGGTGGACGACGCAACAACAAAGAAATTTGACGGTAAGCAACCGCTTGTTTAGACAAATCATCATAAACAATCAGCGCATCTTCGCCGATATCGCGGAAATACTCGCCCATCGTGCAGCCTGCATATGGCGCGATAAATTGCAATGCCGCGGCTTCAGACGCTGTGGCTGCTACAACAATGGTATGTTCCATTGCGCCATGTTCTTCCAATTTACGCACCACGTTGGCGATAGAAGATGCTTTTTGGCCGACAGCAACGTAAATACAAATAACGCCTGTACCTTTTTGATTGACGATGGCATCCAACGCAACCGCAGTTTTACCTGTTTGGCGGTCACCAATGATCAATTCGCGCTGGCCACGGCCAACAGGAACCATAGAGTCAATGGCTTTCAAACCAGTCTGCATTGGCTGGTCAACAGATTGACGCGCAATCACGCCCGGCGCAATTTTTTCGATAGGCGCGGTTTTCGATGCGTTAATCGGACCTTTACCATCAATCGGCTGACCCAATGCATTCACAACACGACCAACCAGCTCGCGACCAATAGGCACTTCCAAAATACGGCCTGTGCACTTAACTTCGTCGCCTTCTGTAATATGTTCGTATTCACCAAGAATTACAGCACCGACAGAATCACGCTCCAAGTTCATAGCCAAACCGAACGTATTGCCGGGAAACTCCAACATCTCCCCTTGCATCACATCGGACAAGCCATATACACGCACAATACCATCGGTAACAGAAATCACCGTACCGCGAGTACGCGCCTCTGTTTTGGTATTTAAATTTTCAATTTTAGCTTTCAGCAAATCACTGATTTCCGCAGGATTAATTTGCATGAAACCCTCCTAATTCATCATAGTCGTGTACAGTTGCTGCAATTTGCCCTGCACAGACAAATCCAATATTTGGTCGCCCATAACCACTTTTACACCGCCAATCAATTCGGGATCGGTTTTAAAAGTAGCCTGCAAACGCACGTTAAAACGCTGCTCCAAATCACTTACAATTTTCGCACCTTGACCTTCGCTGGCAACATCATACGCCGTATAAATAATTGCCTGCTTTGCCTGATCTTTCTGCAAAACCAGCGATTTATAATGGTTGAAAATTTCGGGCAACGCCATCAAACGTTTTTCTTGGGCAACCACACAGATGAAGTTTTTAAACTCTGCGCTTTTAACTGCCTCAACGCCGTCCATCAACCGAATAATATCCATCGCCTTTTGCTCTGCATCAGAGCTTGAGTCTTGCAGCAAGCCGCTCATTTTAGGCTGTTCAACCAGCCATGCCAGCTGAGCCAAACCGTCTAACCAGCTCTGCGTTTGTGCTTTTTCCTCCGCCAATTCATATAATGCCTTGGCATACGGACGGGCAACAGTTGCGAACTCTATCATAGACTCACAGCTCCTGTTTTAAGGTACTCAGCATTTGTGCATGTTGCGCCTCATTTACCTCATGACGCAAAATCGCTTCCGCACCTTTCACCGCCAATGCAGCCACCTGTTCACGCAAAGCTTCGCGGGCACGGTTGATTTCCTGCTCCACATCCGCCTTTGCTTGGGCTGAAATGCGCGCTGCTTCAGAAGCAGCCTGCACTTTTGCATCTTCTACAATTTGTGCTGCGCGTTTTTCAGCATTAGCGACCATTTCGGCAACTTGGCTGCGTCCATCAGTCAAGAGTTCTGCAACTTTCTTTTCTGCCTGTTCAAAATCGCTTTTACCGCGCTCGGCAGCCGCCAAGCCTTCTGCGATTTTGTCGGCACGCTCATCCAACGCTTTTGCAATCGGTGGCCACACAAACTTCATGGTAAACCAAACCAATCCAAAAAATACAAGGACTTGCGCAATTAAGGTTGCATTTAAATTCACTTTGCCTACCCTCGTTATAGGGATTAATCAATACGTTCTACACTAATCCGGATTAGCCGGCAAACGGGCGAACGAAGGCAAACAGCAACGCAACTGCAACACCGATCAAGAATGCCGCATCGATCAAACCAGCAATCAAGAACAATTTGGTTTGCAATGGACCAATCAACTCTGGCTGACGCGCAGAAGATTCCAAATATTTAGAACCTACCATTGCAATGCCGATAGAAGCACCCAATGCGCCCAAAGAAACAATCAAACCACATGCAATAGCGATCAAACCTGCATCCATAATAAACTCCTAAAAAGAAAGGTTAAACAACATTAAAGAAACTAAATCTTAGTGATGGTCGTGTGCTTGTCCAATATAGACAAAAGCCAGAGCCATAAAGATAAACGCCTGCAAAGTAATGACCAAAATATGGAAAATTGCCCATGCCAAGCCGGCCAAAATATGGAAAACAAACAGCACAGGATCCAACAGGCTCACACTGCCGGAAGCCGCCCAAGCGCCACCCAGCAAGGCAATCAGCATAAACACCAATTCGCCTGCATACATATTACCAAACAAACGCATACCGTGAGAGACGGTTTTGGAGAAAAACTCCATAATATTCATTACAAAATTGATAGGGCCAAGCTTAGGGCCGAACGGCGCAGAAAACATTTCGTGCATCCAGCCCCCGAATCCTTTGATTTTAATGCTGTAATAAATACAAGTCAGCAAAACTCCGATAGCAAGCGCCAAAGTCGTATTCAAATCAGCAGTAGGAACAACGCGCAACAACGCATGGTGTTCGCCCGTCATGCCTTGGAAAACGCGCGGCAGTAAATCAACCGGCAGCATATCCATCGCATTCATCAGGAAAATCCACACAAACAGTGTCAGCCCCAAAGGTGCAACCACTTTGCGCGATTGTTCATTATGGATGATACCTTTGCACATATCGTCCACAAATTCATACAAAATTTCAACGGCAGCCTGAAAACGGCCGGGCACACCCGAAGTGGCTGTGCGTGCGCCGCGCCACAGCAAGAAACTGCCCAAAATGCCGAGCACGACAGCAAAGAAAATCGCATCAATATTGAAAAATGAAAAATCGGCGATGTTTTGCAAACCTTGACCTTCGGTCACATCTGAAAGACTGGTTAAGCTTTGCAAATGGTGTTTGATATAATCTGCAGGCGCAATGACTTCACTTGCCATGACGATGAACCTTTAAGAAAAATAAAAAAGCGAAATGACTGGCACTCAACAGCCCGATAAAGTAAGCAATAAAATGCAGGCTGCCATACAGCACGAACGACAGTACCATCAAAACCAGACACAATATTATTTTTAATGCTTCTGCAAGAATAAACCCAGACCCTGCCAGCGCAGGATAAGGGCGCAGAAATTTTAAAAGCAATACCGCTGCAAATGTCGGGACAATATAGGAAAAGCCGCCCAATATGAGCGAAAACGCTGGAATGTCGCCCCCAATTGCCCACGCGGCCGCTGCCAGCAAGCCGATTGTAATTAACTGTAATCCAACCAATCTAAACACGCAGCCGTCCGAATATCTCTTTTGCAAGCAGCGCAAATATAATCAAACACCCCGATAGAGTCAAGCAAATTCGTTAATTCTTGTGAATTTTGTCTTTTGTAAAACGCGCTACCAGTGTTGCACGACCGCAAAAGCAGCCTGCACCTGCCTGCATCACCGACAGCAAATAAAAAATATGTTATGATAACGCGTTTTATCTATTGTCTGTTTTAAGGAGTATTTTTATGGCCGGGCATAGCAAGTGGGCGAATATCCAACACAAAAAAGCACGTCAAGATGCAAAACGCGGCAAAATCTTTACCAAACTGATTAAAGAAATTACGATTGCGGCCAAACAGGGCGGCGGAGACCCGAACGCGAACCCGCGCCTGCGTTTGGCCATGGAAAAGGCATGGGATGCCAATATGCCGAAGGACAACGTGCAACGCGCCATCGACAAAGGCACGGGCAATTTGGAAGGCGTGGAATACATCGAACTACGTTACGAAGGCTACGGCATCGGCGGCGCGGCGGTGATGGTGGATTGCATGACCGACAACAAAACGCGTACGGTGGCCGATGTGCGGCATGCCTTCACCAAAAACGGCGGCAACCTGGGCACGGACGGCTGCGTGGCGTTCAACTTCGTCCACCAAGGCTACCTGCTCTACACCAATGCGGATGAAGACGCTTTGATGGAAGCCGCTTTGGAAGCAGGCGCGGAAGACGTGATTGCCGACGAAGAAGGCGTGATTGAAGTGATTACCGCGCCGACAGACTGGGCGAACGTGAAAACCGCACTGGAACAGGCCGGCTTCAAAGCGGAAGACGGCGACGTGACCATGCGTCCGCAAACCACCACCGAATTGAGCGGCGCGGAAGCCGAAAAAATGCAAAAACTGATTGACGCGCTGGAAGATTTGGACGACGTGCAGAATGTGTACACTTCCGCCGTTTTGGATTTGGGCGATTAAACCCGCACCATTTTTATTTTTAAACGTGCAGGCTGCTTTTTAACAAGCCGCAGCCTGCCACCTCTGTTTTTCAATATCGACAACGGAAATACCCATGAAATCTTATACACTTATGCTGGCTGCCGCCTTGGCGCTGGCCGCCTGCAAAGGACAACCCGAAAACGTCCAACAGGCACAGGCTGATGCCCAACCCACACCTATCGCCGCGTCCGATGCACCCATCGCATCCGCACCGGCCGCCGCACCCGCAGGCCCCATCAGCAGCAAAGACGGCGTGTTCCAATTCACGGCCGACGGCAATTTCAGCGACAGCCTGAACGAAAGCAGCCTGCACCCTGAAAACCTGGGCGCAGAGCAAATCACCCTGTTGCAATACGATGCCGACCGCAACCTCACGCTGACCGCCGTGCAATATGGCAAAGCCGAAGGCGACAGCAAAGCCGTGTTCGGCAAAATTAAAGCGCAAATCGAAAAAGAGAAATCGCTGGCCAACGTGAAAATCGGCGAAGCAAAAGACGCGCAGATGACATACTCTTTCGAGCGCAAGACCGGTGAAGACACCACATCCGAAAGCTGCATTGCCCACATATCCGCTGAAAAACAAGTCAGCAGCATCTGTGCCAGCAGCACCGAATTGTCGGCGGACGATTTGGCGAAATTCCTGGCGCAAACCGTTCAAGTCAAATCGTAACGGATTGCCGATAAAAAACCTTTGCACGGAATCTCATTCCCATGCAAAGGTTTTTTGCTATTTGCGCCGCAAGCGTTGCCGCAGCAGCCATTTCATGCGGATACGGATGTCGTAGCCCACCGAGTTCATGCCGAGCATAAACAAAATCAGCGATACGGGCAGCGTGAAATGGTAGCCCAAATATTGATAGCCCCACGTGCCGATAACACCGCCGCCGATAAAACTGCCCAATATGCCCAGCAAAAACCGCATTTTGGGCCGGTTCACATTCACGGAGGGCAGGCGCGGGTTGGTATCGCGCCGGTAATACAGCATTTTCGATAATTCGATGCCCAAATCGGTGGCGGCACCGGTCATGTGGGTGGAGCGGATGACGCTGCCGGAAAGCACGGTCAGCACGGTGTTGTGCATACCCATGATGAACGACAGCAGCCACACGGTCGGATGCACCAGCGACCAGCCTTGGTTCAGGCCGAAGCCGAGCAGGCCGAAAAACAGCAGATACAGCGCTTCCAGCCACATCGACATGCCGTAGCTGCTGCGGAACTTCTGCCGCTTTGCCCACAAAATCAGCCAACTGGCGTGCGCCGAGCCAAGCACGAACGCCACCACGCCCGCCATAGCCAGCAGTGCCAAAAACCATTGGCGCGCGTATAACTCGTTGGCGGTGTGCGACAATGCGCCGGTAATGTGCGACGTAAAACTATTGACGGCGAAAAATCCGCCCGCGTTAATCGCGCCGGCCAGCCCGGTCATTAGGTAGCCCAATGCGCGGAAATGGCTGTCGGAAATTTCGCCCGAATGCAGATAGGGCCGGTCGGAATACCAAAACCAATGTTTGTTCTGCCGCGGCATCGGCCTGCCTCCTTTTGCAGTTGGATATGCGTCCGTAAAACATCCGTAAAAAAGCAGCCTGCACTTTGCGGTATTCGGAAAAGTGCAGGCTGCTTTGTGCGGCGGTTAGGCTGCTTGGTCAAAGCGGCGTTGTGCTTCGTCCCAGTTCACCACGTTCCAGAATTCTTTGATGTAGTCCGGACGGCGGTTTTGGAATTTCAAATAATATGAGTGCTCCCAAACGTCCAGGCAGAACAGCGGCGTGCCTGAGCAGCCTGCAATTTCTTTGCCCATCAAAGGCGAATCTTGATTGGGCGTGGACACTACTTTCAGTTTGCCGCCTTCGGCCACCAGCCAAGCCCAGCCGGAACCGAAACGGGTTTGCGCCGCTTTTTCAAATTCTGCCTTGAATGCGTCCACGCTGCCGAAATCGCGCTCGATGGCGGCTTTCAGGCTGCCGCCCAAAACCGTGCCTTTTTTCAGCGATGCCCAGAAGAATGTGTGGTTGGCATGGCCGCCCACGTTGTTGCGCACGGCGGTTTGTTTGTCGGCCGGCAGTTCGGCAATGCGCGAAATCACTTCGTCGGCGCTCAATGCGGAAAACTCAGGCATGCCCAATGCTTCAACGGCGGCGTTGGCATTGTTCACATAAGTTTGGTGGTGTTTGCCGTGGTGGATTTCCATTGTGCGCGCGTCGAAATGCGGTTCCAATGCGTCATAGGCATAGCCCAGTTCAGGTAAAGTAAAAGCCATGGTTGTGTTCCTTCTTATCGTAAGTGTGTTGGAAAAACCGAATGATAGCGGTATCCCGCCGGCAAGGCAAGCTGCAGGGGGTGCAGGCTGCTTTTTTCGCCGCAGGCATTAGCAATTACGCGCCAACCCTGTATCATTGCGTTTTTCCAACGCCCCTTTGCCATGATGAAACGTCTGCCGACCACGCTTGCCTTATCCGCCCTGCCCGCCCTGTTTTTGTGGACGCTGGCCGTTGTGCCGCTGTGGTCCATGCTCGGCTATGGCGGGCGCACGCTCTGGCGCGAAATGTTTACCGATGCGTATTACCAACACCGCCTGCTGTGGACGGTGGTGCAAGCAGCCTGCACGGTGATGCTGACATGGATGCTGTCTCTGCCCTGCGCGTGGACGCTGGCGCGGCTGCAATTTGCCGGCAAAACGCTGATTTTGCGATTATTGATGCTGCCGTTCATCATGCCCACGCTGGTGGCGGGTATGGGCGTGCTGGCCTTGTTCGGCGAACACGGGCTGCTGTGGCGCGGCTGGCAGGACACGCCCGCGCTGCTGCTGTACGGCAATCTGTTTTTCAACCTGCCCGTGGCGGTCCGTTCGGCCTACCAAGGATTCCTCACCGTGCCCGCCCACCGCATGGCCGCGGCGCAAACATTGGGCGCGAACGCATGGCGGCAATTTTGGCATGTGGAACTGCCCGTGTTGCGGCCGTGGCTGGCGGGTGCAGGCTGCCTGATTTTCCTCTACTGCTTTTCCGGCTTCGGGCTAGCGCTGCTATTGGGCGGCCGGCAATACGCCACCGTCGAAGTGGAAATCTACCAGCTCATTGCTTATGAATTGGACATGGAACACGCTGCCGTGCTGGTTTGGCTGGTACTCACCATCACCGCCGGCGCAGGCATATTGAACGCGTGGTTCGGACGGCAGACCAAAGCGGCGGAATGGCGGCCGGTTGCGCCCAAAGCCCCAAGCAGCCTGCACCAATACGCCCTGCTCGCCCTCACCGCCGCCCTGTTGCTCTGCTGCTGCGCCCTGCCGCTGGCCGCGATTGCATGGCATGCGGTGCAGGCCGGCAGCGCGTGGCGCATCTTGGCCGACGGCGACACTTGGACGGCGGTGGGCAACACCCTGCGTTTTTCCGGCATCGCGCTGATAGGTGCCGCCGCATTGGGCATTCTGCACGCCGCCGCCGCACGTCGCAGCGCGCTGTTCCGCAGCATCACCTTCCTGCCGTTTATGATTTCGCCCGTGTGCCTGACCTTCGGCGCACTGCTCGCCTATCCGCAGCACGCAGGCAGCCTGCACTTATTGCTGGCGCTGTATATCCTGATGGCCTATCCGTTTGTCAGCAAAGATGTTTTGTCCGCCTGGGACGCATTGCCCCGCCACTATGCCGCCGCCGCACGCACCAACGGCGCCAACGCGCTGCAAACCGCATGGCACGTCCTGCGCCCGCTGCTCACCCCCGCATTGCGGCGCGGCATGACGTTTGCCGCCGCCACCGGTATCGGCGAATTTGCCGCCACCCTGTTCCTGTCGCGCCCCGAATGGCAAACGCTCACCACGCTGATTTACGAACACTTGGGCAAAGTGGGGCAGGAAAATTACCACAAAGCGATGGTGCTGACGTTCGTGCTGATGGCGTTGGCGGGCACGGTATTTTTGTGCCTTGACCAGAAAAGCGGCCGTGACGGATACGGGCAGTGAAACCAAGGCAAAATCCGCTTGGAAACACGGCAAAAAAAGCAGCCTGCACTCGGAAAACCAAAGTGCAGGCTGCTTTTTGACCTGTTTTTCATTGTATAATGAATTAAAATCGCAATGATACGGCGTTGGCTCGCCTTGACGTACTACTTGTACGCCTTGCGGCTCGCCGCCTTGTCTCATTTTTATTTTAATCCACTATAAACACAGTAGGCGGCACAACGCCATGCAGTCCATACAAACACGGGAATGTGCAGGCTGCATTTCCATTCCGCCCAAAAGCAGCCTGCACTTCTCAATTCATCTTCTAACCGATGCGTCAATCTGTTTCTCAAATTCTTTCAACCGTTTATAAATCGACAGCAGCTCCACAATCGTCGTCCACGACTGCACTAGAAACTGAAACGAATCCTGCACCCTGTCGAACGTGCGCACGATTTTCTGGAAGCTGCCCAGCGTGAGCGCGCCCGCCAAAAGGCTCGGTGCCAGCACGATATACGGCATAATCACCGAAAATTGCAGATACGACCAGCGCGCCATATCGAAATACATATAATGCCAATACAGGCGGTAATTGTTTTTGCGTACCGCGTGGAACAAATCTTTCAACACGGGCGGACGGGCGCAGTTGCCGTCGTCCTCGCCCAGCACCAATTCTTTGCGGTAGGCCGCTTCCACCTTTTGGTTATTGAATTCCAGCCCCGGCAGCTTCACGCCCACCAAAGCCAAAGCCACCGTGCCGAACAGTGAAAACAGCACCGCCAAAAACACCAGCGCATGGTCCACATGCCCAATCCACGGTATTTCCGTTATCTTCTCGCTCAAATCCCACAAAATCGGCAAAAACGCCACCAGCGTCAGCACCGCTTTCAGGAAACTCACGCCCAAAGCCTCCATAATCTTCGCAAAGCGCATCGTGTCTTCCTGAATACGCTGTGAAGCGCCCTCGATATGGCGCACCTTGTCCCAATGCGCCTGATAATAGTCCGTCATCGCCTCGCGCCAACGGAAAATGTAATGCCGCCCGAAAAATTCCAGCAGCACCGCAATCACCACATACACCGCCGCCAGCAGCGCAAATTGCAGCACCAGCTTCAAAAAATCGCCAAACGACATGCTGTTGGGTTTTTGCAAAACCGACTGAATCGTGTCGTAAAACGTGCCGAACCAGTCGGTAATTTGCACGTCCAGCGACACGCGCCACCAGGTGACCAGCAAAATCACCAGCGTGCCGCCCAGCGACCAGCGCCACCATTTTTTGTCGAGAAAGAAGGTTTTGAACATAAATATCCGTATCTATTTGATATTGTTTGAATTAAAAAAGTGCAGGCTGCTTTCGGATTCGGCAAAGGCAGCCTGCACTTGCCTTCGCAATGCTGCGGCGGCCGCGCTTAATCCGCGCGGTGTTCCGCCACCACGCGCAAAATTTCGCCGCCGAGTTTTTCGATTTTCGCCTCGCCCAAACCGTACACGTCACGCAGGTCCGCCAAATGTGCAGGCTGCTTTTCCACAATGTCGCGCAGGGTTTTATCGCCGCAAATCACATAGGCCGGCACTTCGTCCGCTTTGGCTTTGGCCAGCCGCCATTGGCGCAACGCCTGCCACAGCCGCTCTTCGCGCTCGGTACGCAGCCAGTTGTCGGTTTTGGCCACGCGGGTGGCCGCCTTGTCGCGTTTCAGCGGCCGCAGCAGCACGGTTTCTTCGCCGCGCAACACGGGCAATGCGGCTTCGGTCAGTATCAGCGCCTGATGGCGGTGGATGTCGTTGGTCAGCAGCCCCAGCCCGATGCACTGCCGCACCACGTTGCGCCAATCTTTGTCGCTCAATGTGCTGCCGATGCCGAAGGTGGACAGCTGCTCGTGGCGGTTTTGCCGCACCCAGTCGCCGTCTTTGCCGCGCAACACGTCAATCACATAACCCGCCGCAAAGCACTGCCCGACACGGTACACGCAGCTCAACAGCTTTTGCACCAGTTCCGTGCCGTCAAACCGTTCGGGCGGGTGCAGGCAATTGTCGCAGTTGCCGCAGGGGGCGGATTCTTCGCCGAAATGGCGCAGCAGCAGTTGGCGGCGGCAGGCAGCGGTTTCGCACACGTCGAACATGGCGTTGAGTTTTTGCAATTCGATTTGTTTTTGAAAATCGGAAGCCTGGCTTTCGGCAATGCGCTCTTTCAGCAATACCAGCGTGTTCATGCCGTAACACAGCCAGCTCACCGCGGGCAGGCCGTCGCGCCCCGCCCTGCCGCTTTCCTGATAGAAATGCTCGATGCTCTGCGGCATGTCCAAATGCGCCACAAAGCGCACGTCGGGCTTGTCGATTCCCATGCCGAAAGCCACCGTGGCCACAATGATGATGTTGTCTTCGTGCGTGAAACGGTGCTGGTGGTGCTGGCGTGTTTCCAAGCTCATGCCGGCATGGTACGGCACGGCGTTCAGGCCGTTTTCGCACAAAAAGGCGGCGGTGTCTTCCACCGATTTGCGGCTTAAGCAATACACAATGCCGTTTTGACCGTGCATTTGTTTTTGAATGAAATCCAACAGCTGCTTTTTGCCGTTGTTCTTTTCCATGACTTGATAATAGATATTCGGCCGGTCAAAACTGGAAATAAATTCCGGCGCATCGGCCAATTTGAGATAGTGCTTCATATCGGCGCGGGTTTCCGCATCGGCGGTGGCGGTGAGCGCGATACGCGGCACGTTTGGATAACGTTCGGCCAAAATGCCGAGCTGTTGGTATTCGGGGCGAAAATCGTGCCCCCATTGGCTCACGCAATGCGCTTCGTCAATGGCAAACAGGCTGACGGCGGTGTTGTCCAGAAAGCGCAAAAAGCGTTCGGTCACCAGCCGTTCGGGCGCGACATACAAAAGTTTCAGGCTGCCTGCATGGATATCGTCCGCCAGCCGCCGCACCGTTTCGGGCGGCGTGCCGCTATGGACGGCGGCGGCATGGACACCGGCGGCGCGCAGGTTGGCGACTTGGTCGTCCATCAGCGCAATCAGCGGCGACACGACCACGGCCACGCCTTCTCGCATCAGCGCGGGGATTTGATAACACAGCGATTTGCCGCCACCCGTGGGCATGAGCACCAGCGCGCTGCCGCCCTGCGCCACGGTTTCGACGATTTCGGCCTGCCTGCCGCGGAAGGCGGGGTAGCCGAAGGTGTCTTGTAAGATGCGTTGGGCGGTGGCGGACATGGTGGTGGCAATCGTAAAAAAGGGCGTATTTTAGCACGGCGGCAAACCGTGTGCAGGCTGCTTTCGGTGCGGTTGGGCGGCGTGCAAAAGCAGCCTGCACGGCTTTACACTGCAAACCTTGGCACGGTCGCCATTTCCCTTGTCTTGCTGCGCGGCAAATAACGAAAACGACAAAAACGCAGGGTGCAGGCTGCTTTCAACGCGGCCAACGGCAATTTGCGTTAAAATACCGCCGTTTCGGTTTTAAAAATGGGAAATCGGCTAATGCGTTTACATATTTATCTGATGCGGCACGGGCAGACCGAGTTCAACCGCCAAGGTTTGGTTCAGGGCTGGGCGGATTCGCCGCTCACGGAAGAAGGCAAGGCGGGCATTGTGCAGTCGGCGCAGTATTTTGCGCAGCATTACGCACAGCGTTTCGATGCGGCGTTTTGCAGCACGCTGGCGCGCACGCAGGCCACGGCGCAGCTGTTCTTGGACACCTTGCAACAAGGCGATTTGCCGATACAGGCGCTGGATGATTTGCGCGAGTACCGTTTCGGCGGCTTCGAGCGGCAAAGCAGCCTGCAACTGCAACAACGCCTGGCGCAGGAAAACGGCTTCGACAACGTGGACGACTGGCTATATGCCTACCGCCACGGCAAAACGCACCGCTTGGCGGAAACCGTGTCGCGCATCGACCCGGCACGGCAGGCGGAAAACGAACAAGACTTCATTGCCCGGCTGCAACGCGGCATGGACGCCGTGATAGACGCATCGCCCAACAACGCGCATGTGCTGGTGGTGTCGCACGGCATGGCGATTACCGCGCTGCTCAAATGTATCGACCCCGAATCGACCGCCTACCGCAGCGTGCCCAATGCCAGCCTGTCGCGCATCAGCTACGACAGCGCGGCAGGTTGGCGCATCCACAGCATCGGCGAATAAGGTGCAGGCTGCTTTTGAAGCCGCCAAATTTTCCATATATTATTGATTTTTATAGTGGATTAAAATAAAAATGAGACAAGGCGGCGAGCCGCAAGGCGTACAGGTAGTACGTCAAGGCGAGCCAACGCCGTATCATTGCGATTTTAATTCACTATATATAGACAAGGAATTGTTCATGCCATCCGTCCGCCCCTATCTGCATTACCTGCCGCACATCGCGCCCAATGTTTATATCGACCCGTCCGCCACCGTGATTGGCAATGTGCGGCTGGGCGAAGACAGCTCCGTGTGGTGCGGCAGCGTGATTCGCGGCGACGTGAACCATATCCACATCGGCCGGCGCAGCAATATTCAGGATTTGGCCATGCTGCACGTGTCGCACAAAACCGAACAGAAACCCGAAGGCTCGCCGCTGCTGATTGGCGACGACGTGACCGTGGGCCACCACGCCATGCTGCACGGCTGCACCATCGGCAACCGCGTGTTGGTGGGCATGGGCAGCATTGTGCTGGACGACGCGGTGGTGGAAGACGAAGTGGTGATTGGTGCAGGCAGCCTGGTGCCGCCGCGCAAACGCCTGAAAAGCGGTTTCCTGTATATGGGTTCGCCCGCCGTCGCCGTGCGCGAACTGACCGATGCGGAACGCGCACATTTTCTATATTCGGCGGCACATTATGTTAAACTGGCAGCCGATTACCTCCAACCGTAACCCCATCAAAAGCAGCCTGCACCATGTCGCTGATACAAACCCTCCCCAACACACCGTTAGACATCATCGGCGATGTTCACGGACAATTCGAAGCCCTGCAAAACCTGCTGCACTATCTGGGCTACACACCCGACGGCAGGCATCCGCAAGGCCGCAAACTGGTGTTTGTGGGCGACCTGGTCGATAGGGGCCCCGACTCCCCCGCCGTGCTCCAATGGTTCAAAGAAGCCCATACCGCCGGCAATGCCTTCATGGTGCTGGGCAACCACGAACTCAACCTGCTCACCGGCGAAGCCAAAGACGGCTCCGGCTGGTTTTTCACCCACCGCTACGAACACGACAGCCGCAACTACGCCCCCTGGCGCAAACTGCCCGACTGCCGCCACGCCGAATTCCTAGATTTGCTGGCACGGCAGCCGCTCATTTTGCAGCGCGGCGATTTGCGCATCGTCCATGCCGCCTGGCTGCCGGACGCCATCGAAAAAATCCGTTCGCAGCAGCAGCGCAACATTGTCGATCTTTATCAGGAATGGGACGACGAACTGCAATGCTGCATCAAACACACCCCGTGGTACGACCAATATCTGGACGAACAGCGGCAATACGCGCACACGCTGGAAAACCACGGCAACCCGCCTGCCATGCTGCCCGCCACCGCCGCGCACGACGTGTACCGCAGCAGCTACCACCCCATCCGCACGCTCACCTGCGGCATTGAAAAAACCACCGCTGAACCTTTTTTCGCCGGCGGGCGTTGGCGGTTCTCCGTGCGCAACCCGTGGTGGAACGATTACCAAGACCCGATTCCCGTCGTGATTGGCCATTATTGGCGCTGCTTCCATCCCCACGCCGCACGCGCCAAGCACCGCGAAGGCATCTTCACCGTCCCCGCCCACCATTGGCACGGCGCGCGCCGCAACGTGTTCTGCATCGACTTCTCTGTCGGCGCACGCTGGCGCGACCGCAAACGCAACATCTGCGCCAGCCAATCGCAACACCGACTGGGCGCACTGCGCTTCCCCGAACGTGTTTTGGTGTTCGACAACGGCGACACCCTGCCCACGGAAGCCGCATAAATCCGCATTCCCCAAAGCAGCCTGCACTTGAAAAAATATAAGGAAAACAGGCATGGAAAAAGGGCTTAACTTCATTCAAGTTAAGCCCTTAAATTCATTGGTCGGAGTGAAAGGATTCGAACCTTCGACCCCTTGCACCCCATGCAAGTGCGCTACCAGACTGCGCCACACTCCGACTGAAAAAGAGTTCGGATTATAGATTTATTGTTTTTAATTGGCAAGCGTTTTTTCGATGTCGCCCAGCAGCCCTGCCAGGTGTTCGCGCATCTCGTCCGCACCGATAACGGGATTGCCCTGCGCATCCAGCGAGCCGCGCGCAAAATAATCACCGATACTGTGCCGCAACTGGCGCAGTTTCAACACGTCAAGCCGCGTTAAGGTGTTTGCGCCCTTGCCCAGCAGCATGCCTTCCTGGCGCTGCCACTCCATCAGCTGCGCGCGGTCGATGTCGAGAACGGCGCAGGCTTCATCGATGCTGAAATACCGTTTGGCGGGAATCGCCTGCGGATTATCGTGCTTTATTGGCTTCACTGTGATGCTCCACCATGCCTTTCAATTTTTGGCTGGCATGGAAAGTAACGACGCGGCGCGCCGAAATGGCCACTTCTTTGCCGGTTTTCGGATTGCGGCCCGGACGTTCGGGTTTGTTGCGCAGTTGGAAATTGCCGAAGCCGGAAATTTTGATTTCTTCGCCGCGTGCCAATACGGAACGGATTTCCTCAAAAAACAGTTCAACAATCTCTTTTGCTTCGGTTTTGCTTACGCTGCTGACTTTTTCTACTAATATATCAGCGAGTTCTGCTTTGGTTAATGTCATGGCTGTACCTTTTGTAAATCCAGTAAAACTGCGTATTATCCCTAATAATGTTTTTCTATTCAAGAGAATAGTGCGATTTACTGTATTTTTTTACAATTTACCCCGTTCCGTGCGACAAATGTGCAGGCTGCTTTTGGGTTCACCGCTGCCAGCAAATCACTGCATAAGCCGAATGGTTGTGGATGGATTCGAAATTTTCGCTTTCCAATTCAAAGGATTCTATGCGCGCATCTTGCTGCAATATCAAGGCGATGTCGCGCACCATGTCTTCCACGAATTTCGGGTTGTCGTATGCACGTTCGGTCACGTATTTTTCGTCCGGCCGTTTGAGCAGACCGTAAAGTTGGCAGGACGCCTGCCCTTCCACCCAATCCAGCACTTCTTCGATTTCGACGGGCGCGTTGGTGTGCAGGCGTACGGTAACGTGCGAGCGCTGGTTGTGCGCGCCGTATTGCGAGATTTCTTTGGAACATGGGCAAAGGCTGGTAACGGGCACGACAACGTGCAGGCTGCTTTTTGCGGCGCCGTTGCGGATTTCGCAGGAAAGCGACACGTCATAATCCAGCAATGACCGTATGCCGGAAACGGGGGCCGTTTTGGTGCGGAAAAACGGGAACGACGCGCTGATTTTCCCTGCGTCCGAATCGAGCCGTGCCAGCATTTTTTCGGTCAATCGCTGCAATTCTGCGGCGGAAAATGCAGCCTGCTGCTCCTCCATCAATGCCACGAAGCGCGACATGTGCGTGCCTTTTTGGTCGGCCGGCAGGAAGACCGTCATGGTCAGCCGCGCCACGGTGGACTGCTCTCCGCTTTGGCTTTGGATGCGGATGGGGAAGCGCAAATCTTTAATCCCGACTTGGTCGATGGGGATATTGCGTAAATCTTGACTGCTCTGCACGTCTGCAATGGCGTTCATGCCGTATAATTCCTCGTTGGTGTGTACCAAAGCCCCGCAGCCGTAACGCTCGATTCTGCAAAGGTTTTGTATGCTGTTAAAAGCAGCCTGCACTTCTTGCTTCCGGCAAATAAGAATGGCTACCGTTTTGAGTAGCGCGCAGTATATCACTTCACCGTATTTTGGCATACAATCGCACCGTTTGATTATCTTTAAATGCCAAGTGCAGGCTGCTTTTGCACCGGCACCGCCCAACAGGAGAACCCGCCATGAAATTCGCCACCCAAACCATCCACGCCGCCTACAATCCGGACGAACACAACCGCGCCATCATGCCGCCGCTGTACCAAAACAGCATGTTTGTCCAACACGAATTGGGCGAAAACATCCCCCATCGCTATTCGCGCCTGTCCAACCCCACGCGCCAGATATTGGAAGACACCGTGGCGGAACTGGAACACGGCACGCACGGCTTTGCCTTTTCCAGCGGCATGGCGGCCATCGACTGCATTTTCCGTACCGTCCTGCGCCCCGGCGACACCGTCATCGCCGTGTCCGACATTTACGGCGGCAGCCACGATTTGCTGACCCAAGTGTATGCCGCATGGGGCGTAAACGTGATTTTTGCCGATTTAACGCAACCCGATGCCATCGACAGCCTGCTGGCGGAACACCGCGTCAAACTCGTTTGGCTGGAAACCCCGTCCAATCCGCTGCTCCGGCTGGTGGACATCGCCGCCGTAGCCGCCAAAGCCAAAGCACACGGCGCATGGGTCGGCATCGACAACACCTTCGCCACGCCCTATCTGCAAAACCCGCTGGACATGGGCTGCGACATCGTCTTCCATTCCGCCACCAAATACCTGTGCGGCCACTCCGACGTACTGATGGGCGTGGCAGCCGTGAAAGACGCGGCATTGGGCAAGGAAATGCGCCACATGATGGTGAACACGGGCGCTGTGGCCGGTCCGATGGACTGCTGGCTCGTGCTGCGCGGCATCAAAACGCTGGTCGTCCGTATGAAGCAGCATATGGAAAACGCGCAAATCCTCGCCGAGCGCCTGCAAAACCATCCCGCCGTCGAGCGCGTATACTACCCCGGCCTGCCCTCGCACGAACACCACGAATTGGCCAAACGGCAAATGCGCGGTTTCGGCGGCGTGGTCAGCATCTGCCTGAAAAACGACAGCCGCGAAGCCGTGAACACCGTCATCAAAAACCTGCACACCGTGCAGCTTTCCAGCAGCCTGGGCGGCGTGGAAAGCCTGGTGAACCACTGCTATTCGCAATCGCACAGCGGCATGGCGCACGATTTGAAAATCGCGCTCGGCATCAAAGTCGGCCTGCTGCGCTTTTCGGTGGGCATCGAAGACATTGACGACATTTATGCCGACATCGACCAAGCCCTGCGTGCCACGCTATAAATCAAATTGGCCGCCGCCGGTTTATTCATGTGCAGGCTGCTTTCGCCCGACCTTCAAAAGCAGTCTGCACTTTTCCGATGCCATATTTCGACAACGGAACGACAGCGTTGCAGCGCCGCAGATTTATGAATTGTAAAAAAGCAGCCTGCACCCGCTTATTTGAAAAAAATCTGCGGAAAATCAAATCAAACACAAAAATCTTTACCTAATTTTAAATATTGCTTTAAGTTCTCGAAAAAAATCAGGTAAAATTGCGGAGTTTATATTTAAAGGCACTTTCCACTCACCAGCGCGCAAAGTCTTTGTCCGCAAAAACAATGCGCCAAAAACACTGGATGACTGAATAACATGGATAACAAAGAAATCAATCAAGGACGCCGCCGCTTTTTGACACTTGCCACCGCAGGTGCCGGCGCAATCGCCGCAGCAGGCGTGGCAACACCGTTGGCCGCCAGCTGGTTCCCGTCCGAAAAAGCGAAAGCGGCAGGTGCATCGATCGAAGTCGATGTCAGCAAAATCGAAGCAGGCCAGCTTACCATCGCCGAATGGCGCGGCAAGCCCATTTTCGTGCTGCACCGCACACCGGCTCAGCTGAAAGACCTGCCCTCTCTCGACAGCGCATTGGCAGACCCTGCCAGCACTGCGGATCAGCAACCTGAATACTGCAAAAACCCGACCCGCGCCATTAAAGAAAACATCTGGGTGGCCATCGGTATCTGTACCCACTTGGGCTGCTCGCCCACTTACCGCCCAGATGTCGGCGCGGCAGATTTGGGCGGCGGCTCATGGAAAGGCGGTTTCTTCTGCCCCTGTCACGGCTCCAAATTCGACTTGGCCGGCCGTGTCTATGCAGGCGTTCCTGCACCGACCAATCTGGTCATTCCTCCATACAAATATCTGAATGACAACGTTATTCTAGTTGGCGAAGACTAATTAAGGGGCGCACTATGGAAAACCAAAAAAACAGCAAACTCAAAGCATTGCTGGGCTGGGTGGACGCTCGTTTCCCCCTGACCAAAATGTACAACGAACACGTTGGGCAATACTACGCACCGAAAAATTTCAACTTCTGGTATTTCTTCGGCTCGCTGGCTCTGTTGGTACTTGTCATCCAAATCGTGAGCGGTATTTTCCTGACCATGAACTTCAAGCCCGACGGCACAACCAACGCGCAAAACCTGCCGGTGGCCTTTGCCGCAGTCGAATACATCATGCGCGATGTGTCCGGCGGCTGGATTATCCGCTACATGCACTCCACCGGTGCATCGTTCTTCTTTATCGTGGTATATCTGCACATGTTCCGTGGCCTGATTTACGGCTCGTACAAAAAACCGCGCGAATTGGTGTGGGTATTTGGCTCGCTGATTTTCTTGGCATTGATGGCGGAAGCCTTCATGGGCTACCTGCTGCCTTGGGGTCAAATGTCGTTCTGGGGCGCACAGGTGATTATTAACCTGTTCGGTGCGATTCCCGTGATCGGCCCCGACCTGTCCACTTGGATTCGCGGCGACTTCAACGTTTCCGATGCCACATTGAACCGCTTCTTCGCATTGCACGTGATTGCCGTGCCTTTGGTATTGATCGGCTTGGTGGTGGCGCACTTGATTGCCCTGCACGAAGTCGGCTCGAACAACCCTGACGGCGTAGAAATCAAAAAACTGAAAGACGAAAACGGCATTCCTTTGGACGGCATCCCGTTCCATCCTTACTACACCGTAAAAGATATTTTGGCCGCGGTGGTCTTCCTGATTGTCTTCTGCTCCGTTATGTTCTTCGCACCTGAGGGCGGCGGCTATTTCTTGGAAAAACCCAACTTCGACCCCGCCAACCCGTTGGTAACGCCGCCGCACATCGCGCCGGTATGGTATTTCACGCCGTTTTACGCGATTCTGCGCGCCATCCCGTCATTCGCCGGCACACAAGTTTGGGGCGTTATCGGCATGGGCGCGGCCGTTATCCTGATTGCACTGCTGCCTTGGCTTGACCGCTCTCCTACCAAATCCGTACGTTATCGCGGCCCGGTATTCAAATTCATGCTGGTACTGTTCATCATTTCCTTCATCGGCTTGGGTATTCTGGGTGCGATGGTGGCAAACGATGTACGTACTTGGGTAGCGCGCGGCCTGTCCGTGGTTTACTTTGCCTTCTTCCTGCTGATGCCGGTGTACACCAAACTGGACAAAGACAAACCTGTTCCAGAACGTGTCACCATGGGAACGACCAAACAAAAAATCCAATTCTTTGTTTATGTCATCATTACCTTTATTGGCGCATACTTGTTTGCAACCAATATTTAACGAGGGCAGTGAAAATGAAAAAAACATTTAAGAACACAATTGCTGCCTTGCTTTTGGTGGCACCTATCAGTTTTGCGGCAGCTTCCGGCGGCGGTGATTACGACCACGCCCCTATCGACCCGCGCGATAAAGTCAGCCTGCAACGCGGCGCACAGATTTTTGTGAACAACTGTCTGTCCTGCCACTCTGCTTCGGCCATGCGTTACAACCGTTTAAAAGACATCGGTTTGTCGGAAGACGACATTAAGAAAAACCTGATGTTTACCACCGATAAAGTGGGTGATGTGATGCAAGCGCACATGTCACCTGCGGACGGTAAAAAATGGTTCGGCGCAGCGCCACCTGATTTGACGCTGATTGCCCGTTCACGCGGCGCGGATTACATCTACTCTTATCTGCGCGGCTTCTACAAAGACCCGACACGCCCGACCGGCTGGAACAACCTGGTATTCGACAAAGTGGGTATGCCGCACGTTTTGTGGGAACAACAAGGCATCCGCGCCGTGAAACTGGACGCAAAAGGTAAGCCTGTTTTGGATGAACACGGCAAACCCGTTCTGGTTTGGGAGAGCGCCGGCAAATTGACACGCATGGCGAAAGACGGCTCCGTCGTTACCACAGAATACGACGAATATGCGCGCGATTTGACCAACTTTATGTCGTATATGGCCGAACCTGCGCAAGTTCAGCGCAAGCAAATCGGTTATGTCGTTTTGATGTTCTTGTTGGCGGTATTGCTGCCGTTGGCCTACTTCCTGAAAAAAGAATATTGGAAAGACGTACACTAGTCCTGTGAAGAAACCGCACTCGAGCATTGGCTATCGGGTGCGGTTTTTTATTGCATATTACCGGAGAAAAAAATGCAGGCTGCTTTTAGATAAATTTCAAAAGCAGCCTGCACTTTTTCGTGGCTTTGAATTTTATTTAGACGATGACACACCGCCGGTCACGACCACATTCATCTGTTTGGGCTGAATGTGTTTTTGCCACGCGCGGCGAACATCTTCCGCCGTTACCGCCCGGATTTTTGCCGGATAAGTATCCAGCCAATCGTTCGGCCGGTTATGCACGGCAACGCCGACCAGCATATGAATCAGCTTGGCATTGCTGTCGAAATTCAGCGGGAAGCTGCCGGTCATATTGTCTTGCGCCTGTTTCAGTTCCTCTGCCGTCGGGCCTTCCGCCACGAATGCCGCCAACACCTGTTGTGCAGCCTGCAATGCTTTTTCGCTGTTCTCGCGCTTGGTGGTGAAGCTGATGGTGAACGGGCCTTTTTGTTCATACGCAACAAAGCTGCTGGTGGCGCCATAGGTATAGCCATGTTTATCGCGCAACACTTTCATCAAACGGCTATCGAACCCGCCCGCACCCAATACATAATTGCCCACCATCAATGGGAAATAGTCGGGGTCGTCATATTTCAGCACGGGCAGGCCAATCTTGATGCTGGCCTGCTCGCTGTGTGCGAAAGGCAGCCTGCGGATTTTGCCGCCTTCCACGTTCACAGGCGGTGTTGCGGCGTGCCGTGCCGCATGTGCAGGCAGCTGCCCCAGAGTTTGCCGCACCAATTTTTCCGCACCTTCACGGTTCACATCGCCTACCAGCAATACGATGGCGTTGTCCTGCGCGTAATATTGGCGGTGGAACTGTTCGATATCGCCCAGCTGCACGGCGCGGATGCTTTGCTCGCTGCGGTTGGCGGATTTGCCGTATGGGTGGCTGCCGTAATTCAAACGGGTGTATTCGCGCTGGGTCAGATAGCCGGGATAGGCTTGCGATTGTTTCAACGACACCACGGCTTGGTTTTGCAGGCGGGTCAAAACGGCGGCATCAAAACGCGGCGCACTCACGGCCTGCCCGAACAATTTGGCGGTTTCGTCCAATGCATCGGCGCGGCTTAAGCTGCGGAAGCTCATCATGCTGTATTCCGGGCTGCTGCTGCCTTCCATGTGCGTCGATAAATCGGTGGCTTTCTCCATGAATTGTTCTTCGTTCAAATCGGCCGTGCCGCGCAACATCATGGCGGCAGTGGATGAGGCGATGTCGCTTTTGCCTTCGGGTTCGGCCGTGCTGCCTGCGCCTTTGAACACCACGGCATAGTCCACAATGGGCAGCTCGTGGCGTTCCACCAAGACGATTTGCGTGCCCGCATCGGTTTGCCAGCGCTGGATGTCCACCGCATAGGCCGATGTGGCAATGCCGGCGGCCAATAACGAAAATACAAGCGTTTTAATGTTCATCTACATTCCTTTCCAATGTGCAGGCTGCTTTTTTCGGCCGCCACGTCAAGCTGGGCAGATTCCAGCCGCGATACACGGCCAACATGCGGATGGCCACAATCAAAATCATGGTGGACACGCTGCGCATCCAACTGTTCGCCCAATCGCTCGGCAGCCATAAATAATACATACTGCCCAGCAGCGAGGCGGTGATATAAATCTCTTTTTGCAGCACCAACGGAATCTGGCGGCAGACAATATCGCGCAGCACGCCGCCAACCACGGCCGTCATCGCCCCCATCAGCAGCACAATCGGCGCACTCATGCCGCGGGAAATGGCAGCCTGCGCGCCAATCACGGTAAACGACGCCAATCCGACCGCGTCAAACCAGCGCAACATTTTGTCCACGCGTTTGAAATAATCGTAAAACACCTGCACCAGCACCGAAACGCCGATAATCCAATATAGGTAATTCAAATCGTGCAGCCAAAAAATGGGGTGGCGGTTCAGCAGCAAATCGCGCAGCGTGCCGCCGCCGACGCTGCCCAAAAATGAAATCATGACCGCGCCGAAAAAATCGAATTTGAGCTGCTGCGCCAATAGGGTCGCCGCAATCGTGCACGCCACCACGCCGACAAAATCCAACGTGTAAATAATGATTTGTAACGACGGAAGCTGGTCTAACATAACAGAAGTCCCTGTGATTTTTCCCACCGGCAATTAAGATTCGGCAACCGCCGGTTTCTTCCGGCGCGGCCTGCGTCTGCGTTTTTTCTTGGGCTCGGCATCCGTTTCGGAAACCGCCTGCACCATTTGTTCGCGCTCGGCACTGCCGGCCGACTGGAACTTCGTCCACCATTGCGCCAATTCCGACAAATCGGGTTCGATGCGGGCGCGCAGGCATAAAAAATCATAAGCGGCTCGGAAACGCGCCTGCGACAACAAACGGAATGCCCGCTGCCCGCGCCGATAGGCAAACAGCGGCTGCAACTGCCAGATTTCACGCATGGTGGCGGAAAACCGTTGTGGCACGCCCCAACCGCGTTCCAATTCGCCGCGCAATTGTATCATTGCCGAATTCATGGCAGCAATGGGCGATTCCCGCGTTTGCGCGTCCTGCCAGCGCGCATTCAGCTCATCCCAAAACAATGCCGCCAAAATAAAGCCGACCGACACCGATTTGCCTTCGTGCAATCGTTCGTCGGTTTGGGCCAAAGCCGGCACGCAGATGTGCAGGCTGCTTTTTTCAGCGGCACGCAGCATGGCGGTGAGCATGGGGTGGATGGCGACATCCTGCAAACCGCATGCCTGAAACTGCCGCAGGCAGCCTGCAGCATGACCCGACAGCAAAATTTTTAGCAATTCGTCAAACAGGCGCGACACCGGTTCGTGGCGCAGCAATGCCGCATGGGCCGCCAAAGGCGCGGCAGTGGCTTCGTCCAACGTCAAACCCAGCTTGCCCGACAAACGGATGGCGCGCAAAATCCGCACGGGGTCTTCCACATAACGCTCCGCCGCATCGCCAATCATCACCAACCGTTTGGCGCGGATATCCGACAATCCGTTGTGAAAATCAATAATCTGCTGATTTTGCACATCATAATACAGCGCATTGCAAGTGAAATCGCGCCGAAACGCATCTTGCGCCAGCGTGCCATACGCATTATCGCGCACAATCCGGCCGCTCTCGTTGTGCTTCACATTGCCGCCGCCGCGAAACGTGCTCACTTCAATCGTTTCTGCACCCACCATCACATGCACAATCTGAAAGCGCCGCCCGATAATCCGGCTGCGCTTGAACACGCCGCGCACCTGTTCCGGCAGGGCGTTGGTGGCCACGTCAAAATCTTTCGGCGTTTTGCCCAGCAGCAAATCACGCACCGCACCGCCGACCAGATACGCCTCAAAACCGGCACGGTGCAGGCCGGACAACACTTTCAGCACGGCATGGTTGCGAATATCCAATGCCACCGGATGCCGGGCAGCCTGCACTTTGTCGCTGCCCTCTTTATTTTTCGGACTGCGCCACGCCTTCAACCATTTTTTCAACATAATCTTCCCTCAATGATGTGCAGGCTGCTTTTGCCTGCCGCCAATGATACCGTTATAAAATCAAAATCGTGCAACGCCGCATAACCATGATTTTGCAACAATACCCGCCCGCTGCCAAAACAAACAGGCCGAATACCAAAGTATCCGGCCTGTAAAGCGCACAAGACACCGGCGGTGCCTTTTCACGGCTCAAATTATTGAGGAGCAGATGCAGACAATGCACCTTGAGCTTCGGAAGCAGCAGCTTTCACTTCAGAAGCAGCATCTGCCGCCATTGCTTTAGTTGCAGAAGCAGCTTCATCTACTTTTGCTTGAGCAGAAGAAGCGGCTTCAGCAGCAGCTGCATCGGCAGCAGAAGCAGCAGAGGCCATTTCGGCAGCCACCGCAGAAGCGGCGTTAGATACGGCTTGTTCGGTTTGCGCTTTGTCACCGCAAGCAGCAACGAACAAAGACAACAATGCAGCAATAGCCAAAGATTTTTTCATGGTTTATCCCTCAAAATTGAAATGGAATGTATTTAAAATTTAAATATGCTTCTATTTTTTCATATAGAAAAAAGAAAACACAACAGAAAGCGTTGTGCAATCGGCGAATTCTGCATAATTTTTTTTCGAATTGCAACCTATTTCGTTCACATCATCAAAGTACAGCAATATTGCATATATATTGCATATATTGAAAAATAAAAATATCTTATTGTTCATAAAATAGAAAAATAATCTTTACTTAAGAAATATCCAGCCAACAGTCTTTTTTACAGACAAAATTTAACGCACAATGTTGCTATTTTGCAACAATTTGACGCTATATAACGCAGGTTATGTTATGATAGCCCGTTTTTTGGCGCATATCCGCCAATAATTTTAATGATGAGGATTCGTTATGAGCATTCAAAAAAATTCCGTGGTAACCCTGCATTATGAAATGTTTGACGCAGACAACCAGTTGCTGGACAAAACCGTGGAGCCTGTGGAATATCTGCACGGCGGATATGACGGCATTTTCCCTTTGGTGGAAGAGGCTTTGCACGAGAAAAACGTGGGCGACACGGTGGACGTGTTCATGCAGCCTGAAGATGCCTTCGGCGAGCAAGACCCTGAATTGGTGCGCATTGAAGATGTGAAAGTTTTCCCTGTCGAAGTGGAGCCGGGCATGATGTTCGAGGCGGACGACCCGGAACACGGCGGCGTTTTGGTGTACCGCGTAACCGACGTGGCGGACGGCAAAGCGGTGGTGGATGCGAACCACCCGCTGGCCGGCATGAAAATCCGCTTTAAGGCCACAGTGGAAGCGGTGCGTGAGGCCACTGCGGACGAAATCGCCCACGGCCACAGCCACGGCGCGCACGGCCATCATCATTAAGCCTTCGCCGCACCCATGAAAGTGCAGGCTGCTTTGATCGTATTCAAAAGCAGCCTGCACTTTATTTATGATTGATTTAAAAAGGATTTATCATGCAACCGATTTCTCTGATTCTGGCTTCGGGCAGCCCGCGCCGCCACGAACTTTTGACGCAGCTGGGTTTTCAGGTGCAAAAGCAACCTGCGGATATTGACGAGGCGCGGCAAAACGGCGAAGCGCCCGAAGATTACGTGGCGCGGCTGGCGGTGGAGAAAAACCGCGTTGTTGCCGCACAGTCGCCCGATATGCCCGTGGTGAGCGCCGATACCTGCGTGGTGCTGGGCGATGAAATCTTGGGCAAGCCCGAATCGCCCGAACATACCCGCCAAATGCTGCGGCAACTGTCCGGGCAAACCCACCGCGTGCTGACGGGTGTGTGCGTGTCGCTGGGAGGGCGCGCGGTGCATTGCGTGCAGGTGAACGAGGTGCGCTTCAAACCTTTGAGCGAAGAAGAAATTACGGCCTACCTATCCACCGGCGAACCTTTCGACAAAGCGGGCGGCTACGGCATTCAGGGCATTGCAGGCTGCTTTGTGGCGCATTTGTCGGGCAGTTTCACGGGCGTGATGGGCCTGCCGGTATTTGAAACGGTGCAGTTGTTGCAGCAATGTGGCATCGCCCTGCCCGATATTCTGGCACAGCACGCGGTAAAATAAGGCAAAAAAAGCAGCCTGCACTTCCAATCATCGGGTGCAGGCTGCTTTTGAAAGATGCTTAATATTCATCATAGGCCGCGTGTGCCGAACGCAGGTGCAGATATTGTTCCTGCTGCTCCGGTGTCAGCACTTGGAAAATCGCGTGTTTTTGGCGCATCAACTGTAATTCGTGTTCTGCGTATTCCTGTTTTTTCCCCGCATTTTCCTGCCGGTATTTCGCAATGGTCGAACGTGCCTCTTCCTCGTCGAAGGTCGGTTTGCGCAGGATTTTTTCCACGCGCTGTTCATATTGTGAACGCTGCTTTTCCCGCGCAGAAGTTACCTGCGGGCGGAAACGCTGCACAATCACGCGGATTTTGGTTTTCTGCACATCCGACAAATTCAGTTCTTGGACATCCTGCGGCATGCCGCCCTGCTGCCTTGCCGGTGCAGGCTGCTCTTGCACAACAGTTGCCGGCGTACACATCACGGGCTCCACCGGTTCTTTATACAGCCGCGCGCTCACGGCCGCAAAAATCACGCCCACACCGGTCATCAGCGCCACAACACCGGCCGTTAAAACAGTTTGCCTGTCCATCATTGACTATTTCCACCATCATTAAAGGTATTCTTTTGTTAATACAAGGGCGGCATAATAGCAAATATTTTTGTTAATTTATGCCGTTAATCCGTAATATGCGGTTTTAAAATGCCATTATTTTGTGATTGAACGCAATTAAAATACCGCCGCCCAAATATAGTGGATTAAAATAAAAATGAGACAAGGCGGCGAGCCGCAAGGCGTACAGGTGGTACGTCAAGGCGAGCCAACGCCGTATCATTGCAATTTTAATCCACTATAAACCCGAACCGCCGCGCGCCAACGCGGTATCATTCATCCTTTTACCCCGCCAGCCATACCGCAATGTCCGACTTATTCCGCTCCGCACTCACCCTCACCGTGTCCGAACTCAACGCCGCCGCCGACGATTTGCTGCAAACCGAATTGGCAGGCTATTGGGTCAGCGGTGAAATTTCCAATCTGACCCGCGCCGCCAGCGGGCACTATTATTTCGCGCTCAAAGACGACCAAG
Source organism: Kingella denitrificans ATCC 33394 (assembly GCF_000190695.1). GTDB lineage: Bacteria > Pseudomonadota > Gammaproteobacteria > Burkholderiales > Neisseriaceae > Kingella_A > Kingella_A denitrificans. The sequence continues at coordinate 1,148,219 of NZ_GL870929.1, forward strand.
CCCAAGTGCGCTGCGCCCTGTTCAAATTCGCCGCCGCCCGCCTGGCACAGCCGCTCAAAGAAGGCGACCATGTCGAAGTGCTGGGAAAAATCGGCATTTACGGCGCGCGCGGCGAATTCCAAATCACCGTGAACGAAGTGCGCCAAATGGGCTTGGGGCGGCTGTTCGAGCGCTACGAGCGCCTGAAAGCGCGTTTACAGGAACAAGGCTTTTTCGATGAAGAGCGCAAACGCAGGCTGCCTGCACAACCGCGTGCCATCGGCATTGTGACCAGTTTGGCCGCCGCCGCATTACGCGATGTCGTCAGCACACTCAAACGCCGCGCGCCGCATATCCCCGTGATTGTGTACCCCACCCCCGTTCAAGGCGCAGGCAGCGAACAACAGATTGCCCAAGCCATTCAAACCGCGCAGCAGCGGCAGGAAGTCGATGTGCTTATCGTGTGTCGCGGCGGCGGTAGCATTGAGGATTTGTGGGCATTTAACGAAGAAGCGGTCGTCTATGCCGTGGCAGCCTGCACTTTGCCGGTGGTCAGCGGCGTGGGGCATGAAACCGATTTCACCTTATGCGATTTCGTTGCCGACGTCCGCGCGCCCACGCCCACGGCCGCCGCCGAGTTGGTCAGCCCGAACAATGCGGAGCATCTGCGCCGTCTGCAGCACATCGGGCAAGTTTTACAGCAGTACGCTTGGCAGCATTACCGCAACGCAGCGCAGAAAACCGACTGGTTGGCACAGCGAATTCAGCATCCGCGACAAAAATTGGCAGAACAAAACAAAACATTACAATATTTGGCACAATCCATGCAGCATTACGGCCGCCAACGGTGCGAACGGCAGCAACACCGATTACAGCAACTGGCGTACAACCTGGCGGCCAACCGCCCCGATATTGCGCAACAAAAACAACGCTTATCGCAAGTGCAGGCTGCTTTATCCGCTGCCATAAAACAAAATTTACAAGATAAAATACAACGGGTTATGCAATACCGACAACTCATGGACGCCACATCACCCTACTCTGTCTTACGGCGCGGTTATGCGCTGGTCCGCGATGCGCGCGGCCATGTGGTGCGGCAGGCGGAACGCTTGCGCCTGGGGCAGAAAGTGCGCGTGGAATTTGCAGAAGGGCAAGCGGATATGCAGGTACTGCCGCAGCAAGCGCAGGACGATTTATTTGATTAATATCAAACAAATTGTAAAATTTTGTGATTTTTCGAGTTTGAGTTCTATTCTTGCTACATTAGAGTAAATATGCAGTTTTTGCGTATTTTGAAATACTCATCTGCCGATTCGAAACCTTTACCGACCGCGCATCTGCGCTTTGACAGGGCTTCACAATACAAAGGTTTCGGCTTATAACAAGGATATTGACAATGATGACCAAACCCCTCTGCGCTTCTGCCGTTTTTGTGTTGCTCCAATGGAGTGTCTCTGCCTACGCGGCACCCGCTTCCGCACCCGCAGCCCCACCAACCAATACACCCGCCGCAGCTTCTGCACCTGCTCCCGCTCCCACATCGACAACTACGGCCAACCGCCACCGCTGCTATGTGCAACTGGGCGCGTTCCAAAACCAGCAATGGGCGGAACAACAAGTGGCCGAAGTGGCGCTGTTGGGCATCAAGGCACAATCGTATAAAACCAGAACGGCGCAGGGCGATATTTATCAAGTCCGCGTTGAAAGTTTGAACTATCAGCAGGCGCAGACCATTCTGCAACGGCTGAAACAGAGCAACATCAATGCCTTTATCGCCACCAAACCTTAAAGCACAACTTCAATAATCAAAGCAGCCTGCACTTTTCATTCCCTCGAAGTGCAGGCTGCTTTTTCATGGTCAAACAAACAGGCTTATTGCTTGGCCGCTTCCACTTGCAGCGTTAATGTTACATTTTTTGTCATGCCCGCATCCACCAAATAATTCATACCCCATTGGGTTCGGTCGATGGTGGCCGTGAAATCACCGCCGCACACCTGTGTTTTCAACATCGGGCTTTCATAGCAGTTGAATTTTTGCGCCGCGAAACGCACGGGATGGGTTTGCCCCAGCAGCGTCAGTTGGCCGTCCACCGCCGTAACGCGGTTGCCCGAAAAATGGAATTTGCTTGATACAAAACGCATTTCGGGGAATTTTTCCGCGTTGAACAAATCGGCAGATTTCAAGTGGTGTGTGAACGCATCCGAACCGGTTTGCAGGTTTTTCATCGGCACGCGCACATCAATGCTGCCGGTGCGTTTGGCCGCGTCAAACTGCAAGCCACCCTCAATGCCGTAAAAACCGCCTACGTTGGTCGATGTGTTGAAATGGTCAATCGCAAAACGCGCGTTGGTATGCGCCGAATCGATTTTATAATCGGCAGCACCCGCCGTTGCCGCGCACACCGCCAAAACCAATGCCAATACTGTCTTATTCATATCAAAGCTCCTGTTCTTAAAAAATATTCCCAAGGCCGAATCATACCATCAAACCGATTGGCAGAGTTTTCCTGTGGGGCAAAACAGTTTTTACTTGGCGCGCATGCGTTACAATATAACATATTTGCGCTATAATCCGCTCCCTAACCCAACCTTATTCCCTCAAACAACCCGAACAAACAAAGGAAAATCCCATGAAATCCCGTTTGACGTTTCTTGCCGCTTCCCTGTTGCTGGCAGGCAGCCTGCACGCAGAGCCTTTGGAAGTGGTCAGCAGTTTCAGTATTTTGGGCGACGTGGCCAAGCAAATCGGCGGCGAGCGCGTACATGTCAGCACCCTGGTCGGACCGGATGCCGATGCACACGCTTATCAATTAAACAGCGCGGATTTGCGCAAAATCTCTGCCGCCAAACTGATTTTGCTGAATGGTTTGGGCTTGGAAAAAGCCGATGTCGTGCGTGCCGTGCAGCAAAGCAAAGTGCCGTTTATTGAGGCCAGCGCAGGCATCACGCCGCTCAAAGCCAGCGGACACCACCATCATCATGACCACGATCACGACCATGACCACGACGAACACGACCACCATCACGACCACGACCACGGCGAATTCGACCCGCACGTGTGGCACGACCCGATTTTGATGCAGAAATACGCCTCCAATATCGCCCAAGCCCTCATCAAAGCCGACCCTGCCGGCGCGCGCTATTACCAAACCCGCTTCCGCCAATATTCGCAACAACTGGTGCAACTGGACGCATACGCTCGTCAGCAATTCGGTGCCATTCCCGTTGCCCGCCGCAAAGTGCTGACGGGACACCACGCATTCGGTTACATGGCCAAACGCTACAACATCACCTTCCTCGCACCGCAAGGCGTGAGCACGGAAGCACAGCCTTCAGCACAAACTGTGGCCGACATCATCCGCCAAATCAAGCAGCAGAACATCAAGGCCGTGTTCACCGAGAACATTAAAGACGGCCGCATGGTGCAACGCATTGCGCAAGAAACCGGCGCGCGCGTGGGCGGTCAGCTGTATTCGGACGCTTTGTCGCGCGGCGCACCGGCAGCCACCTATGCCGACCTGTTCCGCTACAACGTGCGCACCATCAGCGCGGCCATGAAGTAAACCCAACCGATTGGCACGGCAAACGTGAAAAAGCAGCCTGCACTTTCATTTTCAAAGTGCAGGCTGCTTTGTTGCCTATGGATTGTCCAATCTCCGAATAATGAGAGATAACCGCTAAACAGCGGTCAGCGTGAAATTCAGAGGCAGGCGGCGGTAGGACTCGAACCTACATCATAGCGGAGGCTTTACCCAGCGATAACCTTTGGCCTAGCCGAAAACGGCATTACATATAGGAAACTTCCGCCTGCCTGTTCTCATTTTACCATTCTTTATTCGAAAAACAAATATATAACAGGCTGCAATAAACACCATCACGCCAAACCACACCCAAAGTGCAGGCTGCTTTTTACCATTTGATGCTAGAATATCCGCCTTTCCCCACAACACGGAATCCGCCATGCAGAACGAATTATCCGATGCGCAATTACTGCGTTACAGCCGCCACATCCTGCTGAACGAAATCGGCGTGGAAGGGCAGGAAAAGCTCTGCCGCGCCACGGTTCTGGTGGTGGGTTGCGGCGGCTTGGGCACGGCGGTGCTGCCTTATCTGGCGGCATCGGGCGTGGGGCGGCTGATTTTGGCGGACGACGACACGATTGACGAAACCAACCTGCAACGCCAAACGGCTTATGCCGAAAGCGATGTGGGGCAATCCAAAGCATTGGTCATGCAACGTTTTTTGCAGCAACGCAATAGCGCCTGCCGCATCGACGCACTGACGGAACGCCTGGACGAAGCGCAGCTGAACGCCTTGTTGCCGCAATGCCAGGCGGTGGTGGACTGCTGCGACAATTTTGCCACGCGCCAAGCCGTCAATCGCGCAGCAGTGGCCTGCAAAACGCCGCTGATTTCAGGCGCCGCGGTGCGCTTTGAAGGCCAGTTGGTGGTGTATCGCCCTGATACGGACGGAAGCCCGTGCTATGCCTGCCTGTTCGACATGCCGCATGCCGATGACGGCGCATGTGCCGTGTTCGGCGTATTCTCGCCGCTGGTGGGCGTGATTGGCGCGGCGCAGGCGGCCGAAACGCTGAAAGTGCTGCTGGGGCTGCCCTCCCCCGTGGGCGTGCTGCAATGCTACAACGCTTTGTCGGGCGAATGGCAGCGTTTCCGCTTCGGCAAAAACCCGCAATGCCGCGTGTGCGGTTAAACCGGTTTCCGGCCAATGAAAAAGCAGCCTGCACATTCAAAATAAAAGTGCAGGCTGCTTTTGATTGTTTTATTGGCGGATGGCGGGCAATGCGAATTCACAACACCGCCAGCGTGGTCTGGTCGGCATTGAACATGGCCAGCACTTCCTGCCCTTCGTGTAAATCCAAATATTCGCTGCTGTGCAACGTGATGGCGGCCGCCAATGAATGGCCGTATTCGTCTTCCAGCGCCACCACATTGTTCACCGCGCCTTTTTCCACCTTCCGCACCGTGCAAGTCATCTGGTTTTCCGCCGACAAACGGAACGGCAAAGGGTCGGTGACCACAATGACCGACGGCGCTTTCACCATCACTACCGCCGTTTGCCCCACAAAAGGCCGCAAAGCAGCGGCAGAAGCGCTGCTGATATGGGCATATACCGTGCGCATTCCGCATTCCACTTCAATCCGCCAAAGGTGCGGCCATTCTTCAATGTGCCGTATCGTACCCGCAAACTGGTTCCGCGCGCTACTTTTCATCTCCAATCCTTTATTTATTATTGTGTTTTTCCAAATCCGGCAGCGGAATATTGTGCTGCACGGCATACACGGCAGCCTGCACGCGGCTGTCCAGTTCCAGCTTGCGCAAAATATTCTGCACATGCACTTTCACGGTCGATTCCGCCAAATCCAGATGACGCGCAATGATTTTGTTGCTGTGCCCCGCGCTCAAATGCCCCAAAATTTCCAGTTCGCGCGCCGTCAATTCATCCAGCGGCGTGCTCTCCGGCTGGTGCGGGCGAATCAGCGACTGCACCAGCCGCGCCGTCATTTCGGGCGAAAAAATATTATCGCCGTGATACGCCTTCTTCACCGCCTCAATCAGAAAATCCGCATGGATGTTTTTCAGCAGATAACCGCGCGCGCCCAAGCGCATACATTCGGTCAAATCATCGCCGTCTTCGGAAATCGTCAGCATCAGCACCGTCTGCTCGGGATGTACGCTCATGATTTGCGCCAATGTTTCGCGGCCATTCATCACCGGCATGTCCAAATCCAGCAGCACCACGTCCGGGCGGGTCTGCTCAATCAGTTTCAGGCCGCTCAAGCCGTCCGCCGCTTCGCCCACCACTTCGCAATCCGTCTGACGTGCCAATAAGGCCTTGATTCCGCTTCGGAACAAGGTGTGGTCATCAATCAGGAGAATCCGTATTTTCTCGCTCATTATTCTTTATCCGTCTTTATCATTACATCATCTGACTTATTCTAACATACGCTCACACTCGGGCAACACCAGACGAATCTGTGTCGCATGGTTTTCCTTCGATTCAATGCTCAATTCCGCCCGAATGCGTTTGGCACGCTCACGCATAATGTGCAGCCCCACATGGTTGCCGGCCAGCAAGTGCAGCCGTTCCACATCGAAACCGCGCCCGTCGTCCCAAATCGTCATGCTCACGTCTTTTTCAAGGTCAAACGTGATGCGGACGTTTTTCGCCTGCGCGTGTTTGCGGATATTCGACAAACTTTCCTGCAAAATAAAAATAAACTGCAACTGCTGGTCGGACGACAACGGCAAACCTTCGCCATGCCACTCCACCGCCACCGGGACATGCGTCTGCTGCTCGAACCGTTGCGTCAGCGTTTCCACGGCTTCGCGGAATTCTTTTTTGGTGATTTTGGTGCGGAAATTCAGTAAAAGCTCGCGCACATCGTCATAACACTCTTCCACACCCTCGCGGATAAAGGTCAGGTTTTCCTTCACCTGCTCTTTTTCATCGTTCAGCAGCGCGCTTTCCAACATCTGCACCTGCAAATTCAGGAAGGTCAGGCTTTGGGCAATACTGTCGTGCAGCCCCTGCGCCAAAAGGTTGCGCTCTTGCAGCACCGCCAGCAAACGGTTTTCGCCCACCAGCCGGATATGGTTGAGTGCAATCCCCAACTGGTTGCACAACGCATTGAGCAAATCTTTGGGCAATGCATTGGCCGAACCTTCTTCCGGCATTTTTTGGAAATACAGCGTCATCAGGCCCAATTCCGTGTCTTTATAGCAAATGGGGAACACACTCAGATAATGGAAGCCGGAGCGCTCGCAAACGGCGGTGAAGGGCTGGCTGCCCGGATGTTTTTCGTGAAAACGAATGGGCTGCCATTCGCTGTTTTGCGCAGCCTGCCCGCACAGGCAATCGTCAAACCGCTGGCAGGCTTCTTCTGTTTGCAACACTTCGGGCAGGCCGATATGGGCAATCAAATCCATGCGGCCGCGCTTGTTGTCGATGAGACGGATGCTGCCGGCCTGCGCGGGAAAGTTGGACATGATTTGGGTGAGGAAGTGGGTGGAGGCTTCGGCAACGCTTTGGCTTTGCGTCAGCTTGTGCAGCACTTCATACATCGTGGCCAATTCGCGGTTTTTATGGATTAAATCCTGCGTTTTCTTATTCACTTCGTGTTCCAAATGGCCGTACAGTTCCTGCAAACGTGTACTCATTTGGTTAAAGCCTTTGCCCACCAAGGCAAATTCGGCGGAGTCTTCCAATGGGATTTGCGTGCCGAAATGACCGTCGTGCACTGCCTGCACGCCGTTTTGCAGGCTTTGCAGTGGGCGCAGCACCCAGCGCGACAACAGCAGCACGGTAATGGCGGCGCTGACCAGCACCATCATCAGCAATAAAATCTGAAAGGCGCGCAACCATTGGATATAGCGCGTATTGACGGTTTCCACGGTTTTGTTGAGCCGGTTGATGGTTTGCAGGAAGGATTCCAGCTTCGCCAGCGATTCAGGCATAATCACGGGCGAATTTTCGCTTTCCGACCGGAACATGGGGCGGATTTGCTGCTGCCATTGCTGCTTGACCTGCTGCATCTGCGCCTGCACTTCGGGCGTGGACGGCAAAAAAAGCGGGCGCGACGGGTCGCCCGTTTCCAGCCGGCTGATGGTGTCATCAAACTGTTGGATTTTGGCGTTGATTTCGGCGGTGTTGTGCCATGTATTGTGGCGCAGTAGGCTCAAACGGTAGCTTTGCATGCGCAGGCTGCCCACATCGTTAATCGCTGCCGCGCCGCCTTCAAGCTGCCAGGAAAGTATCAGGGTCAGACTGATGGAAAACGCGGCGGCCACCAGCCAGATGAACGTGAGTGTCTTTAATCGGAAGGAAAGGCTGTTGATGGATACGAACATGATGAAACCATAAACGAAAGTGCAGGCTGCCTGCATCGGTTTGAAACGGGTGTTTTGCCCACCGATATACGCGCGCCTGTGGTTCTGCTGTTAACCGGCGGATGGGAAAAAGCAGCCTGCACTTCAACATCCAAAGTGCAGGCTGCTTTATTTGCTAAAAAATCAGCATTTGGCTTCTGCGCCGTTGCGCGAATAATACCACCAATTCAGCAGCAGACAAACTGCATAGAACAGGATGAAACCGATAAACGCGGCGGTAACACTACCTGTTGCCTTCAGGGAAAAGCTGTAACTTTGCGGAATGAAGAAGCCGCCGTATGCCGCGAACGCACCGGAGAAACCGGCCACTGCCGCACCTTCGCGCGTCGCGTTCAGGCGGGCTTGTTCGGAGCTGACCAATCCTTGTTCGGCATATTTTTGGTGCTGTTCCAGAAAAATCACGGGAATCTGCATAAACGTGGAGCCGTTGCCGATACCGGTTAAGGCGAACAGTACGACAAAGCAGGCGAAAAAGCCCCAGAAGTTACCGCCCTGCCCGTTGTTCGGCAGGAACATCAGGGCACCAATCACGGCAAGAATCATGCCGATGAACACCAGCTGGGTCACTTTTGCGCCGCTTTTGATTTTGTCCGCCCAAATGCCGCCCACAGGCCGTGCCAACGCGCTCACTAATGGGCCGACAAAAGCGTATTTCACGGGGTCGATTTCGGTGAACTGGCTTCGAGTCAGCAGCGCAAAACCAGCGGCAAAGCCCAAAAACGAACCGAATGTGCCCAAATAGAGAATGCACATAATCCAGTTGTGTTTTCGTTTGAAAATAATGGCTTGCTCTTTGAAGCTGGCTTTGGCATCGGCAATATCGTTCATGCCGAACCATGCGGCGATGGTGGATAATACGATAAACGGCACCCAAATAAAGCCGGCGTTTTGCAGCCAGATTTGTTTGGTCACGCCTGCCTTCGTCCAAGTTTGCGGCTCGCCGCCCAATGCGCCGAACACGCCGGCGGTAATCACCAGCGGCACGACAAACTGCACGGTGGACACGCCCAAGTTGCCCAAACCGGCGTTCAAACCCATGGCCGTGCCTTTTTCGGCTTTGGGGTAGAAAAAGCTGATGTTGGCCATACTGGACGAGAAGTTGCCGCCGCCCAAACCGCACAGCAGCGCCAAAACCACCATAGTGGCGTAGGAAGTTTCAGGGTTTTGCACGGCAAAGCCCAAGCCGATGGCGGGCAGCAGCAGGCTGGCAGTGGAAATGGTGGTCCATTTGCGGCCGCCGAACACAGGCACCATAAACGAATAGAAAATCCGCAATGTCGCGCCGGACAAGGCAGGCAATGCGGCCAGCCAGAAGAGTTGGTTTTCGGTGAATTTAAAGCCGATGCTGGGCAGGTTCACCACGGCCACGCTCCAAACCTGCCAAATGGCAAAGGCCAGTAGCAGCGCGGGAATGGAAATCCACAAGTTGCGCTTGGCGATTTTCTTACCGGTGCTCTGCCAGAATTGCGGGTCTTCCGGCTGCCAGTGGGTAATGACTTTGGACATAGTATTATTTTCCTTTTAAAACAAATCGATTTAAAGGTGCAGGCTGCTTTTCAAACGGGCAAAAAGCAGCCTGCACTTTGACGGTATTATTGGTTCTGTTTCGATTTAAACGAGAAGTGCATACAAATCAACGATACGCAGGTGCAGCCGTACAACAGCATAAACGCAGTCGAACGGACGCCGGACCAGTCCAGCAGCGCGCCGAACATAATCGGCAACAGGAAGCCGCCCATGCCGCCGGCCAAACCCACCGCGCCAGATACCGCGCCGATGTTGTCGGGATAATCGTTGGCCACGAATTTGAAGACAGACGCTTTACCCACTGCCATCGCGATACCGGCCGTAAACATCAGCACAGTAAACACCACCACATTCAAGTGAATATTCAGCGAAATATCGCCTTTGCCGCCGTGAATCACAAAATCGGTGTTCGGATAAGACAGGATAAAGAAGCACACCCACAGCACCCACATCACGCCCCAGGTTACTTTATACGCACCATATTTGTCAGACAGCCATCCGCCCAATGCGCGCAGCACGCCGCCGGGCAGGGAGAAGCAAGCGGCCAAGAACGCGGCAGACTGCATGGATACGCCGTATTCGTCGATATAGTATTTGGTCATCCACAATGACAAGGCCACATAGCCGCCGAACACGACGGAATAATATTGGCTGTAACGCAGCACGCCGGGTTCTTTCAGCAGCAACAGCTGTTGTTTGAGCGATGCTTTGGACGACACCAAGTGTTTCGGGTCGTGATAGCTGAAAAACCAGAACGCAATGGCCGTCACCAACATAATGCCGGCATACACGTTTGGCACCAGCGTCCAACCGCCTGCGGCAATCAGGGCAGGCGCGATGAATTTATTAACCGCACTACCCGCGTTACCCGCACCGAACACGCCCATGGCCAAGCCTTGCTGCTCTTTCGGGAACCAGCGCGCCACATAAGGCGTACCCACCGAGAACGAACCGCCGGCCAAACCCATCACCAGACCGATAATCAAGAACTGCCAGTATTGTGTGGCATATTGCATGGCAAAAATAGCGGGAACGCTCAACAGCATCAGCACGAACATCACGATACGGCCGCCGAATTTGTCGGTCCAAATGCCCAGCGGCACACGGATTAACGAGCCGGAAAGCACGGGCAATGCCGCCAAAAAACCGAATTCGGTTTCGCTCAGCCCCAGTTGTTTTTTAATCGGAATGCCGACCACCGCCAGCATCATCCAAATCATAAAGCACACGATAAACGATACGGTGCTCGATACCAAAACGGCATAGCGTTTATATTTTTCGGTTGCCATAATCTATATCTTTCTGTGGATAAAATATTGACGGAGGCGGAGGTGCGGTGTTTTCAGGCCGTGAAAACAGATTCCGCCTTGGACATAAAGCAACATTACGCTATTTTTCACAGGGGCGCATTCCCTTGAAGTTTGTAAGGATAATGCCATTGGGATTAGCGAAACTAAACCAAAAGGATTATTTTTGCGCGGCGGCTTTTATACGGCAGCACACCGCCGCCCGCCGATTCTCGAAACACGGCATTTTATTTATGTGCAGGCTGCTTTATAATAGTCGGAAGTTTTTATAAATTTTTATCAATGTGCCCACAGGAAACGTTATGGCCTTTTCATTTGCACAATATGGTTTGTATTTGCAGTATTTGGGTACCGCTTTATTGATGACGGTGCTGTTTGCCGTGGTGTACGAACGCATCACGCCCATGCACGAATGGAAGTGGATTGCACAGGGCAACATTGCCTGCGCTTTATCGTTCGGCGGCGCCGTTGCGGGCTTTTGCCTGGCCTTGGCTTCGGCCATGGTGCACAGCGTCGGGTTCGCGAATTTTATCGTGTGGGGCTTGGTGGCCGCTTCGGTGCAAATCATCTTGTTTGCCATCGGCTGCCGCGCCCTACCCCGCCTGCCCAAAGAATTGGAAGCGAACAATATCGCGGTTGGCCTGTTTTTGGGGCTTTGGGCCATCGCGGTGGGCATACTCAATGCCGCCAGCCTGGTCGATGGTTAAACCGCCACATTGGCAACACTCAAAAAGGAAATCAACATGTTGAACTTTATCCGCAAGCAGTTTATTGATGTCATCCAGTGGGAAAACCCGGATGAAGACACGCTGGTGTGGCGTTTCCCGATTGCCGACCAGGAAATCCAAAACGGTGCGAGCCTGACCGTGCGCGAAAGCCAAGCCGCGGTTTTTGTTGACGAAGGCGTGGTGGCCGACGTATTCCTTCCCGGCCGCTACACTCTGAACACGAAAACACTGCCAGTGCTGACCAACCTGCGCAACTGGGACAAATTCTTCCAGTCGCCCTTCAAATCGGACGTGTATTTCTTCAATACGCGCCAACAGTTGGGCAAACGCTGGGGCACGGCGCAGCCGGTAACTGTGCGCGACACAGATTTCGGCATGGTGCAGCTGCGCGCGTTCGGCATGTATTCCTACCGCATCGCCCAGCCCGATGTGTTTTTCAAAGAAGTGTCCGGCGTGGTGGAACGCTATTCGGGCAATGATTTGGAAACGCAGTTGCGCAACACGGTGATGACGCAGATGGCGGCAGCGTTCGGCACATCGAACATTCCGTTTTTGGATATGGCGGCCAACCAAGTGCTACTGTCGCAGGCGATGGTGGAAAAATTGCAGCCTGCATTTGCCGCGCTGGGCTTGGCATTGGAAAGCTTCACGGTGGAAAGCGTCACGCTGCCGGAAAACGTGCAACAAGCGTTGGACAAACGCATGAGCATGAATATCGTGGGCGATTTAGGCACCTACACGCAATACCAAACGGCGGAATCCATTCCGCTGGCTGCGCAAAACGAAGGCGGGCTAGCCGGCATGGGCGCAGGCATGGGCGTGGGCGTGGGCATCGGCCAAGCCATGGCGGGCGCAATGTCGAATACCGCCGCGCCGAATGTGCAGGCTGCTTCCGCACCCGCCGCCGACCCGAACGCCAAATTGGCACAACTGAAAACCATGCTGGACAACGGTTTGATTACCCAAGCGGATTACGATTCCGCCAAAGAACAGGTGCTGAAACAACTGCTGGGATAAGCACATAATAAAAGTGCAGGCTGCTTTCGGTTCGCATTGCCCGTTCGTTCGGGCAAACCTTCCGGAGAAAACCACCATGAACATCTTTGCCGCCGCATTCCTGCTGATTTTCGCCCAAGGCGCACTGGCCATCGTCATGCACTGGATTTGGAACGAAGAAGAAAGCATGGACGACTGGATAAAATACTGGTTGTGGCTGACCGGTACGGCACTGCTTTGGGCACTGCTAAAAGCCTGGATGGGCGGCTGAACCAAAGCAGCCTGCACGCATTTATCCGCCACCAACGGCACACACAACACGAGCAACGCATGAATTTAGATTTAAGCAACATCATCAAACTATTACCCGAATTTTACAAAGCACTGGGCGAAACCTTCATCATGGTCGGCATTTCGTCCGTGTTCGGCATTGTGGTCGGCGGGCTGCTGGGCGTGTGGCTGTTTGTCAGCGGCGAACGCCAACTGTTCGCCAACGCCACTGCCAACCGCATTTTAAACGGCGTTATCAGCCTGATGCGCGCCTTCCCGTTCGTCATCTTAATGATTGTGCTGATGCCGCTCACGCGCCTGATTGTCGGCACATCCTTCGGCCCCACCGCCGCTTCCGTATCGTTGAGCGTGGCCGCCAGCTTTTATTTTGCGCGGCTGGTGGAACAAAACCTGAAAGAAGTGCCGCGCGGCGTGGTGGAAGCGGCACAGGCCATGGGCGCAACGCCGAACACCATTATTTTCAAAGTATTACTGAGCGAAGCACGTTCCGGCTTGGTGTTGAGCATCACCATCCTGATGATTGCCGTTTTGGGCGAAAGCGCGGCGGCCGGCCTGATTGGCGGCGGCGGTATCGGCGATTTGGGCATCCGCTACGGACACCAGCGTTACATGCCCGACGTGATGACCGCCGTGGTGCTGGTGCTGACCCTGATGGTGATTGTGATTCAATCCATCGGCAATTTCCTGTCGGCAAAGCTCAACAAACGCTAACGTGCAGGCTGCTTTTTCGGCGGCGCACACTCTCTTTTCCCGAACAACACTCTATTTTTTGGAGCATTTCATGAACACGACACATTCTCTTTTCAAACTTTCTTTGGCAGGCGTGATTGCATTGGCATTGGGCGCTTGCGGCGGACAATCCAACACAGCGCAAACACCGGCGGCTTCCGGCGCGGCAGCCAGCGGTGCGGCCACACCCGTAGTGGAAAAAACCGAAATCCGCTTCGGCACCACCGTGGGCGATTTCGGCGACATGGTGAAAGACCAAATCCAGCCGATTTTGGAGAAAAAAGGCTACCGCGTAACGCTGACCGAATACTCGGATTATGTCACCCCGAACAAAGCATTGGCGGAAAACGCAATTGACATCAACATTTTCCAACACAAGCCTTATCTGGACGGCTTCAAAGCGGAACACAATCTGGATTTGACCGAAGTGTTCCAAGTGCCCACCGCGCCTTTGGGTTTGTACGGCGGCAAACTGACCGCGCTGGACCAAGTGAAAGACGGCAGCACCGTTTCCGTTCCGAACGACCCGTCCAACTTGGCGCGCGCTTTGGTGATGCTGAAAGAATTGGGCTGGATTAAACTGAAAGACGGCATCGACCCGTTGAAAGCGGCGGTGAGCGACATTGCCGAAAACACGCGCAATATCAAACTGGTGGAAATGGAAGCAGCCAACCTGCCACGCAGCCGCCAAGACGTGGATTTTGCGATTGTGAACGGCAACTACGCCATGTCCAGCGGCATGAAGCTGTCTGAAACCCTGTTCCAAGAACCGAGCTTTGCCTATGTGAACTGGGCGGCCGTGCGCACGGCGGACAAAGACAGCCAATGGGTGAAAGACGTTGCCGACGCGTACAACTCCACCGAGTTCAAACAATACGCGCACCAACGCTTCAACGGCTATAAATACCCTGCCGCATGGGGCGAAAACGCCGCCGGCAATGCCAAAGCCGAAGCCTCTGCCGCATCGTCAGCGTCTGCCGCGAAGTAATATCGGACTGAAAAAAGCAGCCTGCACTTTGGTTTTCCAAGTGCAGGCTGCTTTTTTTGTGGGTTATTCAGGCCGGAAGCCCACCGAAAAATCTGTTTCGCCGCGTTCGTCTTCGCGCAGCAGCACGTCATAACGGTGCGTTTTGCCGCACGCTTGCACGCGCCACGTCTCTTGCGCCAACCAGCGGTTTTCCGGACGCGTGACACGTTCGACTTGCGCATCAATCCGCTGAATCTCCCGACAGCCCTGTGCGGCCTCAGACACCGCAATCATGCGCGTCACATCGTTGCGCAGGATATCGTTGCCGCCGAACGTGGTGCTTTCGCCGTGATACGCCAAAGGCTCCGCTGCCGCGCCGCCTGCCAAACCAGCTAATAAACAGCCGAATACACAATAAGACAATTTCATCGTTCTCTTCCCGTATTGTCCGTTTCAAAAACAAAAGTGCAGGCTGCTTTTTCGCCTTCCAAAAGCAGCCTGCACGCCAATCAATCATCCATCAACCGTGCAGCGCGCGTTTATCCGCTGCCAAAGCCGCTTCGTGCACCACTTCCGACAAAGTCGGATGCGCATGGACGATGCGGGCAATGTCTTCGCTGCTGGCTTTGAATTCCATCGCCACCACCGCTTCGGCAATCAGTTCGCTCACCATCGGGCCAATCATGTGCACGCCCAAAATGCGGTCGGTTTTCGCGTCCGCCAGCACTTTCACCGTGCCTTTGGCCTTGCCCAAACCCAAAGCGCGTCCGTTCGCGCCGAAGCCCGAAGTGCCTTTTTTGTAGTCCACGCCTTCGGCTTTGAGCTGCTCTTCCGTTTTGCCCACCCAAGCGATTTCGGGGTCGGTGTAAATCACCCAAGGAATCGTGCCGAAATCCAAATGCGGTTTCTGACCGGCAATGCGCTCGGCCACGGCCACACCTTCATCGCTCGCTTTGTGCGCCAGCATCGGGCCGCGCACCACGTCGCCAATCGCCCAAACGTTCGGCAGGTTGGTTTGGCACAGCTCGTTCACGGCAATGAAACCGCGCTCGTCTTTTGCCAAGCCCACCGCTTCGGCGTTCAGTTTCTGCGTATTCGGAATGCGGCCGATGGCGACAATCAGTTTGTCGAACGTTTCGTCTTTTTTCGCGCCGTTCAATTCGTATTGCACGCGCACGCCTTTTTTCTCTTTGCTGATGCTTTCGATTTTCACGCCCAGCTCAATATTCAGGCCTTGCTCTTTGGTGAAATATTTGAAGGCTTCTTTGGCGATTTGCTGGTCGGCGGCGGCCAAGAAGGTTGGCGCGGCTTCCAGAATGGTCACTTCCGCACCCAAGCGTTTCCATACCGAACCCATTTCCAAACCAATCACGCCCGAACCGATCACGCCCAGTTTGGCGGGCACTTCGGTCAGGTTCAGCGCGCCTTCGTTGTCCAGCACGTTCACATTGTCCACTTCCACCAAAGGCAGCGGGCGCGGCACAGAACCGGTCGCCACAATCACGTGTTTGGCTTCGATGGTGGATTTTTCGCCTTTGTTGTCGATGTCGATTTGCCAGAAATCGCCGTTTTTGCCCTTAAACGAGCCAAAGCCGAAGAAATTTTCCACTTTGTTTTTTTGGAACAGGAACTTAATACCGCCAGTAAGTTTGGTCACAATGGCGTCTTTGCGCTCAATCATTTTGGCTGCGTCAAAGTGCAGGCTGCCTGCGCTGATGCCGTGTTCGGCAAAATCGTGTTGCGCGGCATGGAAATGTTCGGACGATTGCAGCAGGGCTTTGGACGGAATGCAGCCCACGTTCAGGCAAGTGCCGCCCAGCGCAGGCGCATCGCCCGCTTTATTGACACCCGCATCGATACACGCGGTTTTGAAACCCAGTTGCGCGGCGCGGATGGCCGCCACATAACCGCCGGGGCCCGCACCAATGACAACAACGTCGAATTGAGACATGATGTTTTCCTTTGTAAGTAGGTTTAGGTAATGGGCAAAACGACCGCCTTGCCCATGGGATTATTCTAGCATGAAACATCGGCAAACCCTATATCCGCCGTGCTTCTTTGCGCCACGAAAGCAGCCTGCACCCTGCCGGCCGCAAACAGCAGTCGTTAAGTTCCTGCAAATATGGTACATTCTCTTTTACCGCCCAAACGGTGGCCGCGCGCGGCGGTAAGGAAAAGTCCGTCATCATTTTTTCGGGAGAATTATCATGTTGGATTTATTGCTGTTGTTGCTGTTTGCCAAAATGCAGGACCATGTTTACGAAGAAGCCCCTGCTTGGAAATGGGCGCTGGCGTGTTCCGCCGTCATTGTCGGCAAGTCTTGGATTCTGAAATCGACCGGAATCGGCGCGGAAACCACATTGGTTGCAGCCATCATCGCCTTTGCCATGCTGTTTTTCTATGCATGGGGCTATTTTGCCTTACTGCGCCAAGTGGGCGATTCCTTGCTTTTGTGGCTGTTGGTTTTTTTCGGCGGCGCAATTTTGCCGTTTCTGCTTTCAGTCTGGGCAATCACCCAGACAATCGAGAACGGCCCGCCCGTCCGCGGGCATAACGAATGGTCTGTGCCTGCCCAAGCGGCGGCCGCGCATCGCGTTTTGCCCGATTGGGCAGCTTAATGTATTGAACTGTTTTTAAAGAGAAAGGTGTAAAAGTAAAAATGAAGATTATCAACCGTTGGGTGGAAGGACGCTGCTTTGTGGCCAGCAACGAGCAAGGCAACAGCGTTGTGATGGAAGGTGCGGCAGACGAAGGCGCGGTGCGGCGCGGTGCCAGCCCTATGGAAATGCTGCTGATGGGCGTTGCAGGCTGCTCCAGCACCGATGTGGTCGATATTGCCAAAAAACAGCGGCAGAAAATTACCGGCTGCATCACCACCGTCGAAGCGGAGCGTGCCGACAGCATCCCCAAAGTGTTCACCAAAATCCACATCCACTTCAAAGTGTTGGGGCATGATTTGAAAGAAGAGAGCATTGCCAAAGCCGTGCAGTTGTCGGCGGAAAAATATTGCTCCGCATCCATCATGCTGGGCAAGGCGGCGGAGATTTCGCACAGCTTCGAAATTGCCGAAGCGGACGTTTAACCGTTTCCCAACGCCACCAAAACAAAGTGCAGGCTGCTTTCCGTTATCCGAAAAAGCAGCCTGCACTTCTGTTTGCAATGAAAAATCAACGTTTTTCTTTTTTCTGGCACTCCGCGCACACGCCATACATATACAGCGCGTGATCGACAATGCGGAAGCCGTTTTCTTCGGCAATCCTGTCTTGCAGCGCTTCGATTTCCTCGCTGTGAAACTCAATCACCGAGCCGCATTTCACGCACACGATATGGTCGTGGTGGCCGCCTTTGTTCAATTCATATACCGCCTTGCCCGTTTCGAAATGGTGGCGCAGCAGGATGCCCGCCTGCTCAAACTGCGTCAGCACGCGGTAAATGGTGGCCACGCCGATTTCAATGCCCTCATCCAGTAAAATGCGGTACACATCTTCGGCACTCAAATGTTCTTCTGCGTGTGTTTCAAACAAATCCAAAATTTTCAGGCGCGGGCCGGTCACCTTCAAACCGTTGTCTTTTAATTGGGATATATTGTTCATATTTATGTGACTTTCCGATAAAACAATTGAAATATTGTCGATAGAATAATTGCCGTATAATAGCACCTTTTAACCGTTTGCTTGCAAATAATTGATAAAAGTTGTCAATAAGGGTATTTGAACCCGCGCGATTGTGGTATCTTCCCGACTGTTTAAAAGCCCCATTTATCCGAAAGGTCATCTTGTGAAAGCATTATTATCCGCCGCCGCTCTGGCCGTCTGCGTCAGCGCGTGTACCCCTGCCTTGGTCGAAAAACTGCCTTATTACCGGCTGTCCGTCGTGCAGGGCATCCCGCTGGATGCCGCGTCCGTTTTGGCCGTGAAAGAAGGCATGACCCGCCAGCAGGTGGAAATGGAAATCGGCGCGCCCCTGCTACGCCCCAGCTTCCGCGCCGACCGCTGGGATTATGTTTACGAAGTGTCGCGCGGCGGCAAAGTGAAAGAAAACCGCACGCTCACCATTCATTTCGGTGCGGACGGCACGGTGAACCACATTGAAGGCGACGCGCTGGATTTCGCCCGCCAACAAATCCAACATAACCAACAGGGTAACCAATAATGACGCAGCAAATCAGAATTGCCGTGGCCGGCGCGAACGGCCGTATGGGCAAAGTATTGGTGGAAGCGGTGCAGCAAAACCCCCGAACCGTGCTGACAGGCGCGTTGGAACACGCAGGTTCCGATGCCTTGGATTTGGACGCGGGCTATGCCATCGGCCAGAAAACCGGCGTATTGATTTCTGCTGACATGGATGCCGTGCTGGCCAACTGCGACGTGGTGATTGATTTCACCCGGCCGGACGCTTCCCTGCCACTCATCGCCAAATGCGCGGAAAAAAACATCAAAATGGTCATCGGCACAACGGGTTATGACGACAACGGCAAAGCGGCCATCGCCGCGGCGGCGCAGAAAAACGCGATTGTGTTCGCCGCCAATTACAGCGTGGGCGTGAACCTGACCTTCCATATCCTGGACACGGTGGCGCGCGTGCTGAACGACGGCTACGACATCGAAATCATTGAAGCGCACCACCGCCACAAAGTCGATGCGCCCAGCGGCACGGCATTGCGTATGGGCGAAGTGATTGCCAATGCGTTGGGACGCGATTTGAAAACCTGCGCGGTATATGGCCGCGAAGGCCACACGGGCACGCGCGACCCGAACACCATCGGTTTTGCCACCGTGCGCGCGGGCGATATCGTGGGCGACCACACCGCCTTGTTCGCCACCGACGGCGAGCGCGTGGAAATCACCCACAAAGCCAGCAGCCGCATGACGTTTGCCGCAGGCGCGGTGCGGGCGGCGGTGTGGCTGGACGGCCGCAAAACGGGCTTGTTCGATATGCAGGACGTGCTGGGTTTGCGCGGCACGTCATCGTGAAAAACAACGTGCAGGCTGCTTTTGAAGCGTAAAAAGCAGCCTGCACATCGGGAAATCATCATGCAGACAGAAAACGAAAACAGAGAAACCGCCGGCGTGGCAGGCAAAGTGCAGGCGTTGCGCCAAAACAGCATTTACCTGCTGCCCAACTCGTTCACCATCGCCGCCTTGTTTGCCGCATTTTTCGCCATCACCCAATCCATGCACGGACGCTTTGAAAGCGCGGCCGTGTCCGTATTCATCGCCATGGTGCTGGACGGCATGGACGGGCGCGTGGCACGTTTGACCAACAGCCAGAGCGCGTTCGGCGAACAGCTCGACAGCCTGGCCGACATGGTCAGCTTCGGCGTTGCCCCCGCGCTGATTGTGTATAACTGGCATTTGTACCAATTCGGCAAACTGGGCTATTGCGTGGCGTTCGTCTATTGCGCCTGCGCCGCGTTGCGCCTTGCCCTGTTCAACACGCTCATCGGCAAAGTGGACAAAAAATGGTTCATCGGTATCCCCAGCCCGACGGCGGCCGCATTGGTGGTCGGATTGGTGTGGCTGGACTACAGCTACACGGACGGAATGTTCCAGCGCGCCAGCGTGTGGGTGGTGCTGCTGACCCTGTTCGCCGGCCTTTCAATGGTGGCGCAGGTACGCTTTTGGAGCTTCAAGGAAATCAATCCGCGCCTGAAAGTGCCGTTCATCGGCATGATTGGCCTGCTGCTGTTTTTAATGATATTCATCTTGGAACCCGCCTTGGTGCTGTTCGCCTTCTTCTTCGGCTACAGCCTGTCGGGCTACATCATGTGGGCATGGCGCAAATTCAAAACGCGCCGCATCGCCAAAACATCATGAAAATGAAAGTGCAGGCTGCTTTTGCAAGGTTCAAAAGCAGCCTGCACCCTTTAAGCCATGCACACACGCAAAATCATCCACATCGATATGGACGCGTTTTACGCTTCCGTGGAACTGCGCGAGCAACCGCATTTGCGCGGCCTGCCCGTGGTGGTGGCGTGGGATTCGCCGCGCTCGGTGATTTGCGCCGCATCGTATGAAGCGCGAGCGTTCGGCTTGCGCTCCGCCATGTCTGCCGCCCGCGCCAAGCAGCTGTGCCCGCAAGCCGTGTTCGTGCCGCCGCATTTCGATTTATACCGCCAAGTATCACGGCAAATTCATCAGATTTTCCATCAATACACCGACCTGGTCGAACCGCTGGCCTTGGACGAAGCCTATCTGGACGTATCGCACAACAAATTGTCCGTGCCGTATGCCACGGACGTGGCCAGCCAAATCCGCGCGCAAATCTTCCAACAAACCGGGCTGACCGCATCCGCCGGCATCGCCCCGAACAAATTTCTGGCGAAAGTGGCCTCCGACTGGCGCAAGCCGAACGGGCAATTCGTGCTGCCGCCGCCCAAAATCGCCGCCTTCCTGCACGGTTTGCCGATTGAAAAAATTCCCGGCGTGGGGCAAAAAACCGCACAAAAACTGCACCGCTTCGGCTGGAAAACGGCGGGCGACGTGCAGGCTGCCTCCCGCATGCAGCTGGTGCACCTTTTGGGGCAATGGGGCTACCGTTTCTACGATTTGGTGCGCGGCGTGGACAACCGCCCCGTGCAGCCTTCGCGTGAACGGGTGCAGATTTCCACCGAAATCACCGTGCCGGACGATTTGCCGCGCGAAGAAATCGCCCTGCATCTGCCCGACTTGGCGCACGACATTTCCCTGCAAATGCAGCGCAAACGCACGCGCGGGCAAACGGTTACGCTGAAGCTGAAAACCAGCGACTTCCATATCTACACCCGATCGCAAACCTATTCTTCGCCGCTGCCCGATGCCGAATCCCTGCTCAAAGCAGCCTGCACCCTGCTGCAAAAAATGCCCGGCGAACCCGAATACCGCCTCATTGGCATCGGCATCAGCCATTTGCAGCCCGACCGACAACAGCCCGATTTGTGGCACACCGAAAGCACAGAATGACGACACACGACCCCTATTCCGCCTTGGAACGACTGGATTCGCCCGAAACACAAGCACTGCTGGCCAAAGCGCGGCAAAAAGTGCAGGCTGCTTTTCATTCCGCCGAATTCCACCGCACCAAAGCGGAAATCCTCGCCCAACTGCAAGACGAACGGCAAATCCCGTTCTGCCAGGAACACCGCGCGCGGATGTACCACTTCCACCAGTCCGCCGAATTCCCCAAAGGCTTGTACCGCGTGTGCAGCGCATCTTCCTACCGCGCCGGCCTGCCCGAATGGGAAGTGCTGTTTTCCGTGGCGGATTTTGACGCGCTGCTGGGCGACGACGTGTATTTGGACGGCGTGTCGCATTATGTGGAACGGCCCGAAAAAACGCTGCTCACGCTGTCGTCCGCCGGTTCGGACAGCGCCTATACGCTGGAATTCGATTTAAACAAAAAGGCGGTGGTGGACGGCGGCTTTCATTTCCCGCTCGGCAAAAACCATGTGGCCTGGCGCGATGAAGACAGCGTGTGGCTCTGCCCCGCGTGGGACGAACGCCAGCTCACGGATTCGGGCTATCCGCGCCAAGTGTGGCTGATGCGGCGCGGGCAAAGTTTGGCGGAAGCCGTGCCGGTATACGAAATGGCGGCGGACGGCGTGATGGTGAACGCGTGGCGTTATTTGGACGCGCAGGGTGCTCCGCTGGACTTGGTGGAAGCCAATACATCGTTCTTCCATAAAGATTATTTTTATGTGAACGCGCAAAACGAAGCGGTGCCGCTGGCCTTGCCGAGCGATAGCGAAGTGGTGGGCTATCTGGCGGGGCAACTGCTGCTGCATTTGAAATCGGACTGGCAGCGCAGCAAGCAGAAATACGGTGCAGGCTGCCTTTTGGCGGTGAAGCTGAACAAGGGCGAATTGGGCGAGGCGCAGTGCCTGTTTGCGCCCAATCCGCAGCAAGCATTGGAACTGATTGAAACCACGCGAAAATTCGTCATCGCCAGCCTGCTGGACAATGTGTCGGGCAGCCTGAAAGCGTGGAAATGGGAACACGGCGCGTGGACGGAACAGGCGTTGCCCGTTTTCCCGAAAGGCGCGATTGAACTGGCCGACCAGCCTTGGGGCGGCGACACGGTGCATTTGGCCGCCAGCGATTTCGTCACCCCGCTCACGCTGTATTCGCTGGATTTGAACGTGATGGAGCTGACGGTATTGCGAAAGCAGCCTGCACAATTCGACGCGCAAGGCATTGACGTGCAGCAGCGTTTTGCCGAATCCGCAGACGGCACGCGCATTCCGTATTACTGGGTCGGCAAGCAGAAATCACCCGACACGCCCACATTGGTGTACTGCTACGGCGGCTTCGATGTGCCCGAACTGCCGCATTACATGGGCACCATCGGCAAACACTGGCTGGAGCGCGGCGGCGCGTTCGTGCTGGCGAACATACGCGGCGGCGGCGAATTTGTCGGTTGGCACGAAGCCGCCATGCGCCGCAACAAGCACAAAAGCGTGGATGACCTGCTCGCCGTCATTGCCGACCTGCACGCACACGGATACACCAGCGCGCCGCACACCGCCATCCAAGGCGGCAGCAACGGCGGCCTGATAGTGGCTTCCGCGTTTTGCAGGCAGCCTGCACGCATCGGCGCACTGGTTTGCGAAGTGCCGCTCACCGACATGCTGCGCTATACCGAACTCTACGCCGGTGCCAGCTGGGTGGAAGAATACGGCGACCCAGCTGACCCCAAAATGCACGAATATTTGGCGCAATTTTCGCCCTATCACCAACTCTCAGGCAGCCTGCACTATCCGCCCGCCTTTATCACCACCAGCCTGGCGGACGACCGCGTCCATCCTGCCCACGCGCTGAAATTCTATGCCAAGCTCGCCGCCGCGCAGCCCGACACGACCTGGCTTTACGCCCCCGAAACCGGCGGCCACACCGGCAACGGCACGCAGGAACAAAGCGCGGACGAACTGGCGTGCCTGCTGGCGTTTTTGCGCCAAACCATCGGTTCATAAAAAAGCAGCCTGCACTCTGAATTTGATGTGCAGGCTGCTTTCTTGACGTGTGTGTTTATCGTATAAGAGATGGATATAGTAAATTAAAATCGCAATGATACGGCGTTGGCTCGCCTTGACGTACTACCTGTACGCCTTGCGGCTCGCCGCCTTGTCTCATTTTTATTTTAATCCACTATAAAAAAGATTAACGTTGTGCGTCCACCGCTTCCAAAGCACGCAGGGCATAAGTGTAGGCTGCACCGGCGTTCAGGGAAATGGCGGTGGCCAGCGCGCCGGCGATTTCGCTTTCCGTCGCGCCCGCTTTGGCGGCTGCGGCGGCATGGACGCTGATGCAGCTTTCGCAACGGGTGGTGATGGCAACGGCGATGGCAATCAGCTCGCGGGTTTTCGCATCCAACGCTTCGGCTGCGGCGGCTTGCTCCAATGCACCGTAGGCTTGCAGCATTTTCGGATGGTTTTTACCCAATTCGCCGAATGCTTTTTTCACGTGTGCGGTGTGTTCGGGCCAGTTTTGAAACATTTTGATTTCCTTTCCAATGTGTTTGCAAATAAAGGATGCTGCTCTTGCATGACAGATTTCAATTTAATCCGCCATCTTTACATCCGATGAATGGCATTATTGCAATAATCCGACTATTACAATCATCCAAAAATCTCATTCACTGGCAAAAAACACTTATGGACACCTTGGACAAACTCATCGAACTGGCGCAAATCACGGGCAGCGTGGACATACAATGCCTGTTCCGCGACAAATGGTACGCCCCGCACGAACGCAGGCGCGCACACGGCATCGCGCACCTTGTCATTGCCGGGGAAAGCTACATCAAAATAGAAGGCGAAGCCGAAGCGCGGCGGCTGAAAGCGGGCGACCTCATCTTCTTTCCGCGCAGTGCCGAGCACGTCCTCAGCAGCGAAGCAGCCTGCAACAACTGCGGCGATACACCTCATATCAACAATAGCGGCGCATTCACGGTTGCTTCATCCAATAGCGGTGGCGAAAAAGGGCTGGATTTGTTCTGCGCCCGCTTCGAATACGACGAACACGCCGACATCATGCACGACCTGCCCGAAACCGTCCTTATCAGCATGAACCACCCTTCGTTGCAATGCCTTGTATCCATGTTGCAATACGAAAGCGCGCACACGCTTTCCGGCTCGCGCGCCATCGTCAATGCCTTATCCTCCGTCCTCCTCGTCCTCATCGTCCGCGCCTATCTCGAACAAGGCGGGGAAGCACCTTTGGGCGGCATACTCAACGGCCTGCGCGACAAACGCCTGCGCCAACTCATCCAAACCGTTGTCAGCCGCCCCGAAGACGAATGGAACATCGAAAAAATGACCGCACTGGCCAACCTTTCCCGCGCCCAACTCATGCGCCTGTTCAAACAGCAAACCGGCATCAGCCCGCACGCCTTCGTCAACCTCATCCGCCTGCGCCAAGCCGCCGTTCTGCTGCGGCAAACTGCCGATTCCGTTCTGTCCATCGCCTTGAATGTCGGCTTCCAATCCGAAACCCATTTCGGCAAAGCGTTTAAAAAACAATACGGGATTTCGCCGGGGCAATATCGGAAAAATGAAGCGGCAGATACCGCCGCCATCCCCCTTTCCAACGGCATTTGAAAGGCCGTTTCCAGCAAAAGCAGCCTGCACCCCCATTCCCCAAAAAGAATAGGGTTTATGAAGAAATGAATTCGCTTTAAGTTCATTACTCTAATCATTTGCAGGCTGCAAATGCTTGACCCAGTCATTGAATATCACTATCTTTCAATAAAAAATAAATATTTACATACGACATACGCACCGCAACGCTTTTTTCCACTCCTTAACCGAAAAGGATATTGCAATGCTCTGCTTCAAACGTACGTTACCCCGCCTGACCTCCGTCGTGCTGTCGGCATTTACCGCGCTCTCTGCCGCCGCACATGGCGACCATACCCATTGGGGCTACACAGGGCACGATTCCCCCGAAAGCTGGGGCAATCTGTCCGAAGAGTTCCGCTTGTGCTCCACAGGCAAAAATCAATCCCCCGTCAACATTACCGAAACCGTTTCCGGCCGCCTGCCGTCCATCAAAGCCAATTACCGCCCTAGCACCGTGGAAGTGGAAAACAACGGCCATACCATTCAGGTCAATTATCCCGAAGGCGGTAACACCCTGACCGTGAACGGCCGCACCTACACCCTGAAACAGTTCCACTTCCACGTGCCGAGCGAAAACCAAATCAAAGGCCGCACCTTCCCGATGGAAGCCCACTTCGTCCACTTGGACGAAAACAAACAGCCGTTGGTATTGGCCGTGCTGTATGAAGCCGGCAAAACCAACGACCGCTTAGCCTCCATTTGGGACGCCATGCCGATGACGGCAGGAAAAGTGAAACTGGATCAGCCGTTCGACGCTTCATCCCTGCTGCCGCGCAACCTGCGCTACTACCGCTTTGCCGGCTCGCTGACCACGCCGCCATGCACCGAAGGCGTATCATGGTTGGTATTGAAATCCTATGACCATATCGACCAAGCGCAAGCGGAGAAATTCACCCGCGCTGTTGGTTCGCACAACAACCGCCCCGTACAGCCGCTGAATGCACGGGTCGTTATTGAATAAGCGGTAACGCCACGCAATAGAAAAGCAGCCTGCACTTTAGGAATTGGAAAGTGCAGGCTGCTTTTTTGGGAATGTAGGGGCGGCATTTATGCCTACGCAGGTGCAGGCTGCCTTGGGGCAGAGAACGCGTACGTGCGTACCGCACACACCCTACACCTTGGTTTTAAAGTTTGTGCCGCCCGCAGGTAGGGTGTGTGGCGCAGCCACGAACGCGGTTAGCGGGGATGCAGGCTACGGCTTGCTCCTTTGTTGTGTGCTTCAAGCCATTTTTGCATTTGTTCAATTTCCGCTTGTTGTGCGTTAATAATATTCTCAGCAAGCTTACGCATCTCAGGATCCTTTCCGTATTTTAATTCAACTTCCGCCATTTTTACTGCGCCAATATGGTGTGGCAACATACCTGCTGCAAAAGCAACATCAGGATCTTTGTATTGCGCAGCTGCCATCATGTCTTGATGCATTTGATTCATACCTTGCATTAATTCTTGTTGCATTGCAGAACCTGCCGACATTGGCATATTCATGTGTGCTTGATGCGGTTGTTCATTAGCTTGGGCATAAATTGAAACTGCAACAGCGCTAAGTGTGATAAAAGTCATAAGTTTTTTCATGTTTTTCGCCTATGTGATAACTGAAGGAGCACAAATCATAAACTTTGACCTAAGGTTAAAGTCAATATTTATTCCGAAAATTTTTGGTAAGGTGCTAAAATAAGAGAATATTTGATATGAGGGACAGCAAAATGTAGGTTGGGTTGCAAACCCAACATTTCGTAAAATTTAACAGTTTTGTTGGGTCTTGACCCAACCTATGCTTGCTTTGTTGTAATCAAATATTGATATGTTTCTTCTCACTCCGCCCCAAACAACAATCCTTCCTTAATCCCCCGTATCCTATCCCGCAACACAGCCGCCTCTTCAAACTGCAAATCTCTAGCCGCCTGCTGCATGGCTTTTTCCAGTTTGGCGATTTCTTTAATCGCGTCTTCTTCGTTATGAATCTCGCCAACTTTGACCTTGTTTTTGCCTTTCAGACGACCTTTGCCACTGTCTTCTTCGTGGTACACGCCGTCGATGATGTCTTTGACCTGTTTCTTAATCTGCTGCGGCACGATGCCGTGTTCTTCGTTGAATTTCATCTGTTTTTCGCGGCGGCGTTCGGTTTCGTCAATGGCGGCTTTCATGGAGTCGGTGATTTTGTCGGCGTACAGGATGGCGACGCCGTTCACGTTGCGCGCGGCGCGGCCTATGGTTTGAATCAGGCTGCGGTGGGAGCGCAGGAAGCCTTCTTTGTCGGCGTCGAGGATGGCGACGAGGGAGACTTCGGGAATGTCGAGGCCTTCGCGCAATAGGTTGATGCCGACGAGTACGTCAAACAGTCCGAGCCGCAAATCCCTAATGATTTCAACGCGCTCTACGGTGTCGATGTCGCTGTGCAGATAGCGCACTTTGATGCCGAGTTCGCTGTAATAGTCGGTGAGTTGCTCCGCCATGCGTTTGGTGAGGGTGGTAACGAGCACGCGTTCGCCTTTTTGGATGCGGTCGTTGATTTCGCTCATTAAGTCATCGACTTGGGTGGCGACGGGGCGGATGATGATTTGGGGATCGACCAGCCCTGTGGGGCGGACGACTTGTTCGACCACTTGTCCGGCGTGTTCTTCTTCGTATTTGGCGGGGGTGGCGGAAACGAAGACGGTTTGCGGCATGACTTTTTCAAATTCGTGGAATTTGAGCGGTCGGTTGTCGCGGGCGGAAGGCAGGCGGAAGCCGTAATCGACGAGGTTTTGCTTGCGCGATGCGTCGCCTTTGTACATGCCGCCGATTTGGGTAACGGTAACGTGGCTTTCGTCGATGAACATGATGGCGTTGTCGGGCAGGTAGTCCATCAGCGTGGGCGGCGGTTCGCCTTCTTTTTTGCCGGAGAAG
This sequence comes from Kingella denitrificans ATCC 33394, assembly GCF_000190695.1. GTDB lineage: Bacteria > Pseudomonadota > Gammaproteobacteria > Burkholderiales > Neisseriaceae > Kingella_A > Kingella_A denitrificans. The sequence continues at coordinate 1,176,130 of NZ_GL870929.1, forward strand.
TGGCGGGAGTAGTTTTCGATGCCTTTGCAGAAGCCCATTTCGTAGAGCATTTCGAGGTCGAAACGGGTGCGCTGTTCGATGCGTTGTTGCTCGACGGGGCGTTGTTCGCGGGCGAAAAATTCGATGCGTTCGCGCAATTCTTCTTTGATGGACTCGCAGGCGCGCAATACGGTGTCGCGCGGGGTAACGTAGTGGCTGGACGGGAAGACGGTGTAGCGGCCGACGCGCTGGTGCAGGCTGCCTGAAAGCGGGTCGAACATATCGAGGCGGTCGATTTCGTCGTCAAACAGGCTGATGCGCAAGGCGTTTTCGGAGCTTTCGGCAGGGTACACGTCAATCACGTCGCCACGCACGCGGAAGCTGCCGCGTTTGAAGTCCAAATCGCCGCGTTCGTACTGCATGGAAACGAGCGTGGCGATGATGTCGCGCTGCTCGATGGTGTCGCCTTCTTTGACGGACAACACCATTTGCTGATATTCGGTCGGGTCGCCGATACCGTAAATGGCGGACACGGTGGCGACGATAATCACGTCGTCGCGCGTCATCAGGTTTTTGGTGGCGGAAAGGCGCATTTGCTCGATGTGTTCGTTAATCGCGCTGTCTTTTTCGATGAACAAATCGCGGCTGGGCACATAGGCTTCGGGTTGGTAATAGTCGTAGTAGGAGACGAAATATTCCACCGCGTTTTCGGGGAAAAACTCGCGCATTTCGGCGTAAAGCTGGGCGGCAAGGGTTTTGTTGTGCGCCATGATGATGGCAGGACGGCCGCTTTGGGCGATGACGTTCGCCATGGTGTAGGTTTTACCCGAACCGGTTACGCCGAGCAGGGTTTGATAGGCCAGGCCGTCTGAAAGCCCTTCGAGCAGGCCGGCAATGGCGGTAGGCTGGTCGCCTGCAGGGGGGAAGGGTTGGTGGAGTTTGAAGGGGGAATTGGGGTATTGGATGATTTGCATGGTTGCAGGCTGCTTTTGGAATGGGGAAGAAAGCGTGATTTTACGCGATTTGCGGTGTGCAGGCTGCTTTTTCATCGCCCCAAAAGCAGCCTGCACCTGCAGCCTCCGCAAAAAACACCCGACCGAAACATCTGTTGTGCTTCGGCCGGGTATTGTGTGGGTGATGCGTTCGCGTCTTTACGCGGGCACGCCCAAAATCACGCTGCCTGCTTTAAACAGCGCAGATGCGTTTTGTCCGGGGCGCAGTTGCAGCTCGTCCGTGCTTTCGATGGTGATGCCTGCAATCACGGATACGCCTTCGCCCAAGTCGATTTCCACCAAAGAATACACCGAACCGCGGCTGATATTGCGGATGGTGCCGTTCAAGCAGTTGCGGGCGGACAATTTCACTTTGTCGGTATCGGCCGCCACGATAATGCTGGTGGATTTAATCAAGGCGAATACAGGGTCGCCGATTTTCAAATCCAAAGCCTCGCGGCTCTCGCAAGTGATGGTGGCGCAAACTTCTTGGCCGCCTTTCAGCGTTACGATAACTTCGTCGTTCACCGCACCGTTTTTGATGCTTTTTACCGTTCCGGCCAACTGGTTGCGTGCGCTGGTTTTCATCATATTTCCTTTACTGTGAATGGTTCATCAAAATAAAACACGGATGATACCTGAACGTACCAGCATTTAAAAGCAGCCTGCACCTCACTGCATCCAAACCAGCCACGCCGCCAGCAGCACCGCCACCACAAACGAAAGCGCGGCAAACCCTTTCAGCGCGGGCGTGTCGGGCTTCGGATAGCCCATCAGATTGGGCAGCGGATTAGACGGCAGCGCAAGCCCGAACACAAATTGCAGCAGGCCGCCAAACACAATGGGCAGGGCCAACATCGGCAGCACGAAACTGGCCACGGCCAATACCATCGCCGCATACAGCATGATTTCGGCAATGCGCCCGCCACAGCCTGCATCATTGCAACGGCGTTCCAGCCAGCGGTTTTGATAATGCAGCAGGCCATACACCGCCAGCACAAACACCTGTATCGCGCCGCCAATCTGCCCGCCCATCACATTGCCGCCGCACCTGTTTTCCATACACGTTTTGCCCAGCCAAAGCAGCATGGCCGCCAGCAGCCACACACCGAGCAAAACAGGCAAATTGGCAGCGGCAAACCGAATGCGGCTGGCGCGGCGGTGGTCATCATAATCGGGTTGGTCGTCATAAATAATCATCGTGCCGCCGTTTCCGTTTTTAAAGTGCAGGCTGCTTTTGGGCAATGAAAAAGCAGCCTGCATCTTATTTTCTCTTACATTATCAATGGCATAAATTCAACTTATCGTCAATGCCGCCATTAGGCGACACCACGCCCGCGCAACCGAGCACGCTGTGGAAAATATAGTCGTGTGACACCGCCTTATCCGAATTTGCCGCTTCCGCCACGCGCTGCGCCAAAGCCGCGCCTTCGGGCGTTTGCCGGTACGCATCGGAAAACCACACCACAAACGGCACGGAAAACTGCTCTTTCGGCGCCACTGCCACCGGTTTGCCGTGGAAATAATTGCCGTTTTCGCCCAGCGATTCGCCGTGGTCGGACACATAAAACAACAGGGCTTTTCTGCCGCTCTGCGCCAACTGGCGAATCACGTCCGCCAGCAGGTTGTCCACGCCCAGCACCGTGTTGTCGTACGCATTGTCCAGCTCCGTTTTGCTGCATTTGCTCACGTCGGGATTGGTGCAATAGGGTTTAAACACTTGGAATTGCGGCGAAATACGGTCGGCATAAGTTTGGTGCGAACCGAGCGTGTGCAGCACCAACAGCGTTTTGCCGCCGCGATATTGCCCGATGGCCTGCCGCGCATAAGGCAGCAGCGCCGCGTCCCACGCGCCCGTTTGCTGTTCCGCCACAATCTGGTGCTTGCTGACCAATTTGTCGTAATTCAAATATTTATAAAACTCCGACAGGCTTTGCAGCGCGTAAATCTCGGTGTGGTAGCCCAGCGAATGCAGCACTTCGCCGAAAGACGACTGGCGCGGCGTGCGGTCAGGGCTGGATTTGAGCATGGGCGATGCCAGGCAGTGCACGGAATTGATGGTAAGCGTATCGCACGACTGCGCGTGTTTGAAGCTGTACAAATTCGGGATTTGCGACAGCTGCGGATTGGTGTTGCGGCCGTAGCCGTTGAGCGAGAAGCGGTCGCCGCGCGTGCTTTCGCCGATGACGAACACCAGCAGCAAATCGTCGTTTTTGCTTTGATATTGATATTTCTGCGATAAAATTTCCACATGTGCATAATTTTTACGCAGGTTGCGCGCTGCTTTGTAGGCACGTTGCCCATTAAAATACACGTCCAGCGGCGAAAAATGGAAAATGTCGGTCATGAAGCGGCTGTCGCGGATGCTGCCTTTGCTGCGGAACGTGTAGCCCTTCCATTGGAAAATACCGCCCACCGCCAGCACGCCCAGCACTGCGCCCGCCACGGCCAATGCCGCACGCCGTTTCCACGTTTGCGGCGCAACGGGTGTCCGCCACAGCAGCACCGCCGGCACAATGCCCAGCAACACGGTAAACGCGATAAATGGCAGCGACACCATTTCGGCGGTCAATTCGCTTTCCACCGTGAGCAGGCTTAGCAAAATATCTTCGGAAATGAAAATGTTGTATTGCCCGCGCGAAAACACGGCAATAGCGGCGGCGAGCAGGTTGAGCGTCCAAAACAGTTTGAACAGCCACTTGGGCAGCAGCGTGAACAACGAGCCGATGGCAAACAAGGCCAACGCGCCCCACACGGAAGCGGCAATGCCGGCCAAATCATGGTTCGCCCAGCCGTTCAAAATGAAAATATAGCCCGACAAAACTGCATTGAGCAGAAACAGGGAAGCAGGGAAACGGTGCATGTTGAAATGTGTTGAGATGGTCACAAAGAACGGTATTGTAGCGTAAAATGGCGCGTTATCGGCAGGCAGGAAAAGCAGCCTGCACTTTTTTGCCCCACATTTAAAGGACACTTCCATGAACCCAACCGCCATTCTCCGCCAAATCCGTATCGGGCAGCCGCAGCCGTTTGCACGCGGCCAGGTCAGCGCGATTGACAGGCAGCCTGCACACGGCACGGTCGAAGTGCTGGCCGACACATTAGCGGGCGACAGCGTGGGCGACACGCGTTTCCACGGCGGCGCGGACAAGGCCGTGCATTGCTACACGCTGGCCAATTATGATTACTGGCGCGCGCTTTATTCCGACAATCTGCGTTTTCAGGCCGGCGGCTTCGGCGAAAACCTGTGCATTGACGGCGCGGACGAAACTAATGTCTGCATGGGCGATATTTGGCAAATCGGCACGGCGCGCTTCCAAGTGAGCCAAGGGCGGCAACCGTGCTGGAAGCTGAACGAACGTTTCGGCATTGCCGACATGGCGTTGCAGGTGCAGCAAAGCCTGCGCTGCGGCTGGTATCTGCGCGTGCTGGAAACAGGCCGGATTCAGGCGGGCGACCCGATTTTCCTGCTGGAACGCCCGTTTCCTGATTGGCCGCTGACACGCATCCTACAACTCATCGACAGCCGAAATTGCGACGAACACGCCATGCGCGAAGCCTTGCGCCTGCCCCTGCCCTCCTCTTGGCAACGCCTGTTCGAGCAGCGCCTGCTCACCGGCGCCTGTGAAGACTGGCAGCGCAGATTATTCGGCCAATGATGCGCAAAGCAAAAAAGCAGCCTGCACTCGATTCCTCAAAGTGCAGGCTGCTTTTTCCACCGCTAATCATCACGCAGCAATTCCTGTCCGATTTCCGACTGCGCCAAAATCACACCGTCTTTCACTTCCGCCACTTCCAAAAGCTTTCCCTGATGCAGCAAGGCCGTGCGGTGGCACAGTTTGCGAATCACCGCCATTTCGTGCGTCACAATCACAATCGTTACCTGAAACCGCTCGTTGATTTCCTGCAAACACGCCAGCACGCTGCGCGTTGTAATCGGGTCAAGCGCGGAAGTCGGCTCGTCCGCCAAAATCACGCTGGGGCGCGGCGCCAATGCGCGTGCAATCCCCACGCGCTGCTTCTGCCCGCCCGACAACTGCGCCGGATAATGGCCCGCACGCTCCGACAAACCCACAATTTCCAAGCATTCCGCCACGCGCACCGCAATTTTGTCCGCCGGCCAGCCTGCAATTTCCAAAGGAAACGCCACATTTTCCGCCACCGTGCGGTTGCTCAACAAATTAAACTGCTGGAACACCATGCCGATATTCTGCCGCGCCTGTCGTAATTGCGCCTCTGAAAGTCGCGTCAAATCCTGCTCACCCACCACCACGCTGCCCGAATCGGGGCGCTCCAACAGATTGATTAAGCGCAACAATGTGGATTTACCCGCGCCCGAATAGCCCATCAACCCGAAAATTTCCCCCTGGCGGATGGACAGGCTGGTCGGCTCGACAGCGGAAAACCACGTTTTTTTATCGCTATGCAGATATTTTTTACTGACATTTTCCAAACGAATCATGTTCATCTTCACAATCAATATGGCCGGTGTGCGGCGGCAAACGGTAAAGTAAAAACAAGGGCTTAAACATATATCGTTTAAGCCCTTGCTGAATTTGGCTCCCCGAGCTGGGCTCGAACCAGCGACCTGCGGATTAACAGTCCGTCGCTCTACCGACTGAGCTATCAGGGAATAAGCTGCGCATTATAAAGCAATACGGTTTTTCGTCAAGCGAAAATTCGCATCGAAAAAATATTTTTCTCTATTTCATTGTTTTTCAAAATTTTATTTTTTCAGCAATTCATCCACCGTTTGATAAAGTTCCGCAAATTTCGGCTCACCGACAAAGGTGTGCACGATTTCGCCTTTCTGGTTAATCAGAAAGCTGGTGGGATACAGTTCGGTTTTGATGAAACGGCTCACCGCCGCCTTTTGCGGGTCGAGCAGCACGGTGAACGGCAGTTGGTGCTGCGCGGCGTATTCGCGCACGGCGGCTTCGGAATCGACCGGCACGGCAATGCCGATAATCTGGAAGTTTTTGCCGCGATAATCTTTTGCCATCTGAATCAACTTGGGCATTTCGGAAACGCAGCCGGGGCAGGACGGAAACCAAAAATTCACCAGACTGACGCGGTTTTTCAATTCGTCCTGATTCACGGTTTTGCCGTTCAAATCGGTCAGGGAGAATTCGGGCGCGGCGGAATAGCTCGGTTTGAGCATGACGGCAATCAGGCCGGCCACAATCAGAACGGCGGCAAAAATGCCTATTTTTTTCATGATGTTTCCAATAGGTGTGTAAGCAATGTGTGCAATGCGTCAGGCAGCCTGCACATTTTACCGTCGGCATTGGTGGGGACGAGTGTGATTTCGGCAGTGGCGCATATGCTGCCCGCTGCCTGTTCCGCCACTTGCTGCGTCAGGATAATTTGCCGCGACTGCACGCTTTGCAGACGGCTGCGGATATTCAGAATTTCGTCCAATTTGGCAGCACGGCGGTAGCGGATGTCGGCGCGCGCCACGACCAGTTGTGCTTGGCGCAGGCTGCCCAGCAGTTGGTAGTGCTCAAAAAAATGCCAACGCGCCGCTTCCAGAAATTCCAGATAGCGGGCGTTGTTCACATGGCCGTAGCCGTCCAGATGATAATTGAGAACGCGGACGGCGAAATCGGGTGTAGGCTGCTTTTGCATCAGCAGTAAATTTCCTGAAAGGATTCGCGCTGCAAAGGCTCGCTGCTCAAATCGGTCACAATGCTGGACAATTCGACATCAAACCATTCGCGGAAAATATCCAAATGCAAATCCGGCCAATGGGTTTCGTCTGCGCACCAGTCGGCCAGTTCGGCAGCAAAGATTTCTTCCACGCGCTCTTCGATAATGTCCCACAATTCGTCCGCATTTTCGCAGGCGTCCACCAAATAGGAATTGGCGTCTTCCTGCAAATCGATCAGGTTCAGGCCGCCCAAATCGCTGTCGGGCAATTCGTTGAGCCAATACCAAAACGGTTCGCGCGGAATCACGATAAAAACGCTGCGGTTCACTTCATACATAAGGCTACTCCTGTGTCGTTGCGGGGGCGGAAGCGGCTGCCGTGCCGTCCTGCCAATCGGCTTCCGGATCGGTCAGGGCTTCTTCTTCGCTTTCGGGCGGGGTAATACCCAATTGCTTGTTGCGCATGGCGATGTAGGTATCGCGCATCATGGTGTATTTGTCCAGCGACACTTCGTCCAACGTGTCGGTGGCATCCAGCAGGCGCTCGCGCTGGTCGATGCCGTCCACCACGGCGGCGGGATAGCGCACGGCATCTTTGGGCATCACCACGCCGTTAATCGAATACGCCGTGTGAATGCCGGTGCCTAACGCATCGCGCATGGTGGTCGGCCCCAGGAATGGCAGCACGACATAATTGCTGTTTTTCCAGCCCCACGAAGCGAATGTATCGCCCAAGGTGTTTTTGTTGTTCGGCATTTGCGCCTCGCCGGCAATATCGATTAGGCCGCCCAAACCGAAGGTGGTATTGATGGCGACACGCATCAGATCGATGCCGGCATTTTTGATATTGCCGCGCAAAAGGTTGCTGCCCAAACTGTGCACATCGCGCAAATTATTGAAGAAATTGCCGATGGCGGTGCGTGCGGGTTTCGGCGTTACGGTGCGGTAAGCGCGTGCCACGGGCGCCATCACATAGCGGTCGGCGGCTTCGTTGAAACGGAACATGGCGCGGTTGTAGCCTTGATACGGGTCGCGCGTGTTGTCGGCGCGGGCAGTGGTACTCAACCCTAGCAAAACCAGGCTGCAACACAGCCACGATATTTGTTTTATTCGCTTATCCATTCTTCAATCTCATAAAGTTCTGCCAACAGCCGCACTGATTCGGGCAGGTTGCGCCATTGCAGGCTGCTTTGTCCGCGCGCGCGCAAAGCGGCAATCATCAAGGCCAATGCCGTTGAATCCGCACGAGTCACACCCTGCCAGTCGATGGCGCGGATGTCGTCGGAAGCGCATTGCTGCTTCCATTGGCGGTACGCGGCGGTATCCAGCGTCTGCACACTCACGTCGCCCGACAGATACAGGCATTGTTCACGCACTTCGCTGTTCATTTAACGGCTGCCGTTTTTGCTTTTCAATTCGGCAATCAGGCCGTCCACGCCTTTGGCATCCAAAATCGGCTTGAATTGCTGGCGCTGGCTTTCCACCAATTTGAACACGCCTTCAAACGACACGTTGAACACGCGGTAGATATTGCCGTCTTTATATGTGCTGAACACGGCTTCCACCGGCTGGCCGCTGGTGGGCTTGATGGTGGCGCGCACTTCGACAATCTGTTTGCCGCGCAGCAGGCTGCCACCGTCTTTGGCCACGGCGTTGTCCTTCACCTGCACTTGGGCATTTTTGTAACGCAGCATTTGCGATGCGTACACGCGAATCAGCATTTTGCGGAATTCCTGCACCAGCGTTTGTTTTTGCGCTTCGCTGGCGCGGTTCCAAGGCGCGCCCACCGCCAAACGCGTCATCAGGGCAAAATCGAAATACGGCGTGGCGTAATCTTCCGCCTGTTTGCGCACGGCGGCATCATTGCGACCATTGGCCTGTTTCAGGATATTCAGCACTTGGCCGGCGTTTTCGCGCACTTGTTCCACCGCTTGTTTGGGTGTGGCAAATGCCAGGTTGATGCTCAATACGCCGATGCTCAAAGCCGTCATCAGTTGCATTTTTTTCATGTGGTTATCCTTTCCGGTCAATATATGATATGCGTTTCAAAAGCAGCCTGCACTTTTGCCTTTAAGGCAATGTCGGCCCGCTGGCAGGTGCAGGCTGCTCTTTGTTAATGAAATTATTGACAAATTTGTTGATTAAATTTTCCAGCACCATGGCCGAAGTGGTCAATGTGAGCGTGTCGCCGTCCCGCAGTTTGTCCTCCTCGCCGCCCTGCTCCAAGCCGATGTATTGCTCGCCCAGCAGGCCGGAAGTGAGAATTTTAGCACTGGAATCCACGCTGAACGCATATTTTTTATCCAAACTCATGCGCACTTTTGCCTGAAAATTTTTCGGGTCCAGCTCAATGCTCTCCACGCGCCCCACCAGCACACCCGCCGTTTTGATGGGCGCCTGCGGTTTCAAGCCGCCGATATCATCAAACGATGCATACACTGTGTACGTCTGCGCGCCGCCGCCCATCGATTTGCCGCCCGCCGCCTGAAACGCCAGCACGCCCAACGCGGCAACGCCCAGCAGGACGAACAAACCCACCCAAAATTCCAAAATACTCTTTTTCATTATAAATTCACCTGTTTAACTGTCCCGTGTCCACGCCGGAACCCATCATTATACCGACAAACCGCGCCGCCCTGATAGTTGTGCGACGCCAAAGTGCAGGCTGCTTATGTAAACATAAACGCCGTCAGGATAAAGTCCAACGCCAGCACCGTGAGCGCGGACGACACCACCGTGCGCGTGCTGGCACGCAAAATCCCCTCGGCCGTGGGCGTGCAGTGAAACCCTTGATACACGGCAATCAGCGACACCGCCGTGCCGAAAATCAGCGATTTCAGCAAGCCGTTGCCCACATCATAAACTACATCGATATTGTTCTGCATATTCGACCAGAACACGCCGGAATCCAGCCCCAGCCATTGCACGCCGACCAAATAGCCGCCATAAATGCCGGCCACGTTAAAAATACACGCCAATAGCGGCATGGACAGCACGCCCGCCCAAAAGCGCGGCGCCACCACGCGGGCCACGGGGTTCACCGCCATCACGTTCATGGCTTCCAGCTGTTCGGTGGTTTTCATCAGGCCGATTTCGCTGGTCATCGCGCCGCCCGCGCTGCTGGCAAACAAAATCGCCGCCAGCACAGGGCCCAATTCGCGCAGCAGGGACGCTGCCACCATAAAGCCCAGCACGTCCGCCGACTTGAATTTGGCTAGCTGCGTATAGCCCTGCAAACCGATGACCATGCCGACAAACAAGCCCGACACGGCGATAATCAGCACCGACATCACGCCCGAAAAATACATCTGCCGCACGGTGAGCCGCATTCGGAACAGCGACTGCGGCAGCAGCATCAGGATATTGAGCAAAAATAAAACGGTCGCACCGAGCGCCTGAATAAAGGCAATGGTTTTCGCGCCGATGTTTTGAATCGGGTTCATGGTGTTTGTCTGTCAAGAATGGGGTGCAGGCTGCTTTTCATATTTTTTACACAACCGCACCCGAATTTAAACAAATCCGACAATTATTTGTTGGAAAAAAGCCGCAATTTCGCGCATTGGAAATTCTGCAGATATACGATCTATCCGCCTCACGACCGGCCGAGCATGGTTTCGCGCATATCCTTGTCGGCAGGATAACGGAACGCCACCGGCCCGTTGGGCAGGCCGCCGACAAACTGCTTAATCCACGCCGAATCCGACTGCACCATTTCGTCTGGGCTGCCGGAAAACAGGATTTCGCCATGCGCCAAAAAGATAATCTGGTCAACCAGTTGCAGCGAATGCCCCACATCGTGCGTTACCATCACGCTGGTAGAGCGCAGGGCTTTGGTCACGCGGTAAATCAGGTGGGCAATCACGCCCAGCGAAATCGGGTCGAGCCCGGTAAACGGTTCGTCGAACAACATCAGTTGCGGGTCAAGCGCAATCGTCCGCGCCAGTGCCACGCGCCGCGCCATGCCGCCGGAAAGTTCGGACGGCATCAGCTTTTCCACGCCGTGCAGCCCCACGGCATTGAGTTTCAGCACCGCCAAATCGCGCATCACTTCGGGCGGCAGCTTGGTCAGCTCGCGCATGGGGAACATGATGTTTTCTTCCACGCTCAAATCGGTAAACAATGCGCCGTGCTGGAACAAAACGCCCATATTGCGGCGGTGCGCCTGCATTTTTTGCGCGGAAAACTGCGCCAAATCTTCGCCGTTCACCAAAACTTTGCCCGATGAAGGGCGCAGCTGCCCCGTAATCAGGCGCATCATGGTGGTTTTACCGCTGCCCGAACCGCCCAGAATGGCGGCAAATTTCCCCTGCTCAATCACAAAATTGACGTTTTTGAGAATGGTGCGGTCGCCATAGGCAAAGACAACGTTTTGAAATTCAATGGCCGGCATGATGTGTTCGTGAAAAAATAAAGCGCATATATTAAAGGATATTGCAGGCTGCTTACAAGTTGGGGCGGCAAACCCAAAAGCAGCCTGCACTTTCATTTCCGCCGTTTATTCGGGCTTATTCAGCGCGTTGCCGACAGTATTTCCTGTTGCCGGTCATTGCCGTTCAAAGTGCAGGCTGCTTTTCCGTTCACGGCGCCAAGCGCTCTTTGCGCCACACCCCTTCCTGCAAACGGTACACGATGCGGTCATGCAATCGGCTGGGCCGCCCCTGCCAAAATTCCACGCAGTCCGGCACCAGCACATAGCCGCCCCAATGCGGCGGACGCGGCACGTGCAGCGGATATTTGGCGGCGAATATGGCGGCACGCGCCACCAACGTTTTTTTGCCCTCAATCACTTGGCTCTGCTCGCTGGCCCACGCACCGATGCGGCTGGTATAAGGACGGCTGGCGAAATATTCGTCCGAAGCCGCTTCCGGCAGCTTCTCCACCCGCCCTTCAACACGCACCTGCCGCTCCAATTCCGGCCAGAAAAACGTAAGCGCAGCAAACGGCTGATGCGCCAGCGCCCGCCCTTTCCGTCCGGCATAATTGGTAAAAAAAACAAAACCCTGCTCACCCACTTCTTTCAACAGCACCATGCGCGCGCTGGGGCGTTGGTTTTCATCGACCGTGGCGATATTCATGGCGGTCGGCTCGTGCACCTGCGCGGCCATGGCTTCGTTCAGCCACTGCTCGAACTGCGTGATGGGATGGTCGGCACACGCGCTCACCGATAATTCCTGCCGGCAATAATCTTGCCGGATGTCGTGTAAATCCATCGCATTCCTCCAAAAAGCAAACAGCAGAATTATAGCCCCATTCAAAAGCAGCCTGCACCCTTCCGCAAAAGGCAACCCGCCTTAAATGATAATGACTCGCATTTCAATAGTTAAAAACTTTGATTTTTGAAAACACAGTAATTTTTTGCTATAATCTCCACGTTTCAAACGGAAGGACCCAATTCGTCCTTCATTGACTTCAACCAACATAAGCCGCTGTACGATAATGAAATTAACTACTATCGGGCTGAACCATCAAACCGCCCCTTTGTCTATCCGCGAAAAACTGGCATTCACCGCCGCGCAACTGCCCGAAGCACTGCGCGATTTGGCGCTGCATGCGGCAGAAGCCGTCATTTTATCGACCTGCAACCGCACCGAACTGTATTGCGTGGGCGATGCCGATGCGGTTATCGAATGGCTCGCGCATTATCACAATGTCTCCGAAGCGGAAATCCGCCCGTATCTTTACACCCTCGGCTGCAGCCAAACCATCCACCATGCCTTCCGCGTGGCCTGCGGTTTGGACAGCATGGTTTTGGGCGAACCGCAAATTTTGGGGCAGATGAAAGAAGCCGTGCGTGTGGCCAAAGCGCAAAACAGTGTCGGCACTTGGCTCAACGCGCTGTTCCAACGGACATTTGCCGCCGCCAAGGAAGTCCGTACGCACAGCGGCGTGGGCGACAACGTGGTCAGCATGGCATCGGCGGCCTACCGCATGGCAGAGCAGGTTTTCAGCGATATTCATTCGTTGAACATCCTGTTTGTGGGCGCTGGGGAAATGAACGAATCGGTGGCCGCTTATTTTGCCGCCAAACAGCCGCGCACATTAACCGTGGCCAACCGCACGGCGGAACGTGCAGAAGCCTTGTGCCGCAAATTGGGGCAGAACGCACGCACCGCAGCGCTGGAAGATATTCCGTCCCAACTGGCGCAATATGACGTGGTGATTGTCTGCACCGCCAGCGAGCGGGAATTGATTACGCGGGAGATGGCGGCGCAATCGGCAGCACAACGCAGCGGAAAAACACAATTCTTCTTGGATTTGGCCGTGCCGCGCAATATCGAGCCGCAAGTGGCGCACATCGGCGGAACGGTGCTGTTTACTGTGGACGATATGGCGGAGCGTGTCCACCAAGGCAAAGAAGCACGCCAAGCGGCAGCCGCAGCAGCTGAAGAGATGGTGCAGGCGAAAGTGGCGGAATTTTTGGCATGGCAACAGAGCCGCCAGCGCGTACCGCTCATTTGCGCCCTGCGCGACGAAGGCGAACGCGCCCGCAAACAAGTGTTGGAAAACGCCATGCGCCAACTGGCCAAAGGCACGCCCGCCGAAGAAGTGCTGGAACGCCTGTCGGTGCAATTAACCAACAAACTGCTGCACTCGCCCACCCGCGCTTTGAACAAAGCTACCGCGCATGATACGCACGTGGTCAATGCGCTGACACAGGTATACCGTTTACCAAAATAGAGACACAAAAGCAGCCTGCACTTGAAAAATATGAAGTGCAGGCTGCTTTTTAATTTGTGGGCGGCACAAAACACATTACAATGGCGCATCATTTATTTTAACCACACCAACCGAAAGGAGTTTTTCATGAAATTCAACGCAACGGTTCTTTCCATTGCCACAACACTCGCGCTGGCTGCATGTGGCGGTGGCGGTGGTGGCGACAGTGTCACCACTAACAGCCGCAACACTCTTCCCGTCCGCCAAATCGACCCAGCTAATGCCGACAAAGCCACCTACCAACGCACGCAGGACACCACCATTTACTCCGTCGTGGCCAATTCAAACAACATTGCCAAGCCGGAAAGCAGCACAGACAGAATGATGGCGGCCAACGTCATTCTCGAAACCAATTTGGAACGCGGGCGCAAAGGTGCAGGCAGCTTGGCGGAAGACCCGCAACTGACTGCCTACGCACAGCAGCGCGCCGAAGAAATCTCTCGCGATTTCGAGCACCGCCGCCCGGGTAATACCGCATGGCACTCTGGTCTGACAGGATACGGAGTCGCGGGCGAAAACCTGGCATACGGTTATAGCGATACCCAAAGCGTGATGACAGGCTGGAAAAACAGCCGAGGCCATTACCAAAACATGATCAACGGCGATTTCACCAAAATCGGCGTAGGCTTGGCGAAAATCAACGGCATTTATTACTGGGTACAGATTTTCGGCGACGACACGGCAACCAGTTTCTACAACACCCGCAACGGCAACAACCCTTCAGTCGGCTTTGAACGCCTGTCGGTCGACAACGTCAGCATTCCGCTGGCCAACAACAATCTGAACGGTTCATGGCAGGACTTTTCCGCCAATGTTACCGGCAGAAACTACAACGGCACAGAAAGCGGCTACGACAACGTGAAATTCGGCCTCATCCGCAACAACGACACCAACGCCTCGGGCGCGTACCAAACGTTCTACCAAGGCCGCACCTATACCGGCGTGGTGCCCACATCCGGCAGAGCGCTGTATAACGGCACGGCCGTTTGGGTGAACAACAACGGCATCGGCACTGTGAACAACAATCTGTCATCGCGCTTCTCCGTGGACTTTGCCAACAGAACCATCGACGGCAACATCACCAACCGCCGCAACGGCAACGACTCGATACAACTGAGCGGCAAACTGGACGGCGCGAACTTCCACAGCGCACCCGGCAGCCGCGTAGAAATGCACGGCCAGTTTTACGGCAACAACGCCGAAGCGCTGGCGGGCGATTTCCGCGAACATCCGGGCGTCGGCCAAGACCGTATCGGCGCATTCGGCGCGGTGAAACAATAACGCATTGCCCGAACATACCGAAAAGCAGCCTGCACATTCTGGAAATGGAAGTGCAGGCTGCTTTTTTCAGTTGCCACTATAACGCAAATCTTATCCGCGATACGTTTGCAGCAGTTTGTCCGCCGCCACAATCGCGTCATACACCATATCCGACGTTACCTTAAACGGTTCGTTGTGGATGGTTTCCCCTTCCGCGCAGGAAAGTTCCGCCACCTGCCGCCATTCCGCCTCTTTGAACTCTTTCAAGCCCAAATCCTGCAAGGTCAAAGGCAGGCCGACCGCTTTGATAATGCCGATGACTTCGTCCAATTCTTCGGCAGACGCACCTTCCATTACCAGCTGCGCCACCAAACCGAACGCCACTTTCTCGCCGTGCATGGCGCCGTGCAAATCGTGAACCGCCGTCATGCCGTTGTGGATGGCGTGCGCCGCCGCCAAACCGCCCGATTCCGCGCCTACACCGCTCATATAAATCGTTGCTTCAATGGTTTTTTCCAACGCAGGCGTTACTGCTTTCGCCGCCACCGCGTGCATGGCTTGCGGCGCAAAATCGCGAATCGTCTCATAACACATTTTCGCAATGCCCAAACCCGTCAGGCTCGGCTGCATCAGCACCAAGTTGATACCGTTGGACGCATAACACGTTCTGGCTTCAAAATAAGTGGCCAAACCATCGCCCACGCCCGCGGCAAAAAAGCGCGCAGGCTCGGCCGCCAGCAGCTTCGTATCCGCCAAAACCGCATTCGGATTATTCGGCAGGAACAGGTAGCGGTTGAACGAACCGTCCGCGTTATAAATCACCGTCAAAGCCGTGCACGGCGCGTCTGTCGATGCCAACGTCGGCACAATCACCACCGGCACTTTTTGGTAATACGCCACCGCTTTCGCCGTATCCAGCGTTTTGCCGCCGCCGATGCCGACCACATATTCGCAGGAATGCTCTGCAAACAAGGCTTGGTTTTTGTTGATTTCATCGTCCGAACATTCGCCGCCGAACACGCTGAACACCGCCTGAATGCCGCATTCTTCAAAGCAGCCTGCACTGTCCTTCCGCGCCTTCTCTTGGATGAACGGGTCGGCAATAATCAAGGCCTTTTTGCCGTATTGTTCGATATGCTTGCCCAAATCCGCCAGCAGGCCGGCTTGGATTAAAAATTTCATGGGTGATGTAATGGATTTCACAACAGACATTTTTAGCTCCTATCGCTTTAAAAACAAAACACAAACAACATAATTATCTTTATACGCCCAATCGACCGGCAGTGACTTGCCCTATATCAAGGAAATTTTCTTTCAGTATTATTTCGAACCTAGCTGAGAACCGAAACAATATTTCGGTTTGCAAATAAAAATAATTCATAATTATTTGTATTTTTGTATTAAATATCGTAAAATTCCGCGCCTTTTATTGGATTATTTATCCTATTTTTGTCTTTTAGAGATTTTTACCTCACTGGAAAACACATGAAAATCAAAGCATTGATTTTAGCACTGGCAGCCATTCACAGCACAGCCTGGGCCGAAAACGCCACAGATAGCGAAAACAACGGGCAAGAACTGCAAACCGTACACGTAACCGGCAAAGCAGCGCGTTACGACAACGGTTACCAACCCATGGCGGCCGAAGTGGTCGGCGGCGGATACACGCGCTTGTCGGACGTGCCGCGCAGCGTGAACGTGGTCACTTCTGCCGTGTTGGCAGACCGCCGCCCCGAATCCTTGGACGAAGCCTTGCAGACCGTGAGCGGCATCCGCCAAGCCAACACCTTGGCCGGCACGCTGGATGCCGTGGTGAAACGCGGCTTCGGCGACAACCGCGACAATTCCGTGTTGCGCAACGGCATGCAGATGTCGCAAACACACATCTTCTCGCCCACCGCCGAGCGTGTGGAAGTGCTGAAAGGCCCGTCTTCCGTGCTGTACGGCGTGCAAGACCCGGGCGGCGTGGTGAACGTGGTGACCAAACAGCCGCAATACAAATCCGCCACTTCCGTTGAAGCCAGCATCGGCAGCAACAACAGCCGCCAGTTCGGTTTCGACAGCACCGGCCGTATCGGCAACAGCGCGTTTGCCTACCGCTTCATTGCCGACCACCGCCAAAGCGACTATTGGCGCGATTTCGGCAAAATCCGCCAAACCACTATCGCGCCTTCTTTGCGCTGGAAAGGCGAAAACACCACCATCACCGCGTCATACGAATATCTGGACTACAAAACCCCGTTCGACCGCGGCACGTTCTTAGACAGCACGCCCGGCGCGAACTACGGCAAACCGCTGCGCATTCCGGCCAAACGCCGTATCGACCAGCCATATAACGAGCAGGTCGGCAAAAACCACATGTTCCAGCTTTCCATCGACCATTATTTGAGCGAACAATGGAAACTGCGCTTCAACTACGGCTACACCTACCACACTTATGACGACTGGAAAGCGCGGATTACCCAATCCGCCGCCGGCATCAACACCACCACCGGCGACGTGCGCTACCGCATCGACGGCACACAAGACGCGGGTTTGCGCGTGCACAACGTCGGCTTCAGCCTGCAAGGCGATTTGATGTGGGGCAGCGTGCGCCACAAATTGTCGATTGGCCTGGAAGCCATGCGCAACAGCCGCCTGCTGGCCAAAGTGTACCAAAGCAACCGGACCTACACGAACAATATGTACGCCCCAAGCGCGAGCACCGTGCGCCCGATGCCCGGTGTGAACACGTTTGACGGCTACGGCGGTAACACACAGCAAACCGAACTGCTGAAAACCGTTTCCCTGTCGGTAAACGATGTGGCTTATCTGAACGACAAATGGATTCTGTCCGGCGGCGTGCGCGTGGATTATTACGACCAAATGGCCGGCCGCATGGGCTATGTCAATCCGCGTGCCCCCAATGCCGCAGCGCGCTATGCTTCCGGCCTGCGTTTCTATAAAAACACCGACAACAGCGGCTGGAACGTGTCGCCGCAAATCGGCGCGGTGTACCGCATGAACAAAGAATGGTCGCTGTACGGCAGCTACGCCTCTTCGTTCCGCCCGCAAGTATCCATCTCCAGCGAACTGCCGTCCGATGCGCAACCGGAAAAAGGTCGCGCGTTTGAAATCGGCGCGAAATACACGGGTGCACGCATTTCGGGCAGCGTTGCCGCGTTCCACATCATCAAACGCAACGTGCGCTACACGGCGGCCAACGATGTGCGCTTTGCCGGCCGTGCGCGTTCCTACGGCCTGGAAGCCGAAGTGGGCGGCCTGATTACCGACAAACTGGGCGTCAATGCCAACTATGCCTACACGGAAACCAAAACGCTGGAAGGCGAAGACGCGATTGTCGGCCTGCCTCTGAACAACACGCCGCGCCACCAGTTCGGTGCGTATCTGACGTATGATTTCGGCAAAATCGGCCCGGGCAACCTGCGCGGCGGTATCGGCGCGAAATACAACGGCAGCTGGCACGTCGGCAAGAACGTTACCACCGGCGAGCGCACTTGGAAAATCCCAAGCGCAGTGGTGGCAGACGCATTCCTGGCCTACAACGTGCCGATGGCGGACAACCGCAATTTTAGCCTGCGCCTGAACGCGAAAAACCTGACCAACCGCCAATACTTCACATCGGCCACCGGCAATTACGCCGAATACCCGATGGTGGCCTATGGCAGACCACGCGAAATCAGCCTAACGGCAAAATTTGAGTTCTAAACACTGGCCATTAAAGTGCAGGCTGCTTTCCAACACACGAAAAGCAGCCTGCACTTTTTATCGCGCCGTATTTGAACGGCCGCACGGTATTGAGCCACCTTTCCAATCAATGCAACTACACCGATATAGTGGATTAAAATCAAAATGAGACAAGGCGGCGAGCCGCAAGGCGTACAAATAGTATGTCAAGGCGAACCAACGCCGTATCATTGCGATTTTAATTCACTATAAAAGCAGCCTGCACACGGATTTCCGATGTGCAGGCTGCTTTTTCAAACGCAAAACCCCACCGTCATCAGACAGCAAAACACAGCCCCGCCGTGCAAAAAAAGGTTTACAATCTGCCAACACCCCAGGCCAAACGAAAGGATTTCAAACATGACCGACTTAAAAACACGTTTGCATGACATTCTGCCCAAAGGCGCCTCCATCGGCTGCGACTGGTTTGTGGAAAGCGCACAAAACGCCACGCTCAAAGCCACCGACGGGCGCGAATTTATCGACTTTGCCGGCGGTATCGGCGTGGTGAACACGGGGCACCGGCACCCGAAAGTCGTCGCCGCCGTGAAAGCGCAACTGGACAAATTCACCCACACCGCATTCCAGCTCACCCCGTATGAAAGCTATATCACGCTGGCCGAACGGATTATCAAGCTGCTGCCGATTTCGGGCAAAAGCAAAATCCAATTTTTCTCGGCAGGCGCGGAAGCGGTGGAAAATGCGGTGAAAATTGCCCGCGCATACACCAAACGGCACGGCGTGATTGCCTTTGGCGGCGCATTTCACGGACGCACACTGATGACGCTGGCGTTGACCGGCAAAGTGCTGCCTTACCAAGCCGACTTCGGCGCCATGCCCACCGGCGTTTACCATGCCGATTTCCCGTCCGCCACGCAAAACATCAGCACGGACGATGCCATAAAATCCATCCGCCGCATCCTGAAAACCGAAATCGCGCCCGAAAATGTGGCCGCCATCATTTTGGAACCCGTGCAGGGCGAAGGCGGCTTCAACATTGCGCCGCCCGAATTCATGCGCGCCGTGCGGCAGATTTGCGACGAATACGGCATTGTGCTGATTGCCGATGAAATCCAGTCGGGCTATGCGCGGACAGGAAAAATGTTCGCTATGGAGCATTACGGTGTCGAACCCGATTTAATCACCATGGCCAAATCGCTGGCGGGCGGCATCGTGTTGAGCGGTGTGGCCGGCAGGGCGGAGATGATGGACGCGCCGCGCCCGGGCGGATTGGGCGGCACATACGCAGGCAACCCGTTGGGCATTGCCGCAGGTTTGGCGGTGCTGGACATCATTGCGGAAGAAAACCTGCTGGCGCGCTCGCAAGCCTTGGGCGGCCAACTGAAAGCCTTCCTGACCGATCTGAACGCGCCTGAAATAGGCGAAGTGCGCGGCTTGGGCTCGATGGTGGCGGTGGAATTCGGCAACGGAGAACAGCCGAACACCGATTTTGCCAACAAAGTCAAACGGATTGCCATGCAACACGGCTTGCTACTGCTCACCTGCGGCGCACATGGCAACGTTATCCGCTTCCTTTACCCGCTGACCATCGAACAAACGCAATTCGAACGCGGCCTGGCCATTTTGAAACAGGCGATTGAAGAAGCGCGCACCGCCTGATGATTCGGGTGCAGGCTGCTTTTGAGCGTATGAAAAAAGCAGCCTGCACGCCGAATTTCACAGTGCAGGCTGCTTTTTCAAACCTGCCACACCGCAACACCCTTTTGGAGACTGCCATGAACACCATTGCCCCCCTACTTCGCCACGCGGATATCTCGTTCGCCCCCGCCGAGAGCAGCATTGCCGTGCGCAACCCCGCCACCGGCGAAACCATCGCCCATGTGCGCACCACCGACATATCACAACTGCAAGCACGCATTGCCCAAGCCCAAACCGCGCAAAAACAATGGGCCGCCAAAACTGCCTTGGAACGCGCCGATATTTTGTGGCAATGGTATCGGCTGATGAAAGAACACAAAGAAGGTTTGGCACGGCTGATGACAATGGAGCAAGGCAAAAGCCTGGCCGAATCGCGCGGCGAAATCGATTACGCGGCCGCCTTCGTACGCTGGTTTGCCGAAGAAGCGCGGCGCATTGACGGCGACGTGCTGACCAGCGTGAAAGCCAACCAGAAGCTGTTGGTCATCAAACAACCGATTGGCGTGGCCGCCGCCATTACACCGTGGAACTTCCCTGCCGCCATGATTACGCGCAAAGCCGCGCCTGCTTTGGCGGTGGGCTGCGCCATGCTGGTCAAACCCGCCTCTTTAACGCCGTTGAGCGCGTATGCCCAAGCCGTGCTGGCGTATGAGGCCGGCGTGCCGGAAGACCTGTTCCAAATCGTGTGCGGTTCCGCCGCCGACATCGCGCAAACCTTCGCGCAAAGCCCCATTATCCGCAAAATCAGCTTCACAGGCTCCACCGAAACGGGCGCGAAAATCTTTGCCGAAAGCGCCACCGGCATTAAAAAATTGAGCTTGGAACTGGGCGGTAACGCGCCGTTCATCGTGTTTGACGACGCGGATTTGGACAAGGCGGTGGAAGGTGCGCTGGCCAGCAAATTCCGCAACAGCGGGCAAACCTGCGTCTGCACCAACCGCGTTTATGCGCAGGCCGGCATTTACGAAGCGTTTACCGCCAAGTTGGCAGAACGCGCGGCGCAACTGAAATTGGGCAACGGTTTGGAAGACGGCGTGCAACAAGGCCCGCTGATTGACGAAAAGGCGGTGGCCAAAGTGGAAGCGCATATCGCCGATGCCTTGGCCAAAGGTGCAGGCTGCCTGACAGGCGGCAAACGCAGCGCATTGGGCGGCACGTTTTTCGAACCGACCGTGCTGCGCGATGTGACGGCTCAAATGGCGGTGGCGCGCGAAGAAACCTTCGGGCCGCTGTGCCCCGTGTTCCGCTTCGAGCAGGAAGACGAAGTGATTGCCGCCGCCAACAACACGGAATTCGGCTTGGCGGCTTATGTGTTCACACGCGATGCGGCACGGCAATGGCGCGTGGGAGAAGCCTTGGAATACGGCATGGTGGGCGTGAACACGGGCTTAATCAGCAATGAAGTCGCCCCGTTCGGCGGCGTGAAGCGCAGCGGTTTGGGGCGCGAAGGCAGCAAATACGGCACGGACGAATATTTGGAATTGAAATATTTGTGTTTGGATTTGGGCTGAGGGCTGAATTTGCAGACAAAAAAGCAGCCTGCACCCCAAACGATTCGACATAAAAAACGCAGGCTGCTTGAAATCTCAAAGCAGCCTGCATCATTTTTTTACCGTTTCGGATTAACCCATGTGGCGTTCGGCATCCACCAAAGCGCGACGAGCCAAAGCCAAGTTAGATTTAGAGCGGTCCAATACAGAATACAGGAACAAACCGTCATGTTTAGGCAAAGGACGCAGCAAGTGGTATTGTTTGCCCAAAGTCATCAGAATATCTTCGATGGCATCGTTCAAACCCAACATTTGCATGGTTTTTACTTTGGCACGCATCACTTCGGTATTGCCCGCAGCAGCGATTTCCAAGTCGATTGCAGAAGAACCGCCACCTGCCAACAACATGCCGCTCTCGTAGTCCACCACAGCAGCAGCCAAAGCACCGTCAACATTCAATAATTCGGATACAATTGCATCGTAGTTCATAGTTACAACTCCTAAATAAATAATAAAATCACTGGTTTTGAGTCAATATTTTCAAATTATCATCAATCGGGTATTTGCCTACCGACTCATTTCATTGCCTAGAAAGCGTCTAGAAAATAATCGGCATTTTAAGTTCAAAATCCAGCCGTGTCAAAGTTATTTACGCTTCAACACTAGGGATAAGGCCTTTATCTTGCAACGTTTAGCGCATTTGCAACACTCGCCCGGCAATATCGCCGCCGCTTCTTTTTTTCAAATATGCACCTTATTTGCACCATAAAAACCGCCGCAAATTATGTTAAAATTGCCGCAAATTTTCTGATGAATGTGTTGTATTTTTGATAACGCCCATTCATCCGCCCGATTTGGGTCGCCTGTTTTTAGTATTTATTTGTATTTGTAAAAGTGCCGACATGACCTCCGACAAAATCCTCATCCTCGACTTCGGTTCGCAAGTCGCCCAGCTCATCGCCCGCCGCGTGCGCGAAGCCCATGTGTATTGCGAGCTGCACCCCTACGACATGCCGCTGGCCGACATCAAAGCCTTCAACCCCAAAGGCATCATCCTTTCCGGCGGCCCCAATTCCGTGTACGACAGCGAATACCAGGCCGACACGGGGCTGTTCGACTTGGGTGTGCCCGTGCTCGGCATCTGCTACGGCATGCAGTTTATGGCGCACCATTTGGGCGGCGAAGTGCAGGCCGGCAACCAGCGCGAATTCGGTTACGCGCAAGTGCAAACGCAAGACAGCGCGCTCACCAACGGCATTCACGACGGCGCACCGAATACCTTGGACGTGTGGATGAGCCACGGTGACAAAGTGAGCAGGCTGCCTGAAAACTTCCGCACCATCGGCAGCACGCCCTCCTGCCCCATCGCCATGATGGAAAATGCAGAACGCCGCTTCTACGGCATCCAATTCCACCCCGAAGTCACCCACACCAAACAAGGCCGCGCCCTCATCAACCGCTTCGTGCTCGACATCTGCGGCGCGCAGCCCAGCTGGACCATGCCGAACTACATCGACGAAGCCGTGGCCAAAATCCGCGAACAAGTCGGCAACGACGAAGTGATTTTGGGCTTGTCCGGCGGCGTGGATTCCTCCGTGGCCGCCGCACTCATCCACCGCGCCATCGGCGACCAGCTCACCTGCGTGTTCGTCGACCACGGCCTGCTGCGCCTGAACGAAGCCGAAAATGTGATGAAAATGTTTGCCGACAACTTGGGCGTGCGCGTGATTCATGTGGATGCCAGCGAACAGTTTATGGCGAAACTCGCCGGCGTGACCGACCCAGAACAGAAGCGCAAAATCATCGGCGCAGAATTCATTGAAGTGTTTGACGCCGAAGAGAAAAAACTCACCAACGCCAAATGGCTGGCGCAAGGCACGATTTATCCCGACGTAATCGAATCCGCCGGCGCGAAAACCAAAAAAGCCCACGCCATCAAATCGCACCACAACGTGGGCGGGCTACCTGAAAACATGAAGCTGAAACTGCTCGAACCGCTGCGCGACTTGTTCAAAGACGAAGTACGCGAACTGGGCGTGGCACTCGGCCTGCCGCGCAAAATGGTGTACCGCCACCCCTTTCCAGGCCCCGGCTTGGGCGTGCGGATTCTGGGCGAAGTAAAACGCGAATACGCCGACCTGCTGCGCCAGGCAGACGACATTTTCATTCAGGAACTGCGCAACCACAAAGACGAAAACGGCACCTCTTGGTACGACCTCACCAGCCAAGCGTTTGCCGTGTTCCTGCCCGTGAAATCCGTGGGCGTGATGGGCGACGGGCGCACTTATGACTACGTCGTCGCCCTACGCGCCGTCATCACCAGCGACTTCATGACCGCACACTGGGCGGAACTGCCCTACTCGCTCTTGGGCAAAGTGTCCAACCGCATCATCAACGAAGTGCGCGGCATCAACCGCGTGGTGTACGACGTGAGCGGCAAACCGCCCGCCACGATTGAGTGGGAATAAGGGAAAGCAGCCTGCACTTTGAGCAGAATGCAAAGTGCAGGCTGCTTTTTAACCTGACGGCACACATTAACCGCCATCCCCCGCAACACGAAAAAAGCAGCCTGCACAATTATTTTGAAAGGTTCGGCAATGACTGCACAACTTAACAATTTCGACATCATTTTATTCGGCGCCACCGGCGATTTGGCCATGCGCAAACTGCTACCTTGCCTGTATCAGGCGCATGCGGCCGGACTACTGCACCCCGAAGGGCGCATTCTGGGCGTATCGCGCAGCAAACTCGACACAGCCGGCTTCTTGGAAAAAATCCACAGCGACAGCAAAATCCACATCAAAACGCATTTCAGCGAAGAAATGTGGCAAAGTTTTGTCCGGCGCATCCAATACCTGACGGTCGATGTAAACAATTTGTCCGATTTTGAACGGCTGGCGCAAACCGTGAAGGCGCGCACGCAAACCGACAACGTGGTGATTTACCTTTCCACCGCGCCCAAATTTTTCGCGCCCGCGTGCGAACATTTGGCCAAAGTCGGCTTGAACGGCAGCAACGTCCGCATTGTGCTGGAAAAACCGCTGGGCACCGATTTGGCCTCCTCGCAGCAAATCAATGCCGATGTGGCACAATATTTCCAAGAGCAGCAGATTTACCGCATCGACCATTATTTGGGCAAAGAAAACCTGCAAAACGTGCTGCCGCTGCGTTTTGGCAATATTTTCTTCGAACCCGTGTGGAACCGCGATTTCGTGCAATCCGTGCAAATTACCATTGCCGAACAACTGGGCGTGGAAGAGCGCGGTGAGTTTTACGACAGCACGGGCGCGCTGCGCGACATGGTGCAAAACCACATCATGCAAATGCTGTGCTTTGTGGCGATGGAACGGCCGAAATCGTTGGGCGCGGACGATGTGCGCGATGAAAAACTGAAAGTCGTGGCGGCGCTCAAACCGATGACGGCAAACGATGTGGCGCGCAACGTGATTCGCGCGCAATACACCGCCGCCAACGGGCTGAAGGGTTATTTGCAGGAACACAACGTGCCGGCCGACAGCCGCACCGAAACCTATGTCGCCATCCGCGCCGAAATCGACACGCCGCGCTGGCAGGGTGTGCCGTTTTATCTGCGCACGGGCAAGCGCATGCCTTCGCGCAGTGCGGAAATCGTGCTGAATTTCAAACCGCAGGCGAAGCCGTTGTTTGGCGCGAATGCGAACCGCTTGGTCATCCGTTTGCAGCCGGACGAAACCATCAGCACGACTTGGTGGGTCAAACAAGTAGGCAGCGGTTTGGACGTGCAGGCTGCCACGATGACGCTGGACATGGCCCAAGTGTCGGACGAGCGCCGTGCCGAAGCCTACGAACTACTGCTGCGCGAAGTGATTGACGGACGGCTGAATCTGTTCAACCGCCGCGACGAATTGGAAAAAGCATGGGAATGGGTAATGCCGATTTTGGATTACTGGGCAACCACGCCCGACAAACCGTGCGAATATCCCGCACAAAGCTGGGGCCCGCAAGAAGCCAAAGACTTGCTGGCACGGGACGGCAATGCCTGGTTGGAAGACCAACAATAAGATTGGCGGAACAAAAAAGCAGCCTGCACCTTGAAAATCCAAGTGCAGGCTGCTTTTTCATCGGCAGGATTATTGTGCGGCTTTGGCCACGGTAACCATGGCCGGACGCAACACGCGGTCGTGCAGGACATAGCCTTTTTTCAGCGTGCTGACAATGGTGCCGGGCGCCTGTTCGGGCGCATCCACTTCCTGCATGGCCTGGTGCTGGTGCGGGTTCAGCGCTTCGCCTTTGGCAGAAGGGATTTCTTTGATTTGCGCCGCTTCAAACGCTTTCACCAATTCGTTCAGCGTCATGCTCACGCCCATTTTCAGCGCGTCAAACTGGCCGCTTTGGTCTTGCAGCGCCATTTCCAGATAATCTTTCACGCTCAACATTTCGGCGGCGAATTTTTGCGCGGCAAATTTGTGTGCAGCCTGCAATTCTTCCTGATGGCGGCGGCGCAGGTTTTGCTCGTTCGCCAGACCGCGCAGTTTCTCATCTTGCAGCATGCCTTCCAGTTCGGCAATACGTTCCTTCATTGCTTCTGGCGTGTCCAATGCTTCTTGTTCGGCAGCGGTTTCGTTTTCCATATGTTCAGTAGCTTCGCTCATAGTGGCACCTTGTTTGGATTTAAAAAAAGAAAATTTCATGGGGTTATATAGGGGCAAAAGAAGGGTTTTCAAGATATAGTGGATTGAAATCGCAATGATACGGCGTTGGCTCGCCTTGTCTCATTTTTATTTTAATCCACTATACGGCGCGGCACCCTGCTCACGGCTGCGTTTGGAATCCTGCGCTGAACGAGCGGCCGTCTGCCTGCCAATGGATTTGCCAATCGTTCCGCCCTTCCACGCACAGCGGCAGATAAACCGATGACACGCGCCATGTGGTCTCATCCACCTTCTGCAATTCAAAGCGGTTGAAACCCATCTCCATATGGTTCATTTGAAACGATGCGCTTATCGACCGGACATGCGGCGGAACGTGCCGCGCTTCAATGGTAAACGGGGTTTTGGCATTGCCCACACCGATTAAATGCAGCGTTGCGCCATCCAAAAACGGGCAGCCGCCGTTCGTCACGCTGCAGGCAGCCTGCACTTGGGCGGCAGGGGCGTTTTGCCGTTGCTGCCACCAATGGACAGCCGCCACCTTCAACAACGCAAACAGCAGCAAACCACAGGCCAGGGCGATTTTCTGACGGTTATTCATGTGCAGGCTGCTTTTCGGTTTCGGCAAAACGGAACAGGCGGTTCAGCACCGCTTCAATATCTTGTTTCACTTCCGCTTTATCGCGGTGGCTATTGATGACCGCATAACGCTGCGGCGACTGTGCCGCACGTTGCAGGTACGCCGCACGCACACGGGCAAAAAAAGCCGAATCCTCGCGCTCGAAGCGGTCTTTGTCGCGGCTACCTTCAATGCGCGCCACCGACACTTCCAGCGGCACGTCCAGCAGAATGGTCAAATCGGGGCGCAGGCTGCCTTGAACCCAGTCTTCCAGCACCTCCACCTCCGCCGTCGGCAAACCGCGGCCGCCGCCCTGATAGGCAAACGTCGCATCCGTGAAGCGGTCGCTCACCACATGAATGCCCTGCGCCAAAGCCGGCAGCACCACATCTTCCAAATGCTGGCGGCGCGCGGCAAACATCAGCAGCGTTTCCGTGCGCAACGACACGCGCGTCTGCGGGTCGAGCAACAATTCGCGCAATTTTTCGCCCAACGGCGTGCCGCCCGGTTCGCGCGTAAACACCACAGGCATTTTCCGCGCCGCAAACCATTCGCGAATCACATTCAGCTGCGTCGTTTTCCCTGAACCGTCAATGCCGTCCAGCGTGATGAATTGAGCGCGTGTTTCCATAAAACTGTCCTATTTTGTGCCGATTTGTAACTATATTGTAGCAAAAATGGGTGCTTTGTTATAAAATTTGCATGACGGAATACCGTTTCCGTTTTTAACCACTTTTCCATGAAGGATGGCTATTATGTTCCCAGAATACCGCGACTTGATTTCCAAACTGAAACAAGAAGATGCACACTTCGCCCGTTTGTTTGACGAGCACAACGAGCTGGACGACAAAATCAAAGGTTTGGAAAACAACCCTGTTACCGGCTCTTCTGCCGAAGAAGAAATCCACGCGCTGAAACACAAAAAACTGGCGCTGAAAGACGAATTGTACGTTTTATTGCAAAAAGCCGCCGGCAAAGCATAATCCCCGTACACAAGAAAACCGTGTTCCCATTGGAGCACGGTTTTTTAATGGACGGCCGATATCATCGGTTAAAAATCAAACAAGTCCGCTTTGCCGCCTTGTTCGTTCAAATAAACGATTTGCGTGTCAAACAGTGTTTTCTGGGTGAATGTGTCGCCCTGCTTGATGATTTGCAGGCAGCATTGCACCGGAGAACCGCCCACCACAACGACCATGCGGCCGCCATCGTTTAAAGATTGCAGCAGTGCTTCGGGCACTTCGCGCAGCGCACCGCCCACATAAATGGCATCGTACCGTTCGCTTTGCGCCGCCAATCCGTCTTCGGTTTGGTATTGTATATTGTCGAAACCCAACTGCTGCAAAGCGGCTTTGGCGCGTGCCTGCTGGCTGCCGTCGGTATCGAACGTGCGCACGCTGCCGGCCAGCGTGGCCAAAACGGCGGTGGCATAACCCGAACCGGTGCCCACTTCCAAAACACGGTCGGTTTTGGTCAGGGACAAGCCTTGTATCATCCGTGCCACGATTTTAGGTTCCAGCATCCGGCCGCCGTTGGGCAGCGCCAGGGAAATATCGGCATAGGCATAACCCTGTTGATTTTCCTGCACGAATTTTTCGCGCGGAATGCTTTCAAGGGCATCTAACAAATCGAAATTTAACACGTCCCAAGGGCGGATTTGTTGTTCCACCATGTTGAATCGGGCTTGCTGGAAATCCATGTGGTCGCTCCAAAAAGGAATTTTTGTTATTTGAACGGCGCAATTATAGCGCGTTGCAGGCTGCTTTGTAAGCCATTTTTATGACAGGCCAAATCCGCTATATAATTACGGTTATTTCTCCATCTACAAAGGACAATCATGTCTGAACTACAAACCATTTTGGCGCATAATCAAGAATTTGTCGAATCCGGCGGCTACGAGGCATTTTTAACCAACAAATATCCCGAACGGAAATTGGCGATTTTATCGTGCATGGACGCGCGCATGGTGAAACTTCTGCCCGAAGCCCTAGGCCTGCGCAACGGTGATGTGAAACTCATCAAGAATGCAGGCGCGCTGGTATCGCACCCTTGGGGTTCGGTGATGCGTTCGCTGCTGGTGTCCGTGTTCGATTTGCACGTGCAAGAAATCATCGTGGTGGCGCATTACGACTGCGGCATGCGCGGACTCAACCCGCAAACCTTCATCCAACACGCGCAGGAACAAGGCATTCCTGCCGACCGCATCGACACCCTGCGCCATGCCGGTATCGACTTGGACAAATGGCTCACAGGGTTTTCCGACGTGGAAGACAGCGTGCGCCACACCGTCTGCACCATCCGCAAGCATCCGCTCATGCCGAAAAACATTGCCGTGCACGGCTTGGTGATTCACCCGACCACCGGCAAACTCACTGTCGTCATTGACGGCACCGACGAGCACTCCTGCGACTCTGTCTGCTGTTCGTAAACGGGGGCTGTTATGACCGAAATCCAGCGATTCACTCCGCCCCCTTTCGCCAACCACAGCCCGAAAACATGGTATCAGGCCGCCGCACAGCAGCCTGCATTTATCCAAGATGCCGCCCAAGCGCGCGCTATCGAGCATCTCGACCGCCTGTGGAACGAACTGATGATGTTCAAACGCAAACGCAACCGTTTTCTGGGACGCAGCCTGCGCTCGCCCGAAGTACCCAAAGGCCTGTATTTTTACGGCGGCGTGGGGCGCGGCAAAAGTTTCCTGATGGACGCGTTCTTCGGCTGCCTGCCCTACCGCCGCAAACGCCGCGTCCATTTTCACGCCTTCATGGCGGAAATCCACCGCCGCATGCGCGACAAACGCAGCGAGCAAGACCCGCTCAAATCCGTTGCCGCCGATATTGCCGAAGAAACACGCGTCTTGTGTTTTGACGAATTTCACGTCAGCGACATTGCCGATGCCATGATTTTGGGGCGGCTGCTGGAAAACCTGTTCGCACACGGCGTGGTGCTGGTGGCCACGTCCAATTACGCGCCGTCCGAGCTTTATCCTCAGGGGCAGAACCGCAGCAGCTTCCTACCCACCATCGCCCTGATAGAACGCCATCTGACCGTGCTGAATGTCGATAGCGGCGAAGATTACCGCATGCGCACGCTCACGCCCGCCGAAGTGTTCTACGTACCCGATAACGCGGAAAACGAAGCCAAACTGGCCGATTTGTTCGCCCGCCTTTCCAACGGCAAACCCGCCGCGCCCGAAAAAATCGTGATTCATGAACGCGAATTGACGTGCAAAGCCCGTGCCGATCGGATTATCTGGTTCGATTTCCGCACGTTGTGTTTCGGCACGCGCTCGCAGGCGGATTATTTGTGGCTGGCGCAACATTACACGCACGTTCTGATTTCAGGCGTGGAGAAAATGTCGCCCAACGAAAAAAACGAAGCGCGGCGTTTAACCCTGCTGGTGGACGTGTTTTACGATTACCGCGTGAAGCTGTGCCTGACATCGCAAGTGCCGATGCAGGATTTGTACACCGAAGGCGATTTCGCCCACGAATTCGTGCGCACGGTGAGCCGTTTGGTGGAAATGCAGTCGCAGGATTATTTGGCATTGCCGCATTTGCAGTTGAAATAGCCGCGCGATAAGAAAGCAGCCTGCACTTTGGAAGGTGAACCCAAAGGTGCAGGCTGCTTTTGGCATGACGGTATCCGTTGGCGGTGCAATGCTATGACAATCAATCAACGGCGCTTGCCCTGTTTTTACGCAATCATCCAACATCAAAAAGCAGCCTGCACTCTGTTTTTCAAAGTGCAGGCTGCTTTTCATGTGTTCATTAGCCGTCGAAACGTTTGAACACCAGCGTGCCGTTGGTGCCGCCGAAGCCGAACGAATTGCTGGCCACGGCGTTGATTTCCAGTTGGCGTGCCGTGTTGGCGCAATAATCCAAATCGCAGCCTGCATCGAAATCCTGATTCACCAGATTGATGGTGGGCGGCGCGATTTGGTCGCGGATGGCCAACACGCTGTACACGGCCTCCACGCCGCCTGCCGCGCCCAGCAAGTGCCCGGTCATGGATTTGGTGGAGCTGACCACCAGTTTTTTCGCATGTTCGCCGAAAACGGCTTTGGTGGCGTTGGTTTCATTGGCATCGCCCAGCGGCGTGGAAGTGCCGTGCGCGTTCACATAATCAATCGCTTCCACCGGCAGGCCGCTGTCTTTAATCGCGCGGGACAATGCCAGCGCCGGGCCTTCCGCATTCGGCGCGGTAATGTGGTATGCGTCCGAGCTGGCGCCGAAACCGGCCAATTCCGCATAAATTCTCGCACCGCGGCGTTTGGCATGTTCCAATTCTTCCAATACCAAAACGCCCGAACCTTCGCCCATCACAAAACCGTCGCGGTCTTTGTCCCACGGGCGGGAAGCGGCGGCCGGGTCGTCGTTGCGCGTGGACAAGGCCTTCATGGCCGCAAAACCGCCCACACCCAGCGTGCACACCGCGCTTTCCGCGCCGCCGGCAATCATCACGTCCACATCGCCGTATTTAATCAGCCGCGCCGATTCGCCGATGGCGTGCGTGCCGGAAGCACAAGCCGATACGATACCGTAATTGTGGCCGCGATAGCCTTTCAGAATGGTAATGTGGCCGGAAATCAGATTAATCAGGCTGCCCGGAATGAAAAACGGATTGATTTTGCGCGCGCCGCCCGCCACCACATTACGCGAAGTTTCTTCAATCAGCGGCAAACCGCCGATTCCGGAGCCGATATTCACACCGACGCGGTCTTTGTCCAATTCGGCAAATTCGTCCAGCCGCGCATCTTCGATGGCTTGCAGAGCGCCGGCAATGCCGTAATGGATAAAGGAATCCATGCGGCGCGCTTCTTTGGCCGGCAAATATTGCGATATATCAAAATCTTTCACTTCGCCTGCAATTTGGCACGACACATCGGACGCATCGAATTTGGTAATTCTACCAATGCCGCTTTTGCCGGCCAATAAGTTCTGCCATGCCGTTTCTACATCATTGCCCACAGGCGAAATTTGTCCTAAACCTGTAATGACGACTCGTCTTTGGTTCATAAATATCTCTTTTGATAATAGGGGAAGTCCGTTGGTGTGAAAACAGCCTCGGATTACAGCATGAGCCGTTAATCAGAGGCTGCGTTCAAATGAAAGCGAAGATATGTTTAGGCTTGTTTGGCGTTCACATATTCAATGGCAGCTTGCACTGTGGTGATTTTTTCCGCTTCCTCATCGGGAATTTCGCAACCGAATGCTTCTTCCAAAGCCATTACCAATTCTACGACGTCCAAAGAATCCGCGCCCAAATCGTCTTGGAAAGAAGATTCGTTCTTCACTTCTTCAATGGCAACGCCCAATTGTTCTGCCACAATGCTTTTAACTTTTTGTTCAACTGACATGATAAATCCTTAAAAATGAATGCCGTCGCCGGCGAAAAATATGATAGATAGTCGGCTAGAGTAGCTAACCTAAATTCAATTTATGCGATTTTATCCGCTTTTCGGTAGTTTTGGCTAGTTTTTACCGAAAAATATTGTTAAATCGTTGCCGAAGATACACTATTTATTTCGGAACATAGCCTTGCACGGCATCTGCGCCTTCGCCGAAAAAGTAGTTCTCCATTTGCTGTGCCAAATATTCGCGGGCGCGCGGGTCGGCCAGGGAAAGGCGGTTTTCGTTGATGAGCATGGTTTGGTGGCGCGTCCATGCGTCCCATGCTTCCTGCGATACGTTTTCAAAAATGCGTTTGCCCAATTCGTTGGGCAGCGGGGCGAATTTCATGCCCGGGGCTTCTTTGCCGAGTTTGATACATTTGACCATGCGTGTCATGATGTGTCCTTGTTGTGCAAAAACGTGATAGTAGCAAATTTCAGGCAGCCTGCAAAGTTTGGCGGCGTTTTTCAATGTGCAGGCTGCTTTTTCGGCATTCGGAACACGGCGGCGCTGTCGCGAAACGGAAACAACGGCTGCCCGTTTCCTTTCTGCGCAAATCTGCGTATGATAGGCAGCCTAAATTTATTTCGGTGCGGCGGCAACCGCGCATCGTCCATCATAACTATTTTTACAGGAACACTCACCAATGAAAATCTCCGTTTTTTGTTTGACGCTGGCGGCTTTGGCTTTAACGGCTTGCGGCGGCGATGCCGGCGGTGTCGGTGCGCCGCAGGGCGAAATTTCCCAAAACCGCACCACCGCCTTCAAATCGTTCATGCCGTCATTTTCGTCCATGGGCAAAGTCGTGAAAGGCGACGAGCCTTATGTGCCGGACGCGTTCAAAGCCACTGCGGCACAGTTTGCCCAAGAGGCGCGCGCTCCGTTTGAATATTTCCAAAACGACCCGCAGGGCAACGGCGGCGCGCTGCCTGTCATTTGGCAGAAACCGGCCGAATTCAAAGCGGAACAGGACAAATTCCTAGCAGCGGTGGACAAGCTGAATGCCGCCGCGCAATCGGGTCGTCTGGACGACATCCGCGCCGCCTATCAAACGGTGGGCGAAAGCTGCAAAGCGTGCCACCAAAGTTTCCGCCGCCCGAAATAAACGCGTGAAAAGCAGCCTGCACTTTGCAGAAAACAAGGTGCAGGCTGCTTTTGAAGACGGCGCAACGGTGTTTATTGAACTATTTTGATGGGATATGTTTATGCAAACGCAGAAAGTGATTGATTATATTGTTGCCTGGTTGCGCGATTACGCGGTGCAGGCGCGCGTTAAAGGTTTCGTGGTCGGCGTGTCGGGCGGGATTGATTCGGCCGTCGTTTCCACGCTGTGCGCCCGCACCGGTTTGGACGTGCTGTGCCTGAACATGCCCATCCGCCAAAAGCCCGACCAATTCGACCGTGCTGCCGAACACATCTATCATCTGCGCCGCCAATACGCCAATGTCCGCGCGCAAACAGTGGATTTAACGCCTACATTCGAGCAATTCGAACGCAGCGTGGGCGGCAAAAGCAGCCTGCACCCCACGCAGGATTTGGCCTTTGCCAACACGCGCGCACGCCTGCGGATGACCACGCTGTATTACTACGGCCAGCTTCATCAGCTGCTGGTGGCGGGCACGGGCAACAAAGTGGAAGATTTCGGCGTGGGCTTTTTCACCAAATACGGCGACGGCGGCGTGGACATCAGCCCGATTGCCGATTTGTTCAAAACGCAAGTTTATGAACTGGCGGAACATTTAGACATCATCCCCGCCATTCGGCAAGCCGTGCCGACCGACGGATTGTGGGACCAAGAACGCACGGATGAGCAGCAGATGGGCGCAAGTTATCCCGAACTAGAATGGGCAATGGTACAACACGCTTCGGGCGCGGAACGCACGCAGTTCCAAGGCCGCGAACAGGAAGTGTTCGATATTTTCGTGCGGCTGAACCGCGCCGCGCAACACAAAATCCAACCCATCCCCGTCTGCACCATTCCCAAGGAATTATTGGCATGAGTTTGACCGCCGCCCCGAAAATCATCTTTTTTGACGTTGATGAAACGCTGTACAGCAATCACAGCCCGCGCGGCCCACATGTGCCCGAAAGCACCCGGCAGGCGCTGCACGAACTGCATCAAAAAGGCATTCTCACCGCCATTGCCACCGGCCGGAGCGCCGCCGTGTTGCCACCGGCTGTCAAAACGCTGATTACCGAATGCGGCATCGACATGCTGGTATCCATTAACGGGCAATATATCGAATACCGCGGGCAGAAGCTGGCGGATTTCCCCATGAATGCCATGCAGGCTGCACAACTGTCGCAACGCTTGCAGCAACATCACATTGCCCACGCATTCGTGGCGCACGACGGCTTATACAGCGCAT
Organism: Kingella denitrificans ATCC 33394; assembly: GCF_000190695.1. Classification (GTDB taxonomy): domain Bacteria; phylum Pseudomonadota; class Gammaproteobacteria; order Burkholderiales; family Neisseriaceae; genus Kingella_A; species Kingella_A denitrificans. The sequence goes on from NZ_GL870929.1 coordinate 1,210,611, forward strand.
ACGAAGACGAACACCTGCACGCCGCGCTCAACGCGCTGGGCATTCCGCACACCTACCGTCCCGATGCCTGCCGGCAGCAAGCCGTTTATCAATTCCTGTGCTTTTATCCTGAAAGCCGCGACGAACTTGCAGGCAACCTGCAACCCGACACAATGAAAATCATCCGCTGGCATCCCAGCGGCACCGATTGGCTCGACAAAACCGCTTCCAAAGCACGCGGCATTCAAACTGCGCTGCAAAAACTCGGTTTAACAATGGCAGACGCGATGGCATTCGGCGATGCGCACAACGATAGGGAAATGCTGCAAACCGTCAGATTCAGCGTGGCGATGGGCAATGCCGTGCCCGAAATCAAAGCTATTGCCGATTATGTTTGCCCGCCCATCGACGAAGATGGTATTTATCGCGGGCTGGTGGCATTGGGCATTTTGTAACACCCATCTGAAAGTGCAGGCTGCTTTGAATTGGTTTTCGAAAGCAGCCTGCACTTTTTACGGGCAACAAAAAACCACCCGAAAACGAGTGGTTTTGCAGAACGCCGATTAGCGTTTTGAGAATTGTTTTGCACGGCGTGCTTTGCGCAGACCTGCTTTTTTACGCTCAACTTCACGGGCATCACGCGTTACATAGCCAGCTTGAGACAATGCAGTTTTCAATGCAGCATCATAATCAATCAGCGCACGGGTGATACCGTGGCGGATTGCGCCAGATTGGCCTGTTTCGCCGCCGCCGGTCACATTCACTTTAATGTCGAATGCTTCAACATTTTCTGTCAGAACCAAAGGTTGGCGAACCACCATGCGGCTGGTTTCGCGTGAGAAGAATTCATCCACCGGACGGCCGTTCACGATGATTTGGCCTGTGCCTTTTTGCAAGAACACGCGGGCTACTGAGCTTTTACGGCGACCTGTGCCATAGTAATATTTACCGTTCATTTATCGTGTCCTTATTTAATTTCCAAAACTTTAGGTTGCTGTGCAGCGTGTTGGTGTTCCGCGCCTGCATACACTTTCAGTTTTTTAATCATTGCATAACCCAAAGGGCCTTTTGGCAACATGCCTTTTACCGCTTTTTCCAAAGCACGGCCTGGGAATTTGTCTTGCATTTCGCGGAAGCTGCGCTCATAAATACCGCCGGGGAAGCCGGAGTGGCGGTAATAAGTTTTATCTTCCAGTTTGTTACCGGTTACACGCAGTTTGTCTGCATTGATCACGATGATGTAATCGCCGGTATCAACGTGCGGCGTGTATTCAGGCTTGTGTTTACCGCGCAGGCGGCTGGCAACTTCGGCTGCAACACGACCCAAAACTTTGTCTTCGGCATCGATCACAAACCATTCGCGTTGCACTTCATGCGGTTTCGCTGAAAAGGTTTTCATAGAATTTGTCCAATAAATAATCAATAATAGAAACCATCGATTCTATTAGTTTTCAGACTTGATGTCAATGCAATCGGTGAAAAAACAGAAAGCCACTCTACAATAAGAAGAGTGGCAGAAGAACCCCGCGAATGCCGCTTGGGCGGAAGTCCGCTTGAACCTTGCAAACAAGGTGGTCGTCTCGGGTAGCTTCGGGTGCATTCTAACGAAGAGAACGCTCGCTCCTGCTACTGCTCCCGACAACCGGAGCAAACTTATTGGTTCAAGGAAATATATGCCTTCACGAACACCGCAGGGAATTTGACCGGTTACTTGAGTGCGCTGTCACACAGCTCAATCAGTGAATCGATTTTATGTTGGTATTCATCGTTTGGCAAGTCTTTTTTCTGTTGCGAATCATTCATTTTGAGTAAATCGTATGTCAGATTCAACGACGCCATAATCACGATTTTTTCGGTTTCCATGCTCTGTCCGGCCTGATGGATGGTTTGAATTTTCTGATTCAACAAATCCACGGCTTTCAGCAGCGTGGCGCGTTCGTTATCAGGCGCGCCGATGGTGAACTGCCGATTAAAAATCTCAACGGTAATCTGTTCGATGCTCATGAATTTTCTCCTTCAATCACATTTTCCTCATCCTGAACATCCGGCAAGCGGCCCAACAATGTGCGCAATTCCGCCGCGCTTTGCATCAGTACGCTGCGGTATTGCTGGTTTTGGTTGCTCAGTTGCAAAATCGTATCCTGCAGGCTGCTTTTTTCAGCTTGGAACTGCTGTTTCTGCAGGTCAAACTCTTTTTCCCGCGCCTGCAATTCCAGTTTTTGGTTTTCCGCTTCCTGCAACAAGGCTTCTTGTGCCTGCGCCTGTTGTTCCTGCAATGCCTGCTGGTGCATTTTTTTCTGCTCTTCCAATTGGTTGGTGAACGACTGCACCTGCGATTTGAGCGTATCGTTTTCTACGGCAACGTCAATCACTTCTTTCTGTAATTGGTTGAGCTGACTGATTTTCGATTCAATCTCTTGATTCAAATGATGAATCTGCTGCTCATATTGCTGATTTTGCTGCTGTTGGGTTTGCTGCTGCACATCCAATTCCTGTTGCAGGCTGCTTTGAAGCTGCTCGGCATTCTGCAAATCTTTTTTCAGCTGCTCGATTTTCTGCGAAGTTTCCGCATCTGCCGATTGAAAACGCTGTTCCTGCTCGTTCAGCTCGGAGCGGATGGCCTGATTTCTCTCTTGCCAATCCTTTTCTTTGTTTTGAATGGTGTTTTGCAGAAAGGCGATTTGGTCGCGCAGATTCAGACGCTCGCGCTCCAACAGTTGCAGCTGGTGTTCTTGAAACTGGAGTTTTTCGCTCAATTCGTCATTGCTGCCGCTATTTTGCGCGGCCAAATCCGCAACTTTGGCGTGCTGTTCGCGCTCGGCCGCCAGCTGCCGGGTTTTCTGCTCCAACTCCTGCTGCACGCTGGCTAATTTTTGGTTCAACTGCGTATTTTCGGAACCGGTTTGTTGCAGTTTCAAAACAAGCTCTTGAATACGGCTTTCCAACTGTTTAAATGCTTGATTCATTCAAAATCTCCGTTTTTGGAAGTGCAGGCTGCTTTTGGGAGTTGCTGCGGTTATTCGCTTTTCGGTTCGCGCTGCATCAGCCGTTCCATCACATCGGTGGCGGCCAATTCGTTGCGCACCAGCTGGTACAGCATATCAGCGATGGGCATATCGATTTGGTGTTTGGCGGCGGCGTTGTGCACTTCTTCGATAGTGGGGACGCCTTCGGCAACGTGCCCGATTTCTTTCAGCACTTGGTGCAGGGTTTTGCCTTCCGCCAGACCCAGGCCGACTTTGCGGTTGCGCGACAATGCGCCCGTGCAGGTCAGAATCAAATCGCCCATGCCGGCCAGCCCCATCATGGTTTTGGGCTGCGCCCCCATGGCAACGGCCAATCGGGTGATTTCCGCCAAACCGCGCGTTACCAAAGCGGCACGCGCATTCAAGCCGTAACCCAATCCGTCGGACAGGCCGGTGGCAATCGCCATAATGTTTTTCACTGCACCGCCCACCGACACGCCAATCACGTCGTCATTGGCATACAGCCGCATCACGCTGCTGTTCAATTCTTGGGCGAGCTGCTGAATCCACTCGAAATTTTCAGAAGCCAGGCAGATGGCGCACGGCAGCTGTTTGGCCAACTCTTGCGCGAAGCTAGGGCCGGACAACACGCCGATTTTGGGATTGTCGGGCAATACTTCCTGCACCACTTGGAAAGTGAGCAGGCCGGTATCCAATTCGAAGCCTTTGCATGCGGTCAGGATGGGCAAATCGCCCGCGCCGTATTCTTTGAGCATTTCGATGCTGCCGCGCAAACCGACCACGGGCGTTGCCACCAGCACCAGTTGGCTGTCGTACAACGCGGTTTTCAGGTCGGCAAAAACGTTCAGGTTTTCGGGCAGCGCGAATCCCGGCAGATAACGCTCGTTTTGGCGGCTTTCCTGGATAACGCGCGCATGCTCGGCATTGTGCGTCCACATATTGACGCGGTGTCCGTGTTGGGAAAAATGGATACCGAGCGCAGTACCCCATGCACCCGTGCCGATAATGGTGATATTCATAATTGGTTTATCCTCGCTTCTGCTTTGGCCGCCGCGATGCCTGTTCGTATTGCATCGCCCGAATTGCCGTGCATTTTATCACAAGCGGCTTTGAAAAAGCAGCCTGCACATTCACAAACCGGTGTGCAGGCTGCTTTTTAGGTTGATGATGTTGCAACTGCGTCTGCCTCCGCCCGATAAGCAGCCTGCATTTCGCGTTCCCGTTTGGTCACTTGGCGCATCATGAAGTAATTCATCACCAGCACCAGCGTGCCCACGGCGGCAATCATAATGGTTGCCAAAACGTTCATTTGCGGGTCAAGCCCCAAGCGGATTTTGGAGAAAATCACCTGCGGCAGCGTGGACGAACCCGGGCCGGACAGGAACGATGTAATCACAAAATCGTCCAGCGACAGCGTAATACCCAGCAAAAAGCCGGAAGCAATCGCCGGCGCAATCAGCGGCAGCGTAATCACAAAAAAGATTTTCAACGGACGCGCGCCCAAATCCATGGCCGCCTCTTCCAACGACTGGTCCAACTCGGCCAACCGCGAACGGATAACGACCGTGATATAGGCCATGCACAATGTGGTGTGTCCCAGGAAAATTGTGAAAAATCCGCGGTCCAGCCATTCCACATCATTGCCCAAAACACCTTGCAGCAAACCCTGCACTTGGATAATCAGCAGCAGCATGGACAAACCGGTAATCACATCGGGCATCACCATCGGCGCGGACACCATGCCGGCAAACAAGGTATTGCCGCGAAAGCGTTTGATGCGCGACAAGGCATATCCCGCCATCGTGCCCAACGCAACCGCCGCCAGCGAAGACACCACGGCAATTTTCAGCGACAGCCATGCGGCGGACAAAATCTGGCTGTTATGAAGCAGTTTGCCGTACCATTGGGTGGAGAAACCGCCCCACACGGTAACCAGTTTGGACGAATTGAACGAATACACCACCAAAACCACCAGCGGGATATACAAAAACGCCAAGCCCAAAAAAAGCATGATTTTCAAAAAGGGAGACATTTTACCGGATTGCATTATTTGCCTCCTTTCGCCATTTCACGGTTTTGGAAGAATTGTTCCAGCGCAATCGGAACCACCAACAGCAACACCATCACCACGGCGATGGCGGCCGCCAAAGGCCAGTTGTTCTGGTCGGAGAACGCCTGCCACATCACTTTACCAATCATCAGGTTGTCAGGCCCCCCCACCAGTTCGGGAATCACATATTCGCCGACGGACGGGATAAACACCAGCATCGAACCGGCAATAATGCCCGATTTGGACAGGGGCAGCGTGATGGTGAAAAAGGCTTTCACAGGGTGTGCACCCAAATCTGCCGCCGCTTCCAGCAGGCGGTGGTCGAGTTTCACCAGTTGCGTATAAAGCGGCAGAATCATAAACGGCAGATAGGCGTACACCATTACCAAATTCAGCGAAAACGCGTTATAAAACAAATCCAGCGGCTCCTGAATCCAGCCCATTTTCATTAAAAATCCGTTGATGATACCGTTGCTGCCCAACAGGCCGATCCACGCATACACGCGCAGCAGGAACGATGTCCAGAACGGCAGCATCACCGCCATCAGCAGCGCGTTGCGGATAGACGGTTTGGCGCGCGAAATGGCGTATGCCATCGGATAGCCCAGCAGCAGGCAGATGAACGTGGTGGTCAATGCGGTTTTAATCGACAGCCAATATGTCCGCAGATAAATATTGCTGCCCTGCCCTTCATCGAAAGGATTGAGCATAGCCAGCAACGAGCTGCCGAAATCGGCAAAAATCTCTTTGTAGTTCTGCGTGACGATGTGCAGGCTGCCTTGTTCGTCAAACAGCGGGGTGAACGGCGGAATACGCACCGCCTGTTCGGCAAAGCTGATTTGAAATACGATGAAGAACGGAATCAACACCAGCACGAACAGCCAAACGAAAGGCACGCCGATAAGGAAACGCCCGCCGGGGCGCAAACGGCGTTTGATATTTTTCGGGTCAGACATCATGCACCGCCTTTCTTAACGTGTTAAAGGCGTTGGCTGGTTTTCAGGCCAATCCAGATATACTTCGTCGCCCCAAGTCGGCGGCTCAATACCGCGCACATACCAATAAGGCGCCGGCACTTGGCTCTTGATAATGCGGCCATTGTCCATCTGCACATGGTAAATGGCGAAACTACCCAAATAGGCAATTTCCTTCACTTTGCCCTTCGCCCAGTTGTGCGTGTCGCGGTGCGCCGGTTTTTCTTTGTGCAAATCAATATCTTCTGGACGGATGGAAATCCACATGGTTTGGCCATCTTCGGCAACAAACGATTGGTCGGTGTAGATTTTGCTCGGCAATTCAGGGCAGTCGATTAAGGCATGCACTTCGTCCTTGTGCACCAATTTCCCTTCGAAAATATTGGTCTCGCCAATGAATTCCGCCACAAATTTGCTTTTGGGATAATCATATACGTCGGCCGGCGTGCCCACTTGCTGCAACTGGCCGTTTGACATAATCGCCACGCGGTTTGCCATGGTCATCGCTTCTTCTTGGTCGTGCGTGACCATAATGCAGGTTACGCCCACTTTTTCCAGCGTATTGACCAATTCAAACTGGGTCTGCTGGCGCAGTTTTTTATCCAGCGCACCCAAAGGCTCGTCCAACAGCAGCAATTTGGGGCGTTTCGCCAACGAACGCGCCAAGGCGACACGCTGCTGCTGGCCGCCCGATAATTGGTGCGGCTTGCGTTTGGCGTATTGCGGCATTTGAACCAAGCGCAGCATTTCGTCCACGCGGGCGGCAATTTCGTCTTTGGGAAGTTTGTCTTGTTTAAGGCCGAATGCGATATTGTCCGCCACAGTCATGTGCGGAAACAGCGCATAGCTTTGGAACATCATATTGATGGGGCGATCGTAAGGCGCCAGATGGGTAATATCTTGCCCATCCAAGATAATTTGGCCGTCGGTCGGCTTTTCCATGCCGGCCAGCATACGCAGCAAAGTGGATTTGCCGCTGCCCGAACTGCCTAACAATGCAAAGATTTCGTGTTGGTAAATGTCTAACTCAAGCGGTTTGACAGCAAGATTATCACCGTATTTCTTTGCTAATCCTTTGATTTGCAAATAAGGTTTGGTGTCGGTCATGGCATACTCCAATGAAATAAAAACAGAGCTGTTTTGATTGCTTTGGACAGGTAACCTTTTGGATTTATAACAAAACCTTTGGGACTGTTTAGCGGCGTTCGGTCAGCAGCGGTATAACAAAGTAAAAGCGCGCAATTTTAGGGCAATCGTGCGCCTGGGGCAAGCATAAATCGTTCGCGTGCCTGCCTTTTACACAGCGCGGCGCAACGTCCATTTGATATCGTTGCCCAATATCTGCACGTCAGCGGTTTGCCATTCGGCATTCTGCTGCAAAACGGCGGGGTTTTCGGGCAACGAAAAAGCAGCCTGCGCATTGCTTCCCAATATTTTAGCAGATTGATAATACACGATTTCGTCGGCTAAGTTTTGTTGTAAAAACGCACTGTTGAGCGTGCAGCCTGCTTCGACCATCAATTCGCCGATGCCGTCTTCCGCCAGCCGCGCCAAAACATCGGGCAAAGCGATTCGGCCGTCCGCATTGGCCGCACATTGCCGCACGGACACATTCGGATAAGCGGCAAAAAGTGCAGGCTGCTTTTGAAGCGTGAAAATCTGCGTGGCTTGCCCGTCTTGAATCATATGGCTGCTTTCGGGCGTGCGCAGGCGGCTGTCCAAGATAACGCGCAACGGCTGGCGGACGATGGGAAACTGCCGCACGTTCAGGCGCGGATTGTCGTGCAGCACCGTGCCGACTCCGGTGAGCACGGCGCAACTTTGGGCGCGCTGCCGCTGCACATCCGCCCGCGCTTCTTCGCCGGTAATCCACTGGCTCCGCCCGTCCGACAGGCCGGTTTTCCCATCCAGGCTGGCGGCGATTTTCAGCGAAACAAACGGGCGTCGGCGTTCGATACGCGACAAAAATCCCCGATTAAGGGCACGGGCTTCATCGGCCAACAAACCGCATTGCACGCTGATACCGGCCGCTTGCAGCAGGGCAATGCCTTTGCCGGCGACCAGCGGATTCGGGTCGCCCATGGCAATCACCACGCGCGCCACGCCCGCCGCAATCAAACCTTCGGCACACGGGGGCGTTCGTCCGTGATGAGAACAGGGTTCCAGCGTGACATACGCCGTTGCGCCGCGCGCCAAATCGCCCGCCTGCCGCAACGCATGCACTTCGGCGTGTGGAAAACCAGCCTGCACATGAAACCCCTGCCCCACGATTTGCCCGCCGTGCGCAATCACACAGCCAACCCGCGGATTGGGCGACGTGGAAAACCGTCCGAGCCATGCCAGCTCGATGGCGCGCCGCATATGCGCCGCATCCAGTTCCGAAAACTCTGAAAATAAAGCATTCATCGGTATTTATCCATTCCAAAAGCAGCCTGCACTTTGATAAAAACCAAAGTGCAGGCTGCTTTTTATTGCTGCGCCATCACGCCAAACGGCCATGGCATTGTTTGTATTTCAAACCGCTGCCACACGGGCAAGGGTCGTTGCGGTGCACCATTTTGCCCGCCGCTTCCAATGCATCGGGCAGGTATTGCGCATCTTCATCCGACACCGAATTCGGGTCAAACGCCTCGCGCGCCAAATCATTGCGCGATTCCGCCAGCACCTGCTCCATATCCGGCGCATCCGCGTGCAGCGCCTGCATTGCCAAAGCCTGTGCCTCTTGTTGCGCACGTACTTCTTCCGGGTCTTGCACCCGCACAGAAATCAACTGCTTGGTCGCATTGGCACGGATGTTGTACCACATGGCATTGAACATCTCAAACGCCTCGCGCTTGTATTCCTGCTTCGGATTTTTTTGGGCATAGCCACGCAAATGAATCCCTTGGCGCAGATAATCCATCGCCGCCAAATGCTCGCGCCAGCTTTGGTCAATCCAGCCCATCAGTACGCTGCGTTCATAGTCATGGAAAATTTTGGCTTCCGGCAGCAGGGCGATTTTCGCCGCATAATCCTGCTCGATGTGCGCCAACAATTTTTCGGTAATGTCTTCGTTTTCCAAACTGTTGTCTTCACGCAACCAGCCTGCAATGTCCACATGCACGTTAAATTCTTCCGCCAACACGCGTGTCAGCGCCGGCACGTCCCATTGCTCTTCCATGCTGTTGGGCGGGATATACTGGGCAACCAGATTGCTGATGACCATCTCGCGCATTTCTTTCATCATGCCGCTCACATCGTTCGATTGCAGCACTTCGTTGCGCCAATGGTACAGCACTTTGCGTTGGTCGTTGGCCACATCGTCATATTCCAACACCTGTTTGCGCATGTCAAAGTTGCGCCCTTCCACTTTGCGCTGTGCATTTTCAATTTGACGCGTCAGGATGCCCGCCTCAATCGCCACACCGCGCTCAGGTGCCAATTTATTCAAGATAGCAGCCGCACGGTCAAGCGCAAACAAACGCAACAATGGGTCTTCAAACGACAGGTAGAAGCGGCTGGAACCCGGGTCGCCCTGACGGCCGGCACGACCGCGCAACTGATTGTCGATACGGCGGCTTTCGTGGCGCTCCGTACCGATGATATGCAGGCCGCCCGCTTCCAGAACACGCCGGTTGTCTTCCTCCCAGCTTTGCTCCAATGCATGGATTTTGGCCTCTTTCTCCGCATCGGTCAGCTGTTCGTCCGCACGAATAGCTTCGGCTTGGTGCTGCACGTTGCCGCCCAACACAATATCCGTACCGCGGCCTGCCATATTGGTGGCAACGGTAATCATGCCCGGTTTGCCCGCCTGCGCCACAATCAGGGCTTCGCGCTGGTGTTCTTTGGCGTTCAGCACATTGTGGGGCAGCCCTGCCTGATTCAGCAGGCGCGATACCAGTTCCGAGTTTTCAATAGTGGTGGTGCCCACCAGCACCGGTTGTCCGCGCTCGTGGCACGCTTTAATGTCTTTAATCACCGCTTCGAATTTTTCTTCGGCTGTGCGGAAAATCTGGTCGTTAAAATCTTTGCGGCGAATCGGTTTGTTGGTGGGGATAATCACGGTTTCCAGACCATAAATGCTTTGGAACTCGTAAGCTTCCGTATCCGCCGTACCCGTCATGCCCGACAGCTTGGTGTATAAGCGGAAATAGTTCTGGAACGTGATGCTGGCCAGCGTTTGGTTTTCTTTTTTGATTTCCACGCCCTCTTTGGCTTCCACCGCTTGGTGCAAACCGTCCGACCAGCGGCGGCCGTCCATCAGGCGGCCCGTGTGCTCATCGACAATCACGATTTCCAGCTCGCCCTCTTCATTAGGCTTAATCACATAATGCTGGTCCAGATGGAACAGCGTGTGCGCACGCAATGCCGCCATCAAATGGTGCATCAGCACAATATTGTTGGTGTCGTATAGAGACTGGCCTTCTTGCAGCAGGCCGATTCGCGTCAGAATCTGCTCGGCGTGCTCGTGCCCTTGCTCGGACAAGGTAACCTGGTGGTTTTTCTCGTCCACCCAGTAATCGCCTTCGCCCTCTTCGGTTTCCTGACGCACCAAATGCGCTGGCACTTGGTTCATGATTTTATAAAGCTCGATATTGTCGTCCGCCTGGCCGGAAATAATCAGTGGCGTGCGCGCTTCGTCAATCAGAATCGAGTCCACCTCATCGACCACGGCAAAGTTCAAATCGCGCTGCACTTTGCTGTACACGTCTTCCACCATGTTGTCGCGCAGATAATCGAAGCCGAATTCGTTGTTCGTGCCATAGGTAATATCGGCGGCATATGCCATTTGGCGTTCGGCGGGCATTTGGTTGCTCAAAATCACGCCCACGGTCAAATCCAAAAATTCATACAGAGGGCGCATGATGTTGGCATCGCGCTCCGCCAGATAATCGTTCACGGTAACGACGTGCACGCCCTTGCCCGACAGTGCGTTCAAATACACGGCTAGCGTGGCCACCAGCGTTTTACCTTCGCCCGTGCGCATTTCGGCGATTTTGCCGTCGTTCAGCACCATGCCGCCAATCAGCTGCACGTCGAAATGGCGCATACCCAACACGCGGCGCGATGCTTCGCGACACACGGCGAATGCTTCAGGCAATATGCTTTCCAATGTGGCGCCATTGGCAATTTTTTCTTTGAATTCCTTGGTTTTTTCACGCAATGCTTCGTCGGGCAGGGCTTTCATACCCTCTTCCATGCCGTTGATTTTGGCCACGATTTTTCGATATTGTTTGAGCAGGCGGTCGTTGCGGCTGCCGAAGATTTTTTTTGCAAGAGTGGTGAACATAATTTTCCTTGTGCCCTGTCAAGTTGGCAAAACGGGCGTGATTTTAACATAACGGCATGATAGATGCAGGCTGCCTGTGCATTTTGCAAGCATTCTCCTTGCCGAATTTTTTGATTTAACGTGTTTTTACAACAAACCACTTGAAGCATTGCCCCAAGTGGTCGATATTTCAACAGTTCAAAGCAGCCTGCACGCGGTTTTTTCAAAGTGCAGGCTGCTTTTTTTGCGTTTCAAAAGCAGCCTGCACCCACCATATAGGCCAATAATTGGCCGAGATTAAACGCCGCGCAGCAATTCGTTCACGCTGGTTTTGCTGCGGGTTTGCGCGTCCACTTTTTTCACGATGACGGCGCAATACAGGCTGTGTGAGCCATCTTTGGCGGGCAGGCTGCCGGACACCACCACCGAACCGGCAGGCACGCGACCGTAATGGATTTCGCCGGTTTCGCGGTCGTAAATTTTGGTGGACTGGCCGATGTACACGCCCATGGAAATCACGCTGCCCTCTTCCACAATCACGCCTTCCACGATTTCGGAACGCGCGCCGATGAAGCAGTTGTCTTCAATAATGGTGGGTGCAGCCTGCAACGGTTCCAGCACGCCGCCGATGCCCACGCCGCCGCTCAAATGCACGTTTTTACCGATTTGCGCACACGAACCCACGGTTGCCCAAGTGTCCACCATCGCGCCTTCGTCCACATACGCGCCGATGTTTACATAAGAAGGCATCAGCACCACGTTTTTGCCGACAAAGCTGCCGCGTCGCGCCACCGCACCGGGCACGGCGCGGAAACCGGCCGCCTGAAAATCCGCCTGTGTCCATTGCGCGAATTTGGTCGGCACTTTGTCGAAAAACTGGTTCACGCCATCGCCCAACACCACGTTGTCCTGAATACGGAACGACAGCAGCACGGCTTTTTTCGCCCATTCGTTCACTTTCCATTGGCCCACGCCCAAGCGTTCGGCCACGCGCAGGCTGCCGTTGTCCAATTGGCGCAGCGTTTCCAGCACGGCTTCCTTCACTTCGGGCGACACGGTTTGCGGCGTGATTTCGGCGCGGTTTTCAAAAGCGGTTTCGATAATGTTTTGCAATGACATGGATTTTCCTTTAATTTGACTGAATCGGTTTTGAAAGGGCGATTGTATCGCAAAAGGCAGCCTGCACCAAAAAATATGCAGGCTGCTTTGAAAAAGGCATACAATCCCCTTTTTCCACAACAAGGGTGCGATGATGAAAAAAATCCTGTTCGTCTGCCTGGGCAACATCTGCCGCTCGCCCATGGCCGAATACATCCTGCGCGACATGGCGCAAAAGCGCGGCATTGCCGTGAACGTGGCCAGTGCGGGCACTTCGGGCTGGCACGACGGCGAATACATGCACTGCGGCACGGCCGAAATTTTAGACGGCCTGTCGATTGAATCGCGCGATTTCCGCAGCCGCAAAATACCGGCCGACGCATTGCAGTATTACGATTACGTCATCGTGATGGACGACAGCAACCTGCGTGATGTGCAGGCTGCTTTGGGCAACGACAAACGCATTTTCAAAATCACCGACCTGCTCGGCGAAGGCAGCCTGCACGACCATGTGCCCGACCCTTGGTACACCGGCAACTTTGTCGAAACGCGCGAAATCATCAGCGCCTGCTGCCGCGAACTGCTCGACCGAATCTCCGACCAACGCCTTTAAAACCACACCGAAAGCCGCCATGCACGCCGCCCTTTTACGCCAACAACTCGCCGCCTTCCTCTCACCCGCCGAATTGCCCGACGACGACGCGCCCTTCCTGCTTGACCAGCGCAAACGCTACACCAGCACCGACTGTGTCGTCGTGCAGCCTGCCAGCGTGGAAAACGTGAAGAAAACCGTCCGTTTCTGCGCGCAACACCGCATCGCCATCACACCGCAGGGCGGTAACACCGGACTGGTTGGCGGCAGCGTGGCGCACGGCGGCATCGTCCTGAATCTGGGCAAACTCAACCGAATCCGCCACATCAACCTTGCCGACAACGCCATTACCGTCGATGCAGGCTGCATTTTGCAGAACGTCCAAACCGCTGCCGCCGAACACGGCCGCTTTTTCCCGCTCAGCCTCGCCAGCGAAGGCAGCTGCCAAATCGGCGGCAACATCGCCTGCAACGCGGGCGGCCTGAACGTGCTGCGCTACGGCACCATGCGCGATTTGGTGCTGGGGCTGGAAGTGGTGCTGCCCAACGGCGAACTCGTCTCCCACCTGCACCCGCTGCACAAAAACACCACCGGCTACGAACTCAAACACCTGTTCATCGGCAGCGAAGGCACGCTTGGCATCATCACCGGCGCCACACTCAAACTCTTCGCCCCGCCACAAACCACTGAAACCGCATGGGTCGGGCTGGACAACGTGCAGGCTGCCATCTCGCTGCTTTCCAACATCAAAAACCATTTTGCCGAACGCCTGTGCAGCTTCGAACTCGTCAGCCGCTTCGCCCTCGAACTTTCCGCCGCACACAGCCGCCTTGCCGAACCGTTGCACGCCGAATGGCACATCCTGCTGGAACTGACCGACAGCCTGCCGCGCCACGACCTGCAAGACGAATTGGCTGAATTTCTCTGCCAAAACGGCGGCGAACACAGCATCATCGCCCAAAACGACCAACAACGGCGCGATTTATGGACCCTGCGTGAAAACATCTCCGCCGCCCAACGCACGCTCGGCACCAGCATCAAACACGACATCGCCGTCCCCATTGCCCACACCGCCGCGTTTATCGAACAATGCGGCCGCGATTTGACCGCACAATATCCCGACATCCAACTGGTCGTCTTCGGGCATCTGGGCGACGGCAGCCTGCACTACAACACCTTTTTCCCCAACGAATTGGGCGACAGCGTGTACCGCCGCGAAGAAGCCGTTAATGCGACCGTGTACCGCCACGTGTTGCACAATCACGGCACCATCGCCGCCGAACACGGCATCGGCACACTGAAAAAAAGCTGGCTGCCGCAAGTGCGCACCGCCGACGAAATCGCCCTGATGCGCGCCATCAAATCGCAGCTCGACCCGAACCATTTATTCAATCCAAACAAGCTGCTGCCCGATTAACGCGAAATTCGCTTGACGAAAAAACAAATTTTCCCTATAGTGCTGCCTTTCAACGTGATGACGATCGGCGAATTAGCTCAGTCGGTTAGAGCAGAGGAATCATAATCCTTGTGTCCGGGGTTCGAATCCCTGATTCGCCACCAAGTTCATCGCACACAATTCGGCGAATTAGCTCAGTCGGTTAGAGCAGAGGAATCATAATCCTTGTGTCCGGGGTTCGAATCCCTGATTCGCCACCAGTTTTACGGGGGTATAGCTCAGTTGGTAGAGCGCTTGCATGGCATGCAAGAGGTCAGCGGTTCGATCCCGCTTACCTCCACCAGTTTCCAAAGGTTTGGCTTTTTTGCCAAACCTTTTTTGCTTTGTGCTGCCCTGTATATTCAACATTTCAGGCACTATTATGCTACCAAGCAAGGCTTGCCAAACCATTGTGCAAAACTCAGCCGTACTTAGAACTGCATTTATATACCCTTACATATTTTCTTGAATTTTAACTGGTATGGTTGATTGAATTGCACCATAATCCAATTTCACACTTTATAACCACACACCAAGGAGAACATCATGAGTTGGATTGCAGCAATTATTGTCGGCGCGATTATTGGCTTAATCGCCGAAAAAGTAATGAAAAGTGATATGGGGTTACTGATGAATATCGTCATCGGTATTATCGGTTCGTCCCTTGGCCGCTGGCTGTTCGGAGACATATTGGGCATCGGTTCGGCATATGCCGCCGGCAGCTTTAATTTTGCCGGTTTGTTGTTTGGCGTATTAGGGGCAGCCGTATTGATTGTTATACTTCGCTCCCTGAATATTATGAAAAAATAAGATGTTTATCAGCCGGATAAATTA
>NZ_GL870929.1:1226191-1296202 GCF_000190695.1 Kingella denitrificans ATCC 33394
TAAATTAGATATCCGTTCAAACACACACAAAAGCAGCCTGCACTTTGAAAATGGAAGTGCAGGCTGCTTTTTTCGGTTCAAAGATTAAAACGTATAACCCGTTTGCAATTCTTCGTCGCCCACCAGTTCCAACAGCAGTGCATAGAGCGGTGCCAATTCGGTGTAGCGGCGGGTGGTGCGGCGCAGGTAATTCAAAAAGCGCGGGATTTCGGGGCGGTATTTGTCTTTGCCGTCGCGATACCACAGCCGCGCGAAAATGCCGGCCACTTTCAAATGCCGCTGCACGCCCATCCATTCGTACCAGCGGTAGAACGTGTCGAACTCTGCCGGCACGGGTAATCCGGCGGCGCGCGCCTTTTCCCAGTAGCGAATCACAATGTCCAGCGTAAATTCTTCGTCCCATTCGATAAACGCATCGCGCGTCAGCGACACCAAATCGTATGTTATCGGGCCGTACAGCGCGTCTTGGAAGTCCAGCACGCCGGGGCGGCCGCGGGTCAGCATCAGGTTGCGGACGATAAAGTCGCGGTGCACAAACACTTTCGGCTGCTCGGCAATCGCGTCCAGCAGCGTTTCCGTGCCCTGCTGCCACAGGCGGCGCTGGGCGAAATTGAGCGTTTTGCCCAATTCTTTGCCCACGAACCATTCGGGGAACAAATTCATTTCGCGCAGCAGGATTTCGCGGCTGTATTCTTCCAGGCAGCCTGCACGGCTGGCTTGCTGCAACACAATCAGTTCGTCCACCGCTTCCAGCAGCAGGGCTTTGTGGGCATCGGGCGAGGGATCGTGCTGCATGGCTTTGAGATACTGGACATCGCCCAAATCGTTCAGCACCATAAAGCCCTGTTCGGGGCTGTGGTGCAGAATCTGCGGCACGTTGAGCATTTGGAACAGCTGCTGCACGCGCACATAAGGTGCAGTCTGCATTTTGTCGGGCGGCGCGTCCATGCAGATAACGCTGCCGCCGTCGGCGAATACGGCGCGGAAATAGCGGCGGAAATCCGCGTCGGCAGCGGCAAAGGCCAGCTCGAAGGATTGGTTCGGATAACATTGGGCCAGCCAGTTTTTTAGTTCGGTTTGGCGTTGCATGATGTGAATACTCTGTTTTTCGGTTAAAATAGCCGTCATTTTAACGTTAAGCACGGTTGTTCGTCAGCAGAATTATCACGGCGGGCAGCAACACACAGGGGCAGATTTTGACGCGTTTATTTGTTTGCAAACCTTTGGTGGTTTTATTAGGGATTGCTTTTTCCGGTTCGGCATGGGCGGCGGACAGCTGGTCGTCCGGCCGTTTGTGCCGCGCGCCGTCTGCCACCCCCGCCGCCCAAACCGATACGCAACCCGACAAGGACGACACGCCCCTGCCCGCTGGTGCAACGCGCATCACGGCCGACAAAGCCGTCGGCCAAACGCACACGCGCCACCGCGCCGAAGGCAATGTGCTGGTGGAGCGCAATGACGAAACGCTGAAAGCAGACTGGGTGGATTACCGTCCGCAGCAAGACACCGTGCAGGCGGGCGACCATTTCGTGCTGACGCGCGGCGACGGCGCCCAAGTACAAGGCGAGCGGCTGGATTATGATTTGGCGCAAAAATCGGGCAATGCCGAGCAAGTGGAATTTGCCGCCGAACGGGAAGGCCGCCGTTTGCAAGGCGTCGGAAGCAGCCTGCACATGGAAAACGACCAGCGCTACACCATGCGCGATGTGAAATTCAACACCTGCGGCGAAGGCGATACCTCTTGGTATGTGCAGGCCGCCGAATTGAAAGCCGACCGCGAAACCGGCATCGGCGTGGCGCGTCATGCGCGGCTGGTTTTCGCCGGCGTGCCGATTCTGTACACCCCGTGGGCAGACTTCCCCCTCAACGGCAACCGCAAAAGCGGCTTCCTGATGCCGTATGTATCGTTCGGCTCAAACGGCGCCACCCTCAAACTGCCTTATTATTTCAACCTCGCCCCCAATTACGACGCCACCTTCACCCCCGGCGTGATTTCGCGGCGCGGCGTGCAGCTTTCCGGCGAATTCCGCTATCTGCAACCCAAATACCAAGGCAGCCTGCAAGCCGCCTATATGCCGTACGACAACGCCTCGCGCCACAACCACCGCTACGAAATCCAGTTGCGCCACCAACACCGCTTCACACCGCACATCACCGGCGGCATCCACTTCAACCAAGTGTCCGATGACGACTACTACCGCGATTTCTACGGCCGCAACGACATTGCCGAAAACGTCAATCTGAACCGCAGCTTATGGCTGAATTACACCGGCAACGCCTGGGGCGGCAATGTGCAGGCTGCTTTTTTGGTCCGCAAATACCAAACGCTGGCCGACAGCAACGGCTACCGCTCCGCGCCCTACGCCCTCATGCCGCACCTCTCGCTGGACTGGCAGCGGCATTGGCGCAACGCAACGATTCACTGGAAAAACCAACTCACCCGCTTTGAAAGCGACCGCGCACAAAACGGCACGCGGCTGGTGATGTACCCCAGCATCCAATGGGATTTCTCCACGCTTTGGGGCTATATCCGCCCGAAAATCGGCGTACACGCCACGCAATACTGGCTCAACCGCTGGCAGGGCAACCCGCGCCAATCCGTGAACCGCGTGCTGCCCATCGCCAACATCGACACCGGGCTGACCTTCGAACGCGAGCGCACATGGTTTAAAACACCGCTGATTCAAACCCTCGAACCGCGCCTGTTTTACAACTACATCCCCAGCCGCCGCCAAAACCACCTGCCCAATTTTGATTCGTCGGAAAACTCGTTCAGCTACGACCAACTGTTCCGCGAAAACCTTTATTCCGGCAGCGACCGCATCAACGCCGCCAACAGCGTTTCCCTGGGCGTGCAGAGCCGCATCCTCCATGCCGACACGGGTTCGGAAATTTTCCGCGCCGGCATCGGACAAAAATTTTACCTTTCGCGCGACGACGTCCTATTGGACGGCAGCACCGGCACCCGAGCCCGCCACCGCAGCGACGTTGCCCTGTTCGCCGGCGGGCAAATCGCCCCGAACTGGTTTGCCGACACGCAATACCACTGGAACGCCAACCAGAAAAATACCGAGCGCTTCGACATCGGTGTGCGCTACAATCCCGAACCTGGCAAAATCCTGAGCGCACGTTACAAATACAACCGCAACACGGAAATTTACGCCGGCTTTTTCGGCAAGCTGCAACACATCGACTTGGCGGCGCAATACCCTATCAACCAAAACCTATACGCCGTCGGCCGCCTGAATTACAGCATCAGCCCGTGGGTGGCGTTGGAACAGACGCTCGGTTTGGAATATAAAAACCCCTGCGGCTGCTGGAGCGTGAGCTTTGTCGGACAACGTTATGTGGACGGCATCAGCAACGGCAGAAGCAGCCACAAATCCGCCGTTTTCCTGACCCTGCAACTGAAAAATTTAAGCAATATTGGCAACAACCCCTATGAACAGCTTCGTCTCGGCATTCCGGGATACAGCAAAACCAATGAGGTATTTACCCGATGAAACCTATCCGTACCCTTGCCGCCGCCGTTTTGGTCGGCTTGAGCCTTCAGACCGCTGGCGCTGCAGAAATCAAACCGCTCAACAGCATCGCCATCGAGATTAATTCGTCCATCATCACCTACCGCGACATCGAACGCGTGGTGCGCGAATTCAAAAGCCGCCCGGGCAACAAAGACATTCCCGAAGCGCAGTTGGTGCAGGCGGCCAAAAACACTTTGGTCGAACGCGCCCTGCTGGCCGATGCCGCACGCGCCCAAGATTTGAAAGCCACCCCCGCCGGCATTGACGCGGAACTCGAACGCCGCGCCGCAGCAGGCAAAACCACCGTGCAGAATATCTACGCGCAGGCTGCCGCATTGGGCTACACGCGCGAAGCTTACCGCACGGAAGTGGCCAAAGATTTGCTGATTACCTATATGCTGCAAAACCTGAACAGCAACATCAAAATCACCGACGAACAAGTGCAGGCTGCTTTGAACGAGCTGCAAGCCAAAGGCCAAGCCCCCACCGGCGAGCCCTACACCGTCTATACCATCCGCCGCGTGATTCTGAACGCCGCCAACCAGCAGCACATGCCCGCCGTCGGCCAGCGCATACAGCAAATCGCCACCGCCATCGCCCAAGGCAGCGACTTCGGTGCTGTCGCCCAACGTTATTCGCAAGAAGTGCAGGCGGCCAACCAAGGCCTGCATGACAACATCACCGACATGATGCTGCCCGAAAACGTTGAAGCCGCCCTGCACCAGCTGCAACCCGGCCAAATCACACCGCCGCTGCGCGCAGGCAACAGCTGGCAAATCGTGCAACTCATCGGCGCGCGCACCGAAAACGACCCGGCCAAAATGCAGCGGGAAGCCGTGCGCCGCATGCTGGTGCGCCAAGCCCAAGAGCGCAACCAGGCGCAATTCATGGCACAATTACAGCAAATGGCCGTGGTGCGCGAATATTGACCGCACACAGTTTGAACGCATAAAAAGCAGCCTGCACTTCAATTCCCAAAGTGCAAGCTGCTTTTCCCACCTCCGCCTTCCTGCCGCCATTCCTTGCCACACGCCCAAAACCCCTATATTATTCAACCCACCAACCATCAACACAGCCGAACATCATGCCCACATCCCTCCCCTTCTCCCCCGCCGAACTCTGGCAAATGCTGCTCACACATTTATGGCTTTCCGGACTGGCTTTGCTCGCGGCAGTGGCGATTGCCGTGCCTGCCGCCGTGTTGTTTGCGCGCAGACGGCGGGCGGCGGAAGCGGTATTGCAGTTCACCAATATATTGCAAACCATCCCGTCTTTGGCGCTGCTGGGCTTGTTGATTCCATTTGTCGGCATCGGTTCGCCGCCCGTCTTGATTGCGCTCACGTTATACGCGCTGCTGCCGATCTTTCAAAACACCTATCTGGGGCTGACCCAAATTGATCAATCCATTCAAGACGCTTACACGGCGTTCGGCCTGTCGCGTTGGCAGTCGCTGTGGCGGATTGAATTGCCCATGGCGCTGCCTGCCATGATTTCGGGCATCCGCACGGCGGCGGTGCTGATTGTCGGCACGGCAACTCTGGCGGCGTTAATTGGCGCCGGCGGTTTGGGCAACCTGATTCTGCTCGGTATCGACCGCAACAACATGACGATGACGTTTACCGGCGCATTGCTCTCCGCGCTGCTGGCTGTCGGCGTCAGCGGCATTATCGGGCTGTTGCAGAAATCGCGACGCAAGTTGCCGATTATTTTGGCATTGGCGGTGGGCTTCGGCGCGCTCGGTCTGTCGCAGGTTTCGTTTACGCCTGCCACGCAAAACGTGGTGATTGCCGGCAAAATGGGCAGCGAGCCGGATATTCTGATTAATATGTATAAATTATTGATTGAGCGTGAAAATCCGAATATCAGAGTTACCGTCAAACCCAATTTCGGTAAAACCACCTTCCTGTTTAACGCGCTGAACAGCGGCGAAATCGACATTTACCCCGAATTCACCGGCACGGTGCTGGAAACCTTGGTGCAAGTGCCGCCCGAGCAGAAAAACCGCCATCTGTCGCCAGATGAAACCTATCGACTGGGCAAACAATTATTGGCGGAACAATATCGGCTGGAATTCCTGCCGCCGATGTCTTATCAGAACACCTACGCGCTAGCGGTGAAAGAGAGCTACGGCGCGGCGCACCAGCTCAATACAATCAGCGATTTAAAGCGGGCTGCACCCGATATTCGGGCAGGTTTCTCACTGGAGTTTACCGACCGGGCGGACGGCTACAAAGGCATGCAGGCTGCCGGTATCACGCTGAAACATATCGTCCGCCTGGAACCCGCCCTGCGCTATACGGCGCTGCTGAATGACAAAATCGACCTGGTGGAAGCCTTTTCCACCGATGCAGAATTGAAGCAATACCAATTGCGCCTGCTGAAAGACGATATTGCCCTGTTCCCCGCCTATCAGGGCGCGCCGCTGATGAAAGCCGAATTTGCCGCAAAAAACCCGCAAATCGTGGCCGCGCTGAACCGCTTGGCAGGCAAAATCAGCGAAGCGGAAATGAGCGAGATGAACTACCGCGTGAAAGTGCAAGGCGAAAGCGCGGAAAACGTGGCGCGAGATTATTTGGAGAAAAATGGGTTGCTGGCGAATTGAAATGAGCGGCAGGCTACCTGAAAGCCAAAAAGCAGCCTGCACATGGTTTGACAGAAATCCTGCAAACGGCAAAGCCATCCCTTTTGAAAATACATAAGGAAAACAACATGAATCTAGCCATCACCGGCGCCAGCGGCAACATCGGCGGCATGGTCGCCCGTCATCTGAACACACGCGGACTGCCGCTTATCCTGCCGCTGCGCAACCCCGCCAAAGCACCCGACCTGCCGAACTGCGAAGCGCGGCAGTTTGCCTATGGCGATTTGGAGCTTGCCAAGCAGGCGTTAAACGGGGTGGATGTGCTGTTCATGGTGTCCGCCGCCGAAAGCCCGACGCGCGAACAGGAGCATTTGACTTTGGTGCAGGCTGCTTCGGAAGCGGGCGTAAAACACATTGTCTATCTCTCTTTTGCACAGGCGGCGTTGGACAGCACCTTCACGCTAGCGCGCACCCATGCGGTTACCGAAAATGCAATCCGGCAAACGAATATGCGCCACACCTTTCTGCGCGACAATTTTTACAGCGAGATGATGGCAACAATTGCCAACGCAGACGGCATCATCGCAGGTCCAGCCGACGACGGGCGCGTTGCCTGCGTGTCGCAGCGCGATGTCGCCCAAGCGGCGGCAAACGTCATCGCCGACATCGCGTACGGCCACCACCGCCACGACAATCAGACCTACACGCTGACCGGTCCCCAATCATTAAGTTTTGCTGAAATAGCCGCCGTCTTAACCGAAATCACCGGCAAACCACACCGCTACCACAACGACACCCTAGAAGAAGCCTTCGCCAGCCGCAAATCCGCGTACCCTGACACGCCCGATTGGCAGATTGAGGCATGGGTTTCCACCTACACCGCCATTGCCAAAGGCGAACTTGCCGCCGTTTCAGACGACCTGCCGCAGTTATTGGGACGTGCACCGCTTAATTTTGAAGACGTAGTAAGGGCACAATATGCAAAATAATCTTGTTCCGTTTATCGAATTTCGCGGCGCAGGCAAGCAGTATGACGGCAAATATGCCGTGCGCGATTTGGATTTGACCATTTATCAAGGCGAGTTTTTCGTGTTGGTGGGCGGCTCGGGCAGCGGCAAATCCACCACTTTGCGCATGATTAACGCGCTAATTGAACCGACCGACGGCAACGTTTATCTGCACGGCAAACGAATTAAAGACTACGACATCCGCCAGCTCCGCCACCAAATTGGTTACGTATTGCAGCAAATCGCCCTGTTCCCCACTATGACTGTGGCGGAAAACATCGCGCTCATGCCCGACATTTTGGGCTGGCCGAAAGCCGAACGCAAAGCGCGTGTGAACGAATTATTGGAACTGGTGGAACTCGACCCCGCACACTACCGCGACCGCTATCCGCACGAACTCTCCGGCGGCGAACAGCAGCGCATCGGCATTTTGCGCGCCATTGCCGCCAAGCCCCAAGTACTGCTGATGGACGAACCGTTTTCCGCGCTCGACCCGCTGGTGCGCACCGTGCTGCAAGACCAAATTGCCATGATTCACCAAAAATTTGGCACCACTATCGTGTTTGTGACCCACGATATGCAGGAAGCGGCGAAACTCGCCTGCCGCATCGGCGTGATGCACAACGGCAAACTGGTACAAATCGGCACGCCCGAAGCCATCAAAAAGCAGCCTGCAAACGATTACGTGCAATCGCTGTTTTCCGCCGCCGACGCACCCGATGCCCAACGTATCATCCACCAATTCCTGCGACTGGACCCACAGGGGCAGGAGGCGGTGAGACGGGCGTTGCTTTGATGCACGTTTGAGGCTACCTGAAAACCTAAAAAGCAGCCTGCACTTTGAATTTCTCAAGTGCAGGCTGCTTTTTATCGTCTGCGCCACCCTCTTTCCACGCCTTTCCGATTCTACAAAATCCCGTTTTGATTTACCATAACGCTTTCCCACAACAAGAACGAAGGAGAATCAAGATGGACATTCTTTCCCGCCTGCAAGCATTGCCGCCGGGCAGGTTCCACTACAAATTGCTGGTATTGGTCGGTATAGGTTGGTTGTTTGACGCAATGGATACCGGCATCGTGTCGTTTATATTGCCCGCATTAGGCAAAGAATGGGGATTGCAGCCTGCACAACTGGGCTGGATCGTCAGCATCGCCTTTATCGGCATGGCACTCGGCGCGGTAGCGAGCGGCTGGCTGGCAGACCGCTTCGGCAGGAAAACCGTATTTGCCGCGACCATGGCAGTGTACAGCACGGCGACAGGCCTATGCGCCTTTTCGCCCGATGTAGAAACACTGCTTACCTGCCGCTTCTTTGTCGGTGTAGGATTGGGTGGACAGCTCCCCGTCGCGGTGTCATTGGTCAGCGAATACGCCCCGCCGAAAGTACGCGGACGCTTTATCGTGTTGCTGGAAAGTTTTTGGGGGCTGGGCTGGCTTGCCGCCGCACTCGCTTCCTATTTCTTTATCCCAAAATTCGGCTGGCACAGCGCGTTTTTAATCGGTGCGCTGCCGATTGTGTATATCCCGCTGGTGTTGAAATTCATCCCCGAATCCGTACCCTACCTGCTCTCGCAAGGCAAAACGGACGAAGCGCACCGGCTGGTCAGCCGCTTGGAAGAGGAAGCGGGGATTACGCCCGCCGCAACGGCCATCGCACCGCCGCAAAAGGAAAAACAGCGCATCCGCTTCATACAACTATGGCAACAGCCTTTCGCACGGCGAACGCTGATGCTGTGGCTGGTTTGGTTCGGTATCGTCTTTTCCTATTACGGCATTTTTACTTGGCTGCCGAAACTCTTGGTCGAACAAGGCAATACGGTGGTCAAAACCTTTGAATATGTGCTGGTGATGATTGTCGCGCAACTGCCCGGCTACATCGCGGCGGCGGCATTGGTGGAAAAAATCGGGCGTAAAGCGACTTTGGCGGGCTTTCTCGCCGCCTGCGCCGTCTGCGCGTGGTTTTTCGGACAAAGCAGCAGCGCCACCGAAGTCATGGCATGGGGCAGCCTGATGTCGTTCTTCAACCTCGGCGCATGGGGCGTTTTATACACCTACACGCCCGAACTCTACCCCCTCCGCTTCCGTGCCTTCGCCTCCGGCTGGGCGGGCGCAATCGGACGCATCGGCGGCATTCTTGCGCCTATGGTGGTCGCCAAAATGGTCGGCGGCAGCGGCGGATTCGGCAATATATTCATGATGTTCGCCGGCGTGATGATGCTGATTGTATTGGTGATTTTGGCATTGGGCGAAGAAACGAAAGGCAGGACGCTGGAGGAAATCAGCTCGTAAACATATTTTCATACTTTAAAAGCAGCCTGCACCTTGGAAATCTGAAAGTGCAGGCTGCTTTTGTGCTGTTTGGTGTAAAATCCCTTCTTTTCCAAACGGGGGTATCACATGAAACGCAAATTTTGGTCGGGGTTTACCTCCGTCATGCTGGCGGTGGCCTTTTTGCTCCAAGCGGGCAATCTCGCCTGGAAAATGTATCAGGGCAAACAGCCGCAGGCAGCCATTGCGCCGGCCAAGCAATATGCCAGGGTGCAGATGGACTGGAATGCGGTCAAGCTGGAAAGCAACGTGTGGAAAATCCACCGCGAAGGACAGGCCGATTCCTATCTGCTGGGCACGTACCACATCGGCAAAAAAGGCGACGCCATGAACCCCGCCCTGAAGGATTTGATTGCCCGAAACCAAAAAATCATAACCGAAGTGGTCAGCGAGCCGCCCGAAGCCGAAATCAAAAACCTGGCACAAAACGCCATGAGAAGCAACGTGCCGCTGACGGAAAAAATGGGGCGGCGGCCATTTGACACGCTGGTGCGGAAAATGAATACCTATCCCGAAGGCAAATCTTTGTCGCAAAATCTGAAATATGTGAAACCTTGGGCGGGCGTGCTGTTCGTCATGGGTCTGCGCGATAAGGACGAAGACGGCAACACCGGCGCGGAAAGTTTCATTTATCGGGAAACGGCGCGGCTGGGCAAAGAGCACGGCGCATTGGAAACCCACACCGAAGCGACAATGTATTTCGCGCTGATTCCCGACGATTTGGCGGTGGCCATGTTGAACGACTGGGTGGCCCATTCCGAGGACTCGGAAGAAAGCAAGGCTTTGGAAGCGGCGTACCGGCAGGGGGAATTTAGCAAAATGCCCGCCCTGCACACCAAAATGTTTTCGCCCGACCCGGACGGCAAAAACACCTCGCTGACCCTGCCGCAGCAGGAAGCCGTTAACGAATGGTTCGTGCAGGATTTGCTGATTGCGCGAAACAAAAATTGGCTGCCGAAAATGAAGCAGGAAATGGCGCAGCAGCCGACTTTGTTTGCCGTGGGCGCGGCGCACTTGATGGGCAGCCAAGGGTTGATTGCCCTGCTGCGGCAGGAAGGCTACACGGTAACGCCCGAACCCGGATTGAAAGTGTGGCGTTAAGGCAGGACACGGCAAAAAGCAGCCTGCACCTTTGTTTTCGAGGTGCGGGCTGCCATCGGTCTGAATTTTCGATTCGGCGAACCGATGTGCGTGCCTTCGTACTGCTTTTTCGTTTTTCAGACTGCTGCAAAAACATTTGAGAGATTGCCTGAAACCTTCAAAGCAGCCTGCACCCGTCCCCTCTCTCGTGGGAGAGGGTTAGGGAGAGGGCACACCCGGACAGGCAGCGGAAAATTCAAAGACAGAGCATGGCGTATCGCTGCCATACCCACTCTCAAAAAGCAGCCTGCACCCGAGTTCGCCGTGCGTCCCCAAAGCCCTCTCCCCAACCCTCCCCCTCGGGGGAGGGAGCAGATTGCCGAAGCCGCGCCATTGGCTGAACAAACCCAAAAAGCAGCCTGCACTTTCTGAATTTGGAAGTGCAGGCTGCTTTTATAGTGGATTAAAATAAAAATGAGACAAGGCGACGAGCCGCAAGGCGTACAAATAGTACGTCAAGGCGAGCCAACGCCGTATCATTGCGATTTTAATTCACTATAAACACCCAATCCATCACCGCCGATACGGCAGCTTCGGATAGTCGGGCGTAACGTCAATAATATTATCGTCCTTCACCACAGGGCGAACATCCCGTTGCAAACGCCAGTATTCCCAAGCCAAAAGCGCGCCGCCGAGCAAAAGGCGGTATTTCCAGCGCGTGGGCAGCATGGCGATTTTCCATAACTGGCGGTTGCTGATAAGGCTGCCTGCACTGTTGGCCAGTTGCTTGAAATTCAAAAAGGCGTGAACGGCGGCATGGCTGCGGTCGCGGGCACGGTTTCGCGCGCGTTTGAGCTGGGCGGCCTGGATTTTCAGCCGCGCCAGTTTCGCCTGCAATTCCAACAGCTCGCGTTCTTCTTCACGGGTCATAGCGTTCTCCTTCTACGATATCAGACGATAGGTCGTCGGGCGACACGGTTTCGCACAGGCGGCTCAAATCGTCCTGCATATCGCCCAGCGTTTGGCTGATTTGCCGCACGTTGCGCTGCAAAATCGACGGAATACGCCATGCCAATAACACAATCGTCAGCAGGCACGCCGTGCAGACTCCGAAAAACACCCAAGGCTTCGCCGCTTCGGGCAACACCGCCTGCAAACCAAACAACAGCGCAATCAGCCCAACCAGCAACGCAACGGCGATAACGGCAAGCATGGCCAGCACGATAATGATGTCGGTTACCTGCGCGCCCAAATCCAGGCGCAAAAGGCGGAGGCGCAGCAGCAACAACTGTGCGCCCTGCGCCATCAGGGTTTTGATTTGTCGGATTTCTTGGGCAATATTCATTTCGGCAACCTTATATGGTTAAAAAACCTGCATTCATCGGCATGAACGCAGGTTCTGTTGCGAAAAGCAGCCTGCAAGGGCAGCCTGAACGGGATTAGCGGCGGTTCAGCAATACACCAACCACCAAACCGGCCAACGCGGCAAAGCCCATGGCGTAATACGGTTTTTCATTGATGTATTCGTCGGCGGCTTTGGCGGAATTTTTGACCTGTTCCACAGCGCGTTCTTCAAAATCCTGCAATTTGCTTTGCGCGTTGCTCAGGCGCTGCTTCAGTTTCGCGGTCAGTTCACGGGCTTCTTCTTCGCCGCGCTCCACACCGGATTCATAAAGGTTTTCCACTTCGCCCAAAACGTTGCGGATTTCCTGCAACAAGGCTTCTTTTTGGGCTTCAAAATCATTGCGGCTGTTACGTCTCATGAGACTCTCCTTAAACAAGTGGATGGGAAAACCCAATATACGCGGTTCGCGGAACGGGGGCAAGGGCGATGATGTTTTTTAACGCGGGTTTTCGCTATGTAACGTTTCCCAACGCGCAAAAAGCAGCCTGCACCCCCGTTTTCCAAAGTGCAGGCTGCTTTTTGCGCCGTCAATCGTGCGCCAACGCGTCAATCGGGTTGAGCTTGGAGGCGTTTTTGGCGGGCATATAGCCAAACACGACGCCGATGGCGGTGGAGCACAGCACCGCGCCGATGATGGAGGCGGTGGAGAACGACATGGCGAAATCGCTGACAAAAGAATTGAACAGTGCGGCCAGCCCGAAGGAAATCAGCACGCCGCTCAATCCGCCAATCACGCACAGCAAAATCGACTCAATCAGAAACTGCTGCAAGATATTGCCCTGCCGCGCGCCAATCGCCATACGCACGCCGATTTCCTTGGTGCGCTCGGTCACAGACACCAGCATGATGTTCATCACGCCGATGCCGCCCACCACTAGCGAAATCACGGCAATGCAGGAAATCAGCAGCGTCATGCTGCCCATGGTGCTTTCTATCGTCTGCTTGATGCTGTCGCTGTTGCGCGTGAAGAAGTCTTCCGTGCCGTGCCGCGCCAGCAGCAGTTCTTTCACGCCTTTTTCGGCGGTTTGCGAATCCACGTTGTCCTTCACTTTCACGGCAATGCCGTTAATGTGCTTGCTGCCGCTGATTTGGTGCATCAAGGTGGTATAGGGCACGTAAATATTCACGCTGCTGGAATCGCCGAAGGAATTGTCTTCTTTTTTCAGCGTGCCGATAATGGTGAGCGGCCGCTTGTCCATCATGATGACTTTGCCCAAGGGATCGCTGCCGTCGGGGAAAAGCTGCGCCACGGCGTTGCTGTCAATCACCGCCACTTGGGCGTTGCTGCGCACGTCTTCGTCGTCATACAGCCGCCCTTGGTCGAGCTTCAAGCCGCGCACGTCGAAAAACTGCGGCCCTGCCCCGTTGGCCGCGGCGGTCAGGTCGATATTGCGGTAGGTAACCGTGCCGCTGGTGCTGACGGAAGGCGTGGTGCTTTCCACATAACTCAGTTTGGCAATCGCATCGCTGTCGGCCACGGTGAGCGTTTTCACTTTGCCGCTTCTCCGGTCGC
This sequence comes from Kingella denitrificans ATCC 33394, assembly GCF_000190695.1. Taxonomy (GTDB): domain Bacteria; phylum Pseudomonadota; class Gammaproteobacteria; order Burkholderiales; family Neisseriaceae; genus Kingella_A; species Kingella_A denitrificans. The sequence goes on from NZ_GL870929.1 coordinate 1,239,630, forward strand.
CGAAGCCTTTGCCGGGGAACACGGAAATGGTGTTCGTGCCCATGCTGTTGATGTCGGACAGGATTTTTTCCTGCGTGCCGCGCCCCAGCGCCACCACGGACACCACCGCCGCAATGCCGATGATAATCCCCAGCATGGTCAGCATCGAGCGCATTTTGTGCGCCACAATCGCCTGCACCGACATTTTGAAGGCTTCGGCAAACTGGTCTTTATAAAACCCGAAACCGCGTTTTTCCTGAATCGCCTGCACGTTGCTTTCGGGCAGTTCGGCGGTTTTGCTGTGGTCGGAAATGATTTCGCCGTCTTTGATTTCAATCACACGGTTGGCCTGCGCGGCGATTTTCGGGTCGTGCGTTACCATGATAATGGTGTGGCCGTCCGCATAAAGCTGGCGGATGATTTCCATCACGTTTTCGCCGCTGCCGCTGTCGAGCGCGCCCGTCGGTTCGTCCGCAAAGATGATTTCGCCGCCGTTCATCAGTGCGCGGGCGATGGACACGCGCTGCTGCTGGCCACCGGAAAGTTCGCTGGGCTTGTTTTTCTCTTTGCCTTTCAGCCCCAGTTTGTCCAGCAGCATATCCGCGCGGCGGCTGCGCTCGGCGTGGCCGATGCCGGCATAGACGGATGGCAGGGCAACGTTGTCGCGCGCCGAAATGGAGCTGAGCAGGTTGTAGCGCTGGAAGATAAAGCCGAAGCGTTTGCGGCGCAGCGCGGCCAGTTCGTCCGCCGACATTTTGGAAGTTTCTGTGCCTGCGATGGCATACGTGCCGCTGGTGGGCGTGTCCAGCAGGCCGAGAATGTTCATCAGCGTGGATTTGCCGGAGCCGGACTGCCCGATAATGGCGACAAAATCGCCCTTTTCGATGGTGAGGTTGATGTTTTTCAGCACGTGGACGCGGTTTTCGCCCGTGCCGAAATAGCGGTTGATGTCTTTACATTGGATAAGGCTCATAACGTTCTGACCTTTGGGTGGGAAAAGCAGCCTGCACGGGTGCAAAGCGGTTTCAGGCTGCCTGAATAATGGGGTGGTTAATAGGGGGGTTGGGGTGCAGGCTGCTTTTTGGGGCTTCGGGCAATGCAAAAGCAGCCTGCACTTTTTCATTTCGTTATTGCCACGCCTGCTATGCCAAATCGAAGCAGTCGGACAGGGAAAAATTGGGCAGGTGGAACCCGAGTTCCGCTTCCATCAGCCGACCGCACGTTTCGTCCCAAAAAAGCCCTGCTGTATTGTCGTCCAGAGCGGCGGGGTCTGTGCGGCGGACGATTTCGACAAATTCGCTACCGATGCGTTCCTCTATGGCACAGACGGCATCATCGCCTGCGGAATCGGGCAACATCCTGCGTTCCGCAATCAGGCGGTGGATGCAGGACAAAAACCAGTGGCAGCAGACGGAAAAGGTGTGCAGGCTGCCATTGACATAGCTAATGGGTGTGCGGATGTTGTCAGACGAAATCAGGCAGACACTGCCGTCTTTTTCGCATAGAGCGAAATATCCGTCGGGCATTTTGCCGAAGCACCAATAAATGCTGCGTTCGTGGATAAGGCGGCGTTGTTGGTCAGGAAAACGGACGAATTTCACGCCCCAAAAACGGATATCTTCCAAATGGATAAAGGGATTTTGGACGATTTGTTTAAAGCGGCTTTTTTTATCGGCCGGCAGAGCGGGTTCTACGATAAAACCCAGCTTTTCTAGGCAGGCGATGTCTTCGGTATCCAGTTGCATTGTGTACGCTCCGTTGTCGGGTTGTGGGGATGCGGTTTATGCCTGCCACCGGATGGCAAACGTTCCACCGCGTTCGGGCTGCCAGCCTTCCGCCAAAGCGCGGCGTATGGCACGGGCAACGGTATCCGGTGTAACGGTACTGCACGGGATGCCGCCGCGCGGCTGATTGAATGCGTTGTCATGGCGCGGTTGGTCCATGGAAACGTGCAGCGTGCCACCGCGCGGGCTTTCCGGCGCAACAGCAAATGTCAGCGGGCTACCGCAGCCGTAATCCGCCTGAATGCGCGTCGGTTTGCGCCGTATGCGCCAGCGGTAGGCCGTGCCGTCCACCACGATGCGGCGGCTGCCTTTGAACGGAATCGCCATATATTTTCCAGTATATTCAATGCTTTTCAGGCAGCCTGCACCTGTGGATATGCCGCCAGAAACCGCCGTTCGGCAGCGGTGTAGCCGTCAAAAATATCATCTTCGTCCCCCGCAAACGCCTACTGCCGCATCAAGCGGATAAACGCATATAAAGCAGCCTGCTCTTCGGCGTTCAGGTTCAGCCCTTCGTAAAAACCGCTGTCTTGCAAATGGGACATCAGCGCATCGGAATCCATCGGGTTGTCCTGCAATGCCCACAGCATATAGCAGGGCAAGGCAAACCGTCTGCCTGCGCCGTCCATAAAGCTCAGCGCGGAACTGGGGGAAAATGCGGCGGTGTATCCGTTACCGCAGGAAACGCGCTTCGGTGCGGCAAGGTTGCGCTCCCAAAGCACGCGCTCGTCTTGTTGGCGGGCGGCATACCGCTCTTCGTAAGGCATGTAGTCGTCAATCGCGTTGGCTTCGTAAAAGCCGATGCCGTCGCCCAATTCGGTGTCGAAAAAGGCGGCGGTAATCTGCAGGGCGAGGGTTTCGTGCTCTTCGCCCCACTGCGCCGCGCCGGTTTTGGCTTGCTGCACAATGGCGGCGGTGCGGTTTTGGCGCAAGGCGAGCTTGGTTTTGTTTTTCATATCGGGTGCAGGCTGCCGTCCAACAGGCGTTCGGGTTCGGGTGCGCCCCCTTCGGCAAAACTGTTTTCCTCGTCGCTCAATGTCAATTGCAAATTAATTAAATCGCGCAAATACGGCGACGGCAGCACAATTGTGCAAATCCAGCCGCAGTTCAGTATCTATCGTTTTCCCGTCCCATAAAAAGGGGCGGAATACCACCTTCAGGCTCAAATATTCGTTCAATGGTAACAAGAATGTGGCGGCAGGGCGCAGCAGTCGGGTGGAAAAGGATTGTTTGGCGGGCATATTACTTTCCTTCGTGTTTCATCGGCGGTAGCTGACGACAACCGCCGTGCCACCGTCTTGTTTTTGGTAATACGCACCTGCGCTGCCCCACGTGAAGCGGCGGCATTTGCCTGCGGCCGATGTTTGAACGGTGCAGGGCTCGCTGCCGAGCTGCCGGTCCAGCCAGCGGTCGAATTCTTGCCGCCGTTGTAGTTCGCGCGCTTCCGTCCACGTTTCCCAGCTGTTGTCTTCGCCTGCCGGGCAGAAAAATACGGACACGCTGTCCAGCCGCTGCTGTTCAAATCGTGCAGCAACGGTATATTGCTGGAATTTATCGGCAAACAACAGTCCAAAATGGACGGTTCCAGTGCACGGGCACAGCGGGTGGACGTGGGGATACAGGGTGGCCAAGTCGGCCAATACGGTGTGCGCGGCGATGGTGTTGCCGTCCGGCAGGGTAATGCTGCCGTTTTCGGGGTTTAGCTTCATTTTCGGGATTCCGATTTGGTGTGCAGGCTGCTTTTTTTGTCGGCCCGAAACGCGCTCTGCCGCCCTGTTATGCCAGCACGCCTTGCCCCTCTGCGGCAGCAAACGCTTCGTCCAGCGCCTGCCGCATGGCTTCAGGCAGCCTGCACCCAATGTTTTCGCGGCGGTAGCGGTCGCGGCACAGCCCGAGTTCCGTGCTGTGGCGGCGGTGCACTATCGCGCTTTGCAGCAGTATCAGCAGGGCGGCGGTATAGGCGGCGGCTTGGTCGGGGCGTGAAGCGGCATAATCCAGCACTTCGGACGGAAAATAGGCCGTACATTGTTCGGCGGTGAGACAGCCGTTCTGCCGTTCCACCACCTGCCGCAGCACGCGCAGGTTTTCGGCACGTTCACCGTCAAAAGCGGACAGAGCGGCAATTTGGGCAACGGCGGCGCGGCCGTGCTCGGCAAGATAGGGAAACAGGGGTGGGTTCATGTGCAGGCTGCCTGAAATGGGTTGGAGCGGATTAAAATCACAATGCTGCTGCATTTGCCCGTTTTGCATCCTTTTATTTTTATCCGCTATTTTTATCGGGCGGCAGGATTTGAACAACTGCTTGCGTGCCGCCGTTTTCAAACCACAGCCGCAGATTGGGGGCAAGCTGTTGCAGGGCGGCCAACCGTTCTTTGAACGGGGCGAGCGAATCATCCAGCCAGTAATCGGGGTCGCTGCCGACATTAGGATAGATGTACTGCTGCACGTTGCGCAAATAATGCAGCGCGTTGCTTATCCGCTTGTCCTGTTTCCAATTCAAGGCTTTCAGCGCGGCATAAACGGGGCTGCCCTGCGCGGGTGGCGGGGCGATTTCCAAATGCAGCGTTCCGTTTACGCATTCCCTTTCGGGCGGCGGCGCGTATTCGCGTTCCGCCTGATAGGGGAAACTTTCGCCGCTGCGCGCAAACCCAGGCTGCCGCGACAGGATTTGTTCGACTTCGCGGCGGGAAAGCAGCCCGGTTTCGCGTTCCCCGCCTGTTTCAAAAATTTGCTGTTCCCGCCAAAAAATGTCTGCCAGCAGGTTTTCCTGAGCGGCGGCGAGATAGGGGCGGTGGGTGGCGGAATAGGCGGCAAGCTGCCCCTGCCATCCGTCCGCCGTCCAAAGCGAGGTGTCGGGGTTCATGTGCGCGACGCTTTCCAGCAGGGCGCGCAGCAGGAAGGCTTGCAGGTTGTCTGCCAAAATATCGGCTTGGTCGCAATCGTGCCACAGCAGGACGACGGGCGGTTCGGCTTCGGGCGCGGAACGGTCGTAAAAAAAGCAGTACAAATCGCCCGCGCCGTTTTGGGCGAAGGGGGCGAACAGGTAGTCTTCGCGCACGTCCCAACAGCTGTCGGGGTCGTGCTGGCTGTCGAGTTCTTCGGCAATGCGGCTGCCGTCTATCAGCTCGAAATCGTCGCCGTAAAGCAGCAGCGGCGGACGGGCTTGAAGTTTGGGAAATTCTTGCGTGAACCAGCCTGCGCCTATTTGGCCGAAATCTAAAAAACCGTTTTGCGCCATTTGAAGGTAAAGCGGCGGATAAGCGAAGCGGTGTCGGGTTTCGAAGGTTCGGAGGGTTTTTAGGTTCATACTCGTCCTTTGAGCAAATCAATCGGGTGCAGGCTGCTTTCCAGGCTACCTGAAAATGCTAATGTTCATGCGCGTGTCCGTGTTCGTGGCCGCATTCATGCGCCGTCTGCTCGCACGCTTGGCAGCACGCTTCGCCGCCGTCGGCTGGTTCTGTTTGCACGGTGATGTGGCCGATGCCGTGCGCCCGAACGGCAGCCTGCACCTGTTTGACCAGCGCATCTGCCTCCGCCACGGTCAGGCCGCTGTGCACGATCACATGGCAGGACATGGCGTGTTTTTTGCTGGTAATCGTCCAGGCGTGCAAATCGTGCACGCCCAATATACCGTTGATTTTCTGTATGTCTTCGGCAATTTTCACCAAATCCGTGCCTTTGGGCGCACCTTCCATCAGGATGTGCAGGCTGCCTGAAAGCACGCCCCAGCCGCTTTTGCCAATCAGCAGCGCCACCGCCGCGCTGGCCGCCAAGTCCGCCCAGTTCCAGCCGTAAAACTGTATCAGCAGGCCGGCCGCCACCGCCGCCACCGAGCCGAGCAAGTCGCCGATAACGTGCAGGAACGCGCCGCGCATATTCAAATTATCCTTCTCACCGCGCAGCATATACCACGCGACAAATAGGTTCACCAACAGCCCAATCACGGCCACCGCCAGCATCGCACCGCCCGCCACGGGTACGGGTTTGAAGGCGCGGATAACGGCTTCGACCACAATCCACGCCGCCATTACCACCAGCGTGAGGCCGTTGAGCGCGGCGGCCAAGATTTCCACGCGCTGGTAGCCGTAGCTTTTTTGCGAGTTGGCGGCCTTTTCCGCCCATTTGAAGGCGAACAGGGCGAGGGCGAGCGAGGCGGCATCGGAAAACATGTGCCCCGCGTCCGACAAGAGCGCGAGGCTGCCGCTAAGCCAGCCTGCCGCCGCTTCCACCAGCATAAAACCGCCAATCACGGCCAGCGACACGCGCAGGATGCGGGTGTTGGTGCTGTGGGCGTGGGCATGGTTGTGTTCGTGGGTGTGGAAAGACATGATGTTTCCTTAATGTTTAAGTGCAGGCTGCTTTTTGCCGCCGCAACGCTATGTTTTGCCGTCCAAATACGACCAAATCCCCGCCAAAAGCAGCAAGACCGCTATCAGCCAAAGCATCTGCCCGACCACTTCCGCCGAATCGGTGGAAATGGTGCGCCAGTCCAAAAGCTGCGAATTACTGTAACGCTCCACGCGCAGCAGCCCTAAGCTCAATATCGGCACGACCACGCAGGCGGTGCGGTAGAAAAACCACTGTTCCGTTTCGGTTTCACCGCCCCACGACCACCACTCCAGCAACCCATACAGCAGAAAGGCAAACAGGCGCAAAACAGCGTGCAACAAGGTTTCCAGCATATACGGGTGCTCCATTTATCCAGCGCAGAAAAAAGCATTTCGGCCAACCATGTTTTTGTACATTTCGCCGCCGGTTTGCCGTGCCTCCTATCCCCTTTTTGAGTGCAGGCTGCTTTTACCGCGTTTCCGAACGTTCAAAAGCAGCCTGCACCTTCAAAATGCCGGGCATTCAGCCGTTTTTAGCGCGGTCCGGGGCCCATGCTTTTCTGCATGGCTTCGGCTTTTTCGCCCGCACCCATTTCCGACATCACCACTTTGTCGCCCTCTGCCAAGCCTGATTTGATTTCAATGTTCATGCTGTCTTTCAGGCCGGTTTGCACTTCTTTTTCCACCACCTGGTTGCCAGCGGTCAATACGCGCACATATTTTTTGCCGTCGCGCGCCTTCACCGCCACGTTCGGCACCATCAGAACATTACGCGCCGAATTGATTTCAATGGTATTTTGCGTCGTCATACCGATGGCCAGCTTGTGGTTGGAATTGTCCACAATCGCGCGGGCAAAATAATAAATCGCGCTGGACGTGGTGTCGGTGGATTTGCTGTACGAACCTTTGGACATGGTGGTCAAACCCGGGTCGATGCTGTCCAAAGTCGCGCTAATCGGGTTATCCGGCTCGGACAAAATCGTGAAGCTGATTTTCTGCCCCGCGCGCACCTTGGTAATATCGCCTTCCGCAATCTGCATTTTATTGGTCATGCTGCCCAAATTAGCAATCTGCACCACCGTGGGCGAAGTCTGGCTCGCGTTAATCGTCTGCCCCTGCTCCACCACCAAGGCCACCACCGTGCCGTCCACGGGCGCGGTGATGCGCGTGTAGCCCAAATCTTTTTCCGCCGTGTTAATCGCAATCTGCGTTTGCTTGATGGACGATTGCAATTCGCGGATTTTGGCGCGGTTGGTCGCCAAACTGTCTTCCGTTGCCTCGAATTCTTCTTTAGATACGGCATCTGCATTGGCCAAGGTTTTATAGCGGTCGTATTTGCGCTGCGCGATTTTCAACGCCACCTGCGCCGAAGCCAGTTGCGCCCGATAGGTTTCCAACTGCGCTTTTTTCGTATTGACTTCATTCACTTGGGTCACATTATCGATTTCCGCAATCAAATCGCCCGCCTTCACTTCGTCGCCGATTTGCACGTGCATTTTCTTAATTTGCCCGGAAACCTGCGCGCCCACGTCCACCAAATTGGTGGCGGCAATTTCACCGGTGGCCGAAACCGTTTGGCTGATGTCGCCGCGTTTCACCGTTTCCGTGATATACGACACTTCTTCTTTGGGCTGGAAATACATCCATCCGCCCCAGGCCGCCGCCGCGATAACGGCCGCAATCACTATCCATTTCAATATTTTCATGTGTGAGAACACCTTTAAATAAAAGTCAATCGTTTGAAATACGCCATAATAACGTATTTCAGTGCCAAAACCAATGCGGACACGGCGCATTAAATCAAATAAAATTATTATAAATCAAAATATTAAAATATATTCATTTACAAATTTTGGTATTTTTTGGGCGTAAATTACATTTTCATGCGCCGCCCGAACCCATCAAAATCACTTTTTTCTGCCATCAATACAAAAAACGCTTGCATTCAAACAAATTCTTTGGTTTAATACTGCCTTTCCCAATACGGGTGATTAGCTCAGTTGGTAGAGCGTCTGCCTTACAAGCAGAATGTCGGCGGTTCGACTCCGTCATCACCCACCAGTTTTAAACCGGTTGCTTTAACGGCAGTCGGTTTGCGCGGTGGTAGCTCAGTTGGTTAGAGTACCGGCCTGTCACGCCGGTGGTCGCGGGTTCGAGCCCCGTCCACCGCGCCAATCACCTTTTCACACAAACTCTTTGGTTCGCTGAAGAGTTATTTTTTTGCCTATGGCTTTTATCTTCATCCATAAAAGTGCAGGCTGCTTTTGAAACATATTCCAAAAGCAGCCTGCACTTTATTCAGGACAACATCAATCCAAATTACCCAATACAATCCGCAGCATACGGCGAATCGGTTCGGCCGCGCCCCACAGCAGTTGGTCGCCCACGGTGAACGCGCTGATGTATTCTCCGCCCATGGCCAGCTTGCGGATACGGCCCACCGGTGTGGCCAGCGTGCCGGTCACTGCGGCAGGCGTCAATTCGTGCATGCTGGCTTCTTTGGTGTTCGGCACCACTTTTGCCCAAGGGTTTGCGTTGGCAATGGTTTGCTCGATTTCGGCCAGCGGCAAATCTTTTTTCAATTTCAGCGTGATGGCCTGGCTGTGACAGCGCATGGCGCCGATGCGTACGCACAAACCGTCAATCGGCACGGGCGTGCTGTTGCCCAAAATTTTGTTGGTTTCCACGCCGCCCTTCCATTCTTCTTTGGACTGGCCGTTGCCCAAATCCGCGTCAATCCACGGAATCAGGCTGCCTGCCAACGGCACGCCGAAGTTTTCTTTGGGATAGCTATCGGCACGCAGGAAATCGGAGACTTTGCGGTCGATGGTCAAAATGGCGCTGGCAGGGTCGGCCAATTCGGCGGCCACTTGGCTGTGCACCGCGCCCATGCCGGCAATCAGTTCGCGCATGTTTTTCGCGCCCGCACCCGATGCGGCTTGATAAGTCATGGAAGTCGCCCATTCCACCAGGCCGTTTTGGAACAGCCCGCCCAATGCCATCAGCATCAGCGATACGGTGCAGTTGCCGCCGATATAGTTTTTCACGCCGTTTTTCAGGCCTGCGTCAATCACGTTGCGGTTCACGGGGTCGAGCACGATAATCGCATCGTCTTTCATGCGCAATGTGGACGCCGCATCAATCCAGTAGCCGTTCCAGCCGCTTTGGCGCAACGGCTCGAACACGGCTTTGGTGTAGTCGCCGCCTTGGCAGGTAACGATAATGTCCATTTTGGCCAGTTCGGCAATATTGTTGGCATCCAGCAGCGTTTTGGCTGCCTGGCCGAAGTCGGGTGCGGCGCCGCCCGGATTGGATGTGGTGAAGAAAAACGCTTCGGGAATGTGTGCAAAATCGTTCTCTTCGCGCATACGTTGCATCAATACCGAACCGACCATGCCGCGCCAGCCGACAAAACCTACTTTCATATCAAATCTCCGTCAATAAAATGTTAAGCGTAAAGGCGTGGTTTTAATCCTTTGCGGCGCAAATGTAAAGCGTTTTGTGCGCAAACGGCCGGTTTTTAATGTGCAGGCTGCTTTTGGCCGTGCAAAAATTTTCAAACATACGGAATTTTTATATTACAATCGCCGCTTTCACATCTTAACAATTACTAACCTATTGTTAATGTGTATTGACAGAATTTTTGCAAGGAAAGGGACTTATGTTTAACGAAATCACAGGCTGCTTTGCCAAAGAAAATGCAGTCGACGCCGTCCACTGCACGGTGAACGCCATCAGCTCGCCTTTATGGTCGTGGTTGGTATGGATTTTAATCGGCGTGGGCGTTTTTTTCACGCTGACGACCGGCTTTGTGCAACTGCGCCTGCTCGGCCGCAGCGTTAAGGAAATCGGCGGCAGCCGCCAAAACCCGAACGACCCGCACGGCATCACGTCTTTTCAGGCATTTGTGACCGGTTTGGCCAGCCGCGTGGGCACGGGCAATATTGCCGGCGTTGCCCTGGCCATTGCATCCGGCGGCCCTGGTGCCGTGTTTTGGATGTGGGTGACGGCGCTGATTGGCATGAGTTCCGCATTCGCCGAATCCACCTTGGCGCAGGTTTATAAAGTGCGCGACAAGGAAACCGGCCTGTTCCGCGGTGGCCCTGCGTATTATATTGCCCACGGTCTGAACCAACGCTGGCTGTCCATCCTGTTTTCCATCAGCCTGATTTTCTGCTTCGGCTTCGTGTATAACTCGATTCAGGCCAACACGATTGTGCAGGCCGTCCAATCGGCGGCGGGCATGACCACGGTGCACGGCGTGACCGAAGAAGTGTGGGACAACTACAAACACGGCATTGCGGCGGTTTTGGTGATTGCTTCCGCGCCGATTATTTTCGGCGGCGTTAAACGTGTGGCCCGCGTATCCGAAGCGATTGTGCCGATGATGGCGTTGATGTATATCGGCGTGGCGCTGTTTGTGATTGCCACCAACCTCGGCGAAATTCCGCGCGTAATCGGCTTGATTTTTGAAGACGCGTTCACGTTCAAAGCAGCCGGCGGCGGTCTGCTGGGCGGTTTGGTTTCGCAAAGCATGATGCTCGGCATCAAACGCGGCCTGTTTTCCAACGAAGCCGGCCAAGGTTCCGCGCCGAATGCCGCCGCGTCTGCCGACGTGAAGCACCCTGCATCCCAAGGCCTGATTCAAATGCTGGGCGTGTTTGTGGATACGATTATCGTGTGTTCGGCCACGGCGTTTATCGTGCTGCTGTCGCAAATGCCGCACAATCCTGATTTGAGCGGCATCCAAATGACGCAGGCTGCTTTGGAAACGCACATCGGCCCTTGGGCGCAAACCTTCTTGGCCGTGGTGCTGTTCATGTTCTGCTTCTCGTCCATCATCGGCAACTATGCCTATGCCGAATCGAACATCCTTTATCTGCACAGCAACCGCTTCGTGCTGGCAGTGTTCCGCATGCTGGTGCTGGCGTTCGTGTATTTCGGTTCGATTGCCAAAGTAGCGATTGTGTGGGATATGGGCGATTTGAGCATGGGCGTGATGGCGCTGATTAATTTGGTGGCGATTGTGCTGCTGTATAAAGTGGTGCTGCTGGTGCTGAAAGACTACACGGTCAAAATCCGCATGGGCAAAGCCGAGCCGGAATTCAAATTGAGCGAACACCCCGTGCTGAAACGCAAAATCAAAAGCGATATCTGGTAATCCGATTGACCACACAAAAGCAGCCTGCACTTCCCCAATGGGGTGCAGGCTGCTTTTTGCCTGATTGAAAATGCTATAATCCGCCCATTATCATTTATAGTGGATTAAAATAAAAATGAGACAAGGCGGCGAGCCGCAAGGCGTACAAGTAGTACGTCAAGGCGAGCCAACGCCGTATCATTGCGATTTTAATTCACTATATTTACGGAACACACCATGACCCAACCCACACCCAACCTCACAGCCTTGCAACACCTGTCGCCCGAATGGCAGCAATGGCTGCTGGAAAACCTGGCGCGCCAAGTACCGCCCGAAAACCTGGCCAAAGTATTGGCGGAACACGGCATGAGCGATGCCTGCCAAGCATTGGCGGACGATTTCAAACTGGTGCCGCAGGCTGCCCAGCCCCGCCCGTTTGTCGATGTGTCGCACAACCGCCTCACCCTGCCCAATGCATCGCCGCAAGTGATATTTGCCTGCGACAGCCCCGAAGTGGTTGTGCTGGATAACTTCATCACCGCCGAAGAATGCGCGCAACTGATTGCCCTTGCGGAAGGCAAAGTGGAAGACGCCACCGTGGTTGACCCTGCCACCGGCGAATTTGTGAAACACCAAGACCGCACCAGCATGAACGCTGCTTTCGCCCGTGCCGAGCATCCGCTGATTGCCCGACTGGAAGCACGCATTGCCGCCGCCATCCACTGGCCGGCCGAAAACGGCGAAGGCATGCAGGTGCTGCGCTACCGCTCCGGCGGCGAATACAAAGCGCATTTCGATTATTTCGACACGCAAAGCGAAGGCGGCAGAAAAAATATGCAAACCGGCGGACAGCGTGTCGGCACGTTCCTGGTGTATTTGTGCGATGTGGACGCCGGCGGTGCCACCCGTTTCCCCGCACTGAATTTTGAAATCCGCCCGAAAAAAGGCATGGCTCTGTTTTTTGCCAACACACTGCCCAACGGCGAAGGCAACCCGCTGACCCTGCATGCCGGCGTGCCCGTGGTGTCCGGCGTGAAATATCTGGCCAGCAAATGGCTGCGCGAAAAACCCTATTGACGCGCCAAACCAACACAAAAAAGCAGCCTGCACCCCGAAGAACGAGATGCAGGCTGCTTTTTAAGTTGCCAAACCGGCAATTATTTCACTTGGCTGCCGATAACGCCACCCAATGCCGCGCCACCCAGAGTAGCCGCGGTGCTGTTACCCAGCAGGTTGCCGGCCACCGCACCTGCGGCAGCGCCCATAGCGGTGTTGCGTTGTGCTGTCGTCATGTTGGCACATGCGCCCAAAGAGGCTGCCAAAGTCACCACCATGCCTAATTTCAACAATTTAGCTTTCATCATAATAAACTCCTGTTTATCGGGTTGAGGGGTCGGATATAGTATGCCACGATTATTCGTGAATGTCTGTAAAAACGTGAAAAAGCAGCCTGCACTTTGGCAGATTCCGCCCGCCGAAGCATGTGCAGGCTGCTTTTGAAGCGTGCGGATTTATTCGGCGCGGTCGAGCAGCACCGCATTCAGCAAAATGGCCAGCAATGCCGACAAACCCACGCCTGCAAACGCCATATCGCCGATTTGCACGAAAAAGCCGCCCAGCCCCACCGTCAGCGTCGTGCTGGCAATCACCAGGTTTTTCGGGCGCATCAAATCCACTTTCGCATCAATCAGCGTTTTCAAGCCCAAAGAGGCAATCGTGCCAAACAGCAGCAGCATCACGCCGCCCATCACCGGCAGCGGAATCGACGCCAAAAACGCATTGAATTTGCCGAAAAACGCCATGCAGATGGCAAACACCGCCGCCCACGTCATAATCACGGGGTTGCTGTTTTTGGTAATCATCACCGCACCGGTCACTTCGCCGTATGTCGTTACCGGTGGGCCGCCAATCAAACCTGCCACGCACACGCCCAAACCGTCGCCCGCCAGCGTTTTGTCCAATCCCGGGTCGGCCGCGTAATCCTTACCCGTTACCGCGCCAATCGCCAAAATGCCGCCAATGTGCTCGATGGCCGGCGCAATGGCCACGGGCAGCATGAAAAACGCCGCACTCCAGTTCACTTCCGGCTTGGTAAATTCAGGCACGGCAAACCAAGGCGCGGCCGCCACGCCCTGAAAATCCACCACGCCGGCCAGCGCCGCCGCAACGTAACCCGCGCCCACGCCAATCAAAATCGGTATCAGCTTCATCATCTTGCTGCCGAACACGGTCACCAGCACGGTAACCGTGAACGTGAATGCCGCCAATGCCACCGCCGTGCCGTACGGCACCACCTGCACATCGCCGCCTTTACCCACCGCCATGCTGCCGGCCGCACCCGCCACCGACAAACCAATCACCATAATCACAGGGCCGATAACCACGGGCGGCAACAGTTTGTGCACCGCTTCCAAGCCGCGCCAACGGATAACGGCGGCAAAGACGAAATACATAAAACCGGCGGCGAACAGGCCGAACATGGTCGCGCCCACGCCCCAGTTTTGCTTGGCGGCGATAATCGGCGCGATAAAGGCGAAAGAGGAGCCCAAAAAAATGGGCACTTTGCGCTTGGTCAGCAACTGGAACACCAGCGTGCCGATACCCGCGCCCAACAACGCCAACGCCGGATTCAGCCCGGTCAAAATCGGCACCAAAACCATTGCGCCGAACGCGACAAACAAAATCTGCGCGCCCGCAACGGCCGTTTTCATCTGCTGCAACATGCTTCTGCTTCCTTCATCTCTGTTCAAACGGCGCGGATTATAGCCCAGTCTGCAAAGACAATGTTAAAATATGTGGGATTTTGTTTCGAGAATACGAACATGAGAGAAGTAGTCGCCTTTTTGCTGGAACATTTTGCCGATTTCCAAGAATTCCCCCAATCCGACGATTTGGGCGAAATGCTGGAAGAAGCGGGCTTTGAATACGAAAGCATCAGCCAAACGCTGACCTGCGTGCACCTTTTGGAAGAGCTACCCGAAACCAAAAGCAGCCTGCACGCCGATACACCCGTGCTGCGGATTTACCATCCCGAAGAAATCGAGCTGCTTTCGGCGGAAATCCGCGGCCTGCTGCATTTTCTGGAAAACAGCCGCGCCATCAACGCCCAGCAGCGCGAATACATCATCCACGCGCTCATCCACCTGCCCTACGAACAGATGACGCTGGAAAACGCCAAAGTGCTGGCATTGCTGGTGTTGTGGGCGCAGCGCACCGAGCTGCCCACGCTGATTGGCGACGATTTGATGAGCGTGCTGCACGGCAAGGGAACCATGCACTGACACATGCCGCAGGCAGCCTGCATTTTGCCGCCCGACAAAGTGCAGGCTGCTTTTAACACCGCCCGCATAAGCCGCGTTCGTATTGACGCACATACGGGCGGGACGATGATTGGGATTGAATATGAAAAAACACCTTTTCGCCGCATTATTCCTGACCGCGCTGCACTTTCACACCGCCAATGCAGCCTGCACGATTACGCCCGAAGGCATCGGCGGCGTGAAGCTGGGGCAAACGCTGGCGCAAGTAAAACGCGCCTTTCCGCACATGAAAGTCCCCAGCGAACCCGACGAGGAAGGCGAGGAAATATGGCCGCTGCCCGTTGCGCCGAACGCGGTGGTGTACGCACACCTGGAAGAAGGGCGGCGCGGCAGAATCGATTCTCTGGAAACCTTTTCTGCCGCCTGCCAAACCCAAGACGGCGTGCGCCCCGCCATGCGCCTGACGCAGGTCGCGCAAAAATGGGGGCGGCTGCGCAACATCACCATGAGCGAAATCGAAATGCACCAATTCGCCCAATTTGCCAAGCAGCCTGCACACATCGGCCTGCGCGTGGAAGGCGGCGATTTCGGCACGCAGGAAGCCGATGTGGAACTGCCGCTGAACACGTCCAAAGCATCGCCTGGCGCAAAAGTATTGAGCATACAGATTGCCCGCTGAACGAAGGTGCAGGCTGCTATGATTGCCCTGTTTCTATTTTGCGCCGTTGGCCTGATTTTGCTCACCGCCTACCGGAAATATAGCGGAAAATCAGGCATTCTGTTGATTTTGTGTCAATTTCTGCTGATGATGATACCCGCCGTAACAGCGGTTGCCATGTATATGCAGGGTTTTGCGGCGGTGGCGGCAGGCAGTTTGGCGGGGATTATCGTATCGTTGGCCAGCATTTCTACGGATAACCAATGCTGGATTAAAGGTATCTTCGCCTCTGGCCTGCTCATTCCCGGAGGCGTTTTCATACTGTATTTAACAGCCCGCTTGCTGGATTGGCAGATGGTTTTGGATTGGCGCGACAACCCGACTATACAGACGCTGGGCAATTTCATGCAAGGCTATTGCGCTATGCTGCTGGGCTTTATGCCAATGGTTAATCATTGGCGCGATATAGTGGATTAAAATAAAAATGAGACAAGGCGGCGAGCCAACGCGGTATCATTGCGATTTTAATTCACTATAAAACTGGCCTTTGAGGGGTGCAGGCTGCTTTTTGCCGCAAAAACCGCCCTGCCCCTTGCCAAAAACACCATATTATAAGAATAATAAAAAAAGAGATTTCAGGCAGCCTGCACTTTGAATTGTGAAATGCAGGCTGCTTTAACAACCCTATTTAACGAAAAAAAGAAGACTATGTCCAAAAACCTACTCATTGTCGAATCCCCCAACAAAATCAAATCCATCAAAAAATACCTGGGCGGCGATTTCGAAGTGCTTGCCTCGTTCGGCCATGTGCGCGACCTCATCAAGAAAAACGGCGCGGTCAATCCGGACGACAACTTCGCCATGAAATACGAAATCCCCGCCAAATCCGTGAAGCATGTGGACGAAATCGTGAAAGCCGCCAAAGAAGCCGAACACATTTACCTGGCCACCGACCCGGATAGGGAAGGCGAAGCGATTTCGTGGCACATTGCCGAGATTTTGAAATCCAAGCGCGGCATGAAGGATGTGGAAAAGAAAATACAGCGCGTGGTGTTCCATGAAGTCACGCCCAAAGGGGTGCAGGCTGCTTTGAAATCGCCGCGCGGCCTGGACATCCATTTGGTGGACGCGCAGCAGGCACGCCGTGCGCTGGACTATTTGGTCGGCTTTAATTTGTCGCCGCTCTTGTGGAAAAAAATCCGGCGCGGTTTGAGCGCGGGGCGCGTGCAAAGCCCCGCCCTGCGGCTGATTTGCGAACGCGAAAACGAAATCCGCGCGTTTGAAACGCAGGAATACTGGTCCGTCCATTTGGACAGCCACAAAGGCCGCACCAAATTCAGCGCCAAGCTCACCCAATGGCAGGGCAGCAAACTGGAACAGTTCTCGCTGCCGGACGAAGCCAGCCAAGCCGCCATTTTGACCGCACTGCAAGGCAAGGAAGCCCGCGTGGCCGACGTGGCGAAAAAGAAGGCCACACGGAAACCCGCCGCACCCTACACCACCTCCACCATGCAGCAGGATGCCGTGCGCAAACTGGGTTTCACCACCGACCGCACCATGCGCACCGCGCAGCAGCTTTTTGAAGGCATCGACGTGGGACAGGGCGCCGTCGGCCTGATTACCTATATGCGTACCGACAGCGTTACCCTTTCCGAAGATGCGCTCACCGAAATCCGCCACTATATTGAAAACAAAATCGGCGCGGATTTCCTGCCGAACAGCCCGCGCGTGTACAAAACCAAATCCAAAAACGCGCAGGAAGCGCACGAAGCCATCCGCCCCACGTCCGTGTACCGCTCGCCCGAAAGCGTGAAGCCGTTTTTGTCGCCCGACCAGTTCAAGCTTTACCAAATGATTTGGCAGCGCACCATGGCCTGCCAGATGGTGGACGCAAAATTTGACGCCACCACGGTGGACATCCATATGGGCGAAGGCGTGTTCCGCGCTTCGGGGCAAGTGCTGGTGTTTGCCGGCTTTTTGAGCGTTTACCAAGAAGGCCAAGACGAAGACGACGAGAGCGAAGACGCGAAAAAGCTGCCCGAAATGGCGGCGGGCGACGTGCTGCCTGTGGACAAACTTTATGGCGAACAACACTTCACCCAGCCGCCGCCGCGCTTCAACGAAGCGACTTTAGTGAAGGCACTGGAAGAATTCGGCATCGGCCGGCCGTCCACATATGCCAGCATTATCAAAACACTGAAAGACCGCGAATATGTGGTTGTGGAGCAACGCCGCTTCCAGCCCACCGACACGGGCGACATCGTCAATAAATTCCTCACCGAGCATTTCGAGCAGTATGTGGACTACGATTTCACCGCGAAACTGGAAGACCAGCTGGACGAAATCGCCAACGGCAAACGCGCGTGGGTGCCCGTGATGGACAAATTCTGGAAAGGCTTCCACAAGCAGATTGAAGAAAAAGAAGGCATCGAGCGCGCCAAATTCACCACGCAGGAATTGGACGAAACCTGCCCCAAATGCGGCCAGCACAAACTGCAAATCAAATTCGGCAAAGCCGGCCGCTTCATCGCCTGCGCGGGCTATCCCGAATGCGATTACACGCGCAACGTCAACGAAACCGCCGAGCAGGCTGCCGAGCGCATGGAACGCGACGCGCAGGCACAGGCCGAATTGGCCGGACGCAGCTGCCCCAAATGCGGCGGCCAACTCGTGTTCAAAAACAGCCGCACCGGCAGCAAATTCATCGGCTGCGCCAATTATCCGAAATGCAAACACGTCGAGCCGCTGGAAAAACCGAAAGACACGGGTGTAACTTGCCCGCAGTGCGGCAAAGGGCATTTGGTGGAACGCAAATCGCGCTTCGGCACAACGTTTTACAGCTGCGACACCTATCCCGACTGCAAATACGCCGTGAACCACCAGCCGCTGAACGAGCCCTGCCCGCAGTGCGGCTGGAAAATCACCCTGCGCAAAGTCACCAAACGCTGGGGCGTGGAGCGCGTGTGCCCGCAAAAAGAATGCGGCTGGAAAGAGCAACTGGAAGCGCCCGCACCGAAAGAAGGCAAAGGCGGCGAATAAAGTGCAGGCTGCCTGCACGCAAGGAAACATCCCATGTACCGACACCTTGCCTGTTTGGCAGGCATGGCCGCCGTGGTGCTGGCCGCCGCATGGCCGATATCGGTTTACACGGCATACGGCTGGGAAGCCGCGCTGGTTTACGCGCCGATTGCAGCCGCCGTTTACGTCATGCTGCTCAATGCCTTGGTCATGCCGCTGCTCGGCATCCATTCCGCGCGCAACGACCATCCGCCGCGCCGTTATTCGGGCATTGCCCTGGTGGCAGAAATCTGCTTTGTCGTGCATCATCAGGCCGGAAAATTTTTGCAGGACAGGCTGCCTGAAAACGTGCCGCTGGTTCCGCTTTGGCTGGGGCTGCCGCTGGCGGTGGCGGCTTATATGCTGGTGCCGGGCTGGATTCGCCGTTTTGCAAGCAGACGGGAATAAAGGTGCAGGCTGCTTTTCATCGGCCCGAAACCCCAATTCAACCAACCGATGTATATATCCTTGGCGCTGCTTTTGAACATGAATTACCGCTTCAAAAGCAGCCTGCACTTTCTAACATATTGAATATCCAATAAATTATCAAAATCTGTCACGGCCAACCTTGCCATTCGGCACACGCTCCAACATAATATAGGCCTTTCACTCTATAGTCGATTAAAATAAAAATGAGACAAGGCGGCGAGCCGCAAGGCGTACAGGTAGTACGTCAAGGCGAGCCAACGCCGTATCATTGCAATTTTAATCGACTATAAACAAAGGAAAGCAACACCATGCACACCACCTTATCCGCAAGCAAACAATGGGCGCAGCGCAACCAAACCGCCGCCTTCCTCCTGAAAACCGTCATCGGCGCCAACGTGGTTGCCCTGTTGGCGCAACTGGCGATTCCGCAGCCTTGGGGCGTGGCCATTTCCGCCGGCTCGCTGGGCGTGATGGTGATGGGTTTCGCGCTGGGCCGCAACGCCGCCATTGCCGCGCTGACACTGTATGTTTTGGAAGGCGTGGCGGGATTGCCCGTCTTCGCCAACGGCCGCTCCGGCCTGTCCGTGCTGATGGGCCCGTCCGGCGGCTATCTGTTCGGCTACATCGCCATGGCCGGCATTTTGGGCTGGGCCACCGACAAAGGCGCGCTGCAATCCGCCGTGAAAAGCGTGGCGGCGGCGCTGGCAGGCGTTGCCGTGCTGTATGCTTTCGGCATGGCGCAACTGTCGCTGTTCGTGCCGGCCAACGAACTCATCTACAAAGGCTTCACGACTTATCTGGCCTTCGACATCGCCAAAGCGTGCCTGGCCTGCTTCTTGGTCATGCCGGCCTACCGCTTCTTCCAAAAACTGTAAACACGGCAAAAGCAGCCTGCACCTTTGTGTTCCAAGTGCAGGCTGCTTTTTTGGCGGACGAAATCGCAATCATGCAGCGTCGGCCCGCCCTGCCCCATTTTGATTTTCATCCACTCCGGATACTTGACCCGCTCCCGCCGCGCCATGACGACCGACTCCGCATGCACCAAACTTGCCCGAATACACGCCGTTTTGCGCCGCATCCGCACCGTGCGGCTTGCCGTGTACGAAAAAAGCAGCCTGCACACCGAAGGCGAAGGCAGCGTGCGCGTTTTCGAACAAGGCGGCTGCATTGATTTTGCCGAAACGCTGCTGTGCGGCGGCAAACGCGCCTTCGATAGCAAACGCTGGCAATTCGGCGACACCGCGCTGACCTTCTGCCGCCTGCGCAACGGCACATACGAACCGCTGTTCTGCTTCGAACCGACCGAATCGGGCTGGCGGCCGCAAAGCGAATACCTGTGCGCGCCCGACTGCTACCGCGCCGAACTCTCTTGCGACGGGCACACCGTCCACCTGACGGTGCATATTCACGGCAAAAATAAAGCGCAAACGGTGTGTTACGTTTACGCCTAAACCTAAACAAGTGCAGGCTGCCATCGGTCGGAATTTCTAATGAAAACCCGTCCCAAAAGCAGCCTGCACATTATCTTTCGTCCGCAGCGGCCTAATGCACCGCCTTCTCCTGAAAACTCTCCTGCTGCACAATTTCGTTCGTAGCCAAGTTCAACGCCGTGAGCCGGCCGCCCCACAGCGCGCCCGTGTCGATGCCGCACACGCCTTTGGCACGGTGCAGCCCCAGCGCGGACCAATGCCCGAACACGATTTCGTGGCTTAAATTCCACCTGTCCGCCGCATCGAACCATGCATATTGCCCAAGCGGAATGTCGGCATAAGTGGCGCTGTATTCGTAGTTCAGGCTGCCGTCTGCGTTGAGCGTGCGCATTCGGGTCAGCACGTTGGTGATGTAGCGCAGGCGGTCTTGGCCGCTCAATTCGGGCGACCAGAACTGCGGCTCGTTGCCGTACATGTGCTTGAAATAATGGTGGGCATGGCCGCCTTGCAAGGTGTCCGCCACTTCGTCGGCATAAGCCTGCGCCTGCGCCACCGTCCATTCGGGCAGCAGCCCCGCGTGCACCAGAACGTGCGTGCCAGTGTGCCGCATCAGGGGCTGGCAGCGCAGCCAGTCGCGGTAACGCTTGGCATGCGGATGCTTCACGATGTCGTCCAGCGTGTCGCGCCGCTTCATTTTGCCCTCGCCGTATAGCAATGCCAGCAAATGCAAATCGTGATTGCCCAATACGATTTGCACGCTGTCTTCGTGGCGGCGGCAGAATTGCAGGCACGCCAGCGACTGCGGCCCGCGGTTCACGATATCGCCCACCAGCCATAAGGTGTCCGTGCCGTGGTTGAAGGCGATTTTGGCCAACAGGGCTTCCAGTTCGTCGTAACAGCCCTGCAAATCGCCGATGGCATAATGCGCCATGCCTTACCTCTTGTGTGTTGCTGCGAAAATTTTGATTTTATCATGTTTGCCAGACAAACTGACTGTGGCGTACAATCGGACGGCACTTGCCAAGTGCAGGCTGCTTTTTCTCTTTTAATTCCATCTTGCGAAAGGTTCACATCATG
Organism: Kingella denitrificans ATCC 33394; assembly: GCF_000190695.1. GTDB lineage: Bacteria > Pseudomonadota > Gammaproteobacteria > Burkholderiales > Neisseriaceae > Kingella_A > Kingella_A denitrificans. The sequence goes on from NZ_GL870929.1 coordinate 1,260,772, forward strand.
CATACCGTTGCCGACAAACTCAACGCCCTGCGCGCGCAGCTCGACCAATATTCGTTAGACGCGTGGATTGCGCCCACCGCCGACCCGCATTTGTCGGAATACCTGCCCGAGCATTGGCAAAGCCGCGTGTGGCTTTCCGGCTTCACCGGTTCGGCAGGCACGCTGGTCATCACGAAAACCGCTGCGGCGCTGTGGGCGGACAGCCGCTATTGGGAACAGGCAGCGGTGCAGTTGGCCGGCAGCGAAATCGAATTGGGCAAACTCGGCACGGGCGGCAACCACGTCCAATGGCTGCTGCAACACCTGCCCGACGGCGCGCGCGTCGGCATTGCGGGCGATATGCTTTCGCTGGCGGAACTGCGCCATGTGCAGGCTGCTTTTGCCGCACGGAATATCACGCTGCATTATGCGGACGATATTATCGCCAAAATCTGGCAAGGCCGCCCTGCCCTGCCGCAAGAACCCGTGTTCGTCCACGAAGCACCGTTCGCCCCCGAAAGCGCGGCGGACAAACTGGCGCGCGTGCGCAACGTCATGCGTGAAAAAGGCGCGAGCCACCATCTGGTTTCCTCGTTGGACGACATTGCCTGGATCACCAACCTGCGCGGCAGCGACGTGCCGTTCAACCCCGTATTTCTGGCGCATTTGCTGATTGGCGAACACGATACCACGCTGTTTGTGGACGAACGCAAACTCGACGGCAAAGTGCAGGCTGCTTTGACCGCGGCCGGCATCCGCACCGCACCTTACGAAACCGCCGCCCAAGCCGTGGGCCGATTAACGCAGCCACTGCTGCTCGAGCCGGCCAAAGTCGCCCTGTCCACGCTGGAACACCTGCCCGAACAAGTGCGCCTGATTGAAGACATGAACCCCAGCACGCATTTCAAAGGCTGCAAATCGCCCGCCGAGCAGGAATACATCCGCCAAGCCATGGTGCAGGACGGCATTGCCCTGTGCGGCTTTTTTGCCGAACTGGAACGCGATTTGGCAGCCGGCGAAACCGTTACCGAATACGACATCGACGCGCGCCTGTACCAACACCGCAGCCAGCGCGAACACTTTATTTCCGCCAGCTTCGGCACGATTGCCGGCTTCAACGCCAACGGCGCGATGCCGCATTACAGCGCGCCCGAACACGGCAGCAGCACCATCGAAGGGCAAGGCCTGCTGCTGATTGACTCCGGCGCGCAATACCTGACCGGCACCACCGACATCACGCGCGTGATTCCGATTGGCACGCCCACCGCCACGCAAAAACGCGATTTCACGCTAGTGCTCAAAGCGCACGTCGCGCTGGCCACCGCCGTGTTCCCCGAAGGCATTTTGTCGCCGCTGTTGGACGCCATCTGCCGCAAACCTTTGTGGGCGGCACAATGCGATTACGGCCACGGCACGGGTCACGGCGTGGGCTATTTCCTGAACGTGCACGAAGGCCCGCAGCGCATTGCCTACCAAGTGCCCGCCGCGCCGCACCACGCCATGCGCGAAGGCATGTACACTTCAAACGAACCGGGTTTGTACCGCCCGCAGCAATGGGGCATCCGCATCGAAAACCTGGTGCTGAACCAAAAAGTGGTCGCACCGCAGGAAACCGCGTTCGGCGAATATCTGTATTTTGAAACGGTAACGCTCTGCCCGATTGACACGCGGCTGGTCGATACCGCGCTGCTCACCGAAGAAGAACGCGGCTGGCTGAACGATTACCACGCCAAAGTGCGCGCCCAGCTCGAACCGCATGTGTCGGGCGAAGCCAAAGCGTGGCTCATCGAACGCACCGAAGCCGTGTAAACGCGGCAAAAGCAGCCTGCACCTTTGCCAATCGCCATTACGGCATCGCGTGCAGGCTGCTTTTCCTTCAACGGCATTTGAAGACGCATCGGCCGCACGTTTCCAAAGCAGCCTGCACCCCGAAACCGCCTTTGTACCCCACCGGAAACCCATCATGTTCCAACATCTCCAAGCCTACGCGGGCGACCCGATTCTGAGCCTGGTCGAAACCTTCAACCGCGACCCGCGCGAACACAAAGTCAATTTAAGCATCGGCATTTATTTTGACGATGCAGGCTGCCTGCCGCTGCCCGAAGCCGTGCGCGCCGCCCAAACGCAACAGCCCGTTCAGGCGCAGCCCTATCTGCCAATGGAAGGCCATGCCGCCTTCCGCGCCGCCGCATTGCGCGTGCTGCTGGGCAACGAACACCTCGTTTTGCAGCAAAACCGCGCCGTCGCCGTGCAAACGCTGGGCGGCTCTGGCGCGCTGAAACTGGCGGCGGACTTTCTGAAACGCTGGTATCCGCAGTCGCGCGCCTTCGTGAGCGACCCGACGTGGGACAACCACCGCGGCATTTTGGAAGGCGCGGGCATCGAAGTCGGCACTTATCCGTATTACGACCCCGACACCATCGGCGTGCGCTTTGCCGAACTGACGCAGTTCCTGCACACGCTGGACAGCGGCGACATCGTGCTGCTGCACCCCTGTTGCCACAACCCCACCGGCGTAGATTTGTCGCCCGAACAGTGGGACGAAGTGCTGCACATCATCCAAAGCCGCCGCCTGATTGCGCTGATGGACATCGCCTATCAGGGCTTCGGCGACGATTTCGACCGCGATGCCTATGCCGTGCGCAAAGCCGCCGATATGGGCTTGTCGTTTTTCGTCAGCAGCTCGTATTCCAAAAACATGTCTTTATACAGCGAACGCGTCGGCATTCTGGCCGCCGTCTGCCCCAACGCCGAACAGGCGGAGCGGGTGTTGGGCCAGCTGAAATTCGGCGTGCGGCGCATTTATTCCAGCCCGCCCTTCCACGGTGCAGACATTGCCGCGCGCGTGCTGAACGAAAGCAGCCTGCACCGCCAATGGCAAAACGAAGTCTATGCCATGCGCGACCGCATCAAACGCATGCGCCGCCAACTGCACGACGCGCTGTCGCAACGGCTGCCGCAACACGATTTCCGCCATTACCTTACCCAGCGCGGCATGTTCGGCTACACCGGCCTGAACGAACACCAAGTGCAACGTCTGCAAGATGAATTTGCCGTGTATCTGCTCAAATCCGGCCGCCTGTGCATGGCCGGGCTGAACAGCCGCAATATCGAATACGTCGCCCGCGCCATTGCCACCGTCCTGCAAGAAAGCGAAACACCGTCATGAACGCCAAAAAGCAGCCTGCATTCACCCCCACCTTCCCTTGGCTCTGGCAAAGCCCCGTGCGCCTGCTCGGTTTCGGCTTCGGCACAGGGCTCGCACCCAAAGCGCCCGGCACCTTCGGCACGCTGCCGGCCGTCTTCATTGCCGGGCTGCTGCTCGGTTCGGGCATGAGCCGGCTCGCGCTTGCGCTTTGGTGCATCCCGCTGTTTTTCATCGGCATTTGGATTTGCAACCGCACCGAACGCGATTTGGGCGTGCACGATTACGGCGGCATCGTGTGGGACGAAATCGTCGCCATGCTGTTCGTTTTGGCGTGCGTGCCGCAAGGTTTGGGTTCGTGGGCGCTCGCCTTCGCCCTGTTCCGCCTGTTCGATGCCGTGAAACCGCCGCCCATCCGCTGGTTCGACCGCCAAGTGAGCGGCGGATTCGGCGTGATGCTGGACGACGCCATCGCCGCCGTGTTCAGCATTGCCGCGTATTACCTGCTGACTTGGATATTCTGAACGCAAAAGCAGCCTGCACTTCCCAAAACAAAGTGCAGGCTGCTTTTTGAACATCTGCCGCGCGGCAAAATAAAACAAAAGGAGCTTAACCGAAAGATTAAGCTCCTAGAATCTGGTGGGTCGTGAGCGATTCGAACGCTCGACCAACGGATTAAAAGTCCGCTGCTCTACCGACTGAGCTAACGACCCGAAAGACTGGCATTATACGCGAAATAGAAAGTCTGTCAAACCCCCGTTCTCAAATTTTTCGGAAAAAATTTCATCGGATTGTTTTCAATGGCAATTAAATTTTGCAAAACACGTACGATTGTGCCAAAATGGCCGCTTGTTTTAGTCGGGGTGCTGCTGAAATAGCGGCTGAGATAATACCCGTGAACCTGTTGCAGATAATACTGGCGTAGGAAACTAGGGCGATTTGGTGCAAACGCATCTACAAACCGATTTTCTGTGCCGATTGGCAGCGGGGAATCGGTTTTTTTATTAGGAGAATATTGGAAATGCGTTTGAAAACTGTATTGGCCGGCGTGCTGGCCGTTTGGGTGCAGGCTGCTTTGGCGGCCACGGAAGTGCGTTTGGCGGTGCATGATTCGTATGATTTGCCGAAAGAGACGATTACGGCATTCGAATCGGCCAACGATGCCAAAGTGGTCATCTTGAAAATGGGCGACGGCAACGCCATGCTGAACCGCCTGATTCTGACGCGCAACGAAGGCGGCGTGGCCGACGCGGTGTACGGCTTGGACAACAACACGGTGGCCAAAGCGCATGCGGCGGGCATTCTGGCGGCCAGGCAGCCTGCATCGGCGCGCACGGTGGTGCAACTGCCGCACGCGCTGGCGGTGGACTACGGCTTCGTTACCCTCAATTACGACAAAAAATGGTTTGCCGAGAAAAAACTGCCGCTGCCCAAAACGCTGGCCGATTTAACACAACCGGCCTACCGCAACCTGCTGGTGATGCCGAATCCCGCCACCTCCACGCCCGGCCTGGCATTTTTGCTGGCGAACATCCGCGGCTTGGGCGAAGAAGGCGCGTTTGCCTGGTGGGCGAAAATGCGTCAAAACGGCGTGAAGGTAACGCAAGGCTGGTCGGACGCGTATTACAAAGAATTCACGCTCAACGGTGGCGCGCGGCCGCTGATGGTGGGCTATGCCAGCAGCCCGGCGGCGGAAGTGTTCTACAGCGAAGGCAAGCTGACACAGCCGAACATGGGGCTGCTGTTCCTGCCCGGCGGCAGCTATCTGCAAATTGAAGGCGCGGCGGTGCTAAACCACGCCAAGCAGCCTGCACTGGCCGCCAAACTGGTGCAACACCTGCAAAGCGCCGTGGTGCAAAAGGCCATCTTCCGCGCCATGTGGGTATATCCTGCGGTGCAAGGCACGCCGTCCGACCCGATGATGCGCCATTCCACCGTGCCGCAACGCCCTTCCCTGCTGCCGCCCGCACAAGTGGCGCAGAAACAAAAAGACTGGGTGGCGCGTTGGACGCGGACGGTGTTGAAATAACGCGGTCATTGCCATTATAGTGGATTAAAATAAAAATGAGACAAGGCGGCGAGCCGCAAGGCGTACAAGTAGTACGTCAAGGCGAGCCAACGCCGTATCATTGCGATTTTAATTCACTATAAAAAGTGCAGGCTGCATTTTCCCTTTCGGGCGGCAGGCGTTTTGCAAAGCCGCCTGAAAATAGAAAGCCGAACGTTCGGCCGATACCATTTGCCGCCTGCCGCAACGACAGCCATGAACCCAAAAATCGCCCAACACCAACAGCGCAACGCGCAAACCCGCCTGCGGCAGCGTTACGCCTTCCTGAACATTGGCGACATCCAATCCACAGACGGCGACATTGCCCAACGGTTTGTAAACAGCGGCATTTACCGCATCGAGCGCCCGGCCGCCGCCCGCTTTCCGTTTCACCAAAACGGCGAAATGGACCGCGCATTCCGCCAAGCCCAACACCAAGCCGCCCGTGCCGAAACGGTGCGGCGCATTCTCACCTTGCACGCCGACACGACTTGGATAAGCCTGCGGGAAAACGGCTTTGTGTTTTGGGCGCGCGTTTCGCTGCCTTCCTTGCAGGCTGCTTTGAGCGGCTGGTTTGAGCAGCACGGCGATTTCGCGCTGTATCTGGAAAACGGCTACGCGCTGGACATCCACGAAGCGGAGTATGAATGGGAAGTGTTGGAAACACCGGCAGATTAGCCGTCATCGACACTGCAAAAAGCAGCCTGCACTTTGGAAACCGAAGTGCAGGCTGCTTTCGCATCGCCGTCATTCATCGTTATGGACTTCGCCCAAATATTCGGACGATGTGATTTTCAAATCAAACAGATGCACGGTGTATTTCCAGCGCGCGGAAGGGAAATTATTGAAGTCATCGCCGGCGTGTTGGAGCGACACGATTTCCAGATTGTCACCCTGTTTTTTCACACTTTCAATAAAGCGCGTGTTGATGAAATACGGGTTGCCTTTCGGGTCTTTTGCGTGCCGGCGTGCGGCGGCAGTATTGGCCTTATCAATCAAATCAAACAAATTGGTGTCGCTCACACCGCTGCCCGCGCCGACGGACGTATTATAGCCCGCCAGTTGCAGGTAATAGCTGCTGGTGCCGGAACCTGCACTGCACGCGACAAAACTCCAATCACCCGGTTTGTCGGGCCATGAGGCATCGGCAGCGATAACATCGGAACGGTACAACACGGCCACAATGGTATTCTGTTCAACGTCGGATTTGCTTGTGTTCAGAATGATGGCGGCATCGGCCGGATTGATTTTATCGGTTTCGTCCCAGCCCGCTTTATCAGTTTGCGCTAAATCAGCATTGCCGCAATGGCGGAGTTGGGCATATTGTAGGACTTGTTCTGCTGCCTGTTTGCGGATTTGCGTATCCGAAAGCGGCTTCGCTTCGGCGGAAGCGTCATCGGTGGCAGATGCTGCGGAAGCGGCGGGTGCAGGCTGCTTTTGCGCTTGGGAAGCGGCAGGCGGTTGGGCGGCCTGCTGTTGGTGGCAGGCGGCCAGCAGGAGAAGGATGGGGAGAAGGCGGAAGTTCATGCGTGGTCCTTTCAAACGGGCGATGGATGGTCGGTTAAAATTCATTCCCTGCTTGCAAACAGGGCTTGCGGCACATCAGTCAAACATTATTGATGAATAAATCTTCTTTTGTATCATCATTTATTGATGAAATCGACAAACAAAGCCCGCCCTGATTTTTTCGGGGCAGGCTTTGCCTATCTTCGGTTTTTTTCTTCGTTCATGTGCTGGATGCGTATGTGTTCCACCAGCTCGCGGTGCTTGTCCGCTTCGGTTTTCTCGCCCCAATCAAAACCTTTTTTGCGCAGTTCTGCCGATTTGGCGGCGGCTGCCCAGAAATCAGGTAAAAACGGTAGAAATAAGCGGAAAAAACGCCAAACTGCACCAACGACAAGCACAATCAGCGCCATCGGGATAACGATAACGGCATACAGCCCGGCAAAGAAAACTACAACGCCAATCACCCAAATAATGCATCAGACGGCCACGGCATTATTTCGGGCAGGCGTCTTGCCGTTTCGCGTCGCCCCAATTTTCAATATGGCACTGCGCCTTTGCCGAGTAACGGATGCCTTCCATTTGATCGCGCTTATTCAGGTAGCCGTTTCGGTCGGTATCAAGCCTGCGGAAACTTTCGCGGGTAATGGGAAAAGATACAGCCAACCCCTCAGGCACCCTGCCGATGGCCAGAAATTCTCTCAGGCTGACTTTATTGTCGTGGTTTTTATCGGCCTCTCTGATGAAGATTTCCGAAGGGTCTGCTACGTCCAGCGCATAGGAGGGGGCGGCACTGCAACACAGTGCAAAAACAAATAATAAGGTTTTTTTCATTATCTTTTCTTCCGAATGGTGTCCGGCACTGCTTGAGGCCGTCTGAAAAGGCCGTCTGAAAAACAGGTGCAGGTTTTTTATAGTCAATTCAAATGAAAACCGTCCATATCGATATTGGCTTACGCAAAGCGTTTTCTACCCCGGGCGGGAATGGCCGTGCGGGTATTTCTTATTCCAATTTGCCATACCCTGCCGAGGCTTTGCCTTCAGACGGCCTCCTTCGTTATTTTACCCGCAAAATCCGCGGTTTCTCAACAAGCGGCCGTTACGCCGTCCGGCTTCAGGCAAACGGCGGCACGGCATAACCCGCCTGCCGCAGCAGTTCGCAGGTTTCATATGCGGGCAGGCCCATCACGCCGGTGAAACTACCCGACAGTTCGCGCACGAAAATGCCGCCCAAACCCTGTATGCCGTATGCGCCCGCCTTGTCCAGCGGTTCGCGGCTGCGGATGTAGGCGGCGGTTTCGGCTTCGGTCAGCGGTTTGAAGGTAACGTGGTTGGTATTCAGTGCATGAAAGATGCGTCCTTGGTAGTGCAGGCAGACGGCGGTATACACCTGATGGCTGCGGCCGGAAAGGGCGAGCAGCATTTCGCGCGCATGTTCGGGCGATTCGGGCTTGCCCAGTATCTTGCCGTCCAGCGCGACGGTGGTGTCGGCAGCAATGACGGGGGCGGCGGGTTCGGGTTTGCCCGCCGCCTGCCAAACGGCAAGCGCGGCGGTGTTTTTTTCGGCGGCCAACCGTTGCTCATACTCTGCGGCATCTTCTTGCGGCAACGGGGTTTCATCTATATCGGCGGCAATGCGTTCGATACGGTAGCCGAGATTTTGCAGGATTTCGCGGCGGCGCGGGCTGGCGGACGCGAGATAAAGCAGTTGATGAGAATCTGAGACCAGTCCATAGCGCACCTTTCAATAAAAAACGTTTTCTGAATCACCTATGTATTTATGAGACTACGGTCAAAATTCTGCCAAAGGTGTGTGCCTGCGGTGTGTTTCATCGCCCGAAAGCAGCCTGCACTTCGTTTTGCAGCAGCGCCAAATTGCGCTCCGCCATTTCGTCGCCCAAACGCACGGCGAGTTTGTACCAATGTTTGGCGCGCTTGACATCGCGTTTCACGCCCAAGCCGTTGTGGTAAAGGTTGCCGATGTTGTTGCAGGCTTCGGGGTGGAAGCTGCCGGTGGCGGCACGGGCATACCATTTCAGGGCGCGCTTGTAACTCTGGCGCACGCCGCGCCCCGTGTCATACAGAAACCCGATGGCGTTTTGGGCATCGGCATCGCCCAGCTTGGCGGCGCGGCGGTAATATTTCAAAGCAGCCTGCACATCTTTTTTGCCGCCCAATCCGTGTTCGTACAAGCTGCCCAGACGAACGATGGCAAACGTCGCATCCCTGCGGCATTGCGCGGCGGCGCGGGCGTACCATTTTCGGGCGCGGCGGTAATCGGGTTCGGCAGCCGATTCATACAGCCAGCCGAGTGACTGCTGCGCTTCGGCGTTGCCCAGCTTGGCGGCTTTTTTGTAGTATTTTTTGGCACGGCGCAGATTGGGCGCGGTGCCGTAGCCGTATTGGCAGCACTGCCCCAAACCGTCCCACGCGCGGTGGTCGTGCGGATGGCTGCGTACGATTTTGCGGTAAACGCGGTAACAATATCGGCTGTATTCGGACAACATGCGGTGGCAATACAGATATTCGTGCAGGGTGTCCAAATAAACTTGGTCAAGATTCATTCGATTTCTTTCTTTTTGTGCCTATCCGTATTGTGCAGCATTTTCCCTACCCGAAATCAGCCTGCACTTTGATTTTTCTTCCGTTTCACCGTTTGCCCTGCCGCACGGCAAACTGTATTGCCGCTTCATAGCCGAACGTTCCCAGCCCCGCCACCACGCCGGCCGCCTTGTCCGACAGATAAGAATGGTGGCGGAAATCCTCGCGCGCATACACATTGGAAATATGCACTTCCACAAACGGAATCCCCACGCCGGCCAAAGCATCGCGGATGGCCACGCTGGTGTGCGTGTATGCACCCGCATTGATGATTATCCAATCGACCGTGCCGCGCGATGCCTGAATCTTGTCTACCAGCGCGCCTTCGTGATTGCTCTGAAAACAGCTCAACCGCACGCCCAAATCTGCCGCCAGCGCGCCCAGCTTTGCCTCCACGTCCGAGAGCGTTTCCGCGCCGTAAATATGCGGCTCACGCAAACCCAGCAAGTTCAGGTTCGGGCCGTTGATAACCAAAATATTCATTGTTCTGTCCCATCCGTTCGAAATAAAACGATTGTAACGCGAAACGCGCGCGCTGGCCGCAAAAAAGCAGCCTGCACTTCAAAATCGAATGTGCAGGCTGCTTTTGGAGACAGGCTGAAAATCTTAATGGTTTGTGTAGCGCACTTCCGGCAACTGGGCAGATACTTTCTCGCCCACATACAAATACACCACAGGGTCTTGGTTTTTGCTTTGGATGCGCTCGCTGCCCACCAGTTGCAGGTTAGGGATTTCGCCGTGCGAAGGCTGCTGGCGGACAAAGTTATCGTTGTCCTGTGCATATGCAGAAACGCTCAATACGGAAGCCAATGCCAATACTGCTAATTTTTTCATGTTATTTCCTTACATTATTCAAAAGTTATCAAGAATGCAAAACCGTTCAAAAATAGATTGAATCGATAATGTTTTGCAGAACGTGAATGCATTCTATCGCCGCCTATCGCGGAAATCCAACCCCATTTAAGCAAAATTAAATTTCTTTTTAGGAAAAAATAAAACATTATCTGCTTTAAATATTGCAAAATAGAAAACAATAACGTAGCAAAGCGACAAAATACACAATTCGGCAAAGAAGTGCAGGCTGCCCCTTTCCTTTCAACATGAATTATTTTATAGTTGGCAGACATTATTCATTGCCCGAATCTTTATGGAAAGCATTATCGAACTACGCCACTTGCGCACGCTGCTGGCCTTGGAAGAAACCGGCAGCGTGTCTTTGGCGGCGCAGCGCGTGTTTTTAACGCAGTCTGCTCTGTCGCACCAAATCCGCGTGCTGGAAAACCATTTCGGCACGCTGCTGTTTGAACGCAAATCCACACCGCTGCGCTTCACGCCTGCCGGCGAACGCCTGCTCAAACTGGGGCGCGAACTGCTGCCCCGCGTGGCTTCGGCAGAACGCGACCTGATGCAGATTATCCACGGTGATGCGGGCCAGCTCCGTTTGGCGGTGGAATGCCACACCTGCTTCGATTGGCTGATGCCGGCCATGGGCGTGTTCCGTCCGCAATGGCCGCAGGTGGAACTGGACATCGTGTCCGGTTTCCAAGCCGATCCGGTCAGCCTGCTGCTCACCCACCGCGCGGATATCGCCATCGTGTCGGAAGCCGTGCCGCAGGCAGGCATTGTGTACCAGCCGCTGTTTGCGTATGAAATGGTGGGTATTTGCGCGCCTGACCATCCGTTGGCGCAAAAAGACGTGTGGCAGGCGGAAGATTTCCGCGATGAAACGCTGATTAGCTATCCCGTACCGGACGATATGCTCGATTTGTTGCGCAAAGTCCTGCTGCCGCGCGGCATCAACCCCACGCGCCGCCACAGCGAGCTGACGATTGCCATTGTGCAACTGGTGGCCAGCAAACGCGGGATTGCCGCCCTGCCTTATTGGTCGGTCATGCCGTATGTCGAAAAACAATACGTCGTGGCGCGCACGCTCACCGACACGCCGCTGCAAAGCGAACTGTATGCCGCGCTGCGTGCCGAAGATGCCGAACGTGCGTATTTAACCGATTTCTGCAATATCGTCCGCAACGAAGGCTTTGCCACATTGCCCGGATTAAGCGCGCTGCATCTGCAGAACGAACTGGGCGAAACCCCGTCCCCATAACCACCCAACCAAAGTGCAGGCTGCTTTTAACATGAAAAAACACACCAAACACTTCCCCTTTTTAGCCATTCAGCGGCAACGTTTCTCGCTGGATTACCAAAACCGCAGCAGCGCCGACGGCCTGCCCGATGAAAAACAGTTTTACCGCTGGATTTGGCACGCACTGAAATCCCACTACCGCCGCGCCGAATTGTCGCTCGTGCTGCTTGATGAAGAAGAAGCCCGCGCCTACAATCGCGATTATCGCGGCAAAGACTACGCCACCAACGTGCTCAGTTTCGCGCTCAACGAAGGCGAATCCATGTTCGCCGACACGCAGGACACGCTATACGGCGACCTCATCATCTGCCCCCAAGTCGTTGCCAGAGAAGCGGCAGAACAAGGCAAACCGCTGCACCACCATTTCGCCCATCTGGTGATTCACGGCACGTTGCACCTGATGGGCTTCGACCATATCGAAGACGAAGATGCCGACCAAATGGAAGCCCTAGAAATCGAACTGCTCCGCCAGCTCAATATCCCCAACCCATACTGAATCCGCAATGACCACAGACAACCCACCCAGTCTCTTCGCCCGCCTACGGCAAAAATTTTCAAGCAACATTCTGCAAGACATGGACGCATTGCGCGCCCTGCTGCAACAATCGCACACCCAAGGCATTATCGACCAAGATACTTTGTCGCGCGTGGAAAACGTTTTGAATTTCAACCAAATGCACGTTCGCGATGCCATGATTAGCCGCGCCCAAATGGACGTGCTTAAAACCACCGACAGCATAGAACGCATTATCGCCTATGCCGTGGACACCGCCCATTCGCGCTTTCCCGTCATCGCCGACGACAAAGACCACATTATCGGCATTCTACACGCCAAAGACCTGCTCAAATTCACGCTGAATCCGGAGCAGTTTAAGCTGGACAACATCATCCGCCCCGCCGTGTTCGTGCCCGAAAGCAAGCCGCTCAACACGCTGCTGAAAGAATTTCAGGAGCAGCACAACCACATGGCGATTGTGGTGGACGAATACGGCGGTATTTCAGGATTGGTCACGTTTGAAGACCTGATCGAAGAAATCGTCGGCAAAATTGAGGACGAATTCGACGAAGAAGAAAACTATATTTCGCCCGTATCCTCCGAACGCTGGCGCGTACACGCCAAAACCGAAATCGACGACATCAACCAATATTTCGGCACGCAATACAGCAGCGATGAAGCCGATACCATTGGCGGGCTGATTATCCACGAACTGGGGCACCTGCCCGTGCGCGGCGAAAAAGTGCAACTGGGCGATTTGCTGTTCAACGTTGCCCGCGCCGACAACCGCCGCCTGCACACCTTGATGGTAACGCGCGTCAAAGCACCCGCCGAAACCGCAGAATCCTAAATCCGCAAGGCAAAAAGCAGCCTGCACTTCCATTTCCAAAGTGCAGGCTGCTTTTTATTCAGCCGTTTATTCGGCCGCAGGTGTTTCCTGTGCCTGATGGTACATAGCGTCAAAATTGATCGGCGCCAACAATACCGGCGGGAAGCCCGCACGCGTAATAGTGGAAGACACCACTTCGCGCGCATACGGGAACAGGATGTTCGGGCAGGCAATACCCAGCAGCATTTTCAAATCTTCTTCCGGCACATTTTCAATGCGGAAAATACCCGATTGGGTGACTTCATTCAAAAATACCACACGGTTGTCCGCCAATTTCACCGTTACCGTAACGGTCAGATTGCAGTCGTAAAAACCTTCTTCAACCGCTTTGGATTCTGTGCTGATACGCATATCCACTTCCGGCGTTTCCGCTTCCAGAAAAATTTGCGGCGCATGCGGCACTTCCAGCGACAAATCTTTCACATACAGTTTTTCAATGCTGAACACAGGTTGATTTTGCTGCTCAGGCGCAGTCGTTTGAACTTGTTCTTCGCTCATAATCATACTTCTTTCGATAAAACGCTATTTTCATAGCTGGTTGATAAATTTATTCTGCCGACAAAAGCGCAAGCAACTCGCCCTTCTGATGCAAAGCATATAAATCGGTAAATCCGCCGACATGCGTCTGCCCAATAAAAATCTGCGGCACAGAACGCTGGCCGGTAAGCTGCTGCATTTCCGTAAACTGTTCCGGCTCTTTATCCACGCGGATTTCTTCAATCTCGCTCACACCCACTTGCCGAAATAATTGTTTTGCCATAGTGCAATACGGGCAAAAAGCACCCGTGTACATTTTAATGTGCGGCATATTCTTCTGATTTCAATCATGGAAATAGAAAAAAACCAGATTCCAAAATAAAGAATCTGGTTTTTCTTCAATTTATTTCACAACACCAGATAGTGTTTGAACAATCTGAATTAACGAACTTCTTGAGTTACCAAAGAAGTGATGTGAACGTCTACGCGACGATCTGGCTCGATACAAGCAATCAACGCTTGACGGCGTTTAGCTTGAGATACGCGACGACCCAGTTTGTTCACTTCAGCTTGGCAAGAAGCAGTCATACGAGCTTGGCTTTCACCCAAGCCTGCAGCAGAGATTTTGCTGGCAGGAACACCGCGTTCAACCAAGTAGTTAGCCACTCGAGTTGCACGACGCTCAGACAATGCTTGGTTGTATTGCTCTGAACCCATGAAGTCAGTATGACCTTCAACACGTGCAGATTGTACGTTGCTGTCACCCAAACGTGCGGCCAATTGGTTCAATGTCTCAATTGCTTCAGGACGCAGAGTGTCTTTATCGAAACCGAACAGGAAGTTGCTGTTCAGAGATACGGTTTCAGTTCTGTATTGTGGTTGTTGAACCACAGGAGCAGGTGCGGTTTCAGGAGCACGGTCGCCACATTCCACCAAGCCGTTTTCAGCTTTATTCAGGTAAGTGTTTTCCCAGCATTCGCCGTAGTTGTTGCGAACAACTTCACCAGATTGTTCGCTAACAGTGTAACCGTGGGTTCCGTGCGCCATAGCACCAGTAGAAGCCAACAAAGCTACAATCAGTGCGCTTGCTTTAACATGTTTAGTCATTGTTATTCCCTCATCAAAAAAAATGATTAGTAGCAAATTTGGATTTGCCACTGACATAGATTCAGGCTTCCGCTACATAAAGCAGATAAAGACCCAAATTTAAACGTTGCCTACTATAAAGAATTTACGGCGGTGCTGTCAATAGAAAGACGGTTTTATGCCATAAGTCGTTCGGCTATAATGCCCAAACTGGGTTGCTTTGTCATATATTATTGCGTTTAACTTATTTTTTTGTTGCAAATTTGCGACACTTTAACAAGCAGCCTGCCATTTTGCTTTATTCGGGGCGGCGTGCTACATTTACACCCCTTGATTTTGGGATATTTACGCTATGAAATTGCAGCAGTTGCGCTATGTGGTGGAGGTGTTCCGCCGCAATTTGAACGTGTCGGAAGCCGCGGATGCTTTGTTTACTTCGCAACCGGGCGTTTCCAAGCAAATCCGTTTGCTGGAAGACGAACTGGGGGTGCAGATTTTCATCCGCAGCGGCAAACGTATTGTGGCAGTAACGCCTGCGGGTTTGTCGGTGCTGGAAATGGCGGAACAGGTGTTGCGCCATGTGCAGAATATCAAGCACATCGGCGATGAGTTTTCGGACGCGCACCAAGGCGTGCTGAATATTGCGGCAACGCATCATGTGGCGCGTTTCCGTTTGCAGGCTACTTTGAAACAGATGGCGGAGCATTATCCCGATGTGCAGCTTTCCGTCCGCCAAAGCACGCCGGCGCAAATGGCGGAATGGGTGCGCAACGGCGAAGTGGATTTTGCCATCGGCCAAGATATGCCGGCGGGCATACACAATCTGAAGCTGCTGCCCTGCGGCACTTGGCGGTACGGGTTATTGGTGCCGGCCGGGCATGATTTGTGCAGGCTGCCTGCGGTGGCGTGGTCGGATTTGGCGGCGCATCCTTTGTTGGCATACAGTTTCGCGTTCCAATCCACTTCGTCTGCGGCGCGTGCGGCATTGAAGGCGCGGATGCACGATTTGCACATTGCTTTGGAATCGGACGATGCGCAACTGCTGAAAGATTATGTGCGCTTCGGCTTGGGCGTGGCGTTAATCGACGCACAAGCCTATCTGCCGGAGCAGGACGGCGATTTGGTGCTGCTGGACGTTGCCGCCCTGTTCGAGCCGACCGAATACCACGTTGCCCTGCGTGAAGACGCGCTGCTGCGCCATTACCAATACGATTTCCTGCAATGGCTGCATCCGGATTTAACGCACGACCGCGTCCGAAAACTCCTGTTTGCCCCTGCGGTGGAGGATTTCTCCATTTGAACGCGCCGCACAAAAGCAGCCTGCACAGTTTCCTGCACCGTTTATGGTGCAGCACGCCCTGCCGCTTCCTGCGCTTTGTTTCGCAGCGCTTCAACGAAGCCAACATCCTGCAAACCGCAGGCAGCCTCACATTCACCACGCTGTTGGCGTTGGTGCCGCTGCTCACCGTCATCCTGATTGTATTGGCCGCCTTCCCCATGTTCGGCGACATTTCCGCCCACTTCATGGATTTGGTCCACCGCATCATCGTCCCCAGCGGCGCATCTGCCATCGCGGATTATCTGGACCGGTTTAAAGAACAGGCCGTCCGCATGACCGCGCTCGGTATTGCCGTGATGGTGGTTACGTCATTGCTGCTGATTCAGACCATCGACCAAACCTTGAACCGCATTTGGCGCGTCCAGCGCGGCCGC
The DNA here is from genome assembly GCF_000190695.1 of Kingella denitrificans ATCC 33394. Taxonomy (GTDB): domain Bacteria; phylum Pseudomonadota; class Gammaproteobacteria; order Burkholderiales; family Neisseriaceae; genus Kingella_A; species Kingella_A denitrificans. The sequence goes on from NZ_GL870929.1 coordinate 1,276,851, forward strand.
CCGTGGTGGATTAGTCTGACCGTTTATTGGGCGCTGCTCACCATCGGCCCGCTACTGGTCGGCATCAGCCTGTCGGTGTCTGCTTACGGTTTGGCCCAAAACACCGACTATTTCTTTTCAAGCAGCCTGCACTTTGTCGGCAACGTGCTGGGCAACGCAGTGTTCCTGTTCTTGCTCTACCGCCTTGTGCCGAACTGCCACGTCCCCCTGCTGCACGCCGTGTCAGGCGCACTCATCATCGGCCTTTTGCTGGAAACCGCCAAATACGGCTTCGGTATCTATATCAGCCATTTCAACAGTTATGCCCCCGTGTACGGCGCGTTTTCCATCATTCCGATTTTTCTGGTGTGGCTTAACCTGTTGTGGCTCATCATTTTAAGCGGCGCGCTGGTCATCGCCTGCATCGGCGACTGGCACAGCCAGCAGGACGAAATGCAGCAGCCGGACCATGTGTTCAACCAAATCATCGCCATTTTGCTGCTGCTCGCAGATGCGCAACAACACGGCAAAGCGCTCACACTCCGCGCCATGCACCAGCAACTGCCCATCGGCCGCAGCCAAATCGAAATCCTGCTGCTGCGTTTGGCGAAAATACAATACGTTACCGAAAGCAAACGCGGCTGGCTGCTGAAAACCAGCCCCGAGCAGATTTGGCTGTCCGACCTGTTCCACCATTTCGTGTACCGCCGCAACGCCCTACCGCAAAACCCCTTGCTCAACGAGCGCATGACCGAATGCTGCCAACCGCTGCACGTCAATATCGCGCAACTTTATCGGCAGCAATGATACGGCGTGCAGGCTGCTTTGACGCTTTCACGCACCCAAAAAGCAGCCTGCACAGCAAAAAACGATGGCGTTCCCATTCATTGGAAAACCATCGTTTTTTTGTTTCCATCAAAGTGCAGGCTGCTTTTATAGTGAATTAAAATCGCAATGATACGGCGTTGGCTCGCCTTGACGTACCATTTGTACGCCTTGCGGCTCACCGCCTTGTCTCATTTTTATTTTAATCCACTATTGCGGCTGCCCGTCCGACGCTTCCGCCGTGGCAAAACGCTGCGCCACGCCGGCCGCAATCCGTTCCAAACTGTTCGATTGCGCTTCGTGATACGCTTCGTCCAGCGCATAGGCAAAGCCCACCGCATCCGTGCCGCCGTGGCTTTTAATCACCACGCCGCGCAGCCCCAGGAAAATCGCCCCATTGAAGCGGCGCGGGTCGAGCCGTTTTTTGAAGCCGCCCAACGCAGGCAGCGCACCCAGCGCGCCCAGCTTGGTCAGCCAGTTGCGGTTCAGCTCTTCTTTAATCGCACCGCCGATAAATTTGACCGTACCTTCCATCGTTTTCAGCGCGATATTGCCGACAAAGCCGTCCGCCACCACCACATCGACCCCGCCGCTGAAAATCTCGTTGCTTTCCACATTACCGATAAAATTCAAAGAACTGCTTTTCAGCAAACCGAATGCCTGCTTCACCACTTCCGTGCCTTTGATGTCTTCCGAACCGATATTGAGCAGGCCGACCCGTGCAGGCTGCTTTTGCGAGTGGAGCGCATTGAACAATTCGCTGCCCAGCACGGCAAACTGCCACAACTGTTCCGCGCTGCAATCCACGTTCGCGCCCAAATCCAGCATCAGCGTCAAGTGGCCGCCCTGCGCCGGCAGGAATTTGGCAATGGCGGGCCGTTCGATGTGCGGCAGGGTTTTGAGCACGAAACGCGCCGTGGCCATCAGTGCGCCGGTGTTGCCCGCCGACACGGCCGCCTGCGCTTTGCCGCCCTTCACTTGCTCGATGGCAATGCGCATGGACGAATCTTTTTTGTTTTTCAATGCGTGCTGAGGCGCTTCGTCCATCGCCACCACTTCGGTAGCATGCACGATTTCGATGCGGTCCAAAGGCGCGCCGGCCGATGCCAAAGCAGCCTGCACCTGCTCTTGATGGCCCACCATCAGCAACCGCACATCCGGTTGGCGGTTCAAAAATGCGGCGGCGGCAGGAGCGGTCACATCCAAACCCACATCGCCGCCCATTGCATCAACGGCTAACGTTATCATAACTATCCATTTTTCTTTTCAATCAATCATTACCGCTGGCGGTATTCTTCGCAGCCGTATTCTTTATCGGCATTGCCGAATGCGGTGTCGCGCACGGAAATAATCGTGCCGTCCGTGTCGGTTACAACGATACGGTAGGTGTGCTCCCCAGTATAGTACTTGTAATTCTGGTAATACTGCACATTGCCCTGCTGGCCCACATACGCCTGACGGACATCGTACAGCGCGATACGCCAGGCATAAAGATTGCGAACTTCTTTATTCTTCACACAGTTATAACGCACAATATCCGGCATACGGCCGGCGCGCTCCACAATAAACTCGCTGACATCTTTGCCGCGCCAACGCACGGTGTCGTGTATGCGGACGGTGGTGGCGCAACCGCCCAACAGCAACACGGCGGCAGACAGAAGAAACAGCCGTTTGAAATTCAGGGCATGAGTGGACACGATACTCTCTTTTCTTAAATAACGGGATAATTTTGCACAAAAGCAGCCTGCACTCTGCAGAACAAAGTGCAGGCTGCTTTTTTCGCATCAGGCTTCTGCCTGCGAATGCTGGGCGCGCGCATTGTGCGCCTCGATATCAGCAGCATCCCAGGGATAGTTAATCCACAAATCATTCACTTCCAGCCCGGCAAAATAATGCACGCCTTCGGGAATAGTGCCTTGTTTTTCTTTCAGTTTGTTGTGAATCACCGCAAAACCGATTTCGGCAAACCCTTCTTTTTGCAATTCGGTCAAGACAAAATCGGCCGTGATGCGGCTGTCGTCCACCTCGTCCACCACCAGAATGTTTTTGCCGACGATGTTTTCGGGAATCGGGTCAATCCATTGCACTTTTTGGATTTCGTCCGCCGTTTCATCGCTCGTCTCACCCAAATAATACGCCGTACTGACCGCATAAATCGGGATATCCAAAAAGCAGCGCAGCATACGCGCCGGAATAAAGCCGCCGCCGCCAATGGCAATCATGGCATCGTATTTCACGCCGCTGTTTTGCACTTTTTCGGCCACTTGTTTGACCACTTTATGGATATCGTCATAGGTGTACCAGATTTTCTTAACCATTGCAGCGCTCCTTCACATTCAAACTGCAAAATCCAAACAATAAAAGCCAGACGATAGTGCAAACGCGCAATCGCTGGCTTTCGGAATCATCCGATTACTCGCCTTTGGCTTTCATCACTTTACGGCCACGATACATGCCATTTGGCGAAATGTGGTGCGGGCGGTGCACTTCGCCGGTGGCGCTGTCCACAGACAGTGCAGGCGCGGTCAGCGCATCGTGCGAACGGTGCATACCGCGGCGTGAAGGGGATTTTTTGTTTTGTTGAACAGCCATGTCAAGCTCCTAAAAAATAAAGTGGAATATAAGGTTAGTCCGATTTTTTCAAACCTGCCAAAACGGCGAACGGATTGGGTTTGCTTTGATTGACGGCGGCCGAGTCGGCATTGCCGCATTGTTCGTGCCGGGGTGAAAACGGCAAAGCCATCAGGATTTGGTCTTCAATCAGCGAAAACACGTCCAATTCATCGGCGGAAAGCATGCCTTCCAATTCTTCATCGGCCAGCATGGCTTCGTCAAGCTGCGCTTCGGTGGGAAACAGCACAATCGGCACGTGTTCGTCCAGCTCGAAATTTTCGATCGGCTGCATACAGCGTTGGCACTGCAACGGTACGCGCCCCGACAAAGCCAGCGTGAGCACGGGGCGTTGCCAGCGGTCGGTCGAGCCTGTCAGCGTGTATGCCAGCTCGGACGACAAATCGGCAATATCGTGCGACCATGTCCGCTCGTCCAAATCCCGCAGGGCAACCGTGCCGTGCAGACGTTCTTTTTTGAGCGCAAACGCTTGGGGGTCAATCAATATTCGGTTTAACATAAACGCGGAATGATATAATTTTATGGCTTTACAGTCAATCTTTTTACGCGATTTATCCGCAGTCAACCGCCCAAACAGGGTGCAGGCTGCTTTTGTGTCCGCCGCACCGTTCTCCAGAAAGGCTTCATCATGAATACACCGATTATTTTGGCGTCCACTTCCGTGTTCCGTCAGCAGCAGCTGCGCACGCTGGGCATTCCTTTCACCGCGGCCAAGCCGATGTTTGACGAAACGCCGCTGGCAGGCGAATCCGCGGCCGACACGGCTTTGCGTTTGGCCGAAGGCAAGGCGCGCTCGCTGGCGGAGATTTATCCGCAGCATTGGATTATCGGGGCCGACCAAGTGGCGTGGTGCAACGGCCGGCAGTTGGGCAAGCCGATGAGTGTTGCCAATGCGGAACAGATGTTGCGCGAATTATCGGGGCGGCGCATTGAGTTTTACAGCGCGGCGTGCGTGCTCGACACGGCAAAAAGCAGCCTGCACACGCATGTGGACACCACCGTGGTACAGATGCGCGTGTTGTCGGACGAACAAATCCGCCGTTATCTGGCGCGCGAACCCGATGCCGTTTATTGTGCGGGCGCAGCAAAAAGCGAAGGTTTGGGCGCGGCTTTGCTGTGGCGTATCGACAGCGAAGACCCGAACGCGCTGATTGGCCTGCCGCTGTTCTGGCTGGTGTCGTGTCTGCAACGGTTGGGGTTCGATGTGCTTACCGAAGGCGAATAACCCGTTCATTTTCAGTCTATAAGCGGATGAAAATAAAAATAAGGTAAGGCACCATGATAAAAGCAGCCTGCACTTCGGATAATCGGGTGCAGGCTGCTTTTTTGATTCGGCAACACGGTCAAACTTCGTCCGCCCAAGTGCCGAACGGATGCTTGCTCAAATACGCATTGGTGAAGCGGCCGTCTTCGGTGATTTCCGCGCCCAGCCAATCGGGTTTCGGGAACGGCGCATGTTCATCGGGCAACTCCAATTCCGCCACCACCAGCGGCGCGTTGTCGCCAAAAAATTCGTCAATTTCAAATACAAAGCCTTCGTGCGCGATGCGGTAGCGGTGCTTCTCGATTTTAAACGGGCACACGGTCGCCAACATGGTTTGCGCGTCGGCCAACGGGATTTCATATTCGAACTCGTGCCGGCTCACATCGGAAATATAGCCCTTCACCGTGAGCCACGCGCGGCTGCCCGACACACGCACGCGAATCGTGCATTCCTTTGCCACGCTGATGTAGCCCTGCTGCATCACTTCGGGCGCACCCGCCGCGGCACGCCATGCATCGCTGTTCAACAAAAAGCGGCGTTCGATTTCAATTTGCGCCATAAAAAGCAGCCTGCACTTTCATCACAATTCAGTTTCCAAACGGTTTAAACAAAGCAAAATAAACGGCGGCCAGCAGCAAAAACACGGGCAGCTCGTTGAACACGCGGTACCAGCGGTGGGAATGCGTGTTGCGCCGCGCCGCAAACCGTGCCAGCAGCCTGCTGCACCACACATGATACCCCAGCAGCAGCAGCGCCACAGCAATTTTGGCATGCACCCACGGCGCAAAACCGATGGCAAACAGCGGCATGGCCAAACCGCATACCAGCGCGCCGACGCACCAAGGCTGCATGAAGCGGTACAGTTTCTGCGCCATCAGCAGCAGCCGCGCGTATTCGCCCTCCCCTTCGGCCATGGCCAGGTTCACAAAAATGCGCGGTAGGTAAAACAGGCCGGCAAACCACGCCACAATAAAAAATATATGAAAAAATTTCAGCCAAAGAAACATTGCGTTCTCCAAAAGCGGCTAAAAAAAATCCGCCCCAAAGCAGGAGCGGATGTTTGGGCAACACCGTATTAAACGGAACGTTTGAACATATTGCCGAATTTTTGGTTGAATTTGTCCACGCGACCGGCGGTATCCACGATTTTTTGTTTGCCGGTGTAGAACGGATGGCATTCGGAGCAAACCTCGATGTTGAAGTTTTCTTTTTCCATAGAAGATTGCGTGGTGAATTTGTTGCCGCAAGAGCAAGTCACGTTCACTTCGTGGTAAGTCGGATGAATATCTTGTTTCATTTGGATTTCCTTAAAAAGCGGGCGCAGGGGTTTTGCCTGCACTTCATTGATAAAGCGCGGCATTATCCTTGTTTTTACGCAATTTGGCAAGTGCCGCGATAAATTTATAGTACAATACCGCCTTTTTTCACACTCCCCAAAAAGCAGCCTGCACATGAAGAAATACCTCCCCTATTTCATCACCGCCGTTACCGCGCTCGTCCTCGACCAAATCAGCAAACTGTGGATTCTGGCGCACTTCCAATTCGCGGAACGGCTCAATATCATCCCCGGCTTTTTCGATTTGACGCTGGTGTACAATCCCGGTGCGGCATTCAGCTTTCTGGCGGGCGCGGGCGGTTGGCAAAAATATCTGTTCATGCTGCTTGCGTTTGCCATCAGCGGCTGGCTAGGCAACGAAATCCGCAAAGGCGAGCTAGGCAAAACCGGTAATTTCGCCGCCGCCATGATTATCGGCGGCGCGTTCGGCAACGTCATCGACCGCTTCGCTTACGGCAAAGTGGTGGATTTCCTGCTGGTGTATTGGCAAAACTGGCATTACCCCGTGTTCAACATTGCCGACTGCTTTGTCTGCGTGGGCGCGGTTTTGCTGGTGATTGACAGCATCCGCCACAAAAAGAAGGCCGCATAAGCCCGAAAGCAGCCTGCACCCTCCCATTTTCCGAAGAAAGACGCAACCATGCCCCCAAAAACCATCATGCTGGCCAATCCGCGCGGCTTCTGCGCCGGCGTTGACCGCGCCATTTCCATTGTGGAACGCGCCCTGGAAGAATTCGGCGCGCCGATTTATGTACGGCACGAAGTGGTCCACAACAAATTCGTGGTGGACGGCCTGCGCGAAAAAGGCGCAGTGTTTATTGACGATTTGGCCGACGTGCCGCCGGGCGCAACGCTGATATATTCCGCCCACGGCGTGAGCAAAGCGGTGCAGGCCGAAGCCGCAGAGCGCGGTTTCCGCGTGTTCGACGCCACCTGCCCGCTGGTGACCAAAGTCCACAAAGAAGTGGCACGCTTGGACGAACAGGGCTATCAAATCATCATGATCGGGCACGCCGGCCATGTGGAAGTGGAAGGCACGATGGGGCAGCTCCCGCCGGGCAGGATGCTGCTGGTGCAGACAGTGGACGACGTAGGCAGCCTGCACATTGCCAATCCCGAAAAAGTGGCGTATGTCAGCCAGACCACATTGTCGGTCGATGAAACCAAAGACATTATCGCAGCGCTGAACGAACGTTTCCCGCACATTAAAAATCCGCACAAAGAAGACATTTGCTACGCCACCACTAACCGCCAAAAAGCAGTGAAAGATTTGGCGGACGAATGCGACGTCGTGATTGTGGTCGGCTCACCCAATTCGTCCAACAGCAACCGTCTGCGCGAAGTGGCGGCCGTGCGCGGCGTGGAGGCTTATATGGTGGACAACGCCGAACATTTGCAGCGCGAATGGTTCGCCGGCAAACGCAAAGTGGGGCTGACCGCCGGTGCCAGCGCGCCCGAAGTGCTAGTGCAGGGCGTCATCGACCGGCTGACCGCTTGGGACATCGACCACATCGAACAAGGCGAAGGCATTGAAGAGAGCATCGTCTTCGTGCTGCCCAAGGAATTACGAAAATAAACCAAGCGTCCGCCAAATTTAATATTCGCTTATTGCTTCTTAACAAAGGCCTGTGGCATGATGACCACGTTAGCGGAACCTTACCGTTAACGGTGTTGCATTATTTCAATTTAACTTTCCTTTGTGGAGAAAACCTATGCTGACCAAAATGATTCGTTACACTTTAATCGCCGTATGCGCAGGCAGCCTGGCCGCGTGCTATATCGTGCAGCCTGCACCAGGCTCCGACGTTGTGATTCAGGGCAACCGTTAATTTTTGGAGAGACAATCATGAAACCCATGAAAAATGTGCTTTTGTTGGCCGCTTTGGGTGCCGTATTGACCGGCTGTTATGTGGTGCCTGCATCTTCCACCGTCCGCGTCGGCGATGCGGGAGGTGTGCGTACCGGCGGCAACTCCATGCAGGTGCGCCTGTATCCCACCAACGCCGTGGCGCAACAGCAAGGCCCTGCCCAAGCCGTTGTGAGCATTGACCAAAACGGACACGGCACGTTCTCCTCCTATATTGCCGGCGAATCCTTCACGGGCGACGCGACACGCAACACCAGCTCGCGCTCCGGCAAAGCCAACGGTGCAGCCGCCAGCGGACGCTACATCTCCTGCGACTACACCATGAATTCGCCGACCGTGGGCACAGGCAGCTGCCGCATGTCTACCGGCGCGACATACAGCATGCACTTCTCCCGCTGATGAGGAAACCCAAAAGCAGCCTGCACTTCGATTGTGAAAGTGCAGGCTGCTTTTTCATTGCCCGAAAGCAGCCTGCACCCTGCCCTGCCACACGAATCCGCATTTTTCTCTCACAGACAGCCCGTTTCGTCTTACAATAACACCCGCTTTATCTACAATAAACAAGGACACAACCATGCCAGACTACCGCTCCAAAACCTCCACCCACGGCCGCAATATGGCGGGCGCACGCGCATTGTGGCGCGCCACCGGCGTGATGGAAACCGACTTCGGCAAGCCCATCATCGCCGTTGCCAACTCGTTCACCCAATTCGTGCCCGGCCATGTTCACCTGCACAACATGGGCCAACTGGTTGCCCGCGAAATCGAAAAAGCCGGCGCAATCGCTAAAGAATTCAACACCATCGCCATCGACGACGGCATCGCCATGGGGCACAGCGGCATGCTGTATTCCCTGCCCAGCCGCGATTTGATTGCCGACTCCATCGAATATATGGTCAACGCCCACTGCGCCGACGCGCTGGTGTGCATTTCCAACTGCGACAAAATCACCCCAGGAATGCTGATTGCCGCCATGCGCCTGAACATCCCGACCATCTTCGTTTCCGGCGGTCCGATGGAAGCGGGCAAGGTCATCGGCGTGGCCAACATCCAGCCCGAACGCCGCTTGGACTTGATTGACGCCATGATTGAATCGGCGGACGACAATGTCAGCAACCAACAGGTCGAAGAAGTCGAACAAAACGCCTGCCCGACCTGCGGCTCCTGCTCCGGCATGTTCACCGCCAACTCCATGAACTGCCTGACCGAAGCACTCGGTCTGTCCCTGCCCGGCAACGGCTCCTACCTCGCCACCCACGCCGGCCGCAAAGAATTGTTCCTCGAAGCCGGCCGCATGATTGTCGAAATCACCAAACGCTATTACGAGCAAGACGACGAAACCGTGTTGCCGCGCAGCATCGCCACCAAAAAAGCGTTTGAAAACGCCATGACCATGGACATCGCCATGGGCGGTTCCACCAACACCATCCTGCATTTGCTCGCCGTTGCCAACGAAGCGGGCGTGGATTTCAAAATGGCCGACATCGACCGCTTAAGCCGCGTCGTCCCCTGCATCTGCAAAACCGCGCCTAACAACCACGACTACTACATGGAAGACGTGCACCGCGCCGGCGGCATCTTCGCCATCCTGAAAGAATTGGACAAAGCGGGCAAACTGCACACCGACGTGTACACCATCCACGCGCCGACGTTGAAAGACGCGATTGAACAATGGGACGTAACCAATCCCGAAAACACCCACGCCATCGAACGCTTCAAAGCCGCGCCCGGCGGCGTACGCACCACCCAAGCGTTCTCGCAAAACCGCATGTGGAAAACCCTCGACCTCGACCGCGAAAAAGGCTGCATCCGCAATGTCGAACACGCCTACTCGCAAGACGGCGGTTTGGCGGTCTTGTTCGGCAACATCGCCGAACGCGGCTGCGTGGTAAAAACCGCAGGCGTGGACGAGAGCATCCTCAAATTCACCGGCCGTGCCCGCGTGTTTGAAAGCCAAGAAGCCGCCGTCGAAGGCATTTTGGGCAACCAAATCGTCGCCGGCGACATCGTCATCATCCGCTACGAAGGCCCGAAAGGCGGCCCGGGCATGCAGGAAATGCTGTATCCGACTTCCTACCTGAAATCCAAAGGCTTGGGCAAAGCCTGCGCCCTGCTGACTGACGGACGATTCTCCGGCGGCACATCAGGCCTCTCCATCGGCCATGCTTCACCCGAAGCGGCGGAAGGCGGCGCCATCGGCTTGGTGTACGAAGGCGATACGATTGAAATCGACATCCCCAACCGCAGCATCAACCTGAAAGTGTCCGACGAAGAACTAGCCGCCCGCCGCGCCGAAATGGAAGCACGCGGCAGCAAAGCGTGGAAACCGGAAAACCGCGACCGCTACGTCTCCGCCGCCCTGCGCGCCTACGGCGCAATGGCGACTTCCGCCGACAAAGGCGCGGTGCGCGACGTATCGCAAATTGAACGGTAAAACAGTACGGCAATAAAGGTTTCAGACGACCATACGGTATCGTAGGTCGTCTGAAACCTAAAAAGCAGCCTGCACTTTCGGAAAATCCAAGTGCAGGCTGCTTCAAATCCGTAACCGATAGAAAGACAACAATGACAAAATATTGGATTGGCACCGTATCCCAAGAACACGTCCTGCGCGGCGTGTCAGGCGGGTTCTGCCAAGTGTGCCACGGCAAAGCCGCACCGCTCAACCGCATGAGGTGCGGCGACTGGCTGCTTTATTACAGCCCGAAAATCTGCATGGACGGCGCGGAAAAACTGCAAGCCTTTACCGCATTCGGCCAAATTACGGACGATACCGCCTATCCGTTCCAAATGAGCGAGACCTTCATCCCCTTCCGCCGCAATGTGGAGTATGCCGAAACCCGCCGCAACTGCCCGATAGACATCATCCGCACACATCCCGAATGGAAAAAATACGCCTCCATGCTGCGTTACGGACATTTTGAAATCAGCCGCGATTTCTTTGATTTTGTGCGGACGTATATGCAGTTGCCGCCCGACACGGTCTGGCAACAACAGGGATTTTTGTAAGGCGGGTAAAAGTGCTGCTGTTGCAGGCTGGCGGCACCATTTGCACCGAAGGTACGGCAGGCGACCGTGAAGCCACACCCCAACGCGCCTGCGCAAAAATCGATGGCGGATACGACCATTTTGCCGTTTAACAGTCACAAAAAATCCGAGGTCGTCTGAAAACTTAAAACAGCCTGAATCAATTTCATTGTGCAGGCTGCCTACAAATAGCGGCTAAATGCCACTAAAATTTAGAAAAGATATTCCGATGAGCATTTATTTCTATATAAAAAACCCCAAAAAGCTATTCCGCCGCGCACCTGTATTGACGGTGCAAGAGTGTTTCCAGCTTTCATCGCAGCCGTTGGCACAATTTTCATTTAACGAACACGATAAAAATTTTGATTTACAACAATTTCAAGCCCGACCGCTCTCCGATTTCGCATGCCTGCTGCTTGGCGTGAACGAAAAAAGCGGCAGGGGACTTGAGCTATCCTTTGATAAAGACACACAGGAATACGCTGTGCGGCAACTCACGCCCAGCACTTTGGAAGACTGGCAAATCGCCCTACAATATTTGGCTGATTTAGCCCGCGCGCTCAAACAACCGATTACCTGCGAAACCGGTGAAACCTTCACCGCCGACACTATCCAAACCTTCGATTTCAAACCCAATATACAGACCGGCATATCCATAGTGCCTTTTGAAGGCGAAGAAGATTTACTCGGCTACAAACTGTGCGGTGTTACCCGCCCCGTAGCCCTGAATAAAGAGCTTCGCGAAAAAATTCTGGCCGACCAAGACCCGCTGGTAGCCTTCAGCCGCTTTATGCGGGAAATCCAATGGCTGGATGCCTATTCCGCACAACAAATCATCGCACGGGAAAACGATTCGGGCGAATATATCGGCTTCTACACCTTAAGCCCCAATCTGCCGACCATTCTGCCTTATCGGCCGGAAATAGAATATGATACCGCCATGAACCTGCCCAATACCGACATCAGCCGTTGGCTGCTCGTCCTGCGCAACAGCACCAACGGTTCATTTACCGAACTGCCCTACGATACCTTTATTGCACGGCTGCCAAAAGAAAAATACCGTTTCATTGATGCCGCCTATATATTGTTAGACGCCTTCACGGAAGACGAATTGGCGCAGCTGGGTATGGAATAATCTTCAACAGATAATCCGATTTTGGCTTATGCCGATATTTTTCAGTGTGCGCCAAAACCAGTTAAGGCAGAAAACCACGCGCCGAATAAAAAACATATCCTCAAAGGCCGCCTGAAAGCACCCGCTCCAATAAAATGAAAAAGTGCAGGCTGCTTTTCAACGCCCAAAAAGCAGCCTGCACCCGACCAATCACCCATGAACACCCAAATCCTCAAAACCCTGCTGCTTTTCCTCTTTACCGCGCTGGCCGAAATCATCGGCTGCTGGCTGCCCTATTTGTGGCTGCGGCAGGGCAAAAGCGCGTGGTTGCTGCTGCCTGCCGCCGCCAGCCTTGCGCTGTTTGCCTATCTGCTCACCCTGCATCCTGCTGCCAGCGGGCGGATTTATGCGGCATACGGCGGCGTGTACATCGTCACCGCCTTGTTCTGGCTGCGCGTTGCAGACGGCGTGCTGCCCAAAACCAGCGACTGGCTGGGCGCGGCCTTGTGTTTGTGCGGCGCGGCAGTCATTGCCTGGGGCGGCCGTGCATAGGCCGAAAGTAATACAAAAAGCAGCCTGCACCCGTCATCCGCCAACCATTTTTTTCTATTGATTTGATATATAAAGGAAACACAAATGACTTATCCCAACTGCCCCCAATGCCAGTCTTCACTGACCTACCACGATGGCACGCAACTGGTTTGCCCCGAATGCGCCCACGAATGGCCGGAACACGATACGGACAATGAAGGCGAACAAGCGGCCGTGGTGAAAGATGCCAACGGCGCGGTGCTGAACGACGGCGACACCGTGGTGCTGATTAAAGACTTGAAAGTGAAAGGCAGCAGCATGGTCATCAAGCAAGGCACGAAAGTGAAAAACATCCGCCTACAAGAAGGCGACCACGACATCGGTTGCAAAATTGACGGCACGCCGATGAATTTGAAATCGGAATTTGTGAAAAAAGCCTGATAAAAAGGGCTTTGAAAAAGTGCAGGCTACTTTTGAAGGTTTTAAAACCCGAAAAGCAGCCTGCACTTGGTTTGCGTGGCGGATTAGCGTTGCAGCAGCACCAAATGTTCGGTTTTGCTGCGTGGGCGCGCGCCTTCCCACAGCACGGTGTGTTCGGGGCGGGTTTGCTGCGGATTGTATTGCGCGAAAATATAGCGGCAGCGGCCGGGTTCGGTTTGATACGGCAATGCGGCATATTGCTGCCATGCGTGCCGTGCTTCAAAGTGCTGCGGCGAAATCGACACGCATTCTTCGCGCGCGGCAATGCGTTGTAGCACGGCGGACTGGCTTTGCCGAAGTTGCTGGATGGGCGGGCGGTACGATTTGGCGGCGTCTATCCACGGCAAAAACAAGGTCATGAGCAATGCCCACACCAGCGTGATGCCGGCCGCCCAGTTGGTGATGGCTTGACGGCCGCGGATGCGTTTACGCGTAACGGCCACCAGCCACATAACGGTGAACAGCAGCGCCACGGCCATGTGCGCGGTGTTGGCGGCGGGCGTGTAATACGGGCTGAAATAAATGGCGCGGGAAGCGAGCTTGGCCGGAATGCCGTAATTCATGGCAACGAAACCCATCCACAAAAACAAGGCCGCCGCACCAAACACGGCACCGCCGAACCAGTTAAGGAACGCCGCCGCGCCGCGCCGCAAACGGTCGAGCTGCGCCGCGCCCAACAAGGCCAACGGCGGCAGCACCAGCACCAGCAGGTCTTGGTTGCGCTCCGGATTGCAGGCCAGAAACAGCCCGAACAAAACCAGATAGCTCAATACCCACGTCTGCACGCGGCTGCCGCTTTGGTGCTTGCGGGACAGCGTCCACACCGCCAGCGGCCAGGCGGGGAAGGCAAACCAAAGGCTGTGCGTGGCGTAATAGCCCAACTGAAAAGCAGCCTGCACCTGCCGCGTGCCGCCGTAGCTGCCGAACAAATGCTGTTGCAGGTAAACGGAAAATTCAGAAGGCGCGGTTAAAAACAGGGCGAGCGGATATAGCGTAAGCAGCGGCAGCGTCATGCACCACGCGCCCAAATGCGAGGCAAAATAACGCGGCGTGCGCCAAGGGGCGAACAGAAACTGCAGGCTGCCTGCAAGCAGCAACAGCAACGCCGCCGCAAAACCGGCCGACTGCGACACCAGCGTCGCGCCCAATGCCAGCCAAACCGCACCGAACACGGCCTGGCGCGGCGCAATCGCATAGCCCCACATCGCCAAACCCACGCCGGCGAAAGTGGGCGAATGCGCGCCGAGGAAATGGGCAATGGGCAGCAGGCCGATACTGCCGATTAAAATCAGCACCACGCTGCGGCCGTGGTGGCGGCCCAGGAAGCGGTAGCCCGCCATGCCCGCGCCAAAAAGCCCGATGCTGCCGAACAACACGCTGGCAAAGCGCGCGGCGGAATACGCATCCGTCAGCCACGGCGAAAGCAGCCTGCGGAAAAACGCCGCCGTGTGGATATAAACCGGCGACACGCCGAAATACGGCTCGCCATACAGCGTCGGCAGCCAGCGCGGATTCGCCGCCATTTCGTCCACCGCCTGCATCACGCCCAATTCGCCGGGCTTCCACAAATCGTGTTGGAACACGCCCGGCCACAGCCATATCAACACCAGCAGCAGCAACAGCCACGGATATTCGTTGGTGCGCGGCACGGCGGTCACGGGTTTCGGGGTGTAGGTCAGCATAAAGCGGCTCCTGTGTTGGTTCGACACGGCAAGGCGCCGTATCCGTGCGCTGCAAAACGGCAAAAGCAGCCTGCACTTGGAAACCGTTCAAATACAGCCGTTTTCGTCAATATCAATTATATTATTCGTGTGATTCGGTGGCATGTTGCGGCAGGCGGTGCGCGCGCCAGCTGCCCGTCAGGAACACGGCTACGCCCAGCCAAACCAAGGCATATCCCGTCAGCCGCGCGCCGTTCAACGGCTCGTGAAACATGACGATGCCGAGCAAAAGCTGCAAGGTGGGCGACACATATTGCAACATGCCCAGCAGCGAAAGCGGAATGCGTTTCGCGCCCTCGGCAAACAGCAGCAGCGGAATGGTGGTGGCCGCGCCCGAAAGCAACAGCACCGAAGTCTGCAACGCATTCAGTTGCGAAAAATACAGCGTGCCGCCCCAAAAGCACAGCAGCAGATAGCCCAGCGCCACGGGGGCGAGAATGAAGGTTTCCAATGCCAGCCCCGCCAATGCGGGCATGGGCGCGGTTTTACGAATCAGCCCGTACAGCCCGAAACTGGCGGCCAGCACGATGGATATCCACGGAATCTGCCCTGCCGGCACCGCCAGCCAGACAATGCCGCCTGCCGCCAGACACAGCGCCAGCACATGAAGGCGGTTCAGCTTTTCGCGCAAAAACACGAATCCCAGCAACACGTTCACCAGCGGGTTGATGAAATAGCCCAAGCTGGCATCGAGCACATGGCCGTTCAGAATCGCCCACAAATACACCAGCCAGTTAATGGCCACCAACACGGCGGTGAGGGTGAAAATGCCCAAAATTCTGGGGCGCAAGGCAGCCTGCACCACTTCGCGCCATTGGCGGAACACCGTGAGCAGCACGCCGGCAAACACGGCCGACCAAACAATGCGCTGCGCCAATATCTGTATGGAGGGCATGTCGGACTGGTTGAGCGGATACCAAAACAGGGGGAATACGCCCCAAATCAGATAACAGACCAGCGCGTACAATGCGCCTTTTTTAATGTCGTTCATCGCGTATCGTGCGGAAAAATCCGTTATGCTACGCGCTTGGTGCATGGTCGTAAAGACCAAAAAAACGTATAATGCGCGCTGAATTTCCAAGTGCAGGCTGCTTTCGGCAAACCAACGTTCAAAAAGCAGCCTGCACCTTCCAACCAATGTTTCGCCCGATGGGAACCTTTATGTCACAACAACTCAACCCTGCCCTCAACACCGCATTCAAAGCCGCACGCAAAGCAGGCGACCTGATGCTGCGCGCATCGAACAACCTTTCTGCCGTCCGCGTGGACAGCAAAGCCGCCAACGACTTCGTTTCCGATGTGGACAGACAGGCCGAAGACATCATTGTCGGCACATTGCAGGAAGCCTATCCGCAGCACCGCATCCTGACCGAGGAAGCAGGCGTGCTGGGCAACGAACGCGCCGAATACGAATGGATTATCGACCCGTTGGACGGCACCACCAACTATCTGCACGGCCATCCGCAATACGCCATCAGCATTGCCCTGCTGCACAAAGGCGTGTTGCAGGAAGCCTTGGTTTATGCGCCCGAACGCAATGATTTATACACCGCATCGCGCGGGCAAGGCGCATTGCTGAACAACCGCCGCATCCGCGTATCCGGCCGCTTTGAACTGAACCAATGCCTCATCGGAACAGGCTTCCCCGTGGTGGACCAATCCATGCTCGACCGCTATCTGGCCATCCTGAAAACCATGATTCAGAAAACCGCCGGCGCACGGCGCGAAGGGGCGGCATCACTCGATTTGTGCACGCTGGCCGCCGGACGCACCGACGCATTTTTCGAATTCAACCTGAAACCGTGGGACATGGCAGCAGGCGCGCTGATTGTGCAGGAAGCCGGCGGCGTGGTAACCGACTTTGAAGGCGAGCAAAACTGGCTGAACAGCGGCAATATCGTTGCCGCCAACCCCAAACTGCTGGTACAAATGCTGAAAATCCTGGCGCAACACCCCGCATAAACCCAACGGAAGGACACGCAATGAAAACATCCGTCATCACCGCCGCCATGGCTTTGGCACTGTCCCTGCCCGTGCAGGCTGCTTCCAACGAACTGAACTACAATCTGGTCGATTTCAACGAAACCGCCAGCGTGCGCGTGCCGAACGACACCATGAACGTGGTGCTGGAAGTGCAGGAAACCGGCACATCGCGCCAAGCCGTGAGTAACGCGGTAACCCGCCGCCTGAATGCCGTGCTGGCCCGCGCCAAAGCCGCGCCGCAACTGTTTGAAGTGGAATCCGGCAACCGCAGCGCCTATCCGCAATACAGCGAATATAACAGCAACGGCAACCGCCGCGTGATTACCGGTTGGACGGACACCGCCACCGTGAGCATCAGCAGCCGCAATTTCGATGCGTTGAGCAAACTGGTGGCCGACAGCCAAAACGATGCCTCCGTGGACCGGCTGACCTTCTCCGTATCGCCCGCCAAACGCACCGAAGCCGTGAACCAGGCCAGCGACACGGCATTGCGCACCTTCCAGCAGCGCGCGCAGCACATGAGCAAAACGCTGGGCTTTTCGGGCTATAAAATCGTGCGCATCCAATTCAACCAGTCGTTCGACAATGCGGATTTCGGCGAAGGGGTCAGTTTTGCCGCCGCCCCGCAAGCGGCCATGATGCGCGCACGCACCAAATCGGCGGAAATCGGCCAAGTCAGCCCGGGCATGCAGGAAATCCGCCAAACGATTCACGTATCGGTACAGATGTATTGATGAAACGAAGTGCAGGCTGCTTTTCCCATCCCCAAAAAGCAGCCTGCACTTTGTTTAACGCTATTTAATCGCAGATGAAAATATAGTCGATTAAAATAAAAATGAGACAAGGCGGCGAGCCGCAAGGCGTACAGATAGTACGTCAAGGCGAGCCAACGCCGTATCATTGCAATTTTAATCGACTATAAACATGAGACAAGGCGGCGAGCACACGCCGCATCATGGCGGTTTTCATCCACCATATCCGAACCCCGCGAAGGCCAGCATTATGAATAAAGTCGATTTTTCCCGCTTTGCCCAAAGCAAAATCCTGGTGGTGGGCGATGTCATGCTCGACCGCTACTGGTTTGGCGACGTGTCGCGCATTTCCCCCGAAGCCCCCGTGCCGATTGCCAAAATCAACCGCATCGACAACCGCGCGGGTGGAGCGGCGAACGTGGCGCGCAATATCGCCGCACTGGGCGGACAGGCCACGCTGCTTTCCGTGGTGGGCGACGACGAAGCCGCCGACACGCTGGACGAACTGATGCGGCAGGAAGGCATTTGCAGCCACCTGATGCGCAGCCCCGATATGCCCACCATTCTGAAACTGCGCGTTCTGTCGCGGCAGCAGCAGCTGATACGGCTCGACTTCGAGCACCGTCCCGACCCGGGCAGCCTGCACCAAATCGACGCACAATACCGCAGCCTGCTGCCCGATTTCGATGCCGTGATTCTGTCGGACTACAACAAAGGCGTGCTGCATTCCGTGGCCGACTGGATTGCCGCCGCGCGCGCTTTGGGCAAACCCGTGCTCATCGACCCGAAAGGCACGGATTTCAGCAAATACAAAGGCGCCACCCTGCTCACCCCGAACCGCAGCGAACTGAAAGAAGCCGCCGGCGCATGGGCGAACGAAGCGGAGCTTATCGGCAAAGCGCAAAAACTTCGCGAAGAACTGGATTTGCAAGCATTGCTGCTCACCCGCAGCGAAGAAGGCATGAGCCTGTACCGCGCCGAACAAATCGACCACCACCCCACGCGCGCGCAGGAAGTGTATGACGTTTCCGGCGCGGGCGATACCGTGATTGCCGTCATGGGTTTATGCGTTGCCGCCGGTTACAGCCTGCCCGAAGCCATGCACATCGCCAACGCCGCCGCAGGCGTGGTGGTGGCGAAACTGGGCACCGCCGTGTGTTCGCAACAAGAATTGCAGAACGCGCTGGCGAAGTGAAAAGCAGCCTGCACTTTCAAGATTACAAAGTGCAGGCTGCTTTTGAATTTGGGCAGCGGTTTAACAAACAATGGAAAATCACGACCGCTTGCGGAGAAAAAACCTGACGATAGAACAAAAAATATGTAAGACCCCCATAAACACAAAAGCAAAAATAAAACTGGCAGGTATAGCGACTATGGCCATAATACTGGTCATCGGTATTATGAAAAAAACGATGAAAATCAGCAAAGAAGCTATACCGGCAAAGCTGAAGCTGATATTGTTAATATCCACGATTCCAAACAACTGATAGCAAAAACAAAACAATACACTTAACCAAGACATGAGTTCGCCAACCGCCACAACGGCTTCAAAAAAATCATCATCGCGCATGTCATTCCCCCTCTTTTTTGCAGACCTTGTCAAAAATCGAACAGCCATAGCAGCCTGCACATTTCCACAAACAACACACAAAACAAAAACCCTGCTAAAAAAGCAGGGTTTTTAACAACTGGCACGCCCACGGGGAATCGAACCCCGGTTACCGCCGTGAAAGGGCGATGTCCTAACCGCTAGACGATGGGCGCGGATAAAAAAGATTCTTGGCGCACCCGGAGCGATTCGAACGCCCGACCCTTTGGTTCGTAGCCAAATACTCTATCCAA
>NZ_GL870929.1:1296252-1343916 GCF_000190695.1 Kingella denitrificans ATCC 33394
CTGAGCTACGGGTGCTTATTTGCGTCGCATTTGCTAGTGCAAATCAAGAAACCGTGATTATATGGACTTCGCATTTCCTTGTAAAGCCGAATTTGCGCTTTATTTTTATTCGGTTGTTTTATATCGGTATATTTATAGCATATTATTGCCGGAAAGCTCGCTGGACATCCGTGCGGCATAGTTGTCGGTCATGCCGCCGACAAAATCCAGCACTTTCATATACGCGGCATAAAGGCTGTCGCCCTTAGTAACCGATGTGCCGCCCAACAGCTCCAACGCAAGGCTGTGCTGGGGTTGCAGGCTGCCTTCTTGGGTGTTTTGGGCGTGCACGGCGGGAATCAGCACGTCCAAAATCGAGCCGATGCAGGGGAAGGCGGCCAATTCGTGAATCAGTTTGCTGCGGTGGCGGAAAATGCGTTCGCGCGCCAGTTTTTTGGCGGCCTGCAAGGTGTCGCGGATGTTGGCGGGGCACAGTTGCAGCAAATCGTGTTCGGGCAGCTGCCCGTGCAGCAAATCGTCGTGATGGGCGATGAAGGTGTCGGCCACGGCGGAAGCGGCGCGCCCGATGGACAAGCCGCGCATCATAGCGATGCGTTGGTGCAGGCTGCCTGCGGTTTGCAGCCGCTGCGGGTCGCACAGTGGGCCGAGCAAATCTTCAATATCCCGCGCGTGCAGCAATTCCAGGCTGACGGCGTCTTCCAAATCCATCAGCGCGTAGCAAATATCGTCGGCAGCCTCCATCAAATAGGACAGCGGATGGCGCGCCCATTGGTCGGCGTGAACGGCGTGCGCAATCAAGCCCAATTCGTTGGCGACGGCTTGGAAGATGGGCAGTTCGGTTTGGTAAATATTGAATTTCCGACGGCCTTTTTCGGGCTGGCTGCTGGTCCACGGATATTTGATGAGCGTGCCGATGGCGGCGGCCGTGAGCCGCATGCCGCCCTGCTGCTGATACATTTCCAAGCTGGCGATTTGCCGCAGGCTGTGCGCGTTGCCTTCATACGTTTGCACGTCGTTGCGTTCGGCTTCGGTCAGCCCGGCCAGATAGTGCTGATGTGCAGGCTGCTTGAACCAGTGGCGGATGGCCTCCTCGCCCGTGTGACCGAACGGCGGATTGCCCAAATCGTGTGCCAGACAGGCCGTCTGCACGATGGTGGCGATGTCGTGCGGGGCGATGTGCGGCGGGATATGCTGTTGCCGCTGCAACAAAATACCCACTTGGTTGCCTAAACTGCGCCCCACGCTGGCCACTTCGACACTGTGGGTCAGGCGGTTGTGCGTGTGGTCGTTTTGGGCGAGCGGGTGCACTTGGGTTTTCCGTCCCAAACGGCGGAAGGCGGGTGAAAATACCACACGGTCGTAATCTGTCTGATACGGGCTGCGGTATGGGTCGATGCTGCTTTCGTGCGGCACGATGCGGCCGTGTCCCTCTATGGGGAAGCGCGTGCTGGAAAGCAGTTGCCGCCAATTCATTTTGCTCATCATGTTTCCAATATCCATTCTGCAATACATGAAAAGTGCAGGCTGCTTTTGAAGGCCGAAAACGGCACCAAAAGCAGCCTGCACCCGCATCAACGCACGATACCGCGCTTCGATGTATTCAGAAAATCGCGTAAAACCAACAATTCAGGCTGGGTTTCCGCCAGCTTATCGATATTTGCCTTCGCTTCTTCCAGCGGCAAATCGCGTAAATAAATTTCTTTATAGGCGTGTTTCACATTGGTAATCTGTTCGGCGGAAAAACCGTTGCGGCGCATGCCTTCGCTGTTAAGGCCGGCCGGCTCGGCGCGATAGCCTGCGGCCATGAAATACGGCGGCACGTCTTTGTGTACGCCGGCGGCGAAGGCGGTCATGGCGTAATCGCCGATGCGACAGAACTGGAACACCAGCGTATAGCCGCCCAGCACGACATAATCGCCGATTTCCACATGCCCCGCCAAGCTGGAATTATTGGCGAAAATGGTGTGGCTGCCGATAACGCAATCGTGCGCGAGGTGGCAGTAGGCCATAATCCAGTTGTCGTCGCCGATGCGCGTTTCGCCGATACCGGTGACCGTGCCGGTGTTGAAGGTGGTGAATTCGCGGATGGTGTTGCCGTTGCCGATAATCAGCCGCGTGGGTTCGCCGCGGTATTTTTTGTCCTGCGGCTCTGCGCCCAAACTGGCAAATTGGAAAATGCGGTTGTTTTCGCCGATTTGGGTATGCCCTTCAATCACGGCGTGCGGGCCGATTTCGGTGTTCGCGCCAATTTGGACGTGTTCGCCGATAATGCTGTATGCACCCACGGAAACGCTGCTGTCCAGCTGTGCTTTAGGGTGGATGACGGCGGTGGGGTGGATTCGGGTCATTTTGTGTCTTTCGTTAAGGTGTGTGGGGTGCAGGCTGCCTGCACGGCGTGCCTCGGCAGATGGCAAATAGGCTTATTTACTGTTTGCGCTGTGCCAATGCGCACACTGCTTTGACCAGCGGATCGCCCGCATACATTTCGTGCAGCGTCCGCAGCTCATTGTGATCGTAATGTATATGGCGCAAGCCCGATTCGTACAGTTTCAACGCCCGATGCCGGCTGTCGAACGATACCCCTGCAAATGACTCGCTCATCCGGTATCTGCCGCAGGAAACATGATACGCCCAACGCACATAGCTTGCGCCTTTCACCAGCGGCCCGCCGAACGTGTTGTCCTCGCTCACCGGCTTGGCAAAGCGCGTTTCGCTGACAATATAATAGATTTTCCTTTCCGGATAGGCCGGGCGCAGGGTGGCGGGATAGATAAAATCAACGCCTTCTGAATCTGATGCTTTGCCCGGCTGAACGGCTTGCGCCGCGCCCAGTTTGTCGCCATCCAGCAGTGCGGCGGCAGCAGGGTTCTCGCGTTTGTCTGCCTCGCTGACTTGGGCGGCAACCAACGGGCTGCAAACAAGGATAATGACAGCCAACAATGATTTCATTTTACTTAATCCTTTTCTATTTGGCATGCTTGCTGGGCGGGTGCAGGCTGCTTTTTCATCCGCAGGCAGCCTGCACTTTCATCACACCGCCACTTTGCGTTTGGCGCACATAATTTCGGCTTCCACCGCCAGTTCGCCGGCCACAAACGCCTGCGCTTGGAATTTGCCGATGCCGCGTTTGCTTTGCAGCAGTTCGATTTTGAATTCGAGCTGGTCGCCGGGGATGACTTGGCGTTTGAAGCGGGCGTTGTCGATACCGGCGAAGAAATAGATTTCATCGGGGTTACGGCCGCCTTCGGTCAAAATGGCCAGTGCGCCGCAGGCCTGCGCCATCGCTTCGATAATCAGCACGCCCGGCATCACGGGGAATTCGGGGAAATGGCCGGTGAACTGCGGTTCGTTCATGCTGACGTTTTTAATCGCGGTGAGTGCTTTGCCGCTTTCAAAGGCGGTGATTCGGTCAATCAGCATGAAGGGGTAGCGGTGCGGAATGAGCTTTTGAATGTCTTTCGCTTCAATCGGGAGTGCGGGGGTGGTCATGGTGGGGTTCCTTGTTGGTTGGTTGGGTTTCTTCGCGTTTCAAACGGCGGTTGCGCAGCCGGATATAGGTCGCCCAAAAGGCGAACAGCGTGGGCAATACCGTCCAAAACACAAGATAAATCAATGCCCGTGCCAAGCTGGGCTGGGCAACGGAAAACATAAGTGTAACAAAAATATAGCCGATGAGTATGATGTGCCACATGGGTTTTTGGGGAAATGAAAAGCAGCCTGCACTTTATTCCGCGTCTGTTTCGGCCAGCTTCGCTTCCAGCGCCTTAATCCGCTTGTTCATTTCGTTCAAATGGTTGATGTGTACCGCGTTGCGCGTCCATTCGCGGAAGGTCTGCATGGGGAAGATGCTCGCATAATGCGTGCCGCTTTCCTTAATGCTGTGCGTTACCGACGTGCCACCGCCGATGGTGGTTTTGTCGGCAATCTCGATATGCCCCACCGTGCCCACGCCGCCGCCAATCACGCAATAACTGCCGACTTTCACGCTGCCCGAAATCCCCGTGCAGGAAGCAATCACCGTGTGTTCGCCGATTTGGCAGTTGTGTGCGATTTGAATCAGGTTGTCGATTTTCGTGCCGCGCCCCACTTGGGTGTCGCTCATTGCACCGCGGTCAATCGTGGTGTTCGCGCCGATTTCCACATCGTCGCCGAGCGTTACCGCGCCGGTTTGCGGGATTTTGAACCAGTCTTTGCCAGTGAACGCCAGCCCGAAGCCATCCGCGCCGATGACGCTGCCCGAATGGATTTCCACGCGTTCGCCCAAAGTGCAGCCGTGGTACACAGTAACGTTCGGATGCAGAAAGCAGCCTGCACCCAGCGTGCAGCCGTGTTCCACCACCGTGTTCGCCAAAATGCGGCAGCCTTCCCCCAGCACCGTATTTTCGCCGATATACACGTTCGCGCCGATTTCGCAGCTTGCCGGCACAACGGCGGTGGGCTCAATCACGGCGGTGGGGTGTACGCCCGCACGCGGTGCGACAATCGGATGGAACAGCCGCGCCACTTTGGCGAAATAAAGATAAGGGTCGTCCGCCACAATCAGGTTGCGGCCGGGGAAATGCTCTGCGGCTTTGGGCGACACGATGATGGCCGCCGCCGCGCTCTCTTCCGCTTCGGCCTTGTATTTGGGATTGGCCAGGAAGGTGATTTCCGTGGCGGCGGCGCGGACGGCAGGCGCGACAGCGGTGATTTCGGCGTCGCTGCCGATGAGTTTTCCGCCCAGTTTTTCAACGATTTGGGATAAGGTGTAGCGGGTCATCGTTTGTCCTTTCAATGAAGCGGGCGCAAAAGCAGCCTGCACTTTCGGCAAACCCGGTGCAGGCTGCCTGCATATTGCCAGACTTAATTTCGGTTGGCCGGGTCGTCTTGCGGGAGCACGGCTCGGGCGCGGACAACGTTCAGCGTGGCGCGCGCATTCGGTTGGCAGGCGAGTGTTTGCCCGTCCACGTTCAGCGCATAGCTTTCGCCTTTGCGGTTGAACGATGTGTCCGCGCGGGCATCGCCGCCGGTTTGCAGTATGGCGGAAATGTCGTGTTTCTGCGCCGCGTTCGGGCTCAAATGCAGGATGTGCACGGGCATTCCGCCTTGCGTGAACGTGCCGCCTTCATCGTCCGAACGTTCCACCGCGCCCTGCATTTGCGTGTAATACACCTGTTCGGCAGGCTGGCTGAATGCGATTTCGGGGCGGGCAAGGTTGGCGCCATAGCGGTACAGCACCGTTGCCGCACGCGCGCCCTTCGCCGCCTGATAGCGGATATCGACCCGTTTGCCGTTTTGCAGCGTGCAGGAGAATAGGGTTTCGTGATTCGATGCGGCTGCCGCATGAACGGCAGCAAAGGCAAGGATGGCGGCGAATGCAGATTTCTTCATTCAATCGTCCCTTTCATTCGTTTGAAAATATGTGCAGGCTGCTTTTGAAATACGCCAAAAGCAGCCTGCACCCCGTCATGGTTATTGAATCGCATCCAGCAATTTGATGACACGGTCGGTAATATCGTATTTACCGTTCACAAACACGGCTTCCTGCACGATGAAATCGTATTTCTCGGTTTCGGCAATGTTTTTGATGATGTCGTTGGCATTGCGTTGCAGCGAGGCAAATTCCTCATTG
Organism: Kingella denitrificans ATCC 33394; assembly: GCF_000190695.1. Taxonomy (GTDB): domain Bacteria; phylum Pseudomonadota; class Gammaproteobacteria; order Burkholderiales; family Neisseriaceae; genus Kingella_A; species Kingella_A denitrificans. The sequence goes on from NZ_GL870929.1 coordinate 1,301,864, forward strand.
CGGCGCAGGCTGTATTCTTCCGCCAAACGTGTGGCCGCAATGCGGTATTCGCGGGCGGATTCCAGCAATTTGTTTTCGGCATTGCGTTGCGCCGCGCCGCGCAGTTTGCCCGACTGCACCTGCTGCTGCAACTGAATCCCGGCTTGCTGCATGGCGGCCAGCTTCTGCTGCTGTTGGCCGAACTCGGCCTGCAACGTGCGCTCAATGCGCTGTGCCGCCTGCGTTTCGGTATAGACGCGCTCCGGGTTCACATAACCCAGCTTTATATCCGCCGCCAAAGCAGAGCCGCTCAACAGGCAGCCTGCAACCGTCAATGCCAATGTACGTCTTGCAAAAGTGGATTTCATGATAAATGTCCTATGGAAAATGCCGCGCCTGCCGCCTTTCACAACAGGCCTGCGGAGTGGGGAAAATCAAAACACCGTGCCCAGCTGGAATTGGAAGCGCTGTACCAAATCGGTATCGCGTTTGCGCAGCGGATACGCATAACTCAATTTAATCGGACCCATCGGCGAAATCCAAGTGACCGCCGCACCGGCCGAATAACGCAATTCGTTAGAGAAGGTGGAACGGTGGTTGCCCGAATAATAGCCGTTGGTGCCGTTCGGGTTGGCGGAACTGTACGCGCCCGAATTATACGTTTTGCCGTCCCACACGCTGCCCGCGTCGGCAAACAGGCTCAAACGCACCGAACGGCTGTCTTTCACGCCGGGGAATGGGAACAGCAATTCCGCGTTCACGTTTGCGGCAAATTTACCGCCGTAGCTTTCCGTGCTACGCGAACCACTGGCATCGATATCGTACACTTTCGGGCCCAAAGAGCCGCTTTCAAAGCCGCGCACCGAACCCAAGCCGCCGCCGGTCTGATTATACATAAACGGCACTTCGCTGGTGCTGCCGTAATGGTTGCTGATGCCGATTTGGCCGTTCAGCATCAAGGTGAACGATTTGCTCAACGGGAAATACCAAGTCTGCTGGTGACCCAGTTGATAGTATTTGATGCCGCTGCCCGGAAGCGCAATTTCACCGGTGACGTTGGCTTGGTAGCCGCGTGTCGGCCAGTAGCTGTCGTCCGTCGTATTGCGGTACCAGCTCATCATACCTTTATACAGCCAGTTGCTCGCGCCGTGCGTGTCCACGAAATGCTGGTAGCGGTACGGCGGGTTGTTGCGCAGTTTCACCCGCATATTTTCCACGCCCAAACCGACATTGATACGGTCGTACTCGGTCACCGGAATGCCCATCATGGCCGTTGCCCCCAAGCGGCGCATGCCGTAGTTGCGCGGATTGTTGTCCAATTTGTAAGGCGAATAATTTGAACCGAACAGATTGTAGGTCATGCTCACGCCGTCGGTGGTGAAATACGGGTCGGTGAACGACAGGTTGCCGCTCTGGCGTACTTTACTACGCGACAGATTCAGGCTGGCCGATTTGCCCGTACCGAACAGATTGTCTTGCGACACGCCGGCCGCCAGCACCATGCCGTCGTCCTGCGACCAGCCGATACTGGCGTTCAGACTGCCGGTGGAGCGTTCTTTCACCACCACGTTCATATCCACCTGCTGCTCGTTTTCGGGCACGGTGACCATGTTGGTTTGCACGTCTTCAAAATAGCCCAGCTGGCGCAAGCGTTCCACGGAACGGTTAATTTTGGCCTGGTCGTATGTAGCGCCTTCCATTTGACGCAGTTCGCGGCGGATGACTTCGTCACGCGTTTTGTTGTTACCGCTGATGTCGATGTGGCGCACGGCAATGCGGTTGCCCAAAGCAGCCTGCACTTCGATATCGACAAAATGCTTGCCGTTTTCTTCGCGGCGTGTCGGCGAAGCCGTTACCTGTGCTTGCGCGTAACCGGCCGATTGCAGCTCCAGACGGACTTTGGCCAGCACTTCGTTCAGTTTGTCCAAATTGCTCAATTTGCCTGTTCGGATGGCCGACAGATGGCGCTGAACCGAAGCGGCCGGCACGTCCTTCAAATCGCCCGACAGGCCGACGTTGCCCCAATAATAACGCTCGCCCTCATAAACTTTGATGGTGATGTTTTCACGAGTTTTATCTTCGGAAAGCTGGCGGCGGAAACCTTCTTCGTCCAAGCGGAAATCGAAATAGCCGCGCTCATGGTAAAACGTTTCCAAACGCGCTTTATCTCGGGCGAATTTTTCCCATGAGAACACGTTGGATTTACTGAGCCATGAGAACAGTGTACCGTTGGTCAGGCCAATCACGCGGCGCAAACGTCTGTCGGTAAATTTTTCGTTGCCCTCGAAATCCAGCGTTTTGATTTTGGTGGTTTCGCCTTCTTTAATGTCGATGGTGATGGCGACGCGGTTACGCGCCAGCATTTGCACATCAGGCTTGATTTCCACGTTGTTTTTGCCCTGTTCGTGATACGCGCCCTGCAAAGAGGCCAGCGCGCGCGACAGCGATTCCTGATTGAAGAAATCGCCCTTCGCCAACCCGGAGCTTGCCAGCATTTGGGTGGCGTTGTCGGTAGCGGAACGGTCGAACGCGGCCAATTTTTGGTCATGACCCTGTTCGCGGCCGCCTTCAACCAAATCGGCGTCGTTACGAGTAGTGGCACCGGGCATTTGCGTCATCTGTTTCAGGATGACGTCGTTGGGCAGCACTTTCGCGCCGCGAATCACCAAATCGCTGATGATGGGGCGTTCCTGCACGGTAATAATCAACTGCGTGCCGTTTTGTTCCAACAGCACGTTTTCGTAAAAGCCGCTGGCATAAAGCGCGCGGATAATGCTTTCACCCGTTGCATCGGTATAAACATCGCCTGCTTTCACGGGAAGCAGGCTGCGCACGGTGGCTTCGGAAGTGTGTTGTTCGCCTTCGACGCGGAAATCGCTGATTGTAAAATCGGCTGCCCAAATCGGGGCGGCAAGACCCATGGCCATAAGTGCGATGGTAAGTTGCTTGAATTTCATCATCTCTTATCCAAAAAATAAACGGGTAATATCATTGAAAAATGCCAAAATCATCATGGTCAGCATGGCGGCCAACCCCAGCCGCAGCCCCATGTCTTGAATACGTTTGCTCAACGGGCGGCCGCGCAGCAGTTCTATCGTATAAAAAACCAAATGCCCGCCATCCAAAACGGGAATGGGCAGGAGGTTCATCACGCCCAGGCTGATGCTGACCAATGCCAAAAATTCCACATAAGGCTGCCAGCCGATTTGGGCGGTGGCGCCGGCCACTTCGGCAATGGTGAGCGGACCGGATATGTGGGACAGCGAGGCGTTACCGGTAATGAGTTTGCCAAAAAACGAGAACGTCATGCCAGAATAATCCGTCATTTTCTGCCAACCGTGCTGCAAGGCCTGCAGGCTGCTTGGTTGGTAGTGCACGCGGACTTGCTTGGCCCATTCTGGGTCGCTGCCCTGCCGCACGCCCGCCATGCCGATAATCTGGCTTTTGTCGGGCAACTCTATCGGCGTGGGCATGAGCTTCACCTGCATGGTGTCGTTGTCGCGCACGAAGCGCACGTCCAAATTCGCGCCGGCGTTTTCGCGGACGATTTTACTCCAACTCTCCCAAGTCGGCGTGGGCACGTTGTTGATGGCGATAATGCGGTCGCCCTTTTTCAGCCCTGCCCTGTCGGCGGCACTGCCGGGTTCCACCGCGCCAATCGCATCGGTGGTTTTAAAGGGCGACAGGCCGATGCTTTCGCGGCGTTTGGCAACGGCTTCGGCCTGTGGGCTGCCTACCGCGTCGATAATCCGTTGTGCAGGCTGCTTTTGTGCGGTTTGCACATCCACCGTTACCTTGCCGGCTTCCAATTCCAAAATGATTTGGGTTTGCGCATCGGAAAAATGGCGGATGGGTTTGCCGTTCACGCGCAGGATTTGGTCGCCCGGCTGGAAACCGGCCTGCGCGGCAATACTTTTGGGATACACCGTGCCCACCATTGGGCGCAGCTCATGGATACCGCCGATGCCGAAGCTGATCCAATACAGCAGCACGGCCAGCAGCAGATTGGTGAGCGGCCCTGCGGCCACGGTGGCGATGCGTTTGAGCGGATGTTGGCGGTCGAACGCATAAGGCAGGTCTTCTTCGGCCACATTGCCCTCGCGCGTATCGACCATTTTAACATAGCCGCCCAGCGGAATCGGCGCCAGGCACCAATCGATATTGCGCCAGCGTTTGGTATAAAACGGCGTGCCGAAGCCAACCGAAAAGCGCAACACCTTGATGCCGCACAGGCGCGCCACCAGCAAATGCCCCAGTTCGTGCAGGCTGACCAGCAATAAAATGGCCGCCAAAAACGCCGCTAATGTGTACAACAAAGACAAAGAAAACTCCTGAAATACAGCTTGGTTGCAGGCTGCTTCCAATGTGCAGGCTGCTTTTATCCTTGAGGGATGACCGATAGAAACACAGCTAGAATAACAGCTTTATGCCATTTTGTGTATGTTTTGCAGCCACAGTTTACCACAGCATCGGCAAACGCGCCCGCGCGCAAAAAAAGCAGCCTGCAATTTACATTTGCGTATGTATGTTTATAGGATTATAATCCTCCCCAATTCATCCGACACACGAAGCGCACAGCCGAACAGTGCGCTTTATTCATATATCACACAGGTAAACACAATGACAGAATCCACACGCACACCGCGCCGCAACAAGACACCGCTGCTGGTGCTGACCTTGATTTTCGCCGCCATCGGCATTTATTGGGGCGTGAAGCACTTCGGCACATGGCAATATCAGGAAAGCTCCGAAAACGCTTATGTGAACGGGCATCTGGTGCAGATTTCCGCACAGATTCCCGGCCGCGTCAGCCAGATTCTGGTGGACGACAACGACACCGTTCAGGCCGGGCAGGTGCTGGCGGTGCTGGACGACAACAACGCCGTGCTGGCATTGGAAAAAGCGCGCAGCCAGCTGATTCAGGCGGTGCGCCAAAACGCGCGGCTGCATTCGTCCGTGAACGCGGCGCAGGCACAATCGGCGGCGCAACTGGCCGACGTGAAGCGCGCCCAAGTCGCCGTGCAGAAAGCCGAAGCCGACTGGAAACGCCGCGAAGCCCTGCGCGGTGTCGATGCCGTATCGGCGGAAGAAGCGGCGCACGCCAAAAACGCTTTGGACAACGCCCGCGCCACATTGCAGGCTGCACAGGCCGCAGCACGTTCCGCCAAAGCGCAGGAACAGGCGCAACGCGACGCGGTGGGCAACGCCGTGCCTTTGGAACAGCAGCCCGACGTATTGGCGGCGGCCAGCCAGTTTAAAGAAGCATGGCTGGCGGTGCGGCGCACGCAAATTGTCGCGCCCGTGTCGGGACAAGTCGCCAAACGCAGCGTGCAGCTGGGTCAGCAAATCGGCGCGGGCGCACCGTTGATGGCGATTGTGCCGATGACGGAATTGTGGGTGGACGTGAATTTCAAAGAAACGCAGCTGGCGAATATCAAAGTCGGCCAAAGCGTGGATTTGGTATCGGATTTTTACGGCGATGACGTGAAATTCAAAGGCGTTGTGCAAGGCTTGTCGGCCGGCACGGGCAGCGCGTTTTCCCTGCTGCCGGCGCAAAACGCCACGGGCAACTGGATTAAGGTGGTGCAGCGCGTTCCGGTGCGCGTGCTGCTGGACAAACAGGAATTGGCGGCACATCCGCTGCGTATCGGCCTGTCGATGCACGCGGTGGTGGACACGCGCCAAGCCGGTCAGCTGGTCAATGCGGCCACACCGAAACGCAACAGCGCGCCGGTTTCGATTCCGGTGGAAGATTTGTCGCAGGCCGATAAATTGGTCGCCGAGATTATTGCTGCCAACCGTTAATGGAATGTGCAGGCTGCTTTTGGCGGGTTTCAAAAGCAGCCTGCACGGGTTATCCCCCCGTTCTGAAAGATATTTATGTCATCACAACCCAAATATTTAAGCGGCCTGCCTTTGGTGTTGCTGACAATGGCGCTGTCGCTGGCCGTATTCATGGAAGTGTTGGACACCACCATTGCCAACGTTGCCCTGCCGCACATTGCGGGCGACTTGGGCGCAGCCACATCGCAAGGCACATGGGTGATTACTTCGTTTGCCGTGGCCAATGCCATTTCCGTGCCGCTCACCGGCTGGGTGGCGCGCCGCTTCGGCGAAGTGCGGCTGTTTTTGACCGCCGTGCTGATGTTCGTCATCACTTCGTGGCTGTGCGGCATTGCCCACAACCTCACCGCGCTGATTCTTTTCCGCACGCTGCAAGGCCTGTTCACCGGCCCGCTCATTCCGTTGTCGCAAAGCCTGCTTCTGGCCGCCTATCCGCCGCACCGCCGCCACCTTGCCCTCGCCTTTTGGGGCATGACGGTGATTACCGCACCGATTCTGGGGCCGATTATCGGCGGCTATATCAGCGACCGCGTCCAATGGGGCTGGATTTTCTTCATCAACGTGCCCATCGGCATCCTCGCCTTCCTGCTGGCGCGGCATTTCTTGAACGGCCGCGAAACCCAAACCGAGCGCCATCCCATCGACACGGTGGGGTTGGTGCTGATGGTGCTGGGCGTCGGCAGCCTGCAATTCGTGCTCGACCACGGCCGCGAAGTCGATTGGTTTTCGTCCAACCTGATTGTCGCCATGTCGGTGGTGGCGGTGGTGGCACTGTCATATTTCATCGTGTGGGAACTGGGTACGCAAAACCCGATTGTCGATTTGCATTTGTTTAAAGAGCGCAATTTCACCGTCGGCACGCTGTGCCTGAGTTTGGCGTTTTTCCTGTATATGGGCACGGTCATGCTGCTGCCCATGCTGCTGCAAACCCAGTTGGGCTACACGGCGACTTGGTCGGGGTTGGCCGTCGCCCCTGTCGGCATCATGCCGGTGCTGCTCGCCCCCATCATCGGCAAACTGGGCAGCCGGCTGGATATGCGCTGGGTGGTCACATTCAGCTTTGTGATGTATGCCGTCTGCTTCTGGTGGCGTTCGGAACTGACCGCGCAAATCGATTTCTGGGGCATTGTGCTGCCGCAGTTTTTCCTGGGCTTTGCCATGGGCACGTTCTTTCTGCCGCTTTCCGCCATCACATTGGCCGGCATGGAAGGCAGCCGCATTGCCAGCGCCAGCAGCCTGTCGAACTTCACGCGCGTGCTAGCGGGCGCGGTCGGCTCGTCCGTCGCCATCACCCTGTGGGAAAAGCGCGAAGCCTTCCACCACGCGCGCCTTGCCGAAAACTTTACCCCATTCAGCCAGCAAACAGCCATGCTGCAATCCTTGCAGGAAACGGGCATCAGCAGCGCGCAAAGCTACGGCATTGCCGCCACCCAAATCACCCAGCAAGGCTTCATTATCTCGGCGGCGGAACTGTTTTACGTCTCTTCGGGCCTGTTCCTGTTCCTGATTATTCTGGTGTGGCAGGCCAAACCGCCGTTCGGCGCGCCGTCGGGCGGACATTGATTTTTTTCGGCAGACACGCAAAAAGCAGCCTGCACCTTGTTTTTCAGGGTGCAGGCTGCTTTTTGTTCTTGGAACGGATAAGGGTGCGGATGCGTATTCAAACATGGCAGACACTGCGCTTTGCCGCCGAACAAAGCAGCCTGCACATCGCCCCAATCAGCCCTTCCGCTTCACGCCGTCTTCAATCCGCTGTGCCATGCGCTCACTCGCGCCCTTGTGCTGCGCCACAAACTGCACGGCACGCTGCGCCAAAGCCACCGCTTCTTCGGGATTCTGCCACCAGCGGTACACCGTTTGCACCAGCTCGTCGGCAGACGCAATCTGCCGCGCCGCACCAAAGGCCAGCGATCCCGTGCAGGCTGCCTGAAAATTGTACACAGAAGTGCCGAACAGCACCGGCTTGCCGCACGACATCGGCTCGATAATGTTCTGGCAGCCCGTATCGACCAAACTGCCGCCCACAAACACCGCGTCCGCCAGCGCATAATACGCGAACATCTCGCCCATGCTGTCGCCCACCCACACCTGCGTGCCGGGGGCAACCGCTTCACCGCTGCTGCGCTTCTGCACCGTCAAACCCAGCGATTGCGCGCATTCCGCCGCCACACCGAAACGCTCGGGATGCCGCGGCACCAACACCAGCAAATCATCGGCGCAACCGTGCTGCCGCCATGCCCGCACGATTTCATGCGCCTCGTCCGTGCCGTCTTTTTCGCGCGTGCTGGCTGCCACAAACACGCGCCGCCGCCCCAACTGCCGCCGCCATTGCGCCGCCAGCTCGATTTTGTCTTCCGGCGGCGCAATGTCGTATTTGCTGTTGCCGCACACCGAAACATTCGCCGCGCCCAGTTGCCGCAGCCGTTCCGCGTCTTCATCGGTTTGCGCCAGGCAGCCTGCAAGGGTTTGCAGCGCGGGGCGGATAAGCGCGTCAATCCGCCGGTAGCCGCGCGCCGATTTTTCCGACAGCCGCGCATTGGCGACAAACATCGGAATCTTTTGCCGATGAGCTTCGTTCAGCAGGTTCGCCCACAATTCGGTTTCCATCACCACGCCGAACAAGGGGCGGTGCTCGCGCAGGAATTGCGCCACCCAATCGCGGCGGTCATACGGTAAATAGCGGCATTGCGCGTCGGGATAGAGCGCTTGCGCCGTTGCCCTGCCCGTGGGCGTCATTTGCGTGATGAGCAGCGGTGCATCGGGGAAACGGCGGCGCAATGCGGCAATCAGCGGCTGCGCGGCGCGTGTTTCCCCCACCGACACGGCGTGCAGCCAAACCGCGTCGGTAACGGGCGAAGGATGCGGCTGCCCGAACCGTTCCGCCCAATGCTCCGCATAAGCAGGGTTCTTTTGGGCGCGGCGGCGCAGATAATAACGGATGACCGGCGGCGCAATCTGCCACAAAATTTGATAAAACCAAGAAAGCATTGTCCAGAACCCTCGCAAAAAAGCAGCCTGCACTCTGAAAACCAAAGTGCAGGCTGCTTTTATACAGCAATCAATGATTATTTAACAGTCAATTTACCGTTCATCATTGCATAGTGGCCTGGGAATGAGCAGAAGTATTCGTATGCTTCGCCAGCTGCCAATTTAGACACGTCGAAAGTCAGAGTGTCTTCTTGACCGCCACCAATCAGTTTGGTGTGTGCAACTACGCGCTCATCGTTAGGTTTCACGAAGTTGTTTTCGATTTTTGCCGCAGCACCGTCAGCCAAAACGCCGTCTTTGTCGGCAGTTTTCGCGATAACTACGTTGTGACCCATTGCAGCGGCAGGCATTTTACCGTTGTGTTTCAATGTGATGCTGAACTGTTTGCAGCTTGAAGGCACAGTGATTTCTTTAGGATCGTATTTCATTGCATCGTCGCTGTCGATAGTGGCTTTGCAATCGCCGCTGGCAGCAGGTGCAGCGTCGGCAGTTTTCTCGGCAGGAGCAGCTTCAGATGCAGGTGCAGCCGGAGCAGCTTCGGAAGCGGCAGGTGCAGCTTCAGATGCAGGCGCAGCTTCGGAAGCAGGTGCAGCCTCAGAAGCAGGAGCGGCTTCAGATGCAGCAGCCGGAGTAGAAGAAGCAGCAGGAGCAGCAGGTTTTGAATCGCAAGCAGACAAAGACAAAGCGGCAGCCGCGATTAAAGACAGATACATTTTCATAATTCAATTTCCTCGGATGGAGAGTTAAAACAAAAAAAGATTTACAAAACACATCAGATATCTGGTCGGCCAAAATAGGTCATGCGTTTCATAAACGCAGTTATGCTGCGCGCATAATACTTGGCACATTGTTTCGTGTCAATAGACAGTAAAATCTTGTAAACACTTATTCGGGTTCGGACAAATGCTGCGCGAGCCGCTGCAATGCCTGCGACAGCTTGGGCGATGCCGCCACTTTCTGCGCCGTCTGTTCCAGCATTTGCGCCACTTGCGGGTCGGACGGGCGGCTGACGGGCGCTTTCGGCGCAATGTTGCGCGGTTGCAGATACACTTGGATTTGGCGGATATGCGGATTGATTTCCTGAATTTTCGGCAGCAGTGCAGGCAGCATCATTTTCAGGCGCGACGCCATGGCGGGCATATCGGCGTGCAACACCAGCGTTTGCTGCTCGATGCACGACACATGGAAATGCGCGTGCAAATTGGCCGGCAGCCACGATTTGAGCCGCCGGTCCAATTCGTTGAAATACTGGGACAAGCGCACCAAATTGTGCAGTTCGCTGTTAAATGCGCGGTCTTTGCTTTGGCGGCAGTTCGGAATCAGTTCCATCGGTTCTCTGCGGGGATTGGGTTGGCGGATTATATACCCAATTGGATTTTGCCGCGGCGGATTGCTGCTATAATGCGGCGTTTTCAAAGTGCAGGCTGCTTTTGAGAGTCAAACGGCCTGTTTCCGTTCAATCAGATACTAAGGAACAGTTTATGTGCGGTATCGTCGGCGCCATTCGCAGCGCCAATCACAATGTAGTCGATTTTCTCACCGAAGGCTTGAAACGGTTGGAATATCGGGGTTATGACTCATCGGGCATTGCCGTATTGTCCGAAGGCAAGGTAAAACGCGTGCGCCGTATCGGGCGCGTGGCCAATATGGAGGCCGCCGCCAAGGAAAAAGGCGTGTTCGGGCAACTGGGCATCGGGCACACGCGCTGGGCCACCCACGGCGGCGTGACCGAGCCGAACGCGCACCCGCATATTTCCGGCGGCAAAATCGCCGTGGTGCACAACGGCATTATCGAAAACTTTGAAGCCGAACGCGCCCGTTTGATTGGGCTGGGCTACGAATTCGAATCGCAAACCGACACGGAAGTCATTTCCCACAGCGTGCGCCACGAATACGACCGCAACGGCGGCGATTTGTTTGCCGCAGTGCAGGCAGCCTGCACCCGTTTCCACGGCGCATACGCCATTGCCGTGATGGCGCAGGACGATGCGGAACATATGGTGGTGGCGCGCATGGGCTGCCCGCTTTTGGTGGCATTGGGCGAAGGCGAAACATTTATCGCGTCCGACGTTTCCGCCGTGATTGCCTTCACGCGCAAAATCAGTTATTTGGAAGACGGCGACATCGCCCTGCTGGACGCGAACGGCTTTGTGAAGCTGACGGACAAATCCGGCAAACCGGCCACCCGCGCGGTGAAAAATTCCGAATTGTCGCTGGCATCATTGGAACTGGGCGCGTATAACCACTTCATGCAAAAGGAAATCCACGAACAGCCGCGCGCCGTGGCCGACACTGCCGAAGTGTTTTTATACGGCGGCTTCATTGCCGAAAATTTTGGCGCGAACGCCAAAGCCGTATTTGATGATATCGACAGCATCAAAATTCTGGCGTGCGGCACATCGTATTACGCCGCGCTCACCGGCAAATATTGGCTGGAAGGCATTGCCCGCATTCCGTGCGACGTGGAAATCGCCAGCGAATACCGCTACCGCGACGTGATTGCCAACCCGAAACAGCTCATCATCACCATTTCGCAATCCGGCGAAACGCTGGACACGATGGAAGCCCTGAAACACGCGCAATCGCTGGGACACAAGCACAGCCTGTCCATTTGCAACGTGATGGAATCCGCCCTGCCCCGCGCCAGCGAATTGGTGCTTTACACGCGTGCGGGCGCGGAAATCGGCGTGGCTTCGACCAAAGCGTTCACCACGCAGCTGGTGGTGCTGTTCGGCTTGGCGGTAACGCTGGGGCGTTTGCGCGGCCAAGTATCGGATGAGCGCACGGCGATGTACGCGCAGGAATTGCGCGAACTTTCGGGCAGCATTCAGCACGCACTGAATCTGGAACCGCAAATCGCCGCGTGGGCGCAGAAATTTGCCAAAAAATCCAGCGCGCTCTTTTTGGGACGCGGCATCCATTACCCGATTGCATTGGAAGGCGCGTTGAAATTGAAGGAAATCACCTATATCCATGCGGAAGCCTATCCGGCCGGCGAACTGAAACACGGGCCGCTCGCGCTGGTGGACGAAAATATGCCGATTGTGGTGATTGCGCCGAAAGACGGCCTGCTGGACAAAGTGAAGGCGAATATGCAGGAAGTGTCCGCACGCGGCGGCGAGCTGTTCGTGTTTACCGATTTGGACAGCGAATACGAAGGAGGCTCGGACAAAATCCACGTCATCCGCACGCCGCGCCACGTCGGCACGCTTTCGCCGATTGTGCATACGATTCCGGTGCAGCTTTTGTCGTACCACGCGGCTTTGGCTCGCGGTACGGACGTGGACAAACCGCGCAATCTGGCCAAATCGGTTACGGTGGAATAACAGCTTGACGATAGTTTGCCGATAAAAAAGCAGCCTGCACTTGGTTTTTCAATGTGCAGGCTGCTTTTTCAGATTCAGCGCATGAGTGGGGTGCAGGCTGCTTTTTATGCGTTATGCTATGCGGCTGATGCGGCGAACTATGGCACGGCGGCAACCTGCTCCCTCTCCCGTGGGAGAGGGCTGGGGTGAGGGCTTTTCGGGTTGCTTGCCAACTTGCGGGCGGGCAGCAGCCCAAAGAGTGGGTATGGCGGCGATACGCCATGCTCTGCCTTTGAATTTGCTGCCGCCGTTCGGATTTACTTTCTCTCATGATGTAATGGGGAATAGCTGGCGGAAACACATCAAAAAGCAGCCTGCACCCTGTTTTTTGCGTACAATTCGCCGTACCCGAACCATTCAGGAAATTGGATATGAAACTTTTCATCGCCCTATCCGCCACTCTGCTGCTTGCCGTGCATTCGTATGCCGCGCCTGTCGAAACCGTCGATTTTCAGCCCGACAATATCCCCGCTCAAGCGGTATTGAAACGCCATTCTCAAGGCTATTCGCTGACCGTTGCCCAAAAACAGTCGCGCAGAACCCTGCTGCACATCCGCGACTTTCTCCCCGCAAATGTTACCGTGGCCAAGCTGAACGCGCTATACGGCTCGTTCTCCGTCCACAGCCACACGGAAAACAACAATTTTGCCGACATCACCCTGCGTGTTGAAAACGGACGGCCGCGCATCGCTTCGATGACCTGCTATCCGCCTTTATTGGATGATAAGCCTATGCCGGAATATGACAGCGACAACCCGATGCTGCCCTACAGCCACGATAGCCAAATGCTGGAATACGATGAGGACAAGCAAGCGCTGCAAATCACAAAAACGCATTTTACCAACCGTCAGAGCACAAGCATTACAGAGGAATATCCGCTGCCCGAACCGCCTGCCGCCGCTTTGGACGGCAAACACAGCCTGCCGGAGATATGCCAGCTGTTTCTGAATATCGTGCCGGATTTGTAATCAATCTATTTAACGACTGAACGGTTGAAGAAGGAAAAGCAGCCTGCACTTTCGGAAAACCAAGTGCAGGCTGCTTTTGCCATATCTCCATTTCAGGCTTTCTGAAACTTTGGCAAAAATCCAGATTCTTCAGTGCAGGATAGCGCGGCGGTTCAACCTTTTGCGGCGGTAATACGAGTTTGTCGGATTTAATCCGCCATATCGCCATTTTTGCCATTACCGTGCGGATAATCCGTAAAAAAACAGCCTGAAAAACCGAAAACATCAGGTTTGCCGGTCTGACGGACAACTGCTATCGTATCCGCTGTTTTATTTTGGTATAAATTTTCACCGGTATAGCGGCAATAATCATGACGGCGACGATCAAGAAAAAATATAGCACAATCGTTATTACAAACGTCAGTAACAGCCACAGTGCCATTTCAAAAATCGCGGCAAGTCCCGTAGGTATCTTCCCGTATGCAACGGCTTTTTCCTGCATGTTGGGCGGCGGGAAATGCAGATGGAGCGGTTCACCTTGCAGGTTCTTTCCATGCAATTCAAGCACGAAGTATTGGTCGTGAAATTTCTCCAACCGCGCCCAGTCAATTTTGAGTGCGGCATACTTCCCCAACATCCGGCAAGTCGGAATGCCGAGCCTGTCGCGGACATCGTCTGTCATGCTGTCGGGCAGCAGCAGGTTATTGTCGTCCCTTTTGGTATGGACATATGCGATAGGGTAGATCGGATGCGGGATACCTGTGCATTTCACAAGAAAAATGATGGAAAAATTTTCCAACCTGACCGTTTCGCTGTGCGCCAATGCCGGGTTCTGGTAAAACTCGTGTTCACGGCGTTTGTTCCGCAAATGTTCCACATAGCCAAACGTTAAGTATGAGGCAATGACACAGGCTACTAGGATAATGGCAAAGATGGATAAAACAATAATGATTTGTTTAAACGCAGATGCTTCTTTTGTTTCATGGTTATTTGACATATTAAGGCTGCCTGCAAGCTGAAAACGGTTCACATCAAAATTTTATTTCAAAAAAGCAGCCTGCACTTTCATCATGCCAAGTGCAGGCTGCCTTCTTCGCTTCTTCGAAATTTCACGCAGGCTTACAGTGTGCGCGCCACTTCCACCACGTCGAAGCATTCGAGCACGTCGCCTTCGGCGATGTCGTCGTAGCCTTTAATCATCAGGCCGCACTCGAAGCCCATGCGGACTTCTTTCACGTCGTCTTTGAAGCGTTTGAGCGATGACAGTTCGCCGGTGTGCACCACCACGTTGTTGCGGATAACGCGCACGTGGCTGTCGCGTTTCACCACGCCGTCGGTCACCATGCAGCCTGCAATATTGCCGACTTTGGACACGGTAATGACTTGGCGGATTTCCACGCTGCCGGTAACCTGTTCTTTCTCTTCGGGCGAGAGCATACCGCTCATGGCGGCTTTCACATCGTCAATCGCATCGTAGATGATGTTGTAGTAGCGGATTTCCACGTCTTCGTTTTCAGCCAATTTGCGCGCCGCGCTGTCTGCACGGACGTTAAAGCCGATAATCAGCGCGCCGGAGGCAATGGCCAAGTTCACGTCGCTCTCGGAAATGCCGCCCACGCCGCTGTGAAGCACGTTCACTTTTACTTCGTCGGTGGACAGTTTTTGCAGGCTGCCTGCAAGGGCTTCGTAAGAACCCTGAACGTCTGCCTTGATGATGACCGACAGGTTTTGCGCGGCATTTTCGCCCATGTTGTTGAACATGTTTTCCAGCTTGGCCGCCTGCTGTTTGGCCAGGCGCACGTCGCGGTATTTGCCTTGGCGGAACAGCGCCACTTCGCGGGCTTTTTTCTCGTCTGCCAACACCAGCGCGTCTTCGCCTGCGTTCGGCACGTCTGACAAACCCAAGATTTCCACAGGGATGGACGGGCCGGCTTCGTCAATGGCTTTGCCGTTTTCATCCAACATGGCGCGCACTTTACCGAACGCCGTGCCGGCCAAGAGCATATCGCCTTTTTTCAGCGTGCCGCTTTGCACCAGCAGGGTCGCCACCGCGCCGCGTCCTTTGTCTAGACGGGCTTCCACGATAATGCCTTTGGCTGGCGCGTCCACAGGGGCTTTCAGTTCCAGCACTTCGGCTTCCAGCAGCACGGCTTCTAGAAGTTTGTCGATATTCAAACCTTGTTTGGCGGACACATCGACAAACTGCACATCGCCGCCCCATTCGTCGCACACCACTTCGTGCTGGGTCAGCTCTTGGCGGATGCGTTCCGGATTGGCCGCGTCCTTATCGATTTTGTTCACAGCCACCACCATCGGCACGCCGGCGGCTTTGGCGTGGGCAATCGCTTCCACGGTTTGCGGCATCACGCCGTCGTCGGCGGCCACCACCAGAATCACGATGTCGGTGGCCTGTGCGCCGCGTGCACGCATAGCGGTAAACGCTTCGTGGCCCGGCGTGTCCAAGAACGTTACCACGCCTTTGGGCGTTTCCACATGGTACGCGCCGATGTGCTGCGTGATACCGCCAGCTTCGCCCGCCACCACTTTACTGCGGCGGATGTAGTCCAGCAGCGAGGTTTTACCGTGGTCCACGTGGCCCATCACGGTTACAACAGGCGGACGCGGCAGCAGTTCGGCATTGACCGGCTGCGCTTCGTCCAAGAAGGCATCGGGGTCGTCAATCGCGGCAGGTTTGCCGATGTGCCCCATTTCTTCCACCACCAAAAGCGCGGTGTCTTGGTCGAGCGACTGGTTGATGGTTACCATCATGCCCATTTTCATCAGGGCTTTGACGACTTCCACGCCTTTCACGGCCATTTTGTGCGCCAAATCGGCCACGGTAATGGTTTCGGGCACCAAGACTTCGTGCACCACGGGTTCGGTCGGCGCTTGGAAACCGTGCTGGTTCGGCTCGAGTTTGAGTTTTTTGCCTTTTTTGCCGCCGCGCATGCGTTCGTCGTCGCCGCGTCCGCCGCGCGCATCTTTGCCTTTTTTGCCGTTGCGGCTGCTGCGGTTGTCGTCATCGTCGCGGCTGTGGCGGCGGTCGTCTTTTTTGCGGCTGCCGCTGGAAGGATTGTCGCTGCTCTCGCCTGCCGGTTTGGCGGCGGCAGGCTTGCTGCCGGCGGTTTTCGCCAGTTTGTTTTCTTGGGCTTTTTGCGCCAATTTTTCTTCGCTCGGCTTGGCGGTGCGCACGCCTTTGCCGTCTTTGCCGTCTTTTTTGGCCGCGGCGGCCAGGCGGGCTTCTTCGGCAGCCTGCGCTTTGGCGGCTTCGCGGCGCGCCTGGCGTTCGGCGCGTTCTTGTTTCTCGCGCGCCAGGGCTTCTTGGGCTTCGCGCATTTTGGCGGCACGGTCGGCTTCTTCAGCACGGCGTGCGGCTTCTTCGGCGTTCACCACTTCAACAGGTGTGGGCAGCGGTTCGTCAGCTTTGGCTTTTGCTTTGGTTTTGCCGCCGCGTTTGCGTTTTCCGCCTTCGGCCGATTCATCGCTGTCTTGTGCAGGCTGCTTTTCGGCTTCCGCCGCCGGTTTCGACACAGCTTCTGCGGTTTCTGCTTTCGCTTCGGCAGGTGCGGCTTTTTCGGCTTTGGCGGTTTTGCCGCCAGCTTTCACGCGTTCTGCTTCGGCTTGTGCGGCGGCAAGTTTTGCTGCGCGCTCCGCATCTGCAGCCGACACTTCCGGTGCGGCTTCAACGGCAGGTGCAGGCTGCTTTTCGGGTGCAGGCTGCTTTTGTTCGGCGGTTTGACCGGCTTTGTCGGCCAACAGTTGCGCCATCATTTCTTCACGGGATAATTTGATTTTTTTGCCGCCTTTTATCGCGACAGCAGGTTTTTTGTTTTGACTCATATCGTCTCCTTATTCTGCGTCTTGGGCAAACCAATGGGCGCGCGCGGCCATAATCACCTGTTCCGCTTCTTCATGGCTCACACCCGTAATTTCAATCAATTCGTCAATCGACAACTCGGCCAAATCTTCGCGGTTGGTGATGTTCGCATCGACCAAATCGCGCAGCATATCGTCGTCCACGCCTTCCAATTCGCGCAAATCGTCCGCCACGCTGTTCAGTTTTTCTTCGGCGGCCAATTCCGTCTGCAGCAGCACATCGCGTGCTTTCGCCCGCAGGGTTTCCGCCAGTTCGTCATCGATTTCTTCAATATCGGTCAAATCCGACATCGGCACGAACGCCACTTCTTCAATGCTGGTGAATTCCGCATCCACCAAGGCTTGGGCAACGGTTTCGTCCGCGCCCAGCTGTGATGTGAACAGTTCGCGCAATGCGGCGGCTTCTTCTTCGCTGCGCTGCTCTGCTTCCTGCACCGTCATAATGTTCAGTTGCAGGCCGGTCAGCTCCGCCGCCAGGCGCACGTTCTGGCCACCGCGACCGATGGCCAATGCCAGCTGGTCTTCGGTCACAATCACATCGACCGCATTTTTTTCTTCGTCAATCACAATGCGGCTCACCTGTGCGGGCGAAAGCGCGTTAATCACAAAATCGGCCGTATCGTCCGACCACAGCACCACATCGATGCGCTCGCCGCTCAATTCGTTGCTCACCGCGTTCACGCGCGAACCGCGCACGCCGATGCACGTTCCTTGCGGGTCGATGCGCTGGTCGTTGGATTTCACGGCGATTTTGGCGCGTTGGCCAGGGTCGCGCGCCACTTCGCGGATGTCCAGCAGGCCGTCTGCAATTTCGGGCACTTCCTGCTCGAACAGTTTGCGCAGGAATTCGCCGGATGTGCGGCTCAACAGGATTTGCTTGCGGCCGCCGTTAAATTCTTCCACGCGCAAAAACAGGGCGCGGATTTTGTCGCCGCCGCGATAGTTTTCGCGCGGCAGCATTTGGTCGCGCGGAATCAGCGCATCCAGTTTCGGTGCCAGTTCCACCACAATGCCGTGCCGCTCGACGCGTTTCACCGTGCCGACCACGATGTCTTCGCGCGTGGCCAAAAACGCATTCAGAATCTGCTCGCGTTCGGCATCGCGGATACGCTGCAAAATAATTTGTTTTGCGGTTTGCGCGGCTTGGCGGCCGAAGGCTTCGTTCGGAATGTCTTCTTCAAAATAATCGCCCACGTTGATGTCGATACCGGGGATTTCTTCCTGAATCTGCTCGATGGTTTTTTCCAGTTCGGGATAGGTATAGTCCAAATCCTCCACAATCAGCCATTTGCGCACGGTGCGGTATTCGCCCGTGTCACGGTTGATGCGCACTTCCAGGTTCATGTGTTCGCGGTCGGCCTTTTTCTTGGCGGCAATGCCCAGCGCCACTTCCAACGCTTCAAACACCACATCGGGCTCAACGTTTTTCTCGCTTGCCAAAGCCTCTACCAATGCCAAAATTTCACGACTCATTTGCAATGCTCCTTGCTTTTTCTGTTTCTTTCGATAACGGGTGCAGGCTGCTTTTCGGTTTCAAAAACACACCTGCCGTTGATTCGGAATGCGTCTGTGCGGCGCATTAAAATTTAAATTCGGGTTTGATGCGCGCCTTGTCCACGTTCGACAATTCAATCTGCGCCGTTTTGCCGTCAAACGCCAGCACAATGGTTTGCGCCGCTTCGTCAAACGACTCGATGCGCCCGATGAAGTTTTTCTGCCCGTCCACCGGCAGGCGCGTTTTCAATTTCACCATGCTGCCGGTAAAACGCACGAAATCGGCGGCTTTTTTCAGCGGCCTATCCAGCCCCGGGCTGGAAATTTCCAAATGTTTATAGTCCACGTCTTCCACCATGAACACGCGGCTCAAATGGTTGCTGACGGTGGCACAGTCTTCCACGGTGATGCCGCCTTCCTTGTCGATAAACACGCGCAAAATGCCTTGCGCCGTCAGCTCGACATCCACCAGCTCGTAACCCATGCCGGGCAGCGTGGTTTCTAAAATCTGCTGTAAATCCATGTTCTCGCTTAATTTTCGGTTTTAATAAAAACAAAAAAATGACCGCTTGGGTCATTTTTCGTTGGGATTGAAAAATTTTGCGGCAATTATACTATTGTATTGATTGGAAAGCAAAGATTTTCCCGATATTTATTTCCGATTTTGGAAGTCCGTCATAGGTATAAAATATTTTTTCGTTTAGAAACAATAGGAAATACGTTTCCACCAATAAAATGCTTTACAATATCGGCGATATTCGTATAATTCCATTTTCCGCTTACCGCCCAGGTGGCGAAATTGGTAGACGCAGGGGACTCAAAATCCCCCGCCGCAAGGTGTGTCGGTTCGAGTCCGACCCTGGGCACCAAATTCCAAAACCCGAATCCGTTTTCATGGATTCGGGTTTTTTCATGGCAGGGCGCTCAAAAATCCGTCATTTGCAACACGCCGACAGGCCTGCTGTGGTACACTTCCATATAATCAAATCTGCCGCAACGGCATGTGCAGGCTGCTTTGATTGACCCGTCCAACCAAAGGAAAAGGAAAAACGATGAAACTCAAAACATTAGCATTCACGCTTGCCACTCTTGCACTCACTGCCTGCGGCACGTCCGCACCGCAACATGCGCAATCGGCACCCAGCAGCGCCGGTTCGTCTATGAAAGCCGAATGTTTGGGCTACGTTATGGACGCTTCCCTGCTCCAAACCTACAACAAACACTGCCCAAGCCGCCAATCCCGTCGCTTTGCCGCCGCCGCTGCCGCTGCCGAGGCCAGATTCGCTCAGCCAGCCTGCCGCAATCAAGTCTCTGACCGCGACATAGAATCCGCCGCCAGAACGATGATGAGCCATGTAAAAGAAGGCGAAAACGTCTGCGTCGCCGTCCGTCAGGATGTTCAACGTGCCGCACAGCGATACAGCCGCTAAATAAAACCGTGCAGGCTGCCTGAAACGCCGCAAATCAACAATGCGTTTCCAAGCAGCCTGCATTTTTTGTAGCCCACCAAAGGATAATCCCATGCCATTCAAAACGCTGACCCTCACGCTTGCCGCACTCATGCTCGCCGCCTGCGGCACCACTTCCGCACCGCAACAGGCAAACCGCGCGCCCCAAACCGGAAAGCAGCAATGCCTTGAAAGCTTGGCACCTGTACTCGAAGTGGCCGTCTATGCCGACTACTGCGTTCGCGGCGAACAACAGCGGCGGCCTTTTTTCGAGTTTGCCCGCCGAGCCCCCACGCAAGAACCCTTGGCCAGCTGCCGCGGCACGCTGACCGTGCAGGAAGCCGGTGCATTGCGCGCACGGATAACCGCGCCTTATGCGGCCGACCCTGCCCGCCACTGCGCCGCCGTCCAAGGCAATATGCACCAACTCATGCGCCGCTACGGCATTACCCCTGCCGCCCGATAAACCGCAGGCTGCCTGAAACGGCTTTCCGCCGCACCGAAAGCAGCCTGCACTTTTTCATTCCGCCCGATTGATTTCGGTTTCCAAGCGGATAAACGCGGCAATCATCGCCTGCCACACGGCTTCGGCCACATCGGGCGACAGCCCTGCGGCGGCGGCCTGTTCTCGGCGGGCGGCAATCACTTGGGCAACGCGGTCGGGCGCGGCCACGGCTTGCGCATCGCCGCGCGGTTTGAGCCGCCCCGCCTGTTCCACCAACGCCTGCCTTTTGGCGAGCAGCGCAATGAGTTCGGCATCCAAGCCGTCTATGGCTTGGCGGACTTCGGTGAGGGTTTGCGGTAACATGATTCGGTCTCCTAATATAGTCGATTAAAATAAAAATGAGACAAGGCGGCAAGCCGCAAGGCGTATAGGTAGTACGTCAAGGCGAGCCAACGCCGTATCATTGCAATTTTAATCGACTATAAAATGAAAAAACACAGCGGCGGGCAACCCTGCCGCATCTAATAAAAAGCAGCCTGCACCCCGTTGTTCAAAGTGCAGGCTGCTTTTTTGCGCCTGATTTATTTGCGCTGCAACTGCTCGGCAGCCTGCAAGGCAAAATACGTCAGAATGCCGTCCGCACCGGCGCGTTTGAAAGCGAGCAGGCTTTCCAGAATCACTTTATCGCCGTCCAGCCAGCCGTGTTCGATGGCCGCCTGCAACATGGCGTATTCGCCCGACACTTGGTAGGCATACGTCGGCACGCCGAATTCGTCTTTCACGCGGCGCACCACGTCCAGATACGGCATGCCGGGTTTAACCATCACCATGTCCGCGCCTTCCTGCAAATCGAGCGCGACTTCGTGCAATGCTTCATCGCTGTTGGCGGGGTCTTGCTGGTATTGGTCTTTGGTGGATTTGCCCAGATTGCCCGCACTGCCCACCGCGTCGCGGAACGGTCCGTAAAAGGCGGAGGCGTATTTGGCGGAATACGCCATGATGCGCGTGTGGATGTGGCCGTGCTGCTCCAAGGCTTGGCGGATGGCGCCGATTCTGCCGTCCATCATGTCGGATGGGGCGACGACTTGCGCGCCAGCTTCGGCATGGCTCAATGCCTGTTTTATCAGCACTTCGATGGTTTCGTCATTCAATACGTAGCCCGTGTCGTCCGTCAAACCGTCTTGGCCGCTCAATGTGTAAGGATCGAGCGCGACGTCGGTCATGATGCCCAATTCGGGAAACTCGCGGCGCAGCGTGCGCACGGCGGTCTGCACCAAGCCTTCGGGGTTGTAGGCTTCCTGCGCGTCGGCAGTTTTGTTTTGGGTGACGACGGGAAACAGCGCCAGCATGGGAATGCCCAGTTGTACGGCGCGTTCGGCGGTTTTGAGCAGCAAATCCAGGCTTTGGCGCTTAATGCCACGCATGGACGAGATTTCCTGCTCGCGGTTTTCGCCTTCCAGCACGAACACGGGGTAAATCAAATCGTCGGCGGTCAGGGTGTTTTCGCGCATCAGGCGGCGGGAAAAATCGTCGCGGCGCATACGGCGCATACGGGTCAGGGGGAGGTGTCGCGGTGGGAAGTTCATGGCGTTTCTTTCGTGAGTCAATCATGTCAATCAAATGAAAAAGCAGCCTGCAACCGGTTCGAATGTTCATCGGGCATCGGGTGCAGGCTGCTTTTTATCGTGCGGGCGCGGCGGGGCTCATATCGGCCATAATCCGGTCGAACTCTGCCAAATGCGCTTTTTGGATATACGGGCGCACCAGGCTCAATGTGCGGTACACCCCGCGCGATTGCGCCCGTTCGTCCAAACAGTTGTCTTGGTCCAGGCTGCGGTCGAAGTCGAACCAGTATTTGGTAATCAGCCACATATTGACCGACAAATCGCGAATGCCGATTTCGTCAATTTCGATAATGCCTTTTTCGTTCAATTTCCGCAGCAGCTTGATAATCAGCGGCGCCACGCGTTCGCGCGTGAATTGGTTGTGTTCGCCCAGCAGTTCGGTGCTGCGCATCAGCAGCGCGTTCACATCGCTGAACAAAAAGCGGTAGGCCCACAGCACGCGGTACACGCCGGCCATATACGTCGTCATTTTGGCAATGTCATCCGGCAGCTCGGTTTGGGTCAGATACGTTTGCAATTCTTCGCTATACCGTTTGAACAACTGCACGACAATCTCGTCCTTATTGCCGAAATGGTAATACAGGTTGCCGGGGCTGATGCCCAGATAGTTGGCGATGTGGTTGGTGCTGACATTGCGCTCGCCCTGCTCGTTGAACAGTTGCAGGCTGCTTTCGATAATCCGCAAATAAGTGCCGCCGGGGCGTGTTTCTCTGCTCATTTTAATATTTTTCCTGTTATTTTTTGATTTCATTGCCGATGGCCGCGCACAGTGCAGGCAGCCTGCACACCGATTAAGCCAACGCCAGCACCGCCGCATACACGCACACGGCGGCAATCAAGCTGTCGATACGGTCGAACACGCCGCCGTGCCCGGGCAGCAGGTTGCTGCTGTCTTTAATGCCGGCCGCACGTTTCAGCCAGCTTTCCAGCAAATCGCCGCCAATGCTCACCCACGTTAAAATGCAGGCTGCCGCCAATGTGGCCGCCACGCCCGATTCCTGAAACAACCAGCCCATGTGCCGCGCCCACAGCGCATACACCAGCACCGCCGCCATGCCGCCGACCGCGCCTTCCCAGCTTTTTTTCGGGCTCAATACGGGGGCAAGGCGGTGTTTGCCGAAGGTGCGCCCCGCGAAATACGCGGCCGTATCGGCAATCCACACCACCGCCATTAAGGCCAGCAGGCTGCCTGCACCCTGCGTTTGCCGCAAATGCACCAGCGCAAACCACAGCGGCAGCATCAGCAGCCAGCCCACCGCCCAGCCGCGCGCATTGGCGGAAACGCGCCATTTGCCGCTCAGCCAGGCGGGCATGACCAGCAGCCAAAACGCGGCCACCGCCGCCCAAGCCAAAGGCGGCAGCTGCCAGCCGCCCAAATATGCCAGCCACAAAAAAAGTGCGGTGCCGACCAAATACGGAACCTGCTGCGTTTGGGCAATGCCTGCCATGCGGCCGTATTCCCACAGCGCCAGCAAAACCATCAGTCCGCAAAACGCCGCCCACAGGCCGCTGCCTGCGGCAAACAGCATCAGCAGCATGAGCGGGATTAACACCAAGGCGGTAAGGATGCGTTGTTTCAACATAACTCTCTATCCGGAAAAGGTGCAGGCTGCTTTTTACGGCGCGCGCTGCTGTTCGACAGGTAATTGCTCGGAAGTACGGCCGAAGCGGCGTTCGCGCTGCGCAAAAGACGACAGGGCGCGGTGAATGTGTTCTTCGTCAAAATCGGGCCACAAGGTATCGGTAAAATAAAATTCGGCGTATGCCATCTGCCAGAGCATGAAGTTGCTGATGCGCGTTTCGCCGCCGGTGCGGATAAACAAATCGGGTTCGGGCACATCGGCCAGCATGAGTTTGCCGCTCAAATCGCTTTCGGTGATGTGCTGCACGCCCTCGGCAATTAAGGCATTGGCTGCCTGCAAAATATCCCAGCGGCCGCCGTAATCGGCTGCGATGGTGAGCGTGAGACCTGTGTTGCCGCGCGTCATTGCTTCGGCTTCGTCAATGCTGCGGCGCATGGCTTCGCTGAAACGGCTGCGGTCGCCGATGACGCGCAGGCGCATATTGTTTTGGTGCATCTTCACGACACGCTTTTGCAGCGCCATTAAAAACAGGTTCATCAAAAACGATACTTCGTCTTCGGGACGGCGCCAGTTTTCCGTGGAAAAGGCAAACACGGTTAAAAAACGGACACCAGCGCGGTCGCACACGCGGCACATATTTTCCAAAACGTCCAGCCCTTTTTTGTGCCCCATCACGCGGGGCATGAAGCGTTTTTTCGCCCAGCGACCGTTGCCGTCCATAATCACGGCGACATGGTGCGGCACGGTGTGGTGTTCCGGAATGGTTTGCGTACTGCTGGGTGGTGTCATGTGGATACCTTCGTGTTCAAACATGGGCAGAAGCGTTGATTATAACGGAAGTGAAGTGAATGCACTATACGGCTGTTTTTCATGTGCAGGCTGCTTTTTTCTGCCGCCGCAAGCATGAAGAATATCGGCAAATGGCGTATAATTGCCGCCGTTTTCTCCAAAACAAAGGGATTAAAAATGAGCACTGTGCAATACCGCCGCGTTTTATTGAAACTATCCGGCGAATCGCTGATGGGCAAAGACCCGTTCGGCATCAACCGCGACACCATCATGCAGACGGCGCGCCAAATCAAAGAAATTTCGGATTTGGGCGTGGAAATCGCCATCGTGGTGGGTGGCGGCAACATTTTCCGTGGCGTGTCCGCACAAGCCGGCAGCATGGACAGGGCCACTGCCGACTATATGGGCATGCTGGCCACCGTCATGAACGCATTGGCATTGAAAGACGCGCTGGAAAGCATCGGCGCGAAAGCCCGCGTGCAGTCTGCTTTGGCCATGCAGCAAATTGCCGAAACCTACACCCGCCCCAAAGCCATCCAATATCTGGAAGAAGGCAAAATCGTGATTTTCGCCGCTGGCACGGGTAACCCGTTCTTCACCACCGACACCGCCGCCGCCCTGCGCGGTGCCGAAATGGGCTGCAACGTCATGCTCAAAGCCACCAACGTGGACGGCATCTACACCGCCGACCCGCGCACCAACCCGAATGCCACGCGCTATAAATCCGTTACCTTTGCCGAAGCCATCGACAAAAAACTGAAAGTGATGGACGCCACCGCATTCACCCTGTGCCAAGAGCAAAACCTGAACATCGTCGTGTTCGACATCCACAAAGAAAACGCGCTGCGCGATGTGGTACAGGGCAAAGACGAAGGCACGCTGGTGCATAACTAACCCGCAAAAAGCAGCCTGCACTCCGAAAAACAAAGTGCAGGCTGCTTTTTATTGCCGCGCAACCCTTGCCGTTGCCGTGCAAACGCTTTACCATTAACCGTTTACTATTTCATTCCACTATTAATATTGATTGAAGGACGACACATGATTAGCGACATTCAAAAAACCGCCGAAAACAAAATGCAGCGCTCGCTGGAAGTGCTGCGCGAAAACCTGGCCAAAGTACGCACCGGCCGCGCCCACACCGGCCTGCTCGACCAAGTAACCGTCGAATACTGGGGCAGCGAAGTCCCCGTCAGCCAAGTGGGCAACGTTACCCTGCTGGACGCACGCACCATCGGCGTCAAACCCTTTGAAAGCAACATGGCCGCCAAAATCGAAAAAGCCATCCGCGATTCCAACCTGGGCCTGAACCCTTCGTCCGTGGGCGACTTAATCCGCGTCCCCATGCCCATGCTCACCGAAGAGCGCCGCAAAGACCTGATTAAAGTCGTGCGCGGCGAAGCCGAAGACGGCCGCGTTTCCATCCGCAATGTGCGCCGCGATGCCAACGACCATGTGAAAAAACTGCTCAAAGACAAAGAAATCTCCGAAGACGAGGCACGCCGCGCCGAAGAATCCGTGCAAAAGCTGACCGACAAATACATTGCCGATGTCGATAAAATGCTGGCTGCCAAAGAAGAAGACCTGATGGCGATTTAAAACCTTTGCATAACAAGCACAAACCTTGTATAATTCGCCGTTTTCGCAGGCAAAACTTATTTTCCTGATAAGCATTTCAACGGGCAATCCGCACTGAAATACAGCTAGGTCGTTGTAAGGATTGCCCTTTTTGCGGCGGATGGCCGCAGTTTGTTTAACCCGTTTATTTTTAAAGTTTGGAGACCAATCATGGCAAAAGTTTGCAAAATCACCGGCAAACGCCCCGTGTCCGGCAACAACGTATCACATGCCAACAACAAAACCAAACGCCGTTTTTTGCCTAACCTGCAATCACGCCGTTTTTGGGTAGAGAGCGAAAACCGTTGGGTTCGCCTTCGTGTATCAAATGCTGCTTTGCGCACTATCGATAAAAACGGTATCGATGCCGTTTTGGCTGATTTGCGTGCACGCGGTGAAGCTATCTAATTTAAAGGAATACGATTATGCGCGATAAAATCAAATTGGAATCATCTGCCGGCACTGGTCATTTCTACACCACGACCAAAAACAAACGCACAATGCCCGGCAAATTGGAAATCAAAAAATTTGACCCTGTTGCCCGCAAGCACGTGATTTACAAAGAAACCAAATTGAAATAATCCGGCTTCAAAAAACAAATCCCTAGTCCGCAGACTAGGGATTTTCTTGTTGCCAATTTATGGCTGGGCAGCAGCACCACGGGCGGCCTCTTCCAACATCTTCCTGATGAACTCCATTACGCTGGGGTGCAGGCTGCCTGACGTATAGAGAAAATACAAAGCAAAATAGTAAACGAAAAAATAAGCCAAAATGCCGAAAATGATCCACTTCACGACTTTGCTCCATTTTTTGCGCATGTAATCATTGCCGGCTTCTCGGCGCAGAAAGTCGATTTGGTTTTTGCCGATACTGAAAAACCAGCCCAGCGCAATCGACCAACCCATAATAGGAATTTCGATTGCGGCAAAAAAATAAAGGAGCGTACTCAATATGCCGAACACAATCGTGCCATACACCACATACATATTCTGCCGTGCGGCATCTTCATTGCCCAATTCGCGCCAGTTAATGGCATGCAGCCATGCGCCGATGATGGGGGATAACAGAATGCCCAGCACGGCGGCCACGGTGGGGTTATACAATTTGGGCGTGTAATAACCGCCGTGCCCGCTGTGGGACGGAGCGGCAGGTGCAGGCTGCTTTTGCGATGGAATAAAGAAACTCGGTTGTTCTTGGCGCAGTCTCGCATCATAGCGATAACGCACTTCATTGACCAGCAGCCATTCCTGCACGCCGCGGATTTCGGCATCGCTAAGCTCGGAATGGTA
The DNA here is from genome assembly GCF_000190695.1 of Kingella denitrificans ATCC 33394. GTDB lineage: Bacteria > Pseudomonadota > Gammaproteobacteria > Burkholderiales > Neisseriaceae > Kingella_A > Kingella_A denitrificans. The sequence continues at coordinate 1,329,150 of NZ_GL870929.1, forward strand.
TTGCGCCAATGCGGCTTCAATTTCGGCACGGCTGGCGGTGGGCGGAAGGTTCAGTCGTTGGTACAAGTTAATCATTGGGTTTCCTTTGAGCTTGATGGCTGCATTATAGTGAAATCTGCAATGCGCCGCTACGGCATGGGCATGATTGGGCATTTGTAATGTCGCACGAATAAAAGTGCAGGCTGCTTTTTCGGTTACCAAAAGCAGCCTGCACTTTATTCTACGCTTCAATCATCACGTTTTGCTTTGAGCAAATGTACCAGCGAGGCAATCAATCCGCCCCAGATAATCACAATCGCCACCAGCATCATAATGACGGCACTATTGTTCATGGTTGTTCTCCTCTGCTTGGTCGCGACCGTGCCATGCCAGGCGCGACAAAATAATCGCTAACACAATCAATCCCCCTGCCATGCCCCAGCCGAACGTATTCACAAACCAATCGGGATAATTTTCATATCCTTCTTTGATAATCTTGGTCAGTTCGCTGAACAGCATGTAACCCAACACCACCGGCGTCAATATGCCGGACACCAACACCCACATTTTGCCAACCTTAAAAGATGATGTGCGGTTGATATGCTCTGCCAATGTAGGCAGATATTTGCCGATTGCCATTGCCACCAACGAGAAAAAGGCAACGGCGACAATGCCGAAATTGGTTACGAATTTGTCCAACACGTCCAACATGGGCAAGCCCGTGGTGGTGCCGAACAGCGCAATGGACAACAACGCCATCGGTACGCACACGACGATGGTCGAAACCACGCGTCCCCAGTGCAGCTTGTCCTGCACGGCGGCAATAATCACTTCCAGAATCGAAATCAGCGAAGTGACGCCGGCAAACAACAGCGAACCGAAAAACAGCACGCCCAGCAGGCTGCCCATCGGCGCTTGGTCGATAATGGCAGGGAAGGCGATAAACGCCAAACCGATGCCCGATGTCGCCACCTCGCTCACTTCCTTGCCGCCCGCCTGCGCCATAAAGCCCAATGCGGCAAACACGCCGATACCGGCCAGCAATTCAAAGCTGCTGTTGGCGAAACCCACCACCAAGCCGGAGCCGGTCAAATCGGTATCGCGTTTCAAATAAGATGCATACGTTACCATGATGCCGAAGCAGATGGACAGCGAAAAGAAAATCTGCCCGTAGGCGGCAATCCACACGGCCGGTTCAAGCAGTTTGTCCCAGTTCGGCGTGAACAGCGCATTCAAGCCTTTGGCCGCGCCCGGCAGAAAGAGCGAGCTGACCACCAAAATACCGAACATGACGGTGAGCAGCGGCATGAAAAATGCCGAAGATTTGCCCACGCCTTTTTGCACGCCCAGCGCCATGACAATCAAAATAAACGCCCACACACCGATTTGTGGCAAAGTCACGGCAGAGACGAAGTCCATGCTGACGCCGGCACCATCCGCCATCCGCAGATATTCTTTAAAGAAGAAATCGGCATGATTGCTGCCCCACGCTTTGTTGAGCGAGAAATAGGTGTAGCTGGCCGACCAACCCAAAATCACGGCATAATAAATACCGATGATGACGTTAATCAGCACCTGCCACCAGCCGAATGCTTCCAACTTAGAACTCATGCGGCGGAACGACAGCGGCGCAGAACCACGGTATTTGTGCCCGATGGCATAATCCAAAAACAACAGTGGAATGCCCGCCGTCAGCAATGCCACCAAATAAGGAATGATGAACGCGCCGCCGCCATTATCATACGTTACATAAGGGAAACGCCAAATATTGCCCAAGCCCACTGCCGAGCCGATGGCGGCAAAAATAAACGCTTTTTGTCCCGAGAAAGTTTCCCGTTTGGGTTTTGCGGTCGATGTCTGTTGATTCGACATAATACGCACCTCTGTTTTGACTACTGAAATCTGAAAGTTGCTAACTATGCCAAAATTTTTAAAAAAAGTAAAGATAAGTTAAGCCAATTCGATTAGAAAATTTTATCGCATTGCCGAAGAAGAAAAAAAGCAGCCTGCACTTCAATAAACAAAGTGCAGGCTGCTTTTCCAATATGCCCTATTACGCTTGTTTGCGTGCAGGCAGTTTTTCTTTAATACGAGCCGCTTTACCAGTCAGACCGCGCAAGTAGTACAGTTTCGCACGGCGCACATCACCGCGGCGTTTCACTTCGATTTTCTCTACGCGTGGTGAGTACAGCGGGAATGTACGCTCAACACCTTCGCCGTTCGAAATTTTGCGGACGATGAAGTTGCTGTTCAAGCCACGGTTGCGGCGAGAAATCACAACGCCTTCATACGCTTGCAGACGGGTACGGTTACCCTCCACCACGCGCGCCCATACCACCACGGTATCACCGGGTGCAAATTCAGGGATGTCTTTGTTCAAACGGGCAATTTCTTCTTGCTCCAATTGTTGGATCAGATTCATGTTTTTTTCCTTAATATGATATGGATTCTCCGTTGCTTTCCTGACGGATTTTGTCTAAAAGTCGGATTTCCTGTGGGAGTAAATCGCGCTTTTCCAGCAAATCTGGTCGGCGCATCAATGTGCGGCGCAACGATTGTTCCAATCGCCATTCCGCAATCAACGCATGATTGCCCGAAGTTAAAACTTCCGGCACACCCATGCCCTGAAATTCTGCCGGCCGCGTGTAATGCGGATAATCCAGCAAGCCGTCGGCAAACGAATCCTGTTCGGCTGACGCCATGTCGCCTAGCACATCGGGCACAAAACGCAACACCGCGTCCATCAGCATCATGGCGGGCAATTCGCCGCCCGACACCACAAAATCACCAATACTGATTTCTTCGTCAACGCAGCTTTGCAGCACGCGCTCGTCCACGCCTTCGTAACGGCCGCATAGCAAAACCAAATGGCTCAGCTGCGACAATTCGACCACTTTTTTGTGTGTCAATGGCGCGCCCTGCGGGCTTAAATAAATCACCCGTGCAGGCTGCAGGCTGCTTTGCTTGGCAAATTCGACCGCCTTGCACAAAGGCTCCGCCATCATCACCATGCCGGCACCGCCGCCAAACGGCCTATCATCGATATAGCCCAGTTTGTTATCGGCGAACTGCCGCGGATTAATGGCGGAAAACTGCCAAAGGTTCTGTTTGTGCGCCCGTCCCGTCACACCGTATTCGACGATGCTGCGGAACATTTCAGGAAACAGCGTAACGGCTTGAATCAGCATCAGTAATCCACGCCCCAATCGGCGGTAATTTTGCGGTTTTCCGCGTCCACGCCGTCAATATAGTGCGACACGAACGGAATCAGTTTTTCGCCGTATTCGCCGCGCACCACCAAAACATCGTGCGCGCCGGTTTCCATGAGTTTGACCACTTCGCCCAAAACCGCCTGTTCGCGGTTCACAACGCTCATACCGACCAAATCCGCCCAGTAATACTCGTCTTCTTCGGTTTCGGCAAAGTTTTCGCGTGCGATTTCGATGGTGTAGCCGCGCAATAATGCGGCTTCGTCGCGGTCGTTAATGTGGGCGAATTTAACTTGCAATTCGTCGCCGGCCACTTTGCTGGCTTCGATTTCGGCAACCCGGACATTGCCACCTTTGGTCAAACGCCATTCGGGGTAATCCAACAGGCTGTCGGCATATTCAGTTCCGGCGTGGACTTTAACCCAGCCTTTAACACCGAATGCGCCTTTGATATAGCCCATGGCGACCCAGTTTTGACTGCCGCTCATGGATTAAGCGGCAACTTTTTGCTCTTTAACCAATTTGGCAACGGCTTCGCTCACTTGCGCGCCTTGTGCAACCCAGTGGTTCAAACGGTCTGCGGCGATGCGGATGCGCTCTTGTTTTTCATTGGCAACGGGGTTGTAGAAGCCCACGCGCTCAATGAAGCGACCGTCGCGACGGCTGCGGCTGTCGGCAACGATGATGTTGTAAAAAGGACGTTTTTTAGAGCCGCCACGGGCCAAACGGATAACTACCATGCTTATATTCCTTGTAAATTCGCAAAGCTTTGCGAGTTGAGTGGATATAGAAAACCGTGCATTTTATTAGCTTTTGTATTGTTTAGGCAAGTGCTTTATCCATTCTTTTCGCACTGCGGGCGGTAAAGCTGAAAAAAGGGAACGGTTTTCGTCTATAATAGCGCTTTTGCAGGCTGCCTGCGCGTTCATTTTTCCTTTCGGAGTGAAATCATGCGTCCTTTAGTTGCAGAAATCAGACTGGCGCACCTGCGCCACAATTACCGCGTGCTCAAAGAAATGCACGGGCAGAATTTGCTGGCCGTCGTGAAGGCGGATGCCTATGGGCACGGCGCAGTGCAATGCGCAAAAGCCTTGGACGACATGGCCGACGGTTTTGCGGTGGCGTTTCTGGAAGAAGCCGTCACGCTGCGCGAAAACGGGATTAAAAGCCCGATTCTGCTGCTGGAAGGCGTATTCGAGCCGCACGAATATGCGCTGGTGGAACAATACGGCTTATGGACGGTCATCCACCAGCAAACGCAGCTGGAAGACTGCTTGGCGCACGATTGGAAGCAGCCTGCAACCGTGTGGCTGAAAATGGACAGCGGCATGCACCGCGCCGGCTTTTTCCCGCACAACTATGCCGCGGCTTACCACGCGCTGCAACAAAGCCCCAAAATCGGCAAAATCGTTAAAATGACCCATTTCGCCTGCGCGGACGATGCGGAACGCGGCATGACGGAAATGCAAATCGACACGTTCGACACGGCATGTGAAGGACTGGGCGGCGACAGCAGCCTGGCCAATTCGGCGGCGATTTTGGCCTATCCCGAAGCCAGACGCGAATGGGGGCGCGCCGGTTTGGCGTTATACGGCGTATCGCCCTTCGCCGCAGGTGCAGGCTGCTTTGAAGCCGATTTGAAACCCGTGATGCGCGTTGCCTCCCAAGTGTTTGCCGAACGCGTTTTGCAGCCGCACGAACCGATTGGTTACGGCGCATCGTTTTACACGAAACGTTCCACGCGCGTGGGCTTGGTGGCGTGCGGCTATGCGGACGGCTATCCGCGCAACGCCCCCACCGACACGCCCGTGTTCATCAACGGTATGCGCTCACGCTTAATCGGCCGCGCGTCCATGGACATGCTAACCGTCGATTTGAGCCACGTCCCCGCCGATTCGGCCTACGAAGTCGAGCTGTTCGGCGACAGTGTTTCCATCAACGAACTGGCGCAGTCCGCAGGGCATATCCCCTATGAAATCCTGTGCCACATCAAACGCATGCGGCGCGTGTATCAGGCATAAATATAGTGAATTAAAATCGCAATGATACGACGTTGGCTCGCCTTGACGTACTACCTGTACGCCTTGCGGCTCGCTGCCTTGTCTCATTTTTATTTTAATCCACCATAACGGGCGACCAGATTCCCGCGATACAAAAGCAGCCTGCACTCCGGAACACGCGCTCCTTAAAGTGCAGGCTGCTTTTTGCCTGTTGCCGCAACCGACCAATTCACTTTTTCCGATATCTCCATGACCGCCAACGACACTATCCGACAACAATTCCGTGAAGCCATGTCATTTTGCACATCGGGCGTGCACATCATCACCACCGACGGCGAGGCGGGACGATACGGCATCACCATGACCGCTGTGGCCGCCGTGACGGACGAACCGCCGACCATGTTGCTGTGCGTGAATCAGAAAACACGCATCCACCCGATTTTGCAGAGTAACCGCCATTTGTGCATTAACGTATTGGCGGCACACCAGCAGGATGCGGCCGAACATTTTGCCGGCATGACCGCGCTCACACCCGCCGAACGCTTCGAGCAACACATCTGGCACCGCGGCAGCACGGGGCAGTTGCAGATTGAAGGCGCGCTGGCGCATTTGCACGGCCACATCACCGCAGAACACAGCATCGGCACCCACAGCGTTTTTTATGTGCAGTTGGACGAAATCTCCGCGCCGAACGCCCAGCAGCAACCGCCGCTGGTTTACTACCGCCGTCAGTTCGGATTGTCCGACTGACGATAAATGCAGCGGCCGCCTGCCGCTTTGTCCAAGCCATCCAAATAATTCTCGTGTGCCGCGCATTCTTCTTCAGAAGCAGCCTGCACTTTCAATTTTCCTGCCGACAAAGGCGCTGCCAGCGCACCTTTTGCCGCATTTCCCGCCGACACGGCATTATCCGCCGCAAACGCATCGTCCAAACTGAATTGGCCGCGCGTCATCGCCAAATACACGCCGCCGAGCAGTTCGCAGTCAATCAACGCGCCGTGCAGCACGCGGCGGCTTCTGTCCACGCCCAGCCGCGTACACAGCGCGTCCAAACTGTTTTTCTGGCCAGGATAACGCTTGCGCGCCATTTCCAGCGTATCGACCACCGTGCAGACGCTGTCGATATTCGGCAGCCCGACACGGGCAAATTCGGCGTTCAGGAAACCCACGTCGAATTTCGCATTGTGGATAATCAGTTCCGCGCCTTTCAGAAAATCGAAAATCTGCTGCGCCACGTCGGCAAACACGGGTTTGTCGGCCAAATCGTCCAGCGTGATGCCGTGCACGGCAGTGGCTTCGGCGGGAATATCGCGCTCCGGATGAATATAAAGGTGCAAATCGTTTTGCGTGAATTGGCGGTTCACCATTTCCAAACCGGCAAATTCAATCATGCGGTCGGGATTGTCCGCGCGGCTGTGCTCGAAACCCGTGGTTTCGGTATCCAATATAATTTGTCGCTGATTCATAAATACAGATTCTTCAGAAAAGTGCAGGCTGCTTTTTCGTGCCTACCGATACGGGTTTTCCACACCGCGAACCAACTGCTGCAAATATTCGCGCACCTGCGCTTCGCTGCACCCCATCAGCAGCGCGTCTTCAAATGCATCTTGCGCTGCTTGGAACAGCTCGTCCATATTCTGCGACATCACTTTGATTTTTTCGGTGCACGACACGGGCGAACCGTCATCGCCGAACCATTTGGGCATTTCGGGTTGTGCCATTCATTCTCCAAACACGGTTAGTTGCGGATAAAGTTCTGCGCGTTTTGGCGTTTCACACGGCGCGCCGTTGCGTAACGCGCACTCCAATAACGGTTGGACAGGCTGGTGATTTCGATACGCTTGCCCGTTCTGGGCGCGTGGATGAAGCGGTCGTTGCCGATATACATGCCCACATGGGAAATGCGGCTGCCTGCCGTGCGGAAAAACACCATATCGCCCGGCTGCAACTGGCTGCGGTTCACCGCCACGCCCACATTTGCCTGCTCGGCCGAAGTGCGCGGCAGGTTCACGGCAAACGCCTTGCGGAAAATATACTGCATGAAACCGCTGCAATCGAAGCCTGAAGGCGACGCGCCGCCAAAACGGTAGGCCACGCCCAAAAAGCCCATTGCGCTGCCAATCAAATCATCCACATCGCCGCGCCCCGCCGATGACGATACGGCAGGCGGTGGGCTTTCGGTAACGCTACTTTGGCGCGCAATCCGACCGATTTCGTCATCATTGCTGCGCGCCGTATTTTCTGTGCGGCTGGTAGTGCTGCCGCTCCCTGCCTGGCGCGCAATCTGACCGATTTCATCGTCATTGCGGCGTGCACGCGGCGGGGTGCTGCTGCGCGAATTGGCATTGCTGCCGCGGCTGTTGGCACGATTATTGGCATTGGCTGCCTGACGTGCCGCACGGCCGATTTCGTCGTCATTATTGTTGCGCTGGGTGCGCGATGAAGTGTTGTTGCGGGATTTGTCGTTATTGGAACGTGAATTGGCGCGGTTGTTGGCATTGGCTGCCTGGCGCGCCGCACGGCCGATTTCGTCGTCGTTGTTGCGCTGATTGCGCGATGAAGTGCTGCTGCGGGATTTGTCGTTATTGGAACGTGAATTGGCAGGCGTTTTGCTGCTCTGTGCCGGCTTGGCGTTTGGGGCAGGCTTTGCGTCCCGTCCCGTCTTCGCATTTTGTGCGGGCTTTGCATTTTGCGGCGGTTTGGCGTTTTGTGCGCCTGCCTTGGGGCGTGCCGCTTGCTGTGCCGGCTTTGCCTTCGGTGCGGCTTCGGCAATGTTGGTCAATGCCAAGCTCAATGCCAAACTGCCTGCAAAATGGTAAAAATAAGGTAAAAACTTCATATTCGGATGTTCTTGGATTGCATGAAATGTGTTGCCGGTTTGCGCATGGTGTTGCAAAAAAGCGGCTTGCACATTTTACCTGATTTGTCGCAAGAAAGCGTTAAAAACAGTCAAGATACGCCCTGCAAAGGTTAAGGCAGACACAAAAAAGTGCAGGCTGCCTTACAAAAAGCAGCCTGCACTTCGCGGGCAAGGATTATTTACGCAGACCCAAGCGCGTAATCACGTTGCGGTAAGTGTCCGCATCGGTACGGCGCAAGTAAGCCAACAAGCGGCGGCGTGCGCTCACCATTTTCAGCAAACCGCGACGGCTGTGTTTGTCTTTCGGATTTGCTTTGAAGTGGGGAGTCAAATCATTGATACGGAATGTCAGCAATGCGATTTGCACCTCTGAAGAACCGGTATCGCCTTCTTTGCGCTGGAAATCTTTAACGATTTGCGCTTTTTGTTCAACGGTCAATGCCATTTTGTTTTCCTAAAATAAAATAAGCCTTTCGGCGGACAAGTTTGCACAGTTCGGAACGAACCGGCCGCAAACTCCAAAATTATCTCTCGACAAAGCGAGAGATGGCGCATTATGCCACAATTTTCGCCATTTGTGCAGTGTGCAGGCTGCTTTTGCTTATTGTTCGGCTTCTGTTTCGGTTTCCGTTTCAGTTTCCGCCTCTGCCGCGCTTTCTTCGGCAGCCTGCTCCGTTGCCAGCCGGCCGGCCATCGCCGTCATTTCTTCCGCCGACAGCGCGTCAAACCCTGCCAATTCCAAATCCATCAAAATCCGCTTTCCTTCGGGCGATTCGTCCAATTTGGCGAATGCCTCCGTGAATGCAGGCTGCTTTTCCGCATAATCCGGATGCAGCAACACTGCGTGATGCAAACCGCCCATCTGGCTTTGCGCCAATATTTTCAGTCGGTTGCGCGTTCCAGGCAAAAGCAGCGCAAAAGTGCTGTTCAGCAACACGGCTGCATCGGCTTCCTGATTGGTCAGGCGGCGCGCCGTTTCCTGAAACGTTTCCACATTCACCCATTCCACATCCGCTTGGGTTAAATCCGGCAGCAAGCGCAAACCTGCCTGCCGCAAATGAACGCTGTCGGCCGCCAGAATTTTGCAGGCTGCTTTCACATCCGCCGCGCCCTGATACGCACCTTCCGCCGCACCGACCAACAGCACTTCATCCGATTCGCCACGCAGGCGCGCCACCGGCAGATAGCCTTGCTCCTGCACCAGCTGCACCGCGTCCATCGGGTCGGCATAGACTAACGGATTTTTTTGATGGAACAAGCCGTCTTTCTGCTCGCTGCGGCTTTCCGCCACCACCATGTGAATCGGCAAATCGGTTACTTTCTGCAAATGCGCATTCAGCAAATGCCAGCCGCCGAAGCTGATGGGGGAAAAGTCGGCCGCTACTAAAAATTTTATCATTCCATCCTCCTTAATGGATGACATTGTTTTAAAGTGCAGCGCAAGGCATACACTGCGTAAAAACACCCCGCGCGTTTTGCAAAACGGTTGTTTTTACAGACTCCTGACAATATTTTACCGCATTCAATGATTTCAGATGAATTTTTATGAAAGATAAATTGGTTTTCATCAAATACAAGATAAAACGGCCTGAAAGTTTAACATAAATCAAACAATTCCTATTTCCTTTTATTAGCAAGCAGTTAAACCAACCAGCCATTCTTGACAGCGACCATTTTAATCGATTGATTTGGCTGTTGTTTTGCCGATACACGCAATGCGTTGCATTTACAGCGGCAAAATCGCCTCCAAAGAAATATCAACCGCTTCCCCGAACATGAAAAAAACCGCACCGCCAGTTCCGCAAAGCGTGCAGGCTGCTGTAAAATGTGCGGTATTTTTCCAAATTTAACGAAACGAGAACAAGATGAGCGAACAACAACAAAATCCGCAAACCGAGCCGCAGTTGGACGAAAACCAAATCATCGCCCTGCGCCGCGAAAAACTGCACAACATCCGCCAACAGCGCATTGCCTATCCCAACGACTTCAAGCGCGACAGCTTTGCCGCCGATTTGCACGCCCAATACGGCGAAATCAGCAAAGAAGAACTCGACCCGCAAGCCGTTCCCGTCAAAATTGCCGGCCGCATAATGCTCAAACGTGAAATGGGCAAGGCGAGCTTTGCCACCATTCAAGACGTGACCGGCCAAATCCAGCTTTATCTGAACAACAAAGGCGTGAGTCAGGAAGTTTTGGACGATTTCAACCATTGGGACTTGGGCGACATCATCGGTGCGGAAGGCACTTTGTTCAAAACCGGCAAAGGCGAATTGACCGTGCGCGTGTCCGACATCCGCCTGTTGTCCAAATCCCTGCGCCCGCTGCCCGACAAACACAAAGGCTTGAGCGATCAGGAAACCAAATACCGCCAACGCTACGTCGATTTGATTGCCAACGAAGAATCACGCAATACGTTTATCAAACGCAGCCAAATCATCCAATCCGTGCGCAATTTCATGGTGAACGAGCATTATCTCGAAGTCGAAACCCCGATGATGCACCCGATTCCCGGCGGCGCGACGGCGAAACCCTTCGTGACCCATCACAACGCTTTGGACATCCCGCTCTACCTGCGCATTGCGCCCGAGCTGTATCTGAAACGCCTGGTGGTCGGCGGTTTGGAGCGCGTGTTTGAAATCAACCGCAGCTTCCGCAACGAAGGCATGTCCGTGCGCCACAACCCTGAATTCACCATGATTGAATTCTACGAAGCCTTCTCCGACTACGAACGCATGATGCAGATGGCGGAAGACATCATCCGCAACGCATCGCGCACGGTAAACGGCACGGCGAAAATCAGCTACAACGGCAAAGAAGTCGATTTGGAAAGCCCGTTTGAGCGCCTGACCATTCTCGAAGCCATCAAAAAATACAATCCGCACTACACCGACGAACAGTTGAACGATGCGGAGTGGCTGAAAAAAGAAGTCGTCAAACACGGCGAAAGCCTGCCGCCGTCTCCCGGCATCGGCAGCCTGCAACTCGCCCTGTTTGAAGGTTGCGCCGAGAGCAAATTGTGGAACCCGACCTTCATCGTCGATTATCCGGTTGAAGTTTCCCCGTTGGCACGCGCTTCGGATACGAAACAAGGCTTAACCGAGCGTTTCGAATTGTTCGTTGTCGGCCGTGAGCTGGCAAACGGCTATTCCGAGTTGAACGATCCCGAAGACCAAGCCGAACGCTTCAAAGCGCAAGTGGCGCAAAAAGACGCGGGCGATGACGAAGCCATGCACTACGATGCCGACTACATTCGCGCCATGGAATTTGGTTTGCCGCCGACAGGCGGTTGCGGCATCGGCATCGACCGCTTGGTGATGCTGCTGACCGATTCGCAAACCATCCGCGACGTGATTTTATTCCCGCAGATGCGTCCCGAATAAGGCGGCGAACAGAGCAAAAGCAGCCTGCACTTGATTTTTAGAGTGCAGGCTGCTTTTCAATCTGAATTGGAACGGCAAGCTGCGGTAATCAGCGCCCATATAGAACTGTTGCATGAACATGTCCGTCAGTATTTGCATACAAAAAAGCAGCCTGCACTTCCAAAACCAAGTGCGGGCTGCTTTTGATTGTCCGTATTACGAAAACAGGCGTTTGGCCAATGCGCTGCCCGGTTCGATGTTCGCGCGCAGCATTTCTTCCTGCCGGTCCTGAACGTAGCTACGCACCTCTTTGAGCCAATCGGTGGACAGCTGGCGCACATGATCGTCCACCAACTGCAAATTCATCGCGCCCGACAGTTTCACCGCCAATGCCATGAACTGGTTGAATTTGTCCGCACCATCGGCAATGCGCGTGATATCGAACAACATGCTGAATCCTTTATAGGACTGCTGCGCCAGCAAAGCCTCGGTAAATGCCGTGCCATCCAGCGTAACCACCACATATTCCGGGTCACCCGCCTTGTTGCGCGTTGCAAAACTGCCGTCTTCCTGCAACACAAAACCCGAATTTTCCAATTCGTGACGCAACAAATCGCCCGCAATCTGCGTGCTCGATACCAAATGAATGGCGATGGTTTGATCCACGCGCTCACACAATTCGTCAAACGGCTGCGCGGCTTTCAGGAAGCGGTGCAGCGGCTTGAAGTGTACGCGGCCGTCCATTTCTTCGGCAAACTGCTGCACTTGTTTTTGGAAATAATGCAAATCGCCATCCGACAGCAAACCTGCGCGGCTGATGGCCTGCAAACCAATCACAAAGGCCTGATAATGCACGCCCGGAATCGGCTCGGCCAACTGAAAGCGTCCGTCCATCGTGCAGCCTGCAATTTGAAAGCGGCCGTTGCCGTTGCCCGACAGGCGCGGCAGGCGTTGCAATTCTTTGGGCTGATACAGGGCCACATAGGCCAAATAATCAAAACGTTCGTCAAACCATGGCAGCTCTGCGCGTGCCAATCCGTCCAATTCCACCAAAAGGCGGCGTGAAGAGGCCTCTTTGTTGGGAGTGGCCGAAGTTTCATTGTCGAACTGGAATTTTTTCTGCCCGTCGGCTGCCAGTTCGGCCGTTTCGGTTTCCGCAGCGAGCAATTCTTTCAATTCTTCCGCTTCTTCTTCAATCAGCGAAAACGGCATGGTGTGCGCCGTGTGCAAAGGCTCGGAAGATTCGGCGGCGGCAGGTGGTGCAGGCTGCTTTTCCAAAACGGGATTTTCTTCGGCAGCATCAGCGGCTTTCCGCAACGGCGTTTCCTCTGCCAACTCTGGCTGCACCTTGCCGAACTCGGCCACTTTGGCCACCATGGGCGCAGCAGATTCTTCCTCGCCCGCTATTTTACGCTTGCCGGTGAGATATTGCCCGTCGCGCACCGATTGCGTCTGACTGCCCAGCAGCGCATCATGGTCGGAATGACCGAATTGGCGGCGAATCTGACGGCGGTATCTTTGTTCCTGATAAAAGTTGTACAGCATGACTGCCAACAAAACGGCCAACAACAAAATTATCATCAGAGGGAAAGTCATACGTGCTCTCTTATGGTCGATATTTACATTATTATAACGGATTTAACGTTGGCTGGCAGCCTGCAAACTTGGCAAACCCGAAATTTATGGGCGGGTATTCCGGTCGATGGGCAGCCCGCTCCGTTGCAGCCTGCACCAGTCAAAAAAATGTCCGGGATCGGTTTTCCGCTGCGGTGCAATGTCTTGATGTCCGGTAATGGCAGCAATCGGATAAACCGCGCAAATATCGTGCAACAAGGGCAGCAGTGCGGCATATTGTGCTTCAGTAAACGGCTCGAAATCACAGCCCTCCAACTCGATGCCGATGGAAAAACGATTGCATTTTTCCCGCCCGTGAAATTGCGAAATCCCTGCGTGATACGCCATATCATCGCACGACACGAACTGCTGCACCTGCCCCGTGCGCAAAACCACAAAATGGCTGGACACGCGTAAATCAGCCAACTGGGCAAAGAACGGGTGCTGATCCGTTTGAATTTGATTGGTGAACAATCGGGCAATGGCGTCCGAACCATATTCAAAAGGCGGCAGCGAAATATTGTGCAGCACAATCAAATCGACCGGTTCGCCCACAGGACGCGCTTCGCAGTTGGATGATGCGTATTGCTGCGCCGCACCATAGCGCCCGTTTTGCCAAATTGCCATAAGTGACTCGTTTTAAAAATAAAAGATTATAGCGATTTTTATTGCTTTGTGTAGGCTGCTTCTTGCGCTACAATGATTCTCTTTGCAGGAAAAAATCATGATTATTTACCACAACCCACGTTGCAGCAAATCCCGTGAAGCCTTGCAATGGCTGACGGAGCACGGTTTCACGCCCGAAATCCGCTTATATTTGGAAAAACCTTTAAGTTTGGAAGAAATAACGCAGTTGAAACAAAAATTGAATTTGGGCAGCATTCGCGAAATCTTGCGCCAAAAAGAAAACGTTTATCAAGAACTGCAACTGGATCATGCAGACGAAAGCAGCCTGCAGGCTGCTTTATTGGCAACGCCGCAATTATTGGAACGCCCGATTATTGTTACGCAACACGGCGCAGTCGTCGCGCGCCCTCTGGAACGGCTAATCCAATGGCTGGAAAATACTTCTGACAAAGCATGAATATTCAACGAAAAAAACGGCATTATTGGCTACGCGGCCTTGGGTTGAGCCTGCTCTTAATTGGCAGCCTGCAACTTTGGTGCGCGTGGCAGGTTTACCGCTTTTCGCAACCGAAAAATGACTTGCCGCAGGCAGATGCCGCCGTTGTTTTGGGCGCCGCCGCATGGGGCAACAGGCCGTCTCCAGTTTTCCGCGAGCGTATCAATCACGCACTTACTTTATATCAAACGGGCTATGTCCGAAAACTCATCTTCACCGGTGGCACACCGAAATCGGGTTATGAAACCGAAGCCGAAGTGGCGCGGAACTTTGCACTGAAACAAGGTATTCCAGAACAAGATATTTTAATTGAGATGCGTTCCAAAGATACCTATCAAAATCTGGTCAATACCCGTTTTTTAATGCAAAAACATCATCTGCACGATATTGTAATTATTTCCGATCCCTTGCATATTGCCAGAGCAATGGCGATTGCCGAAGATTTAGATATCAAAGCCAACTACTCTCCTACACCCACCAGCCGCTACCACAATGCTTCTTGGCAAACGCAGGCTGCTTTTTTTATCCAAGAGAGTTACGCCCTGTTTATTTATCATTTGCTTCATTTTGGTCGAAGCATTTCCAAAATGATTATTTGAGAAATTTATACATATAAAAGCACC
>NZ_GL870929.1:1346787-1385704 GCF_000190695.1 Kingella denitrificans ATCC 33394
TTCCAAAATTTTTACGCTCGTACTGCCCATCTCTAGCTTCATAATATGTGAAAAGCAGCCTGCACTTCATCCAGCGGCCTACTTCACCATCAATTTCAGCGCCTGACGCACCCCTTCGCCCACTTCCACATCGTCGGGCAGGGATTTGCAGGCTGCCTGCGCTTCTTTCTCCGAATAGCCCAACGCCATTAATGTCTGCACCACGTCTTGCCGGCTATCTTGCGCTGCTGCGGCAAATAACGCCGTATCAGCCGCCGAACTGCCTGCCAATTTGCCGCGCAGTTCCAAAATCATTCGCTCCGCCGTTTTCTTGCCGATGCCCGGCACGCTCGACAACCGCTTCACGTCTTCCTGCGCGACGGCTTGCGCCAACTCATCGCTGCTTAATGCCGACAAAATCCCCAGCGCTGTTTTCGCGCCGATGCCGCTCACTTTAATCAACTGGCGGAATGTCGCCCGTTCGCCCGCATCGGCAAAACCGAACAGCAAATGCGCATCTTCGCGCACAATCAACTGCGTATAAAGCCGCACCGCTTCGCCTGCTGCGGGCAGGGTGTAAAACGTCTGCATCGACACTTCCACTTCATAGCCCACGCCTTGCACGTCAATCACGATTTGCGGCGGCTGCTTTTCCGCCAAAATGCCGTGTAAACGACCAATCATATTTTGCCTTCCATTTTATATTTTAAATTTAGTGGCACAGATGGCGTTGCGCCGTCCTATCCGTGCTTTTAATTTCAACGTGCAGGCTGCTTTTTTGTATGCTTTAAAAACAGCCTGCACCGGTCAAACCGGTTTCTGCGGGCGGTGAAACTGAACCAGTTGTTCGCCCTCGTTTAATTTGGCGCGGCACAGCGCGTGGCCGTACACGGTTTCCAGCGTGATGTGCGGCAGACGGCCTGCGCGGTGCGCCTCGTCCACAATCTGCTGCGCGCGCGCCGTATCGGACGGCTGCAAAATCCGCCAAATGTCCAGCGTCTCCCAATCGGCGTGCAGGCTGCTTTCGCTGTTATACGTCAGGCGCAGCGAAAACGTATCCATGACCGGGTCGTAAAACCCGTGATGAAACAGCATGTCGCCCAAATCGTGCATATCGACCAGCGTGGGCGCGGCGCACTCAACGCCCTGCTCTGCCAGCAATTCGCGCACTTCCTGCAAACTTTCCGCACCCAAATGCGAAAAAAACAGCATTCCGTCCGTTTTCAGCGCACGCGTCCAGTTTTCCAACGCCGCCGTCAAATCCTCTGCCAGCGGCAGGCTCAAATTTGCCCACAGCATATCCGCCGCCATTGCCGGCAGGTTGCGGTTCGGATTGCACGCCTTTTGCACCGCCAATGTGCTGCCGCGCCATTTGTCCAGCCAGCTTTTCGGGCGGTTGTCCAAAGCAGCCTGCAACCGTTCGGGCGTGTCGCACTCCGTGATTTTTGCCTGCGGATAACGCTGCGCCAGCAAACGGCGGCTCACATCGCCATCCGCGCCAGCCAGCACAATCTGCTGCGGCACTTGGCGCACCACTGCCAAACGGCTGTCCAACTCTGTCGCCACATGCCGGTGAATCAGCCACTTATCCGAATTATCCATTGCATACGCCCCTGTTCCCGCGCCCGTCAAAACGCGCATTTTAGCATTTTGCCGCGCCGCCGCACCTTTTTCCATCGCCTTGCCGGGTAATATCGGCAAAATTACGCGCAAATAGAAAAACTTAAACCAGCAACCGCCGCCCGTGCCGTCAAACGGCTTTACACGGCCGGATAATTTTCGTATAGTACGCACTTCCTTTCG
This sequence comes from Kingella denitrificans ATCC 33394, assembly GCF_000190695.1. Lineage (GTDB taxonomy): Bacteria > Pseudomonadota > Gammaproteobacteria > Burkholderiales > Neisseriaceae > Kingella_A > Kingella_A denitrificans. The sequence continues at coordinate 1,348,570 of NZ_GL870929.1, forward strand.
TACCGCCCAGGTGGCGAAATTGGTAGACGCAGGGGACTCAAAATCCCCCGCCGCAAGGTGTGTCGGTTCGAGTCCGACCCTGGGCACCAAGTCTTTTAAGGCTGCTGATTAGGCAGTCTTTTTTTTATTGCCTGAAATCATCACGGCGGCAAAAAGCAGCCTGCACTTTAAAATTTCCAAGTGCAGGCTGCTTTTGTTGTGTCCGGCCATATTAAATAATTTCTTGCTTCAAGCGGCGGTGGATTTCATCCGCACGTTGCTGTTCGCGGAACGGGCCGATGCGGACGGTATATCCGCCGCCCTGTTGTTTCACCATCACCGTGCGGTGTCCTTCGTTCTGACGCGATAAATGGCGTTGGGCAACACGCATAAATGCACGCGCATCGGAGGCTTGGGCAAAACTTCTCACGTTCACGAAAATATCAGGATTGCCGTTGTTGCGGGCGGCAGCGCCGGATTTGTTTTCTGCCATCTGCACGCGCGGTGCGGAATAAGAATCGCCGGCACGCAAGGCTTCAACCCGTACGTTGGCAGTGCCCGCATTAACGAAGCCTAATTGTTGTGCGGCGGCACGCGACAAATCCATCACGCGGTTGCCGTGAAACGGGCCGCGGTCATTAATGCGTACCACGACGGTGCGGCCGTTGGCCAGATTGGTCACACGCGCATAGCTGGGAATCGGCAGCGTGGGATGCGCGGCGGTGAGTTTGTTCATGTCATAGCGTTCGCCGTTGGAAGTGCGGCGGCCGTGGAACGGTACGCCATACCATGAAGCTCGTCCTGTTTGTGTAAATCCTTCTACATTTTTGCGGGGTTGGTAGCGCACGCCGGCCACTTTATAGCTCAAATTGGCGGTGGGGTGCAGTTTCTCGGCGCGTACTACTTGGTTGCGGCCGGAAGCGGTTTGTGCATTGGCGGTGGAATTGGTCGAGCAACCTGCCGCGCACAAAACCATCAGCCCCGTTAAAAAAGTATGGTGAATTTTAGTCAAAACAAAGTCCAGTTCTTGAGTTGAAGAAGAGTGGTGAACCTGCAGGCTGCTTTTGCATCAAACGCCGCCGGCATAGTTCTGCTGCCGCCATGCTTCAAACACGGTAACGGCAACGGTATTCGACAAATTCATGCTGCGGTTGTCCGGCAGCATGGGAAAGCGAATTTTTTGGTTTTCGGGCAAAGTATCCAGAATCTCGGCGGGCAAGCCGCGCGTTTCCGGTCCGAACACAAACACATCGCCCGCCTGGAACGCCGCCTTGTCGGGGCGCGCCGTTCCTTTGGTGGTGAGCGCGAAAATGCGTCTGCCGGCCAGCGCCTGCATACATTCTTCCCAATTTTCATGCACCGTCAGCCGTGCGAATTCATGATAATCCAAACCCGCGCGCTTCATCTTGCTGCTGTCCAGCGGGAAGCCCAGCGGCTTCACCAAATGCAGGCTGCAGCCCGTGTTGGCGCACAGACGGATAATGTTGCCCGTGTTGGGCGGAATTTCTGGCTGATACAGAACAACGGTAAACATATTATTGAGAACAATTTTTACAATTGATTTTATTCGGTATTTATCAATTTCGATTTGCACGAAAGGCGGCAATATGCCCTAATTTGCCGCCGCCCGTCAAACTTTTTTTCATTCGCTACACGCGACTACCCATACAAAAACCGCTTCTGCGCCCGACTGGTGCAGGCTGCCTGCCAATTCGGAAATTGAGGCTTTTGTGGTACAAATATCGTCTATCATTAAAACTTTACGATTCTTAACAACTTCGCCCGGCGCAAAAATCTGCCGGATATTGTCGTAACGCTGCTCGCGGTTGAGCGACGACTGCGCGGCTCGGTGTTCGCGCGACACCGCAGCCGCAGGCAGCATTGGCAGGCCGTAATGCCACGCCGCCCAGCCCGCCAATTCGTCGCTTTGGTTGAAGCCGCGCTGCAAACGCCTTTGCGGCGAAACCGGCATCGGCAAAATGCAGTCTGCACCGCATTGCGCCAGCCACGGCGGCGGATTCTCCTGCATCAGCCATTGAAACACGCGCGCATTCGCCGCCTGCCTGCCGTGTTTCCAGCGGTGCAGCAGTTCGGGCAGCGGGCTTATATAATGTGCGCTCGCCCAAAAGCACTGATACGGCGGCGGCACGGCTTCGCAACCCAAGCACAGTCCGCCATACCCGGCGGCGCCGTCCGTGTGCAGGCTGCTTTTAGTGCAGCAGGCGCAATAGCGTCCCGTGCGCAACACATGGCGCAAATCGTCCCGACATGCCGCGCACAACACGTCCGCTTGGACTTCGTGGCATAATAAGCACGGTTTGGCAAAACGGAAGAACCGCATGAACACCTCCCTTTGTTTGATTCACGGCTGGGCAACCAACGCCCGCATTTTCCAACCGCTGCTGCCCCACCTCCCCCGCGACTGGCACATCAGCATTCCCGATTTAGCGGGGCACGGCACATCGCCCATGCCGCCGTCGTTCGATATCGCCACGCTGGCGGACGATATTGCCGGGCAACTGCGGCCGGACACCCACCTGTTCGGCTGGTCGCTGGGCGGCGTGGTGGCGCAATGGATTGCCGCACATTATCCCGAAAAAGTGAAAAGCCTCACACTGTGCGCCACCTTCGCCAAACTCTTCGCCGCACCGGATTACGACGTCGGCCTGCGCCAATCTGCGCTGCACAAAATGCTGCCGCTGTTTCAGGACGATTATCCCAAGCACATGCGCCAGTTTTTGGAACTGCAACTGCTGCACACGCCCGAACGCCAAGCCGTTATCGAAGCCGTGCTGCCCGACGTATTGCGCAACGGCACGCCGCAAGGCATGGCAGACGCACTCACCGCCATCGAATACGCCGACATGCGCCCGCTACTGGCCGACATCCGCTGCCCGACGCTGCTGATTTTCGGCGGCAAAGACGCACTCACGCCCGTCCGCATGGGGCAATATTTGCAGCAGCACCTGCCGAACGCACGCCTGCACGTCATCGACAAAGCCGCGCACGCACCGTTTATCAGCCACAGCGGCGAAGTGGCGGCGTTATTGTTGGCACACATCCGCCAATCGGCGTGAATACACCCCCGCGCAGGCTGCTTTGGTCGGACGGTTTTCATGGCGTTGCGCCGCCATACCCACGCCTTTGCCGCCGCCGAACGGTTTATAGTGAATTAAAATCGCAATGATACGGCGTTGGCTCGCCTTGACGTACTATTTGTACGCCTTGCGGCTCGCCGCCTTGTCTCATTTTTAGCCTTGTCTCATTTTTATTTTAATTCACTATATTTTTCTGCCATCCAAAAGCAGCCTGCACCCCGAAAACCAAAGTGCAGGCTGCTTTTTGCTCGGCAACCTGCCTCCTTTTGGCTTATCCACGGGCATAACAACACAATGCGCCATCATGATAGAGATAGATAAGACCAGCATCGCCAATATTATCCAAAAGCAGCCTGCACTTCAAAACCACTAAAGTGCAGGCTGCTTTTTCATGTGCCGCCGCTTAATCGAAAATATCCTTCAATTTATCGAAAAAGCCTTTTTGGCGCGGCGTTTGGCTGATGTCCAAACCAGTGGAGATTTTTTCAAATTCCACCAGCAGTTCTTTCTGGCGTTCGGTCAGGTTCACGGGCGTTTCCACCACCACGTGGCAATACAAATCGCCCACCAGGCTGCCGCGCACGGATTTCACGCCCTTGCCTTTCACACGCAGGCGTTTGCCGTTTTGCGTGCCTTCGGGAATGTTCAGCTTCACGCGGCCGTTGAGCGTGGGCACTTCCACTTCGCCGCCCAGTGCCGCCGTGGCGAAACTGATAGGCAGCTCGCAATGCAAATCGGTGGGGTTTTCCGGGTCGCGCTGGAAGATTTTGTGCGGACGCACGGAGACGTGGATGTACAAATCGCCCGCCGGCGCGCCGTGCATGCCGGGTTCGCCCTCGCCCGTCAAACGGATGCGTTGACCGTCGTCGATGCCCGCGGGGATATTGACTTCCACCGTTTTGGTGGTCTGCACGCGGCCTTCGCCGTGGCAGCGCAGGCAGGGTTCTTTAATCTCTTTGCCCGAACCGTGGCAGGTGGGGCAGGTTTGCTGAATTTGGAAAATGGCTTGGCGCACGTGCACGGTGCCCGAACCGCCGCAAGTGTGGCAGGTGGTGGCTTTGGTGCCGGGTTTCGCGCCCGAACCGTGGCACACGTCGCATTCGGCATAAGTCGGAATGGTGATTTGCTTTTTCACGCCGGCGGCCGCCTCTTCCAGCGTGATTTCCACGCTGTACTGCATATCCGCGCCTTGGTAATTCGGCTGACGCGCACCGCCACCACCACCGAACATTTGGCTAAAAATATCGCCGAAATCGAAACCACCCGCGCCGCCGAAGCCGCCAAACCCTCCTGCGCCGCCCGCACCGCCGAAGCCACCCTGTTCGAACGCGGCGTGACCGTATTGGTCGTATGCGGCTTTTTTCTGCGGGTCGGACAGGGTGTCGTAGGCTTTTTGGATTTCTTTAAATTTTTCTTCGGCTTCTTTATTGTCGGGATTGCGGTCGGGATGGTATTTCATCGCCAGCTTGCGGTAGGCCTTTTTGATTTCGTCGTCGCTTGCGGAACGCGAAACGCCCAGTATTTCGTAAAAATCTTTATTGCTCATGTGAATGTCTTTAAAATAAAAAAGGAAATCGGTTGCTGGCTATATAAGGGTTGCCCGGACAAAATTCAAGCAGCCTGCACATGGCCGAACCGCGCATTATACGGCAGCCATCGGTAAATTTACCCGAACAGCGCCGATTTTCTGCCATAATGCGTATTTTTTCACGAGGCCATACCGTATGAATCCGATAAAATCCCTGTTGTGTGCCGCGCTGTTGGCCGCCTGCATTCCTGCCCACGCACACGAAACCCATCCGAGAACCGCCGTGACCACCGCCCCAACCCACACCGTTGAAAGCCGATATTCCTTTGCGCAAACCGTGCAGCGCCTGCACGCCGCCATTACCGAACGCGGCATGACGGTATTTGCCGTGATTGACCATCAGGCCGCCGCACAAAAAGACGGCCTGTCCATGCAGCCTGCCACCGTGATTGTGTTCGGCACGCCCAAAGCGGGCACGCCGCTGATGGTGAAAGACCCCGCCTTCGCGCTGCAACTGCCGCTGCGCGTGCTGGTGACCGAAACGGACGGCAAAGTGCAGGTGGTGTATCCGTCCACGCGCGCGCTGATTCAGAACAGCCGCATTGATTATGCCGATGTGGAAAACACGCTGGCCAAAGCGGAAACGCTGATTCGCAACACGGTAACGCAATAACGGCGGACGGCAAAAAGCAGCCTGCAACATATTTCCAACCAAGTGCAGGCTGCTTTCGAACCGCGCCAAAAGCAGCCTGCACCTTGATTTTCCATTAGAACTCAAACCACCAGCCACGCATCTTTGTGCTGGAACATCAAATAGTCCGCCATTTTCCCCGTTTCATAAGCCACACGCGTGCCGCCATTGAAATTCGGCGCCAAGCGGTCGTCTTCGCGCAAAAATTCCAGCAGGTGCGTTGCGCCGCCTTTTTGCAGGCACAGGGTGCAGCGGTGCTCTTCCAGCACGCATTCGGCAATTTCGCAGCCTGCCAGCACGGGCGACAATTCGTCCCAGCCCTGCCCGAATTCGCCAACCCAGCCGCGCGGTGCATCTTCCTGATGCGGCGGCACTTCAATCGGCCGCCCGTCCAACAGCGTGGCATATGCCACGTGCCATGCGGTGTACACCAGATATTCGCCAGAATCCAGCAGCAGCCCGAAAAAACCCGGCCCGCCCATGCCGTAAGTGCCTAAATGGGTGCAAAATCCGTCAATCCTGCGCCCGACAACGGATTTTTCCGCCAGCAACACAGGTCGGCCGAACACCAGCACATCACGCCGCCAAAAACGCATGAATCCGTAAACCATATAGGCGCAGTTGGCGGCACGGCGCGACAGCCCGACGGCATAATGCGGCAGCCATCCTTGCGCGTGCCATTGCGGCAGTTCTTTTTTGGGAACAATGGCGCAGTAGCTTTCCACATTGCCCTGCTGCAAATTCAAATAAGGGTGGCGGGGTGGGTTCATGTTCGTCTGTACCGTTCGGGTGGGTTTGCCATAATATAAGGTTATCGCGCCGTTTCGGCGGCCGCAACCGCAAAAAGCAGCCTGCACCCCGTTTTTTGCAACCACACGAAAGGAACCACATGCAAAAATTTTCCGTTTCCACGCGCCTTTTGCTGGGTGCAGGCATGGCCGCCGCGGTGTGCTGGACGGCGGCGGATATGCTGCTGGTGGGATTTGTGCAGCCGCCGCAGCCCGAAACGCTGTTCGCTCCCGCATTGGCCGCAGGTTTGGGCGACGATGCGGACATGGCGGCGCTGATGCTGACCGCCTCGCCGCAACGTTTGCTGTGGGGCGTGCTACCCGCCACGTTCAGCGCGGTGCTGTATTTGGTGTCGGTGTTCGGCGTATGGCGGCTGATGCGGCCAAGCTGGGCGGCACGGTTCTGCTGCGCGCTTCTGTTCGCGGGCTACGCGCTCTCGCCCTTGGGACACGCAGGTTTTTATTTTGTCGGCGCGGCGGCGCAGGCCTTGCGGCAAAGCACGGCAGACGGCGCGCTGCTGCTCTCGTTGTTCCAACAATTCATACAGATACTGGAAATCCACTGGCTCTCTTCCGTGGGGCTGCTCGCCTTGGGCTGGCTGCTGTTCGCGGTGCAGACCCTGCGCGGGCAAACCGTGCTGCCGCGAAAAAGTGCAGGCTGCACTCCGCTGCCGGTCGGGATTTTCATTGCGCTCGGCTGCGCGCTCTTCCCACGCGCCGAATGGGCGGCCATGATGGGTGGTGCCACGCTGAATCTGGCGCAACTGGTGTTTTTCGTATCGGCGTATCGCGCGGTCGGCAAATAGATATAGTGGATTAAAATCAAAATGAGACAAGGCGGTGAGCCGCAAGGCGTACAAATATAGTACGTCAAGGCGAGCCAACGCCGTATCATTGCGATTTTAATCCACTATAAATAGGCAAAAAGCAGCCTGCACTTCCGTTTTCAGGGTGCAGGCTGCTTTTTTCAGCGCTCAACCGGCTTTATTTCAGCTTCGCCAATGCGCTTTGCACTTTCGCCATCTTCTCTTCCAACTCCGCCAGTTCGGCTTTGTCGATTTCCACTTTCAGCATCAGGCGCGCACCATTGCAGACGGCGACGGGGCGTCTTCGTTTTCAGGCAGCCTGAAAGGAAGTGCGTGGGCAACAAGTGCCCACCCTACGCTTGCTGAGGTCGTTTGAACAGAAACCGCGTGCGTGCGTACCACACACACCCTACGTCGGGATTGGAGGTTTCATGCGGGCTACGGCTTGCTAGCGGAAAAACGACGGTACCTTTTGCATTCTCATGCCTTTTTCGGGGAAGATGATCCCGGGGTCTTCGTAGCGGCAGGATTTGTTGGTGACGACGTTGCAAGGGACGGCGCAGGAGGGAGCTGCCTCGACGATGTGGTGGCAGCCCTGGCCACCCTGGTTTTGGCAGTTGCCCGTTGCCGTTATTTTGGCAAACTCGTGGGTGGGGCCGTAGCCTATTGAGTCAAAGGGTTTGCCGTTGCGTCGCCCCTGCGCCATGGTAAAGCACAGATTGCTGTAAAGAACGACGGTTCTGCAGTTTTTGCCGCCGGCCTGGCGGCATTGTTTGAGTGCGTCTGCCGAGGCGGCTTCGGGGGTGTCGAAGGCTTTGTCGGTTGTCCATATCATTTTTATCTCGTCCGAGCCGGCATATCCGCCCCATTTGCGCGGGTGCATTGGGCGCGTGGCCAGTTCCGCTTTGGAAGGCAAACCTTTCATTGCTTCCACAACCGGCATCATGGATTCGACTTCCTGTGCGGAAGGGCCGTTGTTTCCTTTGGCAGCCTGCAACAGTTCGTAGGCAAGCGAACCCTGGCAGCCCGCCAGCAGGGTAGCCAGCGCGGCGACGGCCAGCAGGTGTTTTTTGTGAGACGGCATAATCATTCCTTATTTATGGTGGTTAAAACAGATTGCTGTAATGTGGCGCGGATTATACCGTCCCACCCATGCCGGACGCATTACTTTTACTTTCCGTCCCTGCTGCAGCGGCATATGTCATATAATACACAGTCTGACGATACGGCTTGCCGGTTTTTCTGTTTTTTAGTTTGAGAGAGAAGATGTTTTCACCAAAATTGCGCCTGAAACCCGTTTTGCTGCTTTTTGCCTCCGTGCTGGCCTTGTCCGGCTGCGAAACCGTAAACAAAATCATGACCACCGATATTTCACCCAACGCCCTGATCAACGCCGCACGCAAAGGCGTGGCCGGGTCGCGCTTTCGCGGCAAACACATAGTCGCCGCCTATCAGGAATACGGCAATGCCGACAACATCGAGCACGGCATCATCCAGCAGGGTCGGATGAAAGGGCAGGAAGGCTATGTTTACACCTGGCAGGTGTACAGCGAAAACCGCGCCACGCCCTATTATGTCGGCAGCGGGTATAACAATTACGGCGACCGCACCGACTACTACAAGCAGGGCATCACCAACTCCACTCGCTTCCGCTATCTGATTACCGACAACAACCACATCATCCGCGACTACCGCGAAAGCGACCATACTTCGTGGGTGCAGCAGTAGGTTTTTCATGCCGCATTTGAGGCAGCCTGAAAACAGAGAGGCCGTCTGAAAAGCAACAAACGCCGTCATTCCCGCGCAGGCGGGAATTTTGCTTGGGGTTTGGCGGTTGTTTGTTTATTTGGATGTTGCCGCAGCCGAGCCAAGATTCCCGCCTGCGCTGGAATGACGGCGGATGGGTTTGGGGCGGGGTAAAGGTTTCAGGCTGCCTTGGGAAGGGCAGCGCCACGCTGAACCTGGCGCAACTGGTGTTTTTCGTATCGGCATATCGCGCCGTCGGCAATAGATATAGTGGATTAAAATAAAAATGAGACAAGGCGGCGAACCGCAAGGCGTACAAATAGTACGTCAAGGCGAGCCAACGCCGTATCATTGCGATTTTAATTCACTATAAATAGGCAAAAAGCAGCCTGCACTTCCGTTTTCAGGGTGCAGGCTGCTTTTTTCAGCGCTCAACCGGCTTTATTTCAGCTTCGCCAATGCGCTTTGCACTTTCGCCATCTTCTCTTCCAACTCTGCCAGTTCGGCTTTGTCTTTTTCCACCAAATGCGCGGGGGCTTTGTCCACATAGCCGGGTTTGGAGAGTTTGGCGTTGAGTTTGTCCAAGACTTTTTGCAGTTTCTCGGCTTCTTTGCTCAAACGGGCGGTTTCGGCGGCTTTGTCGATTTCCACTTTCAGCATCAGGCGCGCGCAGTTGCAGACAGCGACGGGCGCGTCTTCGCTTTCGAGCAGCCTGTCCACTGTTTTGGCTTCGGTCAGGCGCGTGAGGGCGGGCAGGTATTTCAGCAGCGCTTCAGGCACACTGCCTTCCACAAACAGCGGCGCTTTCACGTTGGGGGCGATGCCCATTTCGCCGCGCAGGTTGCGCACGGCACCAATCAGGTCTTGCAGTTGCGCCATTTGGTCAAAAGCAGCCTGCACGATTTTTTCCGGGTCGGCTTCGGGATAGGCGGCCAGCATAATGCTGTCGGCGGTTTTGGCATTGGCCAGCGGGGCAACGGCCTGCCACAGTTCTTCGGTGATGAACGGAATAATCGGGTGCAGCAGGCGCAATGCGGCTTCCAGCACGCGGACCAAGGTGCGGCGCGTGGTGCGCTGGGTGGCGGGGCAGCCGGTTTGGATTTGCACTTTGGCCAATTCGATATACCAGTCGCAATAGTCGTTCCACACGAATTCGTACAGCGTTTGCGCGGCCAAGTCGAAGCGGTAGGTTTCAAAGGCTTCGGCGGCGGCGGCTTCGGTTTGTTGCAGGCGGCCGATAATCCATTGGTCGGCGAAGGTGTAGGCCAGCGGCTGGGTTTCGTCTTGGCCGCAGTCTTGGTTTTCGGTGTTCATCAGCACGAAGTTGGTGGCGTTCCACAATTTGTTGCAGAAGTTGCGGTAGCCTTCGGCGCGTTTGAAGTCGAAGTTTACGCTGCGCCCCAAGCTGGCGTAGCTGGCCATGGTGAAACGCAATGCGTCTGCACCCATGGCGGGGATGCCTTCGGGGAACAGTTTTTCGGTGGTTTTTTTCACGGCGGGGGCGGTTTCGGGCTTGCGCAGGCCGGTGGTGCGTTTTACCAGCAGTTTGTCCAAGTCAATGCCGTCAATCAAATCCACAGGGTCGATGACGTTGCCTTCGGATTTGGCCATTTTTTTGCCGTCATAGTCGCGCACGATGCCGTGGATATAGACATCGCGAAACGGCACTTTGCCGACAATGTGGGTGGTCATCATAATCATGCGGGCGACCCAGAAGAAGATGATTTCATAACCCGTTACCAGCACGCTGGACGGGATAAACGCTTTCATGGCTTCGGTGTCGGGTTCGCCGTCTTTCCAGCCCAATGTGGAGAACGGTACGAGCGCGGAGGAGAACCAGGTGTCCAACACGTCTTCGTCGCGCGTTAAGTGCAGGCTGCCTGCAAGTTTCTGCGCTTCGGCTTCGCTGCGGGCGACGTAGATTTTGCCGTTTTCGTCATACCACGCGGGGATTTGGTGCCCCCACCACAGTTGGCGCGAGATGCACCAGTCTTGGATGTTGTTCATCCATTGGTTATACGTATTGACCCAGTTTTCGGGGATGAAGCGTACTGCGCCGCTGTCCACGGCGTGTTTGGCTTTCTGCGCCAGGCTCATGCCTTTGAATTCGGATTCGGGCTCGCCGCCTTGGGGCGCGGCGTTCATGGCGACAAACCATTGGTTGGTCAGCATCGGCTCAATCACGGAACCGGTGCGGTCGCCTTTCGGCGTCATCAGTTTGTGCGGTTCAGTTTTCACCAGCAGGCCGGCTGCGTCCAAATCGGCCACGATTTGTTTGCGCGCTTCAAAGCGGTCCAGCCCCGCGTATTTTTCAGGCAGCCTGCACACCTGCGTGGGCGTGCCGCGATAATCGCAGGCCTGCGCTTCGGCAAGGATTTTCGCATCCAAACCCAATACGCTGATGAGTTCGGTGTTGTGGCGTTTGCCGACTTCGTAGTCGTTAAAATCGTGCGCGGGCGTGATTTTCACGCAGCCTGAACCGAAGTCTTTTTCCACATATTCATCCGCAATCACGGGAATGGTGCGGCCGGTGAGCGGCAGGGTTAATTGCTTGCCGATTAAATGCGTATAGCGTTCATCTTCGGGATGGACGGCCACGGCCACGTCGCCCAATAATGTTTCGGGGCGTGTGGTCGCCACCACCACCGCTTCGGCAGGATTGTCCGCCAGCGGATAGCGGATGTGCCACATCGAGCCTTCCGTTTCCACGTTTTCCACTTCCAAATCGGAAACGGCCGTGCCCAAAACGGGGTCCCAGTTCACCAAGCGTTTGCCGCGGTAAATCAAGCCTTGGTTATAGAGCTTCACGAACACGGCGGTAACGGCTTCGGCGCGCGTGTCGTCCATGGTGAAATATTCGCGCGACCAGTCGGCGGAACAGCCCACGCGGCGCATCTGCTGCGTAATCGTGCCGCCGGACACTTCTTTCCATTCCCAAACTTTTTCCAAGAATTTTTCGCGCCCCAAGTCATGACGGGACAAGCCCTGCGCGGCCAGCTGGCGTTCCACCACAATCTGCGTGGCGATGCCGGCGTGGTCGGTGCCGGGAATCCAGCAGGTGTTGCGCCCTTTCATGCGGTAATAGCGCGCCAGGCCGTCCATGATGGTTTGGTTGAAGGCGTGGCCCATGTGCAGCGTGCCGGTTACGTTGGGCGGCGGCAGTTGGATGGAGAAACTTTCGGGTTTGGAAAAATCGGCGGAGAAATAGCCTTTGGCTTCCCAGTTTTGATAGTGTTTGGATTCGAGTTCGGAGGGGGCGTATTTGTTGAGCATAGTGCAGGCTGCCTGAAATTCTGTTGGTTGATTTGAATGAAAAATAGGCAATTATAGCGGAAATTTGAGGGTGCAGGCTGCTTGAAGCAAGAAAATCGGGTGGCTGCTTTCACATGGGCAACCCGATTGGCTTCCGTTATTTAGCGTATTTGGCGCAGATATAGTCAAATTCCTGCCTTTCATCATAATCCACGCCGCGAATATCCACGGCGTTAGCACGGTTGCCGTTGGTTCTGCCCACCACGCCTTCAAAAGTATCCTCGTCGTTGATGCGGTGATACCAGCCGCCGGAGCAATTAAACGCCCGATGTTTGTATCGCACGCCGTATGGTGTTTTCACCTTAATCACGGCGGAAACGTCCGGCCCCACCCAAGACGTATGCTTCCAAACATGCGTAATGGTACTGCCGGGCAGGTTCGGGATTGGGTCTTCATGGGGCAGTTTGTCGCTACGCCATGCCGATACTACCGCACGATTAACCTTTCTTTCCGCATCGGAGTCGAAGTGATACAAATGATACGCAATAGATGCAACCATAATAAAGAACACTATGTGCATAAACCCTTGGATTTTTTCCTCTATGGTGTACATATCGAGAAAATCCGTCCATTTTTCCCATAGCTGTTTGATGATGTCGATAGCCCAGCGAATCCATTTCAATCTTCGCCCCTCCACTCATATTTCAAATAAATTTATTTGATTCAATCGGTTAAACTTGATTATAAAGCAGCCTGCACCCACCGCGTGCCATTTGCAGCCATCCCGTTGCCGCTTTTGACGAAATAAAGCATGCAGGCTGCTTTTGGGCCGTCAATCCACATATTTGGCGCAAATATAGTCAAACTCTTGCCTTTCGTCATAATCCACGCCGCGAATGTCCACCGCAGTGCCGCGCGTGCCGTTGGTCCCGCTCACCACTTCTTCGAAAGTATCTCTATCGCTGATGCGGTGATACCAGCCGCCGGAACAATTAAATGCCCGATATTTATAGTGCAGGCCGTATGTTTCTTTCACCTTAATCACGGCGGAAACGTCCGGCCCTATCCAAGACGTGTGCTTCCAAACGTGTGTGATAACACTGCCGGGCAGGTTCGGAATCGGGTCTTCGCGGGGCAGCTTGTCCCTCTGCCATGCAGCGACCGCCGCAGGATTGATTTTTTGCGATTCTTCAGAATCATAGCGGTACAGCCCATACGCAATATAGGCAATCATCATAAAAAACACCGTGAGCCCGAAACCCCTGAATTTTTCCTCTATGGTGTACATATCGAGAAAATCCGTCCATTTCTCCCATAGCTGTTTGATAATGTCGATAAGCCAGTAAATCCATTTCAATCTTCGCCCCTCCATTTGCATGCCAAAATTTATTTTATTCAATATGTTAAATTGGATTATAAAGCAGCCTGCACCCGCCGCGTGCCCTTTTCAGCCATCACGTTGCCTCTTTTAAAGAACATAAAGCGTGCAGGCTGCTTTTTAGCCGTCAATCCGCATATTTGGCGCAGATATAGTCAAATTCCAATTTTTCTCGATAATCCGCGCCCTGTATATATTTTGCCGAGCCGCGCCGATAATCACTGACGGCGCGCTGCCACGAACCGCTTTCGTTGAGGCGGTTGTACCAGCCTTTATCGCAATCGAACTGCCGCCATTTGTAGTAGGGATAAGCAGCGGCTTGTTCCTTGATGATGGCGGATACGTCCCAAGGCGACAAAAACGAGTGCCGGTGCAAGTGGGTGATGGTTTCATCGGGCAAACGGGGAATGGGCTCTTCGCGCGGTAATTGGTATCGCTGCCATTCGGCAACGCTTGCTTCGTCAATAGGCGGCCGGGCGGCAAGCAACTGCTCTGCGGCGGAAAGGCGGTTGTCGGGCTCGGGTTCGTTATGAGAGAACAGCAGCCATATCGCAACGATAATGACCATGCCGATGGGCAGAATTTTAGGGAACGGGTTCATCGTCTTTCTCCTTAGCGGGCGGCAAATTTGAAAACCTGCGTAAAGAATGTTCAAAATAACGCAAGATTTAAAGCGGCAATAAGAATTCGGTTTGACAAATTCGGCTTATCCGCTATTCTATCGGGCGTTTTTCCACTGCTTATATTATAGGAGCATTTCATGAAACGACTCGCTTTGATTGCGATGACCACAATAGCATTGTCCGCACATGCTGAATTTGTTGCCCAAGACACTGCCCCTTCGACCAACCACCCCGTAAGCACCGTGCGCGAAGCCAAAACCGAATTCGGCGATGATGCGCACATCGTGTTGGAAGGCTATATCACCGGCACGGCAGGCACCATCAACCCCGAAGAATATTTCTTCAAAGATGACACCGACACCATCAAGGTGGAAATCAATCCCGACGTGTGGCGCGGTCAGAAAGTGACGCCGCAAACCAAAGTGCGCATTGCCGGCGAGGTGGACATCAACCGCTTCAACAATACGCGCGAAATCGAAGTGCGCCGTTTGGATATTGTGGAATAAGCGGATAACGCTATCGCACCCAACGGCAAAAGCAGCCTGCACCCTTCTGAAATTCGGAAAAGTGCAGGCTGCTTTTTGCATGCCGCCGCCGGCAGGACTACAATATCTCCTTCGTTTTCAACATTCGACAGGAGCACCGACATGGCGGCACAGCACACCCCGGAACAAGCGGCAGACTTGGTGCGCCGCCTGAAAATGCCGTTGCCCTAATCAACAAGGAAATCATCATGCAAAAACCAACGCCATTGCCCACCCATGTTTTGCCAACGGTGGATTTTCTGCAAGCCGTCAATCTTTTGCCAACCGTTGTTCTCTCCGCCAACCAAGTCCGTCTAGAACCATTAACGCTGCAACACGAAGCGGGCTTGCGCCAAGCGGTGCAGGATGGCGAATTGTGGAAAATGCTGGTAACGACTGCGCCCGCGCCCGAAGATGTGGCGCACTATATTCAGGCTGCCGCCAACACGCGCATGGCGTTTGCGGTGATAGACGAAACCACGGGCGACGTGGTCGGCACAACAGCGTTTTACCAGCCCGATGCCGCCATCCGCCGCGTGTTTATCGGCTACACTTGGTATCGGCAGTCGGCATGGCGCACGCGCATCAACACCGCCTGCAAATACCTGCTGCTTGCGCACGCCTTTGAAACGCTGGGCTGTCGCGTGGTGAACTGGGAAACGGATGCGCTGAACACGCGCTCGCAGGCGGCGTTGGAACGCTTGGGCGCAAAAAAAGACGGCGTGCTGCGCTGCCATAAAATCCGCAAAGACGGCACGGTGCGCGATACGGTGGTTTACAGCATGCTGCGCGAAGAATGGGCGGGGGTGAAAGCGGCGTTGGCGCAAAAATTAGGGCTGTAAGGCAGCCTGAAAATCCCTTTAACCCCAAAACGGAGTACCCAAAATGTCGTCCCCAAGCCAAAAAGCCGCGCAAACCATCCACCAAATCAAACACGATTTAACCGCCGAGCAACGTCTGCAAGGCTGGCAGCAGGCGCGTTTGCAGCAGGGTTTGAGCGGTGAATTCGCCCTGTCCGCACAGCTGGGCAAAGACGCGGCAACGGAAGAGCAAATCCGCTGGATTGCGGATATGTACGGGCGGTAAATGCCGCACTGCTTGGAAAACCGAAAGTGCAGGCTGCTTTTTCAATACGGCCCAATCGCGTACAATAGCCGTTTTTTTGCCATAGGTTGACTCATGCGTCCTTTGCACAATATTGCCGTTTACTGCGGTTCCAATTACGGCGTAATTCCCGATTACTGCCAACACGCGAAACAGCTGGGCGCAGTATTGGCGCAGCAGCAAATCCACTTGGTGTACGGCGGCGGCATACGCGGGCTGATGGGCGTGATTGCCGACAGCGTCTTGGAAAACGGCGGCACGGCCACCGGTGTGATTACGCACTTTCTCATCAACAAGGAACATGCGCACCCGCGCCTGAACCGCCTGATTACCACCGACACCATGCCCGAGCGCAAAAGCAAAATGATTGAGCTAGCCGACGGCTTCATCGCCATGGCCGGCGGCATCGGCACTTATGAAGAACTGTTTGAAGTCATCTCCCTGCTGCAACTGCGCCAAAGCCGCAAACCCATCGGCCTTTTGAACGTGAACGGCTTTTTCGATCCGTTCATCGCCATGCTGCGCCACACGGCCGAACAAGGCTTCATGCCGATGGCCGACTTGGAATTGCTGTGCGTTTCCGACAACGCCGCCGATTTGCTAGAACAAATGTGCACGGTGGAATTTGTCGAAGCGCCCAAATGGGTCGTGCCGCAGTGGGCCAAAGAAATGGGATACGGCACACTGCGATAAAGCCGCCGTCCGCACAACCGCAACAAAAAAGCAGCCTGCACCCGTATTATGAACAAACACATCCGCACCGAAATGTTTCAGCGGTGGCGCGAAGCCAATCCGCACCCCACCACCGAACTGCAATTCAGCACGCCGTTCGAGCTCCTGATTGCCGTGCTGCTGTCCGCACAGGCCACAGACGCAGGCGTGAACAAAGCCACCGCCAAACTTTTTCCCGTGGCCAACACGCCGCAAGCCATGCTCGACTTGGGGCTGGAAGGCATTATGCAGTACACGCGCACCATCGGGCTTTACAAAACTAAATCCAAGCACATCATCGAAACCTGCAAAATCCTGGTGCAGCAATACGGCGGCGAAATCCCCCACACACGCGAAGAGCTGGAAGCCCTGCCCGGCGTAGGGCGCAAAACCGCCAACGTCGTGCTCAATACCGCATTCAGGCAGCCTGTGATGGCCGTGGACACGCACATTTTCCGCGTGGCCAACCGCACCAAACTCGCGCCCGGCAAAAACGTCCGCGAAGTGGAAGACAAACTGATGAAGTTCATCCCGAAAGAATTCCTGCTCGACGCGCACCACTGGCTGATTCTGCACGGCCGCTACACCTGCAAAGCACAAAAACCGCAATGCGGCAAATGCCTGATTTACGATTTATGCGAATACGAAGGCAAAGCCTGAAAAGCAGCCTGCACCCCAAACCGCAAAGTGCAGGCTGCCATGCAAACGCAGAATGCCACTGAATATTTCCCATCCATTCCAACGGAACACCATCATGCAAACGCTCACCATCTTGGGCAGCACCGGCAGCATCGGCGTATCCACGCTCGATGTCGTTGCACGACACCCCGACCGATTCGAGATTTACGCCCTGGCAGGGCACCGCCAAATTGACAAACTCGCCCAACAATGCGCGCAGCACCAGCCCAAAATCGCCATTGTCGCCAACAAAGATTTGGCCCTGAAACTCCAACTCCTCATCCAGCACACCTCGCCGGATACCCAAATCCTGTACGGCGAACAAGCCCTAATTGACGCGGCCACCGCGCCCGAAGTTACCGGCGTGATGTGCGCCATTGTCGGTGCAGCAGGCCTGCCCTCCGCCCTTGCCGCCGCACGGCACGGCAAGACCATTTATCTGGCTAACAAAGAAACGCTGGTGGTGGCGGGCAGCCTGTTTATGGAAACCGTTCGAAAATACGGCGCGCGCGTCCTACCCATCGACAGCGAACACAATGCCATTTTCCAAGTGCTGCCCCAGCCCTATTCCGGCAATCTCGCAAAACACGGCATCCAATCCATTATCCTGACCGCATCGGGCGGGCCATTCCTGCACACCGATATTCAGCAGTTCCCGCACATCACGTCGGAACAGGCAGTGAAACACCCGAACTGGAGCATGGGGAAAAAAATCTCGGTCGATTCCGCCACCATGATGAACAAAGGTTTGGAACTTATCGAAGCGCACTGGCTGTTTAATTGCCCGCCCGCACAACTAGAAGTCGTCATCCACCCGCAAAGCGTGATTCACAGCATGGTGCGCTATGCCGATGGTTCGGTGCTGGCGCAAATGGGCAACCCCGATATGCGAACCCCAATCGCCTATTGCCTGGGTTTGCCAGAACGTATTGAATCAGGCGTGGGTGCACTGGATTTCAGCCAGCTGAACGCTCTCACATTCAGCACCCCGGAAAAAGAACGCTATCCATGCCTATACCTTGCCTATCAAGCCATGAAAGACGGCGGCTCATCCCCTTGCGTACTCAACGCAGCCAACGAAATTGCCGTCGCAGCTTTCTTGCAACAACACATCCGCTTTACCGATATTGCCAATGTTGTTCGGCACTGCCTGGAAAAACACAGTCAAAGCAGCCTGCACTCTATCGAGCAACTCTGGCACATCGACCAACAAACACGCGAACAAGCACAACAATATATTCAATCCATTGCCTAAAAACAAAAAACCGAACGCAAAACGTTCGGTTTTTCTTTAATGCTTAATTATTCGGCAGCAGCTTTATCCACCAACTCAACCAAAGCCAAAGGCGCATTATCACCAGGGCGGAAGCCACATTTCAAAATGCGGATATAACCACCATTGCGTGACGCAAAGCGAACGCCCAAGTCATTGAACAATTTCACCACAACATCGCGATCACGAGTGCGGTCAAATGCCAAACGACGATTGGCCAGAGAAGGTTTTTTACCCAAGGTAATCAGGGGCTCAACAACACGACGCAACTCTTTTGCTTTAGGCACAGTGGTTACAATCGTTTCGTGAGTCAACAAAGAATTTGCCATATTACGCAGCATAGCAGCACGGTGGCTACTTGTACGGTTTAATTTGCGGTTTCCATTACGATGGCGCATATCATTATCCTTTAATCTTTAAGGCTTTTCCAAGCCAGCAGGTGGCCAAGATTCCAGTCTTGAACCCAAAGTCAAACCTTTGGAAGCCAAAACTTCTTTGATTTCATTCAAAGACTTCCGACCTAAATTTGGTGTTTTCAGCAATTCTGTTTCGGTACGTTGAATCAAATCACCAATATAGTAGATATCTTCTGCTTTTAAGCAGTTTGCAGATCGAACGGTTAATTCCAGATCATCTACAGGGCGCAATAAAACAGGATCAATCGGCGGTGCTTTTTCTTCTTCAACTTCAGCAGGCGTACCTTCCAAATCAGCAAAAATAGACATCTGATCAATTAAGATACGCGCCGCCATACGAACAGCTTCTTCAGGATCTATTGAACCATTGGTTTCAATATCTAAAATCAAGCTATCCAAATCAGTACGTTGCTCTACACGAGCTGCTTCAACATCAAAACTTACCCGAGTAATAGGAGAAAAACTAGCATCTAATTGAATAGCACCAATTTTATTATCTTTAGTTACTCGGCGACCTGAAACTGTTTGGTAGCCTCGTCCTTGTTCAACTTTAACTTCCATATCAATGCTACCATTGTCGGACAAGTGGCAGATGACCTGTTTAGGATTAATGATTTCCACATCATGTGGCAATTCAAAATCCGAAGCATAAACAGGTCCTGCCCCTGTTTTTTTCAATGAGAGCACTGCCTCAGTACGGTTACCGTGCAATTTAAATACAACACTCTTAACATTCAACAAAATATCAACAACATCTTCTTGAACGCCATCTAACGTGGAGTATTCGTGTAACACACCTGCAATAGTAATCTCTGTGGGTGCAAAGCCGTTCATGGATGACAGTAAGATACGACGCAAAGCATTACCTAATGTATGGCCAAAACCACGCTCAAAAGGCTGCATTGATACTTTTGCACGGGTAGCCGATAAGGTATCAACATCAATTTGACGAGGTTTCAAAAACTCAGAAGTGCTGTTTTGCATTTAACTGTCCCTCACTGCGCTAGCATTATTTAGAGTAAAACTCTACTACCAGCTGTTCATTAATATCACTGTACAATTCAGCACGGTCAGGTACATTTTTAAAAGTACCTTCTAATTTAGACGCATCAACAGCAACCCAGCTCGGCAAACCAATTTGCGTTGCCAAGCCCATAGCTTCTTGAATACGAACCTGTTTTTTAGCTTTTTCACGCACAGCAACAACATCCCCTGCTTTTACTTGGAAAGAAGGAATATTGACGACCTGACCATTAACTGTCAGAGCTTTATGAGATACCAACTGACGTGCTTCCGCACGAGTAGAGGCAAAACCCATACGATATACAACATTATCCAAACGAGATTCTAACAATTGCAACAGCAACTCACCAGTAGAACCTTTACGACGATCTGCTTCTGCAAAATAGCGGCGGAACTGACGTTCTAACACCCCATAGATGCGGCGGATTTTTTGTTTCTCGCGTAATTGTAAACCGTAATCAGACAAACGTGGTTTTTTCGCACCGTGTTGACCAGGTGCAGAATCCATTTTACATTTTGATTCTAAAGAGCGACGTGCGCTTTTTAAATATAAATCCGTTCCCTCGCGGCGAGCCAATTTACATTTTGGACCAATATAACGTGCCATGTTTTACTCCTTAAATACGACGCTTCTTAGGCGGACGGCAACCGTTGTGTGGCAACGGAGTAACATCTGTAATACTGGTAATTTTGAAACCCAATGCATTTAGCGCACGAATAGAAGACTCACGGCCAGGGCCAGGGCCTTTAATACGAGCTTCTAAATTTTTAACGCCATATTCTTGGGCAACTTTACCAGCGGCTTCTGCTGCAACTTGGGCAGCAAATGGTGTACTTTTACGAGAACCTTTAAAACCAGCGCCGCCAGAGGTAGCCCAAGACAACGCATTTCCTTGGCGGTCAGTGATTGTAATGATGGTATTGTTGAAAGATGCATGAACATGCACAATACCCTCACTCACGGTTTTACGTACTTTTTTGCGTACACGTGAGGCTGTGTTTGCTTTAGCCATCAATTAATTCCTCAAAATTTATTTTTTACCTGCAATCGCTTTACGCGGACCTTTACGAGTACGTGCATTTGTGCGCGTACGCTGACCACGACATGGCAAACCACGGCGATGACGCATGCCACGGTAGCATCCCATATCAATCAAGCGCTTGATGTTCATTGTTACTTCACGACGCAAATCGCCTTCTACTTCATATTTAGCAACTTGCTCACGCAAAGCATCTAATTGCGACTCATCCAAATCTTTAACTTTAGTAGCTGGTGCAATACCTGCCACTTCGCAAATATTTTTAGCACGAGTCGAACCAATACCGTAAATGGCCTGCAAACCAATAACGATATGGGCATTATTAGGGATATTCACCCCTGCAATACGAGCCATATTTTTTCCTTAAATGGGCAAAAGCTGTCAATATAACACAAAAACAAAACGAATCAAAGCAATTAGCCTTGGCGTTGTTTATGACGAGGATCAGTACAAATGACGCGAACGACACGATTCCGACGAATCACTTTGCAGTTGCGGCAAATAGGTTTTACTGAAGGTTGTACACGCATATCTATACTTTCTAAATAATCAAAAGTTTATCGAGCTCTGAACACAATGCGAGCGCGAGTCAAATCATAAGGCGTCATTTCAACAGTGACTTTGTCACCTGGTGAAATACGAATATAATGCATCCGCATCTTACCCGAGATATGACCCAACACTTCGTGCCCATTTTCTAGTTTTACTTTAAAAGTTGCGTTGGGTAAAGTTTCTAGAATTTCACCCTGCATTTGTATAGTATCTTCTTTGGCCATAATTGTTATCTCTGTTTTTAACTTCACTTTCGCTCAATCAAGTGCTCATATTGCTGTGTCATTCTATAGGAAGCGAGCTGAGTATTAAAATCCATAGTTACAACAACCAAGATTAATAATGACGTTCCGCCTAATGGAATACTTACATATGAAGCTAAAAATTCAGGAATTAAACAAATAACTGTAATGTATATTGCTCCAAATAAGGTCAATCGCAACACTACTCCTTCTAAATAGCGTGCGGTTTGCTCACCTGGACGAATACTAGGTACAAATGCACCACTTTTCTTTAAATTTTCCGCCATTTCTTTAGGGCTAAAAGCTAATGCCGTATAAAAATAGCAGAAAAATATGATTGTTGCTGCAAACAGTACTATATATGCAGGCTGACCATGCTGTAACGCAGCCAATATTTTACCATACCAGCTATTAGGATTATCATTCCCTAACCATCCTGCAAGCATACTAGGGAACATGATAACGCTTGATGCAAAAATTGGAGGGATTACACCTGCCATATTTAATTTAAATGGCATATGTGTATTCTTATGGGCACTATACAAACCTGTTTGTCGTTTGGCATAATGAATCGGTATCTTACGCAGCGCGCTCTCGAAATATACAACCGCATAAATCATTAACAAAATACCAATGACAATACCAATCGCAGTTAATGGCTGGATTGTCTGTTCGGTAATCAAGCTCCAGAGCTGAATGACCCCAGCAGGAACACCTGCAATAATCCCCGCAGTGATCAGCAAAGAAATTCCATTACCCAAACCGCGCTCAGTAATTTGTTCACCCAACCACATAAGAAACATGGTTCCACCAACCAAGCAGCTTACGGTAGAAATATAGAATTCAATTTGCGGAATGACAACAATTTGGCGCTGCAACAGGAATGTTGCCACACCGATACTTTGCGCTGCCGCTAAAGCCACAGTTCCAATACGCGTGTATTTCGTGATAACTTTTTTACCAGCCTCGCCTTCTTTTTTCAGACTCTTCAGAGACGGAACAATTTCAGCAGCCAACTGCATGATAATAGATGCTGAAATATAAGGCATAATACCGATAGCAAAAATACTAAAGCGTTCGAGAGAGCCTCCTGAAAACATATTCAACATGCCCAGGATACCCCCTCCTTGGTCTTTATACAGTTGAGCTAACGCAGCAGCATCTACTCCTGGTACAGGAACATGTGCACCGATTCGAAACACGATCAGCGCACCCAGTAAAAACAGGAACCGTTTCCTTAAATCAGGATTTTCCCATAATTTTACTTTTCCTGAGGAAGATAGTTGATTAGCCACTATAATTGCCCTACTCTTCTACTTTACCGCCAGCAGCCTCAATTGCTGTTTTTGCACCTTTAGTAGCCTTAATACCTTTCAAGACAACTGATTTATTCAAATTGCCGGAAGAAATTACTTTTACTACTTCTGCATTGGCAGCAATTAAACCAGCCTGCTTCAAAGTTAAAACATCAACTTCATCCACAGCAATACTATTGAGTTCACTCAACGTAATTTGCGCATTGAATTTAGCTGTTACAGATTTAAAGCCCCGTTTTGGCAAACGACGTTGTAAAGGCATTTGACCGCCTTCAAAACCAACTTTATGGTATCCACCAGCACGGCTTTTTTGACCTTTGTGACCTCGTCCACCAGTTTTACCAAGCCCACTACCAATGCCACGGCCAACACGACGTTGAGCATGCGTTGCACCTTCCGCTGGCTGAATAGTATTTAAAAACATATTAAGCCTCCACTTTCAATAAATAGCGGATTTTGTTAATCATACCACGGTTTGCGGGGGTATCTAACACCTCAACAGTTTGCTCGCGACGACGCAAACCTAAACCACGCGCGCAGGCACGATGCGATTCAATAGTACCAATCAAGCTTTTTGCCAAAGTTACCTTAATTTTCTTTTGCTCGCTCATCGCTTACTCCTTCGAACCCAAGATATCTTCAACTGTCAGACCGCGTTTAGCCGCGATCTCAGCAGGAGTATAAAGTTTAGACAAGCCATCCAATGTTGCGCGAACAATATTGTAAGGATTGGTAGAGCCATGTACTTTTGCTGAAATATTATGCACACCCAAAGCATCAAATACCAAACGCATTGGACCACCTGCTTTCACACCGCTACCTTCTTTTGCAGGCTGCATAAATACACGAGTTGCACCATGTTTACCAATCACTTCGTGATGGATAGTGCCATTTTTCAAAGGTACTTTGATCATATTGCGGCGAGCTTGATCCATTGCTTTCTGTACGGCAACAGGCACTTCACGAGATTTACCTTTGCCCATACCAATGCGACCATCGCCATCACCTACTACAGTTAAAGCCGAGAATGCCATAATACGACCGCCTTTAACCACTTTGGTTACGCGATTCACGGCAACCATCTTCTCGATCAGGCCATCACCGCGCTCTTCTGTTTCATGTTTTGCCATTTTGGTCTCCAAAATCTTTCTTAGAAGCTCAAACCATTTTCGCGAGCAGCTTCAGCTAAAGCTTTTACGCGACCGTGATATTGAAAACCCGAACGGTCAAAAGCTACTTTTTCTACGCCGATAGTTTTAGCTCTCTCCGCAATACGTTTACCAACTACAGCGGCCGCTTCGGTATTACCACCTGATTTCAAACTACCACGCACTTCGGCTTCAACAGTAGAAGCGGACGCCAATACTTTATCGCCCTCAGCACTAATAATTTGAGCATAAATATGGCTGTTAGTACGGAAAACGCACAAACGCACCATTTTTAAATCTGCGATACGCGCACGAGTTTTACGTGCACGACGCAATCTTGCGATTTTTTTATTCATGGTTACAGCCTCAATTATTTTTTCTTAGCTTCTTTCATGACTACCTGCTCGCCAACATAGCGAACACCTTTGCCTTTATAAGGCTCAGGTGGGCGGTAACCACGAATTTCTGCCGCTGCTTGACCAACTGCTTGTTTATCTGCGCCAGTCAATACAATTTCTGTTTGAGAAGGAGTTGCGACACTCACACCCTCAGGCATTTCGTACACAACAGGATGAGAAAAGCCCAAAGACAGATTTAAGGTTTTCCCTTGTGCTTGCGCACGATAACCCACACCAATCAGTTGTAATTTTTTCTCAAAACCTTCAGATACGCCTTTAACCATGTTGGCAACTAATGCACGAACAGTACCAGACATTGCAACAGAATGTTTGCTATCATCTGCAGCTGCAAAAATCAATTGCCCATCATTTAATTCAACTTTAACCGCACCAGTTAAAGGCAGAGACAAAGCACCGTTTTTACCTTTCACGGTCAGTGTGTCTGTTCCAAAATTTACTTCTACGCCAGCAGGAACAGTTACTGGATTTTTCGCTACGCGAGACATCTTAAAACTCTCCCTAATTAGGCAACAATGCACAACAACTCACCACCAACACCAGCAGCGCGGGCTTTACGGTCAGTCATTACACCTTTAGAAGTGCTTACAATAGCAACACCCAAACCATTCATCACAGCAGGAATCTCACCAGAACCTTTGTAAACACGCAAACCTGGACGAGAAACACGCTTGATTTGCTCAATTACAGGACGGCCTGAATAATATTTCAAAACGATAGACAATTCAGGTTTTGAATCAGCAGATACAGAAAAATCTTCGATATAACCCTCTTCTTTCAAAACTTTTGCAATTGCGCATTTTAATTTTGAAGAAGGCATCGCCACAGTTACTTTATTAGAGCGTTGCGCGTTGCGGATACGGGTCAACATATCGGAAATAGGATCATGCATACTCATATTTTATACTCCTATTACCAAGAGGCTTTGATAACACCCGGAATTGCGCCACGCATAGCGATTTCACGGATTTTAATACGACCCAAACCGAATTTGCGGAATACGCCACGCGGACGACCAGTGATTGCACAACGACGACGTTGGCGAACCGGAGAAGCATTACGGGGAATCGATTGTAATTTCAGACGCGCTTCGAAACGCTCTTCATCTGTTGCACTTGCATTGTTGATGACTTCAAAAATAGCTGCGCGTTTTGCAGCATATTTTTTAGCCAAAGCAACACGCTTTGCTTCACGATTAATAAGTGCTTTCTTAGCCATGGTTAACCTTTAAATGGAAATTTAAACAATGACAATAAAGCTTTTGCTTCTTCGTCAGTTTTTGCAGTGGTGGTAATCGTAATATTCAAACCACGCAATGCATCGATTTTGTCATATTCGATTTCCGGGAAAATGATTTGCTCACGCACACCCATGTTGTAGTTGCCGCGACCATCGAATGATTTGCCACTTACACCGCGGAAGTCACGAACGCGAGGCAGCGCGATAGTAACCAAACGATCCAGGAATTCAAACATACGCTCGCGACGCAAAGTCACTTTGCAGCCTACTGGGTAGTTATCGCGGATTTTGAAACCGGCGATAGATTTACGAGCCACTGTTACTACAGGTTTTTGGCCGGCAATTTTTTGCAAATCACCAACCGCATGCTCCATTACTTTTTTATCAGCAACCGCTTCACCAACACCCATGTTCAGTGTGATTTTTTCGATGCGGGGCACTTCCATAATGGATTTGTAGCCGAATTGTTTCATCAACTCGGGAACAACGGTGTTTTTATAGTAATCTTGTAAACGGGCCATTATTAAGCTCCACGATTAACAGGCACTTCTGCACCGTTTGATTTAAATACGCGAACACGTTTTACTTTGCCTTCGCCTTCCACCAATTTGATACCTACTCGGTCAGCTTTTTTGGTTTCAGGATTGAAAATGGCAACATTTGAAATAGCCAATGGCATTTCTTTTACAACGATACCGCCCTCAATGCCGCGCATAGGGTTGGGTTTTTGGTGGCGTTTTACCAAATTAACACCCTGAACCACAACTTTGTCGCCCAATACGCGAACGATTTGACCTTGCTTACCTTTATCTTTTCCGGTAATGACGATTACTTGGTCACCTTTAATAATTTTGTTCATTGCCTAACCTTTCAACTTATAGCACTTCAGGTGCCAATGAAACAATTTTCATAAAACGTTCGGTACGCAATTCGCGGGTAACCGGGCCAAAAATACGGGTGCCCATTGGTTCCAGTTTGTTATTCAGCAATACTGCTGCGTTGTTATCAAACTTAATCAGCGCGCCATCGGGACGACGAATGCCTTTTGCCGTACGTACGACAACCGCATTGTAAACATCACCCTTTTTCACGCGACCACGC
Organism: Kingella denitrificans ATCC 33394; assembly: GCF_000190695.1. Classification (GTDB taxonomy): domain Bacteria; phylum Pseudomonadota; class Gammaproteobacteria; order Burkholderiales; family Neisseriaceae; genus Kingella_A; species Kingella_A denitrificans. Next base: position 1,375,242 of record NZ_GL870929.1, read on the forward strand.
GGTGCTGCATCTTTTACCGCAACTTTAATAATGTCGCCCACATTGGCATAGCGACGCTTAGATCCGCCCAACACTTTGATGCACATTACGCGGCGCGCACCAGAGTTATCAGCCACATCTAAGATGGTCTGCATTTGAATCATGTTAATTAACCTTAAAAAAATCCAACTTAATTTACCGCTTTCAGTCTGCTTGACGCATTTTGATATGCGGTACACGGCTGAAACCTTGCGGTTCTAGTAAACCAGTCTTGGCCCCGAAGGGAAGATGCTCTTATCCAGAGCTGAAAGAAGAGCGCATTATAGAGAGTTTTCAAAAGCGTTGCAAGTGTTTTGTATTGAAAAAAGCAGCCTGCACTGCAAAAAACGATGTGCAGGCTGCTTTTTATGGCTTAAACGGCCGCTTGTTCATTTCCCTTCCGTTAAAGTGTCTGATTACTGCAACACGGCAAACAGCGTTACGCTTTCCCCTATTCTGCCGGCAGGCATTATATAATCACGTGGTTTGTATTGTTTAAAGGAATCCCCATGTCAGATTTACACGTTGTCATTCTCGCGGCCGGCAAAGGCACGCGCATGTATTCCAACAAGCCCAAAGTGCTGCATGCCATCGGCGGCAAACCGATGCTGGAACACGTGATTGACACTGCGGAGCGTTTGCAGCCTGCACGCATTCATGTAGTGGTGGGGCACGGTAAAGATTTGGTCATGCAACAGATGGCGCACAAAAACGTCGGCTGGGTGGAGCAAACGGAGCAACTGGGCACGGGGCACGCATTGAAATCCGCATTGCCGCACATTCCCGACACGGGGCGGACGCTGGTATTGTATGGCGACGTGCCGCTGATTGACGCGCCCACCTTGCAGCAGCTACTCGACCATGCCGGCAACGAAGTCGGCCTGCTGACCGACATCCTGCCCGACCCGACGGGCTACGGCCGCATTATCCGCAATCCGCAAAACCAAGTGGTGGCCATTGTGGAAGAAAAAGACGCATCGCCCGAACAAAAAGCGGTACGGGAAATCAACACGGGGATTTTCGTGCTGCCCAATGCGCGGCTGGCGGGCTGGCTGAATGCGCTGAATGCCAACAACGCGCAGGGCGAATATTATCTGACCGACGTTATCGGGCTGGCGAATGCCGACCATGTTGCGGTGCATCCACTGGCCGTGCCGCATCATTATTTGGCAATGGGTGTGAACAACAAGCTGCAACTGTCCGAATTAACGCAGATTTACCGCCAAAACCGCGCCACAGAGCTACTGCTGGCGGGCGTAACACTTCTGGATGCGCCGAGCTTCGATATCCGGGGCAGCCTGCAACACGGCAAAGACGTGGTGATTGACGCGAACTGCATTTTGGAAGGCAGCGTGGTACTGGGCGACGGCGTTACCATCGGCGCGAACTGCGTGATTAAAAATGCCGTTATCGGCGCAGGCACGGTTGTCCATCCGTTTTCGCATTTGGAAAACTGCACGGTAGGCAGCCATGCGCACATCGGCCCGTATGCGCGCCTGCGCCCGAATGCCGAACTGGCGAACGACGTACACATCGGCAATTTCGTGGAAGTGAAAAACAGCACCATCGGGCGCGGCAGCAAGGCGAACCACCTGTCCTATATCGGCGATGCGACCATCGGCTCAGACACCAATATCGGCGCAGGCACGATTACCTGCAATTATGACGGCGTGAACAAGCACCGAACCGTTATCGGCAACGAAGTGCGCATCGGCTCGAACACCTCGCTGGTAGCACCCGTCTGCGTGGGCGACAAGGCCACCACCGGCGCCGGCAGCGTGATTACCAAAGACTGCGAAGCCGGCAAACTGGCCGTGGCGCGCGCCAAACAGGTGACCGTAGAAGGCTGGACACGCCCGGAAAAACCGAAAAAATAAGGCAAAAGCAGCCTGCACAAGACCAAACGCACCGTGCAGGCTGCTTTTGCACATTGCCGCATATCATTCCCCTTATTCACCACCGCAAACGCAGTCCGAATGCCCAAAAAGCAGCCTGCACCTTTGCACCCACCGAAAGGCAACCTTATGAACCCGCATCTGCAATACCTGCAAGAACTCAACCAAGCCGCCAAAACCTTCTGGCAAACATGGCAGGCCGAATATCCGCAGCTGTCCGAACTGGACGACATCGACTTTGTGGAACGCAGCAACGACATCCTGCACCAAACCCTGCCCGATGTGGCGCTGGAACTTGAAGGCCATCTGAATAGCCAAGACAGCACCCTCGTCTTTACCGCCAACGGCGAACGCGACTACTCCCCCGAAGTTCAAGCCGTCGTCCAAGCCGCACTGCAAAACCTGCCCCATACAATCCGCGCCTTCCGCAGCCCTATTCCCAATCTGGACAACGATTTCGTCATCGGCATGGACGGCTTCCAGCTCGGACTCGGCGATATTGCTGTGCGGCTGGACGAATGGCGCGAAATGCCTGCGCTGGAAATCGCCTTCAAGCGCGATATTGAAGAATCCTATATCGACCACGCGCAAAACATGACCTTCATCATCCTCGACCACCTGCTCGGCGAATACAACGCCGCCGTCAAAATCGGCCCCATCGACTTTCTGGAACAACCCGAAGACGGCTTCTTCCCACTGTCCGAACTACCCGAAAAACTGGACGACATGTGGCAACAGCTCGGCCGCAGCGGCGTTTACCCGCAGCCCGAATGGGAATACGCCTTTGCCGAAGTGGAAGAAAACGAAGAACGCGAACAAGACCACCTGCTGCTGACGCGCAACCAATCCGCCAACAGCCTGCTCGGCCGCGCCGATATGGCATGGATTGTCTGGATTGACGCGGAACTGAGCGATGACGACAGCGTGCAGGCTGCCTACGACCTGCACGAAGAATTCATCGGATACGCCGCGCAACACCAGCAAGGCATCGATACCCTCAGCGTTACCAACCTGTCGCAAGGCATCCGAACCGTGTATGCCGCCACTTCCGCACCCGAAACCCTGCTGCCGCAAGCCATCGCCCTGTGCGAAAAATATCCGCAGCTCAACGCCACAGCCGAGTGCGAATACGACCCGACTTGGGCGCACTACCACTTCTAAGCCGCATGTATAGTGAATTAAAACGAGACAAAGTGGCGAGCCGCAAGGCGTACAAGCAGTACGTCAAGGCGAGCCAACGCCGTATCATTGCGATTTTAATCCACTATAAAAAGCAGCCTGCACACCGAAATCCAATGTGCAGGCTGCTTTTTTTGCCGCCAAAATACGCAATGAAAAAACCGTATCCCAAAACAGGATACGGTTTTAATTTTGGCGCGGTGGACGGGGCTCGAACCCGCGACCACCGGCGTGACAGGCCGGTACTCTAACCAACTGAGCTACCACCGCGCAGAATATCTGACGAATCAAATATCCAAAAAAATGGTGGGTGATGACGGAGTCGAACCGCCGACATTCTGCTTGTAAGGCAGACGCTCTACCAACTGAGCTAATCACCCATTCGTTTTCGTTGTGCAACGAAAGTCGGCATTAAACCAAATTTTGCACCGCCGCGCAATCAAAATCGGCAAATATTTTTTATCTGATTGAATCTGCGCAATATTATTTTCGTTCAGCGGCATTCAAAAGCAGCCTGCACTTCGGATTACGAAGCCGGCGTTTGGATGTTCGGTTCGCGAATCATTAAATGCAGCACCACCGCCAGCGCGGCCAATACCAAATCGGCATGCCACATCCAGCCGTAGTCGTTAAACGCCATGATGGCCTTGCCGCCCAAATACGCGCCGAGAAAGCCGCCGATTTGGTGCGACAGCAGCGTAAGCCCGAACAGCGTGGCCAGATAGCGCGTGCCGAACAGCCGTCCGGTCAATGCGGCGGTGGGCGGCACGGTGGCCAGCCAGGTCAGCCCCAATCCGGCGGCGAAAATATAAAAATTCACATCGGTGCGCGGCATGAACAGGTAAGCGGCAATCAGGACGACGCGGACGGCGTATAAAACGGCCAGAATGGATTTGTTGCGCCAGCGCCCCACGCACCAGCCGACCACCAGACTGCCGACCAAATTGGCGATGCCGACAATCGCCAGCGACGTGGATGCGACCGACACGGGCAACCCGCACAGGGCGATTTCGTTCGGCAGGTGCGTTGCCAAAAAGGCGACGTGGAAGCCGCAGGTGGCAAAACCCAAATGCAGCAGGATATAGTTGCGGTTGCGGAAGGCTTGGCGGACAACGCGCGCCATCGGTTCGTGCGCGTGTGGCGCGTGAGAAGCAGCCTGCACTTTATGCGCGCCGTGCGACAGCCAGCGTGCGGCGGGCAAAATCAACACCGCCCACGCTGCCAGCACCCACATTGCGCCGCGCCAGCCCAACTGGGGCAGCGACATCAGCCATTGCAGCATGGGCGCGAACACAAATTGCCCGAACGAGCCGCCAGCATTTGCCACGCCCGAAGCCAGCCCGCGCATTCTTTCAGGCAGGCGGTTGGCAATCAGGCTCATCAAAATCGACCAACTGCCCGCGCCCATGCCCCAAGCGACCAGCAGCCCCATGCCCACCAACAAGCCGAACTGCGTGGGCATGAACGACACCAGCAGCCAGCCGGCCGCCAGCATCAGCGACCCCATCCACAGCACGCGCCACGCGCCGAAACGGTCGGACAGCGCGCCCGACAAAGGCTGCGACACGCCCCACATCAGCTGCGTTACCGCAATCGCCAGGCTCACTTCCGCAATCGACAACGCCGTATCGTTTACCAGCGGCCGCACAAACAGCCCCAGCGTCATCCGCATGCCAATGGTAACCAGTAAAATAAAGGCGGCCGCCAAAACAAAAAGCCAAAGCTGCCAGCGCGGTGCGTGTGAATGTGTCATACTTTATCCGAATCGTTATTATTGGACGCGGCAGATTAACAGACAACACCGTACTCCCCAAAGACCGTTTGACTGTATGGTTCATGCGATTTGGTTATATGCGGGCACGAAAAAGCAGCCTGCACTTCGAATTTGAGACGTGCAGGCTGCTTTTTCCACCGCCGCCCTTGTTTTCCGCGCCATCCGCCCCATTTAGTTTTAATCCATCCACATAACAGAAAGCCCGCCATGAGCGACAACATCTTATTGAATTTAGGCCACGAGCCGCATTTCGACCAAATCCGCACTGACGACATCGCCCCCGCCATGCGCAGCGCCATGGAAGAGGCGCGCGAACAAATCGCCCAAATCAAAGCCCAAAGCACCACCACATGGGAAAACACCGTGGAGCGCCTGACCGACATCACCGAAAGAGTCGGCCGGATTTGGGGCGTGGTGGCACATTTGAACTCGGTGGCGGACACGCCCGAACTGCGCGCCATGTACAACGAACTGATGCCCGAAGTTACCGTATTTTTCACCGAAATCGGGCAGGACATCGAACTGTACGAACGTTTCAAGGCGATTAAAGCATCGCCCGAATTTGCCCGACTGAGCGCGGCGCAGCAAACCAAGCTGGCGCACGATTTGCGCGATTTCGTGTTAAGCGGCGCGGAACTGCCGCCCGAACAACAGGCCGAATTGGCCGCGCTGCAAACTGAATCGGCGCAACTCTCCGCCCAGTTCTCGCAAAACGTGCTGGACGCCACCGATGCCTTCGCACTGTATTTTGACGATGAAAGCAGCCTGCACGGCCTGCCCGAAGACGCATTGGCCATGTTCCAAGCCGCCGCACAGGCAGAAGGCAAATCCGGCTACAAAATCGGCCTGCAAATGCCGCATTATCTGGCCGTGATGCAATATGCCGACAACCGAGCATTGCGCGAACAGGTGTACTGCGCCTATGTGACACGGGCAAGCGAATTGGGCAAACCCGAATGGGACAACACGCCCATCATCGACCGCACGCTGGAAATCGCGCTGGCACAGGCGAAGCTCTTGGGTTATCGCAATTATGCCGAATTGTCGCTGGTGACCAAAATGGCGGATTCACCCGCGCAAGTATTGGACTTCCTGCACGATTTGGCGCGCCGTGCCAAATCGTTTGCCGAAAAAGATTTGGCGCAGGTGCGCGCATTCGCCGCCGAAAAACTCAGCCTGCCGGACATTCAATCGTGGGATTTGGCCTATGCCGGCGAAAAACTGCGCGAGGCGCAATATGCGTTTTCCGAAACCGAAGTGAAAAAATATTTTCCGGTCGGCAAAGTGCTGTCGGGGCTGTTCGCGCAGATTGACCAGTTATACGGCGTGCGCTTTACGGAGAAAAAAGTGCCCGTGTGGCATGAAGACGTGCGCTATTTCGAGCTGGAAAAAGACGGCGAAACCATCGGCGCGGTGTATATGGATTTGTATGCGCGCGAAGGCAAACGCAGCGGCGCGTGGATGAACGATTACCGCGGCCGCCGCCGCTTCCTGTCGGGCGACAAGGCAGGCCAGGTGCAAACGCCGACGGCTTATCTGGTGTGCAATTTCACGCCACCCGTGGCCGGCAAAGAAGCGCGCTTGACGCACGACGAAATCATCACGCTGTTCCACGAAATGGGGCACGGCCTGCACCACCTGCTCACGCGCGTGGACGAATTGGGCGTGAGCGGCATCAACGGCGTGGAATGGGACGCGGTGGAGTTGCCCAGCCAGTTCATGGAAAATTTCGTGTGGGAATTCGACGTGTTGCGCGGTATGTCGGCGCATGAAGACACGGGCGAAGCGCTGCCCGAAAGCCTGTTCGCCAAAATGCTGGCGGCCAAAAACTTCCAGCGCGGCATGTTCTTGGTGCGGCAGATGGAGTTTGCGCTGTTCGATATGTCGATATACAGCGAAAGCGACCCAAGCAGCCTGCACCGCTGGGCGGAAACGCTGCAACGCGTACGCAAGGAAGTAGCCGTGGTGCAGCCGCCTGAATACAACCGCTTTGCCAACAGCTTCGGGCATATTTTTGCCGGCGGCTATTCGGCGGGCTATTACAGCTATGCGTGGGCGGAAGTGTTGAGCGCGGACGCTTATGCCGCGTTTGAAGAAAGCGGCGACGTGAAAGCCACCGGCGCGAAATTCTGGAACGAGATTTTGGCCGTGGGCGGCAGCCGCAGCGCAGCGGAGTCGTTCAAAGCATTCCGCGGCCGCGCGCCGAGCATTGACGCGTTGTTGCGCCATTCGGGTTTCACGGCGGCATAGTGTTTTATCCGCGATAGGCTTGATTGGTTTTACACGGCCGGTTCGCACATCTGTGCGCCGTGCCGAAGCCGTCAAAGGCGGCCATCTTCCATCCTAATCGCCGGCCGAATGCAAAAAAGCAGCCTGCACTTCCATTTTCAAAGTGCAGGCTGCTTTTTATTGATGAGACCAATCAGTTCTCTTTAATCACTTGCGTGTGGTACGCACAAGAGGCGTGACCCGGTTTGCATTGCGCCATTTTCACGCGGATGGTGTATGTGCCGCTGCTGGACGGTGAGAATTTAAACAAAGGATAGGTGTCGTCCATGTGGTCTTCGCGCACCACGCGGCCGTTGTGCAGCAATTCCATATCCACGTTTTCGCAGCTGGAAGGCGCGCAGTCGGTGTAGATGGCATAAACGCCGCCTTCGCGCAGGCTTACAGAGTGGGTGGTGGACTTGCCGGTGCCCAAAGCGCCTGTGCGGTAGAACACCTCGGCGGCACGGTTATTCGGATTGCCGGTCGACATGTTCAGGTTGCCTTTACGCTCTTGCGCCAAGAATTGTGCAGGCGGCAGGTTGGGGTTGGACAATGTGCCTGCGTCGGATTCCGCAAATACAGGTGCGCTCAATACAGGCAGCAAAGCCAAGGTGGCCAAGTGTGTCAGTTTCATCGTATATCCTTCTGTATGTTTCGATGGGTTTAAAAAAACAGATTGCCGGCAAAAGCTGCCATCTTGCACCAATTTATCGGCAATGCAGGCATTATCATAACAAAATATGCTCGTGCCGTGTAAGGAAAATAGGATGCAAAAGCAGCCTGCACTTCCGTTTTCAAAGTGCAGGCTGCTTTATTATGCTTTATCCGATTAGCGGGTCATTTTAATGACTTGCGTGTGGTACGCGCAAGAAGTATGGCCCGGTTTGCATTGCTCCATTTTCACGCGGATGGTGTACGCGCCGCTGCGGCGAGGCGTGTAGGTGAACAAAGGCAGCGTGTCGGGCAATGTATCTTCCTCCACAACGCGGCCGTTGTGCAGCAATGCCATGTCCACGTTTTCACAGCCGATTGGCGCACAGTCGGTAAAGAAGCGGTACATTTGGTTGGCATTCAGGTTCACGGTGTAGTTCGTCGTTTTGCCGGTGCCCAAGCGGCCGGTGCGGTAGAACACTTCGGGAGCGCGGTTGTTGCCGTTACCCGTGGTCACTTCCAAATTGGCTTTGCGCTCTTGCGCCAGGAATTGTTCGGCCGGCAGGTTGGGATTGCTCAATGCGCCGACAGACGATGGGGATGATGCGCGGCTGTCTTCCGGCTCTTCTGCCCGTTTCACCACCTGAACGTGGTAATCACAGCTGCTGGCCGCGCATTCGCTCATGATGGTGCGGATTGTGTAATTGCCGGTTTCTTCGGGCGTAACATGGAACAACGGGAACGTATCGGCTGCCATATCTTGCCGCAATACCTTGCCGTTGTGCAGCCACTGCATATCCAAATTCGTACATTGGTTGTCGCTATCGCAGTCGGCAAACACGCCATACGACTGGCCTTTTTCCATTTGGACTGTGTATTCTGCCGTTTTGCCGGCCGCCAAAGATGCACGTTGGTAGAACACTTCCGCGCTTTGATCGGCCTGCGAAAGTTCCAGATTTTTCGCGCGTTCGTTATCAAAAAAATCGGCAAATGCAGAAGTGCTCAAGGCGGGCAGCAAAACCAAGGCAGCCAAGTGTGTCAGTTTCATTATGTATCCTTAATCTAATGTTATAGGGGAGAGATGATCGAAATGCGGCAAAATAGCCGGTAAATGCGGCCATATTGCACCGATTTATCGAATATTTCCGATTATCATAACAAAATATAATAGGGGCGTGTAGCGGAAAATATTGAGCAAATTGAATACATTGCCATGTTAAAAGCAGCCTGCACTTCCGTTTTCAAAGTGCAGGCTGCTTTTTTATTCATCGTTCAGACGATTAGTCGTTTCTTTTAATGACTTGCGTGTGGTACGCGCAAGAGGCATGGCCAGGTTTGCATTGCGCCATTTTCACGCGGATGGTGTACGCGCCGCTACGCGATGGGGTGATGTGGAACAAAGGATATGTGTCGTCCATATGGTCTTCACGAATCACACGACCGTTGTGCAGCAATTCCATATCCACGTTTTCGCAGCTGGAAGGCGCGCAGTCGGTGTAAATGCCATAGCTTCGGTTCGCCTGCAAATTGACAGTGTGGTTTGCGGATTTACCCGTTGCCAAGCTGCCTGTGCGGTAGAACACTTCGGCAGAACGGTTATTCGGATTGCCCGTTACCATATTCAAGTTGCCTTTGCGCTCTTGCGCCAAGAATTCCGCAGGCGGCAAGTCAGGGTTGGATAATGTGCCTGCCGAAGTCGAACCGGAAGATGACGGACTTTCTTCTTTCACCGCTTGAACATGGTAATCACAGCTTTCGGCCGCGCATTCGCTCATGATAGTGCGGATAGTATAGTCACCGGTTTCGGTTGGTGTAACGGTCAGCAAAGGGAATGTATCGGGTTCCGTATCTTGCCGCAGCACCTTGCCGTTATACAGCCACTGCATGTCCAAATTCGTACATTGGTTGTCGCTATCGCAGTCGGCATATAAGCCATATTGCTGGCCTGCTTCCATGCGGACAGTGTATTCCGCCGTTTTGCCGGCACCCATCGATGCGCGTTTGTAAAACACTTCCGCGCTTTGATCGGCATGTGACAAACCCAAGTTTTTCGCGCGTTCGCTATCAAAAAAATCGGCAAATGCAGAGGCGCTCAATGCAGGCAACAAAACCAATGCAGCCAAGTGTGTCAGTTTCATTATGTATCCTTTATATATAGTTAGGTGGGGGTAAACAGTAATGCAGCAAAACAGCCGACAAATGCTGCTTCATGTGTCAATTTATCGGCTATTTCTCGGTATCATAACAAAATACGACTGAGGCGTGTAGCAGAAAATATTGAGTGAATTAAATATGTTGGCATGTGAAAAGCAGCCTGCATCTTCCCATATATAATGTGCAGGCTGCTTTTTGAATGCAACAACTCCATCCGCCATGTGACCGTAATGATGTCCACTCCGAAATATTCCGACACAATTCGACAAAATCCGACAAAAAATGTCAGTCTTTCGACTAACTTGCTCTAAGGCAGCACTGACAAATTTTGGCGTATTTTTTAAATATTTTTTAAAAACATATAAATACAAAAAAAAATATTATGTGGCACATCACCTGCTACCTAGTAAGGTAAGAAGCAATACAACACAGCGTGAAATAATATTGTTAAACGCAGATTGTTGTGCAACTGCTTGTAAAAGCTTATTCTTAATAAAACATTTCTTTTTTTTTGGAGATACACC
>NZ_GL870929.1:1385986-1403282 GCF_000190695.1 Kingella denitrificans ATCC 33394
GGGTTCTATCGCTGCCAAACGTCTGCCTTCTAGCTGCCGTTAATAATATGTGTGCTGTGGTGTAAACTGCAGCCATAGAAACAAGGGCTCTGAGTTTTCAGAGCCCTTGTTATTTTTTGCCGTATTGATGAACTTCAATGAAAAACAGCCTGCACTTTCTATTTTCAAAGTGCAGGCTGTTTTTTTGATGATTAAACAAATATTGAATCAAGGATAGCTACGACAATTCTTATCCGCACGCGCCGGATTGGCAAAATAATCCGTCTCTGCACACGTCGAACTGCTTTCTTCACACAGCAAAAACGTCAAATCCTGATTCATGACCAAAACACGCGGTTCCTTAGTCTTATCCAAAGCCACCGCTTTAAGCGAATATTGTCCATCGTGAGCAGCTCCTCTCGGTGCGCCTTGCGGACGAATACAAAAATCATCGTTACCTTGAACGGGCAGCGCCGCCCACTTCCGTGATGTTTGCCGGTAATGGCCATGCGCCGCATAATGCCGTTCCCATGCCTGCGCATTGTCCAACATCAATTGCTGCACCTCGCTAAGGCGGGATTTGCGAATATAGGAACGATAACTTGGATACGCAATCACCGCTAATATCGTTATGACCACCACGGCAATCATAACCTCTTGCAAAGTCATACCCTTTTTATGGCTTTTATGCATCATACAATGTCCGATAATCGTTATTGATCATCTAAAAAGCAGCCTGCACTGCCCACCCATAAAAAAACAGGATATTTGACTTACCTATTTGCAGATAATATCAAATACCCTGTCCATCACAATCGTCTCGATTAAACGCTACGTGCTTTCTCTACCAACTCTTTCACGACCCAGGCTTTGGTTTTAGACAATGGGCGTGATTCTTCAATCACTACCACGTCACCAATGCCATACTGGTTTTGCTCATCATGAGCATGAATTTTAGTAGAGCGGCGAACAATCTTACCGTACAAAGGATGTTTCACTTTACGTTCAACCAACACAGTAACGGTTTTGTCCATTTTGTCGCTAACTACTTTGCCTTGCAAAGTACGAACGGTTTTCTCAGTGCTCATTACTTATTACCTTTTTCAGCGATGACAGTTTTCACACGAGCAATATCGCGGCGCACTTGCTTAATCTCACTGGTTTTACCCAGCTGACCAGTAGCGTGCTGCATACGCAGACCGAATTGTTGTTTCAGCAAATCAACCAAAACTTCATTCAGTTGCTCTACTGACTTTTCTCTCAATTCATTGGCTTTCATTATTTACCCACCTGTCTTGTTACGAATGTAGTTGCAAGCGGCAATTTAGCAGCAGCCAAAGCAAATGCTTCGCGCGCCAAAGACTCTGCCACACCATCCATTTCATACAACACTTTACCAGGTTGAATTTCAGCAACGTAGTATTCTACGGAACCTTTACCGCCACCCATACGGACTTGGATAGGCTTGGCTGTAATCGGTTTATCCGGGAATACACGAATCCAAATACGACCACCACGTTTAATATGGCGAGTCATTGCACGACGTGCTGCCTCGATTTGACGGGCAGTCAAACGACCACGCGCTACAGCTTTCAAGCCAAAATCACCGAAGCTTACTGTGTTGCCACGAGTTGCCACACCAGTATTACGGCCTTTGTGCTGTTTGCGGTATTTCAGTCTAGTTGGTTGCAGCATTTCGACCACCCTTTCTGTGATTGCGACGATTTTCACGTTCTGCAGGCTGTGCCTGAACCTGACCCATCTCGCCTTTATACACCCAAACTTTCAAGCCGATGATGCCATATGTGGTCAAGGCTTCGCTGGTAGCATAATCAACATCAGCACGCAATGTATGCAGAGGCACACGGCCTTCACGATACCATTCGCTACGCGCAATATCCGCACCGTTCAAACGGCCAGAAGTCATGATTTTGACACCTTTTGCACCGGCACGCATCGCATTTTGCATAGCACGTTTCATTGCACGGCGGAACTGCACACGTTTTTCCAACTGCTGAGCAATACCGTCAGCAATTAATTGTGCATCCAGCTCAGGTTTGCGAATTTCTTCAATGTTTACGTGAACAGCAACACCCAGCAATTTTTCCAAATCACGTTTCAAAACCTCGATGCCTGCACCTTTTTGACCAATTACAACACCTGGACGGGCAGTGTGAATAGTAATGCGAGCAGATTTAGCAGGACGCTCGATAACAACACGGCCAACGGAAGCATCAGCCAAATGTTTGCTCAAATATGTACGAACATCAATGTCTTGTTTCAAAACGGTGGCAAATTCAGTGCTTTTCGCAAACCATTTTGAAGACCAGTCTTTATTGACAGCCAGTCGAAAACCGACCGGATGAATTTTTTGTCCCATGGTTATTCCTTAGTTGCCTACCACCACGTTAATGTGGCAAGTTTGTTTTTCAATACGGTTACCGCGACCTTTTGCACGAGCCTGGAAGCGTTTCAACGATGCAGCTTTATCTACATAAATTGTAACAACCTTCAGTTCATCAATGTCGGCACCATTGTTGTGCTCGGCATTGGCAATTGCAGACTCTAAAACCTTCTTAATCAACTCAGCACCTTTTTTAGGGCTGAATGTCAAGATATTCAGAGCTTGGGCAACGTCTTTGCCACGAATCATGTCTGCGACCAAGCGAGCTTTTTGCGCAGAAATGCGGGCGTTTTTATGTTGTGCAGATACTCTCATGTTTCACCTTATTTTTTCTTAGCTTTTTTATCAGCCAAATGACCTTTAAAGGTACGAGTCAATGAGAATTCACCCAATTTATGACCAACCATGTTATCGCTAATAAACACAGGCACATGCGTACGACCATTATGAACAGCGATAGTCAAACCAATAAAATCAGGCAAAATAGTAGAACGGCGGGACCAAGTTTTGATTGGACGCTTGTCGTTTGTTGCACGAGCCGCATCTACTTTCTTCAGCAAGTGTAGGTCAACATATGGACCTTTTTTCAATGAACGAGCCATTTAATTAACCTTTGTTAGAGTAACGACGACGAACAATCATATTATCCGTGCGTTTATTGTTACGAGTACGGTAACCTTTAGCAGGAGTACCCCATGGGCTGACAGGTTCGCGAGCTTCACCTGTGCGGCCTTCACCACCACCATGAGGGTGATCTACTGGGTTCATTACCACGCCACGAACTGTAGGACGAATACCGCGCCAACGATTAGCACCTGCTTTACCAATTTTCTTCAGGCTTTGCTCTTCATTGCCCACTTCGCCAATAGTTGCACGACAATCAACATGAATGCGTCGAACCTCGCCTGAACGCAAACGCACTTGGGCATAGATGCCTTCTTTTGCCAGCAAAACGGCTGAAGCACCAGCGGAACGGGCAATTTGTGCACCTTTACCTGGTTTCATTTCGATACAATGAATAGTTGTACCTACTGGAATATTACGAATAGGCAAAGTATTGCCCACTTTAATCGCAGCTTCAGCACCTGAAACCAACACTGCACCTGCCTGAATACCGCGAGGAGCAATGATGTAACGACGCTCACCATCTGCATAGCACAACAGTGCAATATGAGCAGTACGGTTAGGATCGTACTCAATACGTTCTACTTTTGCCGGGATACCGTCTTTATTACGTTTAAAGTCAATAACACGGTAGTGATGTTTATGGCCGCCGCCTTTATGGCGAGTTGTGATGTGGCCATTATTGTTACGACCGGCAGTCGAATTTTGTTTTTCCAACAAAGGAGCATAGGCTGCGCCTTTGTACAGACCTTCGGTTACGACGCGAACCATGCCGCGGCGACCCGCAGAGGTCGGTTTCATTTTTACGATAGCCATGCTTATTCCTTATCTGCAGCGGCTGCGGCTGCTTCCAAATCCAGCTCTTGACCGGCAACCAAGCTTACATAGGCTTTCTTCACATCGCTACGACGACCAATTGTGCGGCCAAAACGTTTTGCTTTGCCTTTAGTTGTTGTCGTTTTAACGGAAGCAACCTTCACATTAAACAGCTGTTCAATTGCAGCTTTGATTTCCACTTTAGTGGCATCTTTCAACACCTTGAAAACCATTTGGTTGCGTTTTTCAGCCAGCATATTGCTTTTTTCAGAAACAACAGGGGCCAAAATCACTTTCAACAAACGTTCTTGATTCATACCCATTGCTCCTCTAATTGCTCAACAGCCTCTTTTGTCAGCACAACTTTTTTGTAGCGCAGCAAGCTATATGGATCTGCTTGCGTTGCTTCCAACACCAGCACATTTGGTAAGTTGCGTGAAGACAAATATACATTCTCGTCCAATTGTTTGGTTACAAACAACACTTGTTCCAAACCCAAATTTTTCACTTGGTCAGCAAAGTCTTTGGTTTTAGGTGTTGCGGCAGACAAACTTTCAATGACGAACAAACGCTCATCGCGAACCAGTTGAGACAAAATAGTTGCCATACCTGCGCGATACATTTTGCGGTTCACTTTTTGAGTGAAGTTTTCATCAGGTTTGTTCGGGAATGCACGACCACCTTTACGCCACAATGGAGACGAAGTCATACCGGAACGGGCACGGCCTGTACCTTTTTGACGCCAAGGTTTTTTAGTGGAGTGTTTCACTTCGGCACGGGTTTTTTGAGCACGGTTGCCTGAGCGGGCATTTGCCAAATAAGCCGTTACCAACTGGTGAACCAACGCTTCGTTGTATTCGCGAGCAAACAGAGCATCGGAAGCAGCAACACTGCCCGAAACCTGTCCTTGCGCATTTATCAGTTTCAATTCCATTACGCACCTGCTTTCTTAACGCTATGGCGAACAACAACATCGCTGTTTACAGCACCGGGAACGGCGCCTTTAACCAACAGCAAATTGCGTTCTACATCAACGCGGACGATTTCCAAATGCTGAACAGTGGATTTGGTATTACCATACTGGCCAGCCATGCGTTTACCGGGGAACACGCGACCGGGGTCTTGCGCCATACCGATAGAACCTGGAACACGATGCGAACGGGAGTTACCGTGAGAAGTACGTTGCGCGCCGAAATTGTGGCGTTTAATCGTACCGGAGAAGCCTTTACCTTTTGATGTACCGGTCACATCTACCAACTGACCTGCGCTGAACAGTTCAACGGTAACGCTGTCGCCGGCCTTCAATTCGGCAGCTTTTTCTTCAGAAACAACAAATTCATGCAGACCGCGGCCAGCCTCAACACCTGCTTTCGCAAAATGACCGGCTTGCGCTTTGTTTACATGGCTTGTTTTTTTCTCACCAAAGGTAACTTGTACGGCGGTATAGCCGTCAGTTTCTTTGGATTTTACTTGTGTAACGCGGTTAGCAGACATTTCCAACACGGTTACAGGGATAGATTCGCCCTGCTCTGTGAAGACACGTGTCATACCAACTTTGCGTCCAACCAGACCTAAAGTCATGATTTTTTCCTTGTAATTAAAGGGATTGCTTACGATTGAGCAATCTTATGGACATAAAAAACAAACTTAACCCGTGGGGTTAAGCCGCGCAATATACCACACTTTCATAGGAATACTCAACAAAAACTTTGAATGTTAATGTGTTTTTGTGGCATTTCCGATATCCAGCCACTGCAGGCTGCTTTTCACTCAACCGAAAAAGCAGCCTGCACCCTATTCGGAGTCAAACCCGCTGGCATCAATACGGCCGATTTCGGTTCGATTTTGATAATCGAACATGGCCGCTTCGTCGCCAAAATCAAGCATATAGCGCGTGCCTTGGTCGGTGGAGAAATACCACGCCAAATATCGGTTGCCTTGGTATTCGATATAATCGCCCGCGTTAATTTTGACAAACTCCAAACCAAATGCCCGGCACAGCGCATCAATCAGCTTGGCATAACGCGGCCGTGCGGCTTCGGCAGCCGCTTTGCGCTCTTCCAAATTCGGGATGGCGGCAACCAAATCTGCGACAATGCGCTGCCATTCGTCTTCGTCCTGCACGCAGTATATGTCTGGGTGGCGTTTCAGCCATTGGCCGTTATGGTCAATCAAATTTTCCTGTTTGTCCAAATCGAAGAAATCGTCGCTCACTTGGTTCAAAATATCGCGCGTTTCGTTTTCGCCGAAATATTCGCCGTTCAAAAAGGCTTCCATTTGCGTTTCGTCAAACTGTTGCAGGCTGCTTATGGCGCGGCGGAACAAATTCAGATTTTGCTCTGCGCCCATAGCGGCCAAGCCCTGCTCCACCAGCGCGAAAATCCGTCCGCTCGCACCAGTGTTGTAAACAAATTGGGAAAACCCGCCGTTATGGACTTGGGCGTGATAATAATCCACATAATAGCTTTGCAGCGATGCGGGATGGATTTCGTCCTCATTCAAATATTCGTTCAACAAAGCATTGAGCAGGTCGATATTGGAACTTACGATTTCATATTCATCTTCATCGTCAAACGATTGTTGGGAAACATAGATTTTTAGGTTCTGTGCCATAACGAAATCCTTGCGGGCAAAAATAATTAAAGTGCAGGCTGCTTTTGCGTTTCAGGCAGCCTGCACGCCGTTTTACCGACTTACAGGCTGCCTGAAAACAGCTTCAATCCTTACCGAACATGGTAATTCGGCGCTTCTTTAGTAATCTGCACATCATGCACGTGCGATTCGCTCATACCGGCAGAGGTGATTTCCACAAATTCCGCCTTCTCGTGCATATCCGCAATCGTGGCGCAACCCAGATAGCCCATGCTGGAACGCAGGCCGCCCACCAGCTGGTGGATGATGTTGATAATCGGGCCTTTGTGCGGCACGCGGCCTTCAATGCCTTCGGGAACGTATTTTTCCGTGTTGTCCGTTTTTTCTTGGAAATAACGGTCGGACGAACCTTGGCTCATCGCACCGAGCGAACCCATGCCGCGATAAGATTTGTAGGCGCGGCCCTGATACAGCTCGATTTCGCCCGGTGCTTCGTCCGTGCCCGCAAACATGCCGCCCAACATCACGCAGTCTGCGCCCGCCGCCAAAGCTTTGGCAATATCGCCCGAAAAGCGAATGCCGCCGTCGGCAATCACGGAAACGCCGCTGCCCTTCAAGGCTTCGGACACGTTGTGCACGGCCGTCAGTTGTGGCACGCCAACACCAGCAATAATGCGCGTCGTACAAATCGAACCCGGGCCGATGCCCACTTTCACCGCGTCTGCGCCTGCCGCTGCCAAATCGCGCGCCGCAGCCGCCGTGGCAATGTTGCCGCCGATAACCTGCACTTCAGGGAAGTTCTGTTTCACCCATCTCACACGGTCAATCACACCTTGGCTGTGGCCGTGCGCCGTATCGACCACAATCACGTCCACGCCGGCTTCCACCAAAGCCTTCACGCGCTCTTCAGTGTCCGCGCCCGTGCCAACCGCCGCACCCACGCGCAAACGGCCTTCTTCATCTTTGTTTGCATTCGGGAATTCAGTGTTCTTGATAATGTCTTTTACCGTAATCAGGCCTTTGAGCTCGTCTTTCTCGTTCAACACCAGCACACGCTCGATTTTGTGTTTGTGCATCACTTCGCGCGCTTCCTCAATACCGGTGCCGACCGGAACGGAAATTAGTTTTTCGCGCGGTGTCATAATCGCAGACACGGGCAAATCTAAACGCGTTTCGAAACGCAGGTCGCGGTTGGTCACAATGCCGACAACCTTGCCGTCCTGCACCACGGGCAGCCCCGACATTTTGCGTTTGCGCTGCGAACGCTCCGCCAGAAGTTCGCCGATGAGTTTGTCGGGCGACACGGTTACGGGGTCTTTCACAATGCCGCTTTCGTGGCGTTTCACCTTGCGCACGGCCAAAGCCTGCTGCTCGGGCGTCATATTTTTGTGGATGATGCCGATGCCGCCTTCCTGCGCCATGGAAATCGCCAGACGCGCTTCGGTTACCGTGTCCATCGCGGCGGACAACAGCGGCAGGTTCAATGTGATTTTCTTGGTGAGCGGAGTTTTGAGCGAGACATCGCGGGGGAGGACTTGGGAATGAGCAGGGACGAGCAGAACGTCGTCGAACGTATAGCCTTTTTCGATAATACGCATTTTGGAGACACCTTTTGCTGGGTTTCGTTAAAATGCACGCGATTGTAGCATAATTGTCGGATTAAGGCATTAGTCGAACGCTTTTTTCATGACATATAAAAAGGAACACATTATAATGACTTATCTTCGCATCAATACTATGAAGGAAACCGTATGAAAAAAGTAATCGCAGCCGGCGTATTGGCATTATTGGCTGGCACAGCCTTTGCGGCGGAAACTGAAGTATTCAACTGGCGTTCGCGCAGCGGTCATAATGTGTATTCGGACACTCCGAACCAAATGCAGATGGGCCGTTCCAACGTGATCAACATCCGTACAGGCACCGTGATTCCGCCTACGCCGAAAACCACTCCGATGGAAAACCTATCGCCAATGGAACAGCAGGCGATAGCGAACCAGCGCGTAGCGGAACAAAACCGTAAAATTGAAGAAGAAAATGCAAAACGCGAGCAGGAAGCCAAAACGCAAAACTGTAACGCAGCACGCATGAACTTGGACACGGTGCAAAAATCCAATGCCCGCAACAAAGACCAGTTGATTCCGCGCTATCAGGCAGACATCAACAAATACTGCAACGAAGCTCCGCGCTAAACCTCCGCAAAAAGCAGCCTGCACTTTCTTTTTTGGTGCAGGCTGCTTTTTTCCGCACCGCAAAACCATTAAAATTGACCTTTTCCATCAGCCATTAGGAAGCCATACATCATGAACCGCAACGAAACCTTATTTGAACGCGCCAAAAAAATCATTCCCGCCGGTGTCAATTCGCCTGTCCGCGCCTTCGGCAGCGTGGGTGGCACGCCGCGCTTTATCCGTCGCGCGCAAGGACCGTTTGTGTGGGACGAAAATGGCACGCAATACATTGACTTTGTCGGCTCATGGGGCACGGGCATTGTCGGACACGCACACCCCGAAGTAGTGGAAGCCGTGCGCGAGGCCGCGATGGACGGCTTGTCGTTCGGCGCGCCCACGGAAGCCGAAATTCTCATTGCCGAAGAAATCGCCAAAATCGTGCCCAGCGTCGAGCGCTTGCGCCTGGTATCGTCCGGCACGGAAGCCACCATGACCGCCATCCGTCTGGCGCGTGGCTACACGGGGCGCGACAAAATCATCAAATTCGAAGGCTGCTACCACGGCCACTCCGACAGCCTGCTGGTCAAAGCCGGTTCCGGCCTGCTCACCTTCGGCAATCCCAGCTCCGCAGGCGTTCCCGCCGATTTGACGCAACACACCATCGTCCTGCCGTATAACGATGTTGCCGCATTGAAACAAGCCTTTGACGAATTCCCCGGCCAAATTGCCGGCGTGATTCTGGAACCCATCGCGGGCAATATGAACTTGGTGCGTGCCAGCGCCGAATTCGTCCGAGCCCTGCGGCAAACCACCGCGCAACACGGCGCAGTGCTGATTTACGACGAGGTGATGACAGGCTTCCGCGTGGCGTTGGGTGGCGCGCAATCGCTGCACGGCATCACGCCCGACATGACCACGATGGGCAAAGTCATCGGCGGCGGGATGCCTGTGGCAGCCGTGGGCGGCAAAAAAGAAATCATGGACTGCATTTCGCCTTTGGGCGGCGTGTATCAGGCGGGCACGCTGTCGGGCAACCCCGTGGCCGTGGCGGCTGGCTTGAAAACACTGGAAATCATCCAACGTCCCGGTTTCTACGAACAGTTGTCCGCGCGCACAACGCAACTGGTACAAGGCCTGAGCCAAGCGGCCAAGCAGGCAGGACTCACCTTCTGCGCCGACAGCGAGGGCGGCATGTTCGGCCTGTATTTCGCCAGCCAATGCCCGCAAACCTACGCCGACATGGCTGCTTCCAACACCGACGGCTTCAAAGCTTTCTTCCACGGCATGTTGGACAACGGCGTGGCATTCGGCCCGTCGGCATACGAAGCGGGATTCGTCTCAGCCGCCCACACGTCGGAATTGATTGAACAGGCCATCGATGCCGCCCGACCGGTATTCGCACGGATGGCACCATAAGCCGGACAGCAAAAAGCAGCCTGCACATTGGCCAATGCTTCAAAGTGCAGGCTGCTTTTATATTTCAGGCTATAATTCTCCCAACACATTTCAACGCAACACAACAGCATCGCAATTATGAATATTTTTTACGAAGAAAGCGGACACTTCAAAGCAGCCTGCATCGTCCAAAAGAACGACAGCACCTATCAGGCCGACACGCAACACGGCAAGCGCGTGAAAATCAAAGCCGCCAACGTATTTCTGGAATTTGACGGCGACATGGACGCGTTTATGCAAAACGCGCAGGACGAAGCCGCCGCCATCGACACCGGATTGCTGTGGGAATGCGTCGGCACGGACGAATTCACATTCCGCGAAGCCGCACAGGAATATTTCGGCAGCGAACCCAAAGCCGTGCAGTTGGCCGCCACGCTGATGGCGCTTTATGCCGCGCCCATGTATTTCCACAAAAAAAGCAAAGGCGTGTTCAAAGCCGCGCCTGCCGAAATCCTGCAACAGGCATTGGCCGCCATTGAACGCAAAGCGCAACAAGAAGCGCAAATTGAAGCGTGGGCGGACGAGCTGGCCGCAGGCAGGCTGCCCGACGCGGTGGCCGCCGATCTGCCATACATCCTGCACCAGCCCGACAAACA
This sequence comes from Kingella denitrificans ATCC 33394, assembly GCF_000190695.1. Lineage (GTDB taxonomy): Bacteria > Pseudomonadota > Gammaproteobacteria > Burkholderiales > Neisseriaceae > Kingella_A > Kingella_A denitrificans. The sequence goes on from NZ_GL870929.1 coordinate 1,396,621, forward strand.
ATCCCTGCCCTACAAAGCCTTCCAAAAAGCAGCCGACCGCCTGAAAATGTCGGCATACGAATTGGCCAAACACACCGGCGGCGTGTCTTCGCTGCCCGAATACCTGTTGCAGCGCTTCTGCGTCAAACACTTCCCGAACGGCACGCAAGCCCCCGAAATCGCGCTGCAAAAGCAGCCTGCAAATTTGCCGCTGGCCGATGTGCAGGCGTTTTCGATTGACGACGCGGCCACCACCGAAGTGGACGACGCATTATCGGTGCAAGATTTGGGCAACGGCGTGAAGCGCGTCGGTATCCACATTGCCGCACCGTCTTTGGCCATCGAACCCGACAGCAGCATCGAGCAACTGGTTTTCGAACGTTGGAGCACAGTCTATTTCCCCGCAGGGAAAATCACCATGCTGCCGGACAACTGGATTGGCGCATACAGCCTGGACGAAGGCAAAACCGTGCCCGCGTTCAGTATCTATTTCGACGTGGACGCGGAATGGCGGCTGTCCGAACCGGTGAGCCGGATTGAAATGGTGCCAATTGCCGCCAATCTGCGCATCCAGCACATCGAACCGTTTTTCAACAGCGAAACGGGTACGGGCAGCGCAGACCATCCGCAGTTCCCGTATCACGCCGAATGCCTGTACCTGCTGCAACTGGCCTACGAGCAGCAAAAAAAACGCGACCGGTTGGACGACCCGGCCGCCCCGAAAAAATACGATTACAGCATCGACTTCGACGCGGACGGCAAAGTCGTGATTGTGCGCCGCGAACGCGGTTCGCCCATCGATACGCTGGTGAGCGAAATGATGATTCTGGCCAATACCGCGTGGGCGAAAATGCTGCACGACCACCGCCTAGCCGGCATTTTCCGCGTGCAGCCGAGCGGCCGCGTGCGGATGTCCACACACTCCGAACCGCACATCGGCATGAATGTGGCGCATTACGGCTGGTTCACTTCGCCGCTGCGCCGCGCCTGCGACTACATCAACCAAAAGCAACTGCAAAGCCTGCTGCAAGAAGGCGTTGCGCCGCGATTCGGCAACAAGGACAGCGGCCTGTTTGCGGCGCTGGGGCAGTTTGAAAGCGCGTATACGGCCTACCGCGAATTTCAGGACACGATGGAGCATTACTGGGCGCGCGTTTGGCTGCAACAGGAAAACGTGCGCGAAATCACGGCGGTGGTGCTGAAAGACGACTTGGTGCGCCTGAACGGGCTGCCGCTCACCGCACGCGCCACAGGCATTCCGTTTGAAGTGGCGCCGAAGTCGGTCGTGAAGCTGGCGGTGTCCGACATCGACCCGGAACAACAGTCGGTGGCGTTGAAATATGTGTCGGTCGTCCCCAATACCATTGCGGCATCCGATACGGAAGACGATACGGCGGCCGAAGCCGATTGACGGGGTGCAGGCTGCTTTTGGAGACTGAAAAAGCAGCCTGCACATTGGTTCGCCGCTGCAAAACACCCAAGGAAGAAATATGCGAATCCGTTTGAACCAGAATTCTTTATTGCCCTTCATCCAGCAACAAGTGGAAGAACGGCAAGCCTTCACCCTGTTGCTCGGACTGACCTCTTGGCTGCGCGCCGGCGGCAAAAAGAAAGCGGCCGGCCGGATGGCGGAACTGGTGCAGCTTTGCCGCGAAAACCCCGATTTGTGCGGCAGAACCGCTTCCTTGCTATGCCAATGGCTGTGCAGCCTGCGCCTGTATCCGCTGTTCATCAGCGTGGGAATTTTCGCGCGGCAAGGCTTTGTGCGCGAATTGAACGAGCGCATTTACGAACACATCAACCCTGCCTATAAAGACAGCAACAATTTGCGCGACGTATTTTTCCGCCTGTTCAGCAAAGACAGCGACAGCGTGTGGATGCAGACCATCCCCGATGCGGACTGGCTGACCCTGTTCGCCCTACTGCGCCGCCACACGCCCGAACAAGAACGCCAAACCGTGCACAACCATTTGCGCCACGAAGGTTTCCATGCCATTGAAATGCTGTCGATTTGGGTGGCGGCCGAAGCCCTCGAACCCGATTTGGTGCGGCTCGACCCGAACCTGCTCAACCGCGACTCGCCCTTTGTGGCGCTGCAACGCGAAGTGGCTTCGTGGATTTCCGCCCATTTCCACCAAACGCCGTTTGACGACAGCCACCTGCATGTGATGTTGGCGCAATGCCGTTCGCAAGTGGACACGTTGCGCAAAAAAGGCGGCGCGGCGGGCGCAGGTTCGTCTTTGCGCGTGGCGCACCTGCTCGAACGCCTGCAACAAACGCTCGACCGCATCACCCTGCTGCTGAACGTGTTCGCCCCCGCCCAGATACCGCCCAGCTGCGTGCTGAAACTGGCCGGCGTTCTGGCCTATTCCGCCGCCGAACAGCACAGCGTGAGACGGCTTTGGAAACGCAGCGTGCGGATGCTTTCGCGCAGCATCACCCAAAACACCAGCGACCACGGCGAACACTACATCGCCCGTTCGCGCAAAGAATATTGGGGCATTTTGTACAGCGCCGCAGGCGGCGGCGTGCTGATTGCGCTGATGTCGCTGTTCAAACTCTATTTGGGCAAACAAATCGAAAATAATTTCTTATACAGCCTGATTTCCGGCCTGAATTACGGCCTGGGCTTCATGCTGATTTTCATGCTTGGCTTCACCGTGGCCACCAAGCAGCCTGCAATGACCGCTTCGCGCTTTGCCGCCGCTGTGGAAGAAACCGACAAAGGCCCGGTGGTGCAGCAGAAACTCGCGCAGCTGCTGGTGGACGTGTTGCGCTCGCAGATTGCCGCGGTGGCAGGCAACGTATTGGTGGCCATCAGCGTGGCCATGATAGTTGCGCTGGTCTATGACGCCACCCACGCCTTCCCCCTGCTCAACAAAACCGAAGTCGGGGCGCAGCTTGATGCCGTCAATCCCCTGAAAGCCACCTTGTGGTATGCCGCCATTGCCGGCGTGTGGCTGTTCTGCTCGGGGATTATTTCGGGCTATTTCGACAACCGCTGCAACTATCTGAACCTGCGGATGCGCCTGCGCCACCATCCCATATTGAAAATGCTGCTGCCGCAAACCCTGCGCGGCAAGCTGGCCGACTATTGGCACAACAACTACGGCACGCTGATGGGCAACCTGTGCTTCGGCATGCTGCTGGGCATGACCGGCTTCATCGGCCACGCGCTGGATTTGCCGTTCGACATCCGCCACGTCGCGTTTTCGTCCGCCAACGTGGGCTATGCCGCCGTGTCGGGCAGCATCGGCATTCTGGTTTTCCTGCAAAGCGTGTTCTTCGTGCTGCTCATCGGCATGGTGAACCTTGTGGTCAGCTTCTCGATTACGCTGTGGGTGGCGCTGCGTTCGCGCGAAACCAAAATCGACGGCTGGTGGCAAATCATCCGCTACGCATGGCTGCAGGTAAAACAAAACCCGCGCTCGCTCTTCCTGCCACCGCAAGAGAACACGGAAAACGCACCTGCCGCCGAGGGCGATGCAGAAAAATAATCCACGGTTGCGAAAGCAGCCTGCACTTTAATTTTGCAAAGTGCAGGCTGCTTTTTAATGTTTTGAACCATGCAGCCATTCCAAACCCATCGGGGATTCGGCACGGGCATCGGCCCGCAAACAAACGGAACAGCCCAAATTTCTGCTACGCCGTGGAATATGGCGACAAAAAAGCAGCCTGCACTTTTGGAAACTGAGTGTGCAGGCTGCTTTTACATTAAACGGCCATCCTCAATGCGCATCGTCCCAATTTTTCCCCGCACCGACTTCCGCCAGCAGCGGCACGGCCAGCACGCCTTCGCCGACGTCGGACATCCATTGCGGCAACTGCGCTTTGATATGCGCCAATTCGTCTTCCGGCACTTGCAGCACCAGTTCGTCGTGCACCTGCATGACCAGTTGGGCGGACGATTGTTCGGCGGCCAAAGCAGCCTGCACTTTAATCATGGCGCGTTTGATAAGGTCGGATGCGGTGCCCTGCATGGGCGCGTTAATGGCGGCGCGTTCGGCGGCGGCACGGCGGATGGCGCTGCCGTGGATATCAGGCAGATACAGGCGGCGGCCGAACAGGGTTTCCACATAGCCCAAACTGCGCGCCTGCTCTTTCGTCCGCTCCATGTATTCCGCCACGCCCGTGTAGCGCGCGAAATAGCGTTTGATGAACATTTCCGCCGACATATTGTCAATGCCGAGGGCTTTGGCCAGTCCGAAGCTGCTCATGCCGTAAATCAGGCCGAAATTGATGGTTTTGGCGTAGCGGCGTTGCTCTGCGGTGATGTGTTCGGGCGGCACGCCGAAGACTTCGGCGGCGGTGCGGCGGTGCACGTCTTCGTTGTTTTGGAAAGCAGCCTGCAAGGTCGGGTCGCCGGAAAGGTGTGCCATAATCCGCAATTCGATTTGCGAATAGTCGGCCGACACCATCATCTGCCCTTCGGGTGCGCAGAACGCGCGGCGTACGCGGCGGCCTTGTTCGGTGCGGATGGGGATGTTTTGCAGGTTTGGGTTGTTGCTGGCGAGCCGCCCGGTAATCGCCACGGCCTGCGCGTAATTGGTGTGCACGCGTCCGGTGGCGGGCAAAATCATTTCGGGCAATTTGTCGGTATAGGTCGATTTGAGTTTGGCCAGGCTACGGTGCTGCAAAATCAGTTTGGGCAATGGAAAATCGTCCGCCAGTTTTTCCAGCACGCTCTCATCGGTGGAATAGCTGCCGCCGGCGGTTTTTTTAATGCCTTTGGTAGGCAGCCCCATCTGGTTGAACAAAATATCCTGCAACTGCTTGGGCGAATTGAGGTTGAACGGCTTGCCGGCCAATGCAAACGCTTCGTTTTCCAGCTGCCACAATTCTTTGCCCAGCTGCGCGCTCTGCTGCGCCAGCTCGTTGCTGTCGATGAACACGCCGTTGCGTTCCATGGCAAACAGCACCTGCGCCACAGGCAGTTCCAGTTCCTGATACATGGCCAGCTGCTTGTCGTCCATCTGCGTGCGCAAATGCTGCTCGATGCGGAGGGCGAAATCGGCGTCTTGGCAGGCATATTCGGCCGCCTTGTCCAGCGGCACGTCGGCAAACGGGATTTGCTTTGCGCCTTTGCCGCACAGGCTTTCGTAGGTGATGGTGGGCAGTTGCAGCCAGCGTTCGGACAATTCGTCCAGCCCGTGCCCCAAGTGGCTTTCCACAATATACGAAGCCAGCATCGCATCGCCCGAAATGCCTTGCAGGGCAATGCCGTGGTTGGCGAAAACGTGTTGGTCGTATTTCATATTCTGGCCGATTTTGCCCAGCTGCGGGTTTTCCAGAAACGGTTGCAGGCTGCTTTTAATGTCCGTCCAATCCAGCTGTTCGGCAAATGTGTGGGCAACGGGGATATACGCCGCATCGCCCGCGCCGAAGGCAATGCTGATGCCCACCAGCTGCGCCTTCATCGGTTCGAGCGAGGTGGTTTCGGTGTCCAGCCCGATGACGCTGCTGTGCGCCAAGCGTTCGGTAAGGGCGGCCAGTTGTTCGCGCGTGGTAACGGTCTGATAGTCCAGCCGTTCGGGACGCGGCGCAATGCTGCGTTCGCCGGGTTCGGGAAGTGCAGGCTGCTTTTGAACGGTTTTCGCGTCCGAATCGGCAAACAAATCATCCGTGTGCCCTTGCGCCGATTGGTTTTCAGCTTCTTTCAGCCAGGTTTTGAAGCCCAGCCGGCGGAAATGCGGCACCAGTTGGGCCCAATCGGGGGCTTTGCGCCGCAAGTCGTCCATGCCGTTGGGCAGTTCGGCGGACAAATCCACATCGGTTTTAATGGTTACCAATTCGTAGGACAGCGGCAGTTGGGGTAGTGCGGCGCGCAGGTTTTCGCCGATTTTGCCTTTGAAGCCGTCGGCCTGCCGCATGATGTTGTCGAGCGAGCCGTATTCCGCCAGCCATTTGGCGGCTGTTTTTTCGCCGCATTTTTCCACGCCCGGCACATTGTCCACTTTGTCGCCCATCAGCGCCAGAAAGTCGCGGATTTGGTCGGGGCGCACACCGAATTTCTGATATACGCCCTCGCTGTCGAGCGTTTCGTTTTTCATGGTATTGACCAGCGTGATGTGTTCGCTGACCAGTTGCGCCATATCTTTATCGCCCGTGGAAATGACCACGTTCATCTTTTGCGCGGCAGCCTGCACGGCCAATGTGCCAATCACGTCGTCCGCCTCCACTTGGGGGACTTTCAGTACCTTCCAGCCCATCAGCTCCACCAGTTCGGGCAGCATGTCCGCCTGTGGGCGCAAATCGTCGGGCATGGGCGGGCGTGTGGCTTTGTAGTCTTCAAACAGCTCGTGGCGGAAGTTTTTGCCTTTGGCATCGAACACACAGGCGCAGAAATCGTGTGGCTGCTCGGCACGCAGACGGCGCAGCATATTCAATACGCCGTATACCGCATTCGTGGGCGTGCCGTCGGGCGCGGTCAGGTGGGTCATGGCGTAAAATGCGCGGTAAAGATAGGACGAGCCATCGACAAGGAGCAAGGTTTTTGGAGTGTCGGTCATGAGAATCACAAAACGGGTTGGCGAAATAAAGGGATTATACGCAAAAAGCAGCCTGCACTCCCCATATATAATGTGCAGGCTGCTTTTGACGGTTTGCCGAACCATATCCGAACAGAAATAATCCGACAAAATCCGACAAAAAACGTCAGTCCATCCGCCAAAATGCCCCAAAAT
>NZ_GL870929.1:1403498-1411346 GCF_000190695.1 Kingella denitrificans ATCC 33394
AGGTTCTATCGCTGCTAAACGTCTGCCTTCTAGCTGCCGTTAATCATATGTGTGCTGTGGTGTAAACTGCAGCCATAGAAACAGGGCTCTGAGTTTTCAGAGCCCTTGTTATTTTTTACCGTATTGATGAACTTCAATGAAAAGCAGCCTGCACTTTATATTTTCAAAGTGCAGGCTGCTTTCGTATCACCCGAAAAATATCGCCCGATTACCCATACCGCTTCTGCTTTATCAGCAGGCACACGGCCACCACCAGCGCTGGCAGCGCCAGAATCATGAAAATCACCGTGTAGTCCAGTTTCCATGCCAGCAGCTGTCCGGTCAGGAATGTGCCGGCAATCGCGCCAAAGCGGCCGATGCCCAGCATCCACGACACGCCGGTCGAGCGGCATTCCACGGGGTAGAACTGGGCGGCGAGCGCGGGCAGGGATGCCTGCATGGTGTTATAAACCACGCCGGCAAACAGTATCACGCCGGCCAATGCTGCCACGCCCTGCGCCATCGCCCAGCCAATCAAGGCCACGGAAGCGGCGGAAAGCAGCGCCAGCAACGCGACCAGTTTGTTGCCGTTAAATTTGTCCATCAGATAACCGCTGGCCACCGCGCCCAAGCCGCCGAGCGCGAACAATCCGGAAACGCGCGCGCCCAGTTCGGCCGACATGTTCGCTTCTTTGAACAAAATGGGCAGCCAGTTGATCAGCGCATAAAAAATAATCAGCCCGAAAAAATACGATAACCACAACAATACCGAACCCGCGCGGAAATGCGCGCCCAGCACCATCCCTATCGGGCTGCCCTGCCCTGCGGCAGAAGGCTGCGGCACTTCCGCCGAAAACCGCGCGTTGTCCAAATCCGCATTCGGGTTAATGCGCAGCAGCAAACGGCGGATTTGCGCGGCAGGTTTCTGCTTGGCGGCCAGATACACCGCCGAACGCGGCATCAAGAACACCATCAGCACACCCAAAGCCAGCGGCACCAAACCGCACCACAACAACGCCGTGCGCCAGCCGTGTTCGGGAATGATCCACGCGGCGAAAAATCCGCCTGCCGCCGCGCCCAACGGAAAGCCGCAATACATGGTGTTCACGATCATGGCGCGTTTGTGGGCGGGGCAATATTCGCTCAACAGCGTTACCGCATTGGGCATGGCCGCGCCCAAACCCAAGCCGGTGATAAAGCGTAAAACGCCCATTTCCCACAAGTTGCCCGCAAAGGCGGATGCGGTGCAGAATCCGGAAAATACCAGCACAGACACGGTCAGCACGGGTTTCCGCCCGAATTTGTCGGCCAAGGGGCCTGACGTTACCGCGCCCGCGGCCAAGCCGAACAATGCCGCGCTCAATACGGGCGCAAGGTCTTGTTTGCCAATGCCCCAGTCGTCCGATAGGCTGGGGGCGATATAACCGATGGCGGCGGTGTCCATGCCGTCAAAAAAAGCCACCAGGAAGCAGGCCAGAAAAATCAGCCACTGAAACGGGGAAATGCGGTTGTCGTCCAAAAAATTCTGTATGCGGATGGTTTTTTCCATAAATTGCGTTGCCTGACTACTTTAGGGGCGCACATCATACCGTATTTACACGCCAAAAGCAGCCTGCACCCGAAAACAAAAAGTGCAGGCTGCTTTTTATCACGTTATACTTCCCTTTTCGATTTGAAGGAGATTACTATGCGGTTACACCACAAAACCATACCGCTGGCAATGGCGGTTCTGGGCGCGACGGGCGTATGCGCTTCGTTATTTTCGCAATATGTGCTGGACATGAACCCCTGCGTGATGTGCATCCAGCAGCGCATGGCGTTGGCGGGGATTTTTGCAGTGGCATTACTGTCGTTGCTGCTGCCCACGCGGAAAGCCGGCGCGCGCACCTTGGCCGCCGTGCTGGTTTCCGCGCCGGCCACCTTCGGTTTGTATATTGCCGTCAAGCAAATCCATTTGCAGTCGCTGCCGCTGATGGAGCAGCCTTCCTGCGGCGCGCCGTGGACATTCCGCCTGCGCGATGCGCCGCTGTTCGACTGGTACGAATGGTTTATCCGCGGCTCGGGCGCGTGCGGCGAAGTGTATTATTTTTTCGGCGTGCCGCTGCCGGTTTGGGGCGCATTGTTCTTTGCCGCCGCGCTGCTCATCACATGGGGCGTGTGGTGGAAAAGCCGCGCCGGCCGATAAAGGCAGCCTGCACTTTTTAAAACAAGGAGACACTCATGCAAAACACCGTTAATGTCGATGCGGACGAAATTGAAAAATTCAGCCGCCTGGCCGCCAAATGGTGGGACAAATACGGCGAATTCAAACCGCTGCACGACATCAACCCCCTGCGTTTGGACTATATCGACCGCAACGCCCAATTAGCAGGCAAAACCGTGGTCGATGTAGGCTGCGGCGGCGGCATTTTGAGCGAAAGCATGGCATTGCGCGGCGCCGAAAGCGTGCTGGGCGTGGACATGGCGGAACTGTCGCTGCAAACGGCTGCCGCACATGCGCAAACGCACGGCGTGGACAATGTGCAGTACCGCTGCATCAGCGTGGAAGATTTGGCCGCCGAAATGCCGCATTCGTTCGATATTGTGAGCTGCATGGAAATGCTGGAACACGTTCCCGACCCCGCGTCCGTCATCCGTGCCTGCGCCAAGCTCGCCAAGCCCGACGGCTGGGTGTTTTTCTCCACCATCAACCGCAACGCCACGTCCTACCTCCACGCCATTTTGGGTGCGGAATACATTCTGAACCTCGTTCCCAAAGGCACGCACACCTGGCAGAAATTCATCACGCCAGCCGAATTGGCGCGCATGGCACGGCAGGCGGGGCTAGACATTACCGACACGCAGGGCATGGGATACAACCCGTTGACACGGAATTATTTTCTGGGCGACAAAGTGGATGTGAACTATCTGCTGGCATGCCGCCCCGCCGTATAACCGGCCTGCCGAAAGCAGCCTGCACTTCTGTTTTCCACGTGCAGGCTGCTTTTTCCGCCGCCACGTCCAATGCAAAGGAAAACCCGTGCTCGTATTTTTAGACTTCGACGGCGTGCTGCACCCGTTCCCCTGCCATTATGCGCTGCATTTCTGCCAACGCGACCTGCTGGAAGGCTTTTTCAGGCAGCCTGCACAGGCCGATGCCCGCTTCGTCATCAGTTCCACTTGGCGCAACCATTATCCTTTGGATGAACTGCGCCGCTGGTTCAGCCCGGATTTCCGCGACCGCATCATCGGCTGCACGCCGACATTGGACGGCATTGCCTGGGAAGGCAGCCGCGAACGCGAAATCCAAGCATGGCGGCAACAACATGGCAGCCTGCACGAAGCATGGATTGTGCTGGACGACATGCCGCCATTTTTCGAACCCGAATGCGATAATGTTTATTTCTGCGATGCGTCCACCGGATTTGCCGAAAAAGACTGCGCCGCACTGACCGAACACATCGCCCGAATCCGCCCACGTTACGGCCGAACATCATGAGAATCCTGCTTTATCTTGCCGGCACGCTGCTGTGGCTGGCCTTGGTGTACACGCTCACCGTTGCATTGGCGCGCGCCGCCAAAACGCGCACCGTCCGCATCGCCCTGCTGCATTATTCGTGGCAAAAGCAGCCTGCACATTTTATTTCGGCTGTTTTGGTGCTGGCGGTGTTTTGGCTGGGACTGGTCGGCTGGTGGCTGAACGGCATTTGGAACCTGTTTGAAAAAATCACCCACGGATAACCCCATGCCCGACACAAAACCCGAATTCAACCTGGAAATCTTCCTCAAATCGCTGCCCAATGCCGCCGGCGTGTACCGCATGATTGCCGCAGACGACAGCGTTTTATATGTCGGCAAGGCGGTGAACCTGAAACGCCGCATCTCCAGCTATTTCCAAAAAACCGACCATTCGCCGCGCATCAAGCTAATGATTAAGCAGATTGCGCGGGTGGAAATCACGCTGACGCGCAACGAAGCCGAAGCGCTGATTCTGGAAAACAATCTGATTAAATCTTTGTCGCCCAAATACAATATCCTGTTTCGGGACGACAAATCTTATCCGTATTTGATGATAAGCGGGCACGAGTTTCCGCAACTGGCTTATTTCCGCGGCACGCCCAAAAAGCCGAACCAATATTTCGGCCCCTATCCGAACGGCTATGCGGTGCGCGACAGCATTGAAATCCTGCAAAAAGTGTTTCGGCTGCGCACCTGCGAAGACAGCGTGTTCGCCCACCGCGACCGCCCGTGCCTGCTCGCGCAAATCAACCGCTGCTCTGCGCCGTGCATGGGTGCGGTGTCGCCCGAAGAATACGGCGAACAGGTCCGCCATGCAGTGGCATTTTTGAACGGCAAAACCGCGCATTTGATGAAGGATTTGGAACAAAAAATGTTGCAGGCTGCCGAAACGCTGGATTTTGAAGCGGCCGCCAAATGGCGCGACCAGATTCAGGCGCTGGGCACCATGCAGTCCAAACAGTTCATCGACAGCAAAAACCTGAACCAGCCGCAGGATATCGACATTGTGGCGGTTGCCGAAGCGGGCGGCAGCGTGTGCCTGCATTGGGTGAGTATCCGCGGCGGCCGCCATGTGGGCGACAAAAGTTTCTTCCCCGACACGCGCTACGACCCTGAGCCGAACGCGCAGGATTATGCGGAAGCCTTTGTGGCGCAACATTATCTGGGCAAACCCAAACCGGATATTTTGCTGAGCAATTTCACGTTGCCCGAAGCATTGCAGGCTGCTTTGAACAGCGAACATCCGCGCGCCATGCAGTTTCCAAAAGCCGAAAAGGGCGAGCGCAAAGTGTGGTTGAACATGGCGGTGAAGAATGCGGAACACGCGCTGGCGCAGCACCAACTGCAAAACAGCCGGCAAACCGAGCGCGTGGAACAGCTGGCGGAACTCATCGGTTTGCCCGCCAACGAATTGCGCCGCTTGGAATGTTTCGATATCAGCCACACGCAGGGCGAGGCGACCATTGCGTCCTGCGTGGTGTACGATGATTTTGCCATGCAGCCGAGCCAGTACCGCCGATACAATATCAACACGGCAAAGGCGGGCGATGATTATGCCGCCATGCGCGAAGTGCTGACGCGGCGTTACGGCAAAATGGCGCGCGCGGCAGCCGATGGCGAACCTGTGCGCCTGCCCGATGCGGTACTGATTGACGGCGGCATGGGACAAATCGGCGTGGCGGTGAGCGTGTGGGAAGAGCTGGGCTGGACGATTCCGCTGGTCGGCATTGCCAAAGGCGTGGAGCGCAAAGCGGGGCTGGAAGAACTGATTCTGCCATTTAAAAACGAACGTTTCAGAGTGCCGCCCAACACGCCCGCGCTGCACCTGCTGCAAACCATCCGCGATGAAAGCCACCGCTTCGCCATCACCGGCATGCGTGCCAAGCGCGACAAGGCTCGGATAACTTCTTCATTAAACGATATTGCCGGCGTAGGCGCCAAACGGAAAGCCGCGCTACTGATGCGTTTTGGCGGTTTGCGCGGGGTGCAGGCTGCTTCTGTGGAAGATTTGGCGCAAGTTGAAGGGATTAGCCGCGCATTGGCCGAAAAGATTTATGATTATTTTCACAGCTGAAAAAGTGCAGGCTGCTTTTTATCCCACCAAAAGCAGCCTGCACATAACAAAAACAGCCACCTTGAAAGATGGCTGTTTTAAACATAGGAAAATTACACTTTAGCGGCGGCAGCCACTTCGGCAGCGTAATCCACCACTTTTTTCTCAATGCCGTCGCCCACTTTATAGCGGACAAAGCTCAAGATTTCAGTGCCGTTTTCTTTAGCAAATTGTGCCACGGTTTGGTCTGGGTTCATCACGAATGACTGACCGTTCAAAGACACTTCTGCCAAGAATTTTTTAATGCGGCCTTCTACCATTTTGGCAGCAATTTCAGCAGGTTTTCCGGAAGCAACCGCTTGTTCGGTGTAAATGTGGCGTTCTTTTTCCACCAACGCTGCATCCACTTGGTCTTCACGGACACACTGCGGTTTTGCCGCAACAATGTGCATGCCGATTTTACGGGCCACATCTTCCGAACCGGTATATTCAACCAATACGCCTTCATTCGCCAAAGCACCGTGAATGTATGCCACCAAGTTGCTGTTACCCGAAGCTTCGATAATTTGGAAACGGCGTACAGACATGTTTTCGCCCAATTTGGCAATCACCGCTTTGCGCTCTTCTTCAACCAAGGCGTTCAGTTCTTCCACGGTTGCAGGTTTCTTAGCCACTACGGTTTTCGCTACAGAATTCGCAAATGCCACAAAACCAACGTCTTTTGCCACAAAGTCAGTTTCGCAGTTCACTTCCACCAATGCACCGGTTTTGCCTTCAATCGCAAACGCCAACACGCCTTCGGCAGCCGTACGGCCTGCCAATTTACCAGCTTTCGCACCTGATTTAATGCGCAAGATTTCTTCAGCTTTTTCAAAATTACCTTCAGCTTCCACCAAAGCTTTTTTGCATTCCATCATGCCCAAGCCTGTTGCCGCACGCAAATCGGCAACCATTTTTGCAGTAATTTCTGCCATAGTGTTCTCCAATAAATTCAATCATTTAAAACAAGCTGCCGGAAATATTTCGGGCAGCCTGCACATTTCAAACTATTATTCAGCCGCTTTTGCCGCTGCCACAGTTTCCGCTACTGCTTGGTTTTTGCCTTCCAAAACAGCATCGGCAATACCGCGGCAGTACAAACGAATTGCTTTTGCAGAGTCGTCATTGCCAGGAATAATGTGTTTTACCAAATCAGGGCTATTGTTAGAGTCAACAACGGCAATTACCGGAATACCCAATTTTGCAGCTTCTACCAAAGTACCATGTTGGTAGCCTGTGTCAATCACAAAAATCGCATCAGGCAAACCTTTCATGTCTTTGATACCGCCCAAAGAACGCTCCAGTTTTTCCACTTCGCGAGTCATATCCAACAATTCTTTTTTGTTGTAGCCGCTGGTTTCTGCATTAGCCAAAACAGCTGCTTTCTCTTCCAAGCGTTTAATAGACTGCTTAACTGTTTTATAGTTTGTCAGCATGCCGCCCAACCAGCGATGGTCAACATAAGGCATGCCTGCACGTTGCGCCTCTTCTTTAATGATATCGCGTGCTTGACGTTTGGTACCAACAAACAAAACAGTACCTTTGTTCGCCACCAAACGGCGAACAACTTCTTGCGCCTCTTGGAACAATGGAACAGTTTTTTCCAAGTTAATAATGTGAATTTTATTACGCACACCAAAAATGTATTGAGCCATTTTTGGGTTCCAGTAACGAGTTTGGTGACCGAAATGCACGCCGGCTTCGATCATTTGGCGCATAGTAATTTGAGACATATTTTTTCCTTTAAGGGTTAAAAGCATAACATTTTGACCAAAACTTATTAAAAATAAGCACCCTTGAGTAAAATGCGAGCAGTGTAAATTAAAAAAAGCTTCCTAAACATAGAAAGCTTTTTCATTATAATTAATTTTCAACAAAATAACAAGATTATTTCGTTGCAGGCTGTGGTTTTGCAGGCGCTGCCGGTTTAGGTGCTGCTGCACCATTTCCCACTGTCGCCTGTGCACGGAATTTGTTAATCGTGGCCTCTTTAATTCCCGGTACTTTAGCCAAATCATCCACAGATTTGAACGGGCCATTTTTCTCACGATACTCAACAATCGCACGTGCCTTTGCAGGACCAATGCCGGTTAATTGTTTATCCAACTCATCCACAGTTGCTGTATTAACATTCACAGCCGCAAAACTTAATGCTGCGCAACCAATCGAAAACAAAGTAAACAATACTTTTTTCAACATAAAGACTCCTTTAACAAGTTTAAATTAAAACGTTTTTGTAGTGTACAGTATTACTTAACTATTTTCAAGCCTTCTACACT
>NZ_GL870929.1:1414658-1417180 GCF_000190695.1 Kingella denitrificans ATCC 33394
GTTCGATGTTTCCTCACTATTCCGACAAAGAAATACATATTTTAATCACCGCAACTGTGTTTTTGTGCTCCAATCAATAATTTTGCTGGGATTTTTTCGCTTTCCAACCTGCCCGCCCAGTATCCATACTTGCCTGCCAAACCGTTTCCGAGCTTCTTTTGAATTACGGCAGGGCTTTTGTTTGGCGCGATTGCACGATGTTGAAATTAATGCGCTTTTGGCTTCTCGGCAAATTTGTCGGGCTAATAAATGATCGGGAACCCGTGTGGCAAGCTGCCGCCGCCTTGCCCCTCTTAGCATTGGATGCACCTTGGTGCGGCAGGACAATACAAATGTTTTCGGAGCGGGCCAAATGTTTTGGAGCTGTTGCTGCGTGTCATCAGGCAGCCTGCACAATAGCGGCTGCAACTGCTGCAATTCGTTTCCAATTACAATCAATCCTTTATTTTGCGGCCGTTTTTTAAGTCGGATAATCCGGCGGATAGCACCGGCATGTGTGGGCAATCCGCCTAGCCCATAACAGGATTCGGTTGGATAGGCAATAATGCCTCCACGTTTGAGATATGCGCGCAATCTCCACAATGCGCGGGGCGATTGGATTCTTTTACGGCCAAATTTGTTCATGATTTGATGGTTAAATAAACGTGCAGGCTGCTTTTGACACTGCAAAAATAAACCGCATTCTAAACGATTCAGAATGCGGTTGTGTATTGGTGCGCCGTGATTTAAATAATTTCCAATATGAAATACTGACGCAATTTTTCGTAAACTTCGTTGCTGACATTGATGCAGCCGTTGGTCATGATTCGGTCGGCCACGTTATCGGAAGCGATGCGCTCCAGCCGTCTTTCTGATGGCTTCAGTGTCCACACGCGGTGCAGCGCAAACAGAAAATTGCCTTCCTGCTTAAAACCGATCACCTCTCCGCCATACCCTGCGGCAGTGGTGGAAACCAGATTCATATCAAACGTGCCTTTGGGTGTGCTTTTGCCAATCAGCACGCGGTGGCAGTCTTGCGTATCGGCAAAACACAGTTCCGCCTTCTGGGTATCGACCACCACGCGCTTGCTCTGCATATAAGCCGAAGCGGCACTACCGTTTGCCGTTGTTTGCGAAAACGCGGGCGAAAGAAATAGTGCCAAACCCAATGTGCAGGCTGCTTTTAAACCGCGCATTATTGACGGATGCGCGCTCTGGTCGGCGCCACTTCACGGATAATGACTTGCGGTTCGGCTTGAATCACTGCTGGGGCAGGAGCCGGTTTTTCCACAACCGGAGGGCACACTGCATTCACAGGATCCACCGCGCGCCAATGGAAACTGCGCGCATATCTTTGGCTGTCAAACAAAACTTTGTATTGGCAAGTGGTTACGCCTTCAGTGCCCACGCCAGGTGTATTGAAGTGGAACAAGTAATCCCATTCGCGTACGCGGAAACCTTCATTGAAATGAGGGCGGCCAATCAAATCATACAATTCGTCTTTGGTCATGCCTGAACGGATTTGGTTCAAATTGTTCACATTCGGGAATGTGCCGCGTTGTTTGTTAAATGTAGTTTTGCTGACATTTGGCCAATCCAAACGATCACTTTCACCATTGCGGTTTGGATGCGAATTCACTGAGTTACATGCGGACAACGCAATTGTGCCCACAGCAAGCAATACGGCCATTTTCACTTTTTTATTCAACATTATCATATCCTTATAAATGAATCACTGGGAAAAGCAGCACCGCAAAAGTGCAGGCTGCTTTTTATCCCAATCAAAATATTACCATTGATAACCGGCACCGATAGTTGCACCGAAATGTCCGCGGCTATTGCCGGTTGCAGTGCCTTTCACAATCCAGTTACCGCTGTCGCTGATGGCAGACATACCAACTGCATAACCTTGCTGACCACGGTATGTGCTACCCGAAACAGCAATCATGCTTTTACCCGGCAGATAAGCCTGTGGCAAACCGGCGGCAGCCAATGCTGAAGCAGTACCCGCCTCGGAATCATCTTGCAGTTTACCCATACGGTTTTGCAAGTTTTCAACCGCACCAGCAACGTTGCCAACAGTGTTGTTGATGGCATTGTGTAGCTGACTGCCGTTTACCGCATCCGTAGAGGTTGCAGAGATCTCCCCTGGTGCTACGTTGGTAATCTTGTTGCCGCCGTTATTCAAACCGCCGGTAGTGAGGCTTACGGGGTTGCCGCCTGCTGCCGGAGTGATGGTCACGCCGCCGCCGTTAGTAACGGTTTGGTTGCCGGCTGCATCAGTAGCGGTAACGCTGGTTACGTTCAGGTTCGGGTTCAATCCCAGCTGTACGCCGCCGTTTACGGTGGTGCTGGTAATGTTACTGTCACCTTTCACGTTGATGGTATCACCCAACTGGTAGTTGTTGCTACCGGTAGTGCCGCCGAAATTGATGCCTTTAGCCACATTTTGGTTGGTGGCGTACAGCTGGCTGCCGTTTACAGCTTCGGTGCTAGTGGCGCTCAACGTGCCTGGGGCTACGTTACCCAAAGTAACCGGGCTG
>NZ_GL870929.1:1418867-1425311 GCF_000190695.1 Kingella denitrificans ATCC 33394
TCTGGTCACCGTTGGTAGCGTTCACTTCCTGTTTCACAGTCAAACCATTACCTGCAGCAAAGGTTACTTTTTGACCTGGTTTAACGGTAGTGGCAGTGGCAGTAGTACCGCTGGCCAATCTACCACCGGCAGTAGCTTGGAAGCCGCTGTTGTTGATGGCATTGGCAATGTCACCCGCTGTGGCCAGTTTGCCTTGGTCAGCTGTGGCTGGCGGAGTTACTTTGCCATTGGTCACAGTCAACGGAGTGGTGGCTACGGCTTGCGTAGTAATCTGACTCGCCACAGCTTTCAACTGAGCAACGTTTACTACATCAGTATCTTCCTTACCTGCGGCCACCCCTGTAATCTGACGAGTAATGTTATTTGTAGCATCACCTACAGATACTGCTGCTTCGGTAGCAGTCCAAGCAGCATTATTTTTAGCTGTAACTGCATTCAGTGGATCAGCTCCTACCACACCAGCAGCGGTAGAAGCAACTGATTTATTACCCAAAGCAACCGACCCATTTACAGTCGCTTTGGTATCTGAGCCTAAAGCTACAGTATTAGCAACTGTTCTAGGAGATGCGGCAGTAGCGTCATTAGCACGAGTACCGATAGCAACATTGTCATCACCATCCAAATGACGCGCAGCAGTCCAACCAATTACTGTATTATGCTGACCCTTCGATTCCAAACCAGCTTGTTCGCCAATACCAATACTAGCATTGCCCTCATAGCCATTCATGGCTTGGGTACCTACGGCAACATTGTTGTTACCATTGCTATCGATTGCTGCAGAATCGCCAATCGCGACAGTACGGGTATTATTGCTCGCCCCCTTACCAGCATTAAGGCCAACAGATACACTATTCGCAGCACCAGCTTCAGCGCCATACCCCGCAGCAAAAGCACTGGCTCCAGCTGCCTTACTGTCATTACCTACAGCAACCGAATTATTACCTGTTGCCGCTGCCGCTGCACC
The DNA here is from genome assembly GCF_000190695.1 of Kingella denitrificans ATCC 33394. Classification (GTDB taxonomy): domain Bacteria; phylum Pseudomonadota; class Gammaproteobacteria; order Burkholderiales; family Neisseriaceae; genus Kingella_A; species Kingella_A denitrificans. The sequence continues at coordinate 1,419,832 of NZ_GL870929.1, forward strand.
AACTGCTGTTGCTGAAGCACCAGTTGCATTGGCCGCACGACCAATTGCTGTTGTACTGCTATTGGTTATTGCTTTAGCATTTAAACCCAATGCCGTTGCGCCCCACTTATTGGCTTCAGCATTGCCACCAATTTGCTGTAGCACCGTCCCCTGTTGCTTTAGTATATACACCAACTGCTGTTGCTGAATCTTTACTGCCTCTGGCACCATCACCCAAAGCAACAGAAGATTTACCAGTCGCATGAGAATCTTGACCAGCAGCTAAAGAATTTTGACCAAAAGCTTCTGATTTTTGTCCGAATGCAGCAGCATTAGTGCCTTTGGCAGCACTATCCGCACCCACAGCCACTGAGCCAACACCAGTAACTGTACCTGAGTCAGCAGTAGCTGTGCCTACATCAACAGAAGCATTAGTACCAATTGCAATCGAATTATCTGTCTTAGCAGAGGCATTCACGCCAGCTGCCAGTGCTTTATCACCAGTGGCACCATCATTATTGTAGTTACCATCTGTAGATCCACTACCTTTAACACTGTAGTAGTGCGTAGCTGAAGACGAAGATGAGGCAGTAATTTGATTTGCCACAGCCTTAAGTTGAGCAACGTTTACTGCGTCAGAATCTTCCGTACCTGCAGCCACATTAATGATTTGACGGGTGCCATTCTGTGTACCTACTGATACTGCACCTAACTCACCCTTTACCGTAGCCCTAATATTATTTTGATCAGTATTAGAAGCTGACGCCAGTGCATAAACCTGATTGTTAGCCACAGTAGGCGCCGCATTAGCCTGAACTTTAGTCGCATCAATAGCAGCCCGAGTAGCCTGAGAGCCATAACCCAAGGCAACTGAATTAGCTGCAGCTGCAATAGTGGAACTATCTGCACCAATTGCTACGCTATTATCACCAGCAGCATTGGCACTGGAGCCAATAGATATACTATTTACCTGAGAAGCCACTGCAGCTGCACCAATAGCCGTAGAGGCTTTACCACTAGAACGTGCATTAGAACCGATGGCTACCGCCTGCTCCTCTTCCGCACGACTAGCACCAAGAGTAACTGCCTGACGACCCGCTGCATAAGCGGAATCGCCAATTGCAATTGCACCCTCAGAGTTTGATTGGCCAACAACAGATTTTGCTGCAACTTCAGCGCTACCAACGGCAATAGAACTAGCACCGGCCGCTTTAGCGTTAATCCCTGCTGCCAAGGCTTTGCTGCCAGTTGCACCGTCATTATTATAGTTATTGTCAGTATTTGCGCCGTTTACATGGTAGAAGTGAATACCATTACCACCGGCAGCTGTAATTTGTTCCTGTAAACCTTTAGCCACATAGAACAACTGGCTACCGTTAATGGCATCAGTGCTAGCCGCAGTAATTGCGCCTGGCGCAACATGTTTGATTTGGCGTTCAAAACCTGCCGCACCAACAGAAACTTGGTCACCAGGAACCACCTTGCCGCTACCCGCAAACGGGCTAGTCCCTCCACCGTAGGTGATTGCACCAATTGTGGCAGACGGTACATCAGTAGCGTTTGTTGCAGTTGTACTACCCGCACCCAAAGCAACAGCATTGGCCAATGTAGCATTTGCCCCTACACCGAGTGCAGCCGAATAATCACCCGTGGCATGAGATTTCGTACCTACTGCTGTTGCCAAATCTGCCGCTTTAGCGGAAACACCCACAGCAACCCCTGCTTGACCAGTAGATGTGCCGATATAGCGATTACCAGGCGTAAAATCAACCAAGTTATGGCCCGTTAACTCCCGATATTTTTGTGCCAGCTGCGTATCGTTATATGCGTTATTATCCGCAGTCGAAGAAGTGGTACGCAACACTGTGGAAGCAACCGAATCCAAATCATCACCACCAATTGCAACCGAAGAATCTCCTGTTGAACGGGTATTCGCACCCAGTGCCACAGACTGATCGCCTGTTGCCTGAGCATCAAAACCAAAAGCAATGGACTGCGATTTAGAAGCTACAGACTCAGCACCAAACGCAATTGTCTGCAAACCACCTGATCTTGCTGTCTTACCAATCGCGATGTTATTCATCGTTTTATCAGGCTGAGATGCTATCCGAGGATAAGTTGCCGAGTTGGTTTCCGTGGATGCGCCGTACCCCAACGCAATTGAGTTCTCTCCATCGGCCTTAGCATTACTGCCTGCGGCAAAAGCGTTGCCGCCATTAGCTTTAGCTTTTAAGCCGATTGCGGTTGCATGAGCTTCTGGAGCCTCTGCGCCTACCCCGATGGCAACCGCAGCAGAACCCTTCGCTTGCGACGCCATGCCAGCAGCAATCGCACCGTCTGCCTCTGCATGAGAATCTGCGCCAAATGCCAAAGATGCTTTACCTGTTGATTGGCTCATATGTCCAATGGCAACAGAGCCACGACCACTGGCCGTTGTGCTGGTAAAGCCGATGGCCGGATCCGAAGCATCTTTAGTTGAAACACCTTCTACAGTAATCGGCTGGCCGGCATAATTGCGCCAATCTTGGGCACCACTATATTTCCCGGCAGACGTTTTACTGTCATTATTACCTAGATCATCACCACCAATTGCAATAGACGACTGACCTGTCGCATATACTTGTGCACCAAGCGCAACAGACTGGCTGTTTGCCACACTAGCCTCACCGACTACCACCTGCTGCCCCATTGTGTTTTTCGCTGTATTTGGATTAGCATCGCTAGTAGCTTCAGCACCATGCCCAATAACAACAGCAGACTCGCCATTTGATTTGTTTTTGGCACCACTACCCAAAACTATTGTGTAATTAGTCTTTGCATCACTGTTATTACCCATGGCAATTGCCTCATCATCTGCTGCGACAGCACCAGTCCCCCACGTTAATCCGGCGGCCTGCACAGCAGTAGACGAGAGCATCATACCCACAGCAGCCACCGCTACAGCAATGGTTTTGCTTGATTTGGATTTACCATGGGCGGTACTGATTTCGGATACGGCCACCCATGTATTGGCGGCATCGCTCCAAACAACTTTATAAACCTTATTCATAGCTTTCTTCCTAAAAGTGTAAAAAACAAAGGGGTAAAACAAAATTTAAGGGGCTGTCCTAGATAACTCAGGAAATTCACATTAAGTTAGAATTTCCCCTATGAGAAAAAGTCGTCTAAGTCAGTACAAACAAAACAAACTGATTGAGCTATTCGTAGCAGGCGTAACCGATCGTACGGCTGCCGAATTGGCGAATATCAACAAAAGCACGGCTGCCTATTACTTCCACCGCCTACGCCTGCTCATTTACCAAAACAGCAGCCATTTGGAAATGTTTGACGGCGAAGTGGAAGCAGCCGAAAGCTATTTTGGCGGACACCGCAAAGGCAAACGCGGTCGTGGCGCGGCAGGGAAAACCGCAGTATTCGGTCTGTTGAAGCGCAACGGTAAGGTTTACACCGTTGCCGTACCCAATACGCAGACAGCGACCCTGTTACCGATTATTCGAGAGCAGGTTACTCCCGACAGCATCGTTTATACCGATTGCTATAAGAGCTATGACGTATTGGACGTGAGCGAATTTAACCATTTCCGCATCAACCACCACACACATTTTGCTGAAAAGCAAAACCACATTAACGGAATCGAGAACTTTTGGAGTCAGGCAAAACGGCATTTGCGTAAGTTCAACGGCATTCCGAAAGAGCATTTTGAGCTGTATTTGAAGGAGTACGAATGGCGTTTTAACAACAGTGAAATCAAAGTTCAAATTTCCATTTTAAAACAATTTGGTAAGAAGTAATTTATCCTAGTTATCTAGGACAGCCCCTAATTTAAAATTTAAATTTATTTCAATTCCAATAGATAACAAACTCTTAAAGAATTGAAAATTTGAAAAAAATTTATTTAACTGGCGATTATATATGAATTCCTTTAAAGTTCTCAATCAATTATTTGAATTCGATTACACTGTTTTGTAATTTCACACGTTTTATATTTTTAAATATTTGTTTATTAAATAAAATTTAATTTATTCGTTATTTTTAAAATTTAAATTTTCACAATAGTTTACTTTAACGCTGTTGTTTTTATTGTTTTTTCAGAAGTTTTTACAAAACGGTTCGTTCATCTTGTCGCCAGTTTCATCATCCGCTATAATCCGCTTTCCATAGAGAGGTGGATGAGTGGTTTAAGTCGCACGCCTGGAAAGCGTGTATACGTGAATAGCGTATCGAGGGTTCGAATCCCTTCCTCTCTGCCAGACACCAAAAAGCAGCCTGCACTTTGAAAATTAAAAGTGCAGGCTGCTTTTTCTTTGCCGCATTATCCGTTGATGATTTCCATTTTCTGCTGCAAAAATGTCTGATTAGCGTGCACATCAGGCAACGGGAACTGCTCCGATTTTTCACCGAAATGCGATTTCACCGGCAGGTTTTCCAGCAACTGATGAATATCCTGCGCCGTCAAAAAACGCCCGTGCAAATCCCAGCCGACATTCAAAATCCGTCCCGGAATTTCCGCCACATGGTCGTGAATATGCCCGTGCAAATGATACCAACCTTTGTGGCAGCCATCCCATTCATGGATGGGATAATGGAACAAAATCAGTGTATTGTTGATTTCCGGCAGCTTCATTTTCAAATAATCCTGCGCACTCGACAACATTGGCAATCCGTCATGTTTGGGCGTGTTTTTCAAACGCTCGATATGCTGCCGGATTTCCTGGTCATGGTTGCCATAAATCAGATGGTGCGTGCCATTCAGTCGGTACAGAACGCTCTCTACCTGCCGGAACTCTCTGGCAAACGACACATCGCCCAAGTTATACACAACATCTTCGAGCGATACCGTCTCGTTCCAGCGCGCAATCATAAACTCGTCCAGTTCTTCAAGATGATTCGTGGCCGGACGGAAGGCGGGACAAAATTTTGCAATGTTTTTATGCGAAAAATGCAAATCCGAAGTAAAAAATATTTTTGCCATTTCATTTTCTTTCTATATATTCAACCAGCGCTCAAGCAGCCTGCACCTTTTGCAGGAATTCCTGAATGAACGCAATTTTTTCCAATTCGCCCAATCCATTGAAATAGGCTTTATTTTCAGCAACATGGTCAATCAGCGGATAAAACTCCTCATCCACTTGCCGTTTATCCAATTTCCGCCCCAAATTATCTGACTTGCTGCGGCCAAGGAATTTGGAAATCAGATAATAAGGCGATTTCAACTTGAACAGCATTTCTTTGCTTTCTGCATCAAATACCATAAAGCCCTCGTGTTCCACCGTTTTCAAAAGCGCCTGCAACGCACCGAAAGTAATATTTTTAATGACCTGCGGCCGCTTCAAACCATACTGCGCCGCCAATTTATCCAACTCGTCTTCACGCCATTGACGCCCCGTTGCCACTTCCACAATGCCAATCAATGTTGCGCCGAACTCCTCGCGGATAATGTGCACATCGCTCGGGTCGCAAATTTCAAATAAAAACGTGTGGTTGGGATACTCCATAAGAGA
>NZ_GL870929.1:1425815-1456684 GCF_000190695.1 Kingella denitrificans ATCC 33394
CTCCATAAATATGTTTTCATAGCGCGAACAATGGTTTTGCACCATTTCGGCAAATCCGCTATCCAGCGAACCCGTGGTGGAATACAGCGTTTTCCCTTGAAAAGCCGCACCAAAGCTCGGATGGTCTTCCGGCAGGCGGACATGCGTGCAAACGCCCAAGAAACCGTTCACTTTCACCACTGCATCAACCAAATGATTTTCCGATATTTCAATCGGATATTTTGAATTTTTGGCAATCCGCTCCGAATAATTGAACACCTTCTTAAACGGACGGACAATAATCCGGCCATGCGCATCCACTACCAAACCGCGCATTTCCAGCAACGCATCGTTGAACCGGTTTTCATAAAACACCGAACTGCGGTATTTCAACACGCGCAATTTAGGATATTTTTGCGATGTTTTCGCTGTGAAATCACGTTGCCCGCATTGTAAAAACCTTTGTGTAACGTATGTTTGCTGTGTTTCGTCAAAATCCAGCGGCATCCGGTGGAATTTCGCCATTTCATCAATGACAGCCTGCTTCGCCGCAGAAATCGGCTGTTCGGCAGGCACATGGATTTCGCCTTTTACCCGATTTTGGTTTAATCGGAAATACGCCGCCAACACATCGCTTTCAGGCACATGGTGCAGATTTGGATAAAAATTGTGCAATCGGTATACTTCTGTTTCAAAACCGAATTTTTTTGCCAAATCCAACAGGGAACGGCACGCATTGGCTTTTTGATTAGTGTTCGAATTGATGATTAAAATTGGGTTTTGTTTGTGCTGCTGTCCAAATTTCAGCGTATTTTTCAATGCCGCCATTCCCTTTTGCTGTGCTTGGGCAAGGGCTTCCCTGCTGAAACGATACACGCCGTTTTCATCGGTCAATTCTTTGTCGTTTTCAATGTGTACGATTTGCGCATTGGGAAATTCTTTTTGAAATTCTGCTATTTTTTGTTCCGCGAATGTAGATTTGCCCGAACCTTGATGGCCGCGCAATAAAATAAATTTTTGCATTTTCATCTTTCCTGTTTTGTTGTGATGCAGGTTATCCTGCAATACTGCATCATTCCGCGAATGTGCAGGCTGCTTTTCTATTTGCAAGCATTGTGCCAAACAAAGTGCAGGCTGCTTTTTCTTCAAGCAATAGATTGAATATCAATAAAATATTTTTTATTTTGTTCGTTGTACAACATCTGCTTTATAATGAATTTTATAGCTAAATAAATATAGATTTATAAAAATGGATAGTTCAAAAAAGAATGTTGTGGTCAGTTTTCTTGGCACTGTTTTAGATAACAGCGGGCAAGGCAATGGCCGATGGCGCAAATGGCGCCCCAATGTGGCCATGCACCAATACCCGGATTTCCAGTTTGACCGAGTGGAATTATTGATACAAACCAAATTTTTAGCGCTGGCGGAACGTATAAAATCGGATATTCAGCAGGTTTCGCCGCACACAGAAGTCAATTTCATACCGCTAGAAATGGAAAATCCTTGGGATTTCAGTGAGGTTTATACTAAGCTGCATGAATGGGCACACCATTACCCTTTTGATATTGAAAAAGAAAATTACATCACCCACATCACAACTGGCACACATGTCGCACAAATCTGCCTGTTCCTATTAGTGGAAAGCCGTCAAATCCCATCGGTTTTACTGCAAACAGCACCGCCCAAAAACCAGCAAAAAAATATGGTGAACGGCGATGTCGGCAGCTTGGAGTTCATTGATTTGGATTTAGCGCGTTACGATGTACTGGCTGAACGTTTGGCAGCGGTGCGCAATGACGCGGTTTTGTATTTAAAAAGCGGCATTCCCACAAAAAATCCAAACTTTAACCGCATGATTGCCGAACTGGAACAAGTAGCGCTGCATTCTCCTTCGCCAATTTTGTTGAGCGGTGCAACGGGCGCGGGAAAATCCATGCTGGCAAAACGTATTTACGAATTGAAAAAATCCAGGCATTTGATTTCCGGAAGATTTATCGATGTCAATTGTGCCGTTTTGCGTGGCGATGGCGCGGCTTCTGCATTGTTCGGGCACAAAAAGGGAGCATTTACCGGCGCAGCTGAAAAGCGGGACGGTTGGCTGAAAAGTGCCGATAAAGGCATTCTTTTTTTGGATGAAATCGGCGAATTGGGCCTAGATGAGCAGGCTATGTTGTTAAAAGCCATTGAAGAGAAAAAGTTTTACCCAATCGGCAGTGACAGCGAAATTTCCAGCGATTTTCTGTTGATTGCAGGAACAAACCGTGATTTGCGTGCAGAAGTCCGCGCCGGCCGTTTTCGGGAGGATTTGTTTGCCCGAATCAATCTTTGGCATTACCACTTGCCCAGTTTGGCACAGCGGCGGGAGGATATTGAACCGAACATTGAGCACCAGTTGGCATTGGTATCGCAGGAATTGGGGCGAACAACACGTTTCAATGCGGAAGCAAAAGCGGAATATTTGAAATTTTCTTTATCGGAACAAGCCCTTTGGCTGGGAAATTTCCGTGATTTGGCCGCCAGCATCACCCGCCTGTCCACTCTGGCAACGCAGGGGCGGATTACGGTTGAATTGGTTCAGGCGGAAATCGAGCGGCTGAAATGGGGCTGGCAAGACGGATTTGAAGATGCGAACCAGTGTGCGGACAATATGTGCAGGCTGCCTGAAAATTTGGATTATTTCGACCGGATGCAGTTGGAAAATGTCATTTTGGTTTGCCGGAAACATCAAAGTTTGGCAGCGGCAGGGCGGGTGCTGTTCAATGTTTCCCGTTTGGCCAAAGAAAAACCGAACGATAGCGATAGGTTACGAAAATATCTGGCGAAATTCGGCTTAACTTGGGATGACGTTACGTAGTAAATATTCATTAAAAAAGCAGCCTGCACTTTGAAAAATAAAGTGCAGGCTGCTTTTGATTGGCCTCGCCAACAGGAATCGAACCTGTATTTCACGCTTAGGAGGCATGCGTTCTATCCGTTGAACTATAGCGAGTCTTCAAACTTTTCCCACAAAAAGAGACAGTAATCCGGCGGCAATCAGCGGCCCTACGGGAATGCCGCCAAGAAAAGCAACGCCGATAATCGTGCCCAACATCAAACCGATGACCACGGTGGGCTGTTCCGTCATCAGCGGTACACCGCGCCCTGCCAGCCATGCAACAAATATGCCGATACAGATAGCGCCAATCATTTTAAGACTGGCCAATTCAGTAATATGCGGCAAAGCGATTTTGCCCGACACAAGCGGACTCAATACACCGATGGTCAGAACGATAATCCCTACATACACACCGTGTTTTTCAATAAACGGCAAGTAAGCGGAAAGTGCTGTCTGCTGGATAAGCAATAATAAGGCGGCGGAAATGGTCAGCGTGCTGTTGTTGCTTAACACGCCTAACAGCGTCAATGTGATTAAAAATACTGCAACATAATTGATATTTGCCATTATGCGGCCCGCACTACCGATAATTCTGCCATTTGCCGCATGGCTTGGGTAACTTCGTTATCCGGAAGGCGTTTCAGACAATGAATGGCTTGGTTCACCGCTTCTTTGGCCTGTGTCATGCAGTATTCAAGCACATCAGATTCGGTAACGTATTGATGAATTTTGTCGAAATAAGCACGGTCGGCATTTTGCAAAGCGGTGCGGACATCTTGACGCGCCGCTTGACTGCCTTGCTGCATCAAATAAATCAGCGGCAAAGTTGGTTTACCTTCCGCCAAATCATCGCCGACATTTTTACCGATTTGTTCCACACTACCCGAATAATCCAGCACATCGTCCACAATCTGAAATGCGGTTCCCATATACATGCCGAACTCTTTGAGTGCCCGTTCCTGTTCATCATCAGCACCCGCCAAAATAGCGCCGACTTGTGCCGCCGCTTCAAAAAGTTTGGCCGTTTTATATTGAATTACCTGCAAATACTGCTGCTCGGTAATGTCCACATTGCCGATATTCATCAACTGCATCACTTCGCCTTCGGCAATGATGTTGGTTGCATCGGCCATCACTTCCAAAATTTTCAAGCTGCCAGAACCCACCATCAACTGAAAAGCGCGCGTATATAGAAAGTCGCCCACCAACACCGCCGCTGCATTGCCAAACAAATTATTAGCGGTTTTGCGACCACGCCGCAATTCGCTTTCATCGACAACATCGTCATGCAACAGCGTTGATGTGTGGATAAATTCCACCATTGCCGCCAGAGAATACAGTTTATCGTCATCATACCCCAGGCATTTGCCGGACAAAATCGTCAATATAGGGCGCAACCGTTTTCCACCCGAACCAATAATGTATGTACCGATTTGGGAAATCAATGCCACATCAGATTGAACTGCACGGTTAATGACCACATTCACCCGACTTAAATCGGCTTCAAGATTTTGTTGAAAATAAGGAATAGCAGTCAGCATAATTTGTCTCTGGTTGGCAAAACAAAGGCGTGATTATAGCAAAATTTGCTATGCGATAACACCGTGCAGGCTGCTTTTAGCAAAGTGCAGCGCGCCTTTATTGGCGTTTCATATCATTCATGTTGAAAGCAACATTATTTCAACGAAATTTTAATCATCACCAAAACGCAAAAACCTGCCAATGTTTTCACATTAACAGGTTTCCAAACCATATCGATTTTAGTTTTCCGCGCCTTCGTATGGACGGATGCTTACAGTTTTGCGGTTCAATGCACCTTTGGTGGTAAATTCCACATAACCATCAACTTTTGCAAACAAAGTGTGGTCTTTACCCATGCCTACATTGTTGCCTGCGTGAAATTTGGTGCCGCGTTGGCGAACAATGATAGAACCAGCAGGAATCAACTCATTGCCGTAGGCTTTCACGCCCAAGCGTTTAGCTTCTGAATCGCGACCGTTGCGGGTGCTACCGCCAGCTTTTTTACTTGCCATGTTAGATACTCCTAGACTTGTTTAAATTAGCCAATAGACACGATTTCGATGCGTGTGTAGTTTTGGCGGTGACCTTGACGTTTTTGGTAGTGTTTGCGGCGGCGCATTTTGAAAATGCGGATTTTTTCGCCGCGGCCATGTTCTACCACTTTTGCGACAACTTTCGCACCGGATACGAAAGGCGCACCCACTTGAACTTTATCGCCGTCAGCAATCATCAAAACTTCAGTCAGTTCGATTTGGCTGTCGAGTTCGGCAGGTATCTGTTCTACGTTTAATTTCTCGCCAACGGTAACTTTGTATTGTTTACCGCCGGTTTTTACGACCGCGTACATACTCAACTCCATGAGAATTTATGGTTAAAAATATCCTGCGTTTCCGCAGAACTGGAAACGCGTCATTATGCCGATATTTTTTTGTTTTGTCAAAATTTTAATGGTTTCGGGCAACCACATATTCCGCCAGCTGGCGCAAATACTGCGCGCGTTCGTCAAATACTGCCAATTCGGTCACTGCTTCGCGCACCAGTTGTTCGGCATATTTGCGGGCAGCCTGCAACCCCATCAGCTTCACATAAGTCGGCTTGTTATTGTCGGCATCTTTACCTGCGGTTTTGCCCAATGTCGCCGTGTCTGCTTCGCAATCCAGCACATCGTCAATCACTTGGAATGCCAATCCCAATTTGGCGGCATACGCATCCAGCCGTGCTAATTGGTCGGCTGTGATTTGCGGGCAGCTCAAACCGCCCAGTTGCACCGCCGCCCGAATTAACGCGCCTGTTTTCAAACCGTGCATTTGTTCCAGTGCAGGCTGCTTCATATCTTTGCCCACATTGGCCAAATCAATAGCTTGTCCGCCCGCCATTCCCAAACTGCCGGAGGCTTTTGCCAACACCTGCACCATTTTCAACTGGCGTTCGGCAGGCAGTTCTGTGGCAGCGGACAAAATATCGAATGCCAGCGTTTGCAGCGCATCGCCCGTCAGTAATGCAACGGCATCGCCAAATTGCACATGGCAAGTGGGCTTGCCGCGGCGCAGTTGGTCGTTGTCCATTTCCGGCATATCGTCATGCACCAACGAATAAACATGTATGCACTCAACAGCCGCCATTGCCGCTTCGCAGGCAGCCTGCACCGAATCACCCAGTTGCGAAGCCGCCCAAACCAGCAAAGGCCGCAGCCGTTTGCCGCCATCCAGCGCGCTATACCGCATGGCTTCGTGCAGCACGACAGGTTCTTGGCTGATTTGGGGCAGTTTTTGCTGCAATATGATTTCGGTTTGTGCCGCAACACGTTTTTGCCACAACTGCAAGTCATTCATTTTCTTCTAATTCCAAACTGCGTAATTGATTTTGGTTCAACACCTGCAAAAGCTGCTCCGCCGCCGTCAATTTGTTTTGGCAAAACTGAACCAGCTCAACGCCTTCCTGATAATTAGCCAACGCATCTTCCAGAGAAACCACGGGATTTTGCAAATTCTGCACAATCACTTCCAATCGCGCCATCGCGTCTTCAAATTGTTTAGGAGATTGTTTTCGTGCCATTTTATCCACCGTTTAAAACGGCCATTATAAACAAAATCCATTCAAAAAGCAGCCTGCACCCTTTCCCGCTTCCTGTGGATAAATTTCAGTAACTTTTCATTTAATCCGCTGGAAACGCCCGCCCGGCATAGCCGCCACCACGCCGTCCAATTCCAATTCCGTCAGTTGCGCATAAATTTCATCAGTCGCCAGTTTGCATTTTTCTGCTAATAAATCAGGATGGATAGGGTCATATCCCATCATGGCGAGTAGAGAATTTCCTTCCACCGCCGCAACTACCTGCTGTGGTATTTCCATCAGTGCAGGCTGCTTGTTTTCACGTGAAACATTCGCCCGTTTTCTTGTGGATAGTTTTGTGGATAGTTTTGTGGATAATTGCGTAGATGCGCTTGATTCCATACTTTTTTGCAGCAATTCGGGGCATTCACTCAAAATATCGTCCAAGCACTCCACCAGTTTTGCACCGTCTTTAATCAGTTTGTGGCAGCCTTTGCTGTGCGGATTGTCGATAGAACCCGGGATAGCCATTACTTCGCGCCCCATTTCGCCTGCCAGCCGCGCCGTGATGAGCGAACCGCTTTCCAATGCGGCTTCCACCACCAAAACAGCCTGCGCAAAACCTGCAATCAATCGGTTTCTGCGGGGGAAATTACCGGCCAAAGGGCGCGTTCCCAATGGGAATTCCGATACAATCGCACCTTGTTCGGCAATCTGGTAAGCCAATTTCTGATTGCTTTGCGGATAAATGCGGTCAATGCCCGTGCCCCACACGGCAATAGTGCTGCCTGCACCTTGCAAAGCGCCGTGGTGTGCCGCAGTATCGATACCCGCAGCCATGCCGGAAATCACGGTAATGTTCCGTTCGCTCAATGCGCGGCCGAAATCGGCCGAAATCCGCATGGCCTGTGGTGTCGCATGACGGCTGCCGACAATGCCGACCGACGCCTGCCGCAACAAATCGGCATTGCCGCGCACAAACAATACGGGCGGCGGTGTCAGCCCTTCTTTCAGTCGCATGGGAAAATCGTCATCGCACGACAAAAGCAGCCTGCAATCGGGCTGCTTTTCCCAGTTGAATGCGGCTTCGCAGGCCATTTTGGCTTTGTCGGTATCGTGCCACGCAGCGGCCGCCTGTTTGCCATACCGCCCCAGTTGCGCCACCAAAGCCGCCGGAGCCTTCAATGCCTCCTCCGCACTGCCGCAATGTTCGATAAGCTGTGTAAAACTTTCCGCCCCAATATACGGCGTGAAAGCCAGTTGCACCCAAGCAAAGCGTTCTGTTTCCGTCATCTTTCCACACCTTTATCCACAATTATCGTCATTACCCGCCCTTTCCTGACCACTCGACTGCCTGTTTTTTCATCAATTTTAAAATATTAAATAATTTTATTGGGTTATGCTATTTATTCACAGGAAATTCAATCTTGTTTTCCATTTAAAAAACGGATTATTTCAAGTGCAGGCTGCTTTTGCAGGGCGCGCAACCTTCAATATACGCTGTTTTATCCACAATTCGGAAATGAACGTTCCAGCCTGCAATCTCCATGCCGTAAACACGCTCCGGAAGGTTTTGATAGGCCGGTCTTGGGTCTTGCGCAATGCTGCTTTCAATCAGCAACTGTGTTTCCGCGTCCAAGCCGCATTGTTGCGCCGCAGCCTGCCACACCACCTTCAGCAATTCAGGTGCACCCTGTACAAATCCCGCCCGTGCATCAGGTTTCGCTTCAACAAACGGGATATAGGGCTTGATGTCCAACACAGGCGTGCCGTCCAGCAAATCGCCGCCGGAACACCAAATCCGCACCTGCCCGTTGACAATTTCCACGCGTTCCAGCGGCAGCAGCGACAAACCCAAATGGTTCGGCCGGTGCGGGCTTCGCGTGGCAAACACGCCCATTTTCTTTTTACCGCCCAGCCGCGGCGGCCGCACCATTTCCGACCAGCCTTCCTGTACCGCATCGTGAAACAGGAACTGCACCCAAATATATTCGAACCCGTCCAATCCGCGCACACAATCGGCAGAAAATTCGGCATTCAGCGTGATACAGATTCGCGCCTGCGCCACCAGCTGCGGCTGGCGCGGAATCCCGAATTTCTGCGTATAGGGCGACGATACTGTGCCGATGCTTTGCACCAGGTGTTGCATAATGGCCTTTCGGAACATTGGAAAAAGTGCAGGCTGCTTTTTAAACGCTCAAAAGCAGCCTGCACTTGGTTATGTGATTCAATTAAAAACGGATTGCCGCGCCAACATTGAAACTGTTTGTTTTCAGGTGGCCGTCAAAATCGCTGTTGGACAAACGCGCGTGTTGGTATTCCGCGCCCAATTCCACATTGGAATCCACCGCCATTTTCGCACCGACACCCACGCCCACGCCGTGCACGCGGCTAGAACCAAAAAGGCCGCCGGAAGACGCTTTCAAATCGGTTGATACATAAGAAACTTTGGCATAAGGCATAATGTTCGGCGTAACGCGGTAGCCCTGTGCATAGCCCACGCTGAATGTGTTGCGTGCCTTAATGCTCACACCGTTGTCCGAATACACACGGCCGTTGCCGAAATTGTATTTCACATCTGCCTGGCCGACCAATTCCGTGCCAGGGAATGCAAAGCCGTAAGAGCCGACCGCATTCACATCCGCTACCGTGCGGCCGCCGTCGCTCCAATCGGTCGCGCCCAATTCAGCGCCCACACCGAAACCGGTGAAATGGCCGTTCGTACCTTCCGCCATAGAAACCGCGGAAACTGTCGCCAAAATGGCAGCCAAAATCATTTTTTTCATATTCTTTCCTTAATTCAAGATGATGAAATTCTGTCGATTAGCGTTGCATTATACGGCAATCCCCGTCATGCGGACAATATTTCGCCGCTGCCCAATGTTATAATTTTGTTTTTATTTCCGGATTGATGTTATGTTATCCACAGGCACACCACCCACCATCGCCGCCATTGCCACCGCCAACGGGCGCGGCGGGGTCGGCGTTGTCCGTATATCGGGCAAAAACCTGTTGCCGTTCGCGCAACAAATCACCGGCGGCAAAACCCCGGAACCGCGCACCGCGCTTTACACCGATTTTCTCGATGCCCAAGGCAACGCCATCGACAACGGGCTGCTGCTGTATTTTACCGCGCCCGCCAGCTTCACCGGCGAAGACGTGCTCGAATTGCAGGGCCACGGCGGCCAAATCGTGCTGCAAATGCTGCTGCAACGCTGTTTGGAACTGGGCGCGCGCATTGCCGAAGCGGGCGAATTCACCAAACGCGCCTTTCTGAACAACAAACTGGATTTGGCGCAGGCCGAAAGCGTTGCCGATTTGATTGACGCATCCAGCCAATCTGCCGCGCGCATGGCGGTTCGCTCGCTCAAAGGCGCGTTTTCCGCGCAAATCCACACCTTGGTAGACGATTTAATCACGCTGCGGATGCTGGTGGAAGCCACGCTGGATTTTCCCGAAGAAGACATCGATTTTCTGGAAGCGGCCGATGCGAAAGGCAAACTGCGCGCGCTGCAAACACAGTTGGCGGACATTTTAGCCAATGCGCGGCAAGGTGCGATTTTGCGCGACGGCATGAGCGTGGTACTGGTGGGTGCGCCGAATGTGGGCAAATCCAGCCTGCTTAATGCGCTGGCGGGCGACGATGTGGCGATTGTGACCGATATTGCCGGCACCACGCGCGACACGGTGCGCGAACAAATCACGTTGGACGGCGTGCCTATCCACATTACCGATACCGCCGGTTTGCGGCAGACCGACGACGTGGTGGAAAAAATCGGTATCGAGCGCAGCGAAAAGGCGGTGCAGAATGCCGATGTTGCGCTGATTTTAGTGGACCCGTCCGAAGGCATCAACAAAACCACACGCGACATCATGTGCAGGCTGCCTGCGCATTTGAAACGTATCGAAGTGCACAACAAAATCGATTTGCGCAATGTGCAGGCTGCCCGCTCGGACGATGCGGCGGCACAATCGCTTTCCGGCGCGGATACTGTGATTTCATTATCCGCCAAAACAGGCGCGGGTTTGGATTTGCTGAAAGCGGCGCTGTTGCAGCAAATTGGTTGGCAGGGCGAAAGCGAAGGCCTGTTTTTGGCGCGCACGCGGCATATTCACGCACTGCAAACGGCACAAGCGGAGCTGGAAAATGCGGCATTGTGCGACAACAACCACATCGAACTTTTGGCGGAACACCTGCGTTTGGCGCAGGCAGCCTGCAACCAGATTACCGGGGAATTTACATCGGACGATTTGCTGGGTGTGATTTTCTCGCGTTTCTGTATTGGCAAATAAACCAAACAAAAGCAGCCTGCACTTTCGAATTTGAAGTGCAGGCTGCTTTTTATGCGCGCTTAAATTTTTTCGGCAAAATATTTCAACACGCGCACCAATTGGCTGGCATACGACATTTCGTTATCATACCAGGCAACGGTTTTCACCAACTGCGAATTGCCGACGGTTTGCACGCGCGTTTGTGTCGCATCAAACAGCGAACCGAAGTTCATGCCGATAATGTCGGACGATACGATTTCGTCTTCGGTATAACCGAAAGATTCGTTCGCAGCGGCTTTCATCGCAGCATTGATTTCTTCTTTGCTCACGGTTTTTTCCAGCACGCAAACCAATTCGGTCAAAGAACCGGTGGCCACAGGCACGCGTTGTGCCGCGCCGTCTAATTTGCCTTTCAGCTCGGGAATCACCAAACCGATGGCTTTGGCTGCGCCTGTACTGTTCGGAATGATGTTTTCCGCTGCAGCGCGCGCACGGCGTTTGTCGCCTTTGCGGTGCGGCGCGTCCAATGTGTTTTGGTCGCCGGTGTAACCATGCACGGTTGTCATCAGGCCTTGCACCACGCCGAATTGGTCTTGCAGCACTTTCGCCATGGGCGCCAGGCAGTTGGTGGTGCAGGAAGCGGCGGAAATTACGGTTTCGCTGCCGTCCAAGATTTGGTGGTTCACATTGAAGACCACGGTTTTCACGTCATCGCCGCCCGGTGCGGAAATCACTACTTTGCGTGCGCCTGCGCGGATATGCGCTTCGGCTTTGTCTTTGCTGGTGAAAAAGCCCGTGCATTCCAGCACCACGTCAATTCCCAATTCACCCCAGGGCAATTCTTCCGGATTCGGTTTGGCAAATACCGAAATTTCTTTGCCGTTCACGACCAGTTTGTCGCCTTTCAGCTCGACTTCGCCTTGAAAGCGGCCTTGAGTGGTGTCGTACTTAAACAAATGCGCCAGCATGTCGGCAGGTGTCAAATCGTTGATGGCAACGACTTCGATACCTTCTGTCTGTACGATGCGGCGCAGTGCCAAACGGCCGATGCGGCCAAATCCATTAATCGCTACTTTAACGCTCATTGTGTGACTCCATTCAGATGAAACGTGGGAAAGCCGTATTTTCCCATAAAGCAGCGGTGTTGCTCAAATTTTTTTGGGGTGCAGGCTGCTTTTAAACTGAATATTTATATTTAAATAGAATATATTTTTTAGAAGATTTTTATGAAGGTGCAGGCTGCCTGTGAATAAGTCTGAAACCATTTCAAATTGTTAATAAATTTTGCCGATTAAATTTGTGCGTGGATTCTTGTTTGCCGATAAGCTGAATGTGGATAACATAATGCCGCCGTATCCGCCCTGTGGATAAATAAACGTTATTCAAGCGTTGCATAAGCAAAAACAATCTTGCGCCACGGCAATTTCGGTTATGATGTGGCACGTTTGATATTAAGGAATGCGTATGAAACAAAGAACATTGGCCAAATCGGTCAGCGCCACGGGGGTGGGCCTGCATTCGGGCGAACGCGTGCGCCTGACGCTGCATCCTGCCGCCGAAAACGCGGGCATTTCGTTCCGCCGCACCGATTTGTCGGGCGATGCGGGCGCGCCGATTGTGTTGAGTCCGTATTTGATTAACGACACGCGGCTATCGTCCACCATCGTTACCGAGCACGGCACGCGGGTCGGCACGATTGAGCATATCATGTCGGCACTGGCGGCATACGGCATTGATAATGTGGCGATTGAATTGAACGCGCCCGAAATCCCGATTATGGACGGCAGCAGCCTGCCTTTTATCTTCCTGCTGCAAGATGCGGGCGTGGTGGAGCAGGAAGCCTTGAAAAAATTTCTGCAAATCAACAAAACGGTGGAAATCAAAGAGCTGGGTAAATGGGTGCGTTTCGAGCCTTATCAAGGGTTTAAAGTCGGCTTGACGATTGAATTCGACCATCCGGTGTTTAACCGCTCTTCTCCGCGTTTTGAAATTGATTTTGCAGGCAGCTCGTATTTGGAAGAAATCGCACGGGCGCGCACCTTCGGGTTTATGCACGAAGTGGAAATGATGCGCCAGCACGGGCTGGGGCTGGGCGGCAATCTGACCAACGCGATTGTGATTGACGATACCGACGTTCTGAATCCGGACGGCCTGCGCTATCCCGATGAATTTGTGCGCCACAAGATTTTGGATGCGATTGGCGATTTGTATATCGTCGGCCATCCGATTATCGGCGCGTTTGAAGGGTATAAATCCGGCCACGCCATCAACAATGCGCTGCTGCGCGCGGTGCTGGCCGACCCTGAAAATTACGAATGGCGGACGTTCGATAATCTTGATGACGTGCCGCAGTCGTTTTGCGGTGTCGAAACATTATAGTGGATTAAAATAAAAATGAGACAAGGCGGCGAGCCGCAAGGCGTACAAATAGTACGTCAAGGCGAGCCAACGCCGTATCATTGCGATTTTAATTCACTATAACGGTTGCCTAACCGCACGGCAAATTAAAGTGCAGGCTGCTTTTTGAATCTCGAAAAGCAGCCTGCACTTTGTTTTGGTTACTGGTTTTGGTTATTGAATTTACACTTCGTAAGTGCTCGAAGCAGTATCGCCGCCCGTGCCCGTCCAGTTGGTGTGGAAAAATTCGCCGCGCGGCGCATCTACGCGCTCGTATGTGTGTGCGCCGAAATAATCGCGTTGCGCCTGCAACAGGTTGGCCGGCAGCCGTGCCGATGTGTAGCTGTCCAAGAAGGTCAGCGCTGCTGTCATGCAGGGCATTGGAATGGCCGATTCGATGGATTTTGCCACCACTTTGCGCCATTGCGGCAAAGCAGCCTGCAAAATTTGGCGGAAATAATCGTCTTGACCCAGCCACACCAAATCGGGATTTTTTTCATACGCATCGCGGATATTGCCCAAAAACACGCTGCGGATAATGCAGCCTGCACGCCAAAGCAGCGCCGTATTGCCGTAATTCAATTTCCAGCCGTAGGTTTCGCTGGCTTCGTGCATCAGCATAAAGCCTTGCGCATACGAAACGATTTTGCTGGCCAGCAACGTCTGCCGCAGCGCTTCCAACCATTGCGCACGGTCGCCTTCGATTTTGCAGACACTGTGCGGGAACAAGCGTGCCGCCGCTGTGCGCTGGTCTTTTAACGCGGATACGCAGCGTGCAAATACCGATTCGGTAATCAGCGTCAGCGGAATGCCCATGTCCAAAGCGTTAATGCCCGTCCATTTGCCTGTGCCTTTTTGCCCGGCGGTATCCAGAATTTTTTCAACCAGCGGCGAACCGTCGCTGTCTTTATACGCCAGAATATCGGTGGTGATGTCGATTAAGTAGGAATCCAGTTCGGTTTTCTGCCATTGTTGGAACGTTTCGTGCATTTCTTCATGCGTCATGCACAGGCCTTCTTTCATGAACTGATAAGCCTCGCAAATCAACTGCATATCGCCGTATTCAATGCCGTTGTGCACCATTTTCACAAAGTGCCCGGCGCCTTGGTCGCCCACCCAGTCGCAGCAGGGTTCGCCCGCAGGCGTTTTTGCCGCAATGGCTTGAAAAATAGGTTTCACAAATTCCCAAGCGGAAACATCGCCGCCCGGCATGATGGAAGGGCCGTGGCGCGCGCCTTCTTCGCCGCCTGAAACGCCTGCACCGATAAAACGAATGCCTTTTTCCGCCAGCTCGATGCAACGGCGGTTGGTGTCCGGATAATTGGCATTGCCACCGTCAATCAGGATATCGCCCTTGTCCAGATACGGCACAATCTGTTCGATAAATTCGTCCACGGCGCTGCCTGCACGAACCATCATCATGATTTTTCGCGGTTTCTCAAGTTTATCTACCAACTCTTGCAAACTGTGGGCACCGATAATCTGAGTGCCTTTGCCAGCGCCGTTTAAAAAATCGTCCACTTTGCTGGTGGTGCGGTTGTATGCCACGACTTTAAAACCCTTGTCGTTCATATTTAAAATCAGGTTTTGTCCCATCACGGCCAAGCCGATTACACCAATATCACCTTTCATTTTGAATTCCGTCTGCTTGTTTATGCAAAATGCGAAACTTTAACGCATTGGGAATGGTTTCACAATATTTGTTTGACAATTATTAAGGTTAAATAATTTGATATATATTTTATGATGTTGATATAGATGTGCCTCTTTCTTGTGCATATTCTGATTTTTCTTGAAAAATAAATAAATTAGCCTGATTTTGGTTTGTGTATAACTTTAATGGAAAGGAAAAATTTGCTTGAGGAAGATTGTGGATATTTTTTATTAAAAAGACGATAGCTGTGGACAAAAATCGATTATCCCTAAAAGTGCAGGCTGCTTTTTGGCTTGTTTTGGCAAAAAAATAGGCGTATAACCGCCCATTGTTTTATTTTGTGTCATAGGAAATAACAAAATGGCTAAAAAATTTCCGATTGCCCCAAAACATCCCGAAAGAATTTGCTGGGGCTGCGACAAATATTGTTCGGCCGACGATTTGCAATGCGGCAATGGTTGCGAGCGCATTCAGCATCCGATAGAAATGGATGGTGCGGAATGGTATAAAAAAGGCGATTGGTCGGATTTGTTAAGCGATGAACAACGCAAAGAATTGGGGCTGATGGACTCCATACCCGTCAAACCGCATATCAAATTGGTGCTGCAAAAATAGTGCAGGCTGCTTTTAGGATAATTATTCGATAACGGTATTCAAAACCACGGTTTTCAGCTAAAATAAACACGGACAAGCGACAATTTAACCTTTTGTTTTGTCGCTTTATTTTATTGATACAAAAAGGAAAGTGCATGAAAGCATTAGTTGCTGTCAAACGTGTTGTCGATTTCAATGTGAAGGTGCGCGTGAAAGCGGACGGTTCTGATGTGGAAATTGGCAATGTCAAAATGTCGATGAATCCGTTTGATGAAATCGCAGTGGAAGAAGCTGTCCGCTTGAAAGAAGCCGGCAAAATCAGCGAAATCGTGGTTGTATCGCTGGGCGAGAAAAAATGCGAGGACGTGTTGCGAACAGCGTTGGCAATGGGTGCCGACCGTGCCATTCATGTGGAAACGGATGAAAAATTAGAACCTTTGGCAGTAGCGAAAATCCTGAAAAAAATTGCCGAAACAGAACAAGTTCAACTTTGCTTGTTAGGTAAACAGGCTATTGACGATGATGCCAACCAAACCGCCCAAATGTTGGCGGCATTGATGAATGCGCCGCAAGCGACATTTGCCAGCAAAGTGGTGCTGAATGAACAGGAAGTGGTGGTTACACGGGAGATTGACGGCGGTTTGGAAACACTGGCTTTGAAACTTCCTGCGGTCATCAGCACCGATTTGCGTTTGAACGAACCGCGCTTTGTGAAATTGCCCAACTTGATGGCGGCAAAGAAAAAAACATTGGAAAAACGGTCTATTGATGAATTTGGTGTGGATATAACGCCGCGTTTGTCCGTGCAGAAATATGCGGAACCCAAAGCCCGCCAGGCCGGTATCAAAGTGGCCAATGCGGCTGAATTGGTTGAAAAATTAACCGCTGCCAAAGTAATTTAAAGGAGTGAATATGTCAGTTTTAATTTTTGCGGAACATAATGGCGAACAACTGCACCAAAACACGCTCCATGCGGTTTATGCGGCACAAAAATTGGGTGAAGTCCACGTATTGGTGGCGGGCAGCAATGTGCAAAATATTTCGGAACAGGCAAGCAAAATCAAAGGGGTAAGCAAAGTATTGCATGCTGATGCCCCACATTATACGGAATGTTTAGCAGAGGAAATCGCGCCTTTGATGGTGTCTTTGGCTGAACACTACACGCATATTGGCGCAGCGGCGAGTGCTGTCGGTAAAAATATTATGCCGCGCGTTGCCGCTTTATTGGATTGTCCGCAAATTTCAGATTTAACGGAAATTTTGGATAATCAAACATTTATCCGCCCAATTTATGCGGGGAACGTGTTTACAACAGTTCAAAGCAATGCAAAAAAATTGGTATTAACATTCCGTACCAGTACATTCGGTGCTGCGGAGTTGGGCAATCAGGCGGCTGAAATAGTCAGTGTTGCGGCCACTCCGGCTCAAAATCTAAGCCGTTTTGTATCGCGCGAACTCACACAGTCCGACCGGCCTGAATTGACGCAGGCACGCGTTGTCGTGTCCGGCGGCCGTGCTTTGGGCAGTGCGGAGCAATTTAACGCAGTATTGACACCATTGGCCGATGTTTTGGGTGCCGCAATTGGTGCCAGTCGCGCCGCCGTTGATGCGGAATATGCGCCCAATGATAGCCAAGTAGGGCAGACCGGCAAGATTGTTGCGCCGGAATTGTATATTGCAGTGGGTATTTCCGGTGCAATTCAACACGTTGCGGGTATGCAGGACAGCAAAACGATTGTGGCCATTAATAAAGATCCGGATGCGCAGATTTTCAATATCGCGGATTATGGAATTGTGGGCGATTTATTTGAAGTTGTGCCGCAATTAGTGGATGCATTGAAATTGAAGCAAGCATAAAGTTTCACGTGAAACGGAAAAATGTTGATTAAAAAGCAGCCTGCACTTTGAAATATGGAAGGTGCAGGCTGCTTTTAAATGTTATTTATCAATATTAAATACCAAATAAACAGTTGTTTACAGGTTGAACATGAATCAAATCACAACATATCGAACTTTGAAATCGCCAATTCAGGTAGAATTTAAAGATAAAGGCAGCCGATTTTTGGCGTTCGCATATCCTGTGCAAACGGCGGAACAAGTAAAAAAACATGTTGATGATTTGCGGCAGGAACATCACAAGGCACGGCATTGGTGTTATGCCTACAGGCTTGGCGTGGACGGCAATCAGTTTCGCGCCAATGATGACGGAGAACCGTCTGGAAGTGCGGGCCGGCCTATTTTGGGGCAGATTGATTCATTTGAACTGACGGATGTTTTGGTGGTGGTGGTGCGTTATTTCGGCGGAACGCTGTTGGGTGTGCCCGGCTTAATTCATGCGTATAAAACCAGCACTCAGATGGCGTTGGAGAATGCGCAAATTATTGAAAAAAATATTGAAAAAACGGTTCGGATACGGTGCGAATATCCTTATTTGAATGAAGCTATCCGTATCGCGAAAAATCATCAGGCGGAAATAATTGAACAGGATTTGCAACTGGACTGCCGTTTAACGGTACGGATTCCGCTGGCAAATGCCGAGGCATGTTTGGCGGCGTGGGCGCAGACACGGCAGATTGAATTGTTGGAATTGGGTTGAGTTGAAATTTATTTGAGAAAAAGCAGCCTGCACTTTAAATTTTGGAAGTGCAGGCTGCTTTTATTATTTAATAAATATTTGAATGTGCGTTAATTTTTGGATAAGCCGTTCAGCAGCAAGCTTAACGCATCTTCATAAAGCTTCTGCGGCGCGTCCGTGTAATGATTTTGCAGGCTTTCCCGTTGTACCAATGCGTCGATTTGCTGCACAAAGGCTTCTATCATGGGGACACGCAGGTCGGTGCGGATGAGGCCGCGTTGTTGCAGGGTGGTGAAGAAGTTGTGCATGAAGCGGTCTTTTTCAGCATACATTTCGGCGAAAAAATCCTGCAACACCTTGTCTTTGCTTTGTTGAATGTCGCGCAATACGGGTGGGGTGTACACGGTTTGCAGCGACTGTTTCTGCAAATCGAGCAACAAAGTGATGATTTTGGCGAGCGATTCGGCATTTTCCTGTGCTTCTGAAAGCGCCGCGCGGATACGGTTTTTGTCATCCGTGAGGATTTGGCACAAAAGGTCACGTTTGTCGGCGTAGTATTTATAAAAGGTTACGCGGCTGGTTTGGGCGGCGGTGCACAGGGTTTCTACGGAAATTTTCTGCCAACCGTGTTCGGCAAACAAAGAAAGGGCGGCTTGATAAATGGCGGCTTGGGCAGTGTTGGGTTTCATAGGGTCTGGTTCTGAATAAAATTTATTTGCATTTGGTGTGATTCTACACTACACTTTACAAAATTTGTTTATTTTATAAATTTTGTAAACTATGTAATGAAAAGTGCAGGCTGCTTTTTTAGGTTTCCACGCGAAATGCTGCCACACAGGCATTCATCAGGCAACAGGTATCCTTACCGAAAGCAGCCTGCACGTTCCTTCCCATCAAACTGCCGATAAAAATTCAGGAGAAAACCATGCCCGCCCCGCGTTCCCTTCTTTCCGTGCTGATTCCCGCGCTGTTTGCTGCACATTCCGTACCTGCTTTGGCGCAAATGCCTGCTGAAGGGCAGCCTGCAGGCACAATGGCCGAACAGGCACAAAACTTGCCCGATGTCGTGGTAACCGGTGAAAAAACGCGCCGCAGCCGCTTCAAGACCGCTACCAGCACAGAAGTTTCCAAAGCAGCCGAAATTGCCAAACATGCCGGCACTCGCTCGTCGCACGATATTTTGGCGCACACGGCCAACGTGGTGGATTTGGGCAACGACAACAATCTGCCCACCGTGCGCGGCGTGGACGGTTCGGGGCCGGCCACGGGTGCGGTGGCGTTTTTGGCGGGCACGCGTCCGCGGCTGAATTTCTCTATTGACGGGCGTTCGGCAACGTATAACGAAGCTGCGTTCGGCACGCAGTCGCTGTGGGACGTGAAACAGGTGGAAATTTTGCGCGGGCCACAAAGTCTGACGCGCGGGCGCAATGCCGTGGCCGGTTCGGTGGTGGTGGAAACCAACGACCCGTCCGACAAATGGGAAGGTGCGGTGAAACTGGCGGCGGGAAACCAGAAAAGCCGTCAGGCAGCGGTAATGCTGTCCGGCCCGATTGTGGCGGACAATCTGTCCTTCCGTTTGAGCGTGGACCGGCAGGAGCGCGAAAGCTACATTCCGCTGATGCATTATTCGCCTGTGGGTAACCCGCGCCGTGTAGAAACCACTACCGCCCGCGCCAAACTGATGTACGCGCCTGCGTCCAATCCCAATTTCTATACCAAACTCACGCTGAACCACATTCAGTCGCGCACGCCGCAGAGCGAAACCAAAGATAATCCCGGCAGCCCGCGTTATGCGCCCGAACGCCCCGTGTTCAAAACCGATTCCACGTCCGGCATGTGGGATATTTCGTGGCAGTTTGCGCCGAATTGGCGTGTGGAAAACAAACTCGTGTACACCAAATACGGCAACGACCGCCTGTCGCTGCCCGCACCGCGCGGCGTACCGGCCACGCTGGACGGCAAAGAATGGCAGCTTGAACCCGTACTGCGCTACCGCTCCGATTCAGGCAGCCTGAAAGCCTTGGCAGGCGTGTACCTTTTCCATGCCGAGCAGGACGAAACCGTTGATTTGGCCAACCGCGCGCGCCGCGTGTTCCACAACGTATTCAAAGATAAAACCGACAACCGCGCCCTGTTTGCCGAAGCCGAATGGGCGTTCGCCCCTCAATGGAGTGCAACCTTCGGCGCACGCTGGGAGCAGGAACACCACCGCAGAACCGGCGGCACCGACTTGTTCCGCATCAACCGAAACCAAAAACAAAACGTCTTTTTGCCCAAAGCCGAAATCGCTTGGCAGCCGAACGAACGTTTCAACACCGGCATCCGCATTGCACGCGGCTACAACTCTGGCGGCGCGGGCGTAACCTTCGGCGCGCCTTATACCGCCTATGAATACAAGCCTGAATATGTGTGGAACTACGAATGGTTCGGCCGATACAAACTGCCTGAACACGGCTTAGAGTTGAGCAGCAATGTATTTTTTAATGATTACAAAGATATGCAGCTGCCGTTTTATCTCGGTGTCAACTCGGTCGTTATCCGCAATGCCTCCAAAGTGCAGACGTATGGCGCGGAATTTGGCGCAAACTGGAAACCTACCGAAAATCTGACACTTAACGGCTCGCTCGGCCTGCTGCACACCGAAGTCAAACGCTTCCCTAACAGCGGCACGGAAGGCAAGCAGCTCAGCCGTTCGCCCAAATACACCGCCGCCATTGGTGCAAGCTACCTGCTGCCGCGCGGCTTTGAAATCGGCGGCAAAGTGCGTTTTTCCGGCGGTTATTATTCCAACGCGCAAAACACCGAAGTCGGCCGAATCAAGGCATACAGCCAAACCGACCTTTACGCCGCCTACAACTTCAAACACGGCCGTATTTCGCTTTATGCCGACAATGTGTTGAACAGCCGCCGCGATATTTTCATCCCCGCCGCCGACCGGCGCGAAGCCCTTGCCCAAAGGCCGAGGGCGGTGGGCATAGCGGCGGAAATGAAGTTTTAATCAGGGTGCAGGCTGCTTTTGGTCGCGCTTAATACATGGCCGCCTGAAAGCCAAAAGCAGCCTGCACTTCCCAAATTCAATCAAAACCGCTTCCCCGTTTGTCGTGTAGGTATTCGGCACGGCGGGAACATCGGCAAACCACCCGAAAGACATACCATGAAATATTTCACGCTTCTGCAAACCTTGCCCGAAGGCAGAATTTACCAAACCGATTTAACGCCCGTTGTCCAATTTCAAGACTGGCTGGACGATTTTGAAGAACTGTTGCGCCAAAGCCCCCGCTTCGCCACCGTCTGCACGCCCATGCGGTTGGACAAAAGCCCCGAACAGCGCACCGCCGACCGCAAACTTTATCTGGACTGGATACGCGCCCACCAGCCGCAGCTTGACGCGCAATGCGCTGCCATGCTCATGGTCGAACCCGACCCCGAAATCTTTGCCGAATTGCAGCAGCAGTCGTCCAAGCTCGCCGTCAGCCTGAATGTGCGCTACACGCTTGCCCGCACCCAAGACGAAGCCCTACAACTGGCCGCACAGGCGTTGAAGCAGCAGTTTGGCGCATAAAAACGGCGTACAATGCGGTTGAACGGCTGAAAAGCAGCCTGCACTCAAACTCAAGAAAGAGGCCGCATGATGAACTGGTATCCCGTTTTCCTGACCCTGCATATTTTTGCCGCGCTGATGTTTGTCGGCACGGTGTTTTTTGAAGTGCTGATACTTGAAGGCATACGGCCGCAGGTATCGCCGCGCTTCATGCTCGCCGTGGAACGCGCCATCGGCAACCGTGCCCGCAAAATCATGCCGTGGGTGCTGCTGGTACTGTACGGTTCGGGCATCGGCATGGTGCTGAACCGCTATCTGCCGCTGCTGGAGCACCCATTTTCGTCCGCCTTCGGCATCATGCTTTCGCTTAAAATCCTGCTGGCATTGAGCGTGTTCGGTCACTTTCTCACCGCCATGACCCTGCGCGGCAGCGGCAAACTCAGCAGCCGTCATTTTCAACTGATTCATTTGAGCGTGTTCTGCCACATGGTCGGCATCGTGCTGCTGGCCAAATGGATGTTTTATGCGTGAAGCATGATGTGCAGGCTGCATTTTGCATTCGGGAACAACTCGATAAAACTTCGTTTTAGGCAGCCTGAAAACCCGAAAAGCAGCCTGCACCCATCCACCCGCCACCACCCAATCCCGTTATGCCACCCTACACCCCCACTCGCCGCGACTGGCTGCTGCTCACCGCTGCCGGCGCATTCAAATTCACGCTGGTCGGCTTCACCTTGGTCGCCGTGATGACCATGCTCAAAACCTACGGCTACACACTCGAACAACTCAGCTGGGTTCTCCTGCTCGGCAGCGTGGAAGCCGCCAAAGTCCTGTTCGCCATCGCCATCGAGCGCTACTGCCCCGCGCGCGGCGGCCGTTTCCGCTTTTGGCTGCTGGTTTCGTTGGCGGGCATTGCCGCATCGCTTGTTTTGCTGATGCTGCTGGACCCGCGCCGCCACTTTTTCCTGCTGCTACCCGTGTTGTTTGTATTATCTTGTTTCAGCGTGCTTTTCGGCAGCGCATCGGTCGGTTTGGGCAGCCTGCTGCTTCCCTATCGTGCACGCGGGCACGGCGGTGTGATTCAGGTGGTGGCCGCGCGTGCGGGCAAAATGATTGGTGGTGCGGGCGTGCTGTGGATTTTTCAGCAATACGGTTGGACGAGTGCCATTGCCGCCACGCTTGCCTTCACATTGGCCGTTTTGCTGCAAACCGCCGCCTACCGCGAACCCGAAGCCTTCAAGCAGCCTGCATCCGCTTGGCGCTTATCCGACCTGTTTAAACGCCTTGCCTTGTTCTGGCGCGAAACACCGCGCGGCAAAACCTGGTTTGCCCTGCTGTTCGCTTCCTGCATTCCCTACGCCGCCACCGCCACCACCTTCACGCCCGAACTCACCGATTTGGGTTGGACGCCCAAACAAATCGGTACCGTGCTCACTGCCGTTATCCCGCTCGCCTGCATGGCCGCCACGCCTGCCGCCGGCCTGATTGCCCGAAAATACAGCCGTCGCGGCCTGATGAGCGTGCTGCTCGCCGTTCAAGTGCCCATCCTTGCCTCGCTCGCCTTTGCCAAAGAAGCCGCCGCGCTGCACCCCATGCTGCCCGCCGTGCAAATCGGCCTGCTCAACATCGGCTACACGCTGCTGCTGCCCGTGGTTATGGCCGCCATAATGGACAAATCCCGTCCCGAATACGCTGCGCTGGACAACGCCCTGCAACTCTCCGTCATGCTCGCCGGCACTTATGCCGCCGGTTTCGCCGCGCTGCGCCTTGCCCACAAATCAGGCTATCCCGCCGTCCACCTGTGCGCCGCAGCGGCAGGGGCAATAGTGTGCTTCGGCGTGTGGCGGTGGTTCCGTGAAGATTGTTCAAGTCAATGAAAATAAAAAAATAACAAAGTGCAGGCTGCTTTTGGGAAGGTTCAAAAGCAGCCTGCACTTTAATGTTCATGCCTGTTTGCAGAGGGCGGCGGCAGACACCCGATTTCCCTTCCGCAGAGAGGAAAAATCCCGAACGCGAACAGAAAATTTAACGACAAGAACATGGCGTATCGCCGCCATACCCACTCCAAAACCGCCGCCCACCCCCAGAGAAACCCTCACCCCAACCCTCTCCCACGGGAGAGGGAGTAAGCGGCTGTTGCGCCACGGTTTGCCGCATAACGCATAAAAAGCAGCCTGCACTTGGTTTGAGTTTAACCGATTGAAAAGGTAGATAGATGGTTGGATTGGATTGCTGCCTGCCATTCAATGATTTTGCCTGTTTCAAATCGCACGGCAGACGGGGTGGATGCAGGCTGCTTTCGAATATGCCAAAAGCAGCCTGCACCTTTTTATTTATCTGATATTTAAACAAAATCTCCACCGAAACTCATCGCACCCGTTTCCGCGCTGCTGGTTTGCGCACGGAAGCCGGCAAACAGTTCGCGGCCTATACCGTGCGTGTTTTTCGACAAATCGGGTGTGGGCACGGTGCGCGCATTCCATTCGGCTTCATCCACCAAAACGTTCAATTCGCCGGTGTGCGCGTTGAAGCGGATAAGGTCGCCCGTGCGGATTTTACCGATGCCGCCGCCCATCAGGGCTTCGGGTGACATGTGGATGGCGGCCGGCACTTTGCCCGATGCGCCCGACATGCGCCCGTCTGTTACCAGCGCCACTTTCTGCCCGCGGTCGAGAAGGATGGCCAAAGGCGGCGTGAGTTTGTGCAATTCGGGCATGCCGTTGGCACGCGCACCTTGGTAACGCACCACGCAGACGAAATCTTTGCCGTCCAGCTCGCCGCGTTCGAAGGCGGCCAGCACTTCGCGTTGGTCGTCAAACACGATGGCGGGCGCTTCGACCACAAAGTTCTCCGCTTTCATGGCTGATACTTTAATCACGCTGCGGCCGATGTTGCCTTTCATCAGTTTCAGGCCGCCGTCGGGCGAGAACGGATGGTCGTATGTCCGCAAAATATCTTCGTTCAGGCTTTTTTCGGCAGCGTCTTTCCACACCAAACGGCCGTTGTCCAAAAACGGTTCCTGCGTATATGCTTCCATGCCGTGTCCGACCACGGTATCCACGTCGTCGTGCAGCAGCCCGTTGTTGCGCAGTTCGCGAATGACAAACGGCAAACCGCCGGCGGCGGCAAAATGGTTCACATCGGCCTGCCCGTTCGGATACACGCGAATCAGCAGCGGGATAATCGATGAAACTTCGTTGAAGTCGTCCCAATTCAAAATCACACCGGCCGCGCGCGCCATGGCCACCAAGTGCATGGTGTGATTGGTCGAACCACCCGTTGCCATCAGGCCGATCATTGCATTGATGAACGATTTTTCGGTCAGCATTTCGCCAATAGGCTTGGCATCTTGGCGGCGGATATCCTGCACCAGTTGCACGGCAGCCTGCCGCGTCAATGCTTCGCGCATGGGGGTGTACGGATTGAAAAATGCGGCGGCCGGCAGGTGCAGTCCCATGAATTCCATCATCATCTGATTGGAGTTTGCCGTGCCGTAAAACGTGCAGGTGCCGGGGCTGTGGTAAGAACCCATTTCGCTGGCCAGAAGGGCTTCCCTGCCCACTTTCCCTTCGGCAAACAACTGGCGTGTGCGGGCTTTTTCTTTGTTGCCGATACCGCTTTCCATCGGGCCCGCGGGTGCAAAAATGGCCGGAATATGGCCGCAGGACAACGCACCGATGACCAGTCCCGGCACAATTTTGTCGCACACGCCCAAAAACATGGCACCGTCGAACATTTGGTGCGACAGGCCGATGGCGGCGCTCATGGCAATCACATCACGCGAGAACAGCGAAAGCTCCATGCCTTCATAACCTTGTGTAATGCCGTCACACATGGCGGGTGTGCCGCCTGCTACTTGCGCCGTGGCATTGTGTTTTGCCACTTCGTCTTTAATCCAGTCGGGAAAATCTTTAAACGGCTGGTGCGCCGACACCATGTCGTTATAGGCAGTAATGATGCCGATATTTGGGACATCATGCTTCTGCATGGCAATTTTGATGGTTTTGGGCATGGAGGCATAGCCGTGCGCCAAATTGGAACAGCCAAGCTGGTCGCGCTCCACACGGCCTTGCTGTTTAGCCGACCGAATGCGCGCCAAATAAACTTCGCGGGTGGGGCGGGAACGTTCGATAATTCTTTGAGTGATTTCGGCTAATTTTGGGTGTAGGGGTTTCATGGTTTATCTTTCGTTATGAGGAATATTCTGTAATAAAACAACGTTTCCTAATCAATAATTAAAACACATTAAGGAGAATATGGTGCGATTATATCGTCATTTGTAGTTTTGTTACAAAATAAAAAAGTAAAGAAATTTGAAATGTTGATACTGGTCAAACAGCACAGGAAATCGTGTAAAAAGTTATATCTTGTAAACAAGTAAGGGCTATAATTTAACTCTAACAAAATATAAGGTAAACATTATGCAAATCACACGTCGTCGTTTTATTGGTATTACTGCCGCTGTTTCGGCTGCTTCGCTGCTGCCTTCCGGTGCCGTACAAGGAAAAACCACTGAACCTGTTGTTTGGCAGGGCGTTGCATTGGGCGCGGATGCGGAGCTGCGCCTGTATCACCCGAACCGTGCGGTGGCCGAGCGGTTTGTTAATGAATCGCTGGCGGAAATTTCGCGGTTGGAAAAGATTTTCAGTGTGTATCAAAGCGACAGCCAGGTATCGCGTTTGAACCGTGCAGGCAGCCTGCACTCGCCTTCGGCAGATTTGTTGGCCTTGTTGAGCCAAAGCCAAAGCATCCATTCGCTGACCAACGGTGCGTTCGATCCCACGGTACAAGTGTTGTGGCAACGTTATGCCGAACATTTCCGCCAACACCCGCGCAGCAATGTTGCCCCTAATGTGCAGGCTGCTTTGAACAAAGTCGGTTTGCAGAATGTGCAGATGGACGGGCAGAAAATCACATTCGCCAAGCCCAATATGGAGATTACGCTGAACGGCATTGCGCAGGGTTATATTACAGACCGAATCACACAATTATTGCAGCGTGCAGGTTTGCAACATGCGCTGGTGAACATGGGTGAACTGCGCCATTTGGATACGCTGAAACAACATCCGGAATTTGCAAAAATCAAAAATCCTCGCGGTGCAGGAACATTGCCTAACCACAAAATCCCTTTGCAAAACCAAGCACTGGCAACATCCAGCGGCTATGGTACGCCATTTGATGCCAATGGTAAATTCACGCACTTGTTTGACCCGCGTACCGGCAGCAGTGCGCCGCGTTATCAAAGCATCAGCGTGCTGGCCAATACGGCAACGATGGCAGACGCATTATCGACCGCATTTGCCGTGAGCTCGGAAGCGCAAATTCAAACTGTTGCCAAACAGGCAGGTGTAAAAGTTTGGTTAGTTACGTTGGACGGGCAGGTAAAAACGCTGGGCTGACGGATTGGGAAATCTAAAAGCAGCCTGCACGCGGGTTGCCGGGATATTGCAAGAATAACGCAGTGTAGTGTATTGATTCTAAAAGTGTATTATTTCTGCAAATTAACGAATATTTACAAGGATATAATAGCTTTCTCCCATAAAGTGAAATACAATTAAAACTTATTGAAAACAAACTATTAAAGGAATACGACTATGTCTTTCATCACATGGACTTTAGACTTGGATACTGGTTTTGCCGATATCGACGACCAACACAAAGAGCTGGTGGATAAAATCAACAAATTTTACGATGTATATCAAACCGGTAATGTGGTCGATATCAAAATCGCATTGCAAGAATTGTTGGATTACACAGTATTTCACTTCGATCATGAAGAAAAAATGCTGGAAAAAGCCAATTACCGCATGCTGGAACCGCACAAAAAAGTGCATTTCAACTTTGTTTCCAAAATCAAAAATTGCCAAGCCAGCATTGAAAACGGCGATTTGGAAGCCGGCAAAGAGCTGATTAACCTGCTGGACGGCTGGCTGTTCCGCCACATCCGCCTGAACGACCACGGTTACGTTTCCGATGTGAAAAAAGCAGGCGTGCGTTAATATTAAGTAGCTTAAAATATAAAGCAGTTTTGAAATTATGCGATAATACCGCAAATTCAAAACTGCTTTATTGTTTTGCACTGTACGGCAATAGGCAAATATTCGACAGGATTAGAGTAATGTTAGACAACTTGACCAAGCGGTTTACCAAAGTTTTTAAAAATATCCGCGGCAATGCCAAATTAACCGAAGACAATATCAAAGAAGCGCTGCGAGAAGTGCGCCTGGCATTATTGGAAGCAGACGTTTCCCTGCCTATTGTGAAAGACTTTGTGAATCGCGTAAAAGAACGTGCTTTGGGGCAGGAATTTGCCGACCATTTAACGCCTGACCAGGCATTCTTTGGTATTGTGAACGAAGAGCTGACCGAATTAATGGGCAGTGAAAACAGTACGTTGAATCTGGCAAGCGCACCACCCGCGATTGTGCTGATGGCGGGTTTGCAGGGTGCCGGTAAAACAACGACGGTCGGCAAGCTGTCTAAATTGCTCAAAGACCAAGACAAGAAAAAGAAAATTTTGCTGGTATCGGCAGACGTGTACCGTCCTGCGGCCATTGAGCAGTTGCGCCTATTGGCCGAACAGGTGAATGTGGATTTTTTCCCTTCGGATACATCGCAAAAACCGGTGGAGATTGCGCTGGCGGCACAAGATTATGCGAAAAAGCATTTTTATGACGTGCTGATGGTGGATACAGCCGGACGTTTGGCGATTGATGAAGAGATGATGAATGAAATCAAAGCTATTCATGCTGCCGTTCATCCGGTGGAGACACTTTTCGTGGTGGATGCCATGCTGGGTCAGGATGCGGTAAATACGGCACAGGCATTTAACGAGGCATTGCCGCTGACGGGTGTGATTCTGACCAAAATGGATGGCGATTCGCGCGGCGGTGCGGCTTTGTCGGTGCGTCAGGTTACCGGAAAACCGATTAAATTTATGGGTATCGGTGAAAAAATCAACGGATTGGAACCATTTTATCCCGACCGCATTGCCAGCCGCATTTTGGGCATGGGCGATGTGATGACGCTGATTGAAGATGTGCAAAAAGGCATTGACGAAGAAGCGGCCGCAGAAATGGCCAAAAAACTTCATCGCGGCAAAGGGTTTGATTTAAATGACTTTAAAGCGCAAATCCAACAAATGCGCAATATGGGCGGTTTTGAGAATTTATTGTCTAAAATGCCGGGGGAATTGGGAGAAATTTCCAAACAAATTCCCGAAGGCACGGCAGAGAAGGCAATGGGGCATGTGGAGGCCATTATCAATTCGATGACGCCGAAGGAGCGCGCGAACCCTGATTTGCTCAAAGCCAGCCGCAAACGGCGCATTGCGGCCGGCGCGGGGGTGAGTATTCAGGACGTGAACAAAATGCTGAAACAGTTCGAACAGTCGCAACAGATGATGAAGATGTTCAGCGGTAAGAACATGGCAAAACTGATGCGGATGGCAAAAGGAATGAAGGGCTTGTTTCCCAATATGAAATAAGCGCAGAAAAAAGTGCAGGCTGCTTTTTGGCGTTTCAAAAGCAGCCTGCACTATATTTTTGGGATTTACGGGCGATAAGACGGCATCACCCCGTGCGGCAGCAGCATCCACACATAGCCGGTGTAGTTCTGTTTGCCTGCGGTTTGTCCTGCATTGTCGCCATAACCCCAGAAATAATCCACACGCACCGCGCCTTTGATGGCTGCACCGGTATCTTGTGCCATCAGCAGGCGGTTCAACCCGTATTGTGGTGTGTTCGGATGCGAAGTTGCCACAAACAACGGTGCGCCCAAAGTAATGTATCGTTTGTCCACCGCACCGGAAAATTCGCCGGTCAGCGGCACACCCAAAGCGCCGATGGGCCCTTGTTCGGACGGCCCGGACAATACGCGGAAGAAAACATAACGCGGATTCTGCCCCAAGACTTCGGCCAGATGGCTCGGATTTTTTTCCATCCAAGCTTTAATGCTTTGCATGGAAGTTTGTGCTAAAGGCAAATAACCCTTATTGGCCATATACTTGCCGATGGATTGGTATGCTAGGCCGTTGTGGTCCGCATAGCCCAGGCGGATGTATTCGCCGCTCGGCGTGCGCAGGCGGCCGGAACCTTGAATGTGCAGGAAAAACAAATCCACGGCATTGTTGGCATAACCCAGAATCGGTGCGTGATTGTTGAGCATGCCGGCATTAATTTGGTTGCGCGTGAAATACGGCACAAACTGGTTGCCGACAATCCGCCCTTTCAGCGTTGTGTTTTTTTCGGAGTGGGCAAAGTGGGACAAATCGGCCACATAAGGCCCATCATTTTTAATAACACCTTGATTTTTTGATGTTAAACTAATTCTCACTGTGCCTTTGTGGTTGTGTAATGATTCGGGCAGTGGCACGCTGATTAAATCGGAAGGCGTGCCGTAAATGGGAAATCTGGCCGTTTGGGTGGGCTTGCTGTCGCCGTATAAGACCGGTTCGTAATAACCGGTGATTTTACCGCCCGCCTGCCCCGATTGAATGACTTGCCACGGTGTAAATGCTTGTTCAAAAAACTGTTTGGCCGCCGCATGGTTAAGCGGCGTTTGCGTAGCTTGTTGGCAGGCGGCATGCCAGCCTGATTGAGAAGCTAATTTTTGACAGCTTTGCAAAAACGACTGCAGGCTGCCTGCAAATGGTTGGTCTTTCCATTGAGGCAATTCGTTAAATGAAACAACGCGATATTGTGTGTCGCTTCCCGAAGGTTGGTGTACGAAGCCATAGGAAGATGGTGTGCGGTGCTGTTGTACCCGCGTTGTTGCCGGAACCAGTGGCGGGGTGTCGGGAATATTACACGCGGATAGGCACAAAAAAAGAGCGGGCAGTGCCATGCGCGATAACGAAAAACGGGACATTGGAAGTTATCCTTCATGAAAATAATACTGCATAGGCCGGGTAAGTTTCGGCCTTGTATCAGAATTTTGTCAATTCGCTATATTATAATCTCTTTTAAAATAAAAAGTGCAGGCTGCTTTGTCGGTGGATATGAAACCTTTGAGCTCTGCTTTTTGCCATTCAAAAAGCCCTTCAAACCGAAAAGTTTGAAGGGCTTTCATTATTTAAAAGATTATTGAACTTTGATTTCTACATCAACGCCGGCTGGCAAATCCAGTTTCATCAATGCATCAGTCGTTTTGTCTGTCCAATCCACAATGTCCATCAAACGCAAGTGAGTGCGGATTTCCAATTGTTCGCGTGAAGTTTTGTTCACGTGTGGAGAGCGCAAAATGTCGAAACGTTCGATTTTAGTAGGCAAAGGAATCGGACCTTTTACTACGGCACCAGTGCGTTTTGCTGTTTCAACGATTTCGGCAGCAGAACGGTCAATCAAAGCATAGTCATAAGCTTTCAAACGGATACGGATTTTTTGGTTAGCCATTTATCGATATCCTTGTA
>NZ_GL870929.1:1457392-1524256 GCF_000190695.1 Kingella denitrificans ATCC 33394
AGCTAAATTCCTTCATAAAGATCGATTAAAGAACAAGTTTGGTACAAAATGTGCCAAACACAAAACCAAACAACTGGCACGGGTGCAGGCTGCTTGGGCAAAGTGGGCGATTATAGGCGGAATTTTAAGTTAAATCAAGCGCATTTCTGCAGTTTTCCGACAAAAAAGCAGCCTGCACATTCAAAACCGCCATATATGGCACCCGAATCAAGCATGGGTACGGGTTTCCCCTTTTCCATCAATATTTTCCACGCAGCGGCTGCACAGTGTGGGATGTGCCGTATGGCTGCCCACGCTGTCTGTGTAATGCCAGCAGCGTTCGCATTTTTCCGCTTGGCTGGGGACAACATTTGCTGCCAATGCTTCGCCTTGGGCAATGCGGATTTTGGACACCAGAAACACAAAGCGCAATTCATCGCCCAATGTTTGCAGTGCGTCAAAAATGGCGGAAGGCGCGGTCAAATCGACTTCGGCTTGCAGTGAAGAACCAATGGATTTGTCTGTGCGCAAAGGTTCGATAGCCGCATTGACCACGGCACGGGCTTCGCGGATGGCGGCCCATTTCGCCACCAAAGCTTCTTCGCTGGCGGCCGGCATGGACGGGAACTCGTGCCAAGTGTGATACAGCACGCTGTCTTCTTCGCCGCCGCCAATCAGTTCCCAAGCTTCTTCGGCGGTGAAGCACAACACGGGCGACATTAACAGCACCAAAGAACGTGTGATGTGGTACAGCGCGGTTTGTGCCGAACGGCGCGCATGGCTGTCGGCCTGAGTGGTGTACAGGCGGTCTTTCAGAATAT
The DNA here is from genome assembly GCF_000190695.1 of Kingella denitrificans ATCC 33394. Lineage (GTDB taxonomy): Bacteria > Pseudomonadota > Gammaproteobacteria > Burkholderiales > Neisseriaceae > Kingella_A > Kingella_A denitrificans. The sequence goes on from NZ_GL870929.1 coordinate 1,458,193, forward strand.
CCAAATAGAACGAGCCCAAATCTTCGGAGCAGAACTGCACCAAATCCTGCACGGCGAAATGGAAGGCATAACGCGGATAATATTCGCCGGCCAGTTTTTCCTGCAAGCGGCGCGCCAAAACCAGTGCATAACGGTCGATTTCCACCATGTCTGCCAGCGGCACGGCATCTTCAATGCGGTCAAAATCTTTCAAATTGGCAAACAGGAAACTCAATGTGTTGCGGATGCGGCGGTACATCTCGGTTACGCGTTTCAGGATTTCGTTCGAGATGGACAATTCGCCCGAATAGTCGGTATTTGCCGTCCACAGGCGCAGGATGTCCGCGCCGAATTCGTTGTACACGGCTTGTGGCGCAATCACGTTGCCCAAAGATTTGGACATTTTGCGGCCGTTGCCGTCCACCACGAAGCCGTGCGTGAGCAGTTGTTTGTACGGCGCGCGGCCCAAAGTGGCGCAGCCGGTGAGCATGGACGATTGGAACCAACCGCGGTGCTGGTCGCTGCCTTCCAAATACAAATCGGCAGGCCAAGCCAGTTCGGGGCGTTGTTTCAGCACGGAAAAGTGGGTGCTGCCCGAATCGAACCACACGTCCATGGTGTCGGGCAGTTTGTCGTATTGCTCGCAGTCTTCAGGCGAAAGCAATTCGGCTTTGTCCAATTCAAACCAAGCATTGATGCCTTTTTGCTCGATACGCTTGGCTACTTCTTCCAAAAGCTCTGCCGAATTCGGGTGCAGGCTGCCTGTTTCTTTATGGGCAAACAAAGTCATTGGCGTGCCCCAGAAGCGTTGGCGCGACACCACCCAGTCGGGGCGGCCTTCAATCATCGATTGCAGGCGCGCGCGACCCCATGCGGGGAAAAATTCGGTGTCGTCCACTGCTTTCAATGCATTGTCGCGCAATGTTTTGCCGGAAGTGCCGGCTTTGTCCATGCCGATAAACCATTGCGATGTGGCGCGGTAAATCAGCGGGGTTTTGTGCCGCCAGCAGTGTGCATAGCTGTGTTCGATTTTGGTGTGGGCGAGCAGGCGGCCGTTTTCTTCCAGCCATTGGATAACGGCATCATTGCCTTGTTTGAACACGTGCATGCCGGCCAAGCGCGGCACTTCACTGATGTAGCAGCCCTGCGCGTTCACGGGGTTGTACAGTTCGATGCCGTATTGGTTGCACACGATATAGTCTTCCAGGCCGTGTGCGGGTGCGGTGTGCACCAAGCCTGTACCCGCGTCTGTAGTTACGTGGCTGCCGTTGAGCATGACGATTTCGCGTTCCAAAAACGGGTGTTCTAGTTTCAGGTTTTCCAATGACGCGCCGGTGGTTTCGGCAAGCACAGGGCAGCCTGCACATCCGTAACGCGCCAATGCGCTTTCCGCCAAATCTTTGGCCAGCACCAGTTTGCCTTTGGGCGTGTCAATCAGTTGGTACACCACATCTGCACCGGCGGAAATGGCTTGGCTAGCCGGCAGCGTCCAAGGGGTGGTGGTCCAGATGACGGCAAAAGCTTCGCCGGAAATTTCGGGCAGGCCGAAGGCTTTGGCCAAAGCGGCATTGTCTTTGAACAGATATTGCACGTCGATGGCGGGCGATACTTTGTCTTTGTATTCCACTTCGGCTTCGGCCAGCGAAGAGCCGCAATCCAAGCAGAACTGAACGGGTTTCGAGCCGCGGTACAGATAACCCGCTTTATAGATTTCGCCGAGTGTGCGCACGGTGTCCGCCTCGGTTTTGAAATCCATTGTCCGATAAGGCTTGTCCCAATCGCCCATCACGCCCAGCCGCACGAAGTCGGTTTTTTGGCGGGCGATTTGTTCGGCGGCATATTCGCGGCACAATTCGCGGAATTTGTTGGCGGGCATATCCCTGCCGTGCAGTTTTTCAATCATGACTTCGATGGGCAGGCCGTGGCAGTCCCAGCCGGGCACATACGGCGCATCGAAACCGGCCAGCGTTTTGCTGCGGATGATGATGTCTTTCAGGATTTTATTGACGGCGTGGCCGATGTGGATGTCGCCGTTGGCATACGGCGGGCCGTCGTGCAGGATGAATTTCGGACGGCCGGCGGCTTTTTCGCGCAGTTTTTGGTAGCGTTTTTGGTCTTGCCATTGTTTGACCCAGCCGGGTTCGCGTTTGGCGAGGTTGCCGCGCATGGGGAACGGGGATTCGTGCAGGTTGACGGTTTTGGAATAATCGGTTTTATCGCTCATGGTTTGCTCTGTTGTGCAGGCTGCCTGCAAAGGCTTTGCCCGTTAAAAATGGTTGGGAATAAATGTTTGCCATTTTACAAGCGTTTAACCGCAGTGAAAAGGCAATGCGCTGAAATAAACTGCCGCGGCGTTCCGTAAATGCAATGGCGGGATTGTGTTATAACCTGCAAATCTGTGTGGGCTTTGCGTAAAAGTGCAGGCTGCCTGGCTTTACCGCGCAGGGGAAACTGTGCATAATGAAACAACGGCGGAATGATTCCGTCCGTTACCGACAAATGATATATGGAGAATAAACCATGAAATTACACACGATTATTGCTGTTGCAGTGTCCGGTTTGGTTTTGACGGCTTGTGCCGGTATGGACAACGAGCCGCGCGAACCGCGCCATCAGGAACGTCATGAGCACAGACACGAACACGCGCAAAACCGCATGGACGAGCGCAATGAACGCAATGCGCGTTTCGAATGCGAAAACGGCGTCGGCGGTTCTTTGAGCCAAACCGACGTGAACGGCTTGCGCATCAGCCTGAACACCGACAGCCAAAGCGCGCACCTGCCACGCGTCCGTGCCGCTTCCGGCGCATTGTTTGCCAGCGATAACGGCCTGTACGGCAAACGCACCGAATGGCACGAGAAAAACGGCGAAGCCGTATTCCAATTTGCCGATCCGTACGGCAATGTGGTGGAAACACGCTGCCGCTTGAAATAATCGCGTTTCCCATGAAAAGCAGCCTGCACTTCCGTTTTGGGGTGCAGGCTGCTTTTTGCTTGGCGCGGCGTGTTACAGGTATGCGTTCACTTTTTCCTGATAGCTGCGCAATATCTGTGCCGATTTTTCAAACTGGGTGCGTTCTTGTGCATCCAGCGGCTTTTCAATCACGCGGGCAATGCCGTTGCGGTTCAGCACGGCCGGCACGCCGATATAGACATCGCTTTGGCCGTATTGCCCGTCCAGCAGCGCGGAGATGGTAAGCACGATGTTTTGGTTGCGCAACACGGCTTGGGTAATCCGCGCCAAACCCATAGCGATGCCGTAATACGTTGCACCTTTGCCTTCAATGATGGAATATGCCGCGTCGCGCACGTTGGCATGGATTTCCGCCATCCGCGCCGCGCCGTCGCCCGCTTTTTCCAAGGCTTCTTTCAGCGGCACGCCGGCAATGTAGGCCGTGCTCCATGCGGCAATCACGCTGTCGCCGTGTTCGCCAATCATGTGCGCGTCCACGCTGGCGGGGGCGACGTTGAACGCTTTGCCCAGGCAGTTGCACAGCCGCGCCGTGTCCAAAATCGTGCCGGAGCCGATAACGTGTTCGGCAGGCAGGCCGGAAAATTTCCAAGTGGCATAAGCCAGCACGTCCACTGGATTGGTGGCGACCAGAAAAATGCCGTTGAAGCCGTGCTTCATCACTTCGCCGACGATGTTGTGGTACACCTTCAAATTGTTGTCGATTAAGTCCAGCCGCGTTTCGCCCACTTTTTGCGGCACGCCGGCGCAAATGCAGACGATATCGGCATCTTCGCAATCGGCATAGCCGCCCTGCTTCACTTGGATGGGCGATTGGGCATACAGCACGCCGTGCCGCAAGTCGCGCGCTTCGGCGGACACGCGTTTTTCGTTCAGGTCAATCAGGACCAGCTCGTCGCACAGGGCTTGGTTCAGCACGGCGAAGGCATAGCTGATGCCGACTGCGCCGGTGCCGATGATGACGACTTTGCGGCCGGATTTGTTGTGGTGGTAAGAAGACATTTTATTGCTCCTGATGTGTGTCGATGAAAAATGATGCGAATCATGAAACGGGCAGCCTGCACGCCGCGAAGGGAAAGTGCAGGCTGCTTTTTATGGCTGCGGCTTCGGTGCGGCAGGCTGCGAAGCGGTTTGCGAAGTTGCGCGCGCCGCTTTCTTTTTGGCGATTGCTTCGCGCATTTTCTGCTGCTGCTCCGCGCTCGGCATGGTCAGCCACACGCCCGCAATCACCACCGCCAGCGCGGCAATGTAAAACCAGACTTTGTTCATGTTCATGGTGTTGTCCGAAAGATGGGGTGCAGGCTGCTTTTGGGTGATGGAAAAGCAGCCTGCACCTTAAATTTGCACGGTTAATCTGCTTGGCGGCGAATCGCCTTGTCCGCAATATCGCGGCGCAGCTGCATGCCGTCAAAGTGGATTTTGCCCGCCGCTTCATAGGCTTTGGCTTTGGCTTTGGCAACGTCCGCGCCCAAACCCACCACGCACAGCACGCGGCCGCCGTTGGTCAGCACTTCGCCTTGTTCGTTGGCGGCGGTGCCTGCGTGGAACACTTTGCCGATTTGGTCAGCCGCTTCAATGCCGCCGATTACGTCGCCCTTGCGCGGCGTTTCGGGATAGTTGTGCGCCGCCAGCACCACGCCCACCGCTGTTTCGTTTTTCCATTTTGCCTGCACGGTGTCAAGTTTCCGTGCCAAAGCAGCCTGCACCAAATCGACCAAATCGCTGTCCAGACGGCTCATAATCGGCTGTGTTTCCGGGTCGCCGAAGCGGCAGTTGAATTCGATGGTGAACGGCGCGCCGCTTGCGTCAATCATCAGGCCAGCATACAGAAAGCCCGTGAATTCGATGCCGTCGGCCTTCATGCCGCGCACGGTGGGCAGGATGATTTCGTTCATCGCGCGTTCATAAACGGCGGGCGTTACCACGGGGGCGGGGCTGTATGCGCCCATGCCGCCGGTGTTCGGGCCTTGGTCGCCGTCCAGCAGGCGTTTGTGGTCTTGGCTGGTGGCCATCGGCAAAACGTGTTCGCCGTCCACCATCACGATGAAGCTGGCTTCTTCGCCGGTCAAATAATCTTCAATCACCACGCGGCTGCCGGCGCTGCCCATTTTGTTGCCCAGCAGCATATCGTCAATCGCCGCGTGCGCCTCGTCCAAGGTCATGGCGACCACCACGCCTTTACCCGCCGCCAAGCCGTCGGCCTTAATTACAATCGGCGCGCCTTTTTGGCGGACGTAATCGTGCGCCGCATCCACCTGTTCGAAGGTTCGGTATTGCGCGGTGGGAATGCCGTGCTTTTGCATGAACGCTTTGGCGAAATCTTTGGAGCTTTCCAGTTGCGCCGCCGCTTTGGTGCAGCCGAAAATCGGCAGGCCGGCGGCGCGGAAATCGTCCACAATGCCTGCCGCCAGCGGCGCTTCGGGGCCGACCAGCGTGAAGGCGACCTGTTCGTCGCGGCAGAATCGGATTAAATCGTCGTGTGCCGTGAGCGCGATATTGCGCAATTTGGGTTCGGCCGCCGTGCCCGCGTTGCCCGGTGCCACAAAAACGGTTTCCACTTTGGGCGACTGTGCCAATTTCCACGCCAGCGCGTGCTCGCGGCCGCCGTTGCCGATAACGAGTAATTTCATGGTGTCTGCTTTCTGTATATCGATAAATTAACAATAATAAAAAGCAGCCTGCACTTTGGCGATTCGATGGCCGCAAGGGTGCAGGCTGCCTGGCTTAATGTTCAATCTGCTCCGGTAAAAAGCCGCCGCTTTGGTGCGTCCAGAGTTTGGCATACAGGCCGTTGTTTTCCAAAAGCTGCGCGTGCGTGCCTTCTTCCACGATGCGGCCTTTGTCCAGCACGATGAGGCGGTCCATGGCGGCAATGGTGGACAGGCGGTGGGCAATCGCAATCACGGTTTTGCCGTCCATCATTTTGTCCAGGCTTTCCTGAATGGCGGCTTCCACTTCGGAATCCAGCGCGCTGGTGGCTTCGTCCAGCAGCAGGATGGGTGCGTCTTTCAGCATCACGCGGGCGATGGCGATACGCTGGCGCTGGCCGCCGGAAAGTTTCACGCCGCGTTCGCCGACGTGCGCGTCATAACCTGTGCGGCCTTTCGCGTCCGACAGGTTGGGGATGAAGTCGGCGGCTTCGGCGCGCAAAGCAGCCTGCACCATTTCTTCTTCGGTGGCTTCGGGGCGGCCGTAGATAATATTATCGCGCACGGAGCGGTGCAGCAGGCTGGTGTCCTGTGTGACCAGGCCGATTTGGGCGCGCAGCGATTCTTGGGTAATGTCGTTGATGTTTTGGCCGTCGATGGAAATCGTGCCGCTTTGCGGTTCGTAAAAGCGCAGCAGCAGATTGACGATGGTGGATTTGCCCGCGCCGCTGCGGCCGATTAAGCCGACTTTTTCGCCTGCCTTAATGTGCAGGTTGAAGCCGTTGAGTAGCGGTTTGCCCGCTTCGTAGGAAAAGTCGATGTGCTCGAAACGGATGTCGCCGCGTTCCACTTTCAGCGGCAGGGCATTGGGTTTGTCCAAAATGGTGTGCGGTTTGGACAGCGTGACCATGCCGTCCGACACGGTGCCCACGTTTTCAAACAGCCGCGCCGATTCCCACATAATGAACTGCGACAAGCCGTTCAGCCGCAACGCCATGGCCGTTGCCGTGGCCACCGCGCCCGCACCGACATGCCCGCCGTGCCACAGCCAAATGCCCAGCGCGGCCGTGGAGAGCGTGAGCGACGAATTGATGATGAAACTGCAAGTGTGCAGCAGCGTGGCCAGCCGCATTTGCGCGTACACGGTCACCATAAATTCTTCCATCGACTGCTTGGCGTATTTGGCTTCGCGCGCGCCATGCGAAAAGAGCTTCACGGTGGCGATGTTGGAATACGCATCGGTGATGCGGCCCGTCATCAGGCTGCGTGCGTCCGCCTGTGCCTGCGCGGTTTTGCCCAGTTTGGGCATCAGCGTTTTCATCATGACGGCAAACGACACAATCCACAGCGCGAACGGCACGAGCAACCAGCCGTCCAATGCCGCCAGAATCAGGCCGGAGGTCAAAAAATACACCAGCACATACACCACCATGTCGGCAACGGTCATCACCACGTCGCGCACGGCCAGCGCCGTCTGCATGACTTTGGCGGACACGCGGCCGGCAAATTCGTCCTGATAGAAGCCGAGCGACTGGTTCAGCATCAGGCGGTGGAAATTCCAACGCAGGCGCATGGGGAACACGCCTTGCAGCGTTTGCAGGCGGATGTTGGATGCGGCGAAATGCCAGAACACGGCAAACACCATCATCGCCGCCATGCCGAATATCGCCCAGCCTTTTTCGGCAAACAGCGTTTGCGGCGTGTATTTGCCCAGCCAGTCCACCAGCTTGCCCATAAATTGGAACAGCAGGGCTTCCATAATGCCGATGCCGGCGGTGAACACGGCCAGCGCGAATATCCACGGGCGCACGCCTTCCAAGCTGCTCCAAATAAAGCGGAACGTGCCTTTGGCGGGCGTTTTCGGGGATTCGGAAGGATAGGGTTCGATACGGGTTTCGAACCAGTGGAAAATTGAATTTAAACGTGTTTTCATAATGTCAGACAAGTGCAGGCTGCTTTTGGCAACGGAAAAAGCAGCCTGCACATAATTTCACAATCAATAGCGGAAGATTCGGCTTATGCCAGCGAGCCTTCGTCCAGCAGGGCATCGACAAACGCGCGCGCATTGAACGGCCGCAAATCATCAATACGCTCGCCCACGCCGATAAAGCGCACCGGAATGGCGCGGCTGCTGGCCAATGCCGCCAACACGCCGCCTTTGGCCGTGCCGTCCAGCTTGGTGACGATAAGGCCGGTAACGCCCAAGGCATCGTCAAACGCCACCACTTGGTTCACGGCGTTTTGGCCGATGTTCGCATCCAGCACCACGATGATCTCATGCGGCGCATCGGGCATGGATTTTTGCAGCACGCGCTTCACTTTTTTGATTTCTTCCATCAAATGCAGCTGCGTGGGCAGGCGGCCGGCCGTGTCCGCCAGCACCACATCAATTTTGCGCGCTTTCGCCGCTTCCACGGCATCGAAGCACACGGCGGCAGAATCGCCTTTTTCCTGCGAAATCACCACCACGCCGTTGCGCTCGCCCCATTCCTGCAACTGTTCGCGCGCGGCGGCACGGAAGGTATCGCCCGCCGCCAGCATCACGCTTTTGCCTTGTTTTTGGAAATATTTGGCCAGCTTGCCGATGGACGTGGTTTTACCCGCGCCGTTAATGCCGGCCATCATGATGACGAAAGGCTGGCCGTTTTCGGGCAGAACCAGCGGTTTTTCCAGCGGTTTGAGCAAATCGTAAATCGCTTCTTTCAGCGCCTGACGCAGCTCTTTGCCGTCTTTCAGGCCACGCAGCGACACGCGTTCTCGCACTTCCTTCATCAAATGTTCGGTCGCTTCGATGCCCATGTCGCTGGTCAGCAGCACGGTTTCCAGCTCTTCATACAAATCTTCGTCGATTTTGCCGCCGCCGAACACGCCCGCCAGCGATTTGGCCATGTGGTTGCGCGATTTGTCCAATCCGCGCACCAGCCGCGCCGTCCAGTTCAGCGGCTCTTCTTCTTCGGGCTGCACTTGCGGCGGCATTTCCGTAACGGCTTTGGGTGCTTCGGTTTTGGGCAAAGCAGCCTGCACGGGTTCTTCGGTTTCAGTTTGCGCTGTTTCCGCTGCGGCGGTTTCTGTGGTTTCGTTTTGGGCTACATTTTCCGTAACGGCGTTGTCCACTTCGGTTTCAACGATAGGTGCAGGCTGCTTTTCTTCATCCGCGCTGTCGGGTTGGGCAGCCTGTTCGGTGGCTTGTGCGGATTCTTCGGTTTCGGGTTGCGCTGTTTCTTCAGCGGCGGTTTCTTTGGTTTCGTTTTGGTTTACATTTTCCGCAACGGCGTTGTCCATTTCGGGTTCAATGGCAGGTGCAGGCTGCTTTTCTTCATCCGCGTTTTCAGACAAAGCAGCCTGCACGGGTTCGGCAGGTTGTTCGGACGCAGGTTCGCCCGCGGCTTCTTGCACGCCGGGTTCTGCGGTTTCGCCGCTGTGCGCCGCGCTGCTGCCTGTGTTTGCTTCAGCGGCAGGTGCAGGCTGCTTTTGTTGTTCGGTCGTGTCGGGTTGGGCAGGCTGTTGTGCAGTTTCGGTATTGGTTGGTGTTGGTGACGCGTCTTTGGGTTTACGGAATAATTTATTGATAAAACTAAACATGGCGCGGACTCGTTGGAATAAAAATGTTGATATTGTATCTGTATTTTGGCTGGCATTAAAGCGGTTTGTCGCCGTTGGGGGGCTGCAATGGTGCAGTGTCAGCCTGTCGTGTCTCATTTTTATTTTAATCCGCTATATAATGCGCGTTTTGGGCAATGGGAGCGGCAAAATGTTGGAGATTCGGCGGCTGGATAAGCGGTTTGCAGACAAAATAGTGGCGGACGGCGTTGATTTGCGTGTGGAGGCAGGCTGCCTGACGGCGGTTTTGGGCGCGTCGGGCAGCGGTAAATCCACGCTGCTGAACATGGTGGCGGGGCTGCTGCCGCCCGACGGCGGCGAAATCGTGCTGGGCGGCACGCTGCTGAATCCGCTGCCGCCGCAAAAGCGCGAAGTGGCGATGATGTTTCAGGATTTCGCCCTGCTGCCGCATTTGAACGTGTGGCAGAACGTGGCGTTCGGGCTGCGGATGCGCGGCGAGGGCAAGCACGTTGCCCAAGAAAAAGCCGAACGGTTTTTGGCGCAGGTGGGCTTGCAGGACACGGCCGACCGGCGGATTGATGCCTTGTCGGGCGGCGAAAAGCAGCGCGTGGCATTGGCGCGCGCCTTGGTGGGTGCGCCGAAAGTGCTGTTGCTGGACGAGCCTTTTTCCAGCTTGGACACGGGGTTGCGCGGGCAGTTGCAAACTTTGGTGCGCGAGTTGGTGCGCCAATACGGGATTCCGGCGCTGCTGGTCACGCACGACCCGGCCGAAGCCGCATTGACGGCCGACCGGATGGCGGTTCTGCAACACGGCCGCATCGTCCAACACGACACGCCCGAACAACTGTTCCGCCGCCCCGTGTCAGAACCGGCTGCTCGGCTGCTCGGCTGCGTGAACGTGTCGCCCGAATATTATGTGCCGCCCGAAGCCGTGTTGATTGGCGACGAACGCGGCATTCCCGTGCCAGTGCACGCGTGCCAAAAGCAGCCTGCACTTTGGCGCATTGTGTTGCAACATCCGAAATGGGGCGAGCTGGTGTGCTGGCATGCGTATCCTGTGGGCGACACCTGCCGCGCATGGGTGGACGAGGCGCAAGTGGTGCGGTTTGCCTGAACCGCCGCGTACATGGTTTCGGACGATGAAAAAGCAGCCTGCACTTGGAATTTACCGTGCAGGCTGCTTTATTTGCATGCGGCAAACCAAGGAGCAGGCTGCTTTTAAAGCGTGGGTATGGCGGCGCAACGCCATGAACGCCGTAAAAAGCAGCCTGCACATTCGTCTGCGAAAGCCCGAAAAATGCGGCGGCGGTGCTTTTGTTTTCCGTCAAAGGCAGGCAGGTACGCGTTTGCCGTTCCTGTGGCGCGGGCGTAGAATAATAATCGTTATCAACAAAAACAGGAGTCATCGCAATGGAAAACAATAAAATTTCGCCCAGCCAAATCAGCGTATTGTCCGAAACCATGTTGATTCCGTTGTGGGCGAAGGCGGTGGAATACGGCCGGCCGGACGCGCTGCTGACCGATGCGGAAGCGGCGCGCATGAAGGAGATGATTGACTATGATTTCGGCAAATTTGCGGGCGTGAAGGCCTCGCAGGCGGGCTGCTGCGGCAGGGCTGCGCTGATTGACGATGAAGTGCGGCGGTTTGCCGAAGCGCATCCGGACGGTGTGGTGGTGCAGCTTGGCGCGGGGCTGGACGCGCGCTATGAGCGTTTGGGGCGGCCGAAGCTGACGGCCTGGTACGATTTGGATTTGCCGGACGTACTGGAGTTGCGGCGCATGCTGCTGCCCGAATCGGGCAATCATTATCTGGCGGGCTCGCTGTTTGACGAGGATTGGGCGCGGACGGCGGCGGCGCATGGCAAGCCGGTGTTGCTGGTGTCGGAAGGGGTGCTGATGTATTTTGAAGAGGCGCGGGTGAAGGAATTTTTTGCGATGGTGAACCGTGTGCTGCCGGGTGCGGAACTGGTGTTTGACGTGATTCCGCCGTTGTTGTTGAAACACGCGAAACAGCACGATGCGCTGGGCAAAATGGGAAAACCGCCGGAATTCAAATGGGCGCTGCCCGACCCGAAAGCGCTGGAAAGTTGGCTGCCGGGGCTGCGCGTAGAACGGGTCGGCAGCCTGATGGAGCGTTGTTTGCACCGCTATCCGTGGCTGCTGCGCCTGCTGTATAAAACGGCGTGGGGCAGGAAGAATGCCGACCAGAAAATCATCACGCTGCGGTTCGGCGGTTGATTGTGTCATGATTTTATGTGTTTAAAAAAAGTGCAGGCTGCTTTTTCATCGTCCAAAAGCAGCCTGCACTTCATTTATTGGTACCGCTTATTTTTTCACCATAAACCAAAGCCCGAGCAGGGTGAGCAGCACGCCGGCGGCTTTCTGCCACGAAAAATGTTCGCCGAACAGCAGCAGGCTCAACGGTATCAGCAGCAGTGCGGCCATGCCGTTCACCGCCACGCCGCCCCATTGCGGTGAACCGCCCACTTGGTAGGCCAGTAGGAAGCCCAGTTCGATAAGGATGATGCCCACGGCCACCAGCCATATGCGCCAGTTGCCCAGCAGCGGCACGGCGGCGGCCAGTTCGGTTTTGCCCCAGAACGCGAAGGCGAGCAGGCACAGCAGCATGGCGATGCCGTAATAAATGCTCAGCACCAGCATGGGATGGGCGGTTTCGCCGTGCAGCGATTTCTGGCCGAGGTGGTAACAGATATTGCCGAGCGCGGCAACAAGCAGGAAGGGGAGGAATTTGGGCATTGTGTTGTGGGATTCGGTGGGTGGAAGGGTGCAGGCTGCCTGAGCCGTCATCGCCAAAGCGCCAAACCCAGTATCAACAGCAGCAACATACCGCCCAGCATGCGCGTGGGCTTGGGCGCGGACGGTTTTATCCAGCCGCATTTGCGCCCTATCCAGAACATCAGGCGCAGCAGGCATTCAATCAGTGTCGCGGCAATATCGATAAGCAGCAGGGGCGATTCGGCCATTGTCGGCCTTCCTTTCGGCTTTGGCGGCAAGCAAGTAAGATAAATATCTATCTTACCCTGATTATACGCCGCCATCATGCCCAAACAAAAGTGCAGGCTGCTTTTTCTGTTGCCAAAAAGCAGCCTGCACTTTGCGATTATGCTTCTTTATTTATTCTCCAGCTTCGGAATCACCGCGCCTTCGCCCAGCTGCACCAGTCCGGTTTGCGCGTAAATGCCCAGTTTGGTGCGGGTGTCGGTAATGTCCAGATTGCGCATGGTGAGCTGGCCGATGCGGTCAAGCGGCGTGAACGCGGCGTTTTCCACTTTTTCCATGCTCAGGCGTTCCGGATGGTAGGTCAGGTTGGGCGATTCAGTGTTCAGAATCGAATAATCGTTGCCGCGACGCAATTCGAGGGTGACTTCGCCGGTGATGGCTTTGGCCACCCACCGTTGTGCCGTTTCGCGCAGCATCAGCGCTTGGCTGTCGAACCAGCGGCCTTGATACAACAGGCGGCCGAGGCGCAGGCCGTTGATGCGGTATTGTTCGATGGTGTCTTCGTTGTGGATACCGGTGACCAAGCGTTCGTAGGCGATATGCAGCAGCGCCATGCCCGGGGCTTCGTAGATGCCGCGTGATTTGGCTTCGATGATGCGGTTTTCGATTTGGTCGCTCATGCCCAAGCCGTGGCGGCCGCCGATGCGGTTGGCTTCGAGGAAGAGTTCGACGGGATCGGCATATTCTTTGCCGTTCAATGCCACCGGCACGCCTTCTTCAAAGCGCACGGACACGGTTTCGGGTTTCACCTCCACGTTTTCATCCCAAAACGCCACACCCATGATGGGTTTGACGATTTTGATGCCGCTGTTCAGAAACTCCAAATCTTTGGCTTCATGCGTCGCGCCGAGCATATTGGAATCGGTGGAATAGGCTTTTTCTACCGACATTTTGTATTGGAAGCCGTTGGCGATGAGGAATTGGCTCATTTCGTGGCGGCCGCCGAGTTCGTCGATAAATTGCTGGTCGAGCCAAGGTTTGTAGATTTTCAGCGCGGGATTGGTCAAGAGGCCGTAGCGGTAGAAACGCTCGATGTCGTTGCCTTTGTAGGTGCTGCCGTCGCCCCAGATGTTCACGTCGTCTTCTTTCATGGCGGAAACGAGCATGGTGCCGGTCACGGCGCGGCCGAGCGGGGTGGTGTTGAAATAGGGCACGCCGCCGGTGGAAATGTGGAACGCGCCGCATTGGATGGCGGCGATGCCTTCGTGCGCCAACTGGGCGCGGCAGTCGATTAAGCGGGCGTTTTCTGCGCCGTATTCCATCGCTTTTTTGGGAATGGCATTGTAGTCGTCTTCGTCGGGCTGGCCCAAATTGGCGGTGTAGGCATAAGGCAGCGCGCCTTTGAGTTTCATCCACAACAGTGCGGCGGAGGTGTCGAGCCCGCCGGAAAAGGCGATGCCGACTTTTTGATTGACGGGGAGGGATTGCAAAATGGTGCTCATGATATTCCTTCAATATTTTGGGCTGGGTGGTCAATAGGCATCAGCGTGCAGGCTGCATTTCCACGAAAACGGCGCGGCCGGACGTGAGCAATCGTGCGGCTTCCTGCACTTGTTGTGCGGTCACTTGGCTTAAACGGCGGCGGATTTCGGCTTCGTCGCGATAGGAAAAGCCGGTGTTTTCCAGCGTACCCATCAGCGAAGCGCGCGATTCGATGCTGTCGCGGTCGTAGATTTCGTTGGCTTCTTCTTGGCGGATGGCGCGTTGCAGCTCTTCTTCGGAAACGCCGTTTTCGGCAATGTCGGCAATCTGCGCTTCAATAAGCTGGCGCAGTTTGGCGGTGGAAGTGCCGTTGGCGGGCATGGCGAAGACGGTCCACAGCTGCGGCTGGCGCGACAGCAAATCGTATGAAACGTCGATGCGTTGCGCGGTTTGTTGGCCGCGTACCAGATTTTTGCTGAAACGCGCGGCGGAGTGGCCGTCCAGAATGCTGCCCAAAACGTCCAGCGCGTAAGGCATGGTGTCGTCCAGTTTCTGCAAATGCGGCACGCGGTAGCCCAGCACCATCAGGGGCTGCTTGGTGTTGGCGCGCATGGCGGCCGGTTTGACGGGGCGGTCCAGGCGTTCGGAAATGTCTTGGCGTTTGGGCAGTTCGCGTGCTGGGATTTGACCGAAATATTGTTTGACGGTGGCCAGCGTTTGTTCGGGGTTCACATCGCCCACGATAATCAGCGTGGCGTTGTTCGGCGCATACCATTGGCGATACCACTGGCGCAAATCGTTCGGTTTCAGGTGGTGCAAGTCGCGCATGATACCGATGGTGTGGGTGCGGTTGGCGGATTTTTGCCAGGCAATGCCCAACAGTTTTTCATACAGCGCGTTGTTCGGGCTGTCGTCCACGGTTTGGCGGCGCTCTTCGCGGATAACTTTCATTTCGTTGCGGAACGCGGCATCGCTGAAATTCAGGTTGGCCATGCGGTCGGCTTCCAATCGCAGCACGGTGGGCAGGTGTTGCGCGGCGATATTGACGTGATAGACCGTTTCTTCAGGCGATGTGTAGGCGTTGTCTTCACCGCCGAGTGCGGAAATCCGGCTGCTGTATTCGCCAGCGGGCACGGTGTGCGTGCCTTTGAACATCATGTGTTCCAAGGCGTGGCTGAGCCCTGTTTTGCCGGGCACTTCGTCTATCGAGCCGATTTTGTACCAAAGCTGCGTTAAAACGACGGGCGCGCGGTGGTCTTCGGCAATAATAACTTTCATGCCGTTGTCGAGTTGGTGGAAAACGGTTTCGGCAAATGCGGCGGGCATGGCCAACAGGGCGATGCCGGTGCAAATCAGGCGTTGGAGCGATTGCGGAAATAACATAGCGTATCCATAAAAACGAAAGGGGGATATTATAGCGAATTTGTGTGCAGGCTGCTTTTCCCGTATTGAAAAAGCAGCCTGCACGGGTCAAAAATCGGACGGAAAGGAAAAAAAGATGCTGTGTCCCTGCGGTTCGGGTGCGGATTACCAAGATTGCTGCGCGCCGCTGCACCGGCAAAAGGCGGTGGCGCAAACGGCGGAGCAGCTGATGCGTTCGCGGTACGCAGCTTATGTCGCCCATGAAATCGATTATCTGGTGGTCACCACTGTGCCGTCGCAGCAGGCGTTGCTGGACAGGGAGGGCATGGCGCAGTGGTCGCGGCAGGCCGAATGGCTGGGCTTGGACGTGCTGCGGTATACGGACAACCTGAAACCGAACCACGCGCAGGTGGCTTTTGTGGCGCATTTTGCCGAACAGGGGCAGGAAAGGCGGCATGAGGAGCTTTCGGCGTTTGTGCGCGTGGACGGCCGCTGGTATTTCATCGACCCGACCGTGCCGCTGCCGCCGATGAAGCAGCCGTGCATCTGCGGTTCGGGGCGCAAGTTCAAAGCGTGCTGTGGGCAGTTTTTCCGTTGAGGCGCGCGAGCAAAAAGCAGCCTGCACGTTGAAGGGTTCGGCCTGTGCAGGCTGCTTTTTTACCCGCTCAATCCGCCGGCCGCGCGCTGGAAAGCGAGCCGAGCACTTGGCCTTGCGCGTTTTTAATCAGGCAGAAGCTCACTTGCGCGTAAATATAATGACCGTCGCGGTGCAGGGCTTTGGTGCGCGTGGCGCGGCCGTTGTGCTTGGTTCTGCCGCTTTCCACCGCCGCGTAAAACCCGCGCCAATGCGGCTCGCGCAGATATTCGGGAATGATGATGTCCAAACTCTGCCCGATGGCCTCTTGCGCCGTGAAGCCGAACATTTGCTCGCTGGCCGAGTTCCAAAAACGGATTTTGCCCTCCGTGTCGGCATAAATCACTGAATCGGGCATTTGTTCCAGCATTTCTTGAAACGGCAGTGAGAATGTGTTCATGATATTTCCTTTTGGTCTGTGGCGAGTCGTTATTGAAGCACAAATTTCGTGTGCCAAGCAACTATATATTTACACACATTTACAAGAAAACATACATGAATTAACTTTTACTGTGCCGTCAAACGGTTTAAAATTTCCATTTTTGGCGATTCTTATCACGCAATAAGCGTGTCTGCCGCGCCCGAACAGCCTGTTTGCGGCCGCCGGCATGCTTTAAGGAAAGATTATGGCTCTGGAAAAAATTGCAGATTATTTATACGTCTCCAAACAATTAAACGAACGCTTTGCCAAACAGGCGGCGCAAATCGGCATTAAAACCGTGATTTGCAACCGTCCGGACGGCGAAGAGGAAGGCCAGCCCAGCTTTGAAACGGTGAAAGAATGGCTTCATCAATACGGTATCGAGCATGTGGTGTATATGCCGATGGTGATGGAGCAAATCAACGATGCCGATTTGCAGCACTTTCAGGAAACCGTGGCCAAATCGCCCGCGCCCATTTTGGCGTATTGCCGCACCGGCACGCGCTCTGCGATGATGTGGGCATTGAACCAGGCCAAGCGCGGCGTGGAAGTGAATAGTCTGATTCGCGCGGCGGATTTGGCCGGTATCAATCTGGAACCGCACCGCGAACGCCTGAATGCCGTGTACCAAAAACGCGGATAAACCCCAATATACCAAAACATAACACACATCTCTAAAAAAGCAGCCTGCACCTTGGTTTTCAAAGTGCAGGCTGCTTTATAGTGAATTAAAATCGCAATGATACGGTGTTGGCTCGCCTTGACGTACTACTTGTACGCCTTGCGGCTCGCCGCCTTGTCTCATTTTTATTTTAATCGACTATATTTGCATGCGCCGGCGGGTTAATCCAGCTTCTCACGGATAATGCTTTTCACAATGTCGGCATTGTTCGGCACCACCTGCACGCGCTGCGGCAAGTCTTCCAAGCCGTTCAGCTTCGCGGGGCGCGGAATCGCCACATCGCCCACCGCTTCGCGGATGGTGGCATCGAATTTAGCGGCCAACGCGGTTTCCAAACATACGATGATTTCGCCGTCTTCACGCACTTCGCGCGCCACTTTCACGCCGTCTGCCGTATGCGGGTCAATCAGTTCGCCATCGGTTTCGTACACTTGGCGGATGGTGGCCAGGCGGTCTTGGTGCAGGCTGCGTCCGGAAACGAAGCCGTATTTTTCGCGGATTTCGGGCAGCTTGTGCGCCAGCGAAAAGCCTTTGCCCGCGCCCACTTCCGCCCACAAGGCGTTGATTTCGTCGCTGTCGCGCGCCATCAGATCGAATACGAAACGCTCGAAATTGGACGCTTTGGAAATGTCCATGGACGGGCTGGACGTTACATACGTCTGCTCGGTGGTGCGCGGACGGTATTCGCCGGTTTTGAAGAATTGGTCGAGCACGTCGTTTTCGTTGGTGGCGACAATCAGGCGGCGAATCGGCAAACCCATTTGTTTGGCGATATGACCGGCGCACACGTTGCCGAAGTTGCCGCTGGGCACGCAGAAACTCACTTCTTGGCGGTTGTTGTCGGTGGCGCGGAAATAGCCCGCGAAATAATAGGCCACCTGCGCGACAATGCGGCCCCAGTTGATGCTGTTCACCGTGCCGATGTGGTATTTTTCTTTGAACGCGTGGTCGTTTTGCACGCTTTTCACGATGTCTTGGCAGTCGTCAAACATGCCTTTCACGGCGATATTGACGATGTTTTCGTCTTGCAGGCTGAACATTTGCGCGCGCTGGAAGGCGGACATTTTGCCTTCGGGCGAGAGCATGAACACGTTCACGCCTTTTTTGCCGCGCAGGGCATATTCCGCCGCCGAGCCGGTGTCGCCGCTGGTGGCGCCCAGAATGTTCAACTGTTTGTTTTCTTTGTTCAATACATATTCGAATGCGTTGCCCAAAAACTGCATGGCCATATCTTTGAAGGCCAGCGTGGGGCCGTTGGACAGCGCTTGGATTTTGATGCCGTCTTTCAAGGTGCGCACGGGCGTGATGTCTGCCGAGCCGAAGGCTTCTTCGGTGTAGGTGCGGTCGATGATGCGGCGCAGGTCGGCTTCGGGGATGTCGGTGGCGAACAGGCGGATGATTTCAAAGGCCAGTTCGCGGTAGCTCAAGCCGCGCCATTGGTCCAACATGGTTTCGCTCACGGCGGGATAGGCTTCGGGCAGCATCAGGCCGCCGTCTGGCGCGAGTCCCATCAATAGGATTTCGCTGAAGGATTTACGGTCGGTTTGGCCGCGTGTGCTGATGTATTTCATGATTTTTGCCTTTTGGGATTGCGGAAATCTTGAAAGCAGCCTGCACTTGGGTTTATGGAAAGGTGCAGGCTGCTTTTTTGGGGTTATCGTTGGGTGAACAGGCGTTTGTAGCACGCGGTAACGGTTTTCGCGCCCACTTCGGCCACCACGCGTGTGCGGCCTTCCGGCGTGAGAATTTGCGTCAAATCGGCGGCGGTCAGCTGGTTCGGCGCTTCTTCGCTCACGCAGCCGCAAATTTTGTTTTCCCATGCTTCCTGTTGCGACTGGCTCATGGCCAATGCGGCCAAGCGCCATTCGGTGCGTGACTGCAATTCGGTTTTACACTGGTTCTGCACATACATGCTGAACAAGTTAGCGCCGATGTTGGACGTGTTGCCGCCGCCCAAACCCAGTCCGCCCAAATCGCCCATGCCGCCGCATCCGCCCAACATCAATGCGGCTGCCAATACAAATGCCGTTTTTTTCATCGGTTATCCTTCTGCTGTTTTGTTTCGTAAAAGTGGTATTATCATAGAGAACACTGCGCCCGACAAGGCAAATTGCACGGCAGAGCCGGAACGGGGCGCGGAGACCGTTGATTTCGAGAAAGCAGCCTGCACATGAACGATTTATTCTACACCCCGCCCGCCGCCCCGTTGGCCGAACGGCTGCGCCCGCAAAACCTGGACGATGTTTTGGGGCAGGAACACTTGACCGGCGAAGGAAAACCGCTGCGTGTGGCGATGGAGAGCGGCATTCCGCATTCCATGCTGCTTTGGGGCAGCCCCGGCATTGGCAAAACCACATTGGCGCGGATTATCGCGCAGGGCTTCGGCGCACAGTTTTTGCCCGTGTCCGCCGTGTTTTCGGGCGTGAAAGACATCCGCGAAGCGATTCAGAAAGCTGAAGCAGCGTGGCAGCGGCAGCAGCGCACCATTTTGTTTGTCGATGAAGTCCACCGCTTCAACAAGGCGCAGCAGGACGCCTTTCTGCCGCATGTGGAAAGCGGGCTGATTACGTTTATCGGCGCGACCACGGAAAATCCGTCGTTTGAAGTGAATGCCGCCCTGCTTTCGCGCGCGCAGGTGTATGTGCTCAAACCGCTGGGCGAAAGCAGCCTGCACCGCCTGTATCAAAAAGCGCAACAGTTGCCCGAATATGAAAATTTGACGCTCGAACCCGAAGCATTGACCCTGCTGTGCCAAGCCGCCGACGGCGATGCGCGCCGTTTCCTGAATATGCTGGAACAATGGTTTCATGCCGCCCAAACGCGCCGCATCGCCCGAATCGATGCCGATTTTGCCGCGCAAAACATGGGCGACACCGTGCGCCGTTTCGACAAAGGCGGCGAAGCGTTTTACAACCAAATCTCCGCCCTGCACAAATCCGTGCGCGGCTCGCACCCGAATGCCGCACTTTATTGGTTCTGCCGCATGATCGACGGCGGCGCCGACCCGCGTTATCTGGCGCGCCGCATTGTCCGCATGGCGTGGGAAGACATCGGGCTGGCCGACCCGCGCGCGTTGCAAATTGCTAACGATGCCGCTGCCACGTTTGAACGGCTGGGCAGCCCCGAAGGCGAACTGGCGCTGGCGCAGGCGGTGCTGTATCTGGCCAGTGCCGCCAAATCCAACGCAGGTTACATGGCGTATAACCACATGCGCCGCTTTGTCCGCGAACACGGCAGCGAACCCGTGCCGGTGCATTTGTGCAACGCGCCCACCAAGCTGATGAAAGAGCTGGGCTACGGCCGCGATTACCGCTATGCCCACGACGAACCGCACGCCTACGCCGCCGGCGAAAGCTATATGCCCGACGACTTGCCCGAACCGGATTTTTACCAGCCCGTGCCGCGCGGCTTGGAAATCAGAATTGCCGAAAAACTGGCGTGGCTGAAAAGTTTGGACGAACAGGCGGAAGCCGAATAGCCGCCCAAAGCAGCCTGCACTTTGGGGAAACGAAGTGCAGGCTGCTTTTTATAGCGGATGAGACAAGGCGGCAGTGCCGTATCATGGCGATTTTAATCCGCCGCCAATGCCCGACCCGTGCCGCAGGCGGAAATGCACAATCGGCCAACGGACTGCACACACAGTTATCCACAGCCTCGAAAAGCAGCCTGCACCCCGCCAAAACAGCGTTTGCAAAAGCAGTGCACGGATTTTCCACAAAAATATCCACGAATAAAGCAGCCTGCACCTATCAAACCCGGCCCAAATCCGCGTATAATTTCGCCATTTCCAACCCCATTAACCATCATGATACGATTTGAGTCCGTTTCCAAAGTGTATTCCGGCCATTTCCAAGCCCTGAAAAACATCAGCTTCAACATTCAAAAAGGCGAGATGATTTTCATCGCGGGGCATTCCGGCGCGGGCAAATCCACCGTTTTGCGCCTGATTGCGGGTATTACCAAGCCCACGTCCGGCAAAGTGCTGATTAACAAACACAACCTTGGCGATTTGACCGACAACCAACTGTGCTACCTGCGCCAACACATCGGCATCGTGTTTCAAGACCACAAAATCCTGTTCGACCGCAACGTGCTGCAAAACGTGATGCTGCCGCTGCGGATTATCGGCTACGACAACAAATCGGCGGAAAAACGCGCCCGCATCGCCATTGAAAAAGTGGGCCTGTCGGGGCGCGAGAAAGACGACCCGAACGGTTTGTCGGGCGGCGAGCAGCAGCGGCTGTGCATTGCCCGCGCGGTGGTGCACCAACCCAGCCTGCTGATTGCGGATGAGCCTTCCGCCAACTTGGACAGGGCGTATGCGCTGGATATCATGGAGCTTTTCAAAACGTTTCACGAAGCAGGCACCACCGTAATTGTGTCGGCGCACGATGAAACTTTAATGCAGGACTACGGCCACCGTATCTTGCGCTTGCAGCAGGGACGGTTTGCATCATGAACAATTATTTTTCACTTCATTGGGAAAGTGCGAAACGCGCGCTGGTGTATTTGTTCCGCCAGCCGGTGGCCACGCTGCTGATTCTGGCCATGCTGTCGATTGCCATGACGCTGCCGCTCACGCTGTATTTGAGCGTGCAAAGCGGCAAAGCGGTGCTGGACAAATTGAGCGACGTACCGCAAATCACGCTGTATATGGATTTGGCGGCCACGCAGCAGGATGTGGACAACGTGAAGCGCATTTTGTCGGCCGAACACCGCGTGGAAGACGTGCGCTTTGTGAGCAAGGCGGACGGTTTGGCGGAAATGCAGAAGGCGATGGGCGAACAAGACATTGTGTCCATGCTGGACGAAAACCCGCTGCCCGATGCGTTCATTGTGAAGCCGGTGAACAATTCGCCGGAAGAAATTGCCGCGCTGCAAAACGATTTTGTGCAGTATCCGATGGTGGAAACCGCGCAGCTGGACAAAGAATGGATGCAGACGCTGTATAAAATCAACCAGTTGCTGAACCGCGTGTTTTGGTTTTTATCGCTGACGTTGGGGCTGGCATTCGTGCTGGTGGCGCACAACACCATCCGTTTGCAGATTTTGAGCCACCGCGATGAAATTGAAATCACCAAACTTTTGGGCGCGCCTTCATCGTTCGTGCGCCGCCCGTTCCTGTATCAGGCGGCGTGGCAGAGCCTGTTTGCGGGCAGTTTGAGCCTGTGGCTGTGCCATGTGCTGATGACGGCGACGCAGCCTTTGGTGAACCAGATTTTCCAGCCATACGGCATTGTGCTGCAATGGCGCACGTTCACGAACAGCGAAATGGGCTTGGTGATGCTGGTGGTGTGCGCGCTGGGCATTGCGGGCGCATGGCTGGCCAGCACGCAGCATTTGTTGAGTTTTCAGGCCAAACGCTGAATGCCGCCAAATGCCGAAAGCAGCCTGCACTTCGTTTTCCAAAGGTGCAGGCTGCTTTTTCGGTATCGGAACATTCGCCAACATAGTTTTACAGTTTTGAAAAATCAAATTTTTTTAAAGCTGTTATGATATTCCGTTGGCGGCTTGGCATGGCAGCCTGCACGGGTTTTTGCCAATATCCGAACCGCCGTTTGCCATCAACTTGGAGTTTTTAGTGAAGATTACGCAATCATGGTTTTTCTGTTTCTGCGCCCTGGCCAGCACGGCGGCATGGGCGGACGATGCGGCGCAGCCTGCACTTTTAACCGCGTCCGCACCGGCCACGCCGTCCGTGATTGAAGACGAAATACAGCAAACGTGGCAGCAGCGGGATTTCCAGCTGTCGGACGATATCGTGGTGGTGGACCCGCCGCCGGCAGCGCCGCAAACACCGGTGAAGCTGAACACGGCAACAACGGCCGTGGTGAAAACCCAAACGCGGATGAAGCCGCCGCGCGTGCAGCCTGCAAAAATCGTCAGCCTGCCGCCGGCCAAGCCCGTGCTGACGCGCGAACAGCGGATTGCGCAGGAAATCGCCCAAGAGCGGCAGGCGCTCGCCCGTTTGCGCGCGCAACTGGCGCAGGCACGGCAGCAGGGCAAGGCCAATGTCGTCCAGCAGATTACCGTGCAGATTCTCGACCGCGAAGGCAACATTGCCGCCTTGCAGCAGGAAATGCGCCGCTGACCGAAGCAGCCTGCACATTGCCGTTTAACCGTTCCCCGAAAGAGCCTCATGCCGCACCAAATCAAATGCCCCAACTGCCACACCGCCTTTTCCATTGACGAAGCAGGTTATGCCCAAATCCAAAGCCAAGTGCGCACCCAAGAGTTCGAGCAGGAAATCCGCCTGCAAGCCGAACGGCTACGCGAGAAATACCAAAGTGATTTGGAATTGGCCGGTGCGCAATCCGCCGCACGGATGCAGGCTGCTTTGGCGGAAAAAGAACAGCAAATCGTGCAGCTGCAAACCCGTTTGGCACAGCACGAGCAAAACACGCAGCTGGCGGTGCAGCAGGCACAAAGCAGCCTGCACGCCCAAATTGCTGAAAAAGAGCGCCAGCTCACCGCGCTGCAACTGCAAACACAGGCGCAGTTGCAGCAGCAGCGCGCCGAAGCGGACAAACAGCTGCTCATCGCCACGCACGAACAGGCACAAGCCTTGAGCCGCCTGCAAAACCAACTGGCGCAAACCCAGTCGCAACACCAGGCCGACCAACAGCATTTGCAGCAGCAATACGAATGGCAGCTGCGCCAAAAAGACGAAGCCATCGCGTTTTACCGCGATTTCAAAGCCAAGCAATCGACCAAAATGCTGGGCGAAAGTTTGGAGCAACACTGCGAAGTCGCCTTCAACCAAATCCGCGCCGCCGCCTTCCCAAATGCCGAATTCGGCAAGGACAACGATGCTTCCGGCGGCAGCAAGGGCGATTATATTTACCGCGAATGCGATGAAGAAGGCGTGGAAATCCTGTCGATTATGTTCGAGATGAAAAACGAGGGCGACACCACGCAAACCAAAAAGAAAAACGAGCATTTTTTCAAGGAATTGGACAAAGACCGCAACGAGAAAAAATGCGAATACGCCGTGCTGGTGTCGCTGTTGGAGGGCGACAGCGAGCTGTATAACCAAGGCATTGTCGATGTGTCACACGCATATCCCAAAATGTATGTGGTGCGGCCGCAGTTTTTCATCGCCATGATTTCGCTGCTGCGCAATGCTGCGCTCAACAGCCTGAAATACAAGCAGGAATTGGCGCAATTCAAGGCGCAGAATGTCGATATTACCAATTTCGAGCAGGATTTGAATGATTTCAAAACCGCGTTCGCCCGCAATTACGATTTGGCGAGCCGGCGGTTTAACGAGGCGATTGAACACATCGACAAATCGATTGCGCAACTGGAAAAAACCAAGGCCGCGCTGCTGAATTCGGAAAACAATCTGCGGCTGGCGAACAACAAGGCGGAAGATTTGACGGTAAAAAGGTTGGTGCGCAAAAACCCGACCATGAAGGCGAAGTTTGCCGCGCTGAAAGACGGGGAAAACGGTTGATTTGCACATTGAAAAAGCAGCCTGCACTTCGGATGGGCAAGTGCAGGCTGCTTTTTTGACGGTTTTTTGAAGCTGCGGGCGTTATAGCGGATTAAAATAAAAATGAGACAAGGCGTACAAGTAGTACGTCAAGGCGAGCCAACGCCGTATCATTGCGATTTTAATTCGCTATATTATTCGACAGGAATATGGCAGGCTTTAAGTGACCAGAAGGCATACCGTTGGAAGCTGTGAGCACTGTTCTCGATAGGGCTATTGTCGAATGTGAGCGAAAGCAAGAGTTGCCGCAAATCGCGGTGTTGCTCCCCGCTCATGAAGCGGTCGACCGCATTGAACAGCGGCGGGTCTTGCTGAAGTTTTTCAACTTCTTGAAGGGACAGGCCGGGGCTGCGGTCTTCTTGCGTGAATGCCGACATGAGGCGCGACAATGCCTGCACGGTTTGCGGTGTCAGCAGGGCGAAATCCTGCTGCAATTCCTGCGGCGAGCGGCTCTGAACATAATGCAACGCTTCTTCCGCTTTGTATTCGCGAAAACCTTGCGATGTGGTCATTTTGGCCTTGAAGCATTGGAATTGTTCGTCCGTCATCTTCATTTTTTCCTGCCATGGCTGCAATTCATACCATGGCGGCAAGTCTTTTCCGCTGCCCAGGAATTGGCCGAAATCGAGAATCTGCACGGCGGTCTCGGTCAATTTTTGTGCGTCCTGCTGTTGTTGCGGCGTGGGGACAGGTTCTGCGCGCACGGCCAATGTGCCAAGCAGAAACACGGCGGATGCGGCAGTTCGAATAAAATTTTTCATATCAATATCCTATCAGGGGGAGGGTTCGGTGCAGGTAAAAAGCAGCCTGCACTTCGGATTGGGCAAGTGCAGGCTGCTTTTGGGACTATTTTCCCGATCTGCCATGGAATCCTGCCCGCAGTTCCTCTGCCGAAATATGGCATTCCCGCAGCGACCACAAACGATATCGCTCTATGCTGCGTGCTCCGTCCTCCTCAGGCGCGGTATCGAATGCGAACGAAAGCAGCAGCTGCCGCAAATCATGATGCTGCGCTGACTCCATAAAACGGCTGACGGCATTGAACAAACGGGGATTTTGCTGCAACCGGTCCATTTCCTGTATGTACCTGTCGTTGTTATTATGGGCGATTCCGTCCTCCCAAGCCGACATTAGGCGCGACAATGCCTGCACGGTTTGCGGTGTCAGCAGGGCGAAATCCCGCTGCAAATCCTGTGGCGAGCGATGTTGCACATAATCCAACGCTTCATCCATTTTGTATGCGCGGAAACCTTGCGACGTGCCCATTTTCGTGGTGAAGCAGCGGAATTCTTCGGCCGTCATGATTGCCTGAAACGGCTTGTACCGCGAATCCTCAGAACCGTTGTAGCGGAACAATTGGCCCAAATCCAGAATCCTTACCGAGATGCCTGCCAATTTTTGCGCGGCCTGCCGTTGTTGTGGTGTCGGCGTGGATGTCGGTTTTGCGTTCGCTGCCAATGCACCGAACAGCAGCACGGTGGCTGCGGCAGTGCGAATCAATGCGTTCATACAAACCTCCTGTTTTGACGATAGGGCTGCCAGTATATGCGAAAAGCAGCCTGAACTCCAAAAGAAAGTGCAGGCTGCTTTTTATGTGCCGATTCTATCAGCCTTTGCGTGCCGCAGTAACTTCCGCTGCAACGTGTGCAGGGGCTTCTGCGTATTTGGCAAATTCCATAGAGTAGGTTGCACGGCCTTGTGTGGCAGAACGCAGGTCGGTTGAGTAACCGAACATTTCGGCCAAAGGCACTTCGGCGCGGACTTTTTTACCGCCGATGCCGTCGTCGTCCATACCCAGTACGATGCCGCGGCGACGGTTCAAGTCGCCCATTACATCGCCCATGTACTCTTCCGGAGTTTCCACTTCAACCGCCATAATTGGCTCCAACAGCGCAGGCGATGCTTGACGCATACCTTCTTTAAACGCTTGTGAAGCAGCCAATTCGAACGCCAGTTGCGAAGAGTCCACATCATGGTAAGAACCGAATACCAGGCGGATACGTACGTCCACCACAGGGAAGCCTGCTACCACGCCGTTTGGCAGGGTGTCGCGGATACCTTTGTCCACAGACGGGATGAATTCGCGGGGAATCACACCGCCTTTGATTTCATCGATGAACTCGTAGCCTGCGCCACCGGGTTCCATCGGTTCCATCTCAATCACAACGTGGCCGTATTGACCTTTACCGCCGGATTGTTTCGCGTGTTTGTACTCGGCTTTAACGGCTTTGCGGATGGTCTCGCGGTATGCTACTTGAGGCGCGCCCACATTGGCTTCTACGCCGAATTCGCGCTTCATGCGGTCCACGATGATTTCCAAGTGCAGCTCGCCCATACCCGAAATAATGGTTTGGCCGGATTCTTCGTCCGTGCGAACGCGGAACGAAGGGTCTTCTTTTGCCAAGCGGTTCAAAGCGATACCCATTTTTTCTTGGTCGGCTTTGGTTTTGGGTTCAACGGCCACATGGATAACGGGCTCTGGGAACTCCATGCGTTCCAAGATGATAGGTGCTTTTTCGTCGCACAGGGTTTCGCCTGTGGTCACGTCTTTCAGGCCGATGGCGGCGGCAATGTCGCCCGCGCGTACTTCTTCGATTTCGGTACGGTCGGCAGCAGTCATTTGCACCAAACGGCCGATACGTTCGCGCGTGCCTTTTACCGAGTTGATAACGGTATCGCCGGATTTCAATACGCCGGAATACACGCGGATGAACGTCAGGTTACCCACATATTTGTCGTTCAGCATTTTGAACGCCAAAGCGGAGAACGGAGCGTCGTCGCTGGCTTCGCGGCTGTCGGCTTCGTCAGAATCGGGGTTCATGCCTTGCACGGGCGGAATGTCGGTTGGTGCAGGCAGCAATTCAACCACTGCGTCCAACATGCGTTGCACGCCTTTGTTTTTGAATGCGGAACCGCACAACATCGGTTGGATTTCGCCGGACAGTGTACGTTCGCGCAGCGCGGCAACGATTTCTTCCTCGGTCAGCTCTTCGCCGCCCAAGTATTTGTCCATCAATTCTTCGTTGGCTTCGGCGGCGGCTTCAATCATGTATTGACGCCATTCTTCCGCAGTGTCCACCAAATCGGCAGGAATATCGCCGTATTCAAAGGTAACGCCTTTGTCGGCTTCGTTCCAGATGATGGCTTTCATTTTCAGCAAGTCCACCACGCCTTCAAATGCGTCTTCCGCACCCACGGGGATGACGATAGGCACAGGGTTGGCGCGCAGGCGGGTTTTCATTTGTTCCACCACGCGGAAGAAGTTTGCGCCTTGGCGGTCCATTTTGTTCACAAATGCCAAACGTGGCACTTTGTATTTGTTGGCCTGACGCCACACGGTTTCGGATTGGGGCTGTACGCCGCCAACCGCGCAGTACACCATGACCGCGCCGTCCAAAACGCGCATAGAGCGTTCCACTTCAACGGTAAAGTCCACGTGTCCCGGGGTGTCGATGATGTTGAAACGGTGTTCTTTGAACTGTTTCGCCATGCCGGACCAGTAGGAAGTTACGGCAGCGGAAGTAATGGTAATGCCACGCTCTTGTTCTTGTTCCATGTAGTCGGTGGTTGCCGCACCGTCATGCACTTCACCCAGTTTGTGTGTCAAACCGGTGTAGAACAGGATACGTTCGGTCGTGGTGGTTTTACCGGCGTCAATGTGAGCCGAAATACCGATGTTGCGGTACAGGCTGATGGGGGTTTTGCGAGCCATTTGATAATCCTCTCTAGATTAGAAACGGAAGTGAGAGAATGCTTTGTTGGCTTCTGCCATACGGTGCACTTCTTCGCGTTTTTTCATTGCGCCGCCACGGCCTTCTGCCGCGTCAATCAGCTCGCCCGCCAGGCGCAAATCCATGGATTTTTCGCCGCGTTTGCGTGCTGCGTCGCGCACCCAGCGCATTGCCAATGCCAAGCGGCGTGTTGCGCGCACTTCAACAGGAACTTGGTAGTTCGCACCACCTACGCGGCGGCTTTTCACTTCTACCAATGGTTTGGCATTGTTAATCGCTTCGTTAAATACTTCGATGGCTTCTTTGCCTTGCACTTTTTTGGCAATTTGTTCCAATGCGCCGTAAACAATGCGTTCTGCAACGGCTTTTTTGCCGTCGATCATCAACACGTTCATGAATTTGGTCAATTCAACGCTGCCGAATTTAGGATCGGGCAGTACGTCGCGCTTGGGGACTTCTCTACGTCTTGGCATTTTAATTCCTTAAATCTATTCAGTTGGGGCATTCCCATGAATGTTTATTAAAACATTCACTTACTCGGCTTCAGCAAAGCTGCGTTCAAGTGCAGGCTGCCTGAAAACCGACGTGCCAGTGATTGGGGTTTATGAATTTACTCGGTGCGGGATTATTTAGGGCGTTTAGCACCGTATTTAGAACGCGCTTGTTTACGGTCTTTAACACCGGCCGTATCCAAAGAACCGCGTACTGTGTGGTAACGCACACCCGGCAAGTCTTTTACACGACCGCCGCGAATCAGCACCACGCTGTGCTCTTGCAGGTTGTGGCCTTCACCGCCGATGTATGAAATAACTTCAAAACCGTTGGTCAGGCGCACTTTGCAGACTTTACGCAAAGCTGAGTTTGGTTTTTTAGGGGTTGTGGTGTACACGCGGGTGCACACGCCGCGTTTTTGCGGGCACGCTTCCAGCGCGGGAACTTTGTTCACATAAACGGGCTTTTTACGGCCTTTGCGAACCAATTGGTTAATCGTTGGCATATTTTTATTCCTGTTGAAAAATATCTTGCCGGCACCATGCCAGCAAGCCGAGCATTATCGCGCTATAACAAACAGTTTGTCAATCTATTGTGTTGTTTGGCGGGGTGCAGGCTGCTTTTTGTGTCCGATTTGCCGCAAAGCAGCCTGCACGGAAAATGTGCAGGCGGCGCAAAAACCGTTAAAATCTGCGGGCGACACGAAATATCGGGAAAATTTATGACGATCAAACCCCTTTCGCCCATGATGCAGCAATACCTTGCGATTAAAGCCGAGCACCAAGACAAACTGGTGTTTTACCGCATGGGTGATTTTTACGAACTTTTTTTCGATGACGCGGTGAAGGCGGCGAAGCTGCTGGACATCACGCTCACCACGCGCGGCCAGTGCAACGGCGAACCCATCAAGATGGCAGGCGTGCCGTATCACGCGGCGGAGCAATATTTGGTGAAACTGGTGAAACTGGGCGAAAGCGTGGCGATTTGCGAACAGGTCGGCGAAGTGGGCGCGGGCAAGGTGGTGGAGCGCAAAGTCGTGCGCATCGTTACTGCCGGCACGCTGACGGATTCCGCCCTGCTGGAAGACAAGCAGACCAACCGCATTGCTGCGTTGTTTGCCGGCAAAAAGCAGGCTGCATTGGCTTGGGCGGCGCTGGAAAGCGGCGAATTCTGCGTCAAAATCATCCCGATTGAACGGCTGGCGGACGAATTGGCGCGGCTGCAAGTGTCGGAACTTTTGGCGGATGCGGCGTTCAAGTTGCCCGAAAATTGCCCGAAAATTCCCGTGAGCCGCCTGCACCATTGGCAGTTTGCGCCCGATGCGGCGTTCGCTTTGCTGACCGATTATTTCGGCTGTCAGGATTTGCGCGCGTTCGGATTGGATTTGGCGCAGCATTCGGCGGCAATTTCGGCGGCCGGCGCGCTGCTCAATTATTTAAAAACCACGCAAAACCAACTGCCGCCGCACATGGACGCGCTGGTGCTGGAGCACGAAAGCCAATTTGTGGCGATGAATGCGGCCACGCGGCGCAATCTGGAAGTCACGCAAACCTTGCAGGGGCAGCCTGCACCCACGCTGTTTTCCGTGTTGGACAACTGTATGACGAACATGGGCAGCCGCCTGCTGGCGCATTGGCTGCATCATCCGCTGCGCCACCGCCCGCACATTCAGGCGCGGTTGGATGCGGTGGAAGCCTTGCGCCGACACGGGGGCGATGACGTTGCAGGCTGCCTGAAAAAGATGGCCGACATCGAACGCATTGCCGCGCGGATTGCGCTGGGTTCGGCACGGCCGCGCGATTTGTCGGCGCTGCGCGACAGCCTGTCGGTCTTGCAGGATATTCATCTGCCGCAAAGCAGCCTGCTGGACACGCTTGCAGGCTGCTTTCCCGAAACGCAGGGCGTTGCCAAGCTGTTGCAGGCTGCTTTGCTGCCCGAGCCTTCCGTGTGGCTGAAAGATGGCGGCGTCATCAACCACGGCTACCACGCCGAACTGGACGAACTGCGCCATTTGCAGACGCACGGCGACGATGCGTTGCGCGAACTGGAAGAGCGCGAACGGCAGCGTACGCAGTTGTCCACATTGAAAGTGGAATACAACCGTGTGCACGGGTTTTATATCGAATTGTCGAAAAATCAGGCAGAAGAAGCGCCGGCCGATTACCAGCGCCGACAAACGCTGAAAAACACCGAGCGCTTCATCACGCCCGAACTCAAAGCTTTTGAAGACAAGTTTCTGGCGGCACAGGAGCGCGCGCTGGCGTTGGAAAAAACCTTGTTCGAGCAACTTTTGGGCAGTCTGCAAACCGAGTTGCCCCGCATTCAGAAGGCCGCCAAAGCCGCCGCCACGCTGGATGTGCTGGACGGTTTCGCCCGCACCGCACGGGAGCGGCAATACACCATGCCCGAATTTTGCAGCGGCAGCGAAATCCATATCCGCGCCGGACGGCACCCTGTGGTGGAGCGGCAGGTGGCGCATTTCACGCCGAACGATACGGATTTGGACGAAGCGCGGAAACTCTGCCTGCTCACCGGCCCGAACATGGGCGGCAAATCCACTTATATGCGGCAAACCGCGCTGATTGTGCTTTTGGCGCACACGGGCAGCTTCGTGCCGGCCGAGCATGCCAAAATCGGCAGCATCGACCAGATATTCACGCGCATCGGAGCCAGCGACGATTTGGCGGGCAACCGCTCCACGTTTATGGTGGAAATGTCCGAAACCGCCTATATCCTGCACAACGCCACGCCGCAATCGCTGGTGTTGATGGACGAAGTGGGGCGCGGCACGTCCACGTTCGACGGGCTGGCATTGGCGCATGCCGCCGCCGAACATTTGTTGCAGAAAAACGGCTCTTTGAGCCTGTTTGCCACGCATTATTTCGAGCTGACCCAGTTGCCCAACCAATATGCCGCCGCGTTCAACAGCCATTTGTCGGCGTTGGAGCAGGGGCACGACATCGTGTTTCTGCACAATGTGCAAAACGGTGCCGCCGAAAAAAGCTACGGCATTGCCGTGGCGAAACTGGCCGGATTACCCGCGCGCGCGTTGAAGGCGGCGCAGCGGCAGCTCAAACAGCTGGAACAGCAAACCGCCGACCGCCAACTGGATTTGTTTGCCGCGCCGCCGGAAGAAGCGGACGCGCCCGTTGCCGAAAATCCTGTGTTGCAGCAGCTGGCCGCCGTGAATCCGGACGAGCTCACGCCGCGGCAGGCGCTGGACGTGCTGTATCGGCTCAAAGCGGCGGCGGAAGAATGAATAAAAGCAGCCTGCACGTCTCAAATTCAAAGTGCAGGCTGCTTTTCATTGGCGGTAAATCATCAATCAATTCAATTCAATGAGTATTAACAAATCAAAAGAAAAACAATATGCTGCCGTGTTGTTCCTCACTCCTGCCTCCCTCGTCAACAAAGGATTTTCATCATGAAAAAAACGATTTTTACTGCCCTGCTGACATTGTTTATTGCCGCCTGTGATAATGGATTGTCGGTTGATATGACCGCGCGCCCTAAGAATGAGAGCTCGTCAAGTAATTCGGCCAGTTCTGTCAGTGTTGATCCCGTCAAGCAGTCCGCCACGCTGCACACTTCTATTGAGCCGAACACGCCGAAAACCGCGGATTGGACGCCGCTGTTTAAGTATTTGGAAACGGACGGGTGCGCTTCAGACAATCGCCCGCCGGAATTAGCGCGGTTGATAAAAAGTATGGAAGCTGTAACAACGGACCCCAAAACCGGACGTACTATTTCTTCGGGTAAAGTTGCCGTGCCGAAAGGTTATGAAAATGCTGTCGGGCGTGTGATGGACGATCATTCGGGCGACTTCGTCAAACTATCTGTCCGCGGGACTTATCATGGGCTTCCGGTGAAAGAATTGGTGTTGGTGGCAATAGGGGATTCCGTAACGCATTATTTGGTGTTGGATGTGCCGCTTGCCGAGGCCAAAGACAAATTGCGCCGTGTGCGTTACGCCATACCGAAAACCCTGTCGGCCGACAGACGAGTAGCGTTGAAACTGTTTGAAGAAATGGGTGGCGGGAAAGCGGATGCTCATGATATGGCAAGTTTCTTAAAAGGCTATCAGGCGTATGTCGATAGTTACGACGGCAATGATTACGGGGAAGAGATGAAAGGGAAAGCCGTATTGGCGTGTGACGGCGGTTTTTAATCCTGCGCCCTAAAAAGCAGCCTGCACTTTAAAGATGGGAAGGTGCAGGCTGCTTTTTCCCTGCCACCAAGGCAGCCTGCAAAATCGTTCCGCGCTAAAAGCGTGTTTTCATGTTAAAATTGCACATTTTTTCATTTCATCAAACGGAAGCCCAGTATGACCGGCGCGAACGACCACCAATTTGCCAAAGAAACCATCCCCGTCAGCCTTGAAGACGAGATGAAAAAGTCCTATCTGGACTACGCCATGTCCGTCATCGTCGGGCGCGCGCTGCCCGATGTGCGCGACGGCCTGAAACCCGTGCACCGCCGCGTGCTGTACGCCATGCACGAGCTGAAAAACAACTGGAACAGCGCATACAAAAAATCCGCCCGCGTGGTCGGCGACGTTATCGGTAAATACCACCCGCACGGCGATTCCGCGGTGTACCAAACCATTGTCCGCATGGCACAGCCGTTTTCCATGCGCTATATGCTGGTGGACGGGCAGGGCAACTTCGGCTCGGTGGACGGCGACGCGGCCGCGGCCATGCGTTATACCGAAATCCGCATGGCGAAAATCGCCCACGAAATGTTGGCCGACATTGAAGAAGAAACCGTCAATTTCGGCGACAACTACGACGGCAGCGAACGCGAACCGCTGGTGCTGCCCACACGCTTCCCCGCCCTGTTGGTGAACGGCTCCGAAGGCATTGCCGTGGGCATGGCCACCAGCATTCCGCCGCACAACCTGCGCGACACGCTTGCAGGCTGCCTGAAACTTTTGAACGACCCCGAAACCGGCATCGATGAACTCATCGACATCGTCAAAGCCCCCGATTTCCCCACCGGCGCCACCATTTATGGCTTGACCGGCATCCGCGCGGGCTACCAGACCGGCCGCGGCCGCGTGGTCATCCGCAGCAAATCGCATATCGAGCCCATCGGCAAAAACGGTGAGCGCGAAGCGATTGTGGTCGATGAAATCCCGTATCAGGTGAACAAATCCAAGCTGGTGGAAAAAATCGGCGAATTGGTGCGCGAAAAAACCGTGGAAGGCATTGCCGAGTTGCGCGACGAATCCGACAAAGACGGCACGCGCATCGTCATCGAACTCAAACGCGGCGAAAACGCCGAAGTGGTGCTGAACCAGCTGTACAAACTCACTCAGCTGCAAGACACATTCAGCATCAACATGGTTGCGCTGGTGGACGGTCAGCCACGCCTGCTGAATTTGAAGCAGATTTTGAACGAATTCCTGCGCCACCGCCGCGAAGTCGTCACGCGCCGCACCCTGTTCCGCCTGAAAAAGGCGCGCGCCGAAGGGCATATTGCCGAAGGCAAGGCGGTTGCGCTGTCGAATATTGACGAAATGATTGCGCTGATTAAGGCCTCAGCCGACGTGGACGCCGCGCGCGAAGCCCTGATGGGGCGCGCATGGCAGTCTGCTTTGGTGAGCGAAATGTTGAGCCGCAGCGACTTGGATTTGACCTTGGCGCGCCCCGAATGGCTGCCTGAAAACCGCGGCCTGCACCCGGACGGCTATTGGCTGTCGGACGAACAGGCGCGCGCCATCCTGCGCATGAGCCTGCGTAACCTGACCGGCCTGGATCAAGACGAAATTGTGAAAGAATACAAGTCTTTAATGGATATTATTATGGACTTGCTGGACATTCTGGCCAAACCCGAACGCGTGCGCCAAATCATCGAGGGCGAACTGGTGGAAATGCAAACCCAGTTCGGCGACGAACGCCGCAGCGAAATCAACCCGTTCGGCGGCGGCGACATTGCCGACGAAGACCTGATTCCGCCGCGCGAAATGGTGGTAACGCTCACCCACGGTGGCTACATCAAAACCCAGCCCACCAGCGATTACCAAGCGCAAAAACGCGGCGGGCGCGGCAAACAGGCGGCCGCCACCAAAGACGAAGACTTCATCGAAACCCTGTTTGTGGCGAACACGCACGATTATCTGATGTGCTTCACCAATTTGGGCCGCTGCCACTGGATTAAGGTGTATCGCCTGCCCGAAGGCGGCCGCAATTCGCGCGGACGGCCGATTAACAACGTCATCCAGTTGGACGACGGCGAAAAAGTCTCCGCCATCCTGCCCGTGCGCGAATTCCCCGAAGACGAATACGTCTTCTTCGCCACCGCGATGGGCGTGGTGAAAAAAGTGCAGCTGTCCGCGTTTAAAAACGTCAGCGTCAAAGGCATCAAAGCCATCGCCCTTAAAGAAGGCGACAGCCTGGTGGGCGTGGCGAAAACCAGCGGCAGCAGCGACATCATGCTGTTCTCAAACTTAGGCAAAGCCATCCGCTTCAACGAATACTGGGCGGGCGGCGCAGGCGATGAAGACGAAGCCGAAAACGACGTTTCAGGCAGCCTGCAACAAGACGAAGAAGACGGCGGCGAAACCGAATTCAACCTGCAAACCAACAAAGGCGTGCGCCCCAGCGGACGCGGCAGCGGCGGCCTGCGCGGCATGAGGCTGCCTGAAAACGGCCGCATCGTCAGCCTGCTCACCGCTGAAATCGGCAGCGATTTGCAGGTGCTCACTGCCACCCAAAACGGCTACGGCAAACGCACGCCGATTGCCGATTACACCCGCAAAGGAAAAGGCGGCCAGGGCATCATCGCCATCGACACAGGCGAGCGCAACGGCGAACTCATCGGTGCGGTACTCGTTTCCCCGGCGGACGATTTGATGCTCATCACTTCCGGCGGCGTGCTCATCCGCACCAAAGTGGAACAGGTGCGCGAAACCGGCCGTGCCGCCGCCGGTGTCCGCCTGATTAATTTGGATGAAGGCACCACGCTGGTGTCGCTGGAACGCGTGGCCGAAAGCGAAGAAGACGAAGCGGAAGCCGCAGAGGGTGAAGCATAGGCAAGGAAAGCAGCCTGCACTTTGATTTTCCAAGGCGCAGGCTGCTTTTTTCGTATCCGCCGCGCCTTTATCCAAACCCAAATCGTTTGTGGTACACTCTCCGTGTTTCCCCATCGTAACGTAAGGATTTTGTATGAAAACCATGACCAAACTTGTTTCCACATTTGCCGTGTCGCTGCTGCTGGCTGCCTGTTCGGGCAAATCGCCCGAAGACACCGCCAAAAAATTTGTCAGCGAAATTTATAACGGCAATGCCGATGCGGTGGTCGCCATGGTGCATTTGGACGATGCGGACAAACAAAAACCGGGCGTACAAGAAATGCTGAGCGGCAAAATCAAGGCGGGTGTGGCCGAGCAGAAAGCATTTGCCGAGCAGCAGGGCGGTGTGGAGAGCATTACCGCAGAACCTGCCGCCATCGACCCGAAAGACAACAACCGTGCCAACGTGAACGTGAAAACGCAGTTCAAAAGCGGCAAAACCCACACGGACAGGGTGCGCCTGATTAGCGTGGACGGCACATGGAAAATCCGCCTGTAAACCAACCCAAACGCCGCCTGCTCCGATGGGCGGCGGTTTTTGTTGTGTGCCTGGCAGTGTGGGTGGTTTGGCTGCAAAAGCAGCCTGCACCCCGCGCCGTGCCGCTGCCAGATGTTTCGCGGCTGGAACCGGGCGATTGGGTTTTCCGCAGCGGCATTTCCGCCGACAGCCGCGTGATTAAAAGCATCAGCCGCAGCCGCTATTCGCACATCGGCATAATTGTGCAGACCGTGCCGCAAGTGGTTGTGGCGCATGCCGCCACCGATGACGACCCGAAGCATCCCGACCAAGTGCTGCTCACGCAGCTGGACGAATTTGCCGCCGCCGACAAGGCCGACGGCATTGCCGTGGCGCGCCCCAAATTTCTCACCACGCCGCAACGACGGCAGGCCGCACAATCCGCCGCCGTGCAACGGGGCAGGCCGTTTGTGCTGGCCGCGCGCGACCGGCAGCCGTATTACTGCACCTTGCTGCTGCTGGAAGCCGTCCGCCCGCACGCGCCGCAGTTTTCGCCGCAATGGCAATATCTGGACATGGCCGTGTTCCGCGGCGAATATCTGTTTCCCGAAGCCTTCATGCACGAAAACGTTGAATGGATATACCGCAGCGAATAGGGCGTATTCGGACGGTTTTATGGCGTATCGCCGCTATTCCTGCGTTTTAAAGGTAGGAGGCTGACGGTTTTTGCCCCACACCTTCGACCGCATAAAAAGCAGTCTGCACTTTTATTTTCCAAGGTGCAGGCTGCTTTTAAAGGTTTTTGCCAACCGTTCTTTCGCTTTTGTGGCGGAAGGGGGCGGTTGGTCGAAAAGGATATTATCCGTGCGCTTAATGCCATATAAGGCAGAATTGTGTTAAGAGCAGCAAGATTGCAAATAGGTCGGGGAAAAATACGGCAGCTAAAACCAATAGGGATACTGCTAAAATAAGCTGCGCTTTTGCCCAGTTGGCTTTGGTGGGCGATGTGCCGCCGCCGAATGCCCAAACAAGCAATATAATAATGCCGATTAAGGGCAGGTGGGCCAGAATCGTGCTGGCAATCCATTCGCCCGTGCTGATTTCATCGCGGGTTTCTTCATCGTAATGCGCCATCATATTCCCTAAAATATCAAAAGTATTGGTTCGTTGCGATTTTAACATGAAAATCCGAATGTTAAATTGGAACAGATAATGCCGCATACTGCCGTTTGAAGCTGTTTATATTTAAATTGGACGTGTTGCAGGCAGCCTGCATATTGAATACGTGCGGCGCAATCATGTTAAAATGCGACATTTTCAAACGGCAACCGAAAGGACGATGATGGAACTGGTGTTTATCCGCCACGGGCAGAGTGAATGGAACGCGAAAAACCTGTTTACAGGCTGGCGCGATGTGAAATTGAGCGAGCAGGGCATTGCCGAAGCGCAGGCGGCCGGCCGCAAGCTGGCGGAAGCGGGCTACGAGTTCGATATCGCCTTCACTTCCGTGCTGACGCGCGCGATTAAAACCTGTAATCTGGTGCTGGAAGAATCCAACCAGCTGTTTGTGCCGCAAATCAAAACCTGGCGGCTGAACGAGCGCCATTACGGCGCATTGCAGGGCATGGACAAAAAGCAGACGGCGGAAAAATACGGCGACGAGCAAGTGCACATTTGGCGCAGGAGCTACGACACACTGCCGCCGTTGCTGAGCCGCGACGATGAGTTTTCCGCCCACAAAGACCGCCGCTATGCCGGCCTGCCTGCCGACGTTATTCCCGACGGCGAAAATCTGAAAGTGACTTTGGAGCGCGTGCTGCCGTTTTGGCACGATAAAATCGCACCGGCCATTTTGTCGGGCAAACGCGTTTTGGTGGCGGCACACGGCAACAGCCTGCGCGCATTGGCCAAGCATATCGAAGGCATTTCCGACGCGGACATTATGGGCTTGGAAATCCCGACCGGCCAGCCGCTGGTGTACCGTTTGGACGACCAACTGAACGTGTTGGAAAAATTCTATTTGTGATGTTTTAATGCAAAGGGTGCAGGCTGCTTTTGGTCGGTTCGAAAAGCAGCCTGCACTTTGTATAGTGGATTAAAATGGCAATGATACGGCGTTGGCTCGCCTTGACGTACTATTTGTACGCCTTGCGGCTCGCCGCCTTGTCTCATTTTGATTTTAATCCACTATATTTTATTGAAAATACGGATAAATCATGAGCAAACCCATCCGCATACTCGGCATCGACCCCGGCAGCCGCATTACCGGTTTCGGCGTTATCGACTGGCACGGGCGCGAGCCGGTCTATGTGGCTTCCGGCTGCATCAAAACGCTGCCGAACGATGAATTGGCCGGCCGAATCGGCATGATTGTGCGCGGCATTGGTGATTTGGTGGCGGAATACCGTCCGAATCAGGCGGCGGTGGAGCAGGTGTTTGTGAACGTGAACCCTGCCGCCACGCTGATGTTGGGGCAGGCGCGCGGGGCAGCGGTGGCCGCGTTGGTGCTGCGAGATTTGCCGGTGTATGAATACACGGCGCTGCAAGTGAAGCAGAGCGTGGTGGGGCAGGGCAAGGCAGCGAAGGAGCAGGTGCAGCACATGGTGGTGCAGATGCTGGGCTTGTCGGGCACGCCGCAGGCCGATGCAGCGGACGGCTTGGCGGTGGCGATTACGCACGCGCTGCGGTCGCAGGGTTTGGCGCGGCAGCTGGGCGGATTGTCGATAAAGAACGGCCGGCTGCGTTGAGCCGCTATTCAAAAAGCAGCCTGCACTTTGGGAATCGGAGTGCAGGCTGCTTTTCATTGAATCATTTAATAGGATGCCGCCGTCTGTCTCTCCCTGTGGGGCAAACCCGAATGGGAATCGCACATTGACAGGCAGCGCATGGCGTATCGCCGCCATACCCACTCTATTTAAGGCGCACCCCACACAGAAACAGGTGCAGACGGCTGTTGCGATACAGCTTTCGCCGCATAAAAAGCAGCCTGCACTTCGATGTTCCAAAGTGCAGGCTGCTTTCGATGGGTGCGGCAGGCGTTATTTCGGCAGGATGGCGTGCTGCACGGGGCGCGATTCGTGGTAATGCGTGTTTTGCGATGCCGCGCCGTTGGTGTAGTAAACACCTGTGCCGTTAGGATATTTTTGGCGCAGCGCCGTGCCACCGTTTTCGGTTTGGTAGGTTTCCCAAGTGCAGGCTGCCGCGAGCGAGCAGGCAAGGGCAAGGCAGAACAGGGTGGATAATTTCATGGCATCGTCCCTTTAAAATTGAGTGAATAAGCTGAATTTTAAACCTTTTCGGGCAGCCTGCACATCAAAATTTGGTATAAGGCAGCCGGACGGTGCGCTTTTTTCATACCCAGCGGCAGGCAACTGCGTTACAATGGCCGCTTGTTTTCATTTCTTATCAAAAGGAAGGATGCAGCATATGGATACTGATATTTTAGTGGTGGGCGCCGGCCCCGCAGGTTTGGCGTTTGCACGACAATTCAAAGACAGCCGCCTGCGGATTACCGTTATCGAAAAAGCGCCGTTGGAAAGCCTGCAAAATCCGGCATACGACGGCCGCGAAATCGCCCTGACACACCGTTCGCGCGAAATTATGCAGCATTTGGGCATGTGGCAGCGCATTCCCGAAAACGAGATTTACCGCCTGCGCGATGCGAAAGTGTATAACGGCACTTCGGATTACACGCTGCACTTTCCCGAACCGACCAAAGCGCGCGGCGGCAAAACCGACCGCTTGGGCAACCTGATTTCCAACCACAACATCCGCCGCGCGGCTTATGAAGAAGTGGCGCAAATGCCGAATGTGGAACTGCGTTGCGGCGTGGGCGTGAAAAGCGTGGAAACCAACGAAAACCGCGCCTTGGTGGAACTGGAAAACGGCGACACGCTGACCGCCAAACTGCTGGTGGCCGCCGACAGCCGTTTGTCGCAAACCCGCCGCCAGCTGGGCATTGCCGCTGATATGCACGATTTCGGCCGCACGGTCATCGTGTTCCGCACCAAACACACGATTTCCAACCAGCACACTGCCAGCGAATGCTTTTTCTATGGCCGCACGCTGGCATTGCTGCCGCTGGAAGAGCATTTGACCAACTGCGTCATCACCATTTCCAACACCAAAGCGCACGAACTTTTGGATTTGCCGCCGGAACAGTTGGCCAAAGAAGCGCAGAAAATGCTGGGCGGCCGCCTGGGCGAAATGGAAATTGCCGGCACGGTGCACACTTATCCGCTGGTGGGCGTGCACGCCGCCAAGTTCTACGGCACGCGCTGCGCGTTGATTGGCGATGCGGCGGTGGGCATGCACCCGGTAACGGCGCACGGCTACAACCTGGGCTTGGAAAGCACGGATATCCTGTCGCGCCAGATTTTGAAAGCAGATGCGGCCGGCAAAGACATTGGCAGCAAAGACGTGCTGGAAGTCTATAACGTACAGCACCAACTGCACACGCGGCCGCTGTATCACGGCACGAACGCGATGGTAACCTTCTTCACCACCGAACACGCGCCGGTGAAACTGCTGCGCGGCGCGGTGCTGCGCGTGAGCAACAATCTGCTGCCGCTGAAGAAAATCATCAGCAAACAACTGACGGGTTGATTGTCCGCCGCTCAAAAAGCAGCCTGCACTTTAAAAAAGGGGGAGTGCAGGCTGCTTTTTTATGCCCTGACGACGTATCCATGCAGGTTTTGCAGTATTTGTTCACATGATTATCCACAGGTCGGCAGGCGGACGGCGGTTCGTGGAATGCTTGTTATGCTGGTCGGCAGGTGGAAGAAGCGGGGTGTTGGTAATTTATTGTTTCAAATAAAATTTGTGAAAATTAAAACTCACGCTGCAACGTGCAGGCTGCTTTTTACCGTGCCGCAGAATCCCGGCAATACGGCTGTGGTCTTCAGATATCGCGCGCCTATTTATCCACAGAAATATCCGCCCCGTGCAAATGCGGGAGTGCAGGCTGCTTTTTGCCGCCGCCGCAAACGGTACCGACCGTGCTATAATCCGCGCCGCAGGTGGAACAGACAGTCGCCGCGTGGCAACACGGGGAGGAAAGTCCGGGCTGCACAGAGCAGGATGCCGGCTAACGGCCGGGTGCGGCAACGCAACGGAAAGTGGCACAGAAAGCCAAACCGCCGATGGTCGGGGCAACCCGAATCAGGTAAGGGTGAAAAGGTGCGGTAAGAGCGCACCGCGCAACTGGCAACAGCTTGCGGCAGGCAAAACCCCATCCGCAGCAAGACCAAACAGAACGCATTGACGCTGCTCGCCGAGCGTTCGGGTAGGTTGCTCGAATCTTGCGGCAACGCAAGGTCTAGATGAATGACTGTCCAACGACAGAACCCGGCTTATCGTTTTACCTGCCCCGATAACCGAAAGCAGCCTGCACGCTTTCCAGTCCCGTGCAGGCTGCTTTTTTGTCAATGAAAACAAGCAAAAGCCACATCGGCATCAATAAACACCGCCCAATGCACACACAAATGGGAATAAATATCATTACCGTATTGAAAATATTGGAACTTTTTACAGAAATTTGACTGCAACAGCTTCAAAAGAACATAAAAAATCGTTAAAATAGCAAATTACACAAATTAACCATTTTGCAGGTGCAAAATATGTTGGCCAACTATTTTCCCGTTTTAATCTTCGCCATTATCGGCCTGATTGCCGGTATCGTCTTCATTTTGCTCGGCACGTTTTTAGGCCCCAAGCGCCACTACGCCGAAAAAGACA
Source organism: Kingella denitrificans ATCC 33394 (assembly GCF_000190695.1). Taxonomy (GTDB): domain Bacteria; phylum Pseudomonadota; class Gammaproteobacteria; order Burkholderiales; family Neisseriaceae; genus Kingella_A; species Kingella_A denitrificans. The sequence goes on from NZ_GL870929.1 coordinate 1,499,876, forward strand.
CCCCCTTCGAATGCGGCTTTGAAGCCTTTGAAAACGCGCGCATGAAGTTTGACGTGCGCTATTATCTGGTCGCCATCCTGTTTATTTTGTTCGACCTCGAAGTCGCCTTCATGGTGCCCTGGGCAGTGGTGTATAAAGACCTGATGGCCGACACGGGCGCGTATGCGTTCTGGTCGATGCTGGTGTTCATTGTGGTGCTCACAGTGGGCTTTGTTTACGAATGGAAAAAAGGTGCGCTCGAATGGGAATAGAAGGTGTTTTGAACAAAGGCTTCGTAACCGCCAGCGCGGATACGGTGTTGAACTATGTCCGCACGGGCTCGCTCTGGCCGGTTACTTTCGGCTTGGCATGCTGCGCGGTGGAAATGATGCACGCCGGTATGGCGCGCTACGACCTTGACCGCTTCGGCATCATCTTCCGTCCGTCCCCCCGTCAGGCCGATTTGATGATTGTGGCCGGCACGCTCACCAACAAAATGGCGCCCGCCCTGCGCCGCGTGTACGACCAAATGGCCGAGCCGCGCTGGGTGCTGTCAATGGGTTCGTGCGCCAACGGCGGCGGCTACTACCACTATTCCTATTCCGTGGTGCGCGGCGCAGACCGCGTCGTGCCGGTGGACGTGTATGTGCCCGGCTGCCCGCCCACCGCCGAAGCCCTGCTGTACGGCCTTATCCAGCTTCAGGGCAAAATTAAACGCACCTGCACGATTGCGCGGAACTAGGGTGCAGGCTGCTTTTGGAACGATGGCAGCCTGAAACCGAAAAAAGCAGCCTGCACATTATAAAGAAAGCAAAATGGCCATTACTTACGACCAACGCCGTCCCGAAATCGACGACATCATCGCCATTTGCCAAAGCAGCGGCATCAAACGCCCCGTTCAGGATGCCGACCGCATCCGCGAGATGTACCGCCACGCCAATCTCGTCATCACTGCATGGGACGGCGAAAAGCCCGTCGGCATTGCCCGCGCGCTGACCGATTTCAGCTACTGCTGCTACCTGTCCGATTTGGCCGTGCGCGCCGAATACCAGCACCAAGGCATCGGCAAACGCCTGATTGGCGAAGTGAAACAGGCGGTCGGCGAACAAAGTATGCTGCTCCTGCTTTCCGCCCCCGCGGCCATGGGCTATTACCCGAAAATCGGTATGCAAACCGTGTCCAACGGCTTTATGATTAAACGGACGGAATAGCAGAGGCGTTTCAGACAACCTTAAATCAAGGAAAATTCATGCAATCAAAAATCATCGAATATCAAGGTGCGATGCTACACTACCAAATTGGCGGCAAGGAAACGGCTTCTGTTATCGTGCTGCTGCACGGCGGTTTCGGTTCGATTGCCGACTTTGCCTCGCTGCTGCCGCGTTTGCAGCAACACTACCGCGTGATTGCGATAGATACGCGCGGACACGGGTGCTCCACACTCGGCACGGCCGAGCTGACCTATGCTCAAGCTGCTGATGATGTGCGTCACATCCTGCGGCGCGAAGGCGTGGAGAAATACAGCCTGTTCGGATTCAGCGACGGCGGAACAACTGCCTACCGATTGGGCGCGGAAGACAAAAATATCGAAAAAATCATTACCGTAGGCGCGGAATGGCACAAAAAGCACTTGGATGGTGTCCGCCCGATGTTTGAAGCGATAAACAGTGGCTTTGTAAAAGAAAATCTGCCCGAAAAGCTCGCCGCCTATCAGGCAGCCAACCCCAAGCCTGATGCGGAAAAATGGGCGGCGGCATTGAAAGCCATGTGGCTGGATGAGGGCGCAAGCGGCTATCCCAACGAAAACATCCGCCAAATCCAAGCCCCCGTGCTGGCCATACGCGGAGAAGCTGATTTCCTATTCGCCTTTGACGACTGGACTGAACTGAAAACCGAATTGCCCGATGTGCATTTAATGAATGTGCCGTTTGCCGCACACGAAGCCGTGAAAGAGCAGCCTGAAATCGTATGGGCGGCCGTGCAGGCATTTCAGGCAGCCTGAAAAATCATATCGGGATGCGCACCGGCACCAAACCAAAGACATTTAAGGAAATAGCAGTGGCACTCTATGCAGATGGTAACGGCAAATACCAAAAAGAATATGATGAGTTATGGAGTGCGTTTGTGCCTGAGTCAGGCAGTGCCACAAGTTTGCAAGGCGAACTTGTGCGTTTGATTGGCAGGCTGGCCAGCGAATATTACCGTAATGGCAACATGAACTGGGAACTTGGCTATCAAAACATGGCGCATTGCCTGCAAGCCGAATTAAATAAAGCCTTCCCTGAAAAACGAGAAATCATTAACGGTATTGTTGCCCGTATTATTTCTGATGCCGAGACAGGCGAATGCGACTACCGGGATGATGAAGACGAATACGATATCCTTACGGATTATGTCGTTGAGTTTTGCCAAAAATATCTGGAAATGATCCCGAATAATTGCCCCAAAATTTACGGATACGATTTTTAAAATTTTCAGGCGAACTGAAAAAACCAACACCCCAAAACTAGGAAACGTACCATGCACGTTTTAGACCTAAAAGCAGCCTGCACCCGCATACTGGGCGGCAAGGCGGACAACATTATTCTCGCATTCGGCGAACTCACCGTCGAATGCCGTCCCGAGCACTATCTCGACATCATGCAGACCCTGCGCGACCATGCCGAGCTGCATTTTGAAACACTGATTGACCTGTGCGGCGTGGATTACAGCACCTACAAAAACCAAGAATGGCACGGCAAACGCTTCGCCGTGGTCAGCCAACTGTTGTCTGTGCAAAACAATCAGCGCGTGCGCGTGCGCGTGTGGGCGGACGACGACAGCTTCCCCATCGTCCACACCGTTACCCACCTGTATAACGGCGCAGACTGGTACGAGCGCGAAGCCTTCGATATGTACGGCATTATCTTCAACGAACACCCCGATTTGCGCCGCATCCTGACCGACTACGGCTTTGTCGGCCACCCGTTCCGCAAAGACTTCCCCGTGTCCGGCCATGTGGAAATGCGTTATGACGAAACTGAAAAACGCGTTATTTATCAACCCGTAACCATTGAGCCGCGCGAAATCACGCCGCGCGTTGTCCGCGAGGAGAACTACGGTGGCTAAACTCAGAAACTACACCATCAACTTCGGCCCGCAGCACCCCGCCGCCCACGGCGTATTGCGCATGATTTTGGAATTGGACGGCGAACAAATCGTCCGCGCCGACCCGCATATCGGCTTGCTGCACCGCGGCACGGAAAAATTGGCCGAAACCAAAACCTACCTGCAGGCCCTGCCGTATATGGACCGTTTGGACTACGTTTCCATGATGGTTAACGAGCAGGCCTATTGCCTTGCCGTGGAAAAGTTGCTCGGATTGGAAATCCCCATCCGCGCCAAATACATCCGCACCATGTTCGCCGAAGTAACGCGCATCCTGAACCACCTGATGGGCGTCGGCTCGCACGCGCTGGATATTGGCGCGATGACCGCGATTCTGTATGCCTTCCGCGACCGCGAAGAGCTGATGGATTTGTACGAAGCCGTGTCCGGCGCACGCATGCACGCCGCGTATTTCCGCATCGGCGGCGTGTACCGCGACCTGCCCGATTTCATGCCGAAATACGAAAAAAGCAAATTCCGCAGCGCGAAAGTGTTGAAAGAACTCAACGCTTCCCGCGAAGGCACCATGCTCGACTTTATCGACGCCTTCTGCGAACGCTTCCCCAAAAACATCGACACGCTGGAAACCCTGCTCACTGACAACCGTATTTGGAAACAGCGTACGGTCGGCATCGGCGTGGTTTCCCCTGAGCGCGCGCTGCAAAAAGGCTTCACCGGCGTGATGCTGCGCGGTTCCGGCGTGGAATGGGACGTGCGCAAAAAACAACCGTATGAAGTGTACGACCAAATCGATTTTGACATCCCCGTCGGCGTGAACGGCGACTGTTATGACCGCTATCTCTGCCGCATGGCCGAAATGCGCCAGTCCGTCCGCATCATCAAGCAGTGCGCCGACTGGCTGCGTGCGAACCCCGGCCTGCCCGTGATTACCGACAACCACAAAGTCGCCCCGCCCAAACGCACCGAAATGAAGCAGGGCATGGAAGATCTGATTCACCATTTCAAACTGTTTACCGAAGGCATGCACGTGCCCGAAGGCGAAACCTACACCGCCGTGGAACACCCCAAAGGCGAATTCGGCGTGTACATCATCTCGGACGGCGCGAACAAGCCCTACCGCCTGAAAATCCGCGCCCCCGGCTTTGCCCACCTGCAAGGCATGGACGAAATGGCGCGCGGCCACCTGCTCGCCGACGTGGTGGCGATTATCGGCACGCAGGATATCGTATTCGGGGAAGTGGACAGATAAGCCGCAAAAAGCAGCCTGCACTTTTCAGGCTGCCTGAAAGCTGGGCAAACAAATAAGAAGGCTATTAGAAATGAATTTTTGGCATATGCAGATGCACCGAACTGGCGAAATGGAACTTTCTGAAAACATTGATTGGATTTTAGAACACAAAAAAATCATTGGTTTGGGACAATGGGAAGAAGGAAAAGAACAAATTAACCGTTTTATCAATGAGATTCAGGTTAATGACATTGTTGCACTAAAACGCGGGGGAGAGCTGATTGCGCTTGTCCAAGTTACGGGCGGGGCATATAAAGTTACTGACGATGCTAATCCCGATACGGATTGGATTGTGAATCGCCGTCCTATTCGTGTTTTAGATTGGGCGATTGAACCAAAAACATTGAAAGATGTGCGCGGCACATTAAAACGTTGTAAGAGCGATGATGTAGAAACCACTCAAACTATTAAACAATGGTATGAAGCCGTAGTGAAATCATTTGCAAAACGAAGAGTGGATTTAACCGTTTAAATTAGTTTTCAGACTACCTGAAACCCGCCCCATCATTATTATCGAGAACAAAACCATGTTATCCGCACAATTGTTGCAACAAATCGACACCGAACTGGCCAAATATCCCGCCGACCAACGCCGCAGCGCCATTATGGGCGCGTTGCGTATCGCCCAAACCGAGCTTGGCTACCTTGCGCCCGAAACCATCGAATATGTGGCGCAATATGTCGGCATTCCTGCCATCGCGGCGTATGAAGTCGCCACGTTCTACAATATGTACGACCTCAAGCCCGTGGGCAAATACAAACTCACCGTCTGCACCAACCTTCCCTGCGCCCTGCGCGGCGGCGTGGATGCGGGCGAATACCTGAAACAAAAGCTCGGCATTGACTACGGCGAAACCACTGCGGACGGCAAGTTCACCCTGGTAGAAGGCGAGTGCATGGGTGCGTGCGGCGATGCCCCCGTGATGCTGCTGAACAACCACACCATGTGCAGCTATATGGACGCGGAAGCGATTGACAAGAAACTGGCAGAGTTGGAGTGAATGTTCGGGCAGCCTGAAAAGCAGCCTGCACCCCCAAACCCTTCTCTCTGCGGGAAAGGCCGATTCGTACGGCCGCAGAAAATTTTAAAGATTAAACATGGCGTCTTGCCGCCATACCCACGCTTTCAGGCAGCCTGAAAACCAAAGGCGGCATCCTGTGCCGAAAGCCAAACCGCCAGAAAACAAAACCATGCCCGGTAAAACTGCACTATTGCTTGCCGCATTCCTGTCGGCCACCCATGCGGCTGCCGAAATCGTGCAGACCGAATACAATATCCGCCGCCGTTGCAGCGAACGTCATTTTGCCCAAACCGAAGTTCGGGACTGTGTCCGCCGTGCCGCTGAAATCAGCGCGGCAAACTTGCGGCAGGCACAACGGCAGGCCACCGCCAAAATTCGAGCGTGGAACGAAGACCGCCGCTATGTCCTCGCCGCACAGCAAAAATTAAAGGCGGCGGAACACAGTTTTGCGACATATCGCCAGAATCATTGCTCTTGGGCAGCATCGCTCGGTGGCGGCGCAATCGGTACGGCAAACGAAATGCGGCGCAATGCCTGCATCGCCGAGACGAACAACCGCCGCGCCGAAGAATTGCGCGGAATCATGCAACACTGGCCGTTTTGACACAAGGCGCACAAAAAGCCTGCATCCCAACAAACCCAAGCAGCCCCGTTTGCAGGCTGCCTGAACCCTGAAAACAAACCTAGGTACAATCCAAATGGCAATCTACCAATCCGGCGTAATCTTCAAAGACGTAAACACCCAAGACCCGAACTGCTGGACGCTGGCGGCCTATCAGGCGCGCGGCGGCTATCAGGCGTTGCGCAAGATTTTGAGCGAAAAAACACCGCAAAACGACGTGATTGACGAAGTCAAAGCATCCGGTTTGCGGGGACGCGGCGGTGCGGGCTTCCCCACCGGCCTGAAATGGAGCTTCATGCCCCGTTCCCTGCCCGGTGCAAAATATGTTGTCTGCAACACGGACGAAGGCGAACCCGGCACGTTCAAAGACCGCGACATCATCATGTACAACCCCCACGCGCTGATTGAGGGCATGATTATTGCGGGTTACGCCATGTGCGCGGAAGCCGGCTACAACTACATTCACGGCGAAATTTTCGAGGGTTTCCAACGCTTTGAAGCTGCGCTGAAAGAAGCTCGCGAAGCAGGCCTGCTCGGCAAGAACATCATGGGCAGCGGTTTCGATTTCGAGCTCTTCGCCCACCACGGTTACGGCGCATACATCTGCGGCGAAGAAACCGCATTACTCGAATCGTTGGAAGGTAAAAAAGGCCAGCCGCGCTTCAAGCCGCCGTTCCCTGCATCATTCGGTTTATATGGCAAACCCACCACCATCAACAACACCGAAACCCTGTCGTCCATCCCCTTCATTATCCGCGACGGCGGCAAAACCTTTGCCGACCAAGGCATTGAAGGCGCAGGCGGCACCAAGCTCTTCTCCATTTCCGGCCACGTGGAACGCCCCGGCAACTACGAAGTGCCATTGGGCACGCCATTTGCCAAACTGTTGGAAATGGCGGGCGGCATGCGCGGCGGCAAAAAACTCAAAGCCGTTATTCCCGGCGGTTCGTCCGCGCCCGTGTTGCCCGGCGACATTATGATGGGCTTGAACATGGACTATGACAGCATTGCCAAAGCCGGTTCCATGCTCGGTTCTGGCGCGATTATCGTGATGGACGAAGATGTGTGCATGGTCAAAGCCTTGGAGCGGTTGAGCTATTTCTACCACGAAGAATCCTGCGGCCAATGCACCCCCTGCCGCGAAGGTACGGGCTGGCTCTACCGTGTCGTGCACCGCATCGCCAGCGGCAAAGGCCGTCCCGACGATTTGGAACTGCTCGACAGCGTGGGCAACAACATGGCCGGCCGCACCATTTGCGCGCTGGCTGATGCCGCCGTGTTCCCCGTCCGCAGCTTCACCAAACACTTCCGCGCCGAGTTTGAACACTACATCGAGCACGGTAAACCGATGAAGCCGCACCAATGGGGCAGTTGGTAAAGTGCAGGCTGCCTGAAACAGGAGTCAAGATATGGCAGATATGAGTGTTGTCGCGCTCGGCGCGGTGGTGGGCTATGTGGTCGTCAGCTATATTCAGAAGACTAAGGCGCAGTCGAATGCAGACAAAATTGCCGCCCTGCTGCTGGGCAATCCCGAAGTCGCCGCGTGGCTCGAACAGAATTTGATGGGCAACAATGTGGCCGACATCAAAGCCATCCGCCTGCAATTTGGGCTGGGATTGCTCGAAGCCAAAGCCCTGTTGGATAAATATCGGGCGCAATAAAAGCAGCCTGCACACCAGACAGCGGCGCAAACAAACAGCAGATACAGACAGTTAAGAACAATATGATTGCAGGCACGGCCGCCCAAAGCAGCCTGCACCCCTTTTCAAAAATCCGGTAACTAGGAAGAACCATGTTACAAATCCAAATAGACGGCAAACAGATTGAAGTACAGCAGGGCGCGACCGTAATGGAAGCTGCGCACGAGCTGGGGACATATATCCCGCATTTCTGTTACCACAAAAAACTCTCCATTGCCGCCAACTGCCGTATGTGCCTGGTGGAAGTGGAAAAAGCCCCCAAACCATTGCCCGCCTGCGCCACGCCGGTAACGGACGGCATGGTGGTGCACACGCATTCGGCCAAAGCCAAGCAGGCTCAGGAAGGCGTGATGGAGTTCCTGCTCATCAACCACCCGTTGGACTGCCCCGTGTGCGACAAGGGCGGCGAGTGCCAGTTGCAAGATTTGGCGGTGGGCTACGGTATGTCGTCCAGCCGCTACGGAGAAGAAAAACGCGCTGTAAAACCCAAAGAAATGGGCCCGCTGATTTCCACGCAGGAAATGAGCCGCTGCATCCACTGCACCCGCTGCGTGCGCTTTACCGAAGAAATTGCCGGCGAACAGGAAATCGGTATTGCCAACCGCGGCGAATTGTCCGAAATCATGACCTTTGTCGGCAAAGCGGTGGAAACCGAACTGTCGGGCAACGTGATTGACCTCTGCCCTGTGGGCGCATTGACCAGCAAACCGTTCCGCTTCAACGCGCGGACGTGGGAATTGAGCCGCCGCAAATCTGTGTCCGCGCACGACGCGCTGGGCTCGAATCTGGAAGTTCAGACCAAAGAACACACCGTGCGTCGCGTGCTGCCGCGCGAAAACGAAGCCATTAACGAATGCTGGCTGTCGGATAAAGACCGTTTCGCGTATGAAGGCCTGAACCACGAAAGCCGCCTGACGCAGCCGAAAATCAAGCATGGCGGCGAATGGCAGACGGTGGATTGGCCGACTGCGCTCGAATATGTGCGCCACACGCTCGAATGTGTGGGCAACGAATACGGCAAAGACCAAATCGCCGTGTGGGCGAACCCGATGAACACGGTGGAAGAACTGTATCTGGCGAAAAAACTGGCCGACGGATTGGGCGTGAACGCCACCACCGCACGCCTGCGCGAAAGCGACAGCCGCCTTTCAGGCAGCCTGCAAGGCGCGCAATGGCTCGGCCAAACGATTGAAGAGCTGGCAGACAACAACGCCGTGCTGGTGGTCGGCGCGGTGCTGCGCAAAGAACAGCCGCTGCTGACCGCACGCCTGCGCCGCGCTGCGAAAAACGGCATGGCGGTGAGCGTGTTGTCCGCACAGGCGGAAGAACTGCATATGCCGCTGCTGACGCAGGACGTGCGCCACCCGAATACTTGGGCGGACTATCTGAACAACCTGCCCGAAGCCGTTGCAGGCAGCCTGCAAAACGCCGAACGCGCCGCCATCGTCTTGGGCGCGGAAGTGCAAAACCATCCGGATTACGCGGCGATTTACCATGCGGCGCAGAAAGCGGCATTGGCATTGGGCGCGCGCTTCGGCATTTTGCCGCAGGCGGCCAACAGCGTGGGCGCGGACGTGCTGGGCTTCAACCAGGCTGCGATTGCCGATTTGGTCGCCCAACCGAAAAAAGCCGTGCTGCTGCTGAATGTCGAGCCCGATGTGGACGTGTTGGGCGGCGGCAAAGCCGTGGACAGCCTGAAACAGGCGGGCAGCGTGTTGGCGTTTACCGCATACGAAAGCGACACCCTGCTGGACGTGGCGGACGTGCTGCTGCCGATTGCGCCGTTCACCGAAACTTCCGGCAGCTTCATCAGCATGGAAGGACGCTTGCAGTCGTTCTACGGCGTTACCAAAGCATTGGGCGACAGCAAACCGCTGTGGAAAGTGCTGCGCGTGCTGGGCAACCTGTTCGCGCTGGACGGCTTCGGTTTCGAGAGCAGCGAAGAAGTGCTGGCGGAAGCCTTGGGCAATGCAGATGCGCTGCCTGAAAAACTCAATAATTTCAGCAACGGACAGGTGCAGGCTGCTTTCAATAATGCCGACAAACTCGTGCGCGTGGGCGGCGTGGGCATTTACCACACCGACCCGATTGTGCGCCGTGCCGCATCTTTGCAGCAAACCCAACACGCCGCCGTGCCCGAAGCGCGCGTACACCCCATGACGCTGGGCATGCTCGGCCTGGTGGATGGCGACGAAGTGCTGGCCGAACAACACGGCCACACCGCCAACGTGACCGTGCGCGCCGACAAAACGCTGCCCGAAAACGTGGTACACCTGCCGCACCATCCGGCCAACGCCCAACTCGGCGGCCTGATGAACACTATTAAATTGACGAGGGCATAATCATGCAAGAATGGTTTCAAACCCTATTTGCCACCACGCTCGGCATGGGCGAAACAGGCGCAACGATTGGCCTAATCGTCGCCATTTTGGTCAAAATCGTGCTGATTTTGCTGCCGTTGATTTTGACGGTGGCGTATCTGACCTATTTCGAGCGCAAAGTCATCGGCTTTATGCAGCTTCGCGTCGGCCCGAACGTGGTCGGCCCGTGGGGCTTAATCCAGCCGTTTGCCGACGTGCTGAAACTGCTGTTTAAAGAAGTGACCCGCCCCAGCTCGTCCAACAAATACCTGTTCTACATCGGCCCGATGATGGCGCTTGCCCCGTCGTTTGCCGCGTGGGCGGTTGTGCCGTTTTCCGACACATGGGTGCTGACCAACGTGGACGCAGGCCTGCTGTATATCCTGATGATTACGTCGCTGTCCGTGTACGGCGTGATTATCGCCGGCTGGGCTTCCAACTCCAAATACGCCATGCTCGGCGCGATGCGTGCTTCGGCGCAAACCATTTCCTACGAAATCGCCATGTCCGCCGCGCTGGTGTGCGTGATTATGGTTTCAGGCAGCCTGAATTTTAAAGACATCGTGGCCGCGCAAAGCAGCGGCATTGCCGGCGGTTCCATTTTCTCGTGGAACTGGTTTACCCTGTTCCCCGTGTTTCTCGTGTACCTGATTTCCGCCGTGGCCGAAACCAACCGCGCGCCGTTTGACGTAGCGGAGGGCGAAAGCGAAATCGTGGCCGGACACCACGTGGAATATTCCGGCTTTGCTTTCGCACTGTTCTTCCTGGCCGAATATATTTTCATGATTTTAATCGGCGCGCTCACTTCCATCATGTTCCTCGGCGGCTGGCTTTCGCCCTTCCCGCAAAGCTGGGGCGTTATCGGCACACCGAGCGCAATTTGGATGTTCGCCAAAATGGCATTCGTGCTGTACGGCTATTTGTGGATTCGCGCCACCTTCCCGCGCTACCGTTACGACCAAATCATGCGGTTGGGCTGGAAAGTGCTGATTCCCGTAGGCTTCATTTCCATCGCCGTGCTGGCGGCGTGGATGGTATCGCCGCTGAGTTTGTGGAAATAAGGGCAGCCTGAAATCCAAAAGCAGCCTGTGAATTTACCGTAAAAGGAAATGATATGAAAACGCTCATCAATCTGTTCCATCCCAACCTTGCTCGATCCAAAGTAAACCGTGCATGGGCGGAACGGTTGGCACGCGAACCGAACGTAACCGTCCGTAAACTTTATGAACTTTATCCCGACGGTAAAATTGATGTCGCCGCAGAACAGTCCACATTGTTGGCGCACGACAGACTGGTGTTTCAGCATCCGTTTTACTGGTATTCCATTCCCCCATTGATGAAACAGTGGCTGGACGACGTGCTGACCTATAACTGGGCATACGGCCCCAAGGGCGGCGTATTGGCGGGTAAAGAGTGGGTGTGCGCCATTTCTACGGGCGGACCGGCAGATTCGTATCAAGCAGGTGGCTATAACAGCTTTTCCATGTCCGAATTTTTAAAACCTTTGCAGCAGACCGCGAATTTGCTGAAAACCCCGTTTCTGCCGCCGTTTGTTTTTCACGGTGCAGTAGTTGCCGATGATGTGGCGATAGCGCAATCTGCCGAAGATTGCGTCGCCCATGTGTTAAATCCCTTGCTGGATCCCGCTAAAAAACTTGCCGCCCTGTCCGCCAAAATGGAACAGGAAGGCGTAAGCTTGTAACCGCGTTTTCAGGCAGCCTGCACCCGCATAACAAGGACACCCCATGTTCATCATCGCCCTGACCTACACCGCCCCGCTCGAACAAGTGGAACAGCACCTGGCTGCCCACCGGCAGTTTTTGGACAAACACTACCAAAGCGGCGTATTCCTGTTTTCGGGGCGCAAAGAACCGCGCACCGGCGGTATTATCGTTGCCCGTGCCGCAAGCCGCGCCGAGATAGAGCGCATTATCGGCGAAGACCCATTTCACCAAGCCGGCATTGCCGATTACGAAATTACCGAATTTATCCCTGCCAAAACCGCCCCCGATTTGGCGCAATACGCAGAAAACTGAACGGCGCAGACGCTGCCACGCAAAAGATATAGTGGATTAAAATAAAAATGAGACAAGGCGGCGAGCCGCAAGGTGTACAGGTGGTACGTCAAGGCGAGCCAACGCCGTATCATTGCAATTTTAATCTACTATAAAAAGCAGCCTGCACCCCGAACACCCAACCCGAAAGAGCAAACCAAAATGGCCAATTTCTTCAAAACCTTCCTGCTCGGCGAACTCGTCAAAGGCATGGGCGTAACGCTCAAAAACTTCTTCGCCCGCAAAGACACGATTTACTTCCCCGAAGAAAAAACCCCGCAATCCGTGCGCTTTCGAGGCCTGCACGCCCAACGCCGCTATCCGAACGGCGAAGAACGCTGCATCGCCTGCAAACTGTGCGAGGCCGTCTGCCCCGCCATGGCGATTAACATCGAATCCGAAGAGCGCGAAGACGGCACCCGCCGCACCACACGTTACGACATCGACCTGACCAAGTGCATTTTCTGCGGCTTCTGCGAAGAAGCCTGCCCCACCGATGCGATTGTGGAAACCCACATCTTCGAATACCACGGCGAGAAAAAAGGCGATTTGCACATGACCAAGCCCATCCTGCTGGCCATCGGCGACAAATACGAAGCGGAAATTGCCAAACGCAAAGCGGCGGACGCGCCATACCGCTGATGGCGGAGCGGATAGGCCGTCTGCAAAAAGCAGCCTGCACCCGAAAAAATTTTAAACACCCAAACCCAGAAAGTACAAAACCATGACTTTCCAACTCATCCTGTTCTATCTGTTTGCCGCCGTCATTCTATACGGCGCGCTGCAAACCGTAACCGCCAAAAACCCCGTGCACGCCGCGCTGCATCTGGTGCTCACTTTCTGCGCCTCCGCCATGATGTGGCTTCTGATGCAGGCTGAATTTCTCGGCATCACGCTCGTGGTCGTGTATGTCGGCGCGGTGATGGTGCTGTTTCTGTTTGTCGTGATGATGCTGAACATCGACGTGGAAGAAATGCGCCAAGGCTTCTGGCGGCACGCCCCTGCCGCGCTGGTGGTCGGCGTGCTGATGGCCGCCCTGCTGATTGCCATCTTCCTTGCGCCCGACACCGCGCTCAACCAGTTCGGCCTGATGAAAGACATCCCTGCCGATTACAGCAACGTGCGCGATTTGGGCAAACAGATTTACACCGCCTATCTGCTGCCGTTTGAACTCGCCGCCGTGCTGCTCGTGCTCGGCATGGTGGCTGCCATTGCGCTGGTACACCGCAAAACGAACAACCCCAAACGCCAAGACCCGGCCGAACAGGTTAAAGTGTCCGCCGATAAAAACCGTATGCGCCTCGTGAAAATGGAAAGCGTGGTGCAAACCCCGACCACCCAGCCCGAACCCGCCGAAAACCTGGAGACCAAAGCATGATTACGCTGACCCATTATCTCGTCCTCGCCGCGCTCCTGTTCGGCATCAGCGCGATGGGGATTTACATGAACCGCAAAAACGTGCTCGTGCTGCTGATGTCCATCGAACTCATGTTGCTGGCCGTGAACTTCAACTTCATTGCCTTTTCGCAATATTTGGGCGACACGGCAGGGCAGGTGTTCGTATTTTTCGTGCTGACCGTGGCTGCTGCCGAAAGCGCGATTGGTTTGGCGATTATGGTGCTGGTGTACCGCAACCGCAAATCCATCGACATTGCCGATTTGGACAGCCTGAAAGGATAAGGCGGCTTTTCAGGCAGCCTGCACCCCAAACAAAACAACTCCATAAATTCAAATCCCCCCATAAAGGTTCACTCAAAATGACCGACATGACTCTCTACCTACTCATCGCCCTCGCCCCGCTTGCAGGCTGCCTGTTAGCAGGGCTGTTCGGCAACCAAATCGGCCGTAAAGGCGCGCACACAGCGACCATTCTCGGCGTGGGCGTTTCCGCCGTGTTGTCCGCGCAGGTGCTGTGGGGCTTCATCAACGGTACGCGCGCCAAGTTTGACGAAAACGTCTATACCTGGCTCACCATGGGCGGCACAGACTTTTCGGTCGGCTTTTTGGTGGACAGCCTCACCGCCATGATGATGGTCGTGGTCACGTCCGTGTCGCTGATGGTGCACATCTACACCATCGGCTACATGAAGGACGAAGAAGTCGGCTACCAACGCTTTTTCAGCTATATCTCATTGTTTACCTTCAGCATGCTGATGCTGATTATGTCCAACAACTTCATCCAGCTCTTCTTCGGCTGGGAAGCAGTGGGTTTGGTGTCTTATCTGCTGATTGGTTTCTATTTCAAACGCGACAGCGCCATTTTTGCCAACCTGAAAGCCTTTTTGGTGAACCGCGTGGGCGACTTCGGTTTTGTGCTCGGCATCGGTTTGGTGCTGGCGTATTTCGGTGGCAGCCTGCGCTATGCGGACGTGTTTGCCTATCTGCCGAATGTGCAGAACGTATCGTTCTTGGGCACAGATTTGATTACCGTCACCTGCCTGTTGCTGTTTGTCGGTGCAATGGGTAAATCCGCGCAGTTCCCGCTGCACGTCTGGCTGCCCGATTCTATGGAAGGCCCGACCCCCATTTCCGCGCTGATTCACGCCGCAACGATGGTGACCGCCGGCCTGTTCATGGTATCGCGTATGTCGCCCATGTATGAATTGTCCACCACCGCGCTGAGCGTGATTATGGTGATTGGCGCGATTACCGCGCTGTTCATGGGCTTCCTCGGCACGATTCAAAACGACATCAAACGCGTGATTGCCTATTCCACCCTGTCGCAACTGGGTTATATGACCGTGGCCTTGGGCGTGTCCGCCTATTCGGTGGCCATGTTCCATGTGATGACGCACGCCTTCTTCAAAGCCCTTCTGTTCTTGGCCGCAGGTTCGGTCATCATCGGCATGCACCACGACCAAGACATGCGCAACATGGGCGGCCTGCGCAAATATATGCCGATTACCTGGCTCACCATGCTGATTGGCAACCTGTCGCTTATCGGCACGCCGTTTTTCTCCGGCTTCTATTCCAAAGACAGCATTATCGAAGCCGTGAAAATGAGCCACCTGCCTGGCAGCGGCTTCGCCTATTTTGCCGTGCTCGCCAGTGTGTTCGTAACCGCGTTTTACGCCTTCCGCCAATACTTTATCGTGTTCCACGGCAAAGAACGCTGGCGTGAAGCCAAGCATGACCACCATGCGCACGGCCATGACGACGGCCACCACCACGGCCTCGCCCCTGACCAAAATCCGCACGAAAGCCCGTTGGTTGTTACCCTGCCGCTGATGCTGCTGGCGATTCCGTCCGTGATTATCGGCTATCTGACCATCCAGCCCATGCTGTACGGCGACTTCTTCAAAGACGTGATTTTTGTCGATGCAGCCGCCCATCCCGTGATGCACGAGATGGCGCAGGAATTCCACGGCGCAATGGCCATGGTAACGCACAGTATCACATCGCCCGTTTTATATTTGGCGATTGGCGGTGTGGCCGCAGCGTGGTTCCTGTATTGCGCCGCACCGCAACTGCCCGCCAAAATTCAGGCAGCCTGCAAACCGATTTACCGGCTGCTGGAAAACAAATATTACTTGGACGCGATTTACTTTGCCGTATTCGCACGCGGCGCACGGGTGCTGGGCAACCTGTTCTGGAAAGTCGGCGACACCATGATTATCGACAACGGCATCGTGAACGGAGCCGCCCGCGCCGTCGGCAGCATCGCCGCCCAAGTACGCAAAATGCAGACCGGCTTTGTTTACACCTACGCCGCCACCATGGTCTTCGGCCTGCTGGTAATGATTGTCGCGTTTTTCTGGAATTTGTGGTTTAAATAAAGTGCAGGCTGCCTGAAAACCAAAAGCAGCCTGCACCCGAAGGAACGCCTTATGGCCGCCATCGACATTATCCGTTCCGCCGAATTCGCCGCCGAACGCGCATGGGGCGCACGCGATATTGCCAATATGAACGGCATCACCGTGCGCCTGCATTGGACAGACCAGCCCTACCGCTGGCACATTAACGACGGCGAAGAAGTGTTTGCCGTGATGGACGGCGAAGTGGATATGCATTACCGCGAAAACGGACGAGAACACATCGTGCGGCTGAAAAGCGGCGACATTTTCCACGCAGGCATCGGCGCGGAACACGTTGCCCATCCCTGCGGCGAAGCACGAATTCTGGTGATTGAAAAAGAAGGCAGCGAGTAGGGCGGGCAATAAAAGCAGCCTGCACCTGCCCGCATTACTGAAATACCCAGAAATTTAACTTTTTCCATAACTCCCCAACCAAACAGGTAACACAATGTTTTTCAACCACATACTCAGCCTAACCATTTGGCTGCCGATTCTGGCAGGCGTGCTGGTGTTGGCGACAGGCTCGGACGAGCGTGCGCCGCTGGCGCGGATACTGGCGTTTTTGGGCGCGGCGGCCAGTTTCGCCGTTACCCTGCCGCTGTTCACGCATTTCGACCGCACCAGCGGCGGCTACCAGTTTCAGGAGCTGCATGCGTGGATTCCCGCGCTGAACCTGAACTACGCGCTGGGCGTGGACGGCATTTCCGTGCTGTTCATCATCCTGAATTCGTTCATCACGCTGATGGTGGTGCTGGCCGGCTGGCAGGTGATTCAAAAACGCGCGGCGCAGTATATGGCGGCCTTCCTCATCATGACGGGGCTGATTAACGGCGCGTTTGCGGCGCGGGACGCAATTCTGTTTTATGTGTTCTTTGAAGGCATGTTGATTCCGCTGTACCTGATTATCGGTATGTGGGGCGGGGCGCGGCGCATGTATGCCGCCATGAAGCTGTTCCTGTACACGCTGGCTGGTTCGCTGCTGATGCTGATTGCGCTGATTTATCTGGGCGCGCAGGCCGAAAGCTTCATGATTACCGATTTGCAGAACCTGAAAAACATTCCGCTGGGCGTGCAGCAGTTGCTGTTTGTCGCCTTCTTCCTGTCGTTTGCGGTGAAAGTGCCGATGTTCCCCGTGCACACCTGGCTGCCGGACGCGCACGTTGAAGCACCGACGGGCGGTTCTATGGTGTTGGCGGCGATTACGTTGAAAGTGGGCGCATACGGCTTTCTGCGTTTTGCGCTGCCGATTCTGCCCGACGCTTCGCGCTATTTCGCGCCTGCGATTATCGTGTTGAGCCTGATTGCGGTGGTGTATATCGGTTTGGTTGCACTGGTGCAGACCGACATGAAAAAACTGGTGGCGTATTCGTCCATCAGCCACATGGGTTTTGTCACGCTGGGCTTCTTCATGTTTATGGCAAACGGCCAGCCTGAAGCTTGGGGCTTCAAAGGTGCGATTATGCAGATGATTTCGCACGGCTTCGTGTCTGCCGCCATGTTCTTCTGTATCGGCGTGATGTATGACCGGCTGCACACACGCAATATCGCCGATTACGGCGGCGTGGTGAACGTGATGCCGAAATTTGCCGCGTTCATGATGCTGTTCGGCATGGCGAACGCCGGTTTGCCGGCCACTTCGGGTTTTGTGGGCGAGTTTATGGTGATTATGGGCGCAACGCATTACCATTTGGGTGTGGGCGCGCTGGCGGCGGTAACGCTGATTTTGGGCGCGAGCTACACGCTGTGGATGTACAAACGCACGATTTTCGGTGACATCACCAATCCGCACGTGGCCGAAATGAAAGACATCAACTGCCGCGAATTTGCGGTGCTGACGATTTTGGCAGTGGCCGTGTTGGGCATGGGCCTGTATCCCGAGCCGTTTATCGCGGTGGTACATCAGGCGGCCAACGATTTAATGGCGCAAATCGCGCAAAGTAAGATTTGAGGTGCAACGTGGAAATGAATTTGAATTTAAGTGCTGCCGCACCTGAAATTGTGTTGTTGTGTGCGTTGTTCGGCGTGCTGCTGGCGGATTTGTGGACCAGCGACGAAAACCGCTATATCACGCATTATTTGAGCATCGGTTCCATGTTGGCGGCGGCGTTTACGCAGATAGCCGTGTGGACAGGGCAGCCTGCACAGGCGTTCAACGGCTTTTATCTGGTGGACGGCGTGTCACAGTTGGCCAAATTGACCGTGTATTTGGGTACGGCCGCGTTGTTTGTGTATGCCAAGCCGTATAACAAAGCGCAAAAAATGTTCAAAGGCGAATACTATACTTTGGCGATGTTTGCGGCGACGGGCATGAGCGTGATGATTAGCAGCGCGCATTTCCTGACGGCGTATATCGGCTTGGAGCTGCTGTCGCTTTCGCTGTACGCCATGATTGCGCTGCGCCGCGACAGCGTGCAGGCATCTGAAGCCGCGCTGAAATATTTTGTTTTGGGCGCATTGGCATCGGGCATTTTGCTGTACGGTATTTCCATGGTTTACGGCGCGTCAGGCAGCCTGCACTTTGCCGCCGTTGCCCAAGCTGCGGCGGACGGCCATGTGAACGGCTGGCTGCTGAAATTGGGCGTGCTGTTTATTGTGGCGGCGATTGCGTTTAAATTCGGCGCGGTGCCGTTCCACATGTGGGTGCCCGACGTGTATCAAGGTGCGCCGACTTCGGTGGCCGCGTTCATCGGCTCCATGCCCAAAATTGCGGCAACCGTGTTCACGTTCCGCATTCTGGTGGAAGGTTTTGCGTTGCAAAAAGGCGACTGGCAGCTGGTGTTTGCCGCGCTTGGCGCATTGTCGCTGCTGGTGGGTAACCTGGCCGCCATCATGCAGACCAATATTAAACGGATGTTCGCGTTTTCCACCGTGTCGCACATGGGCTTTATCCTGCTGGCGTTCTTGGGCAGCGTGATTGGTTTGCAGGCTGCTATTTATTACGCAGTGGCATATATCCTGATGAGCTTGGCAGGCTTCGGCGTGCTGATGGTGGTGAGCCGTGAAGGCAAAGAATGCGAGAACATTGCCGATTTGGCTGGTTTGAACCAGCGCAATGCTTGGTATGCCTTTGTGATGCTGCTGGTGCTGTTCAGCATGGCCGGCATTCCGCCGTTGATGGGTTTTTATGCGAAATTCGCCGTGCTCAAAGCCCTGGTGGCGGCGCAATACGGTTGGGCGCTCTGGCTGGCGGTGTTTGCCGTGGTGATGTCGCTCATCGGCGCGTTCTACTATCTGCGCGTGGTGCGGACGATGTATTTCGACGAAAAAACCGACGATGCGCCTTTGAGCGACAGCGTTCTGCTGAAATGTGTGCTGTCCGTCAATGCGTTGCTGCTGCTGGTGTGGGGCATCCTGCCCGACTCGCTGACCGAGTGGATTCGCATTGCGTTGGAGCATTCGTTCTGAGTGGGATGAATGAAGAAGAAAAAGCAGTCTGCACCCCGATTGGGAAGTGCAGGCTGCTTTTTATCATTAGGAATAATCAAAAGTAAACAGCACGATACGGCTGACAGGTTCATACATCAGCAGAATCATATCTGCACCCGAACTGCAATAATTGTAGCCCGCCACGCTGGCGATATAGTGGAACGGATTGCCGTTATAGGCGATTTCAATGCCGTCGTCGGGCAGTTCGTCCAAATCGGCCAGCTTCATGCTGGCAGGCGGCAGAGTTAATGTGAAGGCTTTCGGTATTTCCGCGGTTCCCGGCCAGTTGCCGTACCAAAAACCGCCGCCCAGTTCGTCCAAGAAGTTCTGACGGTTCGGCCCCTCGTCATCTTTCAACCAACGGGAATTCACCAAAATGCCGTGTTTTTCAAAATATTCACGGTTTTTTTGGTGGTAATCGCGTATTTCTTCCACATATTCTTCCATTTCCCCACCGTAATCATTGACGGGGCTGCGCATAAAAAAGCCCTCGTTGCCCAGAAATTCGTAGCGGTTGTCTTCGTGCAGGCGGAAGGCCAGCCAGTTGGGCGCGGTAAATTCGTTGTGGTGCTCCTCCGTTTCATCGCCGATTAAGCCTTCATACGGCTCGAACGGGGTAATCATATGCACTGTCTGCCCTTGCCATTCGGAGTTCAGCACCGATAAATCAATGGAAATCAGTGGCAGGAAGTGTGCTTCCAGCCACGGTTGTTCCGGCACGAAAATGTCTTCCATGCGCGGGAAGGGGTGCAGGTATTCTTCCAAAGTTTGAATGTCTTCTTGATGAAATGCGAACATGGGTTTTCTCCGCTATTGGGCTTCTGCGGATGCAGACTGCTTTTTTCTCTTTATATTCAATGCGGCGCTATTCCTTATTGCGCGAATGCCAAAAATAACGCCACACAAATGCCGGGAAGGCAAATACCAGATACAGGCACACCGCCACCACATAAAACGCCCAGCCCTGTTCGTGTACCGAGCCGCTGCGGCTTTCCAAAATATAGGCAAAAACCGCCGTCAGTGCAAAACCGATGGCCAATTCAATCAGATGGTAGCCGAAATGTTTGCGCGCCACGGGCAGGAAGCCCAAAACGCGCTGCGTCAGAAACGGCAGGTTGGCAAACAGCAGCGTGAGTGCCAGCAGGATATACATGGAAGCGGTCATGATGTGGTGTCCGTGTGAATGCAAAAGCAGCCTGCACTTGGCGGTAAAGGTCGTGTACGAAGTGCAGGCTGCTTTTAAGCGTGGAAATTATGGGTTGCAGAGTGTGCAGATGAAATGGTAGGCACTGATTTCAAAGCCGTTTTGGAAATACACGCGGTGCGCCGCCGTGCGCTCGCTGCTGACATTGCTGTCCACATGCAGTTGCGCGATGCCGTTTTCCTGCGCGATACGGTGCACTTCCTGCAACAAGCGTTGCGCATAACCGCGCCGGCGCGATTGCGGCACGGTAACGAAATCGTCGATATGGATATGCCGCCCGCTGGCCAGATTGGTTTCTTCGCGGAAACCGCATACCGCCACCGCATTGGCCTTGCCTTCTTCAAAAATCCCCAGCAGGCGGTAGCCCTGCGCGCGCTGCACTTTGTTCACCTGTTCCACAAAGCGGTTGATGTCGGTCAGCGTGGGGCGTAGCACGCTCAATGCGGCAAATGCGGATGCGGTTTCGCCGGGCGGGATTTCGCGCAACACGCTGCCGGCAAGATGTTCGTCTTCTGCAGCGGCTTCGGTGCAGGCTGCATCGGGCACTGCCGGTTGCGGCACATCAGTCGTGGTTTCGGCCACGGGTGCAGGCTGCTGTTCGCCCATAAAATCCTGCCCGTGCATCATGCGCAAATCATTGTCGGCGGCAAAATCCATCAAAAAGCGGAACATGCCCGGGTCGATGGTTTCCAGTTGCGCCGAAATGGCAACGCAGCGCACTTTGTCAATCAAAACAGGGTGTACCCATTCGTGATAAGACAGGCGGTGGTCTTTATTGAACGAAGATAAAATGCCGCACAGCCGTTCCGCCCAATCGCTGGGACGGAACACTTTGCCGTTGCTGGTGGTGCCGTGGATGATGATATCGTCTGCTTGGATAAAAGACATGATACGCTGCCATCGAGTTGTCGGATAAAATTGGCGAGATTATACCCGATGTGCCGTGCAGGCGGTAAGGGTAGGCAAAAAATAAAACCGTTTACCTTGTTTCAAGATAAACGGTTTTGAATTTGGTTGCGGGAGCAGGATTTGAACCTACGACCTTCGGGTTATGAGCCCGACGAGCTACCATGCTGCTCCATCCCGCGTCAGAAAGGCGAAATATACCGAATCATTGCGGCGGTGTCAAGCGGTATTTGCAAAAAACCGCAAAAAGCCTGAAAAAAATGGGGCAATCGCGTAAAATAGCGCGTTTTAACGGCGCGTGGGCAGGGCTTGGCGGATGCAGTGGTGTGTTTATTTGATTTGGTGTGCGGATGGCAGCCTTTATTGCGGCATCAGCAACCATGCCGCCAAACGGTGGCAGGCGCACCAAAAAGGGCAGGCTGCACGTTATACGCGGATGCGCGGCGTGGTGGAAATGCGGATTGTCGCCTGCTGCCTGACGCATTCGCAGGCGTTGCAGTGGGAATATGCGCTGAAACAGAAAACGCGCCGGCAGAAATTGGCATATTGGGCTGCAGGCTGCCCTGTGGCATAAATCAAAACAGGTGGATAATGAAAGTATTATTGGTGCGTTTGTCCAGCATGGGCGATTTGATTCACACGCTGCCGGCCGTGAGCGATTTGGCACGGCACCGGCCCGACGTGGAACTGGATTGGATTTGCGAAGCCGGTTTTGCTGATATTGCGCGGCTGCATCCTTTTGTGCGCCGCGTCCATACCATGCGCTGGCGCTATTGGCGCAAACATTTGCTGCAATCGGCCACATGGCAGGAAATGGCGGCGTTGAAACGCGATTTGCGGCAGGCGCAGTACCGGCAGGTGGTGGACAGCCAAGGATTGCTGAAATCGGCATGGTTCGCGCGCTGGGCAAATGCGCCGATTACTGGGCTGAACCGCGAATCGGCACGCGAATCGTGGGCGGCGCATTGGTATCGTTACACGGTGGATGTGCCCAAAGGGCGCGATGCGGTGTGGCGCAACCGAATGATTTTGGCGCAAGCCTTTGGTTACACAATCGACAGCCCGCCCGATTTCGGCGTGCAGATTCCCGAAGGCGCGCAAGGCAGCCTGCAACTGCCCGATGCCTATCATGTGGCGGCGCATGCCACCAGCCGCGATGCGAAATTGTGGCCGGTGGAAAACTGGCTGGCCTTGTGGCGCAAGCAGCACGAAACAGACGGCTTACCGGTGCTGCTGCCGTGGGGCAGCGAGCCAGAAAAACAGCGTGCGCAGTACATTGCCGACCAACTGCCTTTTGCACAGGTTTGCCCGCAGCTTTCCTTGTTGCAGGCTGCTTTTTTAATGAAAAATGCCCGTTCCATTGTGGGTGTGGATACGGGTTTGCTGCATTTGGCCAATGCGGTCAACCGCCCCGTGGTGGGCATATATACCGACAGCGACCCGGCAAAAGCAGGCGTTCAGCCGTCGGCATGGACAGCCAATATCGGCGGCATCGGACAAAATCCCAGCGCGGAAGAAGTGTTTGCCTTACTGCAAACCTGCCTGCAAAACGACCCGCTGCAAAAGCAGCCTGCACTTTGAAATATCATGAAAAAACAAAACATTCATCCGCAGCACCGTAACCAAGTCCGCATCACTGGCGGCCAGTTGCGCGGGCGGAAAATCCAGTTTCCCGATGTCGAAGGCCTGCGCCCCACGCCCGACAGCGTACGCGAACGGCTGTTTAACTGGCTCGGCCAGGATTTGACCGGGCTTACCATGCTGGATTTGTTTGCCGGCAGCGGCGCGCTGGGTTTTGAAAGCGCGTCCCGCCACGCAAAAACGGTGGTGATGTGTGAACTCAACCGACAAGCCGCCGCCATGTTGCAGCAGCACCGGCAAATGTTCCAGTTGGCGCAACAGGTGCAGATTCATGCCCAAGAAGCCTTGCAGTTTCTCACACAAACGCAGCAGCAGTTCGATATCGTCATGCTTGACCCGCCGTTTCGCTGGGCGCAATGGGAAACGCTGTTCGCACGCCTCGGCCGTTGCCTGAATCATGAAGCGCTGGTGTATATTGAAGCGGGAGATTTTCCGGAAATTCCTGATTATTTAGAAGAAATAAAACGAAGCAAAGCAGGACAGGGGCAGCAGCGGCTATACCGTTATTGCGCGGAATAATTGAAAAAGTGCAGGCTGCTTTTTGGCAAAATATGCTATAATCGCGCGATTTTTTAATAACAATTACGAGACGCAAATCATGTCACTGTTTATTACCGACGAATGCATCAACTGCGATGTGTGCGAACCAGAATGCCCCAACGATGCCATTTCGCAAGGCGAAGAAATTTATGAAATCAATCCCAATCTCTGTACGCAATGCGTTGGGCATTACGACGAGCCACAATGCCAGCAAGTTTGCCCGGTGGATTGCATCCTGATTGACGAAGAGCATCCCGAAAGCCACGATGAATTGATGGCGAAATATTATAAAATTGTGGCGGAAAAATAAAATAATTCGCAATAAAACAAGATAATTAAGAAAAAAAACAAAAATTGTCTTGACGGAATCGGCGTAATATCGTTATAGTTCGGTTTCTCTATGGTGGGATTCCCGAGCGGCCAAAGGGGGCAGACTGTAAATCTGTTGCGAAAGCTTCGAAGGTTCGAATCCTTCTCCCACCACCAATCATCCGATATTTGGAGTAGATGATAAGCGGGTGTAGCTCAATGGTAGAGCAGAAGCCTTCCAAGCTTACGGTGAGGGTTCGATTCCCTTCACCCGCTCCAAATCTAAATATTAGGCGACAAGCCCATGTAGCTCAGGGGTAGAGCACTCCCTTGGTAAGGGAGAGGCCGGCAGTTCAAATCTGCCCATGGGCACCAAAATTCTTAAGATTTCCATTTTAACTTTAATTGCATATTTGAATAGGAATTGC
>NZ_GL870929.1:1524736-1576372 GCF_000190695.1 Kingella denitrificans ATCC 33394
GTTGTAAGAGTTTAGGCCAATAGCTCAATTGGTAGAGTATCGGTCTCCAAAACCGAGGGTTGTAGGTTCGAGACCTACTTGGCCTGCCAGACAAAAAAACTAACCAGGCGAGACTTGGTTAGTTTTTTTTATATGATAATTTAGCTGTTAGATAACAGATTGAGACAATATTATGAATCAAGAAACAAGCCCTGAAAAACAAGGTGGTTTAAGACTGTTTCGTTATTTCAAAGAATCTATAGCAGAATTTAAAAAAGTGGTGTGGCCCAAGCGTTCCGACGCTGTGCGTATGACGGGATTCGTCTTGGTGTTTGTGACAATTTTTGCTATTTTCATTTATGGGGTGGATAGCATCATGTCTTTGCTGATCAATTTGATCCTGCTTAAATAAAAATAAGGAATTGGATATGTCGAAACGTTGGTATGTGGTACAGGCTTATTCTGGCTTTGAGAAGAATGTTCAAAAAACACTTAAAGAACGTATTGCCCGCGAGGGGATGGAGGAGTATTTTGGACAAATTTTGGTACCGGTTGAAGAAGTGGTGGATATTAAAAATGGTCGCCGTACGGTATCCGAACGCAAATTTTTTCCGGGTTATGTGCTGGTAGAAATGGAGATGATGGATAGCTCATGGCACTTGGTTAAGAGTATTCCAAAGGTTAATGGATTCGTTGGCGGTACAGTCCATCGCCCCCTCCCTATCACGCAAAAAGAGGTAGATGCCATGATGGCTCAAGTTGGCGGCTCTTCTCAAGATGGTGTAATGAAGAAACCTAAGCCGCGAGTGGAGTTTGATATTGGGCAGCAAGTGCGCATTAATGAAGGGCCATTCGCTGATTTTAATGGCGTTGTGGAACATGTAGAGTACGAAAAAAATAAATTACGTGTTATGGTGCAAATTTTTGGTCGGGAGACTCCTGTTGAGTTGGAATTTGGCCAGGTTGAGAAGACAGGTTGAGAAGATAGTGTGAGAGGTTTTAACTGATTGTTTATTTGAGTGCAGGCTGCTTTCATAGATTTTCGCTGTTGTGCTTTGAAAAAATATCAGTTATAATCGCCCGCTTAATTTGGGGAGCGGAATCGTTCTGCGTTTTACCCGTTTTTTGGAGTTTAATTTAAAATGGCAAAGAAAATTGTAGGCTACATCAAACTGCAAATCCCTGCAGGTAAAGCCAATCCATCACCACCTGTTGGCCCTGCGCTGGGTCAACGCGGTTTGAATATTATGGAATTTTGTAAAGCATTTAATGCGGCAACGCAAGGCTTGGAGCCTGGTTTGCCAACGCCAGTAGTAATTACGGCGTATGCAGATAAATCTTTTACTTTTGTTTTAAAAACACCTCCTGCATCTGTACTTTTGAAAAAAGCAGCTGGCATTAAGAGTGGTAGCTCAAATCCTTTGACCAACAAAGTTGGCACGGTTACTCGTGCGCAATTGGAAGAAATTGCGAAAACTAAAGAGCCTGACTTGACCGCTGCGGATTTGGATGCGGCAGTTCGCACGATTGCTGGTTCTGCGCGTTCTATGGGTTTGAATACTGAAGGAGTGGTGTAATGGCTAAGATTTCTAAACGCTTGAAAGAATTGCGCTCTTCAGTTGAGGCCAACAAGCTGTATTCAATTGATGAAGCAGTTGCTCTGGTAAAAAAAGCAGCTACTGCTAAATTTGATGAATCTATTGATGTATCTTTTAACTTGGGTGTAGATCCACGTAAATCTGATCAAGTGATTCGTGGTTCGGTTGTTTTGCCAAAAGGTACTGGTAAAACAACACGCGTAGCTGTATTTACGCAAGGTGCCAACGCTGAAGCTGCTAAAGCTGCTGGTGCGGATATTGTTGGTTTCGAGGATTTGGCTGAAGAAATCAAAAAAGGCAATATGGATTTCGACGTGGTGATTGCGTCTCCTGATGCAATGCGCATTGTAGGCCAGTTAGGTACAATTTTAGGCCCGCGCGGTTTGATGCCAAACCCTAAAGTAGGCACAGTAACGCCTAATGTTGCAGAGGCGGTTAAAAATGCTAAAGCAGGTCAGGTTCAATACCGTACTGATAAGGCAGGTATTGTTCATGCAACGATTGGCCGTGCTTCATTTGCAGAGGCTGATTTGAAAGCTAACTTTGATGCACTGTTGGATGCAATTGTGAAAGCAAAACCAGCTGCTGCTAAGGGTCAGTATCTGAAAAAAATTGCCGTATCCAGCACAATGGGTTTGGGTGTGCGCGTTGATACTGCAAGCGTGAATAATTAAGTAAAAGAATTTGGGTGGTCTGTATTTGTGCCGGCTGCCTGAAATGGGCTACTTAATTTATTTAAGTAGAAGTCCAAGACCGTAGGGAACGCAAGTTTTAAAAAATCACCCTACGCAGACGGTAGTCCTGAAAATATTAAGCAAGTGATTGCAAAATGTCTAATCAGGTTGCCGCGCTGGTGGAGTAGGATGTCTGATCCTATTCTTTTGATAAACAGTGGGAGGTAGACCTTGAGTCTCAATATTGAAACCAAGAAAGCAGCCGTAGAAGAGATTAGTGCAGGTATTGCCAATGCTCAAACTATGGTAATTGCTGAATATCGCGGTATCAGTGTTGCCAGCATGACTGAGCTGCGTGCCAATGCGCGTAAAGAAGGCGTTTATTTGCGTGTTCTGAAAAACACATTGGCTCGTCGTGCAGTTGAAGGAACTTCTTTTGCAAATTTAGCTGACCAAATGGTAGGTCCATTGGTTTATGCTGCATCTGAAGATGCAGTTGCTGCTGCAAAAGTGCTGCACCAATTCGCGAAAAAAGACGACAAAATCGTTATTAAAGCCGGTTCTTATAATGGTGATGTGATGAATGCTGCCCAAGTGGGTGAGTTGGCATCTATTCCAAGCCGCGAAGAACTGTTGTCCAAATTGCTGTTCGTTATGCAGGCGCCTGTTTCTGGCTTTGCCCGTGCTTTGGCAGCTTTGGCAGAGAAAAAAGAAAGCGAAAACGCTTAATTTCTCAACGATTTTATTTGTTTAACATTTTAAATTTGAATCAATATTTTGGAGTTTAATAGTCATGGCTATTACTAAAGAAGACATTTTGAATGCAGTTGAACAATTGACTGTGATGGAATTGAACGAGCTGGTTAAAGCTTTTGAAGAAAAATTCGGTGTATCTGCTGCTGCAGTTGCAGTTGCGGGTCCTGCTGCTGGCGGTGCTGCTGGTGCTGCTGAAGCAAAAACTGAATTTGATGTAATCTTGGCTGCTTCTGGCGATCAAAAAGTTGGTGTGATTAAAGTAGTTCGTGCAATCACTGGCTTGGGCTTGAAAGAAGCTAAAGACTTGGTTGACGGCGCTCCTAAAACACTGAAAGAAGGTGTTTCTCAAGCTGAAGCTGATGACATCAAAAAACAATTGGAAGAAGCTGGTGCAAAAGTAGAAATCAAATAATCTTTGATTTTTACAATTTGACAACTAGGGCTGGTAGTATTAAAACTACCAGCCTTGTTGTGCTTTGATATATTGGAAAAGTAAATTTTACAAAAAATTACTAATAAAGAGAATTTAAAAAGATTATTTTGTAAAATTTGTTTATATTTTACTCATTTTTACCAAAATCGGCCTGTGTCTTCATCGTCATGGGAATTTGTACTTTAATCGAGGTGTCTTGTAATGAATTATACGTTTACTGAGAAAAAACGTATTCGTAAAAGTTTTGCGAAGCGTGAGACCATTTTGGAAGTTCCATATTTGCTGACAACGCAATTGGAATCCTATGATAAATTTTTGCAACAAGACCGTGCCGCCGATAAACGTGTCGATGAAGGGTTGCAGGCTGCTTTTGGTTCGATTTTCCCAATCGTAAGCAATAACGGTTATGCAGAGTTGCAGTTTGAACAGTATATTTTGGGTGAGCCGGAGTTTGATATTCCTGAGTGTCAGCTGCGTGGTATTACCTATGCGGCACCATTGCGCGCCAAAATCAAACTGGTCATCTTTAATAAAGAGGGCTCCTCTAAGGTTGAGGATCGCGAAGTAAAAGAGATTCGCGAAAATACCGTGTATATGGGCGAAATTCCTCTAATGACACCGAGTGGCTCGTTTGTGATTAACGGTACGGAGCGCGTGATTGTATCGCAGCTGCACCGCTCGCCTGGTGTGTTTTTTGAACACGACCGCGGCAAGACGCATGCTTCTGGCAAATTGCTGTTTTCTGCACGGATTATTCCATACCGCGGTTCTTGGTTGGACTTTGAATTTGATCCGAAGGACTTGTTATATTTCCGTATCGACCGCCGTCGCAAAATGCCTGTAACGATTCTGTTGCGTGCATTGGGCTATAGCGATAGCGAAATGCTGAATATGTTTTACGATTGTGAGACCTATTATTTGGGTAAAGACGGTGTTCAAACCGATTTAGTCGTAGATCGTTTGCGTGGTGAAACTGCCAAGTTCGATATTGTGGACAACGATGGCAATGTGTTGGTATCGGCGGGTAAACAAATCAACGGTAAAGTGATTCGCGAAATTCAAAAAGCAGGATTGACGCGATTAACGATTGATGCGGAAATTTTGTTGGGCAAAACCCTGGCCAACGATATTATCGTTCCGGATACCGGTGAGGTACTGGCCGCTGCCAATAGCGAAATTACGGAAGAATTGTTGGCAGAATTGGATATTCAAGAGGTGAAAGAAATCAAAACCTTGTTTATCAATGATACCGATGCGGGCAATTATCTGTCGGCAACGTTGCGTACTGATGAAACACGCGACAAGCAGGCTGCACGTATCGCCATTTACCGTATGATGCGCCCTGGCGAACCGCCTACCGATGAAGCGGTAGAAGCCCTGTTCAACCGTATGTTCTTCCAAGAGGAGAGCTACGATTTGTCGCGCGTTGGCCGCATGAAATTCAACACGCGCACTTA
The DNA here is from genome assembly GCF_000190695.1 of Kingella denitrificans ATCC 33394. Lineage (GTDB taxonomy): Bacteria > Pseudomonadota > Gammaproteobacteria > Burkholderiales > Neisseriaceae > Kingella_A > Kingella_A denitrificans. The sequence continues at coordinate 1,529,634 of NZ_GL870929.1, forward strand.
TGAGCAAAAATTGCTGCCTGCACAGGAAAATAACTGGTATGGCCGTCTGCTGAATGAAACTTTTGCCGGTGTAGGCGAAAAAGAAGCCAAACTGCATATTTTGAGCGTGGAAGACATCGTGATGACGATTGCCACGTTGGTAGAGTTGCGCAACGGCCATGGCGAAGTGGACGATATTGACCATTTGGGTAACCGTCGCGTGCGTTCCGTGGGCGAATTGGTAGAAAACCAGTTCCGTGCCGGTTTGGCGCGCGTGGAACGTGCGGTGAAAGAGCGTCTGAATCAGGCCGAAAGCGAAGGTCTGATGCCGACCGACCTGATTAACGCCAAACCCGTTTCTGCTGCCATTAAGGAATTTTTCGGTTCCAGCCAACTGTCTCAGTTTATGGACCAAACCAATCCGCTGTCCGAAATCACGCACAAACGTCGTGTGTCTGCATTGGGTCCGGGCGGTTTGACACGCGAACGTGCAGGCTTTGAAGTGCGCGACGTGCATCCGACCCACTACGGTCGCGTTTGCCCGATTGAAACGCCGGAAGGTCCGAACATTGGTTTGATTAACTCGCTGTCTGTTTATGCGCGCACCAATGATTACGGTTTCTTGGAAACACCGTACCGCCGCGTGGTGGACGGCAAAGTGACCAACGAAATCGATTATCTGTCGGCAATTGAAGAAGGACGTTATGTAATTGCGCAAGCGAACTCGGAAATTGATGAGAAAACCGGCAAACTGAAAGACGAACTGATTACCTGCCGTGAAAAAGGCGAAACCATTTTGGCGACTGCCGACCGCGTACAATACATGGACGTGGCGACCGGTCAAGTGGTGTCTGTTGCCGCTTCGCTGATTCCGTTCTTGGAGCATGACGATGCGAACCGCGCTTTGATGGGTGCGAACATGCAACGTCAAGCCGTGCCTTGCCTGCGCGCCGAAAAACCATTGGTCGGTACGGGCATCGAACGTGCCGTGGCCGTGGATAGTGCAACCGCCATTGTTGCCCGTCGCGGCGGCGTGGTGGAGTATGTGGACGCAAACCGCGTGGTGGTGCGTGTGCACGATGACGAAGCAACCGCAGCCGAAGGTGGTGTGGACATTTACAATTTGGTGAAATTCACACGTTCCAACCAATCCACCAACATCAACCAGCGTCCTGCCGTGAACAAAGGCGACGTGCTGCAACGCGGCGATTTGATTGCCGACGGCGCGTCCACAGACTTGGGCGAATTGGCTTTGGGTCAAAATATGACCATCGCCTTTATGCCTTGGAACGGCTACAACTACGAAGACTCGATTCTGATTAGCGAGAAAGTGGCTGCGGACGACCGTTACACGTCTATCCACATTGAAGAATTGAACGTCGTAGCGCGCGATACCAAACTGGGTGCGGAAGACATCACGCGCGATATTCCGAACCTGTCCGAAAAAATGCAAAACCGTTTGGATGAAAGCGGCATTATCTATATTGGTGCGGAAGTGGAGGCAGGCGACGTATTGGTCGGCAAAGTAACGCCCAAAGGCGAAACCCAGCTTACGCCCGAAGAAAAACTGCTGCGTGCGATTTTCGGTGAAAAAGCATCGGATGTGAAAGACACTTCTTTGCGGATGCCAACCGGCATGAGCGGCACTGTGATTGACGTGCAAGTGTTCACACGCGAAGGCATCCAGCGCGACAAACGCGCCCAATCCATTATCGATGCCGAGCTGCGCCGCTACCGTCAAGACTTGAACGACCAAGTCCGCATCTTCGACAACGACGCATTTGACCGTATCGAGCGTATGCTGGTCGGCCAAAAAGCCAACGGCGGCCCGATGAAACTGGGCAAAGGTAAGGCGATTACGGCGGAATACCTGCACGGACTGCCGAGCCGCCACGATTGGTTCGATATCCGCGTGGCCGACGAAGACATCGCCAAGCAGCTTGAACTGATTAAACTTTCACTGCAACAAAAACGCGAAGAAGCTGAAGCTGCGTTTGAAGTGAAAAAGAAAAAAATGACGCAGGGCGACGAGTTGCCGCCGGGCGTGCAAAAAATGGTCAAAGTGTTTATCGCCATCAAACGCCGCTTGCAGGCGGGCGACAAAATGGCCGGCCGCCACGGTAACAAAGGCGTGGTATCGCGCATTCTGCCGGTGGAAGATATGCCTTACATGGCAGACGGCCGCACGGTGGACATTGTGTTGAATCCGTTGGGCGTACCTTCGCGGATGAACATCGGTCAGATTTTGGAAGTGCACTTGGGCTGGGCGGCAAAAGGCATAGGCCAACGCATCGACAAAATGCTTGCCGAACAGCGTAAAGTGAAAGAAATCCGCAAGTTCCTGAACGAGCTGTACAACAAAAACGCGGCGCACAAAGAGGACTTGGACAGCCTGTCGGACGACGAAATCCTGTTGCTGGCCGACAATCTGCGCAAAGGGGCGACTTTCGCTTCCCCTGTGTTTGACGGCGCGAAGGAAAAAGAAATCTACGACATGCTGGAACTGGCTTATCCGAGCAATGACCCCGACGTGCAGAAATTGGGCTTCAACGATACCAAAACCCAAATCACCCTGTATGACGGCCGCTCCGGCGAACCGTTTGACCGCAAGGTTACCGTGGGTGTGATGCACTATCTGAAACTGCACCACTTGGTGGACGAGAAAATGCACGCCCGTTCAACCGGCCCGTACTCGCTCGTTACCCAGCAGCCGCTCGGCGGTAAAGCCCAGTTCGGCGGCCAGCGTTTCGGTGAGATGGAGGTGTGGGCGTTGGAAGCCTACGGTGCGGCATATACCTTGCAGGAAATGCTGACCGTGAAATCCGACGACGTTACAGGCCGTACCAAAATGTACGAAAACATCGTCAAAGGCGAACACAAAATCGATGCGGGTATGCCTGAGTCGTTCAATGTGATTGTCAAGGAAATCCGCTCGCTGGGTCTGGATATCGATTTGGAACAGAACTAACGGGGTGCAGGCTGCTTTTCAGGCAGCCTGCACATCAGGATAAATCATAGGGAAAACAGCAATGCCCAGAACAGAACGCAAATTGGCCAAGCAAAGACAGGAAGTCCGCAGCCTTGGATTGAAAAAATTGATGGTAGGCGGCGCGGCCAGTGTGTTGATGTTGCTGTGGCTGATGTCCGGCAAGCCTTCCACATCGGGCGGTGCATTCAAGCTGATTTTGTTTGCGCTGCCTTTGGTGGTGGCGATGATGGGGTTCTTGGAAACCTCGTCCGGCATCCCGTTTTCGCGGTTTAGCGAAGCATGGGACGAATTGCAGGGCTGGCAGCGCGGCGTGCTCGGCGTGGCGATTTTTGTCGTGGCCGTGGTTGTGATTATGGGCGGCTTTATGATGATTGCCTGACGGTTCGGGCTGCCCGAAAAAGCAGCCTGCACCCGCCGAATATTGCAAAAGGAATCGTGAATGATGAATAAAACCGCCGCTATTTTGGCTGCCGCCCTGCTTTTGGTGCAGCCTGCCGCGCACGCCGCCCCAAGCGACAGCGAGCGCATCGCCGAATTGGAACACCGAGTGAACGTGCTGACCGAACAGGTTAACCGCCTGCTGGCAGAACGGCACGGACGGCGAAGCGATGACGGACAAGCCGTGTATGTCTGTCGGCTGAAGGCGTTTACACAAACCTTCCGCGCCGAAAACACCAATCGGGGCAGGGCACGTTTGGACGTTATCCGCCAATGCCGCGCGGCGCACAACGAAATGTTCTGCAAAGACGAAGACGTGTCCTGCCAAACCTACCGCTAGCGTTTTCAGGCAGCCTGAAACCCCAAAAAGCAGCCTGCACCCTTCGAAGTCCATAGAAAGAAACTGTTATGCAGAAAAAATACCTGATTTTTTTGGCCGCATTGTTTGCCGTCGCGCCCGTGTTGGCCAAACCTGCCGTCATTCAAAAAGCGCAACTGGTCGGCAAATGGCAGTGCACCGCCGCCGATAAAACGCCGATGGCGTTTACGTTCGGCAATGGGCAGGAAGTATCCGCTACAGTAGATATAACGATTCCCTTCCCCGGCACGCCTAAAGACGAAACCCTGACGTACCGTCATATTGGCAACGGCACTTGGACGCTAACCGCAGAGAAAGTCGGTTTGAATATCAAAACCACTAATGTCGAGCGACGGCACAATCCTGAAAAAATCCGCACCGCCGCATGGCGCGAAACGGATAACGAAACGTTTGCCCAGATGAGAAGTACTATCGGCAAACTAGGCCGCCTGCAAATGCAGGTTAAGCAAATCGGCAACGGCACTATGCGCGTCCGCATGCAGGGCGACAGAAACGACATGACCTGCCAAAAGGCTTAATGCCCGCGCCGAACGCCCTAAAAGCAGCCTGCACCCCATAACCCAAACCCCAAGCACTCGAAAAAATTCTCTCAACAGGAGCAAAAAATGAACTTAACCGACCTGTTCGCACCTCTGCAACAAGCAGGCTCTGAAGAATTTGATGCCATCAAAATCGGCATCGCCTCGCCCGAGACCATCCGTTCATGGTCCTACGGCGAAGTGAAAAAACCCGAAACCATCAACTACCGCACCTTCAAACCCGAGCGCGACGGTTTGTTCTGCGCCAAAATCTTCGGCCCAGTGAAAGACTACGAGTGCTTGTGCGGCAAATACAAACGTTTGAAATTCAAAGGTGTAACCTGTGAAAAATGCGGCGTGGAAGTCACGCTCACCAAAGTGCGCCGCGAACGCATGGGCCACATCGAACTGGCCGCGCCCGTTGCCCACATCTGGTTTTTGAAATCGCTGCCGTCCCGCTTGGGCATGGTGTTGGACATGACCCTGCGCGACATCGAGCGCGTGCTGTATTTTGAAGCATTCGTGGTGACCGACCCCGGCCTGACCCCGCTGCAACGCCGCCAACTGCTGACCGAAGAAGACTATTACGCCAAATTGGAGGAATACGGCGAAGAGTTTGACGCACACATGGGCGCGGAAGGCGTGCGCGAACTGTTGCGCAGCCTGAACGTGGAACAGGAAATCGAAATCCTGCGCCAAGAACTGCAAAGCACCAGCAGCGAAACCAAAATCAAAAAAATCGCCAAACGCCTGAAAGTGCTGGAAGCCTTCCAACGCAGCGGCATGAAGCTGGAATGGATGATTATGGACGTGCTGCCCGTGCTGCCGCCCGATTTGCGTCCGTTGGTACCGTTGGACGGCGGCCGTTTCGCCACTTCCGATTTGAACGATTTGTACCGCCGCGTCATCAACCGTAACAACCGCTTGAAACGCCTGTTGGAACTGCGCGCGCCCGACATTATCGTCCGCAACGAAAAACGCATGTTGCAAGAAGCGGTGGACAGTCTGCTGGACAACGGCCGCCGCGGCAAAGCCATGACCGGCGCGAACAAACGTCCGCTGAAATCGCTGTCCGATATGATTAAAGGCAAAAGCGGCCGTTTCCGCCAAAACCTGCTGGGTAAACGCGTGGACTATTCCGGCCGTTCCGTGATTACCGTGGGCCCATACCTGCGCCTGCACCAATGCGGCCTGCCGAAAAAAATGGCGTTGGAACTGTTCAAACCGTTTATTTTCCACAAGTTGGAACAGCGCGAACTGGCAACTACCGTGAAGGCAGCCAAAAAACTGGTTGAGCAGGAAGTGCCGGAAGTTTGGGATATTCTGGAAGAAGTCATCCGCGAACACCCGATTCTGCTGAACCGTGCGCCCACCCTGCACCGTTTGGGTATTCAGGCATTTGAGCCGATTTTGATTGAAGGTAAAGCCATCCAGCTGCATCCCTTGGTGTGTGCCGCGTTCAACGCTGACTTTGACGGCGACCAAATGGCGGTTCACGTTCCTTTGAGCTTGGAAGCGCAAATGGAAGCGCGCACGCTGATGCTGGCATCCAACAACGTGCTGGCACCCGCCAACGGCGAGCCGATTATCGTGCCGTCCCAAGACATCGTGTTGGGTCTGTACTACATGACGCGCGACAAAATCAACGGTAAAGGGGAAGGCACGCTGTTTTCCGACGTGAAAGAAGTACACCGCGCCTACCACACCAAACAAGTGGAGCTGGGCACGAAAATTACCGTGCGCCTGCGCGAATGGGAACGCGACGAAGAGGGCGAACTGCAACCCGTTGTCAAACGCTACGAAACCACGGTGGGACGTGCGCTGCTGAGTGAAATCCTGCCAAAAGGTTTGCCGTTTGAATACATCAACAAGGCGTTGAAGAAAAAAGAAATTTCCCGTCTGATTAACGCATCGTTCCGCCTGTGCGGCCTGCGCGATACCGTGATTTTTGCCGACCACCTGATGTATACCGGTTTTGCTTTTGCGGCAAAAGGCGGCATCTCCATCTGCGTGGACGATATGGAAATCCCGAAAGAAAAACCGAAACTGCTGGCCGAAGCCAATGCCGAAGTGAAGGAAATCGAAGACCAATACCGCCAAGGTTTGGTGACCAACGGCGAACGCTACAACAAAGTGGTCGATATTTGGGGCCGTGCAGGCGATAAGATTGCCAAAGCGATGATGGACAACCTGTCCACCCAAAAAGTGATTGACCGCGAAGGCAAAGAAGTGAACCAAGAGTCGTTCAATTCCATCTATATGATGGCGGACTCCGGTGCGCGTGGTTCTGCGGCGCAGATTAAGCAGCTTTCCGGTATGCGTGGCTTGATGGCGAAACCGGACGGTTCGATTATCGAAACGCCGATTACCGCGAACTTCCGCGAAGGCCTGACTGTATTGCAATACTTTATTGCGACCCACGGTGCGCGTAAAGGCTTGGCGGATACCGCGTTGAAAACTGCCAACTCCGGTTACCTGACCCGCCGTCTGGTGGATGTTACCCAAGACTTGGTGGTGGTGGAAGACGACTGCGGCACCAGCGAAGGCTTCAGCATGAAGGCCGTGGTACAGGGCGGCGACATCATTGAGCCGCTGCGTGATCGTATTTTGGGCCGTGTAACCGCCACCGACGTGATTGACCCCAACACCGGCAGCACGCTGATTGAAGCCGGCACGTTGCTGGATGAAAAATTAGTGGATTTGATTGACAATTCCGGCGTGGACGAAGTGAAAGTCCGCACACCGATTACTTGTCAAACCCGCTACGGCCTGTGTGCGAAATGCTACGGCCGCGACTTGGCACGCGGCAAACTGGTGAATGCCGGCGAAGCCGTCGGTGTGATTGCGGCGCAGTCCATCGGCGAACCGGGCACGCAATTGACGATGCGTACCTTCCACATCGGTGGTGCGGCATCCCGTGCGGCAGCTGCCAGCCAAGTGGAAGCCAAATCCAACGGTACGGTGCGCTTCGGCGGTCAAATGCGCTACATCGCCAACAACAAAGGCGAGTTGATTGTCATCGGCCGTTCGTGCGAAATCATGATTTTGGATACGGCTGGCCGCGAGCGCGAACTGCACAAAATCCCTTACGGTGCGACGCTGAAAGTGAACGACGGCGATGTGCTGAAAGCCGGTACGACTCTGGCGACTTGGGACCCGCACACGCATCCGATGATTACCGAATATGCCGGCCGCGTGGAATTTGAAAATGTGGAAGAAGGCGTAACCGTTACCCGTCAAACCGACCCGATTACCGGCTTGTCTACAATGGTGGTGATTGACGGCAAACGCCGCAACAGCGCCAGCAAATTGTTGCGCCCAACAGTGAAATTGTTGGACGAAAATGGCGAACCGGTGAAAATCCCCGGCACGGAAACGCCTGTAACACTGGCATTCCAAGTGGGTGCGATTATTCAGGTGCGCGAAGGCCAGGAAGTCGGCAAGGGTGATGTGTTGGCACGTATCCCGCAGGCTTCGACCAAAACCCGCGATATTACCGGCGGTCTGCCGCGCGTGGCCGAGCTGTTTGAAGCGCGTATCCCCAAAGATGCGGGCATGTTGGCAGAAGTGACCGGCACCGTATCGTTCGGTAAGGAAACCAAAGGCAAACAGCGCTTGGTAATTACCGATTTGGACGGCGTGGCATACGAAACGCTGATTTCCAAAGACAAGCAAATCCTGGTGCATGACGGCCAAGTGGTGAACAAAGGCGAAACGGTGGTCGACGGAGCAGTGGATCCGCACGATATTCTGCGCCTGAAAGGCATTGAAGAGCTGACGCGCTACATCGTGCAAGAGGTGCAGGAAGTGTATCGCCTGCAAGGTGTGAAGATTTCCGACAAGCACATCGAAGTCATCATCCGCCAAATGCTGCGCCGCGTGAACATCGTGGATGCGGGCGACACCAACTTCATTACCGGTGAACAGGTGGAACGCGCCGAAGTGATGATGGCGAACGAACAGGCGTTGGCGGAAGGCAAAGAGCCGGCACGCTTTGAAAACGTGCTGCTGGGTATTACCAAAGCCTCTTTGAGCACCGACAGCTTCATTTCTGCCGCATCGTTCCAAGAAACCACGCGCGTGCTGACCGAAGCGGCGATTATGGGCCGCAGGGACGATTTGCGCGGTTTGAAGGAAAACGTGATTGTCGGCCGCCTGATTCCTGCCGGTACGGGCTTGAGCTACCACCGCAGCCGCCGTGCCGCGTGGGCAGCGCAACGCACCGCCGCAAGAGCAATGGAAGCGGAAGCGGATATTGCGGCGTTCGCGGACAACGAAGTAGCGGATGCTTCAGCCGAAAATACGGAAGCGTAAAACGGATTTCCGGCAACCCGAAAAGTGCAGGCTGCTTTTCGGGTTGCCGGAAGTTTTATGGGCTGTGCCGACATGGATATAGTGGATTAAAATAAAAATGAGACAAGGCGGCGAGCCGCAAGGCGTACAAATAGTACGTCAAGGCGAGCCAACGCCGTATCATTGCGATTTTAATTCACTATAACAGGCAAATGCCAAAGTGCAGACTGCCCGAACATGCCGCCACGGCCAATACAGAACCACAAGTGCAGGCTGCTTTTTGATTGCCCGAAAGCAGCCTGCACTTTTCCCACCCACCCATCTTCATTTCCCGCAAAGGCCGCCGCATGACCGACACCGCCCTCCATATCGCCAATGCCTGCAAACGCTATCAAAACGGTTTCCAAGCCGTCCGCGATATTTCGTTTGACGTGGCGCGGGGCGAATTTTTTGCCTTGCTCGGCCACAACGGCGCGGGTAAAACCACGCTGATTTCCGCCATTGCCGGGCTGAACCGGCTCACGTCCGGCACGATACGGATTATGGGCTGCGACGTGCAAAGCCAGGCGCATCAAGCGCGGATGAATCTGGGGCTGGTGCCGCAGGAATTGGTGTACGACCCGTTTTTCAACGTGCGCGAAGTGCTGCGCATCCAATCGGGCTATTTCGGCCTGCGCCGCAACGACGACTGGATTGACGAAATGCTGCACCGGCTGGGCTTGGACGACAAGGCCGACACCAATCTGCGCCATTTGTCCGGCGGCATGAAGCGGCGCGTGATGGTGGCGCAGGCGTTGGTGCACCGCCCGCCCGTGATTATTCTGGACGAGCCCACCGCCGGCGTGGACGTGGAACTGCGGCACAGCCTGTGGCAGTTTATGCAGTCGCTGAATCGGCAGGGGCACACCATCGTCCTCACCACGCATTATCTGGAAGAAGCCGAGCAATACTGCGGCCGTGTGGCCATTATGAAGCAGGGGCGGCTGGTGGCACTGGACACCACCGAAAACCTGTTGCGCCAAGAAGCACGGCTGATATTGCATATCACGCTTGATAAAGCCCTGCCCGAATCTTTGCAGGCAGCCTGCACCGCCCAATCGCCCGATTTCCGCTACACCCTGCTGCTGGACGATTACCGCCAACTGGGCGAAGCCGTGGCGCAGTTGCAGGCTGCAGGCTGCCGCATAGAAGCGATGGATATTGAGAAACCCAATTTGGAACAGGTGTTTATGCACCTGACGGCACACAACGGACAGGAAACTTTATGAATTGGATTGGCTGCTACACCCTGTGGCGCAAAGAAGTGGCGCGTTTCGGCAAAGTTTGGCTGCAAACCATTGGCGCGCCCATATTGACCGCCTTGCTGTACCAACTGATTTTCGCGCACGCCGTCGGCCGCCATGCCGCGCCGCTGCCTGATATTGCCTATACCGTGTTCCTGATGCCCGGCCTGGCTATGATGAGCATGACGCAGAATGCCTTTGCCAACACATCGTCCAGCCTGATGCAGTCGCGGCTCACGGGCAACCTGGTGTTTATCCTGCTGCCGCCGCTGTCGCCCGCCGCTCTTTTTCTGGCCTACACGGGCGCGGCATGGGTACGCGGCATGATGGTGGGGCTTGGTGTGCTGCTGGCTGTGCTGCCGTTTGGATTGCCCCTGCCGCAGCATCCCGTGTTGGCATTCGTGCTGGCGGGTGCAGGCTGCTTTTTCATGTCGTCGCTGGGTTTGGTGGTTGGCATTTGGGCAGAAAAATTCGACCAGTTGGCCGCCTTCCAAAACTTTTTCATCATGCCGCTCACGTTTTTGTCGGGCGTGTTTTATTCGCTGGACAGCCTGCCCAGCTTCTGGCGCGCCGTGAGTTATGCCAACCCGATTTTTTATCTGATTGACGGCTTCCGTTATGCCTTTTTCGGCGTGTCGGATGTGTCGCCACTGCTGTCCGCCGGCATGAGCACCGCCTTCGCACTCACCGCCTGCACCATTGCCTACACGCTGCTGCGCACGGGCTGGAAACTGCGGAACAGTTGAAACGGTGCAGGCTGCTTTTGGGGCGGGCTAATGCTGTCTCATTGCGGTTTTAATTCGCTATATCGCCAAATTTCAGACAATATGTCCTTACTACGCTTCGAAACCCTGCCTCATGCCGGCCTGCCCGAATGGCAGTACCACCAACGCCGCGCCTCCATCGACCGTTTCCACAAGCTCGGCGGCGTGCTCGACTTTCAACAGTTCGCTTATGCCGCCGCTGCCGCCAACGAAGCTGAACGCCGCGAATACCATCTGGATGCCGCCCGCCGCACCCTGCACGCCGTGATTGACGAACACAACGAACAGGCTGCCGAACGCGCGACCCGATACCAAGTGCCCGCACCCACCCCGATTGCCCGACATTTCAGCTTGCAGGTCGATATGGGGCGCAAAATCAACACGATGGAATTCTACGGCAACCAGCTCGATTTACTGCACAACCGCCTCATCGTGCGAGGGCAGGACAGCCAATTTGGTCGCCTCCTTTTCCATGACAGCGAAACCGATGCCGAACGTGCCTTCGCTCGAAACCCGCCCGACAACGCCTTCTGCCACGCTTTCCTCAATCCGCCTTATCCCGCTCATTTCGGCCGCACTGTCCGTGAAACCGGAGAATATTTCCTCAATTTTTGCCAAGAGCTGTTTGGCAGCCTGCACGATATCGAAGCTTACACATGGGATACCGAGTGTTCCGACTATTTCGCAGACGGCCGCGAATGGTGGGGTACTTATTTTTGGACCGTGTATAGCCCGCAAAGCGGCCTCTACACCGGCATCACAGGTTCTGCCACTGATTGATTGGAAATAAGGCCGCAGATGTTTAGGCAGCCTTTCCGAAATTCACAAGGGCTGCCCTAGAAAAACGCCGGCCGCCGAAAACCAACCATGCCTGCCCAAGCCCGACGCTTGCTCCAAGCCGAACCGGCGCAGTGGCATTGCCATTTTAGTCTGCTATATAATCATACCGATAAACCCTTCCGAACCATCATGCGGGTGCCCCAAAAGCAGCCTGCACCCCGAAAGGCCGCCATGCAGAAACATTTTCAAAAAGCACTCGACAGCGTTCAGCCGCAAACCCTGTATATCGTGGCCACGCCCATCGGCAATCTGGCCGACATCACCCTGCGCGCCCTTGCCGTGCTGCAAACGGTCGATTTGGTGTGCGCCGAAGACACGCGCGTGTCGGCACAGCTTTTGTCGGCATACGGCATCAGTGCCAAGCTGCTGTCCGTGCGCGAACACAACGAACAGCAGATGGCAGACAAAATCATTGCCGCGCTGGAAGGCGGGCAGAGCGTGGCGCAGATTTCCGATGCGGGCACGCCCGCCGTGTGCGACCCGGGCGCGAAACTGGCGGCGCGCGTGCGTGAGGCAGGATTCCGCGTGGTGCCCGTGGTGGGGGCCAGCGCCGTGATGGGCGCTTTGTGCGTGGCCGGCGTGAGCGAACCGAATTTCTATTTCCACGGTTTTCTGCCGCCCAAATCGGGCGAGCGTATCAAATGCTTTGAACGCTGGCTGGCGGTGGATTATCCCATCATCGCCTTTGAAACGCCGCACCGCATCGCCGCCGCCTTGGACGACATGATGCGCGTGTTCCCAGAGCGCCACATCCTGCTGGCGCGCGAAATCACCAAAACCTTCGAAACCTTCATCAGCGGCAGCGTGCAGGAAGTGCAGGCTGCTTTGGCGGCCGACAGCAACCAGTCGCGCGGCGAAATGGTGCTGGTGGTGTATCCCGCCGTTGCCGAAAAATCCGACACATTGCCCGAAGAAGCGCAAAACATCATGAAAATCCTGGCCGCCGAACTGCCGACCAAGCAGGCTGCGGATTTGGCCGCCAAAATCACGGGCGAAAACAAAAAAGCGCTGTACCAGCTGGCGGTCGGCTGGAAAAAATAACCGCAAAATCCCGACCATCTACAAGGAGAACCCCATGAAAGCCCTGCTGCTTACCACCTTTCTGCTTGCCGCCGCCGCGCACGGCAAACCGTATCAGCCGCATTATGATTTCGCCAAATATTCCAGCGGCGAAGTGTATAAAGGCCATCATCACGCGCCGATTGTGCCGCGCCGGTGGAATGTTGTCCGCAGTCGCATTAAAAATGCGCGCTACGATAAAATCGGCTTCGGCAGCTATTACATTCCAGCCATTTGGGGCTGCGGCATCAGCTGCCAATCGGGCGTGATGATTGACGCGCGCACGGGCAAAACCTACGATTTCCCGCTTGGCACCGATTATCCGTTGCACGGCTGCTACCGGCGGGACGGTCAAGAAGAGGCGGATATTTTCTATTACCGCCCGAACAGCCGCCTGTTCGTTTCCGCCAACTGCCATTACAGCGAAATCGAAGGGAGGGACGACCAAATCGTCCAGTACAAAACGACCAATGTGTATGAATGGCTGGAAGCGCGGAAACGGTTTGTACTGCGTCGCCGCAGCGTGGAAAAAACCATAGTGCCCAGTGAGGTTCGGTAAATGTAAAAGCAGCCTGCACGGTGTTTTGAAGGTGCAGGCTGCTTTTTTGACGGCAGGCAGATGGCGTATAATGGCGGCATCTGCCCGCGCCGAACCGAAACGGCGGATGACGGTCGGCCGTGTTGCAGCCGTCTGCCAACGATATAGTGGATTAAAATAAAAATGAGACAAGGCGGCGAGCCGCCAGGCGTACAGGTAGTACGTCAAGGCGAGCCAACGCCGTATCATTGCGATTTTAATTCACTATAAAACAGGAAATGCAAAAAGCAGCCTGCACTCTATTTGACGGGGTGCAGGCTGCTTTTCAAAAGGAACGCCTATGACCAAGCGCATATTGATTATTTCGCCTTCATGGATTGGCGATTGCGTGATGACGCAGCCGCTGTACCGCCGCCTGCACGAAAAACATCCCGGCTGCCGCATCGACGTGTTCGCGCCCAAATGGTCGATGGCGGTGTTCGAGCGGATGCCCGAAATCAGCAACATTATTGAAAACCCGTTCGGGCACGGCGCGCTGGCCTTCGCGCAGCGTTGGAAAACGGGCAGAAGCCTGCAAGGCTACGACCAAGTCATCGTGTTACCCAATTCGCTGAAATCCGTCATTGTGGCAGCCGCCACCGGCGCGAAGCAGCGCACGGGTTATGTGGGCGAATTCCGTTACGGCTGGCTGAACGACGCGCGCAAGCTGGACAAGCAGGCGCTGTATTTAATGGTGGACCGATACACCGCGTTGGCCGATGAAAAAGGCGAAACGTTCGGTGGCTCAACCTTCCCGCAATTAAGCGTCCGCCCCGAACGGCAGGCCGCCGCGCTGCACAAATACGGCCTGACGCGCGAACCGAACATCATGGCCTTGTGTGCCGGCGCGGAGTTCGGCACGGCCAAACGCTGGCTGCCCGAACATTACGCGGCAACGGCGCGGTATTATCTGGCACAGGGTTGGCAGGTGTGGCTGTTCGGCTCGCCCAAAGATTTCGAAGTGTCCGAATCCATCAACCAAATGGCGGGCGGCGGCTGCGTGAACCTGTGTGGCAAAACCGATTTGGGCGAGGCCATTGATTTGCTGGCGTGTGCCGACGGCGTGGTGGCGAACGACAGCGGCTTGATGCACATTGCCGCCGCGGTGGGCTGCCGCGTGGTGGCGGTGTACGGCTCGACCGACCCGAAGCACGCGCCGCCTTTGAGCGACACCGCCGAAATCGCCACGCTGAACCTGCCGTGCAGCCCCTGCGCCCAGCGCGAATGCCCGTTGGGACACCACGACTGTATGCGCAAACTGCAGCCCGAAAAAGTGATTGAACTGCACCGCCGGTTGGCATCGTGAAGCCGAAAAGCAGCCTGCACCCGTATCCGCCCGAATGCCCGCCCAGTTTGGGCACGGATACGATTTGAGTTAGGTTAATAATTGTCTAAATTGCGCAACAAAGGGCGAAAAGCCGCTTGGTCGGATATCGGGATAACCGCTATAATCATCTTGTTAAATCAATTCATTGCGCAAGAGAACAGAATATGAAACTCATCGAGTGGACGTCCGATTTGGACACGGGTTTTCACGACATCGACAAACAGCATCAAGAGCTTGTGTTCCACATCAACAAATTCTACCAAGCCAACGAAGCCGGCGATAAAGAACGCATGAGCATTGTGCTGTTCGATTTGATTGCCAGCGCGCATTCGCATTTCGAATACGAAGAAAAACTGATGGAAGACGCGCATTATCCGCTGGTGGAGCCGCACCGCCGCGTCCACCAGAATTTTGTCAATAAACTGATGGATTTGCACGCCAAGCTGCACAGCGGCGAAGATGTGAGCGACGAATTGCTGACCAGTTTGGACGGCTGGCTGTTCCGCCACATCAAAATCAACGACAAAGGCTATATCAACAGCGTAAATGAAGCGGGCGTGTATCACGACAGCCCCGATTATGCGGCGCAACTGGCGGCGCAGAGCCAGGAATACGGCGAAGTGGGACACGAAGAGGCGGCCGCGCCCACGCCGCAGCCAGAACCTGCCCCCGAACCTGTTGCGCCAACGCTGGTGTTTTCGCTTCAGGACGATGCGCCCAAGCAGCCTGCACCGCAGCCGGTGGAAGTGAAAGAAGAGCCAAAAGCCCCCGAGCCGCCGCCAGCGCCCAAACCCGAAGTGAAAAAAGAAGAACCGCGAATCCGCAGTTGGGCGGGCAATTACACCGATTAACCACCCCGAAAAAAAGGAACGACAATCATGGCTTATGTTTTTTGGACGCACGATTTGGAAACGGGCTTCAAAGATATTGACGATCAGCACAAACATTTGGTGGAGTGCTTGGAGCAGCTGTATGTGGCGAACGAAACCAACGACCGCGAAAAAATCGGCAAGGTGTTGGAAGAGCTGATTTTTTATACGGCCGACCATTTCGCATACGAAGAGCGGATGTTGGAAGAGGCGAACTACCGATTGGTGGACGCGCACAAAAAAGTGCATTTGAATTTTGTGAACAAAGTGTTGGAATACCAACAACGCTTCGACAACGGCGAAGACGTGACCAACGATATGCTGAACCTGCTGGAAGGCTGGCTGTTCCGCCACATCCGCATTAACGACATGGGCTTTGTGGCCGATGTGAAGAAGGCGGGGATTCGTTAAATTTTCCGCATTGCCAGAAACCTGAAAAAGCAGCCTGCACCTCGAAAACGGGGGTGCAGGCTGCTTTTTGCGTTAGGAAAGCAGCAGGAATACGCGTGCCTGCGCCTTAATCCCGTATCAAATGGTTGAGTTTTTCAGCTTTGGTATGCAGATAGCCTTGATTTTCGGGGTTTATGCCCACCACCAACGGCACGCGTTCGGCAATGCGGATGCCGCAGTCGCGCAGGGTTTGCAGTTTTTCGGGGTTGTTGGTCAGCAGTTTCACGGCCTGCACGTTCAGGTAATCGTAAATATGCTTGGCGATGCTGAAATCGCGCGCATCCACGGGCAGCCCCAAAGCCAGATTGGCTTCCACCGTGTCCATGCCTTGGTCTTGCAGGGCATAGGCGCGGATTTTGTTGATGAGCCCGATGCCGCGGCCTTCCTGCCGCAAATACACCAGCACGCCGCGCCCTTCGGCTTGAATCGCCGCCAAAGCAGCCTGCAACTGCGGGCCGCAATCGCATTTTTGCGAAAACAGCGCGTCGCCCGTCAGGCATTCGGAATGGATGCGCGACAAAACGGGCTCGCCGTCCGCCACGTCGCCCATCACCAGTGCAACGTGTTCTTGCCCTGTACGTTGGTCGATGAAGCCGTGCATTTGGAAAACGCCGTGCTCGGTGGGCAGGCGGCAGGAGGTAATGTGTTCGATGGGTGATGTGTTCATGATGTAATAATATGAAATATAAGTATATTGTGTTGATAAAATAGGGTGCGGCCGCGTCAAAAGCAGCCTGCACGTTTATTCGGCCGGTTCGGCTTCGGCATGCGGCAGCAGTTCGCGCAGCACGGGCAACACGCCCAATGCCAAGCCGACCCACGCGGCCACTTCTTCGTCGGATAATTTCTGTGCGTGTTCTAAATGCAAAACGCCATACACTGCGCCGTCTTCGCCGCACACGGGCAGGCTGGTTTGGCAGGCGGCGCGTTGGTTGTGGCTGCCGCGCAGTTCGCCAATTTCGAGCCAGCGGGCAATGTGGTCGGCAATGTTTGCCCAGCCCGATTGTGCAGTGCGGACGGCCAGATAATGCCAGGCGTTTTCTTCGCTGACGGGCAGCAGGTTTTCGGTGGCGGCGCCCATGTGGGCAAGGCGTACCAGTTGCGCGTCTTCGGGCAGCAGGGCGTATAAGGTGGCGCTTTGGACGGGGTGGCGCGAATAGGCCGCGTCCAATGCCATGAACAACCGCGCCAGTGCCGCCATGTTGCCCGCCAAATGTTCGGGCAGCTGCGGATGCTGCAACAGCTGCGGTTCGATGTGGGCGCGGGCATTGGCGATGACGGTTTGCGTCGCCAGCCGCGACAGGGCGATGTCTTGCGCGTTTAATGCGGTCAGTGCCTGCGTTTGCAGATAATCGCGGATGTGGTTCATGAAAAGCAGCCTGCAAAAGGAAAACGGGCATTGTACTCTGAAAACGGGCTTTCTTGAAACCGCGGGTATGAGAAAGCAGCCTGCACTTCCGTTGGCAGAAAGTGCAGGCTGCTTTTATTCAAGGGCGGTTATTTTTTCAGTTCCGCGCGCAGTTTTTCGGTAACGCGCATCATCACTTCCAACTGCTCCAAGGTTTCTTTCCAGCCGCGGGTTTTCAGGCCGCAGTCCGGGTTCACCCACAGGCGTTCCACCGGCACCACTTCCATGGCTTTGCGCAGCAGGTGTTCCACTTCCGCATCGGTCGGAACGCGCGGGCTGTGGATGTCGTACACGCCGGGGCCGATGTCGTTCGGATATTTGAAATCGCCGAACGCGGTCAGCAATTCCATGTCGGAGCGCGAAGTTTCAATAGTAATCACGTCCGCATCCATGCTGGCGATGGCGTCCAGAATGTCGTTGAACTCGGAATAGCACATGTGCGTGTGGATTTGCGTGCTGTCTTCCGCGCCGGTGCTGGACAAGCGGAACGATTCGCAAGCCCAATCCAAGAACTCTTTCCATTGCGATTTTTTCAGCGGCATGGCTTCGCGGATGGCCGGTTCGTCAATCTGAATCACTTTGATGCCGGCTTTTTCCAAATCCAACACTTCGTCATTCAAGGCCAATGCGATTTGTTTCGCCACTTCGCTCAAAGGAATATCGTTG
Organism: Kingella denitrificans ATCC 33394; assembly: GCF_000190695.1. Taxonomy (GTDB): domain Bacteria; phylum Pseudomonadota; class Gammaproteobacteria; order Burkholderiales; family Neisseriaceae; genus Kingella_A; species Kingella_A denitrificans. The sequence goes on from NZ_GL870929.1 coordinate 1,547,473, forward strand.
CGGACGAACGACCATTTGAACATGGTTACCGGGCCGGTCAGCATGCCTTTCATCGGGCGTTTGGTCAGGCTTTGCGCATAAGTGGACCAGTAAACCGTCATCGGGTTCGGACGGGAAACGTCGCCGAAGATGATGGGCGGTTTCACGCAGCGAGAACCGTAAGACTGCACCCAGCCGAACTGCGTGAAGCAGTAGCCTTGCAGTTGCTCGCCGAAGTATTCCACCATGTCGTTGCGCTCTGCTTCGCCGTGTACGGGCACGTCGATGTTCAGTTTTTCCTGCACTTCAACGCAGTAGGCGATTTCTTTTTTCATGGCCGCATCGTAATCGGCCGCGCTCAATTCGCCTTTTTTGAAAGCGGCGCGCGCATGGCGGATTTCCGTGGTTTGCGGGAACGAACCGATGGTGGTGGTCGGCAGGATGGGCAGGTTCATCCAAGCCTGTTGTGCTTTAATGCGCTCGGCAAACGGAGATTTGCGTTGGTCCGCGCCTTTGGGCAGGTTGGCCAGGCGGGCTTTCACCGCGTCGTTGTGAATCAGTTTGTTGGTGGCGCGGTCGGCAGCGGCGGCATCGGAGGCTTTCAGCTCGGCGGCCACGCTGTCTTTGCCGTGTTCCAAAGCGCGTTTCACCACGCCCAGTTCCACCAGTTTTTGCGCGGCAAACGCCATCCATGATTTGATTTCGCCGTTCAGTTTTTCTTCCACGGCCAAATCTTGCGGGCTGTGCAGCAGCGAGCAGCTTGGGGCAATCCACAGGTTGTTTTGGAATTTCGCTTTCACGGGTTCCAGCGTGTCGATGACTTGCGTCAGGTTCGCCTTCCACACGTTGCGGCCGTCAATCAGGCCGACAGACAGGACTTTGTTGGTGGGGAACTGTTCGGCGAATACGGCCAGTTGTTCCGGTGCGCGAACGCAGTCGATATGCACGCCGTGCACAGGCAGGCTGCCCAGCAGTTTCACGTGTTCGGCAACGCCGGCAAAGTAAGTGCCCAAGATAATGCGCACGCCGGTGTTGGCCAGTTCTTTATATACGGGCGCAAACGCATCCAACCAAACTTGCGCCACGTCGGTGGCCAAAATCGGCTCGTCAATTTGAATCCAGTCCACGCCTTCGGCCGCCAGTTCGCGCAGCAGTTGCGCATAGGCAGGCAGCAGTTTCGGCAGCAGGATTTTTTCGATGCGGCAGCCGAAGTCTTCTTTTTTCTTGCCCAAGTAGGTCAGGGTGATGGGGCCGACCAAAGTGGGTTTGATGTCGTGGCCTTGCGCTTTGGCTTCTTTGATTTGGGCAATCAGGTTTTTCGCGTTCACTTTGAACGAAGTGTCGGCAGACCATTCGGGCACGATGAAGTGGTAGTTGGTGTCGAACCATTTGGTCATTTCCATTGCCATTTGGGTGGCGTTGCCGCGTGCCAGTTGGAAGTATTGTTCCAGCGTGAGGTTGGCGGCGTCGAAACCGAAGCGGGAAGGAATGCCGCCCAGCGTGCACAGCAAATCCAAAACGTGGTCGTAGAACGAGAAATCGCCCACGGGCACCAAATCGGCACCGGCGGCTTTTTGGGTGGCCCAGTTCAGGCGGCGGATTTCGGCGGCGGTTTCTTGCAGTTCCGCTTCGCTTTTCGCGCCTTTCCAATAGGCTTCTACGGCGAATTTCAGTTCGCGTTTCGCGCCCACGCGCGGATAGCCTGATAAGTGAAATGTATTCATGATTGTTCTCCGGAAAAAACGGTTTGTGAATTGGGATTTTGCGTAATCATCGTTGTTTTTGCCGTGTTTGGCAAACGCTTAATTTACGTTATTTGCATGAAGCAAATTCATGTGAATGGGTGCAGGCTGCTTTTGGGACGGGCAAAAGCAGCCTGCACATTGAATGGTGTGTTTATGATGCGCCGCCGTCTGCGTGGTCGGCGATGATTTTGTCGTACACGGCGGGCGGGACGTAGCGCGGCAGGACGCGTTGCCAGCCGTCCGGGCCCACCAGTCCTTTGACGAAGGTGGACGAGATTTCGGCGATTTCGCGCGGCGGCATCAGGAAAACGGTGCGGATGTCGGGCTGCAAGTCGGCGTTGATGTGGCGGATGGCGCGTTCGTATTCGTAGTCGGTGGCGGTTCGGATGCCGCGGATGATGAATTCGGCGTTCACGCTGTGGGCGTAATTGACGAGGAATTGGTTGGTGAACGAGTCGACGCGCACGTTGGCGAACGGGGCGACGATGGCTTGCAGCATGGCCTGCCGTTCTTCGACTTGGTAGCTGGCTTTTTTGTCGGGGTTCACGCCGATGGCGACGATGAGTTCGTCAAACAGTTGGGCGGCTTCGGCAATCATCCAGAGGTGGCCGTTGGTGGGCGGGTCGAAGCTGCCGGCATAGACGGCGCGGCGGGGGGTGCATTGGAGTGTGTGTGTCATTGGTGCGGGGTTTGGTTCGGTGGTAGTTTTGGTGGTTGGAAAGCAGCCTGCACGTTGCCGGTGCGGCGTATTGCCGTGCAGTCTGCTTTTGCGGCGGATTTAAGCGGCAATCACGTTGATGGGCGCGCCGGATACGAAGGCGCGGATATTGTCTTCAATCATGCGCGTCATCGTGTTCAGGGCTTCTTCGCTGGCCCAGGCGGTGTGCGGCGTAACGATGAGGTTGGGCAGCCGTGCGAGCAGCGGGTTGCCTTCGCGCGGCGGTTCGGCGGTCAGCACGTCGAAGCCTGCACCGCCGAGCTGCCCGTATTTAAGTGCAGCCATCACGGCGTGTTCGTCCACCAGCCCGCCGCGCCCGACGTTAATCAGCACGGCGCGCGGCTTCATGCGTTGCAGTTCGGCTTCGCCAATCATGTTGCGCGTTTGTTCGTTCAGCGGGCAGTGCAGGGAGACGATGTCGGCCTGTGCTAGGGCTTCGTCAAACGCGGTATAGCCTTCGCGCACGGCGGCGGCGTGTTTGTGTTCGCCCCAAATCACGCGCACGCCGAATGCCTGCGCCATTTGCGCCAAGCGGCTGCCGATGTTGCCGCGCCCCCAGATGGCGAGCGTTTTGCCGCTCAAATCGCGGATGGGCGCGCCGTGATGACAGAACATGGGAGACTGCTGCCAAATGCCGGCGGCCACGTCGCGCATATAGGCGGGCAGCTGGCGGATGAGGGCGAGCATGAGCATGAAGGCGTGTTCGGCCACGCTGTCGTTGCCGTAGCCGCGCACGTTGCACACGGTGATGTTGTGTTTTGCGGCGGCGGCCATATCGACATTGTTATAGCCCGTGGCGGCGAGTGCTACCATTTTCAGTTTCGGCGTTTGCGCGAAAAAGGCGTCATCGAGCAGCACTTTGTTAGTGATGATGATGTCGGCTTCTTTGGCGCGTTCCACCGCTTCCTGCGGGTTGGAGAGCGGGTATTCGGCGTATTGGTGTGGGAAGTCGAATCGGAAGGGGCGGCCGGGCAGCGTGGCGCGGTCGAGAAAGACAATATTCATGATGTGGCGGGTTGAAGAGTCTGAAAGCGCGAATCGTAGCATAAATGAAACGGGTGCAGGCTGCTTTTTTGTGGTACGCTTAACCTTTATCAACCCTGTTTCAAAGGAAAGCAAAATGGGATTTGTGATTGAAGACGTGCAGGAAGGCACAGGCAAAACGGCGCAAAAAGGCAAAGACATCACCGTGCATTACACGGGTTATCTGACCGACGGCACCGTGTTCGATTCCAGCGTGAGCCGCGGCCAACCGCTGACGATTACCCTGGGTGTCGGCCAAGTCATCCGCGGTTGGGACGAAGGCTTTGACGGCATGAAGGAAGGCGGCAAACGCAAACTGACGATTCCGCCGGAAATGGGCTACGGCGCGCGTGCCGTGGGCGGCGTGATTCCGGCCAATTCCACGCTGGTGTTTGAAGTGGAACTGCTGCGCGTGCACGATTAAGCAACGCGGGGCACGCATATCGGTTGCCCATCCATTCAAAAGCAGCCTGCACTTGGTTTTCCGAAAGTGCAGGCTGCTTTTCCTTCTTCAACCGTTCAGTCGTTAAATAGATAAATGGACTACAAATCCGGCACAGTATTCAGAAACAGCCCGCATATTTCGGGCAGACTGTGTTTGCCGTCCAAAGCGGCGGCAGGCGGTTCGGGCAGTGGATATTCCTCCATCACGCTCATGCCCGGTATATTGTCGGTGTAGTGCGTTGTCGTGATTTCCAGCGTTTGGCGATCGCGGTCATATTCCAGCAGGCTGATCAGTTGCAGCGTATTGTGATCGCGGTCGTATTCCGGCATGGTTTTGCCGCTCAGCGCAGGCAGGTGGCAGGTCAGCGAAACAATGCGCGGCCGTCCGTTTTCAACACGCAGGGTGATGTCGGCAAAATTATTGTCTTCAGTGCCGCTGCGGACGGAGAACGAGCCGTATAGCGCGTTCAGCTTGGCCACAGTAACATTTCCGGGGAGAAAATCGCGGATGTGCAGCAGGGTTCTGCGCGGCTGTTTTTGGGCAACCGTCAGCGAATAGCCCTGCGAATGGCGTTTCAATACCGCTTGTGTGGGGATATTGTCGGGCTGAAAATCGACGGTTTCGACAGGCATGGCGTACGAATGCGCCGCAAGCAGCAGCGTGGCGGATAGGGCGATGAAAGGTTTCATATCCAATTTCCTGAATAGCGGAATGGTGTTGGGTACGGCGTATTGTACGCAAAAGAATAGGGTGCAGGCTGCTTTCTGTATCGGTATTTTGGGTCGCAGCAACCCATCCCCTCTTCTGCGGGAGAGGGTAAATCCGAACGGCGGCAGCAAATTCAAAGGCAGAGCATGGCGTATCGCCGCCATACCCACTCTTTGGGCTGCTGCCCGCCCGCAAGTTGGCAAGCAACCCGCAAAGCCCTCACCCCAGCCCTCTCCCACGGGAGAGGGAGCAGGTTGCTGCCGCGCCAAAAGTTCGCCGCATCAGCCGCATAGCATAACGCATCAAAAGCAGCCTGCACCCCACTCATGCGCCGAACCTGAAAAAGCAGCCTGCACATTGAAAAATCAAGTGCAGGCTGCTTTTTGATGTGTTTCCGCCGCCCGTCCTCTTTTCTGCGGAAGAGGGGGAAATCTGAATGTTATCGGCAGCCTGCGCCACGGGCGGCAACCCGAAAGCGTGGGTATGGCGGCGATACGCCATGTCGGCTGTCGGGCTGCGGTGATGGCAGGTGCAGGCTGTTTTTTAAAGCGTTTCACGCCTGCCGTTCAAACCATGCCACGGCTTCGATGTGCGCGGTGTGCGGAAACAGGTTGAGTATGCCGGCGGCGCGGAATGCGTAACCTTTGCCGACCAGCACGGCGGCGTCGCGTGCCAGCGTGGCGGGATTGCACGACACATACACGATGCGCTCTGGCAGATACGGCGCGTGCAGGCTTTGCACCACGGCCAAGGCGCCGGCGCGTGGCGGGTCGAGCAGCATTTTGTCGAAATGCCCCCATTGCGCCACGGTGTCGGGCTGCGTGTCGAACAGGTCGGCAGTGGAAAATTCGATGTTGTCCAAACCGTTGCGCCGTGCGTTGGCTTGGGCGCGGCGGGTCAGGCTGTCTGCGCCTTCAATGCCGATGATGCGTGCGCCGCTGCGTGCCAGGGGCAGGGTGAAGTTGCCCAGCCCGCAAAACAAATCGACAATGCGTTCGTGCGGCTGCGGGTCGAGCAGGCGGACGGCGCGCGCTACCATTTGCGCGTTCATGGGCAGGTTGATTTGGGTGAAGTCGCCCACGCGGAAGGGCATGTGCAGATTAAATTCGGGCAGGGTGTAATACAGTTCGGGGGCGCTTTTTGGGGCGATGGCTTGTGCAGGCTGCTTTTGGCATTGCTGCCCAATCTGCCATGCCGTGCCGGAGTGTTGTTGCAGGCGTTCGGCGGTTTGACGGGCGATGGGTTCGGGCAGCGGCCGACTGCATTGGATGCTGCACGCGGTAATGGCTTCGCCGGCGCAAATGTCCACGGCGGTCAGGCGGTTTTTGGGCATTTGGTCGTGGATTTGCTGCAACATTTCCCGAATCAGGTGCAGGCTGCCTGACACGTGCGGCGGCAGCACGGGGCATTGCGACACGGGCACGATGCGGTGGCTGTGTTTGGCCTGATAGCCCAGCCGCACTTCGCCTTCGCGGGTAATGTGTACCGAAAGCCGCGTGCGCGAACGGTAGCCCCAGGCATTGCCGTAAATCGGCGGCAGATACACGGTAGGCTGCACTTTGCCGATGCGCTGCAACTGCTCTTCAAACACGCGCTGTTTATACGCCACCTGCGCGGCAAAATCCGCGTGTTGCAGGGCACAGCCGCCGCATTCGCCGTAATGCGCGCAGGCAGCCTGCACACGGAAGGGCGACGCTTCGATAACGGCTTCCGTGTCCGCCAGCGCGAAAGAAGCCTTTTCCTGCGTGATGCGGATGCGCACCGTTTCCAGCGGCAGCGCGCCCTGCACGAACACGGTTTTGCCGCCGACCCGTGCCACGCCGCGTGCTTCGTAATCTAAAGAATGAATGGTGGTTTGCATATTTGGTTATATTTATATTGTTTTTTCAATGTGTTGAATGGGCGAAAAAGCAGCCTGCACTCTGAATGTTTCGGCGGCGGCTGTCCGTTGTTGCAATGTGAACATACAGCGTCTGAAAACCGTTGTTTTTTTGCAACTACCAAAAGCAGCCTGCACCGATTATTGTCGCACGGAATCAGCCCGCTCGGGTATAATTTCCGCCTTTTATCGATTTGTCGATGGATTGGCCGCTATGAAAAATTGGTTTCTCGCCGTATTGGCATTCTGCGCCGCGTTCGCCTATGCGAACACCACCCCCGTTCCCGATATTGCCCCCACCGCGCAAGGGCAGTATGTCGTTATCAACATTCCGCAGCAGCGCCTGTTTCTGTACAACAATGGCCGCCTGCAAAAAGTGTATCCCGTGGCCGTGGGCAAGGCGATGACGCAAACCACGCTGGGCGAGCACCGTATCGGCGCGAAAGCCTTCAACCCGACCTGGCACATTCCGCTGTCGATTCAGCGCGAGCGCGGCGACGGTGTGAAAAGCGTGCCGCCTGGCCCGCGCAATCCGCTGGGTCCCGTGTTCGTCCGCTTGGGCGAGCCGCGTTTGGGTTTGGGCATTCACGGCACCAGCAATCCGGGCAGCGTTCCCGGCGTGGCCAGCCACGGTTGCGTGCGCATGAAATCGCCCGATGCGCTTGAATTCGCCCGCACGATTACTTCCGGCACCACCGTGATGGTGAGCTACGAAATGGCGGCGTTGAACCAAGACGGCGCGGGTAATCTGTGGCTGGCGGTGTTCCGCGATCCGTACAACAAACGCAATTTGCGCGTGGATGCGCTGAAACACGCGATTACCGAATGGGGTCGTGCCAACCGTCGCAGCATTGAGACTGCCAAAGTCGATCAAGCCTTGCGCGCCCGCAGCGGCAAACCCGTGTGTCTGACCTGCGGCAACCAGGCGGGCAAAATACAGGGCAGCCTGCTTTCTGTGGCATGGAATCAGCGTTCTGCTGCATTGACCGCTCCGAAAGGCGGCAATATGTCGGTACGTCCTGCTCAGGTGGATGAAATCCTGCCGGAAGGTACGGAAATCGAAGTGGATGCGATTGACGCGAGCGAATTGCCGCCGTTCAAAGCCACATCGGTCTTCGGCGATGCGGAACCTATCGGCAGCATTCCACTGCGCCCAATCCGTCGCCGTTGATTTTATAGTGGATTAAAATAAAAATGAGACAAGGCGAGCCAACGCCGTATCATTGCAATTTTAATCCACTATACATTGAAAAAAGCAGCCTGCACTTGGATGGTTCGAGTGCAGGCTGCTTTTTTGCCGTTGGAATATCGGAATTAGCGTTCCGGTTTTGCGCGGTAGTGTCGGGTTTCACGCAGGATTTCGGGTTTGATGATGTCCTGCAAATCTTTCACGGGAATGGTCAATTCGGGCCTGCCCAAAACATATGCGCCAATTTCGTAGGTTTGATACAGGAAGGTCAGGCCGTTTTTGTCGAAACGCCAGTTGCCGGTAGCGGGAAAACCTTCTTTGTTGAAATTATCCGCATATTCGCGCGCGGCTTGTTCGCTGTCTTCGAAAGTTCTCGTCAGATATTTGATATAGGCTTCTTTGAGCAGGTGTGTCAGCTTGGCTTTCTGGCCGGGCAGCAGGATGTCGTCCAGTGTCAGCGGTTTCGGGTTGGGTGTGCCGCGTTTCAGCACGGTCAGCGTTTGGACGCCGTTGCCGTGCGCGCCGCAGAGATATTGCCAATCTTCGCGGTCGAATACGGCGTAATGGGGCGTGTAGCCGCCCAGTTCCAGCGTGTCGACAAGGTGCAGGCTGCATATATTGCTATCTCCGCCGTTACGCCGAATCTCGCGGTTGCTTTGATTGGCCAGTTTCACATCTTCGCTGCGGTCCAGTGCGGCTTGGACGGAACGACGGGTGGGCAGTCGGCCGCCCATTTGTTTTCTGACCCAGTTGTCCAGATGGCGGTCGCCCGTGACCGGATAGGCAACGGTGGATTCGTGGCAGTTCCTGTCAGCGCAGGTTTTGGCTTCCAATGTGATGGTTTTGAAGGGCAGCGGTGCGGGGGCAGCCTGCACATGAGCGGCGAAGGCGGCGGAAAGCAGCATGGCGGTGAGCGTTTTGGCGAACATGGGGGTTCCTTTAAGTTGGGCGGCGTTGAATGTCTGCCGATGAAAAATTATAGTGGATTAAAATAAAAATGAGACAAGGCGGCGAGCCGCAAGGCGTACAAGTAGTACGTCAAGGCGAGCCAACGCCGTATCATTGCGATTTTAATCCACTATAGCCCTTGAACGAATGTGGTGGCACGTATTGGCCGGGGCTTTGAAAAGCAGCCTGCACTTGGAAAACAAGGGTGCAGGCTGCTTTTTCAGGGCGGGTTAATTGTCGTCCCGCTGGTCTTTTTTCGGGAAGATTAGCGATGCGGCAATGCCGATGCCCAAAGCGCACAGCACCACCAGCAAAGATGCGTTGGGCGAAATGTCCCAGCCGTGGTGGAACAGGTGGTTGGTGCCGGACAAGGCCAGTTTGAAGGCGATGAAGAACAGCAGGAACACCACGGCTTTTTCCAGATAAGCCAAATAGCCCTTCAAGGCTTCCAGCACAAAATACATGGTACGCAGCCCCAAAATGGCGAACATCATGGCGCTATACACAATCAGCGGCTCTTTGGACACGGCAATCACGGCCGGCACGCTGTCGAAGGCGAACATCACGTCCGACAGCTCGATGACGGCCAAACACAAAAACAGCGGTGTGGCCACCAATGCGCCTTTGCGCAGTTTTTTCGGGTGGCTGTTTTCGGGGTGTTTCACGTCTTCGCCCGCCAGCTCCAAATGCGCGTCGGGATATAGCGTGCGCGCTTCGGCCAATTCTTTTTCGTTCAGGAAGAAGCGGTGGCCGTACATCCGCGGGAAGACGGGGAAGAGTTTGTGCACCCAGCGGTAGGCCAAGTGTTCCGAATAATCGGCTTCCTCTTCGCTTTCCTCTTCTTTGTGGCGCAGCATGGCCACGGCGGAAAAGCCCACCACTGCGGCAAACAAGAGTTCCACATATGCGCCCATCATCGCCATCAGGCCCGCACCGAGCGCGACGAAAATCATGCGGAACACAATCGCGCCGATAACGCCCCAATACAGCACGCGGTGGCGGTAGCCCTCCGGCACTTTAAACCATGAAAACACGGCCATCATCAAAAAAAGGTTGTCCACCGACAATACTTTTTCCAGCGCATAACCCGTGAAGAACAGGCTGGCGGTTTCCGCGCCGTGGTGGATGTGCAGGTAAATGCCGAACAGCACCGACACCCCCACCCAAAACAGCGACCACATCGCCGCGTTTTTCAATGTGGGCGGTTCGTCGCTTTTGTGGGCGTGCAAATCGATAAAAATCGCGCCCACGCTCAACACCACAAAAACCGCTACGGTTTCCAGCGGGAAACCCAAATGTCCGACCATATCCTGTTCCTTTCCGTTTTGATGCCGCCGTTTTGCGGTATCGTTGAAGTGCAGGCTGCTTTCAACGGTCCAAAAGCAGCCTGCACCTTGCATAGTGAATTAAAATCGCAATGATACGGCGTTGGCTCGCCTTAACGTACTACTTGTACGCCTTGCGGCTCGCCGCCTTGCCTCATTTTTATTTTAATCCACTATATTGATTTGTATTTGCTTAAAGTTTTGTGCCTTTGTGCAGCGCCACAATCCCTGCGCTCAAATTGTGGTAGTCCACTTGGTCGAAGCCCGCGTCCAGCATCATCTGCTTCAAAGTTTCCTGGTCGGGGTGCATGCGGATGGATTCCGCCAGGTATTGATAGCTGTCCGCGTCTTTGGCAATCAGCTTGCCCATGATGGGCAGCAATTTGAACGAATACAGGTCGTACACGGGTTTCAGCGGTTCGTAGATTTTGGAAAATTCCAGCACCAGAAGCTGTCCGCCCGGTTTCAGCACGCGGTACATTTCGCGCAGGGCTTCGTCTTTGTGCGTCATATTGCGCAGGCCGAAGCTCACTGACACCAAATCGAAATAATTATCGGGGAAGGGCAGTTTTTCCGCGTCGCACACCGCCACGGGCAGAATCAGGCCTTCGTTCAGCAGGCGGTCGCGCCCCACGGTGAGCATGGAAGAGTTGATGTCGGTGAGCCACACTTCGCCCGTTTTGCCGACACGTTTGGCCCAGCCGCGCGACAAATCGCCCGTGCCGCCGGCAATGTCCAGCACTTTGCCGCCTTTGGAAATGCGCGCCGTGTTGATGGTGAAATGCTTCCACACGCGGTGCAGGCCGCCCGACATCACATCGTTCATGATGTCGTAGTTTTTTGCCACCGAATGGAATACGGCGGCCACTTTGCTGGCTTTTTCGCTTTCGTTCACCGTTTGAAAGCCGAAATGGGTTTGTTTGTTGGGGTCGGTCATGACGATTTCCTTTTTTGCGGGTTACTTGGCGGCAGAAGCATCAGAAGCAGCCTGCACTCGGGCGAAGTATTGCTGCGCGCATTGCTGCATGGCGGTTTGTATGGTTTGCTGCAATTTTGTGTCCATCGTTTGCTGTTGCTCGGCCTGCTTCACGGTTTCCAGCCATTGCGCGCTGCCGTATGCCTGCTCGCTGCTGTCGTAAACGCATTCGCACACGGTTTGCGCGAACTGCCGTTTTTCCGGTGACGGCGCGGTTTTGGCCGATGGGTTGTTCACGGCGGAATCAACGCATCCGCGCACAAAATTATCACGCACCGAATTGATTTCCGCCGCGTCTTCGGGCGCGGAAGCCGTGTTCGGCGCACTGGCGTTGCCGTTTGACGGCGTTCCGCCGCCGCAGGCTGCCAGGAAGAAGGCCAGCCCGAAAGCCGTTATTGGTTTCATGTTCATTATCTTGCCCTTTTGTTCACTAAAATTTCATACGCTAAATAACACAGCGGCAGCGACATAATGCCGATAAACAATGCGTTTTCCATGACAAACGTCGGGGTTAAAGCCGCTGCAAATGCCATGCCGCAGGCTGCCCCGCCCAAATGTGCTGCATGGCCGGTGTTGTCGTAATGGCGCGGATTGAGCATCATTGCGACCGAATAGGCGAAATACAGGGTGGCGTAAATCCACGAAGTAATCGGTATCGGTATCGGGAAAATGATGATGCTGCTCATGGGGGAAAGCGTGATGGCGGCAAACAGGATGCCGGATACGCCGCCGGATGCGCCGATGGCGGCATAGCTCGGCCGGTTTTTATACAGCCACAGGGAAAACAGGTTGCCCGCCAGCACCGAGCCGAAAAACAGCAGCAGAAATCCGAGCCAGCCATAAACCAAAGTGATGATGCCCGAGAAAAAATACAGCGTGAACAAGTTGAAAAACAAATGCCAGCCGTTGGCGTGCAGAAAGGCGGAGCTGATCAGCCGCACGTATTGTTTGTGGTAGCGGATGGCGCCGACGGAAAACTGGTAACGCTGGAAAATAAAGTCGTTGCGCCACGCGATAATGCTCACCAATGCAATGACGGCGGACAAAACGAGCGCGGGAATCTGGAAAACGTTAAACAACATAAACGGTGGTGTTCTTTCAATGATGCTTGCCGCAGCCGCCGCAGCCGTGTTGGGCGGGTGCAGGCTGCTCTTGCGGCTCTGCGTCGCGCGTTGCGTCGGCGGCGGCCAGTTTCTGCAAATAATCCTGCCAGCGGGTTTCGTATTCGTGTGCCAGCAGGTAGAGATAGTCCCAATCGTATAGGCCGCTGTCGTGCCCGTCCGAAAAATAAATTTTCAGCGCGTAATTGCCGGAAGCGGCGATTTCTTCAATTCGCACGCCGCGTTTGCCGGTTTGCAGTTTTTCGTGGCCGACGCCGTGTCCGCGCACTTCCGCGCTGGGCGACAAAACGCGCAGGTATTCGGCCGGCAGCGTGTGTTCGCCGCTGTCGTATATCAAAGTCAGCGCATCGCGTTCGGGATGCACGCGGATTTCTTGGGGCAAGGGATAGCGCATTTTCAGGCAGCCTGCACAAAGGAAAATGCGATTTTAGCAGATTTACTCCATATAGATAGCGGATAACCGCGCTTTTGCGTTAAAATAACGCTTATTTTCAGGAATTGACGCCGCGCCAAAGTGCAGGCTGCTTTTTTGCACCGCGCCGCCTTCCCGCGATACGCGTGTCCTCTGCCCGACACGCTTTCTATTTGAAATGGAAACCATGCAGAACAACGCCACCCAAATCACCGAAAACGGCATTGCCGCCATCCGAAACACCGCCGACCAGCAAGCCCTCGAACTCGTCAAAGCCCAGTATCTCGGCAAAACGGGCGAACTCAACGCCCTGCTCAAACAGCTCGGCAGCCTGCCGCCCGAAGAGAAAAAAACCGTCGGCGCGTTCATCAATGAGTGCAAACAGCGTTTCCAAGCCGCCTACGATGCCAAACGCGCCGAGTTGGCCGAAGCCAAACTTCAAGCCCAGCTTGCCGCCGAAGCCCTCGATATTACCCTGCCCGGACGCGCGCAGGAAAATGGCGGTCTGCATCCCGTAACCCTGACTTTGCAGCGCGTGGTCGAACTCTTTCACGGCATGGGTTTTGAAGTGGCAGACGGCCCGGAAATCGAAGACGATTTCCACAACTTCCAAGCCCTGAACATCCCCGCAAACCACCCCGCCCGCGCCATGCAGGATACGTTCTACGTTGAAAACGGCGATGTTTTGCGCACGCACACTTCCCCGATTCAAATCCGCTATATGCTCGACAAAAAAGAGCCGCCTATCCGCATTATTGCCCCCGGCCGCGTTTATCGTGTGGACAGCGATGCCACGCACTCGCCCATGTTCCACCAAGCCGAAGGCCTGTGGGTGGAAGAAGGCGTAACCTTCGCCGATTTGAAAGCCGTGTTCACCGATTTTATCCGCCGCTTTTTTGAACGCGATGATTTGCAAGTACGTTTCCGTCCGTCTTTCTTCCCATTCACCGAACCGTCCGCCGAAATCGACATCATGGGCGAAAACGGCAAATGGCTGGAAGTCGGCGGTTGCGGCATGGTACATCCCAACGTGTTGAAAAATGTGAATATCGATCCTGAAAAATACACCGGTTTCGCCTTCGGCATCGGCCTCGACCGTTTCGCTATGTTGCGTTACAACGTGAATGATTTGCGGCTGTTTTTTGATAACGATTTGAACTTTTTGAAACAGTTTGCGAAATGATTGTGCAGGCTGCTTAAAAATAAAAAAGCAGCCTGCACCGCAGAAAGCTAAATCATGAAACGCTATGTCGCCCCATCCATTTGCTATGCGTTTGCCGTTACGCTGTGGCTGCTGTCCATCTATTGCGAAAACCGCTCTTTGGCGTTGGCTGATTTGAAAACTCTGACCGGCGACGATGTGGAAGGTGCAATAAGGTGGTCGAATTACGGATTTAGCGCATTTGCCGTATCCTGTTTTGCCACCGCGATCGGCAGTTGGTTGATGCCGTGGTTTAAAAGCTGGGAACGTGTGGCGTTTACAGTGAGTGTCACCTTAGGCTATACCTTGCTGGCGTGGTTCGTAACAATATTATTGATTTGATTGCTTAAGGTTTGAAAAGGCTACCTGAAAACAACGCCCCAACAAAGTTAAAAAGCAGTCTGCACTCGCAAGTAAACAGGTCGTCTGGAAACAAAATCTGATAAAAAGTTAATTAGTTGATTGAGAACATAACATGCAATTCTCCTACTCATGGCTGAAAACCCAAGCCGATACCGAACTTTCCGCCGATAAGCTGGAACATTTGTTAACCATGTCCGGCTTGGAAGTGGAAGAAGCCGAGACTGCCGCGCCGGCTTTTACAGGCGTGGTGATTGCCGAAGTGAAATCCGTTGAAAAACATCCTGATGCCGACCGTTTGAACGTTACCCAAGTCGATGCGGGTACGGGCGAGTTGGTACAGATTGTGTGCGGTGCGCCGAATGTGAAAGCGGGCATCAAAGTGCCGTGTTCGTTGCCGGGTGCGGTGTTGCCGGGCAATTTCAAAATCAAGCCGACCAAGATGCGCGGCGTGGTGTCGAACGGGATGTTGTGTTCCACCGATGAACTCGGTCTGCCTGACGACGGCGTGAACGGCTTGCACATTTTGCCGCAAGATGCTCCCGTCGGCACAAACATCCGCGAATATCTGGATTTGGACGATACGGTATTCACGCTGAAAATCACGCCGAACCGAGCCGACTGCTTGAGCATCAAAGGTATTGCGCGCGAAGTGTCCGCGCTGACGGGTTGCGCGTTCAAGCAGCCTGCAATCCATGCCGCGCCAATCACGGGCAGCCGCAAACAGCCCGTGCAGATTGATGCGCCTACCGATTGTGGCCGCTTTATCAGCCGCGTGATTGAAAACGTGAACGCGCGCGCCGCTACGCCGGATTGGATGAAGCAGCGTTTGGAGCGCAGCGGCATCCGCAGTATTTCCGCGCTGGTGGACATTGGTAATTATGTGATGCTGGAAATCGGTCAGCCGATGCATGTTTTTGATGCCGACAAACTTTCAGGCAGCCTGCACATCCGCCGCGCGCGCGAAGGTGAAACGCTGGAATGCCTGAACGAGAAAACCGTATCTCTGTCTGAAAACACCTTGGTGGTAGCCGACGAAAAAGGCGTGTTGAGCTTGGCAGGCCTGATGGGCGGCGCGGCGAGCGCGGTTTCAGACGACACGCAAAATATCGTGCTGGAAGCGGCTTGGTTTGCGTCTGAAATCATCGCCGGAAAATCGCGCCAGTACGGTTTTGGCTCGGATTCGTCGTTCCGCTTTGAGCGCGGCGTGGATTACCGTTTGCAGGCTGACGCCATCGAACGCGCTACCGAACTGGTTTTGCAAATCTGCGGCGGTGCGGCAGGTGAAATGGTGGAAGCGCAAGGCGAATTGCCTGAAGCGAAGCAGGTCGAATTGCGTTTGGGTCGTCTGAAAACCGTGTTGGGCGTGGATATTCCCGCCGAACAGGTGGAAACCATTTTGCAGCACTTGGGCCTGCAACCTGAAAAAACGGCGGAAGGCTTCCGCGTTACCGCGCCGAGTTTCCGTTTCGACATCGAAATCGAAGCCGATTTGATTGAAGAAATCGGCCGCGTTTACGGCTATGAAAATATCCCCGACGATTACACGTCAGGTCGTCTGAAAATGCTGGTGCTGCCCGAAACCCGCCGTCCGCGTTTTGCCGTTTATAACGAAATGGCGGCGCGCGGCTACCGCGAAGTGGTCAGCTATGCCTTCGTTGATGAGCAGTGGGAACACGATTTTGCCGCCAACGCCAATCCCATCCGTCTGCAAAACCCGCTGGCGGCGCAGTATGCCGTGATGCGTTCCACACTTATCGGCGGCTTGGTGGAAATTTTGCAAAACAATCTGAACCGCAAGCAAAGCCGCGTGCGCGTGTTTGAAATCGCCCGCGTGTTCAGCAAAGATTCAGACGGCCAGTTTGTACAAAACGAACGCATCGGCGGCCTGTGGTACGGCGCGGCGATGCCCGAACAATGGGGCGAGAAAACGCGCAACGCGGATTTTTACGACATCAAGGCCGATGTAAAAAATCTGTTGAAAAACAAAGCAGTTGAGTTCGTCAAAACCGAACATCCCGCCCTGCATCCAGGCCGCGCCGCCAATATTGTTTCAGACGGCCAAGTCATCGGCTTTGTCGGCGAATTGCATCCGAAATGGCTGCAAAAATACGACTTGCCGCAAGCACCGCTGGTATTTGAAATCGATATGGCCGCCGTGTTGGAACGCGAAAAAACGCGTTATCAGGCAGTATCGAAATTTCAGCCGGTGCGCAGGGATTTGGCGTTTGTGGTGCCCGAAGCCACCACCTTCGAGCAGTTGCAGGCGGCTTTGCGCGGCGTGAAATCCGAGTTGATTCAAGAAATTACCTTGTTCGACGTGTATCGCGGCGCAGGGCTGCCGGAAAACCACAAAAGCATGGCGTTGAAAGTCATCCTGCAAAGCACGGAAGACACGCTGACCGACGAAGTGGTCGAGCCGATTGTGGCCGAACTGGTGACGGCGGCGGAAGGCGTGGGCGCGAGGTTGCGCTAAGCGGTATTGGACGGGCAGTCTGGAGCGGATTTCAGGCTGCCTGCGTTGCCAAATGAACGAATACACGTTATATTCGCGGGCGGTTCGTTTAGTATATAAACTTTAAAAATACAGGTGCAGGCTGCTTTTTTGCAGTTTGCGCGCGCAAAGGGACGTTATGAGCTGGTTAGACAAAATCCTTCCACCGAAAATCAAGAAAACCGACGGTAAATCGGGCATTCCCGAAGGTTTGTGGCGCAAATGCGCTTCCTGCGGAGCGACGCAGTATGCCACCGATGTGGAGCAGAACCACAATGTCTGCCCGAAATGCGGACACCATGAAGCCATCACCGCGCGCGAGCGGCTGGATATGCTGCTCGACAGTGAAAACCGCGAAGAAATCGGCGCTGCGGTGAAGCCGACCGATATTTTGAAATTCAAAGACAGCAAAAAATACCCCGACCGGTTGAGCGCTGCCCGCAAAGCGACCGGCGAAGACGACGCATTGGTGGTGATGAAAGGCGAATTGCACGGCCAGCCCGTGGTGGTGGCGGCGTTTGAATTCCGCTTTATCGGCGGTTCGATGGGCTCCGTGGTGGGCGAACGTTTCGTGCAGGGCGTGCGTCGTGCGGCGGCCGACGGCTGTTCCTTTATCTGTGTGGCGGCTTCGGGCGGTGCGCGTATGCAGGAAGGCCTCACATCGCTGATGCAGATGACCAAAACCAGCGCATCGCTGCATTTGCTACGCGAGAAGAACCTACCGTTCATTTCTGTGCTGACCGACCCGACCATGGGCGGCGTGTCGGCCAGTTTTGCCTTTTTGGGCGATATCGTGCTGGCCGAGCCGAATGCGCTCATCGGCTTTGCCGGCCCGCGCGTGATTGAGCAAACGGTGCGCGAAACCCTGCCCGAAGGCTTCCAGCGCGCGGAATTTTTGCTGGAAAAAGGCGCGATTGACCAGATTGTCGACCGGCGCGAAATGAAGCGTCGTTTGGCGGATTTGATAACTTTGCTGCGCCGCCGTCCGCCGGTATCCGCGTGACGTTTTGAATGCCAAAAAGCAGCCTGCACTTTGGAAAAATAAGGTGCAGGCTGCTTTTTTGCCACTGCAAAACCGTATTGGCGGAAGATATGCAGGCAGCCTGCACATTTGGCTGCCAATATACCCGTCCGAAATGGGGCTTTGCATGTAAAGAGATGTTAAGGTATGATAGGTTCTTGCTTACGTTGGGAGACTCAAAATGAATGCAATCATGATAGGCGTGTTGGTGATGTTGATTTTATCCGTTGCCCGCGTACACGTTGTATTGAGCCTGGTGGTGGGCGCGTTTGCCGGCGGTTTGGCGGCAGGCCTTCCGTTGGCCGATGTGGTGAATGCCGCAGGCGACGTTACCCAAAAGGGCGTGATGACGCATTTCCAAGACGGTTTGGCCGGCGGCGCGGGTATTGCGCTTTCTTATGCCATGCTCGGCGCATTTGCGATGGCGATTACGCACTCTGGCCTGCCACAGCAAATTGCCGGCGCCATTATCCGCAAAATCAACAGCAGTCAGGCGCAGGACAGCATTCCTTCGGGGGTGAATTTTGTGAAATGGGGCTTGTTGCTGGGTTTGCTGGCGATGGGTGTGATGAGCCAAAACGTGATTCCCATCCACATTGCCTTCATCCCCATGGTGATACCGCCGCTTTTGCTGGTGTTTAACCGCCTGCAAATCGACCGCCGCCTGCTGGCCTGCATCATCACCTTCGGTTTGGTAACGACATATATGTTCCTGCCTTATGGCTTCGGTGCGATTTTCTTGAACAAAATCCTTCTGTCCAATATCGAACAGGCCGGCATGAGCGTGAAACACATCGATGTGATGTCCGCCATGGCGATTCCCGCGCTGGGCATGGTGGCCGGTTTGCTGCTGGCATTTTTGCACTACCGCAAACCGCGCATTTACCAAAACAAGCAGATTGACGAGCAAGCCGCGCAGCAATCGGCCGCGCAACCGCAAATCTCGTCCTACCGCAGCTTGGTGGCCGCCGTTGCCATTTTGGTGTGCTTCGCCATCCAGTTGATGTATAAAGACGCGCTGCTTTTGGGCGCACTGCTGGGCTTTGCCGTGTTCATGATGTTGGGCGTGGTGCGCCGCAGCGAGGCCGACAGCGTGTTCAACAGCGGTATCCGCATGATGGCGATGGTCGGCTTCATTATGATTGCCGCGCAAGGTTTTGCCGAAGTGATGAAGGCAACGGACGAAATCAAACCGTTGGTGGAAGCCAGCGCCAATATGTTTGCCGGCAGCAAACCGGCGGCTGCATTTGCCATGCTGATGGTCGGCCTGCTGGTGACCATGGGCATCGGCAGCTCGTTTTCCACATTGCCCATCATCACCACGATTTATGTACCTTTGTGCATGAGCCTGGGTTTTTCGCCCATGGCGACCGTGGCGATTATCGGTACCGCAGGCGCATTGGGTGACGCGGGCTCTCCCGCTTCTGACTCCACACTCGGCCCTACCATGGGTTTGAACGTGGACGGGCAACACGACCACATGCGCGACAGTGTTATCCCCACCTTCATCCACTACAACATTCCCCTGTTTATTGCAGGCTGGATTGCCGCGCTGGTGCTGTAATGGGCGATCAGGAAAGCCGCATCACCGAGCTGGAAATCCGCGTGGCCTTGCAGGAAGATTTGCTGGCCGTGCTGAACGACACGGTGGCCAAATTGCAGGACACGCTGGATTTGCAGCAGGCGCAACTGCGTTTGCTTTATGCGCGGCAGCAGGCGCAAACCGCCGAATCCACGCAGCCGTACAGCTTGGCAGACGAAGTACCGCCGCATTATTGATGAAACGGTTCGGCATATAAAAAAGCAGCCTGCACTTTGGTTTTCAGAGTGCAGGCTGCTTTCGCATGATGTTTGTTCGCGGCACGGAAATCAGCCCGCCGCATTCACGCACAGCTGTTCCACTTTTCCCGCGCGCGGGAACGTGATGCTGTAGCGGCCTTTGCGGTCGAGGTCGGCAAAGCTGAATCCGTCGCCATTTTCTATGTCGGTACCTTTTTCCAACGCAATTCGCTTGCCATCCGGGCCTTTCACGATAATGTCCGGGCTGACGGGGCGAATGGTCAGCACAACATTACCCGCCGTGTTGCGGAAGTGGTAGGTTTCGCCGCGTTTCACCGTCAAAGGTTGGGCAATGCAGTTCGTATCGTCCAGCGGTAGGTCTTTGGCGGGCGCGGCATAGGTGGCTTGGGCGGTCATGCCGAGAGCCAGCAGCAGAATGGAAGCAATGTGTTTCATATTCAAAATCCTTTCATGTAAAAACGGCGGATTGGCAGGCAGCCTGCACCTGAAATCTGCCGAAGCATTATATGTTGTTGGCAGGCGTAAAGAAATAAAGAAGCGCCGCAAATTGCGCCAAACAGCCCAGTAGCACGGCGGATAAAGCCATGCCGAATGCGGTGCTGGCGTTGTGCATGGCCGCCAACCCGAACAGCGCCAGATAAACGCCGTGCAGCAGCGCGCCGGTCAGCCAGAACACGGCTTTGTGCCGCCGAAAAAACGCAAACAACGATAAGAAGGCGGACGACAGCGGCAAAAAAGCATAAACCGCCGCCAAAGTTAGCGAATAAGTCCAACTGTCGGGAAAATACATTTCGCCCGTGATGTAATGCGGGACGGGGGTGCGGTAGTCGGGCTGCAACAGGATGAGCGCGAGCCACGCCGCCGTCCATAAACACCAGAAAATCCGCCATTGTTTCCAAAACGGCATAGGGTGCTCCAAGGTTGGTTGAAGTGTTTGGACGGCGCGCGGTTTTTCAGGCAGCCTGCACGTTTCTTTTTGAGGTGCAGGCTGCTTTCGGTGTTACAAACTCTCCACGCTCACGCCGCCCAGTGCGCGCTGGATATTCCGGTCCATCCGCCGCGCGGCGAAGTCGTCCGTGGCGTGCGAGAGTGCCTGCACGGCGGCGCGGATTTGGTCGGCGGTGTGGTTGGGCAGGCTGTTGTGCAGTTGTGCCATCAGGTTTTGAATGTGGGACAACTCGGCTTCGTCCAGCAAATCCGCGTCCAAATCCAAAGCAGCCTGCACGGCGGCCATCAACCCTTCCGCTTCCACTTTGGCTTCGGCGCGGGCGCGGGCGGCGGCGTCGTTTTTAGCGTTGGCCATGCTGTCGCGCAGCATTTGGGTGATGGTTTCGTCGTCCAGGCCGTAGGACGGTTTCACTTCAATCTGCGCCTGCACGCCGGTGGTCTGCTCGCGGGCGGACACGGACAGCAGCCCGTCCGCATCCACTTGGAAGGTAACGCGGATTCGCGCTGCGCCGGCGGCCATCGGCGGAATGCCGCGCAGGGTGAATTTGGCGAGGCTACGGCAGTCGGCCACCAGTTCGCGTTCGCCCTGCACCACGTGGATGGTCATGGCGGTCTGGCCGTCTTTGAAGGTGGTGAATTCCTGCGCGCGCGCGGTGGGCAGCGTGCTGTTGCGCGGAATGATTTTTTCCGCCAAGCCGCCGTAGGTTTCCAAGCCCAGAGACAGCGGGGTAACGTCCAGCAGCAGCCATTCGCCGTCGTTTTTGTTGCCTGCCAGCACGTTCGCCTGCATGGCCGCGCCGAGTGCGACGACTTGGTCGGGATTCAGATTGTTCAGCGGCGTTTGCCCGAAAAACGCGCCCACGGCCTGCTGGACGTGCAACATCCGCGTTGCGCCGCCCACCATAATCACACCTTTGATGTCGGATTTGGATACGCCTGCGTCTTTCAGCGCCTGCTTCACGGGTTCGAGCGTTTTGGCGACCAGATGCTGCGTGAGGGCGTGAAATTCGGCGCGGGTGATGTGTACATCCAACGATGTGCCGTCGCTCAAAGCAGCCTGCACCCGCGTTTCAGGCCGGCTGCTCAGTTCTTCTTTGGCGGCGCGTACCAAGCCGAACAGCAGCTGCACGTCGCGTTCGTCCGTCAGCGACAGGTTGTTTTTTTCCACGATGTGGCAGAACAGGCGGTGGTCAAAATCGTCGCCGCCCAGCGCGGAATTGCCGCCCGTCGCCTTCACTTCAAACAGGCCTTTGGACAGTTGCAGCACGGATACGTCGAACGTGCCGCCGCCCAAGTCGTACACCACGAACGTGCCTTCCGCCGCGTTGTCCAAACCGTAGGCAATGGCGGCGGCGGTGGGTTCGTTCAGCAGGCGCAGCACGTTGATGCCGGCCAGCCGTGCCGCGTCTTTGGTGGCTTGGCGTTGCGCGTCGTCAAAATACGCGGGAACGGTGATGACCGCGCCCACCAGTTCGCCGCCCAACGATTGTTCGGCGCGCGCTTTCAGGCTGGCCAAAATGTCGGCGGATACGTCAATCGGCGTTTTGATGCCGTTTTTGGTGTGCAGTTCGATGATTTTTTCCGATTGGCCGAAGCGGTAGGGCAGGTGTGCCGCGTCGATTTCGGACAGCGTGCGGCCAATCAGGCGTTTGGCGGAGGAAACGGTGTTTTGCGGGTCGGTTTTTTGCGCGGCCAGCGCTTCTTTGCCGACCACGGTTTCGCCGTTGCCCAGATAGCGCACCACGGACGGCAGCGAGGTGTTGCCGTCTTCATCTGCCAAACACACGGCGGAACCGCTTTTCACGCTGGCGACCAGGCTGTTGGTGGTGCCCAAGTCAATGCCGGCCGCCAAACGGTGCTGGTGCGGCGCGGCAGACATATTGGGTTCGGCAATTTGGAGGAGTGCCATGGTGTGTGTCCTTTGAATGGTTGTATCGGCGGTATTTTAGCATAATTAGTTGAGTGATTTGCTCGGATATTGGGCGGCGCGTGTCGAAAGCAGCCTGCACTTTGGAAACGGCCCGCGTTTGGTAAATCTGCATTGGGGCGGGCGGAATAATGCTATAATCCGCGCCATTTTGGGTATTTAGGTGCAGGCTGCTTTCGGGTGGCGGCACAGAACGGATGTTATGGCCAGAAAAGCAAAAATACAGATGTTTGCACAGGAATGGCGTGCCGCTACGTCGCTTTCGGGCGTGTATGCGCTGCGGATGCTCGGCATGTTTTTGGTGCTGCCCGTGCTGGCATTGCACGCACACAAATTGGCGCAGGCAGATTTGAAGCAGGTGGGGATGGTGATGGCGGCCTATGGGCTAACGCAGGCCTTGCTGCAACTGCCGCTGGGGATGCTGTCCGACAAAATCGGCCGCAAGAAGGTGATTTATTTGGGTATGTCGGTGTTTGCGCTGGGCAGCTTTTGGGCGGCGGCGGCCGACACGGTGGAAGCATTGGTTTGCGCGCGCGCCATGCAGGGTGCAGGTGCGGTGAGCGCGGCGGTTACGGCGTTGTTGGCGGATTTGACGCGCGAAGAAGTCCGCACGCGCGCCATGTCGATGATTGGTTTGAGCATCGGCCTGACGTTTTCCGTCAGCCTGGTGCTTTCGCCCGTGCTGACCAGTTGGATTGGCGTGGAAGGTTTGTTCGTGTTGATGGGCGTGTTGAGTATGGCCAGTATCGCGCTGGTGGCGGGTTACACGCCCGAGCCGACGCGGTTGCGCATGCATCAGGACACGCAGGCGAAGGTGGGCTATATCGGCACGGTATTGAAAGACCGGCAGTTGCTGCGCCTGAACTGGGGCATTTTTGTGTTGCAGGCTGGTTTGATGGCCATGTTTACCGTGTTGCCGTTTGCCTTGCGCGAATTGGGCTGGGATAAGGCGGAACACTGGAAGGTGTATCTGCCGGCCACGGTCATCGGCCTGGCGCTGATGGTGCCGGCCATTATCATCGGCGAAACGCGCAACAAACTGAAACCGGTGTTTATTTTGGGCATCGGCCTGGTTTTGGCATCGCAGGCTGCTTTAATTTTCAGCCTGGGTTCGGTGTGGACGATTGGCGTGGCGCTGGTGGTGTATTTCATCGGCTTCAATATTTTGGAGGCAAGTATGCCGTCGCTGGTATCCAAAATCGCTCCGGCTAATTTGAAAGGTACGGCGATGGGGGTTTACAATACCATGCAGTCGCTGGGCTTGTTCACGGGCGGCATGATGGGCAGCAGGGCTTATGAGGCTTGGGGCTACACGGGCGTGTTCGTGCTGTGCTGCGTCCTGATGGCGCTGTGGCTGGTGTTGGCATGGACGGCGCCCGCGCCGCTGCCGGTGAAAAACGTTGTGTATGCCGTGCCGGAACATTGGCAGGCGCAGTTGGACGAATTGCAGCGGAAATTGCAGGCTGCTTCGGGCGTGCAGGCCGTGAGTTTCAGCGATGACCGGGAAACCGTGTTCATCAAGGCGTGGCAGCAGGGATTTGATGAAGAATCTGTCAAACAAATATTAGGAGTATCATAAAATGTCGTTAAACAAAGTGATGTTAATCGGACGCTTGGGGCGCGACCCCGAAGTGCGCTATATGCCCAACGGTTCGCCCGTGTGCAATTTCTCGGTGGCCACCAGCGAAACATGGACCGACCGCAACAGCGGGCAAAGGCAGGAACGCACGGAATGGCACAATATCACCCTGTATGGTCGCGTGGCCGAAGTGGCGGGGCAATATCTGAAAAAAGGCAGCCAAGTGTTTTTGGAAGGCCGCATCCAGTCGCGCAAATACACCGACAAAAACGGCGTGGAGCGCACGGCATACGAAATCGTGTGCGACGAAATGAAAATGCTGGACAGCAAAAACGCGCAAGGCGGCCACACACAGGCTTATGACGCACCGCCGGCATACAACAACAGCCAGCCGCAACAGGCGTATACCGCGCCGCAGCCTGCACCCGTGCCGCCCGCCCCGCCGCAACGCCAAGAAGCGGCACCTGTTGCACCGGCACAGCCCATTGACAATATTGATGAGGATATTCCGTTCTGAATTCCATATACAGAAATTATGTAAAAATACATCATAGAAACCAGAGAGAAGCCTTATAAAATAAGACTTCTCTTTTTTTTACATTAGTTTTGACACAACATCTTTAATTTGATAGTATTTATATATGATATTTTTGTAAATTAAATGAATATGCATAGATTAGAAACAGTCCTTTTTTCAAATGGAGAACGTTTTCCTCTATTGGTTAATGTTAAAACTGGTATTCCTGATTTTTATTCAACCTTATGGGTAACTGTAGAACTACGTAATCAATCCGCAGTAAACACAATTAGAAATAAGCTGGGAACTATACAGTGGATAATGAATTGGGAAAAACAAAATAATCTTGTTATTAGTGATCTAATTCATGACAAAGTACTCTTAACAGAAAACCAATTAGAATCTCTTATTCGACATATGAGAATAAATGTAAAAAAGCAAAAGAATGTAATTAATACAAAAAAAAAGTGTGTTAATGAAAGGTAGGACTCAATTTATTGATATTTATTCTGCCGTATCTCTTAGTCATCAATATAATAGACTAACAACGCTTTCAGAATACATATTATTTCTATCTAAAGTAATTAATGTATCTAATGAATATATTGAAAAATTGACGCAACTAATTATGTTAATTAAAGAGTCAAGACCTAAAAATCATAAAACATTATCTATCAAACCAGAAAGTGAGCTACCTGATGGATTGTTAGATGAGTTTATGTCTATTGCGAACTTTTCTAATCCTAATAATCCATTTCAAGATATTGGAATTAGAAAAAGAAACCATTTAATGTTTATCTTATTAAAGGAATTAGGGATTAGAAGAGGAGAGCTATTATCAATTCAAATCCCATTTATTGATATAGGAACAGCTAAATCCTCAATTACAATTAGACGAACGCATGATGATAAATTTGACACAAGGAAGAAGCAAGCTGTAAGTAAAACGAAAGAAAGACGACTTCCTATTTCACAAAATATAGCTCAACTTATAAATGACTATATTATGAACTATCGCTCTAAGATTCCTAACGCTAATAAACATCCATATTTATTTGTAACCCATCGAAAAGGAAAAACGCAAGGAAACCCAATTAGTACCAGTTCTTTTGATAACGTTATTGTACCAACAATGAAAAAGATAGATCCTAAATTTTCTATTATTCATCCGCATATTTTTCGTCATGAATGGAACTTAGATTTTTCACGAAAGGTGGATAAAAATAATCAAAATATAAATCATGATTTTTCTCATAAAGATTTTATTTCTTCCGAAAAAGAAGCAAAGATGAGACAACATCTTATGGGGCATACATCCGAGAAATCAGGAAATATTTATAATCAACGCTATGTAAGAGAAAAAGCTAACAAAATATTATTAGAGCTTCAAATTGAGCTCCAAAAAAAGGTTGATAATTATGAATCAAAATAGATATTTTAGACAGTCAAGAGATGGGTATGCATTTGATGAAAATGAAAACTTTTGGCGTATAAGTAAAGACAAAACCATTAACTTTTCTCAACATATATTAAATATAAATAAAAAACATTAGACGGTTTTAGAAAAACATTAGCAATATATGCCGAAAAATACTCAAGTTATCACGTATCTCACATGTATCAACAGTTTCAACGATTAGTAATTTCAACTAACTTAGAAATAATTAATGTGCCAATAATCTTGGATTGGAAAAATAAACTAGGAAAAGAGCATGAATGGTATTTAGGAGCATTAAAGGGTTTTTTACTGTCATGGCATGAGTATGGCTATTATGGAGTTGATAAATCTGTTGTGTCATTGCTAGAAAGCTTTACGTTGAGTGGAAATGAGAAAGGTAAATCGGTATTAATGAGATGCCCTTATACAGGAGCATTTACCGAAAATGAAGTTTTGGCTTTAATGGCTGAACTTGCTAGACTTTGGAGAGAAGATCTTATTTCATTTGAAACATATGCATATATTCACTTACTTCAATCTACAGCTAGAAGACCCATTCAAATACGCCATTTAAAATTTGAAGATTTAAGAAAGGAAATCTCTCAAGGAACATGGAATTATTTTTTAAATATCCCTAGTGCAAAAAAAAGAGGAGGGCTATTTAGAGAAACGTTTAAAAAGCTTGCTATCACAGAGGACTTATATTTAATTCTCCTAAACTTTATGGAACATCAATATAAGAAATTGCTTAGTCTGGTTGATGAAACCTTTATTTCTAGTTATAAAATGAAATTACCAATGTTTATTGATTGGAATTGTTTAAAGAAGAATATCAAAAATAGGAATTTTGATCTTTCATTATTAAACAAAGATATTTTTCATTATTCTGCTTCTTCGTTGGAGCTATACGCATTACGAAAATTCTGTATTCACCAAAAAGCAATTTCAGAACGAACAGGTGAAATTATTCATGTAACAGCAAGACGTTTTCGCCATACTAGAGGAACAAATCTAGGAAGAAAAGGGGTTGGGGCAACGATTATAGCAGAGCTCCTAGATCATACAGATACACAAAACGTTAAAGTTTATACTGAAAATACAGCTGATACAGTGCAATACATTGATCGTGTTATGGGTGCTGAAATGGGAAAACTCGCCCAAGCATTTACAGGTAGAATTATTTCTAACTTAAATGAAAGCGAAAGGGGGCACGATCCAACATCTTTAATAACCAATAACGGAATAGATACAATAGGTGCTTGTGGTACAAATGATTTTTGTATAACTAGCTATGAAACTTGTTATTTATGTCCTAAGTTTAGACCGCTCGTTGATGGTCCTCATCAACAAATCTTAAATAAGTTGTATGAGGAAAAGGAAGAACGTTTAAAACAAACCAAAAGCATAGATTATGCATCATCCAAAGATCGTATTATTTTAGCTGTTGAGTATGTTGTTCAAGCTTGCAATGATATGAAAAGAACTATTGGGAGCCACTAATTATGAATAATCTAATTTTTACTCCACAAGATAATAATCCTAAATCTAATTTAGAGCAATTTATTAATTTTAGTAAAAATCAGCTTACTACCTTTGGAAATGATTGCTGGGAAAACAACCAATGGAAAACAACATTCAGCATTTATCCAGTTCAGGTTCGTTTTTCCACAGAAAGAATTAAATCTACAGCTTATAAATATGAGCCATTAGCTGCACCATTCATTGAATTTGCCAAAGCCTATATTCGTTATACTTATTCTCTAAATCCTATTCGGAATTTAGCCCGACATACTGAATCTTTACGTATAGTTGAAATGGCTCTCTACAATATTAAAGGAAAAGCTGACATACTTCAGCTTGATTATTTAGTTATTCATGAAGTAGAAAATATCGTATCAAAAAAATATAAAAAAGGTACGGAATCAGTCAATAAATTAGGTTATCAAATTCAAAAATTATTTGATTTTTGTAGAGAAAATCAAATTACACCTCAACTACCTTTATGGAAAAGTCCTTACAAACGCCCTAGAGATTTGACTATATTACTGGATGAAAAAGGAAAAGAATACCGCTCCAGTAAAATGCCAACTGATGAAGAAATGATGTTGGTAGCTAAACTCTTTCATGATGCCCCCAATTTAGACAAAGAAACTGAATATTACACAGCTGTTATGGCTCTACTTATGGTTGCTCCATCTCGTTGTTCTGAGTTAATGTCGTTATCTGTTAATTGCTTAGAATGGGAGAATGATAGCTTAGGAAATAAGCAATTAGGTATTCGATGGATACCCGCAAAAAATGGTAAAGTGGGATTAAAATGGGTTCCTAGCTGTATGCAAGATATTGTTGTTGAAGCCGTTAAACGCTTAACAAATATAGGCACCCTAGCAAGAGGAGTTGCTAAATTTGCAGAAGAAAATCCTAATATATTGATGTTATCCAATAAAGAGGCTGCGCCATCCCGTTCTTTATACCAAAAGCCTTTAACTAAAAGTGAAATTTTTGAAGTACTAGATATTGACAAAAATAGCACTAATACTAAATGGTTTAAAAATTTAATAAGTGAAAATGATGGAATTATAACTTATGAGGTGTTAGGAAAATTTTTATATAAAAAATATACATCAAAATTTCATAATTGGCCTTATGTTGATAAACATAAAAATGTTAAGGTTTCTGAAGCTTTATTATTATTTAGAGAAAATGAATTTCATGATGACTTTTCCCCTAAAAGTTTTTCTTTTGTGTTACCAACGGTGAATCAAATTAATGATAGGTTTTGCTATTCTGAAACTCGTCCCAAAACATCATTATGGGAAAAGCATTGTATAACTACTTCGAAAGGAGAGTTTGTTAGATTACTATCACACAATGCAAGGCATTGGTTAAGTACAAAAGCTGAGAGAGGTGGAATGGATGAATTAACTTTAGCGAACTGGGCAGGGAGGGCTAGAATTGCAGATAATAAGGCTTATGATCACAGAACAGAAGAAGAAAAAAGTGAATCAGTTAGGAATTTACTCATTCCCGAAGATATTTCTATCTTAGATAAAATTCATTTGAATCTTCCTATTACCTATGAAGACTTAGGGAAAGATAGAATTGGAATCGCAACGGTAACAGAAATAGGGATCTGTGAACATGATT
>NZ_GL870929.1:1576422-1585251 GCF_000190695.1 Kingella denitrificans ATCC 33394
GAGGCAGTCACTGGCTAATTATCCTGATATACAAAAAGCCTTCAGCCAACAGAAGCAAAAAATAAAAGAAGATGCAAAAAAAGAACCAGTACCAAATGTAACGATGGATTATTTGCTAAAACAAGTTAATAATTTGAAGGCTCAGGTACAACGCTTGGAAGAAATTAATGAGCGATATAAACAGCAATTTATTGTATGGCAATATAATGCATATATGCATGGGATGACACAAGATACACTAAATAAGCCTCTTATTGCTGTTAACCGTCAACGTAGGTAATTTATAGGATGTAAGGTAAATTATTTTTACTATAGTAGTCTCTACAAAAGATCGTTTGAAAATCAATTTTCAGACAATCTCTTCACACCTATTAAACTTCTTGATGGGTAGAGTAGAAAACAATTTTCGTCAACATCTACTTCTTCTGGCCGGAGAGATACAGAAGTTTAATGGCGCGTCAAACACTATTGTACTGAACTACTTTCTGCTCAAGCCCGCACCCCAACTTGCAGCAGTCTCCACTAAATCTTTATTTTGTTAACAATATGGATTTGCTCAGCTTTACTCACGTCTTGCCGGAGACAAGCACACGGTCATGTATGCAAAAATTCAAGACTGCTGCATGGTTATTAATCCCAAAGGTATTCCAAAAAATAATTGTGCAAACTAGTTATCGGAACAGGAACGCAATTGAAGTGTAACGCGAAATTTCAGGCAATCTGCATACCTCGCAATGACTGTGGCTGTCTAAACCTCGCCATTTCAGGAATGAACCCATGCCAAACACCCACACTCATACCATCCAATCAACGCATGTCTACGACTGTACAATATCCACTTGTATGCTGGCTGATTGGACCTTCACCCGCTACCACACGCCCGGCAAATCCCAGTATGCCGTGGTGTACGGCACGGTCGCACAAGACGGGTCGGGGCGCTTTGCCGCAGGCAGCCGAATCCGCACCTCGCCCGTTACCCGATGGGCGGCACCGCTGGCTCATACGCACAACTCGGTGTATTGCCTGCCAGAGGGTGCAGGCTGCTTTTGCGACCTGCCTGCAACCTTGCAGCCCGCCATCGACTGTTTGGGTATCGATCCTGCCGAAGCGGCCGTTATCCTGCAAAACGCCTTCATGCAGCCTGCAGATGCTTTGCCTGAAACCGCCTGTTTCGGCGTTCCGGTGATGCGGCCGGTAGGGCAGAGAGATTTTCCGGTCATCATGGAACATCACATCGCTGCATTACCGTTCTATCCGTTTTGGCGGGACAGCAGCATCGGTTCCGCCCAAAGCCTGATAGACGGACAAGCCGCCGTATTTCTGCACGATTGGAACGCATTCTGCCGCCGGTTTGTCCGCACCGGCAGACACCGCGGCCAAACAGGCCACACAGACAACCAAGCCATAGACGGCCAATACAGCTATTTCGGCCTGCCGATTGTGCATACGTCAGGACAAGACAACGCCCCTGCCGTATCGGAAGCCGACATCGCCAAACTACCGTTTTACACCTATTGGCACACCGCCTGCGCTTCCGATGTACATCCATTAACAGACGGCACGCACGTTGTACCCCTTGCCGACTGGGAAGCCTTCTGCCAACGGTTGGTATTGACCGGCAGATAGGTAGGCAAAAAAGTGCAGGCTGCTTTTTGTGTTTCAGCATCGTGGAAACTCAGCTTTCTTACAGAAATTTTGTTGAAGCTTTATTTTCAGATGATCTCCATCCGCAGCGCATCCACAATCAGCTTAAACACATTCGAATGCCCGCGGCGGCTGGGGTAATAGAGGTAAAGCGGTTCGTAAGTCATAGCATACTCAGGCAACAGCTCGACCAGGTGCTCCGAATTGAGTACATCCGCCACGCTCATATGTGCCACCCACGCGATGCCGAGGCCGTCTGAAACGGCTTGCAGGCGCAGATGATTGTGGCCTATTCTGTTGATACAAAGAATAAAGCCGTAGAAATGAAATTACAGGGATATAGTACAAAACAAATAATGCAGGAGTTAAACATAAAAAAATGAAACTCAAGTAGAAACATGGTTTAGATGGTATAAAAATGGAGAAACTCATCGTTTCCACCAACAGATAGGAAAACAATATTCTTACGAAAAAGGAATGGCTGAACTTTCAGAAATCGATCAATTAAAATTAGAACTAAAAAGAAAAGAAGTTGAATTAGAAATATTAAAAAATACAAGGAATTGGAAAGGAAGTGTCGCCTCAAGTAGTTGTATAGTTAGTGGAAGAATTGAAAGATAAATATGCGGTACATTTAATTTGTTCTTGCCAGTAAAGGCATACGTCCATCCATGTCTCGCAAGGGAACCAGCATAGATAATGGCATGATGGAGTCCTTCTTTGGTATCTTGAAAACAGAAATGTTTTACGGATTTGAGAAAAATTTCAAGTCTCTGGATCAACTGGAGCAAGCTATTACCGAGTATATTTTTTACTACAACAATAAACGCATTAAAGCAAAACTAAAAGGACTTAGTCCTGTTCAGTATAGAACTAAATCCTTTCAATAATATTTTTTGTCTAACTTTTTGGGGTCAGTACAATGACTCATAAATATTTTTTTGCAAGTTCAAATACTCCATGAGATTAATAACTTTATTATTTTCGCCAACTTTACTAATCGTATAAACATTCTCCAAATTTCTCAACATCAATTGAGAAATTTGGCTTTTTCCGTTGCTCAGTTAAAGCGTCCTTTAGTTGTATATTTCCTGTTAATATCCCTTTTGAAGCATAACATTGTTTTCAATGATCGCACCCGATTGTTGACACCCATTTTAGAACCTATTCTTTGATTTTCAATAAGCGTAAACTGTTTAATGTTACAAGTAAAGTTGCTCCCATATCAGCAAATATCGCTATCCAAAGTGTTAACCAACCGGGCATGACCAAAAGTAATGCCACTAATTTAATCGCCAAAGAGAAGGTAATGTTTTGCTTGATGATTGCTAAAGCCTTACGACTTAATTTTATTGTATATGGCAATTTACTCAAATCATCAGACATTAAGGCGATGTCAGCCGTTTCTAAAGCTGTATCAGTTCCAGCACCACCCATTGCTACACCAACGGTAGATGCCGCAAGGGCTGGAGCATCATTCACGCCATCTCCGACCATCCCCACACTTTGATGTTTTTCTCGAAGTTCTTTAATAAAATTAAGCTTATCTTCTGGAAGTAAGTCAGCTTTAATATCCGAAACACCAACTTGTTTTCCGATGGCTGTTGCCGTTCTTTGGTTATCGCCTGTTAGCATCACTGTTTCGATTCCCATATTGTTCAACTTGCCGATAACTTCTTTAGACGATTCCCTCATTTCATCGGCTACGGCAATAAACGAAAGAATTTCTTTTTCTGTTCCTAACACCATCACCGTTTTACCTTGAGTTTGCATATCGGCAATTTTTTCTTTTTTATCGCTTGAAATGCTTCCGTGTAATTCCTCAAAAAGATTTTGACTTCCCACATAATACATTTCATTATTTATTTTGGCTTTAACGCCTTTACCTGTAATGGATTGAAAATCCTCTACTGTTACTTCATTGAATTTTAATCCATTTTCTTCTGCTTTTCGCATAATCGCTGAAGCAAGAGGGTGCTGCGATCCTTTTTCAATGGCTGATGTTATGGTTATTAATTCATTTTCATTTCTACCATATGTCACAATGTCTGTTACAGCTGGAATCCCTTTGGTTAATGTTCCTGTTTTATCAAAGGCTATCGCTTTTAAGTGTCCTGCTGCTTCTAAATGGATACCACCTTTAATTAATACACCATTTTTCGCTGCATTTCCTATTGCTGTAACCACAGCAACTGGAGTTGAGACTACTAAGGCACAAGGACAACCAACCACTAATACAGCTAATCCTTGATAAATCCATTGGCTCCAGTCTCCGCCAAATAATGGTGGAACTACTGCAATTAAAAGAGCTAGTATGACAATAGCTGGTGTATAGTATTTTGCAAATTTATCGACAAACGCTTGAGAGGGGGCCCGTTCTGCTTGGGCTTCTTCTACCAAGTGAATGATTTTTGAAAGAGTGGTATCTTCAACTCGTTTTGTTACTTTAACCTCAAGTAACCCTTCTTCATTCAAGGTTCCTGCAAATACTTCATCATTTGTGATTTTCGTTACTGGAACACTTTCACCTGTAATCGCAGCCTGATTTAATGTCGATGTACCTTTAACCACTATTCCATCCATTGCTAACTTTTGACCGGGCTTAACTATCATGATGTCTCCAACTTGAATCTCATCAACATGAATCATCATTTCTTCATTGCCTCGTCGAATTAACGCTTCTTTTGGGGCAATATCCATTAAAGATTCAATAGATTGACGTGCTTTATCCATTGAATAACGCTCTAATGCTTCACTAATCGCAAATAGGATAACAACGGTTGCCCCTTCACCCCATTCACCAATAATTGCAGCTCCTATAATGGCAATAGTCATAAGCGTATTCATATCGAAATTTAATCTGCTTAAATTTTTGAGACCTTTAATAAATAACGAATATCCACCGATTAAAATGGACGCTGCATAACCAATTGTCGGTAGAACATGCTCTTCACCATACTGCTCTCCTAAGAACCAGCTAACTACAAGTAAAAGAGCTGATATATATACCTTAATGTTTTCTTTCTGCTTCCAAAAAGGTTCTCCTTCTACCCTTTGTTCTTTTTCATCTCGAATTTTTAAATTTTCAAATGCTCCTGCTTTTTCTAATTCTTCAATGGTTGTCGTCCCTTTAACATAAACTTTAGATGCTCCGAAATTTACTTTCGCATCCTGAACACCGGGAAGTTCTTTAACATTATTTTCAAAAATGGCTGCACAGTTAGTACAAGTAAATCCTTGAACACGATAGGCTTTCATTTCTTCTTCGAACTGTTTTGCTTTCCCACTAGACATTGATCTTCACCTCTTTCTTAAGTGCCAATGCAATCATCATAATTTGTCTGATATGCTCATCATCTAATGAATAAAATGCAAGTTTTCCCTCTTTTCGAAACTTAACAATCCCTTGCTTATGGAGCGTTCGCAGGTGATGAGAGGCATTTGCAACCGTAACACCTATAATATTTGCAATATCACACACACACAGTTCGTCATCTTGACACAATGCATAGGTAATTTTTGCTCTATTTTTATCTGCAATAGCTTTTAACATTTGGGCAACACTAGAAATATCTACTGTCTGTAAATTACCTTGTATTCGATTGACCTTTTCTTCGTCATAATAATAAATTTCACAAGTATCTTTTTTAATCATATTCTCACCCCAATATCATTCAAGTATTTGCTTGAACATAGTATAGCCCTTTTCATTACTTAATTCAAGTGTTTTTTTGAGTGAATAAAGAAATTCATAAAAAAAGACTTGGAGTACCCAATTCTAATAACAAAATAACCAATCTGCATAAGACTTTAAGTACATAACATTATTAGTATTGAACTTGTTGAGGAGGTGCTCTATGAATCAGGTTGAATTTCAGCGTAATCACCTACAAATGGACTATTACAGCGAGAGCTACCAAGATTTTGAACGTGACTTCTACCGCTACTCCAACATGAATATTCCATTGACCTTTCTGACTGATGATATCCTCAAAACAATGGCAACTTCTCGTAAGAATTACTTTGTCCTCAATAAGGAAAAGGCTAGAGATAACCGTGATCACTTCTTCATTTTCGACATAAGCACCTTAGAAGAGAATCCACTAATCTACCGCTATTCGTACAAGAAAACTACAACATATTTAGTACAAAAATAGGAGTGATGCAAAAGACCACTCCTATTTTCTATCGTCTCATTATATAATTAAAATCACCATTTTATTGAAGCAACTAGATTCTTAGGAATTATTTTTTCTATAATATCTAATTGCGCCGAATGTACTGGTACTTCTTCCTTTTAAATGAAATGTTTAGGTTTTATTGGCTTATCAAAATAGATGGGTTTGCAAGAATATCTCTACTATCATCTACCCTTTTTGGGAGACGAGAATTTTAAACATCTCGTCCTGATAATATGTGCCAATTTTTGGTCCCAGATATTGTTATTTTGTTTCATCATTTCAGCCATGATTTTCAGCTCAAACTCTGCGCAATTATTCCTGGGTTTGAACTAGCTTTGCCAACAGGCGTTGCATTATTAAACGTTGAATTACCGGAGACCGTAATCAAGGCTAAATTACCAAAGCAATTCAGATCTTCATTTTCCAAAGGGAGCAACTCTGTTGGATTTTGCGGATAGATATGAAGAAAATTTATAATTTGTGCATTTAAGCCCTTCAAAGTCTTCAACTTTAAACATTAGCGGCTTGTAACTTTCAAATCGCTGATTGATGTTGTCATTGTATATCATTGTTGAAAAAGCCCACAAAGCACCTACGATTAGTACGAGTACAGTGAGCACAATCATTCGTACTCTTGATTTTTTTGAGTTTCTCATTAAAAATCGTGTTGGTAGAAAAATCGACTACTTCTACCAACACGATTTTACAAAGAGCCAGTACTCACATCTCTTTTTCTCCTGTAAAACTATTGTATCTTGATACTTTAAGGAGTTTCAATCATTCGATCTGTTAACCATTATTTTTTGGTTCTAAACTTAATAACATAGCATTAATGGCGACGATGACTGTTGACACAGACATTAGGATTGCTCCTAATGCAGGGCTTAATGTGATACCAATAGGAGCCAAAATTCCTGCAGCTAGAGGGATAGCTATAAAGTTATAACCAGCTCCCCAAAATAGGTTTTGTTTCATTTTACGAGTTGTTTTGTGTGCTAATTCAATGAATGATTCAATATCTCCTGGATCGGATTGAGTCAATATGACATCAGCTGAATCCAATGCAACTTGAGTTCCAGCACCTATAGCTATACCAACATCTGCTAAGGCAAGAGAAGGAGCATCATTTACACCATCACCTACCATGATAACTTTCTTTCCTTCATCTTTAAGTGTTTTAACCAACTCATATTTGTCTTGTGGAGATTGATTTGATCTATATTCAATCCCTAAAACTTCTGCCGCGCCTTGAGCCGCTTTTTCATTATCACCTGTTGCCATAATGGGTTGAATATTGTTCTTTTTAAGAGCTTTAATTAACTCTTTACTCGTTGGTTTTAATTCGTCCCCTAAAGCTACAGCACCAATGGCATCATCGTTTTCTACTAAGACACTAAGAGTTGCTCCTTTTGGAATATCCATATCAAGATTACGTCCATAGGCTTTTTGACTGATTAATTGGTAACGGTGCCCACCTGCTTTACCCTCTACTCCAGCACCGGAAATCACATCAATCGAATCAAAAGATGCTGGACGTATACCTTGCTGCTCGGCGAATCTTATAATTGATTGAGCAATTGGGTGGCTAGATCCTCCTTCAATACCTGCCAATAAGGCAATGGTTTCCTCTTTTGTATATTTGTCATTAAGAAGTTTTACATCTAATACTTTAAATTCACCAGTTGTTAAAGTACCTGTTTTATCTAAAATCATCACATCTGCATCTTGAGCTATTTCTAAGGCTTGGCGGTCTTTCACCAGTAACCCACGACTGGCTCCTAAGCTTGTGCTACGGGCGGTGACCAATGGAATAGCCAGACCTAATGCATGTGGACAAGCTATAACTAAGGTCGTGATAGTAAAGGTAACTGCCGTTGGGATATCTCCAATAATCATCCACACTACAAAAGCAATTAGCGCGACAATAACAGCAATATAGAAGAGCCACCCTGCAACCTTTTGAGCAATATTTTCTGCTCTGGAAGGCTGACTTTGAGCTTGGCTGATTAAATTCTGAACTTGAGAGATGAAGGATTGATCACCTGTCTCATTCACTTTAATATAAAGAACCCCTTCTCCATTTGTTGAGCCTCCGATTACTTTATCGCCAGGACCTTTTTGAACTGCTTTTGATTCTCCAGTCAAAAGAGCTTCATTTACACGTGATTCGCCACGCTCGATAATCCCGTCTGCTGGCACATTTTCTCCGGCTTGAACACGAATTAAATCACCTACCTGTAAGTCAGCAACTGGTCGTGTTTCAATTGAATCATCTTCTAATACAACGTGAGCATCTTTTGGTACCAACTTAGCCAATTCTCTTTGTGCGTCTCCTGCTTCTCCAATAGCTTTCATCTCAATCCAGTGACCTAATAGCATGATTAATAGTAATGAAGCAAATTCAAAGAAAAAGTCCATCACATGTTCACCCGTTACGTAGGTGATGATTACAGCATAAATACTGTATAAATATGAAGCACTTAAACCTAAAGAAACTAGAGTCATCATTCCAGGTTCTTTTTGTTTAAATTCGTCAACTGCGCCTTGATAGAATGGACGTCCACCATAAATAATTAATATAGTAGATAAAATAGCTACTACAATATCAGAATATGAAAAAGTAAACTGGAATGGTAGTTCAAATCCATACATAGGGGATAAGAACATAATAATGATTCCTAGTGGCAATGACTTTAAGAAAAGTTCCTTAAAGCTTCCGTGATGATGGTGGTCATGCCCTCCGTGCCCACTGTGGTCATGACCAGCATGATGGTCGTGATGTTGATCCTTATGGTCTCCATGTTCATCTGTGATTCCATGCTCGTGTTTTAACTTATCCATGTCGTCATAATCATGGTGATTATGGGACGAATATCTGTTGTCATTATTCATTTTAAATTACTCCTTATACTTAATGATGATGTAAATGACATTCGCATTGTCCTTCTGGACAATTGCAATCCACTTTTTCTACTGCGAAAGATTTTTTCATCTCTAATATTTT
>NZ_GL870929.1:1585653-1590811 GCF_000190695.1 Kingella denitrificans ATCC 33394
GTAGATAATGCCAAGTCCGATACTTTGATGCCTGTTATCAAACAGAAAATCATGCCGGACAGTATTGTTTACACGAATAGCCTGAGCAGCTACGACAAGTTGGACGTAAGCGGTTTTATCCATCACCGCATCAACCATTCCAAGGAATTTGCAGACCGTCAGAACCACATCAACGGCATTGAGAATTTTTGGAATCAGGCAAAACGCGTCTTACGTAAATATAACGGAATCGATCGCAAATCCTTCCCGCTGTTCTTGAAAGAATGCGAATTTCGATTTAACTTCGGCACACCGTCCCAGCAGCTTAAAATCCTGCGGGAGTGGTGTGGCATTTAGGGCTAATCTACGTCAGCCCCTTTTTATTTCCCATAGTTCATTGTTGAATTCCATTCAATACCCCATTCACTTTTCCCTATCTAATCAACACAATCTTTCCGACCTATAATGTTTTCAACTTAATTTAATCGGAGAAAAACAATGATTTCGTTACGATTTACAGTATTCGGTGGTGTCCTGAAAAGTGTGCTGATAAAAATAAGCAAACAAAAAGCAGCGAGAACAGGGTATATTTGAATGTGTGAAAATACCAATAACCCTGAAATGTCCTCGCTGCCAAGGACTAAATATAAAGAAAAACGGCTTCAACGGCAATCGCAAACAGAAATATTATTGCAGAATATGCCAGCGGTGTTTTATCGGCGGCCATGCCTTAAACAACAAAGGCTGTCATTCCCAATCAGATTCCATGATCTGGCGAATGAGTGCTTACGGTAACGGTATCCGCTCTATTTGTTCCATAACGGCTTATAGCCGTGACAAAGTCTAGGCTGCCTTAAAACGCAGCCATCATCAAATCACACCCAAACAAAAGCATTACGACACTTTACAAGTTGATGAGTTCCATACATTTGTTGGAAACAAGAAAAACAAAATCTGGCTGATTTACGCTTATCATGCCAAGACAAGTGAAATCGTGGCATTTGTTTGGGGCAAACGTGATTTGCAAACCGCTTTGGCTTTAAAGCAGCGTTTAAAAGCACTCAAAGTAAGCTATGAACGTATTGCCGGCGATAATTGGGATGCTTTTGTAAATGCGTTTTCTGATACCGGTGACCAATGGGTGGGTAAGCAACATACTAAAGCGATTGAGGGTAATAACTGTCGGATTCGGCACAGATTAAGCAGAGCCGTTAGGCGTAGTTGCTGTTTTTTCAAATCAATGTTTTATCATATTAAATCATTTAACATTGGATTTTAGGCAATCAATCATCCCAAACAAATTTAACCCAGTACACTTTTCAGGACACCACCAGTAATTTTTTTGAATTGGCGGTGGCGGTGGCGATTTCCTTGTTTGGCTTGCATTCGGGCGCGGTGTTAGCGACTGTGGTTGGTGTATTGGTTGAAGTGCCTGTGATGCTCTCACTTGTTGCATTGTTAAACCGTTGGAATAGGCAGTGATAAGCAGTGGGATTTTCGCGATTTACAAATTTTCACGAAAATCCCTCTGTTTTTTATGGTTAGATACCACTATTCCACTTTAAACATCCCCATCATACCGAGATTTTCATGTTCCAAAATATGGCAATGGTACATTTTCAACCCAGTGTGTCCTTGCTTAAAGCGAATAATCACTTTTTCATAAGGGCGCAAATTGACTACATCTTTTAACGCCCTGCCTTCTGGCTTGAAGGTTTTGCCGTTTAATGTATGTTGAATCACTTCAAATTGAGTGCCGTGCAAATGGAACGGATGATCCATATGGCTTTCATTGAAAATTTCCCACTGTTCCACTTCATTCAATTTGGCAACAAAATCAATACGGTTCATATCAAAGGTTTGACCGTTGATTAAGAACATACCATTCATCATTGGTGGAATAGGGTTGTCCGTTGGTGTTGTAGTAGCGTGATGTGTACCGTGATTCATCATTGGCATATTCGTATGGTTCATCATTTTTTCACTAAAGCGAATTTGGCGAACCTGCTTTGGCTCATCCCAGTTAGGGAAGGACCTTAAGCTTTCAGGTAACTGAACAGGTTCTGATTTCACCTGAATTGTGGCTAAAGTGAGATCTTTAGGCTGTTCTTGCACCATCATCTTACGGCGATCATAATAACCGCTTTGTAAATTGACTGTTCCTTGCGTTTCACCCACCATAATCACTTCAACGCGTTCGGCTGGTGTAAGTAGCAGTTCATCAACAGGCGAGCGAGGTTTTTCAAGTAAACCACCTTCGGTACCCACCACAATCCATTTCACCCCTGGAATGTTTAAACGAAAATAACGAGCGCTAGTGGCATTCCAAAGACGGATTCGTTCATTCGTTTTCACTTGAATCTGGGGCTGATATTGACCGTTGATTAACACAAATTCACCCTCACGACCGTTCATCCAATCTAACATCGTGTTTGCTGGAATGGTGCCATCGGCATTTAAACGCAGATCGGAAATCACCCAATGTTGTTCAGGAAGGTGTGCAAGCGGATCATTTTTCGCTTTAACAACGAAAGTGCCTGCTAAGCCTTTATAGACTTGTTCGGAAACATGGTCATGTGGATGAGGGTGGTACCAATATGTCCCAGCACTGCCTTGAGGTAGCGTAAAGCGATAGACTTTTTTCCCTTGCGGTTCAACCATATCCATCGGGTTACCATCCGCTTCATTTGGTACATCTAAGCCGTGCCAATGTACTGTTGAGGGTTGTGGTAGGTGATTGATAAATTCAATTTCTACGGCATCGCCTTCAAATACTTCAATTTGTGGCCCTGGTAGTTGTCCGTTATAAGCCCAAAATTCCGTTTCTTTATTGTCTGCGAGGCGAATTTTAATTGGCTCTGCTTTTAAAGTGGCTTTGAACAGTCCAGCTTGAGTCGATTGATTAGCAAGTTTTGGTAATATCCCATTAAGCGATAAACCTGAAGGCATTGCCTCAGTTGGCATTAGGCCAGTAGGTACTGAATGCATCATCGCCATATTGCCATGTTGTGCGTGGTTCATCATATTCGCAAGGCTATAAAGCGAGCTACTGGCTAAGCTAATTCCAATTCCATAACGTAAAAAATCTCGACGTTTCATTCTTTCCCCCCCTATTGGTTATAGGATTTAAACACTTCACTTTCACCGTTTTTCTTAATTAAAACAACATCATAATGATCTTTGCGTCCGCCGTATGCTTCACCGTCCATACCTGGTGAACCAATTGGCATTCCCGGTGCAGACAAGCCTATTGCATCGGGTTTTTCTGCGAGTAAACGTTTGATATCCTCAGCAGGTACATGTCCTTCAATCACATAGCCATCAATCATGGCTGTGTGGCAAGAAGCATGTTCATATTTAATGTTAAAGCGCTTATGAGCATCATAATTGCCTGTTTCGTTGACTTTAACCTCAAAACCGTTTTTCTGCATATAGCTGATCCATTCATTACAACAGCCACAAGTCGGGCTTTTCCACACTTCCATAGAAAGTGTTTGTGCTTGAGCAAAAGCGGTTATGCCTAAACTTAAAAGCAACGTTATGCCTAAACTTAAAAGCAACAATGAGCGGGTGAATTTATGTAATTTCATAAGATGTCCTTATTTTTTATTGAGATTGAATGGACATCATGTTAAAGCTTAACCTATGGTTAAGGTCAAGGGATTTGAAAAAAATAATGGGGCTGTACTAGATTAGCAGATATGTTACCCTTGAAATATGAAGATAACACACTGCAAATTAAAGAAAAAAGTACAGAAAGAATTGCTCCGTTTTTTTGTACTTGAAGTTACCGCCCGTTCTGCCGCCGATATTTTGGGTATCCATCCCAAGTCGGCAGTCCTGTTCTGCCGCAAAATCCGTATGGTCATCAGCCATCATCTGGCCTTGGCTGCCGATGAGATTTTCGAGGGCCCCGTCGAGTTGGACGAACGCTATTTCGGCGGACGGCGTAAAGGCAGACGTGGTCGCGGCGCGGCAGGAAAAGTGGTTGTCTTCGGCATTCTGAAACGCAACGGACGGGTCTATACCGTTGTGGTGGATAATGCAAGGTCTGATACTTTGATGCCTGTTATCAAACAGAAAATCATGCCGGACAGTATTGTTTACACGGATAACCTGAGCAGTTACGACAAGTTGGACATAAGCGGTTTTATCCATTACCGCATCAACCATTCCAAGGAATTTGCAGACCGCCAGAACCACATCAACGGCATTGAGAATTTTTGGAATCAGGCAAAACGCGTCTTACGGAAATATAACGGAATCGACCGCAAATCTTTCCCGCTGTTCTTGAAAGAATGCGAATTTCGATTTAACTTTGGCACACCGTCCCGGCAGCTTCAAATCCTGCGGGATTGGTGTGGAATTTAGGGCTAATCTACGTCAGCCCCTATTATATATATAATACCTATTATAAGAATATATATATCATATATAGTATATATACATTGGGGATTTTGGAATTTTGGATTGATTTTCTCCCATCGGGTTTGACACGATGGCATTTGGATTGGCGAGACGGGATTCGGTGAGAAGCCCGTCGGCATACTCTGAGCTCGGTCTCAACCGAGCGAGGGCGAAGCTGGTTTTCTTCCATCGGGTTCGGCTCGATGGCCGTCGGGTTGGTAGGTGGGCTAATGGTGAAAAGGGAGATGGTCGAATACGCCGACATGGAGATGTATACAAGCTGGCGGATAGAACGTTATGTCTGCCGAAGTAATAAATACATCCTGCACTGTGCCAATGACCAATGGGGTTAACCAAACCAACCCAAGAGCAGATCCGCGAGATGTATCTGTCCACCCGATAACAAAAAGGCCGCCCAAATTAGGGCGGCTTGTTTATTGGCTGGTGATTTGGTTAATATTGGTTCCACCAATAATTGTCAGGATTGTAGTTGAGATCCTAGATTGTAGGAACCAGTAGCGTTGTTTACAGTAT
Organism: Kingella denitrificans ATCC 33394; assembly: GCF_000190695.1. GTDB lineage: Bacteria > Pseudomonadota > Gammaproteobacteria > Burkholderiales > Neisseriaceae > Kingella_A > Kingella_A denitrificans. The sequence goes on from NZ_GL870929.1 coordinate 1,590,574, forward strand.
TTCCAGGAGAATACTGACATGAACATGCACAAAAATACCCGCCTCACCCCACACCACCGCCAAGCCATTTGGCTGGCCTACACACAGGAGAAGGAGAGCGTCACCTCCCTGGCCCGCCGCTACCAAGTCAGCCGCGTCACCATCTATCGCGCACTTAAGGCCGCAAGGGGCAGGCTGCTCAAACCCCAAACCAGCACCAACAACCGTTTCAAACAGGCAAAGTACGGAATGAAACGCC
>NZ_GL870929.1:1591286-1596722 GCF_000190695.1 Kingella denitrificans ATCC 33394
GTAAACAACGCGACGATTTTCTACACATCAGGCTGGTTGTGTTTATTTTCTGCCAGCATAGCCCAAATAGGAATTTGACGATCGGGGAAATTAAAGCGTGTGCATTGTCGTTTGTACTACTCAAAGTTGAAATTTATAGCAAAGTTCCTACCGCTTGTGGGTTGACACCTGCTTTGGTTGCTTCGTCCTTGGTACTTTGGGTTTTATCAGTAGTGTGTTAATCCGCACATTTTCAACAGTGAATAAACCTTCTTGCTTTTGTAGTCCCGGTTCATTTGCAGTCTGCTGAAGTTTGACTTGGTCAGTAGAAATCACCACATCATAAATAATGGTCGACGCCATATCAATTTTATAACTATGGCCGTTGATTTTTATATCGACCTTCATAAAATATAGGCTGAGGAGCTATTTTATCAAAAAATGCCAAAACTTCAGTCTTTCCAAGAGCAATTTTTGATGATTGACAGGCATTCCCTTTAAGAATTTGTTTTGCCTCATTGGTAGCTTCATCTAATCCAACATATGGAGCAGAGCTATGAGTCAGATTTTCATCAATGACAACTAAACTGTCTCCAATCTTATGCTTAACCATCTGATTCATAAATAATTGTTGGGAACTGAGCGTAATATCAATAATGTTAGAAGCGGCGTTTCTAATATCTCCTTCCCCCCAGTCGGTCAAGCCACCTTTTTTATTGGTCTTTGGATTGATGGTTTTCTTAGATGATAATGTACCAATAGACAAGATTCTGACTTGATTTATAGGGTGTTTAAAAAAGATTTCAGCTTCGTGTAATCCAACCAAACTTGGGCTATTGGCAAACAATCCACCATCAATATATTCATTTTCTCCAATACGATGGCGTTTAAAATAAGTTGGTGCTGCCGAAGTTGCTAATGCCACATCAACAATCTTCTGTTTCCAATCTCGCTTAAATGTATCGTGATGAGCTGTTTTAAATGTAACAGGGAAGCCCGTTGTATAATCCACAGCAGGAATAACTACCGGATGTTTTAAATCACCAATTAAAGCATCATCAAACCAGTCGACTAAAATATTTTTTAAAATGGCTGAATTATATTTTGCCTTAAATATGCCAATCCAAGATTGTTTCTTAAAAATTTCTTGACCTTTATTATCAAATATTTTGGCAATTTCTTCAGCAGGAATTTCATAAGCCAATGCCAGTGCAATAATGCCACCAATCGAGGTGCCTGTAATTAAATTAAAATAATTAGCAATGCAATCGCTTGGATTTTGAGATTTTAAATGGTTTTCCAATTCTTTTAAAACTTCGGCTGTATATAAACCACGATAACCACCGCCAGATAATGACAGTATTTTAAAATCAGATTGATTTTGCATGTTTTTCTCCACAATAAGGACAGTTTTCATCTGCCATAATTACCATATCATTAATTTTTTCATCTTGATATTCAGAGTTGTAACGAGTTTGGTAATTATTTTTGACCATATCAGTTTCTAGCCATTCTAATATCATATTAATACCTAATGAACTCGCCATCATTCCACCAGATACAGCATAGGGTGTAAATGCTGAACAAGCACCAAATCGTTGTTCTTTGTTTAAATCTCTAATTGGTAAAGTATTTTCAGACAGACCATTACCAGATGTTCCTAAGCATTGAATACAACCGCCTTGATGATTTTGCAATTTAGCATCACGCCAAAAGCCTTGTACACATTCGCCATTACCAAAAATCCATAAATGTAATAAATTGGGGCGAAATTTTAATGGAATTTGTTGCACCAATTCATTGAGATATTCTTGCACTTCGATACTGCCTGTAGCATCGATAATTAAATCTACTGGATTATCCACAAAATATTGAAAGCTATAATTACCAATATTATCAAACTTGGTATTTAATTGTTTTAGTTGATTAAAAGCTTGCTTTTGTGCATATCCTTTAAATGCTTTAGATTTACTTTCCCCAATATATTCCATACCTAATAAATGTCGCCCAACATTATCAACACTAAAAATGTCATTATCAATGATAGTAAATTCATCATCAATACCAGCACCGATTTTGATTAAGGAATCTGCAATATATCCACCAACAGCCCCTAATCCAACTTGAAAAACCTTTTTACCCAATAAACCATTTTGTGATTTTGATGGCAAATTTCTTAAAATACTAGCTTTAAAATCAATTAAGTTCACCGTATAAAAAACTACCTTTTGAGTCAAATATTGCTTATCAAGAAAATTTTTTAATACTTTATGTTGGTAATCATTCCATTCAAATGACAAGCCCATTAACTTATTTTCCCAATTTATCAAAATATTAATTGGTTCTTTCTTGTGTTTTTTATTGATATGATTTAGGTGTTCTTCTAATTTTTTGTAAGCGCAACTATCCCATTTTTGTATAAAATCTAAAAATGACTGAACAGTAACTTTACCATTTTTAAACAACTCTGAAAAATTTGGATTGTTTGAGTCATTGGTTTGCAAAACAAAAATATCATTTTTATTTTTTACGTCTAAAAAATTATATTTCTCTTCATTTTTAATAATGTACCAAGAATGCTTTTTATCATTGGTCAAATCACTCAATACAATAATCACTCCCAAGAAATCTTCTGAGTATTCTTGAATATATTGGCTTTTATCCAGCAATTTAGCAAAAAAAATTATCAAATATTGCTCAATTGTTAAAATAAATTTACTAAGATCATTTCTTTGTATGGTTTGACTGTTTTCCATAAAATAGCAAATATAATACAACTGATTATCTAAATAAGAGATTTGTCTTTTTTGTAAATGCGGGATAGGTTGGGTAATATGTGGAAAAGCTTCTTGCAAGAGCAATAGTTGCTTTTCTGTTATATAAATTTTAGGGAACTCTAACAATGTTGAATTAGGAAAAATCAAAAAATATTCAATTTTTGTATTTCCTACAAGAATTTCTTTTTTATAACAAATGCTTTCATGATTTAATTGGCTATGTTTTAAATCATGAAATGAAATTGGCTCATATTGGTGATAAGATAATTTTTCAATGATTTTATTGCGGTGACTCATCGTTTTTTTAACATTAATTTTAAAAACACATTATTAATACGAATGCTTAACCAATCGTTGCAATGGGCTTCACTACTACAAATCCAAAATAAGTGAATATTTCTGTCATAGTAGCTATTTTTAGGCAATTCACTCCAACCTTCCAAATCAGTTTTGGATGGCTTTGGATTGATTTCTGGATGTGTATGCCATTCACCCAAATAGTGCCATTGATGATTAGATTGTTTATTTAATTTTTTCAATAATTCGAAATTATAATCAGCTGATTTTTGTGTACGTATACATACAAAACGACTGAGTTTATCAAATGGTGTGGGGGTAGTAATTGCTTTGACCCAAAAAGCATTTTCCCAAACAAATCCAACAAGTAGCCCCAAAGATTCAGGTTGTTTGCTTGTTTTTTGCCGATAAGCAGTTAATTGAGTGATAATGTGGTTGTCTATACGCACAACAAAATCACCATCAACTGCTTGCCATTCTGTATAACCCATCAGCCTTGTCTTAATGGGACTTGTTGAGTGATGTTTGATTGCGCTAATGGTGGTGTATCAAAAATGGATTGTGGAGAAGTTTCAATCAAATTTTCATCTTGTGGTATTCTATCACCCCATTCATTTGTGATGAAATTTAAGACTTTGGTTTTATCCAAATTATTTAAACTTGCCATAAAACTTTGATAGAGTGCATCAGCATATTGGCTGGCTTCAACTCTTTCATACTCTTCCATACGGTTAAAATCTTCACTTTCGTGTTCTTCAATGTTTTCATAAACATTGTCATTCAAAGCATTTGGCAATTTTTCTAAAACTGATAATAGTGCTAAGTCATCACGATGTTGATGATATTGATAATACTTGCAGGCAATAATCATCAATAAAATGGAGCTTGGCTGAAAAGATTTATCTGCAAATTGCCAATCACGCCACGCCTTTAAATAACGGCAAATTGCTCGCAATTGCTGACCGTTATTTTCCAAAGACTTTAATTTATCGGCAAACCATTTACGAATCAGTTCGCAGTCGCTTTTTTGCCAAGTACCATCTCGCCTTGCCATATGAATCATTCGAATATTTTTATCCATTAAAGATTCTTCAGCAAATGATCTGATATTAAAATCTTCAAGTGCCCACTCAGAATAATTTAAACTTTTATCAATAGCAGTCGTAGTGCCCAACGACACTTGTAATTCATTACGTTCTTCTAAACTGTCAAACATATCATCAGGAACAGCATAAAGAGGAATGTCCATATGGGCATTACTTCTGATTTTAATGCGAATACATGATGATGGTGCAGAAGTATCTAACTGCCATTTGTGTTGATGACATAAATCTTCTACCATCAATTCTACTTGCTCAAAGTAATTTTGGGCTTGTTCACTTGCACCAGCATCAGGATTAAAGCCTTCAAATGCACGAACAGGCAAATATACCCCATAATCAAAATCCATTTCTTGATCCTGTTTGGCCGGCAAATTGCAAGTGCCATACGCCCACGATCCTTGAATGCGAAATTTTGGGGCAATATTAGCAATTCCTTGTTGCTCCAAAAATTCCTTGATTTTGGTCTTTAAGTGGCTTTTAACATCTTTTTTAACCTGATTAAAAAAGTTTAAGTCCTGTTCTGTTGGGGTAATCTTTTTCTTAAAACCAATCTTTTGGTCTACAAAAACACGATGAAGGTTGTTTGTATAATCGCTCATATTTCACCTCTAAATAAAATGACGTACTGTATATGGGGTTATCAGTAATAAATTTCAAGTCAATTTGACACTTGATTTATATTTTTTGTAAAAAACACTGTTTTCCTAAGAGGTGTTTCCTTATCATTATTGAGTATTTGATAATGTTACTGTCGAATTATGTGAAGGCCAATGATCGTCTGTATTTCAAACTCAATAATTGCCTTGAAAAATAAGTGGATAGAATGGAACTTACCAAAAACAGCGAACTGATTAAACATTATCGCCTTGTGGAAGGTTTCCGCATCATGATTTCCAGCTGAGAAGCGTTAAGTTTTTTTGTGTATAGGCGTGGCGATATGCCTACTATTCAGTGTAACACTCATGATTTTACCCCCTAAAACAGGGCGTAACCGCAAGGCGTATTTATGCGGTGATTACTTATCTTTTAACCTTATCCATCAGACTAGACAATGCACCAAGATTAGTGGAAACCTCTGTCGAAGCTGAAGGATATTGAGGAAAAAAGGGGGGGAATGTAAGGACGGCATAATCAACGCAATGACTTTATGAACAAATATAATCTGTTTAGTATCTCATAGTAAGTCCATTGTGTAAAAATAAAATCTGAAATTTAGCCTTCTTATACTTTATTTTTACGTACTTATACCCAAATCTGAGAAGATTAATATTTAATCAATT
>NZ_GL870929.1:1597178-1599752 GCF_000190695.1 Kingella denitrificans ATCC 33394
ATAATTTTATAATTTACATTTGCAAATGATATATAAACAACCGTTCTAAATATCCCTAGTGCTAAAAAGAGAGGTGGGTTATTTAGAAAAACATTTAAAAAGATTGCTATTACAGAGGATTTGTATTTAGTTCTCTTAAACTTTTTAGAATATCAGTATAAAAAATTACTTAGCCTGGTTGATGAAGCATTTATATCAGATTATAAAATGAAATTACCAATTTTTATTGATTGGCGTTCTCTGAAGAATAATATAAAAAATAGGCATTTTGATCTTTCATTATTAAAATCAGATATTTTTCATTACTCGAGCTCTTCATTAGAACTAAATGTATTACGAAAATTCTGTATACATCAAAAAGCTGTTTCAGAGCGAACAGGTGAAATTATTCATGTTAACGCAAGACGTTTTCGTCATACAAGAGGAACTAACCTAGGGAGAAAAGGAGTTGGTGCAGCGATTATAGCAGAACTACTAGATCACTCAGATACACAAAATGTGAAAGTCTATACTGAAAATACAGCGGATACAGTGCAATATATTGATCGCGTTATGGGTGCTGAAATGGGAAAACTGGCCCAAGCATTTGTTGGCAGAATTATTTCTAATTTGAATGAAAGTGAGAGAGGATTTGATCCAACATCTCTAATAACTAATAACGGAGTAGATACTATAGGCGCATGCGGGACGAATGATTTTTGTATAACCGGCTATGAGACTTGTTATTTATGCCCTAAATTTAGACCTTTGGTTGATGGTCCACATCAACAAATATTAAATAAACTGTATAAAGAGAAAGAAGAGCGTTTAAGAAGAACTAAAAGTATAGATTATGCATCTTCTAAGGATCGTATTATATTGGCTGTTGAATATGTTGTTCAAGCGTGTGATGAAATGAAAAAAAATATAGAGACTCATTGATTATGAATAATACAATTTTTTTCCAGGTACATGAGAATCCAAAATCGAGTTTAGAAAATTTTATCACTTTCTGTAAAAACAAACTTACAGCTTTCGGAAGTGATTGTTGGGACAATAATCAATGGAGAGATACCTTTAATATTCACAACATTCAAGTCCGTTTTTCCACAGATAGGGTTAAATCTACATCCTACCAATATGAGCCGTTATCTGAACCATTTATTGATTTTGCTAAAGCATACATTCGTTATGTTTATTCTCAGCAGCCAGTTCGTCAATTATCACGACATATGGAATCATTACGTATGGTTGAAATGGCTTTATACAATGTAAAAGACAATTGCGATATATTACAACTCGATAATTTAGTCATTAATGAAGTTGAAACCCTTGTATTGAAAAAATATAAAAAAGATACTGAATCAGTCAATAAATTAGGATATCAACTTGAGAAGTTATTTGATTTTTGTCGTGAAAATGGTATTACTCCAAATTTGTCTTTATGGAATAACCCATATAAACGTCCTAGAGATTTAACGATATTGCTTGATGAAAGAGGAAAAGAATACCGTTCAAGTAAAATGCCAACAGATGAAGAAATGATGTTGGTTGCTAAACTCTTTCATGATGCACCAAATTTAGATAAAGAAACTGAGTATTATACAGCAGTTATGGCTCTACTTATGGTTGCTCCATCTCGTTGTTCTGAGTTGATGTCTTTATCTGTTAATTGCTTAGAATGGGAAGAAGATAGCCTAGGAAATAAGCAATTAGGTATTCGATGGATACCTGCAAAAAATGGAAAAGAGGGTTTGAAATGGGTCCCTAGTAGCATGCAAGATGTGATTATTGAAGCAGTTAAACGTTTAACAGATATAGGAGCTTTAGCAAGAAAAGCAGCAAAATTTGCGGAAGAAAATCCTAACACGGTAATGATATCACCAGATCAAGGTATGCAAGTATCCCATTATTTATCTCAAAAACCTTTAACTGAAATAGAAATAGGTAAGGTTTTAGAAATTAATGGAAAGAATGGGATTAAAACTAAGTGGTTTGAAAAGTTAATGAAAGAAAATAATGGCGTTATAACTTCTAATGTTTTGGGAAAGTACTTATACGAAAAATATACCTCAAAATTCAATTACTGGCCATATATTGATAAAAATAAAAACGTTAAAGCTTCTGAAGCCTTATTATTATTCAGAGAAAATGAATTTCATGATGATTTTCTCCCTAAAAAATTTTCTTTTATATTACCAACAGTAAATCTTATTAATGATAGATTCTGCTATTCTGATACACGTCCCAAAACATCATTATGGGAAAAGCATTGTATAACTACTTCGAAAGGAGAGTTTGTTAGATTACTATCACACAATGCAAGGCATTGGTTAAGTACAAAAGCTGAGAGAGGTGGAATGGATGAATTAACTTTAGCGAACTGGGCAGGGAGGGCTAGAATTGCAGATAATAAGGCTTATGATCACAGGACAGAAGAAGAAAAAAGTGAAGCAGTTCGGAATTTACTTATTCCCGAGGATGCTTCACTTTTAGATAAAATCCATTTAAATCTTCCAGTAACCTATGAAGACTTAGGAAAAAATAGAATTGGAATTGCAACTATAACAGAAATAGGCATTTGTGAACATGATT
>NZ_GL870929.1:1599923-1640933 GCF_000190695.1 Kingella denitrificans ATCC 33394
GACAATCACTAGCTAATTATCCAGATATACAAGAGGCATTTAGTAAACAAAAACAGAAACTTAAAGAAAAAGCAAAAGCTAATCCAGAACCGAATGTAACAATGGATTATCTGCAAAAGCAAGTTAAGAATTTAAAAGCTCAAGTACAACGTTTGGAAGAAATTAATGAGCGATATAAACAGCAATTTATTGTATGGCAATATAATGCATATATGCATGGTATGACCCAAGTTACTTTAAATAAGCCTCTTATTGCTGTTAACCGTCAACGTAGGTAATTTATAGGATGTAAGGTAAATTATTTTTACTATAGTAGTCTCTACAAAAGATCGTCTGAAAATCAATTTTCAGACAATCTCTTCACACCTATTAAACTTCTTGATGGGTAGATATGCATGGAATGACGGAAGATAAGCTAAATAAGCCACTTATTGCAGTTAATAGACAACATCGGTAAACCGGATTGATTAAACATTTCATATATCATTTCCGCATCGCCCAAGATGAAATTTACAAAGTTTGATTATTGAGGCGTTTACCACCTAAAAACTGCTGATTACAGGTCAGGCATTTATACTACTGTTTCCCTGATTTCTAACCATTCTCTCTAATGTATTTTTTACCACAAAAAGCAGTTTTTTGATTCATCACTTTCAATCCACGCAAATGCATATAGTATATAGTTTTAAGGGATATTCCAGCCTAAATTTTGTCCATATACATCTATAAAAAACATAATCTTGTGAGTTTTTGTTAATCCATTATGCTTATTTAATTTGGGGCTGACGTAGATTAGCCCTAAATTCCACACCAATCCCGCAAGATTTTTAGCTGCCGGGACGGTGTGCCGAAGTTAAACCGAAATTCGCATTCTTTCAAGAACAGCGGGAAAGATTTGCGGTCGATTCCGTTGTATTTGCGCAAGACGCGTTTCGCCTGATTCCAAAAGTTTTCAATGCCGTTAATGTGGTTCTGGCGGTCTGCAAATTCCTTGGAATGGTTTATGCGGTGATAGATGAAACCGCTCATGTCCAACTTGTCGTAGCTGCTCAGACTATCGGTATAAACAATACTGTCCGGCATAATTTTCTGTTTGATAACAGGCATCAGAGTATCGGACTTAGCATTATCTACGACAACGGTATAGACCCGTCCGTTGCGTTTCAGGATGCCAAAGACAACTACTTTTCCTGCTGCACCGCGACCACGTCTGCCTTTACGCCGTCCGCCGAAATAGCTTTCGTCCAGCTCAACAGAGCCCTCAAAAACCTCATCGGCAATCAAGGCCAGATAATGGCTGATAACCATACGAATTTTGCGGTAAAACAGAATAGCGGAGTTGGACTGAATGCCCAAAATATCGGCAGCGGAACGGGCGGTAACTTGGAGTACAAAAAATTCAAGTAGTTTCTTTTGAACTCTCTTGCTTAATTTACAATTGGTTATCTGCATTTTCGTAGCCTAGCATAACCGCTAATCTACGTCAGCCCCTTTAATTTTGTTTGAGATCTTTAAATTGTAACTCCCTCCTAAAATCGCCCCGTACTACAAAACGCAATCATTCCACACAAAACGCCTCAAAATAGCCAATTTTAGAGGGGAGTTACAAAAGCGTTTTAAAGATAGGGTGTATTTAGCCGAGACCTTTGCAATAACATAGGTTACTAAAATTTTATGCTCAATCTCATTTTCAAAATGCAAAACCTTTCTGATTTTTCCTACTTTTTGCTCAATATTAGGAAGGTTTTAGTCAATTGAAGATTTTTTGGCGCATTTTTATGCGTCAAATTTCGTTAATAGACTATTTTTGCAAAGGTCTCAGCCATAAAAAATCTGCTCCTTAATTAGTTGGATTAGAGTCCAACTTTTGGGGAGCTGATCATTTAAACTACATTTTTCCGAAACAGAGAACGGACATAGATTCGATTCCCGATTGCATACTCGAGGGCGTTAAACAAACCTCAGTCTTCATCACTAACTCCTGTGATAACAATGGTGTTTGCTCCGGAGTCTCCCGTTAGGTACATCCGTAATGCGTATAGCAAGTCAGGTGTCTTGCGGAATATTTCTGGTTTATCAATTTGTAGGCTGATTCTGGATTTTAATTCAATATTGTTAGAGATCACTATCTTCGAAATTTTCTCTATCAAGGTTATGTACTTTTTAGTCAAATTATTACTCACGGCAAAAATTATTTTGCAGTTTTCATCATCCATTCCTCGGGTTCTCAGCAATGCAAGAAGAAGCTCCAAATGCTTACAGAGAGCCGCTATCTGATATCCTTTTCCATCCTTCTCAACCTTCTGAGAGTCGAACTTAAGGCAGCCATATAAGTTTTTGGATAAAGCCCCGAGCTCCTCTTTAGTCAATTTGTTGATCAGTGTTTTGGAACGCCAAAGAGCTATCGACAAAACCTCCATAGTAATGGATCTGGTCAGGACCTCATTATCAATGGGGTCGATGACATTCTCCAATAGCTCTTGTTGGTATGGCAGTTCGGCATTACCGATGGCGAAAGCAATATTCTTGTGGTACCTCTGCAAAAGCTTTTTATCCTTCACAGCACCAAGGAGCCGTGAATGAACAATCCCGGGGGCATCTTTATGTAGACAGCATAGAAAAAAGAAAAGCTCCTCTTTAAGGGTGTCCGGCATATTTTCTGACTCAATTATTGATATGATTTTTTGAGTACCTTCAAATATCGCGTTTCTAAAATGGTCAGGCACATCTGACTCTGAAAGAGAGTGGCCATGATTCCAGATGGTTAATGCTGGAAATCGGAGGCTGAAGATTCCTTTCTCAGCATACTCCATGGTTCTGGAAAGCTTCCGATTGGCGGTGTCTTTTGCCTTCTCTTGGAGCTGTGCAGGAAAGCGCTCTAAAAATGATATATTCGATCCGGAAGGACCTTTTTCATTAGTAAAAACATCCAGATAAACCGGGCATCCTTCATATAGGAAATTTTCATCAACAGCCTCAATAAATTGAGAACTGTGGCAAAACACACTCTCTCCATCAACATTGACTCGGCAATAGTATTTCCCGGTACGATCAGTGGTTCCCCATTCCAAATAGCCGACTTTTCTTTTATTCAGGATAGATTTAAATTCCTGTTCATAATCGAACGAGATCAGATCATTCAAGCCTGCAATTTTGGAGCAACACCAGTCCAGAAGGTCAGAGAAGCTTTTGCCGTCTTCTTTCGGGAATTGCTGAAAATCAGACCAGCTTTTACGGGCTGGAAAATCTGGAACCGGCAAATTCTCAAGATCGGCTGCCTCACACTCTGATGCTGAGCGCCATTCAACCCGAATAGATTTAAAACCTGTTTCCGCTGAATCCAACGGAATGAATTTTAATTCGTATGGATCATCCGCCCCATAGGTGTAGGTCATCTTCAGCTTGCAGGCCGTGGCCTTCTTCAAAGGGAATGCTGGTGATTTCAGGTACGCAACAAACTGAAGCTCTTTATTGCCTTCTCCCTGCTGCAAAGGAAAACTGTAATGCGTTTGTCCGGCTGGAAGAGTAAATGACTCTTCTACTGGTATATTCACAGTTCTGCCACGTTGCGGTGTTACTGTCGCATCTTTTACCAAATAGAAATTTTCAAAGTGTCCATCACGAACAATTTTGATCGACAGCTCTGGCAGATGATCTCGCCAAAGGGCAATGTCACCAACTTCCTCCTGCCATCTATTTAAAGTCTGGCAGCCTTTAATTGGTGACCATGCAGACCCTAGCCACTTGTAATCCATTCGCACATCAGATTTTCTGATTGTATCCTCAAGAGGTAGAATAAAGACTCCGACTTCTCGACAATCTTTATTTCTAGAGTTCAGGCAGTCACTGATAGCGTAGTTTGATAATATGTTGAGATCTAAATCATCTAAATCCTGAATCAGAGCCTCCCGAATAGAATCCGGTAAGTGATACCGGTGATCGTCTTTCACAAAGGACACTTTTCCGGAATCACTGGCTAAACCATCAAAACCGAACAAATGAAGAAGTTCTTCGGATGTCTGGCAGCCATTACGGTCAAGATTGCGGACCATGGCTGTATGAATACTGCTATTTGGCACAATAACCGTAGGGTGTCGTTCCCAACTCACACCTTGTGTTTCAGGCAATATTTCAGCCAGCTTTTGTTGATATATTGCCTGAACAGGGGTTATTGAAATGCCGCCGGCAAATGAATCAACCACCAGCACAAAATCATTCTCTCGGACTCTGTCCTGTACAAATTTCTTCGATGATTGCCATGCAAAGATAGCTGCTATGCTTTTGGGAAGCGGGGTCGACTCATCAAAATAAAAATTGACACTTTTTCTTATTCCTTCTAGATCAAAGTCATTACCCCAATCAGGAACAAGATAGGTGAGTTTGTCTGTCTGAATATAGTCACTCAACTTTTTAGTAAAAAACATCGATGCACTGCTTTTGGTGGCATCGGGCAGTGTTGATCTATGTGAAAAGAGGCTCCTCATGCTTACCGTTTCAACTTTTCCACTTAAAGTGATAGCTTTTGCTTCTCCGCAATCGACAACATGCTTGTTTCCATCTTGTAACGTCCAAATTTGCTGAAGTAACCTGAACGGCAGATGCGCCTGGGAGTCTGTATTGTTCGTGAACCTTGGACGGATAGAACACAGGTCAACAACAGTGCTATCCATCTGTATTGGACCACTTTGATTAGTAGCCGTAGCAGAGTGTTCAAACGGGGCATCCGTGACGAATGACAGTATCGCCTTTGGTATCTCTTTAAGAGTTTCTGACTCTATTTTTAATTTCTTTTTCCCGCTTGGAGCTTGCTCAATAACAAGATTACCGGAAACGATCTGTAATAAATACTCATCCTTACCGACTTGTATTTTCCATTTATCACCCGTCAAATTGAAATTGACAGGGATGATTCCTGCTGGAAGAGTTATGTCGTCAGCACATTCACCCTGTCGGTTGCTACCGATAACAAAAGAAACTTCATCTCCAGTAGATAATGAATCAAGCTTGAGCTTGCTTGACAGATTGTTTTGATGAAAAAATAAATCAACACCACTTTCTTGAGTTACAAAGCCAAACTTCTTTTCATAATTTATAGTTTTGATCTTCCCTTTGATCTTTGAGTCAACTGCAGGAAATAAATATCCCCGGACTGGCAATTCTGGGGAGATAGAAAAATTATCATAATCGAGACCGACCGGTTGCTGAACGATTCGAAAACGATCGCTATGGTTAAGCAAGCAGAGAGTATTCCAATAAATAGCACGGAGAATATCGCTATCGAGTCTTTTACTATCTCCTGCGATCTGCTCATCGATAGCTTGGAGCCAGAGCCAACCATCCCAGACTTTTCGATAACACTTATCCTGAAGAAGCGCGTTATTAGGCGGAAGGTTACCCCACACACCGATTTCAGCAGTATCTTCCGTTCTGAACCAGCGCTGGATGGCAACAAGCAACTCCTCACAAGTATCTTCTGCCACTGATGAAAAAACATTCTGTCTTTCAATTAGAATTTGTTCCAGACGGAACAGGAAAGCTCTCAAAAGTCGGTTTTCTGCCGTATCGACACTGGATCTCCGCCTGACAGCCTTCATATAAGGTTTACCGGAAAGCTTCTCGCGGAGTGTTCTTCCCGGCTGACGGCTGAGCCATTGAACACTGTTGCTGTCAATCTCTCTTGTCGCATGTATTGGCAGCATGGCATACTCTCGTAATATCTTATCCCGAGTATGCTCCATGATTGCCAGAACAGCTTCCTTCGTGTGCGACACAATTCGATAGATACGGTCTTTTATCTCACCCTCAGGTGACGCATCCTGCAACGATTTCGCCACAGCATCCAAAAAATCGACAATGCTGGTATGTAGGGCATGCCCGGAAACAGGGTCGAAGCTCGATACTTCCGTCAGCCAGTTGCGCAGCATCAATATTGAATCCGCCTTGACCTTTATCTCACCCTGAGAGTTTAATGCCTTATAAAAAGACTCGATAGAATCAATATCTAATGAGTCACTCATTCCTTATAGCTCCTTCGTTTGATTACATTTATCTTTTAGATCTTTGGCTTTTTTTGCATCACATGACATTATATTTTTAATCTCAGGTGTAGTTAACTGCCAAAGTTCTTTTCCTTCTGTTTTAGCGAATGCTTGTAAACGTTCTGGAATATCTGTGTTCATTGGTACAGAATTTATACTAACATCTACTTGTTGGATTACGTCAGTTTCCTTTAAGTCTTTGTCGTTGTTATCTATATTAGTATCCTTTAAATAATTAGCACTGTTCCAGATAAACTGACCGTAACCAAACTCACAAGCCAGATCGAAGTCTTCGATTATCGTATAGTCAGCGTTCACCAGTTGAGTTCGAATTTTATCAAGGCAGTCTGATTTGGATTTTCCTCTAGTTTCAATTCCTCGTAATTTAGGCATAACCTTCTGAACTAATTGATCTTCAAAGGCGATTTTCATTGCTTTTCTTAAGCCTTCATCATCGTTGTTTCTCTGGGCTTCCAACACATCGGGATAGTTGGACATGTAGTATTCGATGGATTGCCACACCCTGTGACCAAGAGCCCTACCAACCTTGGACAACGAGGTATTCATTCCTTCAATAAAAACCTTGAATGGTAAAATCTGATCGTCATTGAATTTACTTTCTTTGCACCACCAACTCTCCCACAGTTTACGAGACAGCAGAGGAGCTTGATCGCCCAACGGTTTCAGCTGACGGCGTCTTTCAAGGGTGGTCGGCCGGGGGAAGTTGATTACAATCCCTCGATCAAGAACCTTGTCTGAGAGGGATTTGGTTGTCTCGTCCTGATTCATTGTTCCAGCCCAGAGCACATTTCTTCCCAAGGGCAGATCATAGTGTTGGATACCTGCGCCCAGCTTGACTTCAAGGCTGGGCACCTCAGTAGCTTTGCGGCCTCGCCGCAGCTCAAGCTTGCTCAAGAATTCTGCAAAATAAAGCTCAACATGGGCAAGATTCATTTCATCCATCAATATGAGACTCATGACATCTTTAAGACCGAAAGGGTAGTCTTCAGACCGAGACTTTTGACTTTGCGCCAATAAACGCAGAACAGGCTGTGCATCAAACTTGTTATCGATAGAGTTGAAGAAACCAAGCATGGACTCCTGACTGTCCCAGTTCGGTTGCACGGACAGACTCAAAAAATTTATGCCGCCAAAATGTGAATATAGCCGTGGCAGCTCGGACTTTCCGGTCCCGCTCACGCCTGCCAGAACAACCATAGGAGACCACTCTGAAGTCTTTAGAGCGGTGTGGAATGCGTGTAAAATTCGCCGTGGGAATCTCAGCCCATAATCGATACAGGATTTACTGATCCCGTCCAGCCACTGAAGTTCATATTTGGCTTGCTCTTCATTTATGGGAAGCTTCGCACGAGGTAGTTCTTTTGAAATATAAGGAGCTTCAATATCACGTACTCTTGCATCCCGATCCTCTTCACGTTCGTAGGCAGACTGTAATCGCTTGATATCAGCCTGTAACATATTGTTGTGAGCCTCAATGTTATCACGCTGGTCTGAAAGTGTCTTATTTGCTCTTTCCAAAGAATCAATTCTCGCTTCTAGCTCATCTTGAGCTTGTTGAGCAGCAAATAGCTTTTGATAGTCGTCTTTATACTTGTCTTTTTCTCGATCAATTTGTTCCTTTTCAGAATTCAAGCGATCAAAGGCTTCCTGCATCTCCTGTGTTGGGCGTGTAGCGAGATCCTCCCGTAGCTTTTTGATTTCCTCTTCATAGGTTTTCAATTTCAGCAAAACAGCAGCCGGATCTTCATCTCCAAGTTTATGCTTCAGTTCTTCAAAGTTTGAAATGAGGGCACTGCTCGTTTTGATGGATTCTCTCAAACGGGCAATTTCCTCATTAAGCGCAGACTTCTCATTTTCGAAAGATTGCTTCCATTCAATAACCTTGGCATCCACCTCAACGTTCAAATTAGCTTCTCGTTCCTCAAGGCGATCTTTGCTGGATTGAAGGCGCTGTTTTTGGTACTCAAGTTCATCCTTGAGCTCATCAAGCTCAGCCTGTTCCTTCAGGAACGCATTTCTTTCTTGCTTGAGCTTATCCTTTTCCTGTTGAATCGCCACCTCATGAACTTTCAGTCTATCAGCTATCTCTTTCTCCAAGCTTGCTATTCTGGATGCCCTCTCCTCCGAAAGTTCTTTTTCAATGGCAGTCAGAGCGTTTACCCGTTTTGACTCCAGCTCCTTTTCCTGTTTTTTGCGTAGATTGAATAGCTCGTCATCAAGCTTTGCTCTGTCATCTGCATATCCTGTGTCTCTTTGTATTTCAGCCTTTTGCATTTCCAGTTCTCGCTGTCGCAATTCTTCACTTTTGCTTTGAATATGCTTCCATCTTTCAGTTGCGTTCTCTTCTCTTTCCTTTAATTGCTCTATCACCTCTGAAAACTTCTCTTTAAAAAGTTCAGGGAAACCATTTTTTGCCTGAAGCTCCATCTCTTCAAGCTGAATACGTTTGTCATTCAGCTCAGCTTCCTTTTTAGCTATTGCGTCTTTAGCGTTCTTTAGTGCTTGTTCCTTTTGAGCGATATAGGTCTCTTTTTGGCTCAGAGAATCTTCTAATTCTTTCAGTTCTTGTTGCTTATTCAGGAGGCTAGCCTCTGTTACGTTCATAGAATTATCAGCCTGTTCTGCCTGTTCATTACCTACAGAAGGCTGAGCGTTCTGCTTGTTCTTGTTGTCCATTAGAAGACCTCCGCTATTATATTGATTGCTTTGAATACATGTTTTTTCAACGACTCCAAGTCGTCTTGTGAAAAGTCAGATTGTTGTTTGTTGCCGTGTCCACGCAGCCGGATCAAATCTGCGACAAAATCAATGAATGCTGGATCTGATTTCTGAAGCTGAATCAGTTCCCTTTCTGATCCCAAAAGGAAAACGGCAAGAAGATGGGCTCCCAGTGTTGTGCTTGAGCCCTGAACGGTACGATAAAGTCGTTTGGTATTTACCGTACTGATTTGTTCGGGAATGACATCAGGTGTAGGATAAAACTCGGATTGAACAATTTTTTCAATCGCTTCGTCCCTTAGGTTTGTTCGGTTTTTGACTGATGATCTCCGGTCCTTGGCAACTTCAAATAACGACAACTGCATAATGGATGCTAGCAAATTTATGTAGAGCTGAAGCTGCTCATCATCCAGAGTCTCCCTCTGGCTTAAGATCGTTACTTTGACCAACTCTTCGCGTAACGACGGGGAAACAGCTTGAACAAATCCAAGCCCCAATGACTTGTCCAGTTCGATCCTTGCCTTCAATCTGACCTGATCAATGTCTCTTTTCTGCTTTGTTTTGGCAGTGTAGGTATCGTCAGTTATATCCGGTATTAGCGAATGGATGAGTCGAGTGGTTCTATCGCGATAGCCCTCAAGGGTTTCCAATGAAAGTTCGACATCTGTAGAGTTTCCATGGGATACTGGGTCCCTGACTTCTTTCAGTGTATTGATAAAAGAAAGACATCTTGAGTCTTCAATGGCCAGATTATTAAGCGGATGTTTGGGATCATTTATCGCCCCGGCTATTGCCAGAGCCAGTAGCGGCTGCATCTCGGAAACACCACGGTCAATAGCTCTAATTTTACCGGGTTGAACTTGAAGTAGGGCTTTCACATTGTCCGAAACATCAAATCCAATCTTGGTGGCAAACGAGCACAGTATCTTGTCATTTTCACGGTAGGACTGTGACGAGAATAAGCGTTCCCAGTGAGTCACCGGGTTATCAGATACAACAAATCGCAACGTCCACTCTATGGCTTCATACAAGGCAACTACCGCCAAGCCGGTCAAACGGACAAATTCCTGCTCATTATTAGATGAGTCGATCTTGATTTTTTCAGCAGCAGACAGATACCCTTGTGCGTGTCGAAGTGGGCGAGCTATCAGTGGATATTTCTTCGACCCGCCCGCCACTGAAGATTTATTTTCAGCCTCTTCATTGCTTGCATCTTGATTCAGCCAGTCGATAATGCCTTTTTTCTTCAAGTCTATGACCCACTGCCAGTCCTGAGAAGTAAGGTAATTAGCAAAGCTTTCAGAGAAGCCAAAGCCACATCCATCCGTCACCAGAAGGTCTGAGTTGCCTATCTGGATAAGGACATTGCAATGCAAGTAAACCAGTTCCGGATTCTCACGTAAGGATATGGCTTCGGCCATTGGAACCGGAGGCGGGTACTGATCAATAGCTTGGTTCAACAGAGCATACCGTCGATATTTCTTCTTAAACTCTCTTATAGCTCTGATGACATCGTTGGAGTCAGGAACCATTTTCCAGAAAGAGTCTTTTGCAGGGCGTATCTGTCTTGCACTTACCCTCGACTTCTCATTGGTTGGATTGATTAGAAAATCAATAAATCCGCTGTCACCAATCCTTGAGATTTTTTTATAGCTCAACTGATCCGTGCTGACATAGGGAAGAAGTTTCCCGGACAGCAGATCGATAAACACTGTACCCACGGTGTATTCCAGATTACCGTCTGATTTATTTTGCCACTCGTTCAGAAGTTCCTGTCCGATCTCAGATAACTCATACCGGTCATTCAAAAGGCCTAGATGGTTGAGACGATTCTGAATAAAGGCCACCAGTTCCTTTTCCAGACAAGTGAGCAGCGCAAT
Organism: Kingella denitrificans ATCC 33394; assembly: GCF_000190695.1. GTDB lineage: Bacteria > Pseudomonadota > Gammaproteobacteria > Burkholderiales > Neisseriaceae > Kingella_A > Kingella_A denitrificans. The sequence goes on from NZ_GL870929.1 coordinate 1,610,581, forward strand.
CTTTTCTGTATCGCCAGATTCAATCTCTGTTATCTTTAAAACAGTTTCCTCAAATATATTGAGTCTACTTTGTTTCTTTTTCGGAATAGAAATACTGAAAGCATGGCATGGCCAAAGAATATCTTGTTTCGCTGCTATATTTAACCCATCTAATGTTTGATGGAAACTAATTATTTTAGGGCGATGATCTTTTAGTTTTGAACTCATAGGATTACTCCCTGTTCATAGCACAAATCATAGAAGTTTTTCAGAGCTGGAACAGCATCCATAGCTATCTGGGTGTTCGCAAGAGTGCTGTCTCCCACAATGGCTAAAACCTTCTTCTGACGGCTCATGCTGACGCAGAGGCGGTTTTCCGACATGAGATGGCCGAATAGCTTTTGCTGCTTCTTTTTGTAATCCTCCTCGTTGAGTATATGAGGCGGCAAGGCGTTCATATCCTGAGACCTCACCATGGAAAGAAACACAATATCGAATTCCATACCCTGGAAAGCATCGACAGTGCCGATACGGAGCCGCTCTTCACCACTTTCAAGAAAGCGGTATTCCTGACATATCTGCCATGTATCATCCTGTGCACGTTCCGTGATACCGAATTTTTTCAGGGCTTCATAAACAGCAAATACTTGTGCCTTATAAAAACTGATGACGCCAAAGCTCAGCCCAGAACCTTTTTCAGAGCCAATCCACTTATTCACATACTCTGCTATAACCTTGGCTTCAGATATTCTCTGCCTGCTTCGGCTAGGCAAAACATCTTCCTTTCCTTGACTATTAGGGACATTAATCCAAATAGCCGCTTTGTTTTCTATGCCCGGAAGGCGTTGCTCAAAGTGGCTCGCAGATAATGGAGACCGGTAACCCTCATTATATTTCCGATAGAAATTATTGCTGACAAAATCCCCCAACAGCGGGTGTGTTCGGTACTGAGCATCCAACGTTACTGTTCGTTTGACACGATCTTTCTCTTCCAGTTTTTTCAGGCGATTGAACAGATACTCAAACATGCTTTTCTTGACAAAATCGACATCAACTGGAGGACCGGATGAATCGTCACCTTCCAAAGCTCTCGCGACCTCCTCATCAATCAAATGAGGCAACTGTCTGTGGTCCCCGACTAGGATTATTCTTTTTTCAGCCTGAGACATCGGGATAAGCAGGTCTCGCGGGCTAGTTCTAGCGGCCTCGTCTATGATCACCGTATCGTACTTGACCATTTCCGTTCGCTGATCATATCGGACGTTTTTATTCTTTGAGCGGATGATGTCTTTCCCGACCGCCTGTTGAGTAGTTGCAGCATACACAAAGTTGTAGTCCTCTATGGCCTCACGAACGCCATCAGGATTGTCTTCAAGCTCATGTAAAAACTCAGCCAGAATTGCATCCCGTTTATTGGTTGAACTGAGTTTTTTCTCCAGAAGTTGAGATACCGTTGCCACCAATCTCAAAACATCCTCTCTTGGTTTTTCTGTCCTGAAGTCGGGCGAAGGCAGATATCTATAGAGTAGCGATTCTTTCAGCCCTCTCAGCTCTGAAAGAAAACTCAGCGACTTACCGCTGCGCCAACGGGCCGCTTTTTTAAGAACGCTTAAATCTAAATTGACTGATTCGTCTTCGATCTTATTCAGCAAATCGACCGCTCTTGCGGCTCCATCGTCTTCAAAGGCTGCTTCACTGACACGCAGAGCTCGAACGAGCCGCAAGGTAGAAGGATCATTCGACTTCAGTTCCGTTTTCAGGGAATTGATGATTTCCTCAGCCTCACTGGTGATATCCTCAGAAATCACGTCTCTGGGTAAACCGAGAATACGCTTCATTAAACTGACGGTGTTGCTCTTCGAGGGACACAATGAGTATGCGATAAACAGCTCTGCCAGTCTTACCTGCTCCTCAGTCTGAGCTATTTGAGGATTCTTGTTTCGAATACTCTCAGCGACACTGGAGCACCATTGGTTAATTTTTTCCGTGATAGCATCTACCGTAAACTCTGAATCACCGGACCTTTTGCCAAACTTAACTGCCGGAAGGGCATTAACGCTCAGCCTTGCAACTATATTCTCCACTGCATCATGTTGAAAACCTGAGACAAGTATCTGACCTCTTATCGATTTGGTTTTGTCATATTCCTCATTGAGCCTTTCAAGAATTGCTGTAACTACCGTTGTTTTTCCTGTACCCGGTGGCCCCTGAATAAGAGCGATGTCCGGGGTGTTTAATGCGACGTCGATGGCCTCTATCTGTTTAGGAGTTGGATCATGCTTGAAAATTTTCTCTCTCACAAAGGACGTTAAAGGCTTCAGTTTGGTGACACGCTGTATGTCCGGGAGTGTTCCTCCTTCTTCAATCAGCAGGCCAAGAAGCGGGTTAGCACAGCGTCCTTCCAGAATGGCTGAACGTGCCCGCATTCGTCTTTCAATCTGAATCTTGTCGCCATTGATGGACAGAATCAAAAACATCTGACCAGACGGAATTGACGGCAGATCCAATTCAATGCTGGTTTTTGAAATCTTAAGGATCGGGGCATAAACAGAAGCTGGCATTTCAGCATCGTTCTTTTTCTGATCCTTTTTGGTTGCGAATTCTTCTTCCAGAGCCTTGCTGTAGGCTTCCCATGTAAGATCAGGATTCTTGAGGTATAAAGGCTGCTCGGAGGTGATCTCTATCTCATCCCCTTCGGTAAGTTGATCCGGAATAGACGACACAAAGAACTTAACGCCTTTTGTTGTCTGCTCTGTGCCATGAAAATCTATTCGACCTACGGCTTTCGCCCTTGCCAGCAGCATTTCACCTTCAATTGCGCCGTACTCGTCCCACTGTTTCAAGTAACTCCCGGTCTCCTTGGTAAGTTGACTCATCGCTCCAGCGGCTAAAGCCCGAATGCGACCTGTCTTGGTGTAGTCAGAAAACAGGACCGCCCCCCTTGCCAGACGTAATGATCCTTCACTCTTCTGGTTATCCTTAAAGATCGCTTTAGTCGCAAAATAGATGTCCTTTGACTTATCGACATTGCGCCTTTCAACCGGGATACGAACTCTCTCTCCATAGATAGAGAATTCCCGGTACTTCTCCTGCACAACGGCTTGGGAGTCGGGCGAGTCTTCATCCTCAGGAATATCCGCTTCAAAGTCAGCCTTGGCGGATGGGCCGCTCATGAGTAGAAAGAAATCTTCGCCGCCAACGCTGATTTTGCATTTATCGTTTAATACGCTCCCCAGCTCTTCAGCTCCATTGAAGCGAATGCCATTTTTTTTAGCCGTTGATTCTATGCGCTCATCAATGCCGATCTCCACGTCGCCAATTTCAACGATTTCACCATTGAAAAAGATGATTTTAACAAGCGCACTTCCGTCCTTGGCAATCTGCATTACCTCGGCAAGATGCGCACAACCTCTTTTCAGATGAAAATTCAGATCCTTTCCGACCGAGGGATCACGAAGCTGCACGCTCCACTGCTGGCCATCGATTCTCAATCTGTATGCCTGTCCGGTACTGTTGGATGCGATATATCCAATACCAATGGTTGGAGTCTCTACGGACAGTTCCGGTTTCAACCATAATTCAAAGGTAATTTCAGCATTTATGTCTTTCAGTTTCATTTGCCACCTCCGCTGATTATGCATTTAACCAGCCGAGGACTATTCAAATGTGCGAACATCCAGAACTGAACATCCGGCGTTACCCGGTCTATTTTCATCTGTGAATAGAGTTTCTGAAAACCTCTTTGCGGGTGACTGTCAGCAGCAACGGACAAATCGGCTTTTCCGTGGTCTGCCTTTTTAATCAGAATGTCATTATCGCTTGAAGAAATAAGTACCTCTGCTGTATCCGAATCAAGCATTGCAAATTCATCAAAGACTCGCCTCGGTACAGTCAGTTCTGCCCCCTGCGAGGTCTCACGTACATAGCGCCAGCATGGTGAGTTTAGGGGCTTGTCAGGTCCATTCCATCGATATGACTCAAGGATAAACACCTGCGGCCTCTGCGTTTTACAGTAAGGACAATTGTGACCCTCTGTTTCCGGGTGAATGAAATCATAGTAATAGTTCATCAAGCAGCCTGGGCATGTGACGGTCATATCCGCTGCCTGAGCGAGAGCTTCAGGCCAGTGATAGATTGTCGGCCGCAACAAAGGGGATGTCCTTCCCTGTCCGAATGTGCCCTCAAACAAAGCGGTCAGCTTCTCTGTAAGAAGAAGGGATCTGGGTAGGCCGCTGTCGGAAGAGTTGGAATCATCATCTTGGTCATCAACCCAAGGGAACAATCCGGCATAAGCTTTATCTTCAATATCCTCGTCATCATTTTCTTCATCAGCCCAGTCGCCTTCATCCGTTCCATCCACTTTTTTCCCAACAAAAGGATGAATCAGCGAGAGCAGGTAGAAAGCCACCACCGCAAACGCATGGCAATCGCTTGATGGTCTTCCACCATCTTTGCCCTGAACCAGCTCCGGGGCTCCGTATTTTGGTGTGTAAACAACACTTCCTCCTGCGGTGATTTCAAATCGAATATTGTCGGCATCAATCAGCCAGACTGATGAGTCATCAATTCCTTCTGAAATAAAGATATTGTTGGGGGATATGTCGCCATAGACCATGCCGTTACCATGGAGGCGTGCCAATAATGACGCGCACTTGTAGAGCGCATGAAGTCTGCGCCTTAGCCCTCCAGTTTTATAGTAATGGACAATCTTTTTAGCTTCATTCTCTGGGATTGCCGAAAGCCATATCGGAATATCGCCTGGCCCAATTTTTTCTGCGGACTTACCATCTATCCAGAAATGGCTGAACGGAACCATCTCACTCAAAAGCTGCATCACATAACCGGCATTGTTCTGAAGCAGTGCTGCTGGTACGGATATATTCAGACTTTCCGGCAGAGGCAGAAGCCGGACGCGCTTAAAGCGCTTTGAATACCGTTCCACTGACTCTTCATTGGTGACAGGATTCCCGCTTTCATCTGTAACAAGCTTAATCGCCAGATCAGGATCCTTGGTACGGAAAACAACGCCTTGGCCACCTTGACCGAGAACCTTGTCCTGAATGTGTACATTTTGATATTCATCTACGTACTCGTTGAATCTTTGGCTCATTGGGAACCTCCTTTCTTAAACAGACAGGCAATCGTCTTGTCATCGGTGTGTCCTAGTACAGGCCATTCATTGAGCCACCGTTTGAGATCTCTTTTTCTTTTTTCCGACTCCATGTCTGCATAAGTTGAGTAGAGTTCCTGTGCAAAGATCATCTGTTTTTCGGGTAACAGATCATCGGATATGCCATCTGTGCATAGCACAACTGCATTGCATACGGTGCTTTTAATCGTCGCTGTTTCCCACTGATCGGGTTTAAACTCCTGCTGAAGGCTATTTGTATAGTTCGAGAAGGAATCCTGTTTGTTATCACTGAGAATAAGGTGATTTTCTTCAGTTTCTCCAAGGGCGGCAATCATTCCGTCACCGAGGCGACCAAGAGTGATAATTTCTTCAATCTGGATGGCGAAAAGGCATGTGGCCGAACAATCTGAGGAAGAGTACGGGGCTATTTTCACCAGCCAGTTGGCATGAATGAGCCTTAAAATATCAACAATATTGGCATCAGGTGTATTCTGATAGCTTTTGGCTGCCTCAAAAACTGCAAGACAAGCAGCTTTTGAACCATGATCGGAATATGCCTTACTGCCTAAGCCATCCGATACAACAACGACATTTCCCCATTTATACCGACGTGCCATCCATGAATCCTGATTAGGAATCCCAGTTTTAACATGTAAGGGACCGATTACTGTGGCCCCCCAGCTTTTCCAAAGTTGATCAAGCATCCCAATCCTCCTCTGGATCTTCTGTTTCAACCGGTTTGGATTGCAGAATCCGGGCTGTGGGTACTGGCGCAATTAACGGCTCATCAAAACCAAAGATTGTGCTGTCAATTGCGGAGGAAATGTTCTCTGAAAGATGAACACTCTTGTTTGTGGATATTTTCTTTAACTTCAGCAAGTCGGCGTCAGCACCGACTGCAACAGTCCGGATGATTAGCTCAGGAAATTTGCTTAATTGGTTCTGAAAGCTTACGATGTCTGAATTGGAAAAATTACCGTCAGATAGAATGAGAATCCTCGCACTTCCGCTATCATTCAGATGCTGGGATAGGAAATCATAGAGGTCACACAGGTTCGAGGAGCCCTCAGCGTTTAAACCAGGAATATCCCCGTCGGTTTGAATGGTGATTTTTAAAATATCCTGTGCCCATTGATAAAAACGGATGTCTAAATCTGCATATTTTTGCTGATCAATGCCCCGCAGTTGAGCAGCGTAACGACACAAATTCCGCTGTAGATGGATTTTCCCCATCTCATTCATACTGCCGGAAACATCAACGATAATATAGAGGGCTTCTTTCATCGATGATACCCTCTGGGTTGAATCATTTCTTCCAGCCGCCTGAAGAGGTTGTTACCTGATACGGACAGGAGGTTTTTTGAGTCGTCGATCTTTTTTCTTACGACTTTGTTTTTCGGGTAAAAACATGAAGCTAAAATAGCTCTGCCTTCAATTCCGCCAAAATAACGGACGATATTCTGGAGCTTCATGACGTGCTCGCTGTTCACATTGCCAGCTTTGCACTCAATGACATAGAGACGTCGTCCATCCGTGAAGGTAATATCAAGCTCCTGATAAGTATCCCCAAACAGGTTGCTCAGCTGTGCGCTAAAGCTTGATGAACTCTTGTCGGCATCATCCTCTTTGAATGAGACTTCAAGGCCGATGCGCATATCCTTGATCAAACCGGCATCAACAAGTGGCTGAAGTTTCATGAAGGTGAATTCTTCAAACCATCCGCCAGAGAGGTATTTGGCAAAATCAGGCCACTCCTTGAACTCAAAGTGTTTAGGACCGATACTTATCTTCGCACTTTTATCCTTGGAGAGCTTTGCGTAGATATCCCCATTGTGCAGTTCAAACGGCTGAAAGCTGTCGTTGTAACGGGAAAGCTCTCTGTAGAGCCGTGAGATTTTAGAACGCGCCTGCCAGAGCTCATTGGTCAGACTTTTCCGGTCAGAAGATTCAATGCCGGGGATATCAGCCCAATGGCCAGCTTTCGAGATAAACAGATTATTACTGTTGAGCTGGATAAAGGTTTCTACCGATGGAATCAGCTTTGTTTCAACGGTTTTAAAGTCATTGAGATAAACCATCTGATTGTTACGGCTATTGAAATAGAATGGCGTTGCATTCACCTTGCGACAGGCAGCAAGAGCCCCTGCATACATCAACTTTGTTCCGCCCGTTAGGTTGAAGCCGACCTTTGCATCGGCAGGCATTTTCGCGATCAGATCCAGAATTGTGGAACGGACATTTTCAGGATCATACGGATCCACCGCAATTTCACCGTATTCAGCTTCTCCAAGAAACTGTTTCATGATATCGGCAGGGAACTGTGCGGAATTCACAAAGATATGTTTTCTGCTAGAAAACTGGATCACGCCAAGCAGATTAGGCACCCGCTGTTCGCCGAACAAGTGAAAAATGGCATCATACTGCTCAGAATCAGCATCCGTTGTTCGAACCTGTCTTCCATGCCATTCCAGCCATTCGCTCGGTAGGACGATTCTTTCCGGAGGTCTTTCGGGCTGAGAAGATGCGATAAGGCGTTTCTTCAGAGTCGGGTGCCTCAGGGCCGCAAAAGCCCATACGAAAGCCATCACCGGAGTTCCAGGACTCAGGTAGAGTGTAACCAGCTTTTCACCTTCCAATGCCGCAACCGCATTCAGAGACTGAGTCGCTGCATCGTATATACCTTCGGTATCATTGAGGTGCTTCAGGCCCACAGGGTGAAAACTCACATTAACCTTTTTACCGGCATCCCGAAGCTGCTTTTCCAGCCATTGAGTAAAGTGGTTGTGCGCCTCTGTTGTATTTGAAAACAAATCAAGAAACTGCTTCGTAATTGCAGGATCAGAGCCTTCGATCTCTGCTGTTTTTTGCTGAAATTCAACAGCTCTGTTTTCGGTTTTATCCGGGTGCGTAAAACCAAGGATGATCACGTCGGTGTAATCTTCCGCAAGCAAAGCTCCTAGAACGGGGCCGGTTGTCTGTTCAAGTCCGAGCGAAGCCCTGAAATCAGTCATTCCGTACCATGTCATTAAATATTTATTCATAAACTTTCCCCATTTATATATGGACGGAACCAACTAACCTGATTTTTCAAGCGATTGACAAAGACAGCGCGATTGTCTGTTTCAAGTCCTTTAAATTTTCCTATTGCCCCACTGACGAACGAGCCAGCATCATCTTCATTCATGCAGAATCCGACGCGCATCTCAAAGAATCCCAGCAGGTCCTTGCACGATGAATTACAGCGTTTCCAGTTATCCGCAAAGGCAATAACGAATGTCCCTTGTAGCGGACCGTCTTCGAGAATTTTCTTCAGACTCTCTTGTGGTGAAGGTGGCTCATCTTTCTTCACTGGTCTAAAACTCGCCGGTCCGTAGTGAAATTCTTTGGTTGAATCCAGCCCGTCAATAATCACGATTCTTTTTGATTGTTTTAATTCCTCGGAAATCTCGGTCAGATTCAGTGTGGGAACACTCTCGTGTTTGGAAACGGTTTTTTCCCCAGAACCATCGAGATATTTTGATGCCCCCACCGGTATGATGGAGCGCCCATTAAAGTAGATGATCTCATCAATGCCATCCTGAGAATCCAAGCTTTGAAGGATGGAGGCGAGCAGTCCGTCATGGATTACGTCGTTATAGCCGGATATCAGCAAATTTGATAACGGCCGGTTAACAAGAGCCAGCGAGAGCGGTTCGGCTTCAAAACTCAATCTATCACCAAGGTGCAGCTGTATCGTCTCGTGTTTTTTTGAGTTGAACCAATCAACTGTGGGCATTTCAGGCAGTCGGGAGCCGTTAAATACTTTTGTAGAACCACAGTAACCACGCTGGTCGGCTACCTGAGTAATCTTGGCAATATGATCTTTGCACAATTCTCGATCGGCAAACGGTATCAAAAACCGTTGATTTGCCGATTTTTCCCCGTTGAAATTGTTGATGATTCCCTCCGGCGGACTACTTAGCTTGGAAGCCTCCCAGTTGCTGTTGCCAAGGATCATAGCGGAATCTTCCTCGCTGCAGGCGAGAGCAATCCGACAACCGATCTGGCTTATTAGCTGGCCCATGGAAAGAGACTGAATTCCTTTCAGTGTCTGGGTAGCCAGCAGCACATGTATGCCGTAGGCCCGTCCTTGTCTCAGTAGCTGGTTCAACATTTTCTCTGCGGGTTCAGCCACTTGGCGTCCCTCAGAAAACAGAATCTGAAACTCATCAATAATTAGTAGGATACGCGGGAGTTTGGCCGTTGAAAATTCCCTGTATTCATAAAAGTCGCGGACAGACCGATGTTTGAATTCCCGAGCCCGTTTTTCAAGTTCCTCGGTCAAATGTGCCAGAACAGTTACGCCATATTCGGGATCACTCTCTGTGGCCACGAGTTTTGCCTGAGGAAGCGGAGGTGAAGCATAAACACTGAATTCCGTGCCCTGTTTGTAATCCAGTAGGTAGATATTCAACTCCGATGCTGAATATGTATGGCAGAGGCTATGAATCAGAACATGGAGCAGGTTTGATTTTCCGGAGCCTGAACGCCCCGCCAGAAGAACATGGTGCTGTGTATTCACCCCGCCGATAGAGAAAGGAACGACCTCGCCTTTTGAAGTCCAGCCGATCGGCACCTGTATGCCCTGAACAGCGTCGTGACCCCAGTAGTCCGAATTGCACCAGAGATCCGTTAGACTCTTACTGAATTTTGAGCTCTGTTCATATCGGTCCGATATGGATGCCAGAAAGTCGGTCAGCTCAGAACGTCCGGGCCAGAACTCCTGTTCCTCCACAACACTGATTTCAGAGACATGCTTGGTCAGTATCTCTGCCGGAACAATGGAATCCATTCTCTTGGAATATTTGTCTATCGCGGTGCGCAACCCCGTAAACTTGCGGTCCTCCAACCGACTTTCATCAATGGTCAACACCGGAAGCACGCCGCAGGCAGGTCCATGTTCCAGAAGGCGGCCAAGGTACCAGAAGCTTTTGTCCGTCAACTGTTCCGGCACTCCAAAAATGAGCAACAGTTTATATGGTATGGGATTGCTGCTGTTTGCCTCGTTGTAAGCAGACCAGCTCTTGATCTCTCCCTTGAATTTATTCTGAAGCAGATCCTCAACATAGTCCGTTAACTGTGCCAGGGTATTTTCCAGTTCGTCCGACCGTGTCAGCAATCGCTGCTTGGGAAAGAGCCGTTTTACTTTCAACAGAGAAAGGAACGGATCCAGAGACGTGCCCAGTCTCAGCGGATCTGCAGCGGTAATTTCAACATTGCCGACCGGCATGCAGTGCATCAGCCGAAGCATCAGCTGGTGAATTAACCGGTGTCCTGCAGTCTGGTCAGGCAGCCAGAGCGATTTCTTAAAAGGGAAAGGGATCAGCCGTGGGATATAACCTTTCCAGTTCTGATAGGTAAGATACATGCGCCCGAATGCCAGGGCGTCAGGGAAACGAGTGCCCGTGTTGATATTTTTGACTGTTAACTCATTCAGATGCGGCTGGCGCTGGCGGACCTTTTTGCATAGTTCATCAAGATGTTTCAGGGCCGAAACCCATTCCTTCTCAAACTCCTGATTGACAGTGGCAAGCCGCTGTTTTCTGGTGTTGTAAGCTTCCGTTTTGAGTTTTTCGCCCGGGTAGTCTTTCTCAATGCGGTCAACCTTTTGAGCCCTTTGAGCAACGGTATGATTCAATGCACCAACTGCATCGAACAGACGTTTAAGCATGGACTCCCTGTTATTCGGACTCTTACTCATGAGCCATGCTTCCTATCAATTGCAGTTCACCTGTTAGCTGATCAATCTCGGCGGCTCGAGTCTGAAACAATTCTCCCATTTGCTGAAGGCCGGAGATGTCCTGCAAAATGGGCTCGAAAACGTCTGAGACAATAGACTGGCCAAACTCGTCTCTGACGGTGTCGGAAAATTTGCCCATCTGCTGTAAAGTCACATTAAATAGATCATCAAACATCGGCATCCTCCTCTTCAAACGGTAGCTGGAGGACAACACCATCAGCCTTTAATGCCTGCTCAATAACCACTGAAACATCCGCAAATGCTTCAGCCACACCGGCTGTAATAATCTTCTCGAGTTGTGGTTTGGCCATGATGTAGTCAGACTTGAAATCGTTATCAGAGTTTCTGACCTTTTCAATCAGCCGGTGCCAGTATTCTTCCGGTAAGGACAGGGAATACTCGCTATCTGTTAGCGAGACCAGTTCTTCCGTGAGTTGGTCAACAGCACTCATTTCACCTGCCTCCATAGCGTTCTGAAGCTTGGAGGAAAGATCCTGAGCTTTGTTGGTGTGTTCACTTGGTATAAGAGCGATTTTAATTTTCATGAGCTCCTCCGTTATTTGCATTAGAACCGGTCACCATGTCCCAGCAGGCTTTGTCGATCTCGTCTTTTGTCGGGAGCATTCCTATTAATGGCGATCCGGCACTCCGAAGGGCTTCACGCAGCTCTTCTTCCTGTTCTGGAGTTAAATCCTTGATGTCGCGTGAACATATCGTCATCGACGCATTGGCTTCCTGATGTCCACCGGACTGGAATACCATGTGGTCTTTCTGAGAATAGAGATACGAAGCTCGGCCGCATTTCACTTCAATGGCGATAGAGCCTCCAGCCGGAGCACTCATGCCTTCACCACGACCGAGAATAACCGGCACTTTCAGATCTTCGATGATCAGGTCGGTTTTTGTGAATCTGCCGTCCTCAAATGTGGTTCGGGCCTGCGTGTCCGCTTTATGTCCGAGCGGACTCAGCGCCTGTTCCACAATTTTCTCGCCACAGTAGCCGCTCAGGTTTCGACGTATCTTAAGCTGCACGGCGTGCCTTTCAGCAGGACCGTTGGCGGCTTCGAGCTGGCTTCTGTAGTCGGCAATCTTGGCCCTGAACGCAGGATCACGATCAGCGAGGTATTCAAAATAATAGCGCTGCTGTTCAACTGAGAGATTCAGGCGCGAGTGCAGCTCTTTCGGAGTAACCGGCTTGCCGGGGGCCGGAGACCATTTCAGCCATGAATAAAACTCCGCTGCAGGCGGGCGCGTATCAAGATAGGCATTCAGGGCCGCTTTTGCGCTTTCCAGCCGGACTCTGCCTGTCTCAAGGTGAGCCGCCGCATTGGCAAGCCGGGTCGCACACTCCGTCTGAACGGTTTCCGCCAGCTGCGTTGCTATATCAAGACACTGCCGAGCCATTTCATTTCGCTGCTCCATCTGCATGCGATGGTCTTTCGCAGCTTCCAAAGCTTCCTCAGCAGCCGCAACAGCGGATTCCGCTTCTGCAACGGCTGATTCTGCGGCGGCTACATCTCCCTCTTCAGATGAACAGTTGGGCGGTTCATAGCTGCCGTCCTCATCATAGCTGCCACTCGCTTCGCAGCCGGATAGAGATGAACAAGCGGAACTTAACTGCTCATTGGCTGAAGCAAGCTGCTCATTAGCCTGTTCCAGCTGCTGCCCGGCCTCCATTTCGGCTTCCATCGCAGCATCCAGCAGTTGAGCGCTGTTGTCGGCCTCCTGCTGTGCTTCGGCCAACTTGGTTTCAGCCGCAGCAATTTGGGCCTGACAGGCACTCTCCATGGAGCCATAGGCCGACTGAAGTCCGGCTATTGCTTCCTCGAGGTTCTCAACTTGTCCAACTGATACGTACGCCATTCCCCACCTTAACTCTGTATATATTCTCTTAAACGTGAAGCCAGCGCGTGAAGATATGGGACCTGTTCCGATGCGTTCGCTTCAAAATGAGAAAGTTGCTGCACCAGCGCGTTATAGTCCTCTTCAAAACTCGCCCGCTTTTCGTCCTGCCAGGTATCCCCGAGGGCACCAAAGCTATGATTCAAACCGTTAACCGCTTCATTCAACGTGTCGATGAACTGCGTCAGAGACTGTGCGAAACGATCAAGTTCATCAGGATCGCCAATTGCCTGTGGCATGATTTACCTCCAAATTTTTGTTTACCAGTAACCTTCATCGTCGGATGAAGCAGCTGCATTTCCAGCTGTAGCCGACTTAACGCTGCCACCGTCCAGCTTGATCTCTGACGGAGCCGGTACCACGTTCGGGTTCTTGGACTGGGTACGCATGGTCACCGACATGGTCACACGCTGGAAAAACTCATGGAGCTGCCCGGCGTTTTCTGCATAGAAAAGATCATGGGCCGTGCCCTCGATAAAACGCTTCAGAACCGTCTCATCCGCATCATGCCCGATAGCCATTGCCATGCGATCGCACTTGGAAGAGCGACCTTCGGAGATGAAGTCAGCCATAGCTTGCTTCCAAATGTTGCCGTCAGTTGGCTGCCCATCTGAAACAAGTACGATAGTTGGGCGGTAGGCACGGGAAGGCGTAGTCTCTTTGTCCTCGATCATGGCCTTGGCCATCTTGAGGGCTGTGCCCATGGGTGTATCTCCATTTACCTGAAGGCCATGCCACTGAACTTGTGACGCCTTGGTAAAGGGAACATGCAGATCTACCTTACCGCCGAAAGTGATGACGGAAACAAGTATCTCCGTTTCCATCTTTTCTTCCTGAGCAAAGGTATCCAGCATATTCTCGACAGCCTTGTTAAGGTTATCGATTTTATCTCCGGACATACTGGAGCTGACATCCAGAAGCAGAACTACGGGAAGCGGTTTGGCGGTCGGGGTGGTGAACTTTTTGGGATCAAACATGGATCATCTTCCTGATTAATTAGCTGGTTTCAATTTCATACAATTCTCAATACTCGGGAAAAAACTCAGCAAGGTTTCTGCTCCCGATAAACACTTCGCAGACCAATCGACCCCGATCCACTTTGTAAGCGGTCCTGAGTTCAACCTGCTGCCCATTGATAAGCTTTGACAAAGCATCCTTCGATTTCTGACCTTTGGTGGTGTGCAATCCCCGCGTATTGTAACCAACGGGACGGACTCTGGTTCCGGTCTCACCGTTCCATTTCCAATCCGATGATGCCTCTAAGGTATTTTCATAGATAATTGAAGTGACTCTGAATGCTGACATCGTTGCTCCTTTTGCTTTTTCAACCAATTGCGTTTCTTTCTGAACTTGGTCTTTAGCAATCAGCATGTCAAATAATTCAAAATTCCATAACATGCTGATATTGAACGTATTTAAAATCAGGTCGATGCATTTTATACCTCAGTTTAAAGTTTTCGTTTTGTCTGATTTAAAAACTTGATTTCATCCACTGATAACCAGCGATCATCTATATCTGTGCCATGTCTCATACTCCTTTGGGGGGTATTGCGTTTTGCCATGATCTCAACAGAGACAGGTAATGAATGCTTCAAATATAAAAACACCCAGTCTAATTTATTTTTAAAATACATTGAAATGAATACCAGATGTCAAATATTTTTTGTAGCGATCAACTAATTCAACAGTCCCCAATAGGTTGTTTTTGTTAAAACAGGTGGCAAACCTTGATTGTAACGATGTGGGCGAACAAAATTGTAATACATCACATAATCTCTAACATCACCTACAGCGTGGTTTAACATCAAATACCCGCCCTTTCATCCGCTCATATTTAAATCTGCGAAACCAGCGCTCCATCCGAGCATTATCCCGATGGCTCAGAGTCGGTTTCCAACCTACCACTTGTTTCTTGTAGAGATTCATCACCACCGTTAAATAGCACCAAATCCCATTGACTTTAAGATAGGTTGTATCGCCACAAAGCACCGTTGTTTTATCAGCATTTGGTGTAAACTCACGGTTCAAATGATTGGCAAAAATCTGTCCATTCTCTTTATTTCGAGGCTGCTTGCTGAATAATCCCTGCTGTTTCATTAATTTTCTGACCAAATATAGCCCAACAAAGATGCCTTTCCGTTTCAATAAATCTCTCAATGTCCGCTTGCCTGCCGAGCCTCGACTTTCGACAAATAGCGATTTGATTTCTACCGAAAGTGCGGTGTGTTTTTGTGGCATTTTTACCGCTTTACATTGGGCATAATAAGTACTTTCGGACACCTCAAACAGCGCACAAAGTCGTTTGATTCCGCGCGATTTTAACGTCGTGACGGCTTGGTATTTCGCCTCTCGAGAGACATTAAAATCGCGGTAGCCTTTTTTAGAATGAGCTTATCTTCTTCCAATTCTTTGATGCGTTTTTCCAACTTGTAAATGCGCTGTTATTCGGGGGAAATCGGTTTGCTGCCGGGTAAGATATAACCTTGATTCCCCGCGTCAACTTGGCTTATCCAACGACGCAATGCTGTTTCACCGATGCCTAATTCTCGGCAGGCTTGCGAAACCGAATAACCACGTTCTTGAATTAACCTAACCGCTTCAGCTTTGAACTCCGGGCTGAAAAAACGTCTTGCTCTTTTCATTATAAAATCCTCTTGTTGATGATAGTTTACCACCTATTGAGGACTGCGGGATTAGTGTACCACTACAGTTCATGAGGGTGTATAATAAATGACATCTTATGATAAAAAAAGAGTTAAAGAAAATAAACTTGACACACCCTCAATTTGTTGTTTTAGCTTCTCTTGCTTATCTATCGCAAAATGATAATGAAGTTACACAAGTTATGATTTCAAAACTTTCAGAGATAGATGTCGTGACGGTGTCTCAAATATTGAGCTTATTGGAAAAACATGATTTTGTGAAAAGAAAAGAACATTCAAGAGATACAAGAGCAAAAGTTGTTATTTTAAACAAAAAAGGAGAAGAGATATTACAAACAGCTGTTCTGTTAATTGAGCAAATTGATGAGTTATTTTTCGGAAAGTTGGATAACAACGAAGAACAATTTAAGCATTTTCTTGTTAGATTAAACAAAGAATAAGAATATTATTTATGGAGTTGTCAATTTTGATAGCTCCATACTACATTTGAAACTCAAAAATAGAGCATAGCTATAGAACAGAAATTTATTCAAGAGAATTATTTACACCAAAATATAGAAGTCCTCTGTTTTATTTTCAAAAAGTAAAACAGAGAACATAAATGGTTGGCTCTTGAAAGCAATGTGTAAAAATTTTACGTTAATATTGTAAAATATAATGATATAATTACTCTGTTATCGGGGTTATTTTTACGTATTTTTAAGAAAGTCATCAATATTTGATTGCAACAAGTTGAAATAATTAGATTTTTATTTTTTCATTCTTTCCTTATATAGAAACAACCGTTCTGACGTTTTGTCGCCGAATAAAGCCATAAAAGCAGCCTGCACTTTTCCAATGTTGAAAGTGCAGGCTGCTTTTTATCGCGGCTCAATGCTTATTTGGCTTTTTTTGCTGCTTGCTGTTCCAGCGATGTGAAACGTGCGGCCAGATATTCGTGTAGCAGGTCGCGTTTTTCCCAGAAGAATTTTTCAAATTTCGCCAGAGAATAAATCTTCTGTACCATTTTGGGGAAACCGGTGTGCAGGATGGCGGCCAGTTCGCGGCTTTGCTGTTCGTTGTCCATGGCGTTGCGCAGCGTGGTTTCATGGTCGGCCAGATATTGGTCGATTTGCTTTTTTACATAGTTGCTGATTTGAAATTGGTTGATGTTCATCGTTATTCCTTTGGGTTGAATCGATTGGCATGGTTGAAATAAGCCAGTTGTGTGCCAGTTTATCCAAAAAGCAGCCTGCATTCAAATTCGATACCTTTAATATTAAGGTGTGCAGGCTGCTTTCTCCGTTTATTTCTGTTCCACGCGTTTCAGCTCGCGCACACGCCAGCCCAGCAGATGTAGCGTGGCAAAATACAGCAGCACTGCCAAGCTGATAAACGCCGCTAAAATCCCGGCACGGTGATAGCCGCGCAGGCTGCCCCAGTCCACGGGGAAAAAAGACTGTGCGGCATAAAGTCCGCCCGCCATCACGCATAAGGCAATGCCGATGCGGAGCAGATAGCGCCGCCAGCCGGCACGGGGCGTGTAAAGTTCGCGGATACGTAGCATACTCAGCAGCAGCAGGGCGTTCACCCATGCACCCAATGCGGTGGCCAATGCCAGGCCGATGTGCTTCAAATTCCAGACCAGTATCAGATTGAACAACTGTGTGCATGCCAGCGAAATCAGTGCGATTTTGGTCGGTGTTTTCACATTTTTCTGCGCATAAAAGCCGGAAGCCAGAATGCGCGGCAGAATCATGGCGGGCAGCCCCACCGAATAGGCCAGCAGCGCGTAATGCGTCATTTGTGCATCGTGCACGCTGAATTGGCGGTACATAAACAGCGTTGCCACCAGCGGGAAACCCAGCACGGCCAGCCCCACCGCGGCAGGAAGAATCAGCAGCAGGCACAGGCGCAATCCCCAGTCGAGCAGGGCGGAAAATTCCGCTTGGCTGTTGGCGGAGGCATGTTTGGAAAGATTGGGCAGCAGGATGGTGGCCAACGCTGCGCCGATAACGCCGGAAGGCAGCTCCATCAAGCGGTCGGCATAATACATCCACGACACGCTGCCCACCGCCAAATAAGAAGCGAAAATCGTGTTAATCACCAGCGAAATCTGCGCCGCAGAAGAGCCGATAATGGAAGGCACCATTTGTTTTAAAATGCGGTTCACGGCGGCATCGCGGAAATCCAGCTTCGGCATTTTCAGAAAACCCAGCTTGAACAGCCAGGGCAGCTGGAACGACAACTGCAACACGCCGCCCGCCAGCACCGCCCAGCCCAGCGCCATAATGGGCGGGTCGAAATACGGCACCAAAAATACGGCAAAGACGATAAATGAAATATTCAGCAGAACCGGCGTGAACGCAGGAATGGAAAATTGGCTGTATGTATTCAGAATGCTGCCCACAAAAGACGACAGCGAAATGAGCAGGATATAAGGAAACACCACGCGCAGCAGCGATACGGCCAAATCAAAGCGTGTGCCGTCGTTCAGGCCGCTGGCCGTCAGCCAAATCACAACCGGCGCGGCCAAAACTCCAATCGCCGTCACAATGCACAGGACAAACGACAGCATCCCCGCCACATGCTGCACCAACCGCTGCGTATTTTCGGGCGACTGGTTTTGCCGATATTCCGCCAGCACCGGCACAAATGCCTGTGAGAACGCACCTTCGGCAAAAATGCGGCGCAAAAGATTGGGCAGGCGGAAAGCCACCACAAAAGCATCCATTGCCGCGCCCGCGCCGAAAACGCGCGCCACCACCGCATCACGGATAAAGCCCAACACGCGCGAAAGCATCGTCATGCTGCTCAGCCGCGCCAAAACCGCCAGTAAATTCATGGTCTGCCTGTCCAAATATAAAGGCGCGAAGTTTAACATGAAAAGATACGGCCGATTAAATCAGTCTCAGGATTTCGATGGTTGGTTTCTTATATTATAGGTGGGCACGAGAAAGTGCAGGCTGCCTTGGTTGGCGGGATAAAATTGAGGGCAAGGGTATTTATTGTTGCGGCAGGAAGTTTTATATCTGCTAAAATTGCCGTAACAAGGCCATAAAAAGCAGCCTGCACCTTAATTATGTGTCAAAAAAACAACACAAAATACGCTGCCAAAGAAAACTGTATTATTTTTGCAACATATAATAAAGAGCAGATAAAACATTGGTTTACGTTAAAATAAAATACCAAAAAAAGTAAATCCAACGTAAATGCCCGTTGCAAACACTTGTGTAACCCACATGAATATCGCTATATTACACCCACAACGCCAGACCCAGTTGTTTGGCAAGTGAAGTAAGTTTTTACAACAGTTGGCGAAAGCCAATCCCTTTTTCAACAAGTAAAAGGAACTTGAACATGAAAAAAACCTTAATTGCAGTAGCATTGGCTACTTTGTCTGCAACTTCAATGGCAGACGTAATCCTGTACGGCCAAATCAAAGGCGGTGTAGAATTTTCTAAAATCAAAGATGTTGACGGTACTGTAACTCAAATCGTTGACTACGGTTCACGTATCGGTTTCAAAGGTCACGAAGACTTGGGCAATGGCCTGCAAGCTATCTGGCAATTGGAACAAAAAGTGAACATTGGTGGTGGTAATGGTTCTCAAACAATTACTCTGCCTGGTGGTGCTGGTACAGTAAACGCTTCTACAGCGAGCGGCTTCGGTACTCGTGACTCTTTCATCGGTTTGCGCGGTAACTTTGGTCAAGTAACTGTTGGTTACCAACACAACGCCATTGGCTACACTAACGACAAACTGGACATTTGGGAATATAACAATGAATATGCCGGTTTGGGTGTGTTCACTCGCGCAACTGCATTGAACAAACGTTCTACCAGCGTTCGTTATGTCAGCCCAGACTTCGGTGGTTTCACAGTTGAAGGTTCCGTAACTCCTAGCGACAACAACAATGGTGCGGATGCTAGCAATCCTGATACTTACTCTAACGCCAGCAAATCCATCTACTCTTTGGGCTTGCACTACAAAAATGCTGGTTTCTTTGCTGACGTAGCTGGTGGTTATGCTAACAAAGCTGCAACAACTACGAATGGTACTAAACCTGGTCATCAAATCGTTGCCCAAGTGGGTTACGATGCACAACCTTGGTTCGCAGGTGTTGCTTACCAAAACACTAAACGTGCAGAACTTGCAGACAGCGTATTTGCAGATGCGAAAACTGTAAACGAAGTAGCTGGTACTGTTGCATACAATGTAACTGAACCACTGCGTGTTAAAGCTTCTGTTGGTTACGGCTTCGGTATCAAAGAAGAAGACGGCACTAAATTGTTCGGTAACGGTCGCTACATCCAAGGTGTAGTAGGTGCTGACTACGCATTGTCTAAACGTACTCAAGCAAATGCTCAAGTTGGTTACGTTCAAGCTGGTAGCGGTGATGAGAAATTCCGCGCTGGTACTTTAAGCGTTGGCTTGAAACACAAATTCTAATTTAGCATTTAGCTAATCTAATCCCACCAAGTTTTGCTTGGTGGGATTTTTCATTTACTCATTCCCCATTGCCATCAATCTCTAAAAAGCAGCCTGCAAATTTGAATTCGCCAATATGTTAGAATAGCGTTTTGGATTCAAAAGCAGCCTGCACTTTCATGAACGCTATTCCCTACATCCCTCTTCGCGCCCATTCCGAGTTTTCCATCACAGACGGCATTATCCGCGTTGGAGAACTGGCAAAAACCGCCGCTGAATACGGCTATCCTGCCGTGGCATTGACCGATTTAATGAACACGTTCGGCCTGCTCAAGTTTTACAAGGCCTGCCGCAAAGCCGGGGTGAAGCCGATTTTGGGTGCGGAAGTCCGTATTGCCAATCCAAAGCAGCCTGCACAGCCGTTCCGTGCCTTGCTGTTGATTCGCAACCATTCGGGATACGTGCGTTTGGGCGAGTTGCTGACATTGGCGCATACTGACGAATACCGCGATTTGATAGCACCGCAGTTGCAGGAAGAATGGCTGGCGGAAGGCGACAATTCGGGTTTGATTTGCCTGTCGGGCGCGCAGTGGGGTGAAATCGGCCAGGCATTGCTGGCGGGGCATGAAGAGCAGGCATTGCAGGCTGCACAAAAATATGCGGCGTGGTTTGAACAGGCGTTTTATTTGGAAGTGCAGCGTTTGCCGGATAAGCCGGAATGGGAAACGGTGGTGGCGGGCAGCGTGCGCTTGGCGGAGCAGCTGGATTTGCCGGTGGTGGCGACCCATGCGACCCAGTTTTTGCAGCGCGAAGACTTCACGGCGCACGATGCCCGGGTGTGCATTGCCGGCGGCTGGGTGCTGGCGGACGACAAGCGGCCGCATGATTTTTCCGACAGCCAGTATTTCGCGCACCCTGAAGAAATGGCGGAGCGTTTTGCCGATTTGCCGGCTGCATTGGCCAATTCGCTGGAAATTGCCAAACGCTGCAATGTGGAATTGGAATTGGGCAAGAATTTCCTGCCGGATTTCCCCACGCCAGAAGGCATGCCGCTGAATGATTATTTGTGCGTGCTGGCCAATCAGGGTTTGCGCGAACGCATGGAAGTGCTGTATCCCGACGAAGCGGAGCGTAATGCGAAAATGCCCGAATATCAGGCACGGCTGGATTTCGAGTTACAGACGATTATCCAGATGGGTTTCCCGGGCTACTTCCTGATTGTGCAGGACTTTATCAACTGGGCGAAGCAGAACGGCTGCCCTGTGGGGCCGGGCCGCGGTTCGGGCGCGGGCTCACTGGTGGCGTATGCATTGAAGATTACCGACCTTGACCCGTTGAAATACGCGCTGCTGTTCGAGCGTTTCCTGAACCCCGAACGCGTTTCCATGCCCGACTTCGATATCGATTTCTGCCAAGCCAACCGCGGCCGCGTGATTGAATATGTACGCGAAAAATACGGTAAAGAAGCGGTCAGCCAAATCGTGACGTTCGGCACGCTGTCGTCCAAAGCGGTGATTCGCGATGTGGGGCGCGTGCTGCAATTACCGTTCGGCCTGTGCGACCGTTTGTCCAAACTGGTGCCTGTGGAAGCCAACAAACCGCTAGGGTTGCAGGCTGCTTTGGAAGCCGAACCCGAAATCCGCACGTTGATTGAAGCGGAAGAAGCCGAAGAATTATTGACGCTGGCGCTGAAACTGGAAGATTTGACGCGCAATTTGGGCATGCACGCGGGCGGCGTATTGATTGCGCCGGGGCGGATTGCCGATTTCTGCGGCGTGTATCAGGCGGATGAGCATTCGTCGCCCGTTTCGATGTACGACAAAGGCGACGTGGAAGAAATCGGCTTGGTCAAATTTGACTTTTTGGGTCTGCGCAACCTGACCATTATCGAAATGGCGCAGCAATTCATCCGCCAAACGCGTGGCGAAGACATTGACGTGAACCGCATTGCGCTGGACGACCAGGCGGCGTACCAAATTTTCCGCGATGCCAACACCACCGCCGTCTTCCAGTTCGAATCCAGCGGCATGAAGCAGATGCTGAAAACGGCGCACACCACGAAATTTGAAGAGCTGATTGCGTTTGTATCGCTATACCGCCCCGGTCCGATGGAGAACATTCCCGATTTTGTGGCGCGGATGAAAGGCGCGAAATTCGAATATATGCACCCGTTGCTCGAACCCGTGCTGGAACCGACCTACGGCATTATGGTGTATCAAGAACAGGTCATGCAGGCTGCACAGGTGATTGGCGGCTATTCGCTGGGTGGTGCGGACTTGCTGCGCCGTGCCATGGGTAAGAAAAAACCCGAAGAAATGGTGAAGCACCGCGAGATTTTTGCCGAAGGGGCGGCCAAACAGAATATCGACCGCGCCAAAGCCGATGAAATTTTCGATTACATGGAAAAATTTGCGGGATACGGCTTCAACAAATCGCACGCGGCGGCTTATGCGTATGTGTCGTACCAAACCGCGTGGCTCAAAGCGCATTATCCGGCCGAATTCATGGCGGCTACCATGTCCAGCGAATTGGACAATACCGACCAGCTCAAAGTCTTTTTTGACGATGCACAGCGCCCCGTGAACGGCATCCGCTTCCTGCCGCCCGACATCAACCAGTCCTTCTACCGCTTCATCCCGAATGCGAACAACGAAATCCGCTACGCATTGGGCGCGATTAAAGGCACGGGCGAGGCGGTGGTGAACCAGATTGTGGCCGAGCGCGAAGCAAACGGCGCGTTCACGGGCTTGCTGGATTTTTGCGAACGCATGGGCAAGCACATCAACCGCCGTTCGGTGGAAGCCCTGATTCGCGGCGGCGCATTCGACGCGCTCGAACCCAACCGCGCCATGCTGCTGGCCAATGTGGATTTGGCGCTGCAAAACGCCGAGCAGAAACACCAATCGGCCAACCAAGGCGGCTTGTTCGATATGTTTGACGATGTGATTGACGACATCCAAATGCAGCCTGCACCCGCTTGGAGCGAAGCCGTGCAGCTGGCCGAAGAAAAAACCGCCATCGGCTTTTATTTGAGCGGACACCCGTTCTCGCCATACCGCGAAGAAGTGCGCCGTGTTGCCCCCGTATCGTTGGCAAAATTGAGCGAACAGGACGGCACGCAGCGTGTTGCCGGTTTCGCCACCTCCATCCGCAGCATCATGACCAAGCGCGGCAAAATGCTCGCCATCATGCTGGAAGACGACGAAGCCAAACAGGAAGTGTTGGTGCAGGGCGACATTTTGGCCGAATTGCCGCGCGAAGTGTTGCAGGCCGACCAAATCCTGATTTGCGACTGCCGCGTGTACCGCAACGAATCCGGCGAACTGCGGCTCAATGCCAATACTGTGCGCACGCTGAACCAGGCACGCGTCGCATACGCAGACTGCTTAACGCTGACATTGCAGCCTGCACACGATATCGATGCGCTGGCACAGCTATTGCTGCCGCATACCCAGATGGAAGAAGAACGCCGTATCGGGCTGCGCTTCCGTTATCAAAACGAACGCGCATACGGCGAACTACTGCCCGCGCCGCAATGGAGAATCGCACTGACCGAACCGCTGCTGGCGGCCTTGGCACATTTGCTGGGCGATAAAGCCATCAGCATCGATTGATGGTTTTTATGCCCTAAAAAGCAGCCTGCATCCCTTTTGCGCCTATTCCGAGTCCAGTATTTCCCAGTCTTGTTCTCTGATTTCAATGTCTTGAGGAAATATCTGGCCGCGCGTTTGTTTGCTGTCGAACACGCGCAGGAATTCCGCCATTTCCTCCGGCGTTATCGGGCTGTGGCTCAAATCATCGGGTGAAAAGCCTGGCGCATAAGGTTCGGCCGCTGCAAAAGCAGCCTGCACAAACAAATCGGCGCGTTCCTGTTGGAATTTTTGCCATGATTCAAACAGCAAAGTTACCAACGCGGGATTGTGTTCGCAAAAGGCAGAAAGCTGCTGCGGCGAGGCTTGCAGCAGCCAGGACAAAGGTGTTGGAGTATTCATAAAACCACCGTGTTAAATTTTGGAAAATCGCAACAAAAATCAAGCAAAATTGTAAGAGTTTGTATGTAAAGCTGTTGATTGTGTAGATATGATGTTAAACTCACAAATTATTATATGTCGCCTTCCGGGCAACAATATCATAATAAGGAAGAAAACAGAATGAAAAAATCGTTTGATTTTTGTGTGAAGGGGGTTGTATGGATGACCCGATAATGTTGGGACTGATTGCCATTTTGGTGATTGCAGTCGGCGTTGTTGCGATAATGGCCAGCCGAAAAAAAGCCGGTGCCGCCCAGTCGAACGACAAAACAAAACGCACTTCATCGAAAGCCAGAAGAGCGGCGGCCGTTGAAGCGGAAGATGACGAAGACCAGGAAGAGCAGGAAAATCTGGACTGGGGTGTCGTTAAGAGCGCAAACGTGGTGGATGACACCAAGGTTTCTGTGCAGGACGTTGATGCCTTAACGGAATTTAATGTATACAAACAATTCGGCTATTATGAGAAAGCAGCCGAATCGCTGTCGGACTATCTGGAGAAAACCAAAAAAGCAGATACGTCTTTGGTTTCGGAATTGGTCGGCCTGTGGATTGAGGCCAAAAATCCCGATGCCGTTAACGATGCGTTGATGAAATACCAATCGCTGTTGAATAGAGAACAGATGGAAGGCTTTATTAAAGCCGGTTTGGCATTGGATCCGAACCATCTGGGCTTACGTGTGTTGGCGGAAAACAGCTTGGGTTGGAACGTGAAAAAAACCGCCGAGGAGATTGGCGAAAAAACGATTTCCCAAGCGCCGGAAGTTCCCAAAAAACAAGCACCTTCGTTCAAGAAGAAAACCCGCGATATTGCGCAAGATACAGCACCGCATCAACCGTTGGTTTTGGGCAATGCTGCGCTTAAAGGCATCAACAATGATGAAAAAGGTGCGGTTTTGGCCTTTATGGAGCCGGAGCAGGGTGTGAAATTGCTTAAAGATTCTTTGAGTTATGATGCGGCAACCAAATATTTGAACATGGCGATTCGCCGGTCAAGAAAACCTGCGTCTTTGCTGATTGATGCACTGACTTTGGATTATCGTGCCAAAAACATCAACGGCTTTGCTGGCCATCTGTGGAATTTGTATTACAGCCTTGGTCAATATGGTCGTCAGGTTAAGGAAAGAATGCTGGGTTGGGGGTATAGCCTTGGCCAGCATCCGGTGTTTGAACAGCTGGAATCCAACCCTAATGAACTTGCCTTAAAAGAAATAGGGATGCAGCAGGGATTTCTGGATGGCGGTAGTTTGAAGAAAGCTCGCTATCAGGCACTGGTTTCAGAGAAAGTTGAAGTCAATAAAGAACCGCGTACAGCAGTTGAGCGTATTCTGAAAGAAGTAGATTCGTTGCTGATGTACGGACAATTGGAAAGCGCGATGGAGTTGCTGGAGCAATCCATTACAGAACATCCGCAAGAATCGCAGTTGTATATTGTATTGTTTGATTTGTATGAGCGCGCCGAAGAATGGGGTCGTTTGGAGGATATGTTGGTAGACTTGCGTTCACAAGTACAAACATTGCCAGAGGAAGTGGTGTTGGCTATGAGCCAATTGCTGCAACGGTTTAATAATGGTTCATTTGGACATTGAAAATAATGATAAATAATAATTTACCACAAGTGAAAACGGTGAAGTTGTTGTTTGTTGCAGTAGATGAACAACAGCAAGCTATGTTCAATATGGCGTTCAAGATGCACAACACGACCAACTATCAGGTGGTGGATGCTGCATCTGGCGAGAAACCCGAATTGGTAATTGTTGATGGTGATACATCGGCAGGTGTTACAGCTTGGCATAAGGCCAAAGGTGTTTATGAGGGTAGTGTGGTTGTGTTTTTCTCAAAATCACCACCTCCTGTAACCGCGCCATATTTGTCTAAACCTATCAAATTCGATACGCTGTTCTTAAGTTTGCGTAACTTGATGCAGGGCAATGGTGTGTGGGTTGTTAATTCTTCCAGTTCATCCGCCCATTCATCTACCACACCTGCTGCGCGAACAGCTGGAACGGCGACTACTCATAGTCCTGTTTCGCATCACCGCGCGAGTGAAATCACGATTCCACGTTTTGATCCAAACGTGGGTTTGTTGGGGGCGTTTAGAGAAGTGCTTGCCCAACAACGCAACGCCGCTATTTTGATCGATGACAAACCGGTTTTGGCTGTTTTTTCCAATATCCAGCAAGTTTGGGTTGCGGTAGATTCCGAGCAATTAAAAGCATACTGCCGACAAGGTCATGTCAATGTTAAAATTAAACAAATTCCTGATGACAGTAATGTTCAGGAACGCGTTAATGCAACAGTTACGTCATGCATGTGGCAAGTTGGCCTTTGGACTGCGAACGGTCGTTTGGTTCAGCCGATTAACCCAAATACGGTATTTAAATTAAAAAGCTGGCCCAATTTGACACGATTGGCCCCAGTGCCGGAGTCTATGCGGTTGTCTGCTTTCTTGACCAAAACAGCAGTCAGCTTAAATATGCTGTATAAATTGATGCCATTAGAGATGGCTGATATTTTGAATTATATTGCGGCTACTTATTTGACAGATTACTTGGAAATTACGCAACAGGTGAAAGAAGATACGGCAAACGGACATTCTGCCACTCAAGCAACTGTGAGTACGCATACTCACGCTGCCCAGCGTTCCGAACAAGAGCAGGCTGCACAACCTCAGCAAGCGCAAAAATCAGGTGGCTTACTTGGTCGCTTAATGAAGAAACTGTTGAATAAATAATGAAATAAGGTGTTTGCTATTATGATAGAAAATAAAATTATTTTTACGGGGCCTGTGGGCGTTGGTAAAACAACGGCGATTGCCGCGCTGTCTGATGAACCGCCGGTACAAACTGATGCTAGCGCATCTGATATGACGGCTGTGCGTAAAGGTTATACCACGGTAGCGATGGATTATGGTCTTATTCAATTGGATGAAAATACAAAAATCCACCTTTACGGTACCCCTGGACAAGAGCGTTTTGACTTCATGTGGGATATTTTGAGTCAGGGCAGTATGGGTTTGATTTTGCTGCTGGATAATACGCGTGGCAATCCATTGAAAGACTTGAAATTCTTCTTGGATTCATTTGCGGACTTGCTGAAAACAGCTCCCGTAGTTGTCGGCGTTACGAAAATGGATATTCGTGCGGTGCCTGGTGTTGAAGTGTATCAAAAGTATTTGGCACAGCATGGCTTGAATGTTCCTGTTTTCGAAATTGATGCGCGTAACGAAGATGATGTAAAACAATTGGTAACAGCAATGCTGTTCCAGATTGACCCACGCCTAGAGGTATAATATGGAATCGACTCTTTCCTTACAAACCAATTTATATCCACATATCACACCTGCGGGCGCATTTTATGCCATTGCAAATAAAAGCAGCAGCGCCAGCCGAACTCTATTGGCCAATATTCTGAGTTCTGGACGCAGTGAGCCGATTACGCCGGAAAAATTGCTGCAATGGGCGGAAACTGATGATTTGGATACTGCGCTGAATTTGTTGTACCGCCTTCAGCGATTGGAGTTTTTGTATGGTGCTGAAACACCTGTGGAATTTCCAAAATTGGACGATGATACGTTGGTTAATCTGCTGTCGCATATGTCGGATAGCCAAAAAGCATTGCTGATTGACCAAGATGGTTTCTATTTTGCTAACTCTGGTTTTAATCACGAAGCGGCAGAAGAGGTGGCTATTTTGGCGAGTGAAGCGATTCGGTTGTCTGAACGTCATGCGCTTTTGATTAAAAACAATTTGAATATTTATCAAAATGCATGGGGTTTGTGTGACCCCACTGGCCAGAGCGAACTAACATTCTTCCCGATTTATATCAATGATGCCAAGTATATTTTGGTGACGGGTGGAACGCCGCAGTTGCATAAAGAGGCTTTCGTTTCTTTGGTTTACGCGCTCTATCAAACGGCGGATGCTGCCGCGAGCTTAGGCACAACATTTTAAAAAATAGGAAATAGAAAAAATGCATGAACAACTTTTAACTTCTGTACTCAGTGATTTAAATCGCTCATCTATAGATATTACCGCTTCTGCCGTAATTTCCACCGATGGTCTGCCTATTGCCCACATCTTGCCCAATAATGTTGATGCCGACCGCGTTGGTGCGATGTCTGCCGCTTTGTTGGCGTTGGGTAACCGGACGATTCATGAATTGTTGTGCGGCGAATTGGAACAGGTTATCGTGAAAGGCACGGCCGGTTATACTTTGCTTATCCAAGCGGGTGGCTCTCACGTTCTGTGCTTAACTGCAAAAGAAAGTGCGAAACTGGGCTTGATTTTGTTGGATGCCCGTCGCGCGGCACGCAGCGTTGTGGATATCACTAAATAATATTTGACGGTATTCTGAAAACGTGGTTTAATCGCCAACTCATTTGGCCAGATAGCTCAGTTGGTAGAGCAACGGATTGAAAATCCGTGTGTCGGCAGTTCGATCCTGCCTCTGGCCACCAGACAACAGCCCAAGCATTTATTTTGCTTGGGCTGATTTTTATGCGCAGACATTACAAATATCAAGGTGCAGGCTGCTTTTCGATGTCAAACTGGTCGTTAAAAAGCAGCCTGCACTTCATGTAACCGGCTCCCAATAATCTACATATAGTTGCAATTCTTCGTTGCCGCGCCACTCGTTCACCGTTGGCCGGTACACGATATGGATTTTCTCCGGCAAAGAGACATCGCACCGCCAAAACATCGCTTCAAATTCGCGGCCTTCTTTGCGTAGCCATGCTTTGGTGTGCTTCTTGTCCGCACCCATCGGCTGTTGGCGCAGCACGGAAAACTCATCGTGAAACGAAGGAGCAGGGAAACCTTGCCCCCAAACCTGTCCGTTCAGTAAATGTGCGTGTTCCAGTGTAATATCGCTGGCGTGCAGGTTGCCATCGGTCAAATAGGTCTGCGCCAAAGTGTCTTCATCCACCCATTCACGTACCACCTGCTCGAAAATCGTACAAAATTCTTCAAACCGATGTGCATGCATGGTCAGGCCGGCTGCCATCGCATGGCCGCCAAATTTGATAATCATATCGGGGCAGCGTTTGGCGACGCTGTCCAGCACATCGCGCAAATGCACGCCGGTAATCGAACGGCCTGAGCCACGGATTTCGCCGTCATCCGAAGGCGCAAAGACAAATGTCGGGCGATAAAAGCGCTCTTTCAGGCGGCTGGCGACAATGCCGACCACGCCTTGGTGGAAATCTTCGTGAAAGACCGCCAGTGTGGTTTGCTGCTCCGGCAATTCGCTCGGACATAAGGCCAACACGTTTTGCAGCATATCCTGTTCGATTTCTTGGCGGGTTTGGTTTAATTGATTGAGTTCATGAGCCATTTGCTGTGCGCTGTCCAAATTGTCGGACAAGAGGCAATGAATCCCCAGGCTCATGTCGTCCAAACGGCCGGCCGCGTTAATGCGTGGTCCCAACGCGAAACCCATATCGAATGGCTGTGCTTTGCGTGCGTCGCGCCGAGCCTCTTGGAACAGGGCCTGTATGCCGAACGACATTTTGCCTGCGCGGATGCGTTTCAGCCCTTGCGACACCAAAATCCGATTGTTGTGGTCGAGCGGCACG
Organism: Kingella denitrificans ATCC 33394; assembly: GCF_000190695.1. Classification (GTDB taxonomy): domain Bacteria; phylum Pseudomonadota; class Gammaproteobacteria; order Burkholderiales; family Neisseriaceae; genus Kingella_A; species Kingella_A denitrificans. The sequence continues at coordinate 1,640,048 of NZ_GL870929.1, forward strand.
ACATCGGCCACCGTACCTAACGCCACCAAGTCCAATAGCAAATCCAGTTTGGGTTCCGGCAATCCTGCATGAAACCAGCCGCGCTGGCGCAATTCGGCACGCAGGGCAATCAGCACGTAAAAGATTACGCCGACACCCGCCAGATTTTTACTGGGAAAGGTACAACCGCGCTGGTTGGGGTTCACAATCAAACAGTTGGGCACATGAGAACCAGCGTGGTGGTGGTCGGTCACAATGGTGTCGATGCCCCATTGCCGTGCACGCTCCACGCCGTCGTGGCTGGAAATGCCGTTATCCACGGTCAGAATCAGTTGTGCACCCAAATCATGCGCGATGTCTGCCAATTCGGGTGTCAGCCCGTAGCCGTGTTCGAAGCGGTTGGGCACAAAAAAATCAACCGTTGCGCCCATGCTTTGCAAACCTTTGATGCCGACAGAGCAGGCGGTTGCACCATCGGCATCATAATCGGCAATAATCAGGATTTTTTCATTCTGTTCGATAGCCTGGGCCAAACGTTGGGCGGCGGCGACACAGTTGGTTAGCTGGGTGTAGGGGATGAGACGGTTCAGGGCATCATCCAGTTCATCAGCGGAATGCACCTGGCGGGACGCATAAAGTTGCGCCAATAAGGGCGGCGCCCCTTTTTCCTGAAGAGCTTGTTGAATAGCGTTATCAATCTCGCGTGTTGCAATATGTTTGACCAAAGCCATAGTTTAAAAAGCAGCCTGTACAATAAAAATCACGATATTCGCACCGACAAAAGCGAAATGCAAGTGTTTAAACATCATGAATTCAATGTGCAGGCTGCTTTTTTGTATATCAAATCAATGTGGGCATTTATAATCCGACAAAAAACGTCAGTCCATCCGTCGAAATGCCCCAAAAC
>NZ_GL870929.1:1641218-1648708 GCF_000190695.1 Kingella denitrificans ATCC 33394
GGGTTCTATCGCTGCTAAACGTCTGCCTTCTAGCTGCCGTTAATAATAGCTATTGGGTCGCTACTTACTTGTTGTTGATTAGGTTAAGTGACGAAACAAAGCCCCCGGTGGGGCTTTGTTTGTATTTCTAATCTTTGTTAGAATACTTTGGTTATGATTTTGGAGAGCATATATGAATAACGCATACTTTTTGATGAAAAAAGGTTTTACTTTAATTGAGTTGATGATTGTAATTGCAATTATCGGTATTTTGGCGGCGATTGCCTTACCTGCATATCAGGAATATGTGGGGCGAGCCCAAGCGATGGAGGCATTTACATTAAGCGATGGATTGCGTAATGAAATTGCTATATGGGCGGCAGAATATCATAGTTTTCCTGATGCAGCAGCCATTGCAAACAATGGTTATATTGGATCTCAAGCTGTTGTCCTAAAAGGAAAATACGTTTCGTCAGGTGGCGTGAGCGTCGGTAGTAATGGGCGGATTTTGGTCACTTTTGCAAATGGTAACTTATCTGGACAAACCATGGTTTTAACACCAACATTGAATATGGTGAATAATGAGCAGATTATCAAATGGAAATGTGGTTCGGATCCAGCAAACACCGTTCAGGAACGTTATTTGCCTGTGTCATGTCGTTGAGGTTGATTTAGCAATTGTGCTGTTAAGGTGTAACAATAGATAAATTCCACAGTAATGATTTCTTGTTGAGATTTGGTAATGCAAAAGTCTAATTATTCAAAAAAAACAACATATATATTTTATATTGTTAGCTTGGCCATATTTTTATATTTGTATTATCGGGTAATAAATTTCAATTATGTATGGGACGATACGATAGTTGTTTTACGAAATCCATTGCTGATGAGCCCAGAATTGACATGGTCACTGTTGGCACAGCCAGTATTGCAGGGAACAAGCTATTTTCGCCCTTTAGTATTTTTAAGTTGGTACATGGAACGGCAATGGTTTGGTCTAAATCCAGCTATTAGCCATGCCATAAATATAGTATTTCTATATGTAAGTACATTGTTTTTATACCATTTACTTCGACGACTGTTGAGCCGACAACCCAATGCAGAAGTATTAGCTGCGTTGGGTGCGTTGGTTTTTTTATGTCATCCTAGAAATGTCGAAGCTGCCGCATGGATTTCGGGTCGGTTTGATGTTTTTGCAACTTTTTTCTTGCTTGCGGGTTTGTATGTATTTATTTGTATTCAGAACAAATATTTTAAAAATCTGATAGTTGTATTGTGCCATTTGGCAGCATTGGCTTCCAAAGAGATTGGTATTCTGATGCCTGTGGTTTTGTTTTGTGTATGGATGCTCGATAAACACCAATCTAAACAGCCATGGAAGCCGGTAATATGTGAATTCTTCCAGAAAAATGTAACATTGTTGTGTTTGTTGGTGGTTAATTCAATTGTTTATTTGTATTTGCGATCACGCCATGCAAGTGGCATGATGCATATGGGAGTAACGTGGGAATTCATTTATCAAAGCTATTTGGTTTATCAATTGCCGACTATTGCTTTAAAAGAATATCTTTTTAGAACAGTTTTACCATTTTATAATATGGGGGTAATACTCCCTATAGAATATTTTATAACAGTATCCAATCAAATTATTTCTGCCGTAGTTTCTCTGGTCGTTATTGGCGGAATTATTTATGGTGCTGTGAAGCGATATACCATTATTTTTGCTGTGATTGCATATCTTGCAATGATTTCCTTGGTATTGTATTTGATTCCAATAGGAATAACCGGGATTACGCAAGATAGATTTCTGATGTCAGCCCTGCCCTTTTATTCTTTATTGATTGCTTATGTTGCGCAGCAATGCATTATTCATTTCAATCATATCAGGGCATGGTTTATAGGGTTATGTACATATATTTTTGTTATTGCACTAATTACTTTTCAAATTATTCCAACATGGTCTAACTCATTAATGTTCTGGTTGACAATGAGCAATTACCAAGAAAAATATACGAATGAATTTCATCCTATGCTTTTATTTGCGTATGCCCATTCTAATTTACCAGAAGAAATGGTCCAGCAACGTATTGATGAGCTAATTGCTAGAGAAAGGGCAGAAACGAAAAAAACAGGTACATTTCGCCCAATCGTTTATATTATGTATGCGCAGTATTTGATTCTGAAAAAAAATCCTGAAGGGTTGGATATCATGGAAGAATATATGGATGTATTGCATGAAATGAGATCTGCAGTTTCTCATGGACAGCTTATTCAGAACGAGGCTATACCAGATGCACAAATAGAAGATCTTTATACTTCATATGCACATGGTGCATTGATCATGAGAAATGATATTGAAAAAGCGGATGCCGCTTTACAGGAAGCAAAAAAATTAAGAACCGGTCCGGTAACGTTTAATGTATTGGTTTACGATGTAATATTTGATATTTTGAAAAATAGGCAGCCTGCTGCCCAAACTGAGTATCAAACCATTAGAGCAATGACTAAAACCGATGAAACGCAACGGAAGTCAGCAGTGGTCACCATTAACCGATTGGTCAATCAAGTTTGCGAAGCTAAAAAATTATCGGTCCCGGCCTGTCAGAATCTACCGTTTAATGTAGAGAAATTCTTTGCAGGGCAATAAAAATGGATGCGCAAGTCTTGAAAATTTGGCTGAAACTCCTGCGCCCGCATCAATACATTAAAAATACTTTTGTATTGATTGGCATATTGTTTTCGCATCATTGGGATATGCTTTCCATTGTGCAGGCTGCTTGGGCGTTTTGTGCATTTTCGGCAACGGCCAGCGCGGTTTATGTACTGAACGATATTGTCGATCGGAATGCGGATAGGGCGCATCCGACCAAATGTACACGCCCTTTGGCCAGCGGCGCGGTTAGTGTGCAGGCTGCTTTCAAATGTTTGTTTGGCCTGTTGGGATTTGCGTTCCTACCATCCATGTTGGCAGGTCAGGGCTGGTTGGTGTTGATTTTATTGATCTATCTGGTCATGAATATCATCTATTCGTTTAGCTGGAAGCATGTTGTTCTGGTGGATGTGTTTGTGATTTCGGCGGGCTTTATGCTGCGTATTCTGGCCGGAACGGTCGGTTTGGGCATTGAGCCTTCCGAATGGCTGTTGTTGTGCAGCATGATGCTGACTTTGTTTTTGGGCTTTTCCAAACGCACGTCCGAATTGTTGCAATCCGAAGCGGCAGGCCATTTTCAGCAGCAGACACGCAAAGTGCTGAACGAATACAGTCCCGTCTTACTGGCACAGCTCACGTCCATCACGGCAGCCTGCACGATTATCAGCTATGGTTTGTACACCGTTGCCAGCACCACCGTGCAAATTCACGGCACGAACCGCTTGATTTACACGCTGCCATTCGTTATTTACGGTATTTTCCGTTATCTTTATCTTACCCAGCGCCATGCCAAAGGCACGGACACCGCACGCGATTTATTGAGCGACCGCCATTTGCTGGTAACAGCCGTGATGTGGGTGGCCTGCACGTTTGGAATACTGGTATGAAGGCTGCGCCGTCTCAAAAAAGTAGCCTGCACTGGCAGCTGAATTTGGTTTTGCTTTCCGTTTTGCTGACTGTGGTGGTTTATGCAGGCGCTTCCATTTATGCAGGCTGGCATGATGTTGCCACCGTGATGCGGCAAGTCGGCTGGACAGGTTTGGCAGTTGCATTATTGCTGTCGCTGGGCAACTATGTGATACGTTTTGTCCGCTGGCAATATTATCTGCACCATTTGGGCTACCGTTTGGCAGCATGGCGCAGTTGGAATATCTATTTAAGTGGTTTCGCCTTGACCACCACGCCGGGGAAGGCGGGCGAGGCGGTGCGCAGTATGTTCTTGAGCAAGCACCAGATTCCCGCTTCCGCTTCATTGGCGGCATTGATTAGCGAACGTTTGTCGGATTTGATTGCCATTGTGCTGCTTTCGTGCATTGGCCTGCTGGAATATCCGGCCATGCGCGCGCCCATTATTGCCGCCATGATATTGCTGGTCGGTGTGTGGGGCGTGGTGATGTACCGCCCTTTTCTGGACAAAATGACGGCCATCACCCAAGGAAAGTCGCAGAAGTGGGCGCAAATCGTTAATAAAACCGTCCATATCTTATTGCAGGCGCAACGCTGCAATCAATGGCAGAAAGTCATTTTCACCACGGCTATCAGCACCTTGGCTTGGGCAATGGAAGGCTGGGCATTTTATCTGCTGCTGCACTGGTGTGGCTTTGATGTCAGCGTTCATTTCGCCTTTTTTGTGTACGCCGTGTCCATGTTGGCCGGCGCATTGAGTTTTTTGCCCGGCGGGTTGGGCGGCGCGGAGGCTACCATGGTGTCTTTGCTGTTCCTAAAAGGTATCGACCAACATTCCGCTTTGGCCATTACCATCTTTATCCGGCTGACCACGCTCTGGTTCGCCGTATTGCTGGGCGTACTGGCGCTGTGGCGTGAAAAACGCCGTTCACGTTCATAGTAATCTGCCCAATCGCCGCATCAAAAAAGGAACATCAATGAGCTATCCCGCGCTTTCTTGGAACCGCATTCCGCGTATTCGGCAATCCCATATCGAACCATTGACTACCGCCCGCTTCCCATCCAAAGCGCCCCAGCCTTTTCTGGCGCAAGGCAACGGGCGCAGTTACGGTGATGTGTGCCTGAACGCCGAAGGCACGTTATTGCTGACCCGTGGCTTGGACAAACTGGCGGCATTCGACCCGGAACACGGTGTTTTCCGCGCCCAATCGGGTATTTTATTGCGCGATATTTTGGCTTTGGTGGTGCCGCAGGGCTGGTTTTTGGGCACGGTGCCGGGCACTTCGCTCGCCACGTTGGGCGGCGCGGTGGCCAATGATGTGCACGGGAAAAACCATCATGTTGCAGGCTGCTTTGGCAATCATGTCCGCCGTTTCTGGCTGTTGCGTTCCAGCGGGGAGCTTTTGGAATGCAGCCGCGAGCAAAACGCCGCCCTGTTTCACGCAACCATCGGCGGTTTGGGGCTGACGGGTCTGATTACCGAAGTGGAAGTGCAGCTGACGCGCATTCAAAATCCGTTGATGTGGTGTGAAAACAGGGGCTTCAACCATTTGGACGAATATTGGCGTTTGAACGAACAAACACAGGCGCATTGGCCGTGTTCCGCATCGTGGATTGACTGTTTGTCGGGCAAACAGAAACTGGGGCGCGGCGTGATGTTTTTAGGGCAGCCTGCACCCGCGTTAGAACAGCCGTTTATGCGCCCGAAAAAATCCGTCAGCTTTCCGTTCGATATGCCGTTCTCGCTGGTCAATCCTGTCAGCCTGGCCGTGTTCAACGAATTGTATTTCCGTAAAAACCACCGCGACAAAGCCTTTTTTTCGGATTACCAAAGTTTCCATTTCCCGCTCGACAGCATTTTGCACTGGAACAGGATGTACGGCCGCAAAGGCTTTTACCAATACCAATGCGTACTGCCGAAACACAGCGAAAAAGACGGTATCCGCGCCCTGTTGCAGGAAATCCAGCAAAGCGGGCAGGGGTCTTTTTTGGCGGTGCTGAAAAGTTTTGGCGACATCGCCCCCGAAGGCCTGCTCAGTTTCCCGCGCCCGGGCACGACGCTTGCTTTGGATTTTCCGGACGGCGGAGAAAAAACCCTGAAATTATTCGAGCGATTAGATGCGGTGGTGCGCGAAGGGCAGGGCGCACTGTATCCCGCCAAAGACGCACGGATGCCGCGCGATTTGTTTGAGCTGGGTTACCCGAAACTGAATGAATTTATGCCGCACATCGACCCTGCGTTCCAGTCACATTTTTGGCAGCGCATGGGCTTTTAAAAGCAGCCTGCACTTTCCCCAATCAGCCATAGAAAAGTTAATTAAATGAACTCACTAAATAAAGTCGTTATTTTTGGCGCAACGTCCGGTATTGCCGAACAGGCGGCGCGGCAGTTGGTGCGCGAAGGGGCATCTGTGTTCTGCGTGGCCAGAAATGCCGAAAAACTGGACGCGTTGCTGACCGATTTGCGTGTCCGCGGCCAAAGCGGGCAGCATATTGCAGGCTGCATTGCCGATTTGGACGATGTGGCGCAGCACGAAACACTGTGGCAGGAAGCCAAAAGCAGCCTGCACGGTTGCGACGGCGTGCTGTTGGCACAGGGCGTGCTGCCGAATCAGGCAGAATGCCAGCAATCAGGTAGCCAAACCTTGTCCGCCATCCACACCAACGCACTGGCGCCCATTCATCTGCTCACATTGATTGCCAACGATTTTGAAGCGCAAAAACAAGGCACAATCGCCGTTATCAGCAGTGTGGCGGGCGACAGGGGGCGGCAGAGCAATTATGTTTACGGCGCGGCCAAAGGCTTGCTGACCACCTTCCTGCAAGGCCTGCGTAACCGCTTGTTCAAAAGCGGCGTGAGCGTCATCACCGTCAAACCCGGCTTCACGCGCACGCAGATGACCGCGGGCATGAATCGCGAAGGATTTTTGTGGGCGGATGCGGACGAAGTGGCGCGCGGCATTGTGAACGCTATGCGCAAAGGCAAAGACGAAGTCTATTTGAAACCCGTCTGGCGCGTGGTCATGACCGTTATCAAGCTGATTCCCGAAACGATTTTCAAACGGTTGTCCTTATGATTTTATCGGAACGGCTGCAACGCGGCAGGCAGGCGGAAATACCGTTTGTTTTTTTTGATTTTGACGGCACATTGACGCGCTCGGACACGTTCATGCCGTTTCTGCACCATTGTGCAGGCTGGCGTTATTACCCGAAACTGCTACTGGTCGCCCCCGTATTGGCAGGCTATTTGACCAAACTGGTGGCCAACGACGTGGCAAAAGAAGCTGTATTGACTGCATTTTTGCGCGGTTGCACGGAAACGCGGTTGGAAAAAGCAGCCTGCACTTTTGTGCAACAAGAATTGCCGCACCGCCTGTTGCCCGAAGGAATGCAGAAACTGCACGAACACCAACAGCAAGGGCATTACTGCATTCTGGTCAGCGCATCGCCCGAACTGTATTTGACCGAATGGGCAAAGCAGCAGGGCTTTGACGGTATTTTGGGGACACAATTGGCGGTTTCGGACGGAAGGCTGACGGGAAAATTATCAGGACGCAACTGTTTTGGCGAAGAGAAAGTGGTGCGTATCGAAACGGAATACGGGAAAGATTGCTGGCATAACAGTTTTGCATACAGCGATTCCGACACCGATATGCCGTTGCTGAAACGCGCAGCCAACGGTTTTTTATGGAACAATCACACATTTCAACAGATATAGGATGATTTGATGGATACCCAGCAACAGAAGGCGAAATTATCGCCGAAATATATATTCCCCCTCATATTGTTTGCCCTAAGCATTTCCTTCATCAACACCGCCTGGGTGGCGGAAGACGCCTTCATCACCTTCCGCGCCGTCGATAACCTGCTGGCCGGACACGGCCCCGTATGGAATATCGGCGAACGCGTACAAGTCTATACCCACCCGTTATGGTATTTACTGTTAAGCATCGGC
>NZ_GL870929.1:1649688-1650650 GCF_000190695.1 Kingella denitrificans ATCC 33394
TGAATACAATAACACGGATAATATAAGCGAAGCCGGCATTGCAGATGAGCGTGGGTTCTATTATCAAATGTTTGGTTTGATTCCCGTATTGACTAAATATCAGGGTATTTATCCACCTTTAAAATATAGGATTGAAAATCGGAAAGCAACGATTGATGCAAGTAGTGGCGTTTTATTTATTTGTTTTATTGGACAGTATGTGTGGGGACTACCGCATGAATTATATGTGGTTGACCCATTGGCATTATCAGAGCCGTTTTTATCGCGTCTGCCGGCTAAAAATGGTGCCAGGGTAGGCCATTACGAGCGCGCCTTCCCTGAAGGGTTTGTGGAAAGCAAACGCACCGGACAGAACCGTTTGGCCAATCCCACCTTGAAAGCCTTATATGCGGATGTGGAATTGGCCACACGCGGCGATCTTTGGTCGGCGGAACGCTGGGCGGCGATATGGCGGCTGAACAGCGGGCATTATAAAAATCTGGCGCAATATTTTGACCGTAATGATGTTGGCGCGGATTTTCATCCGGCAGATGAAATTAATCTTTCCTCTATGCATACTTGTATGGGAGCGACGGGTACTGCCAGTGTTATTTTAGTTGATAAGATCAAGCCATAAATAACTATAATCATCTGCTTCTAAAATGGAGTTAAGTTATCATTAATTAACTTAATTGATAGGCTATATGCGGTTTTTATGGAACAAGCACACATTTCAACAGATATAGGATGGTTTGATGGATACCCAGCAACAGAAGGCGAAATTATCACCGAAATATATATTCCCCCTCATATTGTTTGCCCTAAGCATTTCCTTCATCAACACCGCCTGGGTGGCGGAAGACGCCTTCATCACCTTCCGCGCCGTCGATAACCTGCTGGCCGGACACGGCCCCGTATGGAATATCGGCGAACGCGTACAAGTCTATACCCACCCGTTATGGTATTTACTGTTAAGCATCGGT
>NZ_GL870929.1:1650860-1699917 GCF_000190695.1 Kingella denitrificans ATCC 33394
GGGGTTTAGTAATGGAAATATCCATCCGTCTGGGATGGCAGATGAACGTGGGTTTTATTATCAAGATTTTGGTTTAATTCCTGTATGGACCAAACACCAAGGTGTTTACCCGCCTTTGAAACTTCGAAATGGGCCGGTATCTTTCATTCCTGAAAATATGGTTTTATTTAGCTGTTTTATTGGACAACAAGCATGGGGGCTACCGCATAAATTATACGTGGTTGACCCGTTGGCATTATCAGAGCCGTTTTTATCGCGTCTGCCGGCTAAAAATGGTGCCCGAGTGGGCCATTATGAACGCGCCTTCCCGGAAGGGTTCTTTAAAAGCAAACGCACCGGACAGAACCGTTTGGCCAATCCCACCTTGAAAGCCTTATATGCGGATGTGGAATTGGCCACGCGCGGCGATCTGTGGACGGCGGAACGCTGGGCGGCGATATGGCGGCTGAATAGCGGGCATTATAAAAATCTGGTGCAATATTTTGACCGTAATGATGTTGGCGCGGATATTTATCCGAAAGATAAAATTGATGCTACTTCTATTTATACCTGTATGGGCGGATTCACAGCGGTTATGGTGGACAAAGAAAAGCCATAAATCACCTCTTCCAAAAGCACCTGCACCGTGAAAAACCAAGTGCAGGCTGCTTTCGTTTTTTGTTTATTCACAAAAACTTGACCTACATTAACCCCCAGCCGAATTACATTTGAGAACAACCAAAAAGAGGCGTACATTGGAACAATATTCTAATTTTTCCAACCCAAACAGGAGGTATGCATCATGGCAAAAATGAAAGCCGCCGTTGTTAATCCCAAAGTAAACGGTTTTGTGGAAGTGGTCGAAAAAGACATCCGCCCGTTGGCCTATAACGAAGCCTTGGTCGAAGTCGAATACTGCGGTGTGTGCCACACCGATTTGCACGTTGCATCGGGTGATTACGGCGTGAAAGAAGGCGTGGTGCTGGGGCATGAAGGCATCGGCATCGTGAAACAGCTCGGCGAAGGCGTTACCGCGCTGAAAGTGGGCGACCGCGTCAGCATCGCGTGGATGTACAAAGCCTGCGGCGCATGCGAATACTGCAACACGGGGCGCGAAACCCTGTGCCGCAGCGTGCTCAATTCTGGCTACACGGCAGACGGCGGCATGGCAACGCACTGCATCGTCAATGCCGATTACGCCGTGAAAGTCCCGGCAGGACTAGACCCCGCACAGGCATCCAGCATTACCTGCGCCGGCGTTACCTGCTATAAAGCCATCAAAGTCTCCGGCGTGCGGCCGGGCCAATGGATTGCCATTTACGGCGCAGGCGGCTTGGGCAACTTGGGCGTCCAATACGCGAAAAAAGTGTTCGGCGCACACGTCGTGGCCATCGACATTAACGATGACAAACTGGCCTTTGCCCAAGAAACGGGTGCGGATTTCGTTATCAATGCAGCCAAAGAAGACGCGGCCAAAATCATGCAGGAAAAATGCGGCGGCGTGCATGCAGCCGTGGTAACCGCCGTGTCCAAAGCCGCATTCAATTCGGCAGTGGATGCCGTGCGCGCAGGCGGCCGCGTGGTGGCGGTGGGCCTGCCGCCCGAAAGCATGGATTTGTCGATTCCGCGCATCGTGTTGGACGGCATCGAAGTGGTCGGCTCGCTGGTCGGCACGCGCAAAGACTTGGAAGAAGCGTTCCAATTCGGCGCGGAAGGCTTGGTAGTGCCGAAAGTGCAACTGCGCACGCTGGACGAAGCCCCTGCCATTTTTGACGAAATGCGCGCGGGCAAAATCACCGGCCGCATGGTGATTGATATGCACAAAGGTGCCAGCGGCTGCTGTGGAGCATGCGGCGGCGCAGGGCATTAACGATTAACGGACGATAAAACGAAAGCAGCCTGCACATTGGAAAATGGTGTGCAGGCTGCTTTTTGATTGTCCATTGGGTTGCCCAGGTTTTTTTGATTTAGCGCAATTATTGTGCCGAATCAAACAGAATAGGCGGCGTTCAGTTTGAAATTTATCGCGCAAGGCTTTATGATGGCGCTTATTAAAGTAATTGATAATCCATTCTATTTGTTTTTATAAAGAATGCGCCGTTGGAAACCGAAGCCGTTTTCCGCGCGGCGCGCATTCCGCGAATATCGTTAGAAAGCCCACCATGTCCACCATCCCACTCTCCCAGCTGCGCAAAGGCGCAGTTGCGCATATCGATTCCATTGTCCCCAATCCCGTGTTCGGCGAGCTCGATGCCTTGGTGTCGCGCCGGTTGGCGGATTTGGGTTTTTCCGGCGGCATGCCTTTGCAGGTGATTGCCGTGGGCGGTTTCGGGCGCGGGCCGTTTGCGGTGCGCTTGGGCAACCAGTCGCAGTTTTCGCTGCGGCAGGAAGAGGCGGGGAAGATTATGTGCCATGTGGTCGATGCGGAACAAAAGCAGCCTGCACCTTAAAGGCTACCTGAAAGCGTCAGCTTCAACGAAGTTGAAATGAAAAAGCAGCCTGCAACCCTGCCGACCAAAGTGCAGGCCGCCTGAAAACCTTGCCGCGCCGCACGAAAGCAGCCTGCACGCGGCAAACAGAAGGAAAACCGATAAAAATCAAAAAGGAAATACGATGGAACTGAGCTATTTCGCCCTCATCGGCGCGCCGAACTGCGGCAAAACCGTGTTGTTCAACGGGCTGACCGGCGCGCATGCCAAAGTGGCCAATTATCCGGGCGTAACGGTGGACAAGCGCGAAGGCGCGTTTTTGGATGACGAAGCCGTGCGCATTGTCGATTTGCCCGGCACATACAGCCTGCGCACGACCAGCCCCGACGAAGCGGTGGCGAAAGATGTCGCCGTGGGCAAGCTGGGCATTCCGCCCGACGCCATCATCGCTGTTGCCGACGCGACCAACCTGCGGATGACCCTGCGTATGATTCTGGAACTGAAAACGCTGAAACTGCCGATGGTGGTGTCGCTGAACATGAGCGATGTGGCGCAGCGGCGCGGTTTGAATATCGACGCGGCGAAACTGAGCGAACTGTTGGGCGTGCCCGTGCTGGAAACCGTGGCCGTGAGCGCGTCGGGCGTGCAGGCGGTGCGCGAAGCCGTGTCGCAGTTGCCGCGCAAACGCTCGTTCCCCGCCAACCCCGCTTCCGCCGAACGCACATTGGATGAATTGGACAGCGACGCGCTTTATCACGAAGTCGAATCCATTTTGGCGCAAGTCGTGCGTACGGAAATGACCCTGCCCGCCTGGCACAAAAAACTCGACGACATCGTGCTGCACCCCGTCTGGGGCATGATTCTGCTGCTGGTCATCCTGTTTATGGTGTTCCAAGCGGTGTACACCTGGGCCGCGCCGATTATGGAAGCCATCGAGGGCGGCTTCGGTTGGCTGGGCGAGTGGGTGGCCGCCAATATGCAGCCGGGCATTCTGAACGATTTAATCGTGAACGGCGTGATTGCCGGCACGGGCAGCGTGCTGGTGTTCCTGCCGCAGATTACCATCCTGTTCGCCTTCATCCTGCTGCTGGAAGACTCGGGCTACCTGCCGCGCGCCGCGTTTTTGCTGGATAACGTGATGGCGAAAAGCGGCTTGTCCGGCCGTTCGTTCATTCCGCTGCTGTCCAGCTTCGCCTGCGCCGTGCCCGCCGTGATGTCCGCCCGCACCATCCACGACCCGCGCGAACGGCTGGTCACCATCGCCGTCGCCCCGCTGCTCACCTGCTCCGCGCGGCTGCCCGTGTACGCGCTGATTATCGCCGCCGTCATCCCCAATCAAACCGTGTTCGGCATCTTCAACCTGCAAGGGCTGACGCTGTTCGTGCTCTATATCGCAGGCATCCTGTCCGCCGCACTCGCCGCCTACCTCATGAAACGCTTGGCGCGGATTAAGGGCAACGTGCAACAGTTCCCGCTGTTGATGGAACTACCTACCTTCCGCATGCCCAACTTCAAACACATCCTGACCAGCCTGTGGGACCGGGTGAAAGCCTTCCTGAAACGCGCCGGAACGATTATTTTCACTTTGACCGTGATTCTGTGGGGTTTGGTGAGCTGGCCTGCTCCGCCCGAAGGCGCAACCGGCGCGGCAATCGATTACAGCCTGGCCGGCATGATCGGCCACGCCATCCAGCCGCTGTTTGCCCCGCTGGGCTTCACTTGGGAAATGTGTATCGCCATGATTCCGGGCATCGCTGCACGCGAAGTGGTCGTGGCCGCACTGGGCACGGTGTATGCCGTGGGCGCGTCGTCCGAAGACGCGGTGCAGAACGCGCTGATTCCCATCGTCCACAGCAACTGGGGCCTGCCCACCGCCTTCGCCTTCCTCGCCTGGTATGTCTATGCCCCCATGTGCGCCGCCACTTTGGCCGTGATTCGGCGCGAAACCAAATCGCTGAAACAAACCGCCATCATCGCGGGCTATATGTTCGCGCTCGCCTACCTCGCCGCTTTCGCCGTTTACCAAATTAGTTCAAGGATTTTGTGATGCTTCAATATATTATCGTCGCCCTCATCATGCTTGCCAGCGCGTTCTTCCTGCTGCGGAAGTTTGTGTTCAAACCGAAAAAAACGAAACACGATTGCAGCAGCGGCTGCGGCAAATGCGGCGGCTGCGGTTAGGCCTGCCGAACAGAAAAGCAGCCTGCACCTTAAAGGCTACCTGAAAGCGTCAGCTTCAACGAAGTTAAAATGAAAAAGCAGCCTGCACTTCGTTTGAGGGAAGGTGCAGGCTGCTTTTGGCGCTTTCAGACGCTCCCATTAAGAAAAAAATATGCTCGAAATCATCTTCATGCTGCTGGTAGTAGCCGTTCCGCTGCTGCACCTCTACACCTTCTTCACCGAAGCCGGCCACCTCGACCAATGGGAGCCGTGGCTGGTAATTGTCATGCTCGTTTTGACTGGCACTTGGTTTATCTATTTCGTCAGCCCCGGCGCACGGAGAAATCTGGGCATCCAACTGCTGCTGATTGCAGGCATCATTGTCTTCATTTTTCTTTTGCAATATTCCGCAGATTTAAGGCAAGCATAGCCCGAGAGCATTCGGCGGCTCCTTTGGATATGAAGCCAAGCTGCGGCCGTACTTTGATTGGGGAAGGTGCAGGCTGCTTTGGGCGATTTCAGACGTTCCCGAAGCTGACGCTTTCAGGTAGCCTTTCAGCCGTTTGAGGCTGCCTAAAAATTTTACTGCGCCAACGGCCAAGGCAGCGCCACCGCGGTTGCGTCATCGGCAGAGCGGTACACGGTTTGCGACCAAAGCACGGTGTCGCCGTAGCGGTAAACGCGTTTGCGGGACACGGCGGTTACGGTGTTCTGCTTGTCCAAAAACACCATCCGGTCATCGCGGCGATGAAGGCCGCGCACATCGCCGTGCGTTTCCGAATACACGGCAAATCCTTTGGCGTCCAGCACCGTAAACCGATGGCGCGGAATATCGCCCACGGTTTCCAGCGCATTGAAATTTTGGTGCAAAACCCCTGTCGGCAGCGGGTCGCTCATTTTCAGGTAGCCTGCATAAAGCCACAAGGCTGCTGCGGGCAGCAGGATGGCCGCCAATATGATTTTCAGTAATTTCATGGGTTTAAGCATTTTGTTTCCCTTGAAAAGCAGCCTGCACTTCGGTTTTCCAGTGTGCAGGCTGCTTTTGGCGTTCCCCGCCAACCTTTTAATCCGCTCCCCCCAGCATCTCTAGCAATTCTTCTTCGCTCAACACCGCCACGCCCAACGCCTGCGCCTTTTCCAGTTTGCTGCCTGCGGCTTCGCCCGCCACCACGAAATCGGTTTTTTTGGACACGCTGCCGCTCACTTTGCCGCCGGCGGCTTCGATGAGGGCGGCGGCTTGGTCGCGTTTCAGGGTGGGCAGGGTGCCGGTCAGGACAAAGGTTTTGCCGGCGATGGGGCTGTGTTCGGGGTGCAGGCTGCCTGAAACGCCGTCCGTGCTGCTTTCAGGCAGCGCTTCGGTGAAGGCGGTGATTTCTTGCAGCAGGGCGGCGTGTGCAGGCTGCTTGCGCCAGTCCTGCCATTCTTGCGGCAGGGCTTGGTCGGTTTGCAGGGCGTGCAGGCTGCCTGCGAGTTGCCAGAGTTCGGCGGCGCGTTTTTCGCTGAGTTTGATGTTTGGCAGGCGTTGCAGCCATTGTTCGGGCGCGGCGTGGGCGCGGGTTTGGGGCGACGGGGCGGCGGCTTGGGGGGCGACGTGTTGCAATAGATCGTCCAGCATTTTTTGCTGTGCAGGCTGCTTGAAATAGTGGGCGATGGCGTGGGCGACGATGCTGCCGATGTCGGGCAGGCAGGCGAGGATGGGTTCGGGGGCGCGGCGCACGGTGTCGAGGTTGCCGAATGCGGCGGCCAGCTGTTTGGCGGTGCTTTCGCCGACGTGGCGGATGCCGAGGGCGAACAGGAAGCGGGCGAGCGGCGGGGTACGGCTTTGGGCGATGCTGTCCAAGATGTTTTGCGCCCATTTGGTGGCGGCGGATTTGCTGTCTTTGATGGTTTGCAGTTGGGCGATGTCCAGTCGGTAAATATCGGCAAAGCTGTGTAATACGTCGGCGGCGACAAGGGCTTCGATTTGCTTGTC
This sequence comes from Kingella denitrificans ATCC 33394, assembly GCF_000190695.1. GTDB lineage: Bacteria > Pseudomonadota > Gammaproteobacteria > Burkholderiales > Neisseriaceae > Kingella_A > Kingella_A denitrificans. The sequence continues at coordinate 1,657,401 of NZ_GL870929.1, forward strand.
GCCCAGCCCGGCGATGTCCATGGCTTTGCGGCTGGCGAAGTGGATAAGCCCTTGTGCGCGCTGGGCTTGGCAGAGCATGCCGCCGGTGCAGCGAGCAACGGCTTCGCCTGCTTCGCGTTCGACCGCGCTGCCGCACACGGGGCAGGTTTCGGGCAGCCTGAACGGTTCGTACTTCGCTTCCATTTGTTCGCCCAATAAATCAACGGGCTGCATGGGGCGGCGTTCCAACAGCACGCGCACCACTTCGGGAATCACGTCGCCCGCGCGGCGCACGACCACGGTGTCGCCCACGCGTACGTCTTTGCGCGCCACTTCGTCCTGATTGTGCAGCGTGGCGTTGGTCACGGTAACGCCGCCCACGAACACGGGCGCAAGCCGCGCCACAGGGGTGATTGCGCCGGTACGGCCGACCTGCACGTCAATCGCTTCGACGGTGGTGAGCGCTTCTTCGGCGGGGAATTTGTGCGCAATCGCCCAACGCGGCGCGCGCGATACGAAGCCGAGTTGCTGCTGTTCGGCCAATGAGTTCACTTTGACGACCATGCCGTCGATTTCATACGGCAGGCGGGGGCGGTGTTCGGCCAGCCGTTCGTATTCGCGCAACACGGCTGCCGCGCCGGTGTGCGTGCCGAAATAGCCTTCGGGCAGGGAAAAACCGAGTTCGTGCAGCAGCGCGAGTTCTTCCATGTGGCTTTCAGGTAGCCTTTCCACGCCGGAAAGCTGGGCGATGCCGTAGGCGAAAAAATGCAGTTTGCGCTGCGCGGTGATTTTGGAATCGAGCTGGCGCAGGCTGCCTGCGGCGGCGTTGCGCGGGTTGGCGAAGGGCTTTTGGCCGGCTTCGAGCTGGCGTTGGTTCAGCGCGGCAAAATCGGCTTTGAGCATCAGCACTTCGCCGCGCACTTCCAAAAGTGCAGGCTGCTTTTCGCCGTGCAGTTTCAGCGGGATGTTGCGCACGGTTTTGATGTTTTCGGTCACGTTTTCGCCCGTGGTGCCGTCGCCGCGCGTGGCCGCCTGCACCAAAATTCCATTTTGATACAACAGGCTGACGGCCAGCCCGTCAAACTTCGGCTCGGCGGCGTATTCCACCTGCGCCACGCCCAATTCCTTGCACACGCGCTCGTCAAACGCCAAAAATTCGGCGTGGCCGAACGCGCCCGTTTCGTCATCGCGCGGCGAAAACGCGTTGTTCAGCGACAACATCGGCACGGCGTGCACCACGGTTTCAAAGCCGTCCAGCACCGCGCCGCCCACCCGCTGCGTGGGGCTTTCGGGCAGCCTGAACTGCGGATATTCGGCTTCCAGGGTTTCCAGCTCGCGGTAGAGCCGGTCGTATTCGGCATCGGGCACGCTGGGCGCGTCCAAAGTGTAGTATTCGTGAGCGTAGCGGTTGAGCGTTTGCACGAGGGTGCGGATGCGGTGTTGAGGGGTGGACATGGTGCAGGCTGCCTGAAAGTGGGGAAAACGCGATTGTATCAAATTCGGTTGGCAGACGGAGGCAGCCTGCACCCGTTTCGTGCTATAGTGGATGAAAATCGCAATGATACGGCGTTGGCTCGCCTTGACGTACTACCTGTACGCCTTGCGGCTCGCCGCCTTGTCTCATTTTTATTTTCATCCACCATCACATTGCCACTTTACACGCCATTTCCCAACGCCATGAAGACCATTCAACCCGAACGTTTTTCCGATGACGACAGCTACGAATATTACGCCGACAAACTGGCGCGAACGGGCTGCCTCACGCCTGCCGAGCATTATGTTTTTGCCCATTTCGTGCCGTTCGATTGGGACGAGTCGGCAGTGGCCGAACATTATCTGCGGCATGTGTGCCGTGCCGCGCGGTCAGGCTATGTGCATGCGTTGTACCAACTGTCGTTCGTGTTTGAATACGGCGATTACGGCGTGGCAAAGGACGCGGCATTGGCACGGCGGCTGATGGGCATTTGCGCGCGCAAGCAGCACCCGAACGCGATATTCCACGCGGCATGGCAGGCGCAGGACGAAGCCGAACGCCGCCGGCTCATCCTGCTCGCCGCACGGAAACGCTCGCAAGCCGCCTATCTTTATCTGGCCGACTGCCATGCCAAAGGCCGCGACGGTTTCCGCCAAAACCGCCGACTGGCCACGTTTTACAAGAAACGGGCTTGGGCGGACGGGACTTGGACGGTTTGACGGATAAGGCCGTACGCATCAAAAAGCAGCCTGCACTTTTGAATGGGAAGTGCAGGCTGCTTTCAGATTGGGCGGGCGATTTCTGTGGACGATTGGTGTGCTGGTTATTTTTTTGTTTATGCAAACAATTCCTGCGGGCGGCAGGGTGCAGGCTGCTTTGTTATGCGTTATGCGGTTGATGCGGCAATTCGCGGTGCGGCGGCAACCTACTCCCTCTCCCGTGGGAGAGGGTTGGGGTGAGGGCTTCTTGGGGTGCTTGCCAATCTTAAGTGCGGGCGGAAACCCGAAAGAGTGGGTATGGCGGCGATACGCCATGCTCTGTCGTTAAATTTTCTGTGCCTGTTCAGGTGGACCGTCTCCCTAGCCCTCTCACGCAGGAGAGGGGCAGGGTTACTGCGCCCGTTAAAAAGCAGCCTGCACGTTTTATTTGGCCGAGCCTTCTGCCAGCAGCCAAGCCGCCCAAGCCGCGTCATCGGGGCGCGTCAGCTTGATGTTGCGCGTGTCGCCCTCAATCAGGCGCGGCGCGTATCCGGCGCGTTCCATGGCCGAAGCCTCGTCCGTCACCTGCTGCAAATCCGCCGACTGCAACGCCAAATGCAGGCTGCCTGCACGGAAGGCCTGCGGCGTTTGCGCCTGCCACAAACCTTCGCGCGGCACGGTGTGCACGATGCGGTGATTGTCGTCCTGCTGTTTGAGCGTATCGGCCACCGGCACGGCCAAAATCACGCCGTCCGGGCAGTGGGGCAATGCGTCCAACAGGCGGTTCAGCGCGGCAACGGGCAGGCAGCAGCGCGCCGCATCGTGCACCAGAACGATGGTGTCGGGCGATAGGTGCTGTTGCAGCAGCAGGGTGTGCAGGCCGTTGGCCACGGTGTGCGCCCGTGTTGCGCCGCCCACGCGGTACACGGCCGCATTGGCCGGCAGACGGATGGTGTCGTCAAACCATTCGTCTTCGGGCGAAATGATCACGGCAATTCGGGCAATCTGCGGATGCGCGGCAAACACATTCAGCGTGTGCTGCAACACTGGGCGGCCGGCGATTTGGGCATATTGTTTGGGCACGGGCGCGCCGAAGCGGCTGCCGACACCTGCGGCGGGAATCAGGACGGTATAAGTCATCAAACGCTTTCCGATGGGAAAAGAAGGTATAGTGGATGAAAATTGCAATGATACGGCGTTGGCTCGCCTTGATGTACTACTTGTACGCCTTGCGGCTCGCCGCCTTGTCTCATTTTTATTTTAATCCACTATATTGTAATGGAATTGCGCGGCGTTATGGAAAGCAGCCTGCACTTTTGCCGCCACCCAAAACCACATTCACCGCCCATTTCACGTTATAATTCGCGCTTGCTTTGAAACACCTTTTTGCAGAAATAAGAAAGTATTGAATATTATGGATAAATTACGAATCACCGGTAACGGCAAACTCAACGGCGAAATTGTGGTATCGGGCGCGAAAAATGCCGCTCTGCCGTTGATGTGCGCAGGTTTGTTGTCGGGCGGAACGCTGCGCCTGACCAATGTGCCGATGCTCGCCGACGTGAAAACCACCGAAAAACTGCTGCAAGGCATGGGTGCGACGGTGACCGGCGACGGTGTTTCCCAATTTGAAATCAACGGCGGCACGGTCAATAATACCTGCGCGCCTTATGATTTGGTGCGCACCATGCGCGCTTCGATTTTGGTGCTGGGCCCAACATTGGCGCGCTTCGGCAAAGCGGAAGTGAGCCTGCCCGGCGGCTGTGCCATCGGCGCGCGTCCGGTGGACCAGCATTTGAAAGGGCTGGAAGCAATGGGCGCACATATTGTGATTGAACACGGTTATGTAAAGGCCACCGCGCCCGAAGGCAAACTCAAAGGCGCACGCGTGGTGATGGACATGGTAACCGTGGGCGGCACGGAAAATCTGCTGATGGCGGCCACGCTGGCCGAAGGCACCACCGTGCTGGAAAACTGCGCCATGGAACCCGAAGTGGTGGATTTGGCGAACTGCCTGGTGAAAATGGGCGCGAAAATCCAAGGCATCGGCACGCCCACCATGACGGTGGAAGGCGTGGCGGAACTGCACGGCGCGGAACACAGCGTGGTGCCCGACCGCATTGAAGCGGGCACGTTCTTGTGCGCCGTGGCCATGACGGGCGGCAAAGTCGTATTGCGCAATGCCGCGCCGCACACCATGCAGGTGGTGCTGGACAAGTTGGTGGAGGCGGGCGCCCTCATTGAAGCGGGCGACGATTGGATCAGCATCGATATGCAGCAGCGCCCCAAAGCCGTGAATATCCGCACAGCCGAACATCCCGCCTTCCCCACCGATATGCAGGCGCAGTTTATGGCGATGAACGCCGTGGCTGAAGGCAGCAGCAAAGTGGTGGAAACCATTTTTGAAAACCGCTTCATGCACGTTCCCGAGCTGAACCGCATGGGCGCGGACATTTCGGTGGAAGGCAATACCGCCATGGTGCGCGGTGTGGAAAAACTGTCGGGCGCCACTGTGATGGCCACCGATTTGCGCGCTTCGGCCTGCCTGGTCATCTCCGGTTTGGTGGCGGACGGCGAAACGATTGTGGACCGGATTTACCATCTGGACCGCGGCTACGAACACATCGAGAAAAAACTGGGCGGCGTTGGTGCAAAAATCGAACGGATTTCCGCCTAATCCATTGACCTGTATCAAGTAAAAAGCAGCCTGCACCCCGAAAAACAAGGTGCAGGCTGCTTTTTCATATTTGCGCCGCGTTATTTGGCCTGTTCGTCAATCTGTTCAGCCTGTTTTTTCTGCATATCTTCCACCGACTTGGCTGCATTCATGGCTTTTTCGCGGTTTTGAATCACTTGCTCGCCAGGGCTGTTGGCCTCCTGTTTCGGCGGCTGCGCTTCGGCGGCGGTTTCACTTTTGCCGCCGCAGGCTGCCAGCATCAGCACCACGGACAAACACAAAACGGTTTTCATCATCATGCTCCTTATAGGGTTAGGGGGATGGGGCATTGTACGCCTGCCGCTGGCAAAAAGCAGCCTGCACATACCAAAACGACACTCACGCGGCCAAAGGCAGCCACACGGGTTCCGGCTGCAAATCCACCGCGAAGCGTTGCGCGACAATGCGGCAGATTTCGTCCGACAAGGCGCGCACGTCGGCGGCGGTGGCGTGGTTTTTGTTCACCAGTACCAAAGCCTGTTTGTCGTGCACGGCCGCACCGCCGATGGTTTTGCCTTTCAGGCCGCATTGGTCGATTAACCAGCCTGCGGCCAGCTTCATGCGCCCGTCCGGCTGCGGATAATGCGGCATTTGCGGATATTGCGCCAACAGCGTTTGCGCGTGGGCAGCATCCACCAGCGGATTTTTGTAGAAACTGCCGACATTGCCCAGCACGGTCGGGTCGGGCAGTTTGCTGCGGCGGATGGCGCACACGGCTTGGGCAACGTCTTGCGCGGTGGGGGTGCGGCCGCTGCATTGCTCTGCCAAAACCTGCGCCAAATCGCCGTATTTCACGTTCGGCACAAACTGCGTATCCAGTCGGAAGACGACTGAAGTAATCACATAACGCTGCCGTCCTTCGTGTTTGAAAATGCTGTCGCGGTAGGCAAAGCGGCATTCGGCGTTTGACAGCTCGCGCCATTCCTGCGCCTGTACATCGAAGCAGCGCACGCTGTGGATGCGGTCTTTCACTTCCACGCCGTATGCGCCGATGTTCTGCACGGGCGATGCGCCGACTGTGCCGGGAATCAGGCTTAAGTTTTCCAGCCCGCCCAGCCCCATGTGCAGGCTGCTTTGTACGAATTCGTGCCAGTTTTCGCCGGCCTGCGCTTCCAGCAGGACGCTGTCGGGCGTGCGTTCCAATTCGCGGATGCCGCGCGTGGCCATGCGCACCACCAGCGATGGGAAATCCTGCATAAACAGGACATTGCTGCCGCCGCCCAACCAGCACACGGTGGCGGCGTCAAATTCGGGCAGCCTGCAGATTTCGGGCAAATCGCCGCTGTCGGTCAATTCGATATAGTGCGCCGCACGGGCGGGCAGGCCAAAGGTGGTGTGCGGGGCAAGCGGGTAATCGTGTTGTCGTGTAAACATGGGGTCAAATTTCGGTTAATGAGGGGGCAGGCTGCGCTCGCGCAATGCGATTTTGCTGCGCTTTTCCAGATACCATACCAGCGCGGCGGCAGCGGAAAACAGGGATAAAATCAGGGCGGTCCAAAAGCCGTAAATGCCCATGCCGGCGGGATAGGCCAGCGCATAGCCCGGCAGAAGCCCCAAGAGCCAGAAGGCGATGGCGTGGATAATCATGGGGACGCGCGTGATTTTGTAGCCGCGCAAGGCATAGGAAGCGATGCACTGCGTGAAGTCGAATAATTGGAAAATGGCGGCAAAAACCGTTACTTGTACCGCAATGGCCACCACATTCGGGTCTTTGTTATACAGCGTGACAAAAAATCCGCGGCCGAACAGCAGCAGGCAGAAAGTGCAGGCTGCCAAGAGCACGCCCAGCAGCAGCGACACGCCGGCAATATACCGCGCCCGAGCAAACTGCCGCTTGCCCAAAGAATAGCCCACACGGACGGTGGCCGCCGTGCCGACCGCCTGCGGAATCATATAAACAATACTGGTCATGCTCATCACGATTTGCTGTGCGGCCACATAATCTTCGCCCAAATCGGCAATCTGCCACACAATCACAGTGAACAGGCTGGCTTCCAGAAAATACGACAATCCAATCGGCCAGCCCAGCCGCCAGAGCTGCTTTTGCACGGCAAGGCGCGGGCGCGTGATGCGCTGCATCAGCCCGAACGGCGCGAAATACGGCGTTTTGGCAATGTACAGCCACAGCGCGGCGGTGTTGAACCAGAACACCACGGCGGAAGCGACACCGGCACCGGCACCGCCCATTTCAGGTGCGCCGAATTTGCCGTAAATAAACATATAATTCAACGGGATGTTCAGAAGCAATGCTGCCCAGCTAATCCACATAATCGCTTTGGGGCGGTGCAGGCTGGAAGCATAGGCATGCAGGGCGCGGTACAGCATGGCGGCGGGCATGGACAGCGCCATGCAGAACAGGTATTGCCCGAACATGGTTTCAATGTGCTCGGACATCGTTAAATAATTTTTCAGCGGCTCAATCATGGCAAACATCAGCACCATGCCGACCAAGCCCAAAAACAGGCCGAACCACAAACCCTGCCGGCCGCTTTCGCCCACTTTTTCTTTTTCGCCCGCGCCGTATAGCTGGGCGATGGTGGGGTTGAGCGCGGTCATAATCCCCATGAAGGTGATGAACACGGTAACGAACACCGAGCTGCCCAATGCAACGGCGGTCAGGTCGTCTTTACCGGCCGCGCCGGACATGGCCGTGTCCACCACGCCCACGGCAACGGCGGCAATCTGCGCCATCATCATGGGCAGCGCGAGGCTGACGAGGGGTTTGATTTCGCCGATAAAGTTGCGGCGGGAATATTGGTTTAAATCAAAAAGCATAAATAGGTTCGCAAATAGGTGCAGGCTGCTTTTGGAATGCGGTCAAAAGCAGCCTGCACGTTCACGGCAAGGGTTGGATTACAATACTTTCACAATGCTTTCGCACAAATAGCGGATATTGCTGTCGGTGATGCCGGCCACGTTGATGCGGCCGCTGCGCACGGCATAAATGGCAAATTCGTCTTTCAGGCGGTCCACTTGTTCCGCGGTTAAGCCGGAGAACGAGAACATGCCGTTTTGTTGCACAATAAAATCAAAATCCTGCGTTGCGCCGCATTCTTTGAGCGTATCGACAAATTTCTGGCGCATGGTTTTGATGCGTGCGCGCATTTCGTCCAATTCCGCAATCCATTGCGCTTTCAGTTGCGCGTCCTGCAAAACGGTGGCGATGGTGGCGCCGCCGTGCGAAGCGGGGTTGGAATACAGCGTACGGATGATGGTTTTGACTTGGCTGAATGCGCGGTTGGCTGTCGCTTCGTCGGCCGCCACGATGGTGAATGCGCCCACGCGTTCGTTATACATGCCGAAGTTTTTGGAATACGAGCTGGCCACCAGCAATTCGGGATTGTGTTTCGCAAACGCGCGCAGGCCGTATGCATCTTCTTCCAGGCCGTTGGCAAAGCCTTGGTAGGCAAAGTCAAACAGCGGCAGCCAGCCTTTTTCGGCCGACATTTTGGCCAGCGCGTCCCATTGTTCGGGTGTGGGGTCGATACCAGTCGGATTGTGGCAGCAGCCGTGCAGCAGCACCACGTCGCCTGCCTGCGCCTGCGACAAATCTTCCAGCAGTCCCGCCCAATCCAAGCCGTGCGCCTGTTTGTCGTAATAGCGGTAATCGCGGATGTTCATGCCCACCGCGTTGAAAATAGCGTTGTGGTTCGGCCAGGTGGGTGCGGAAATCCACACGTTTTTCGCATTGGTTTGGCGTTTGATGAATTCGGCCGCCACGCGCAACGCGCCGGTACCGCCCAAACTTTGCGCGGTTTTGGCGCGTTTTTGCGCAATGATTTCGTGTCCCGCACCAAACAGCAGTTCTTGCGTGGCGGCGTTATAGGCGGCCACGCCGTCGATGGTCAGGTAGTTTTTGGTGTTTTCCTGTGCCAGCAGGCGCGTTTCGGCTTCTTTAACGGATTTCAGAATCGGTGTTTGTCCTTGCGCGTCTTTATACACGCCGATGCCCAGATTGACTTTTTCGGCGCGAGTTTCGGCTTTGAAGGCTTCGCCCAGGCCCAAAATCGGGTCGGCGGGCGCGGCTTGGATGTGGTCGAACAACATGGAACAGCTCCTTGAACGAGGGTTGGATGAGTGGAAAATCTTTGCATTTATACTGCTATCGCCGTGCAATGGCAAGGGTTTTTCCAAAAAAGCAGCCTGCACGCCCCAAAGGTAGGGTGCAGGCTGCTTTTTCATGGCAAAATTACAGCACCAGCGGCGCGAACACAAAGCCCAGCAATACCGAAAGCGCAATCGCCAGCAGCCCCGGCAGGAAGAACGGATGGTTGAACACATAGCGGCCGATGCGCGTGCTGCCCGTGTCGTCCATCTGCACCGCGCCCAGCAGGGTGGGATAGGTGGGCAATACGAACAGGGCGGACACGGCGGCGAAGCTGGCCACCAAAATATACGCATTTTGTGGGTTTTCCGGCGTAATGCCCAGCGCCACCATCACGGCGGGCATCAGCGCTTTCGCCGTGGCCGCTTGCGAGTAGAGCAGCATGCTGGCGAAGAACAGGGCAACGGCCAGCAGCCACGGATAATCCGACACCAGTGTGGACGCGCCGTTTTTAATCGTGTCGATGTGCGCCGATACGAACGTATCGCCCAGCCATGCCACGCCCAGCACGCACACCGCCGCCGCCATGCCCGATTTGAACGTGGACATTTCCAGCAGGCGGCCGCTGTCCAAACGGCACGACACCACGATAATGGCGGCAATGCCGAGCATAAAGCCCATAATCGCACCGTCGCGCGGCAGCACGGGTTCTTTAATCAGGCCGATGGCGGGCGAAATGGCGCAGGCATACAGCACCACCGCCAGCACGCCGGCGCAGAAAATCAGTACGGAACGTTTCGCCGTGTCGGGCAATGCGGCCATCGCTTCAGCCGAACGCGGCGGCGCAACCAAACCGGCCGCCAGCCGTTCTTGATAAATTTTATCGCCCGACAAATCCAGCCGCCAAAACAAGTTCACCAGCAAAGACACCAGCATGCAGGCTGCAAATGTCGTCGCAATCCAAATCAAGAGCAGCTTCGGATAGCTGATGCCCAAGGGTTCGAGCAGGCCGCTCATAAACACCACCGCCGCACTCACGGGCGATGCGGTAATCGCAATCTGCGACGACACCACCGACAGGCTCAGCGGCGCGGAAGGCTTGATGTTTTCGCCTTTGGCCACTTCCACAATCACCGGCATCACCGAAAACGCGGTGTGCCCTGTGCCGGCCAGCAGTGTGAGCAGATAGGTAACCGTAGGAGCGAGAAAATTGATATTTTTGGGATTTTTGCGCAACAGGCGTTCCGCCACGCCCACCAGGTAATCCAAGCCGCCCGCCAGCTGCATGGCGGAAATGGCGGCAATGACCGACATGATGATTAAAATCACGTCATATGGGATTTTGCCCGGCGGCACGCCCAGCAGCAGCGCCAGCAGCACCACGCCCAAGCCGCCCATATAGCCGATGGAAAGCCCGCCCAGCCGCGCGCCGAAAAAAATCGCGCCCAATAGCACGACCAATTGAAAAAACAATATGACTGTCATTGAAAATACTCCTGTGAAGCGTTTGTTATGTGTGGGGGCGAATCATAACACTATCTGGCGCATTTTTAAAAGATTTTTGCCAATCCAAAAGCAGCCTGCACTTCTGATTTCCGAGTGCAGGCTGCTTTTGGAGAATGCCTTATGGGCATCACAAACGCATACCCGCGTCCGCAGCATTATGAAATATCCAATCAATGGGTAAACTTTATCAGGATGGGATAAAATACCGCATACTGTCCTTAACCATCCGACGCAGCGCTAAGCCAATGAATTCAATAAAAGATGACAAATATTTAGATTTCTGCCTATTCGCCTTGTCCGCCCTGCTTTATGCCTTTTGGCACGCATTTTTCCCTTTGCTGTTGCTTTCCTTTGTTTTTCTTTGGTATCGGCGGGAATTGGCTTGGCGGATTAAGCGGGAAAAGCCCAAATTTTTTTGGGGCTTATTCAGTTTGGAGGAAGAAGCCCATCCGTTTGTGAATGTTAGATTTTGGCTTTTTGGTGTGGTATGGAATTTATTAATTCTTATATTTATGGTGGTAATTATCCGAGACTCGGATACAGCTTTTGGTGTATATGAAATATTCTCAAAAGTATTTTATGAAACGGTGGCATACATCTATCCCGGTCATGTAAGTAGCGAATTCGCGATTGTCAAACGGGCGCTGCAAGATGCGTGGGCCGCTCAAAATATCCATACTGTTGTGACAGATGAAATTGTCCGAGATGAGTTAAAAAAAGCCAAGGGATTTGGGAACCTTTTACTGAATTACCATTATGATTTTGTATGCCTGACTGTGTACGTTATCATCTTTGCGCGCCCGCTGATTATGCAGCCTTTTTATCAAGCGGCAATGAAAGATCCGAACCGCCAATTTCATTGGAAAAAACTGAATTTATGGCGGATATTCATTAGTGTGTTGTTTATAGGGGCTCTTTACTATATGTTTTTCCTAACGCCGATTCATCGGGATAATTGTGCCGAAATCCATAATCGGGCGGCACTGTTGTGCAGCAATTTGGCAACTTCGGGAAAATATATCGCGTTTCCGGCAAGGATTTCGGCTTATTGGGCAGCAATTTTGTTTATGGTTCAGATGTTTATTGGTAGTTATTTGGTGGAGCAGGAGAAAAAACATGACAACGCCAGCGAGGAGTGAAAGCGGACAGGAAGCCGTCGGCTTTCGTTAAACCGCCGCCCCAATAGAAAAGCAGCCTGCACTCGCAAAACAAAGTGCAGGCTGCTTTTTCAGTGCGGTTTTATAGCGGATTAAAATAAAAATGAGACGAGGCGGCGAGCCAACGCCGTATCATTGCGATTTTAATTCACTATTATGCCGATTCGCCACCCTGCGGCAACATGCCCGCCGCCTGCAGCGAAACCAGTTTCTTGGTGAGGAAATTCAGCGCCACGCCATACGCCGGCACAAACAGGCCGCAGCACACCGCCAGCTTGAACAGATAATCCACAAACGCGATGTGGCCCCAGTTGGCCGCCATAAACGTATCATCGCTGCCGGCAAACGCAATGCTGAAAAACAGCAGCGTATCCAGCGCGTTGCCCACGAAAGTCGAAGCCGTAGGCGCAATCCACCACGATTTCAGTTGGCGCAGTTTGTTGAACACGAAAATGTCCAGCAGCTGGCCGAAGGCATACGCCGAAAAGCTCGCCACGGCAATGCGGAACACGGGCAGCGCAAACACGGCCAGCGCCGACCAGCCCGTCCACGCGCCGTTTTGAAACAGCACCGACAGCGCATACGACAGCGCCAGCGCAGGCAGCATCACAAAGAAAATAATCCGCCGTGCCAGCCGCTGGCCGAAAATGCGCACGGTCAAATCTGTGGCCAAAAAGATGAACGGAAACGTGAGCGCGCCCCAAGTGGAATGCACTTCGAAGCCGTTCGGCAGCACGACGGTAAACGGAAACTGTACCAGATAATTGCTGGACGCAATCACGGCAATGTGGAACAACACCAGCCAGAACAACGCTTTGCGCTGCTGGGCGGTGGAGAAGGTGAAGTTTTTCATGAAGATTCCTTAGTTTTGGTTTTGAACAATGTCAGCGCGGGAGGATTGCGAACCGCGCGTTTGAAAAAAAGGAGCGGATTATAAAGGATTTTTACGCGTAAGGGGGCGTTTTTGACGATTTATTTTATGTGCAGGCTGCTTTGGGTGCGTATCGATAAAACCGATGTTGCAGGCTTATCCCGCCCAGTGGCAGTGCCGTCGAACACAATTTGCAACGTGCCTCCATTGCGCGGTTCCGGGCGGCAACGTGCGTGGATAAAGCGGTCTTGGCCGCCGTATTGAATCTGCAATTCCACTTCTGCCGGCGGTTTTGCCAACTGAAATTGCACGCAGTAGGGTTTGGCGGCTGAAAACGGTTCGGGCGTTTCGTGTATTTGTAGGAATCCGTCGCGGTTCAGGCCGACCAAATATATTGCGGCAGGTTGTGCGGTGTCGGCGGCGGTAATCGTCAGCGTGTGGGCATACGGCGTTTCAGGCGTTTGCCCAGCAGCGGTCGCGGTGCAGGCTGCTATGAATAGCGGGATTAGGGAGAGTGGGTGCGGTTTCATTTTTCCGTCCTTGTGCAGGCAGTCTGCACCGAATCAAATCAAAGTGTTCCGTAAAAATCGATATAACGGCAATCGGGCAGCGCGCAGGCGTATATCAAATAATCGGCGGCGGCGTGAAGCATTTGTGCCGCTTCGGCTTGGACTTCGGTTTGGGCAAGCGTGCGGATTTCGGCGGCGATGGCACGGCATTGCTCTACGGTAAAATAATTGGACGATGTCGGGTCGATGCGGCATCCGTCTTCATCGGAACCATCGTGTCGGCACGGATACCGTTGCAGCACGGGTTTGAGCCGCTCGAAATTGCGGTGTTGGATAAAGGCATTGCGCCCGTCCGCCTGTTTGCCGCCGCTGTTCAACGGCGTGATGGCATAACCCCATTTTTCGCCGTTTATGGTGTGTCTGCCCAAATAAACCGGCGTGCGGCAGATGGCGGCGATGGCGCGCTCGGTATTGCCTTGGTACACGTCGTATTGGTGCGCGGCTTCGGTTTCGCTACACACGGCGGTTTGGCGGATATGGGCGATTTGGTCGGCGCGATAGGCGGCAATGGCGGCCTGCGGGTTGCCGTGCTGTTTCAGCAGCGCGAGCACGTCGGCGATGGGCAGGGGAATCTGCTGCTGCAAACGGCGGGCGGCCGTGTAATCGGAGCGGTGCATGGTGTGTCGGACGGGAAGGGGGTTGGGCCTGGTTCGGGTGTGGGTGCAGGCTGCTTTTTTAACCGCAAAAAGCAGCCTGCACTTTGTTTTATTGCATATCGTGCCGAAACAGCCGCTCGCGCGCCATTTGCTCAAACGGCGTGCCGGCGCGGCCATAGTTGGCGAACGGGTGGATGGCGATGCCGCCGCGCGGGGTGAATTCGCCGAACACTTCGATGTATTTCGGATTCATCAGTGCAATCAAATCCTTCATGATGATGTTCACGCAGTCTTCGTGGAAATCGCCGTGGTTGCGGAAGCTGAACAGGTATAGTTTCAGCGATTTGCTTTCCACCATTTTCACGTCGGGAATATAGCGGATGACGATGGTGGCGAAATCGGGCTGGCCCGTCATCGGGCAGAGGCTGGTGAATTCGGGGCAGACGAATTTGACGAAATAATCGTTGCCTTGGTGTTTGTTGTCGAACGCTTCCAGCACTTCGGGCGCGTAGTCGCTGCGGTATTCGGTTTTCTGGTTGCCCAAAAGGGTGATGCCGTGGAGTTCTTCGGTGTTGCGGGACATGTTGGATTCCTTGCTGACGGGTGAAACGGGGGTGCAGGCTGCTTTTGATATGCGGCCTGAAACATGGCCAACCTTATAGCAAATACTCGTGCGGACGGCAAGCAAGTGCAGGCTGCCTGCGGGCAAAAAGCAGCCTGCACCCCGCCTGCGGATGACGGTGGCCGAATATCGGGGCATAATGCGGATAAGCCGCTTTTTTGTTCTATACAAACCGATTAAGGAGCCATTATGTCCCGCATTCACTCAAAATCCCCGTGGCTGCTGTCCGCGCTGCTGGTGGCAATTTTGGCGGCGTGTTCGCAACCGCTTCCCCACCATCCCCGTCCGATGACGGAATCGGCTGAGAGGGCTTCGATGTCTGCCGATTCTGCTGTCGTCGCCAAAGATATGTCCGTTATGCGGCTGCAAAGCGTGCGGTCGGAAGAAAGGCTGGGCACGCGCTGGGGCGACGAAGTCCAATCCAACGTGCGCCGCGTGGATTTGCGCCGTGTCAGCCAAGAGCCGCTGGCGCAGAACGTGTTGCATTATTCGTCAAAAGACTACCGCGGCCGCAGTGTCAACTCGATTTCGCTGGCGGCAGGCAGGGTGGAACTGTCGGTGCGGGGCGACGGCCACCGCGAGCTGCCGATTTTCCGCGACAACGGCCGCTATTACCTGCGCGGCATCAACGGACAGGCCTACCGCCTGATATACCGCAACAACAGCAGCCAAACGTTTGAAATCGTCGCCAGCGTGGACGGCTTGGACGTGTTGTCGGGCAAACCGGGCAGCCGATACAACAGCGGCTATGTACTGCGGCCGCACAGCACGCTGGAAATCGAAGGTTTCCGCAAGAGCGACAATGCGGTGGCTTCGTTTATTTTCAGCAGCCCCGGCGATTCTTACGCCGCCCATTCCGACAACGGCTCGGTACGCAACACGGGCGTGATTGGCACGGCGGTGTTCGAGCTGTACGACCCTGCGCGCCGTCCGGGTGACAGCCCCGAAGCCTTCCCGGCGGACAACGGATATGCCAAACCGCCTTCACGCTAACTTTGCCAATGATTAAAAAGCAGCCTGCACTTTTCAATTTCCGAAGTGCAGGCTGCTTTTTTACCGTTGATGCCCATATCACGCCTCAACGGCATCGGCGCTATTGCGAATGCTGGCGGAAGAAATCGGCCAGCGTCCGCACATATTCGGCGTTGCCGTCCAAGCCCAAGTGCGTGCCGCCTTCCAGCAACACCAGCCGTTTGGGTTCGCCGGCCAGCGCGTACAGGATTTGCGAATGTTTCGGGGCAATGACTTGGTCGGCCGTGCCGTGCAGGAACAGGATGGGGATGGGCGCGATTTGGGCGACATAGCGCTCGGCAGCGTAGGTATTGCGCAGCAGCAGCGAGCCTGCGAAGGGGATTTTGTCGTTGCCGATTTTGGAATAGGAAGCAAAGGTGGATTCGATGGCGACGGCGCGCACGCCTGCCTTGTTGCCCGCGCCGACCACGGCAATGGCGTTGGTGCCGCCCAGGCTCTGCCCGAACACGAGCAGCTTTTCCTTGTCCACGTCGCTGCGTGTGCGGACATAATCCAAGGCGGCGTTGCCGTCGTCAAACAGCCCTTGCTGGCTGGGCGTGCCGTCGGATTGGCCGTAGCCGCGGTAGTCGAACAGGAATACGTTGTAGCCTTCTGCGGGCAGGTGGCGCACGGCGGCCCAGTGGGCGGATAGATTTTGCGCGTTGCCGTGAAAATGGATTACTGTGGCGCGGGCGAGGCAGGCGGCAGGGTGCAGGTTGCTTTCGGCAGGGCATTGCGCGGGCACGAACCAGCCGTGCAGCGGCGTGCCGTCTTTGCTGGCGAAGCGGACATCTTCATACCGCAGGCCTTGTTGCGCGGGCGTGCCGTAATCCGTGTGGTCGGGATAATAAAACGCGTTTTGTGCGCAGGACGACAGGCCGAACCAGGCGGCCAGCAGCACGGCGGTGCAGAAAAGGGAGGCGGTGTGTTTCATACGGTTTCCGAAAAGGCGGGGAGCGGGTATTATGCACGAAAACGGCCTGTGTTGGCCGTGCAGGCTGCTTTTGGCAACGGAAAAGCAGCCTGCACCTTATCCGCCATTTCAAAACAAAGGAAACCTGATGAGCCATTACGACAACATCGGCTTTACCGGCATTACCGACAGCCAATCCCTGGTCGATACCACCAAGCGCGTTGCGCCGCAAGCACAAGAAATCGGCCGTTTTTATGCCTACCGCGACCCGAGCGGCGCGGAGTTGTGGATAGGCACGGCTGAAGAAGGCGGTGCCTACGCCGTCGAACCATATTTTGCAGGCTGCCCGCAGCGCGTGTGGATCACCACCGTTCAGGCAGGCGAATACGGCGACGGCACAGGGTTCGCCCAAGTGTGGCAGAACGGCACGGAAGCCGAAGACGGCGAATGCACTGATGGCGACTACCCCTTCATTATGGACATTCCCGATATTGCCGCCTTCCCCGAAAGCACCATCGGCACGGTGCAAACGGTGAAGGTGTGCGCCTTTGCCCAAAGCGTGGAATGCTTCGCCGACAGTGCTGCCTATGAAGCCAGCCAGCCGGACGAAGAGCCGAAATGGGCGGAGCAATGTTTCATCCCCAGCGGCATGTTCACAGACAATGCCGAACGCCCGCGCCCGCTCGCCATTGCCTTGTTCGCCGGCTTCGTCCGCCGCGCCGAAAAACGGGTCAACAGCTTTACCGGCAGCCCGTTTTATTACTGCGAAATCGACACCTACGGCGGCATATGGAGCGCGGTGTATCCGATTGAAACTTTCGAGCGCACGCCGGAAATCGGTAGCATTATCTATGGCGAATACTGGATAACGGGACGGCTGGCAGATGCGCCCGAACCCGCGCCTCCAACGGCCGAGAAACGCAGGTTTTGGCAAAAAAATGCCCGGCAAATAAGTAATCATTAAATATCAATAATTTGCTATTTTTTCCAAAACCCGAAAGCAGCCTGCACTCCTGTTTCCACCACCATGCTTTATTTTTATATCTGCTATGAACAACATGAAAAAACCAATGTCCGCTTTCTTCCTTTTTCTGGCCGGATGCGCCGCAGCCCATGCCGAAACCGCCCCGTTGCGTGATGATTTTATGATGGCGCCGATTGTGTTCAGGCGCAGCCAAATTCCGCCTGCCGAACAGCGGTATTATCAGGCACAGGTACTGTCCGAACCCGCCGCGCCGACTTCGGACGAGCCGCCTTTGTGGGTGTCCGACCACGTGCTGCTCGACCACCGCGATATTCAAAGTGCCGAAGCGGGTTGGGACGCATTGCGGATGCCTGCCATCGACATCACGCTGACACGCGGCGGCATGCAGAAGCTGTACCAAATCACACGGCAATATCGCGGCAGCAGGCTGGTGTTGGTGGATGGCGAAAGCCATACCGTGATTTCCGCGCCGCATGTTTACAAACCGATTTGGGGCGGCAGGGTGCAGGCAGGGGGAACGGGTTCGTTTGCCGAAAACCCAATGCTGGCAAGGCAAATTGCCGAACACGGGGAATTTCGCGCGGGGTCAGAGCGGCCGCGGGCAGGTTTTTCGCTGATGCGGGCATACCGCCGCAAACCGTCTGCCACACAGGAGTTTACCGTGTGGCGGCAGGCAGCCTGCACTTTTACCGCGCAGGATTTTTCACACATAGAGCGTGGGGACGCATCGGATAATGCAGGGAAAACCGTATTGCGCCTGCCACTGAATGCGCGGGGGCGGCAGAAATACCAATCGCCCGCCTGCCTTGATGCGGAAAGCGGCGAGATGGCGCTGTTGTACGGCCAGCCCGCCGAATTGGGCAATGTGAATGTGAAAGAGGACGGGCAGGCGTTTTATTTGTTCGGCGCGATAGGGAAAGACATGAATGACTATTGGAACATTTTGGCACGGCAGGATTGAATCCGCCGAAAAAGCAGCCTGCACATCATGAACCCAGAAAATTCAATGTTAAAAACAACGCGCAAAAGGCAAACGCAAGGGCGGACAGAATGCCGAAGCCCAGCGTTTGCCACAGCGGTTTTGCAAAAATTTTGCGGGATAGGTAACAAGCAGACAGAAAACACACCGCCAAACCGGCGTCAAGATAGACAGGCGTGGGCGCGGCGGCTGCGGCATAGCACAAAAAGACAATGATGGCCGTAATGAGAATGTTGGCGGACAATGCTATGAAAAATTTCATTAAATCTCCATCGGACGGCTAAATCAGTGGTTCAAAAGCAGCCTGCACATCATAATTTCACCACCACACCCGCAGGCTGCGTATTGGTTTTTTCATACGGCTCAAATGTGATTTCGCGTGCGGTTTCATCGTATTTCAGTTTCCGTGCGGGGCTGGCGTGAGCCGCAAGGATTTCCGCCAGCCGCGCACGCCGTTCTTTTTCGGGCAGCCGGTATAAGGCAAGGGCGGCCTGAAACGCGCGCTGCTGCATCAGCATGTCCTGCAAACGGGCGGAATAGGCATTATTGTCCGGCGCGGCAATGGCGGCAAGCTGGCAGCCTGCAAGGTTGTGCCAGCAGGCGGGGCGGTTCCAGCGTTCGCCTGCTTTCGGCTGCGGCGGCAGTTTTGTGTCCGCAGAAATGGCGCGCAGGGTTTCGGGCGTGCAGGCCTGCGCCATGGATTGGGCGACGAGGGCGTTGGTGTGCGGCTCGGAATAAGCCACTACGCTGAACAGCTTGCTTTGCCGGACAACGGGCGGTTCTTCGCCTTCCAAATCAACCGTATCCAACAGCGCGCCTGCTTTTACCAATACGTTGATTTCATTGGCAATGTTGCGGTATTCGCCCTGCTGCGCGGCACAGACGTTCGGTTCGCCGGCGGGGAACGGGGCAAACGCATCGGCGCAGCTTTCAGGCAGCCTGCCCGTCCAAGACGGCTCTTCGGCCAGCATTTCCGCCGCCAGTTGCGTATTTTTGCGGATGGCGGCGGCACCGAGCATCGGTGTCAGCATGGTATTGCCCGCGCGCAGCAGCTTGCGCCCCGTCCGTATATTGCGGCAGACGCGGTTCAGGGCGGCTTCCCGTTTGCCGTTCACCCAATCCAAAGCGGCAGGCGCGGTTTGCGCGGCGATGACGGACAACATGGGCGGCAGAATGGCGGATAATCCTTTGTCTATGGCGAAATCCAAATCGGGATAATCCGCCAGCCTGTCCACATTGGCCAGCAGCACGGCGTGTTTTTTCACGCCCGCCTGAAATGCTTCGCGATGGGCGCACACGGTGCTCAGGCAGCCTGCACCGCGTTGTCCGTCTGCCGCCGTGCAGTTCAATTCGCCGTTTTTCAGTTCGGGCAGGCGGCGGCTGCGCAGCTCGGCGGGCAGCGCTTCGTCTTTGGGCAGGTGGTTGCCCAGTTTGGCCATGATTCGGCGGCGTTCGGCCGCATCGGGAATGTCGTATGCCATCAGCCACAGCGCGTCTGCCCCCGCGCTGTCGCCTTTGGGCGGCGTGCCTTGCAGCAGGCGCAGGGATTCGGCGGCGGCAGCGGTTTCCTGCCGTTGGGCGACTTGGGGCAGCACGCCGAACACGGCCGCCGCCAAGCCGAAGACGGACAATAGGGCGATATGGGATTTTTTCAGGGCATTATTCTCAAAAAGAGATAATAATTTTCTGATTTAAAAACATTTTACCAAAATATCGGGCATGCGGGCGTATGGCACTGCATTTGCCTGCAAAAAGCAGCCTGCACATGGCCGCCAATCAAATAATCGGGCAGCATGCAGGCAAGTCCTTTATAATAGGCGGCTATTTGGCAGGGGAAAGCAGCCTGCAATCCTAAAAAAATCCACACATATATAGTGAAGGGGCTTAGGAAGCAAAATTTATTTTAAAGGATTTTCCCGCAACATTCTCAGCAGTATTTTATATAAATCATCATGCCTGTGATTGAAGCGGAACTCGGTTTCTTTTAAATGCAGGTAAAACGTATGTTTCGGCACCCCGTTAAATTGCACCAAGCGATGCTTGGCGTAACTCCAAAAAGATTCAATACCGTTAATATGCCGCCTACCACGGACAAACTCATTGTCACCATGATGTACCCTGAAATGTTTGGCAAAACCCATGTCAACCAATCCCTGATAACCGCGCCAACCGTCGGTATTGATGACACTCTCGATACCGACACGACCTCTAATGACCTTTTGCAGCGTTGCCTTGGAGGCATCGGGAACAATCTCGGTATAAACCTTGTCCCCGCGTTTCAAAATGCCAAAAACGATGGTTTTCCCACCCGCACCGCGCCCGCGTTTGCCTCTGATGCGTTTGGCACCAAAATAGGATTCGTCCAATTCTACAATGCCGTATAAAGGTGCCTGCCTCCCGCATTCGTCAGCCAAACGCCGGCGCAATTTCAGGTACAGGTTATTGACACTTCTGATGCTGACACCCGTCAGTTTTGCGGTATCGGAGGCAGTCAAATCCAAAGCAAACAGCCGCAGGAGCTGGCGAAATTTGGGCTCGGTAATTTTACTGAACTTTTGGTACTTGTTTTTTAAATTCATTTCAGAAGCTTATCACTATATTGAGTGATTTTGCTTCCTAAGCCCCTAGTGAATTAAAATCGCAATGATACGGCGTTGGTTCGCCTTGACGTACTACTTGTACGCCTTGCGGCTCGCTGCCTTGTCTCATTTTTATTTTAATCCACTATAAAATCCAAGAAAGACCCCATGAAATTCATAGACGAAGCCAAAATTGAAGTGTCCGGCGGACGTGGCGGCAACGGCGCAGCCAGCTTCCGGCGCGAAAAATTCGTACCGCGCGGCGGGCCGGACGGCGGCGACGGCGGACGCGGCGGCAGCGTGTTTGCCGTGGCGGACGAAAACGTGAACACGCTGGTGGAATACCGTTTCGTGAAAAAATACCAAGCCAAAAACGGCGAAAAAGGGCACGGCTCCGACCGTTACGGCGCAGGTGCGGACGACATCGAACTGCACATGCCCGTGGGCACGCTCATCCGCGACGCGGACACGGACGAAATCGTTGCCGATTTGACCTATCACGGCCAGCGCGTCTGCGTGGCGAAAGGCGGCAAAGGCGGCTTGGGCAACATCCATTTCAAATCGTCCGTGAACCGCGCGCCCAAACAGTTCACCAACGGCGAGGAAGGCGAGGCGCGCACGCTGCTGCTGGAACTCAAAGTGCTGGCGGACGTGGGCCTGCTCGGTATGCCGAACGCGGGCAAATCCACGCTGATTCGCGCCGTGTCCGCCGCGCGCCCGAAAGTGGCCGATTATCCGTTCACCACGCTGCACCCGAATTTGGGCGTGGTGCGCATGGACGAAAACAACAGCTTCGTGATGGCCGACATTCCCGGCCTGATTGAAGGCGCGGCGGAAGGCGCAGGTTTGGGGCACCGCTTCCTGAAACACCTGTCGCGCACCGGCCTGTTGCTGCATGTGGTGGATTTGGCGCCGTTTGACGAAACCACCGACACGGCCGCCGAAGCGTTGGCCATCATCAACGAATTGCGCAAATACGACGAGGAA
This sequence comes from Kingella denitrificans ATCC 33394, assembly GCF_000190695.1. Lineage (GTDB taxonomy): Bacteria > Pseudomonadota > Gammaproteobacteria > Burkholderiales > Neisseriaceae > Kingella_A > Kingella_A denitrificans. Next base: position 1,679,088 of record NZ_GL870929.1, read on the forward strand.
CTGTACGGCAAACCGCGCTGGCTGGTGTTGAACAAGCTGGATATGCTGGACGAGGCGGAAGCACAACGGCGTACGGCCGACTTTCTGGCCGCCATCGGCTGGGATTATCCGCTGCCGGACGACCGCTACGAGTTCGACATGGAAACGCCGCGCCTGTTCAAAATCAGCGCGCTCACGCACGACGGCACGCAGGAATTGGTGCAGCAAATCAACCAGTATCTGAACGAAAAACGGCATTTGCAGGCGCAAGAGCAAGCGCAGCAGCCTGCGGCCGAAACGGACGGCATTCAAACCGATATGTCGGTGTTTAAGGCCGAATAGCCGCATGGAAAAGCAGCCTGCACTTTTGCAAATACCGAGTGCAGGCTGCTTTTATTGTGTGATTTCAGTAATCAATCGGCGGGTCGCCCTCAAAAGCAGCCTGCAAACCATTTCCCTTCATAGCGACCCCATGACCACCATCGCCCAAGCCATTGCCCAATCGCCGCTGCCGCGCCTGGAAACGCGCCTGCTGCTGCAACACATCACCGGCCTGTCGCACAGCCAGCTCATCACGCGCGACGGCGACCTTCTGCCGCCCGAACAGGAAGCGCAATGGCGGCAGTTGTGCCGGCGGCGCGAACAGGGCGAACCGGTGGCCTACCTGCTGGGCAGCCGCGAATTTTACGGCCGCACGTTTGCCGTGAACCGCCATGTGCTGATTCCGCGCCCTGAAACCGAACACCTGCTGGAAGCCGCATTGTGCAGGCTGCCTGCCGGCGGCGCGCTGTGGGACATGGGCACGGGCAGCGGCATCATTGCCGTGTCCGCCAAACTGGAACGCCCCGATGCCGATGTGTTCGCCAGCGACATCAGCGCAGATGCGTTGGCCGTGGCGCAATACAACGCCCAAACACTCAAAGCAGCCTGCACCTTTGCCCAAGGCTCGTGGTTTGAAGCACAAAAGCAGCCTGCACGGCAATGGGACGTCATCGTCAGCAATCCGCCCTATATCCGCGCGGACGACCCGCATTTGGCGCAGGGCGATTTGCGCTTCGAACCCGAAGGCGCACTCACCGATTTTGCCGACGGCCTGCAACACATCCGCCACATCGTCGCCCAAGCCCCGCAGCACCTCAAAACCGGCGGCTACCTGCTGCTGGAACACGGCTACGACCAAGCCGCCGACATCCGCCGCCTGTTCGCGCAACACGGCTACCGCCACTGCGAAACGCTGCTCGATTTGGCCGGCCTCGATCGCGTAACGCTGGCGCAGCTTTAACCGCACGCAACAACACAAAAGCAGCCTGCACCTTCAGAAAACCGAAGTGCAGGCTGCTTTTGACAGGCAGCATGGCCGTTTTATTTTGCGCCGATAAAAAAGGCTGTTCGGGGCGGCTGAATTAGAAACTGACTAACTCGCCGCATGGATTGACAAGAAATGTTCTCGTTTCGGATTCACCCCCTTCTCTGGTGTCATCATCTATTTTGGATGGGGCGTACGTATATTTAATTGTTAAATATTCCGCATTCTCCTTAATCCTAATAGGAATATCGCTTCTCCATGATTGCCAATTCATCGGATATTTTTGCTTCAGATAAGCAACAAACTCCTGATAGGAACGCATTGTGCAGCAGTCTTCCGCATAAAAATGAACAGACCAACTATCCGTTTTTAATACACCGAATCCGCTCGGACGATTATAGTAATCGGGCTGCTGCAAGAAACCTTCTCCTGCCGGGTCGTATTTTTTTCCGCCCAAATTCTTTCTGACCATATAGGCAAAATCGCTATTGCCGCGTTCGGATACAAATTCAGGTTGCTTTTTCAGCAATGCTTCCAAAGTGGGATAGCCGTCCAGCCGGAACGGGTAGCAGGAATCCGTTTTCATGAATTCCGGATGGTCAGTCCAGTCATATTCCAAACCGCACATTCTCTCGTTAATTGTAACGAAGCCGCGCGGTGCGGCATCATCCCATACTTCTTGTTCCAACCACTCATCTGCCCGCCAGTGCCACTTTACCCACCGCCGCTAATATTCCTTCATCGCCAGCGCATAGCGCTCGCCCCTGCTAAGGGGTTTGTCGGGCTTGCATTCCATCGCCTCCCGTATTTTCCGTAGATCGGTTTCTTCTTTGGTTTCAAACAGGCTGCGGACGGAAGAGAGTATTTCTCTCGGTTTTATTTCGGGGCGGGCGATGTAATAGATGAATGCGACAAACGATAACAGGAAGATGTTGCGAAAAATGATGTATATTTTTTTCATGATTGTCCAATTGTGAATGAAGCAATATGGGTCAGGCAAAATCTGCCATGCTGCGGACGGGTATATATTATCCCATTGTTTCGGTTCATTAATGTCGGAATTTAAGGTTTTGTTCCGTATGTGCAGGCTGCTTTTCGGGTATCGGCATGAACATTCGGGCAATCGGGTGATGGAATGGGCGGTTTTAACCTTCGCCGTTGCGGCATACGCACAACACAAAAGCAGCCTGCACCCGCCTTTCGCCGCACGGAAATTGAAAAAAACGCCGCGCCGCCGTACACTAAACGCCCCGTTTTTTCAGGAAATTGCTTATGGTAGAACTTTCCAAATTCCGCTTTAAACTCTTTTTCAGCCATTTGATTTGTTCGTGCACCGTTGCCGCCATCACCGCCGCCATCGTGTTTTTGGTGTGGCATCCTGCACCGTTGGCCAAAGCGGTGGGCGTTACCCACATTTTTCTGCTCATGCTGGCGATTGACGCCATTCTGGGTCCCGTGCTGACTTGGACGGTGGCCAAAGAAGGCAAGGCCAGGCATCTGATTCGGCTGGATATGACGGTCATTGTCATTTGCCAGCTTGGCGCCATCAGCTACGGGCTGTACAGCATTGCCGTGAACCGCCCCGTGTATATGGTGTTCGACAAAATCCGCTTCGATTTGGTGCAGGCGGGCGACATTAAAGACGAAGAACTCGCCCAAGCCCAAGCGCCCTACAATACCACTAACTGGGGCACGCCCAAATGGGTGGCCGTGCGCCCGTTCAAAGACGACAAAGAACGTTCCGACCTCCTGAACCGCGAACTGCGCGGCGACGGCGCGCCTTCCACCATCCCTTTCATGTACGAATCCATCGATTCGCCGGCGCAATGGGAACTGATATTGAAGGAAGCGCAAGGCGTGGCGGATTTGTCCAAATACAATCCTGAATCCGCCGTGTCCGCCGTGCTGCAAAGCCATCCGCAGGCCGACCGCTTCCTGCCGATGAAGGCCTACGATACGGATATGACGGTGCTGATTGACAGCAAAAACAAACAGATTGTCGATGTGGTCGATTTGCGGCCTTGGCAATAAACGTGCAAAAAGCAGCCTGCACATTGGGAAACCGAAGTGCAGGCTGCTTTTTTGGGCGATGCGGCTTATCCGTATAGCCACGCCGCCAATAAATCGGGCGATACGATGTGCAGGTACGCGGTTTGCGGCAAGGCAGCCTGCACTTGGACGCAGGCGGTGTGCAGCATGCCGTCGCGGAAATAGTGCACTTGGTGTTCGTCGCCGATGCGGGTGAGCAGTTGCGCGGTCGTGTCGCGGCAGGCAAAGCCGTTCACGGCGATGATTTTGTCTTTCGGTTTCAGGCCGGCGCGTTCCAAAGCACCGCCGTTGAACACGTGGGTAATCAGTGCGCCGTCGGCCTGCTGCGTGAAGCGTCCGCCCACATCGCAGGCAGCCTGCACCATTGGCGGGGCTTCCGTGCCGCACGAGCCGGTTTCGGCGGCGGGCGCGGGCAGCCAGTGCAATGCCAGCCCTGCCTGTTTCAGGCATTCGGCAGTCGGCAAATCTTCGGTGGAATACAGCGCGCGCTGAAAGAAATCGTGCAAATCCAGTTGCGTAAACTCCTGCGCCAACTGCTGCCATTGCCCTTTGTCCGTGCCTTTTCCGGTGGCGCGGTAGCGGGCGTAAAGCTGCTGCATGACGCTATCGAGCGAGTGGGGGCTTTGGCGGCGGATGTGCAAGTCCAAACACAGGGCGGCAATCGCACCCTGCTGGTAATAGCTGACGATGGCATTCGGGCTGTTTTCGTCTTGTTTGTAATATTTGTGCCATGCGGCAAAGCTCGATTGCGCCAGCGTTTGGTATTGCCGCCCGCCCGTCCTTTGCACGCGCGTGAGGTTTTTCGCCAGCAGCGTCAAATAATTTTCTATGCCGATAACACCGCTGCGCACCAAAATCAGGTCGTCGTAATAAGACGTGATGCCTTCGTATGCCCAAAGCTGTTCCGTGTACACTTCCGCATTTAAATCATACGGTTGGAATTTGGTCGGTTTGATGGATTTGACGTTCCACGCGTGGAAATATTCGTGCGCTATCAGGCCCAGCAGTTCGGTGTAGGCGGCATCGGGTTCGCGGCCGGCGTCGTGCGCGGGCAACGCCCAGCGGTCGGCGTGCAGGGCAGTGCTGCTGATGTGTTCCAAGCCGCCGTAGATTTTGTCGCCCAAATGCAGCAGGAACAGGTATTCGGAGAAGGGTGCAGGCTGCTTGAACAGGGCGATTTCATAAGCGCAGATGGTTTTGACGTCGGCGATGAGGCGTTCGCGGTCGAAATCGGGATAGTGCCCGCTCAATGCGATTCGGTGCGGAATGCCGTGCGCTTCAAAATGCAGCACTTCGATTTGCGCGCCCATTTCAAACGGATGGTCGATGAGTTCTGCGTAATTTTGCGCGGTAAACACGCGTGGGCTTTGTTGGGGCAGGGTGGTTTGGATGTGCCATGCGTCCGGCAGGTGCAGCGTGATTTCGCAGGCTTCGTGATGGCGGTCGGGGTCGGTCAGAAACAGGCACGCGCCGTCGAAAAAGCCGCGTTCGTTATCCAGCAGGCTGGCGCGGCAGGAGAGGTCGTTGGCGTAAACGATATAGTCGATTTTCCATTCGCCGGCCGAATCGGGCAGCCGCCAGGTGTTTTTGTCGATGCTCTGCACGGCGGCAGGTTGCCCGTTGCAGGCAGCCTGCACCTGCATGACGTGGCGTGAGAAATCGCGCACCATATAGCTGCCCGGCGTCCAATTGGCCATTTGCAACAGGTGCAGGCTGCTTTTTTCTTCGCGGCGGTAGGTTAGCGAAATGTGCCACTGATGGCGTTCCGGCACGGCGGTAATGGCGTAGTGCAACATAAAAATCCCTATAAAATATAGTGTTAAAAAATATTAAGCCGCGATTTGACGTATATCAACAACGCGAAAACCCGACGCTTATAACATATCCGCACAAAAAATATGGGTATATTGGCAAAAGCATTGATGTTTTATCACTATTTGGTTTTGTAGAAAAGGCAAATATGCTTTAAAATACCCGATTGCGTTTTGCGCCTAAATTTTACAAAGAGGCACAAAATGTTAAATTAAGAAAACAATATTCGGTGCAGGCTGCCTGCAACCCAATTGTTCAGTAATAAATATCAAGCCATGCATTTGGAGACTTTCATGGAAACGCAAACTTATAACTACAAAGTGGTGCGCCAATTTGCCATCATGACAGTGGTTTGGGGTATCGTGGGGATGTTGGTCGGCGTTATCGCCGCCGCGCAACTGCGCTGGCCCGAGCTTAACCTGTCGGAAATCGCGCCTTGGTTCCACTTCGGCCGTATCCGTCCGCTGCATACCAATGCAGTGATTTTCGCATTTGGCGGCAGCGGCCTGTTCGCCACATCGTATTATGTGGTGCAGCGCACCTGTAACACGCGCCTGTTCGGCGGCTGGCTGCCTGCATTCACCTTCTGGGGTTGGCAGCTCGTCATCGTGCTGGCCGCCATCACATTGCCGCTCGGCCTGACGCAAGGTAAAGAATACGCCGAGCTGGAATGGCCGATCGATATTCTGATTACTGTTGTGTGGGTGGCTTATGCCATTGTTTTCTTCGGAACAATCGCCACGCGCAAAATCAAACACATTTACGTTGCCAACTGGTTCTATGGCGCATACATCCTGGCGATTGCCCTGTTGCACATCGTGAACAACATTTGGGTGCCTGCAGGCTGGTTTAAATCCTACCCTGTTTACTACGGCGCAATCGACGCCATGGTGCAATGGTGGTATGGCCACAATGCCGTGGGCTTCTTCCTGACCGCTGCCTTCTTGGGCATGATGTATTACTTCGTTCCCAAACAAGCCGGCCGCCCCGTGTATTCCTACCGTTTGTCGGTGGTGCACTTCTGGGCATTGATTTTCACTTATATGTGGGCAGGCCCGCACCACTTGCACTACACCTCGCTGCCTGACTGGACACAGTCTTTGGGTATGGTGTTGTCGTTGATTCTGTTCGCACCGTCTTGGGGCGGCATGATTAACGGTATCATGACCCTTTCGGGCGCATGGAGCAAACTGCGTACCGACCCGATTTTGAAATTCCTGATTGTGTCGCTGTCGTTCTACGGCATGTCCACATTTGAAGGCCCGATGATGTCCATCAAAACTGTGAACGCATTGAGCCACTACACCGACTGGACTGTCGGCCACGTTCACTCCGGCGCATTGGGCTGGGTGGGTTTTGTGACCATCGGTTCGATTTATTACCTGATTCCGCGCTTGTTCGGCCAAAAAGAAATGTACAGCACCAAATTGATTGACGTGCATTTCTGGATTGCCACCATCGGTGTGGTGCTGTACATCACTTCTATGTGGGTAGCCGGCGTGATGCAGGGCATTATGTGGAGCCAGCTGAAACCGGACGGCACATTGGCGCACACATTCGTGGCCACCGTCAGCCGCACTATGCCTTACTACTTTGTACGTTTCTTGGGCGGCGTGTTCTATTTGAGCGGCATGGTCATCATGGCATACAACGTTTACCGCACTGCAATGCGCGGCAAACCTGTTGATGCGGAAATTCCTGCATTGCCGCAAACACAGCAACATTAAGAAAAGGCAGGCTACCAAAATGAAATTACAACAATTAGTTGAAGAAAAAGTCGGTTTTCTGATTGTCTTTACATTCATCACCATCAGCATCGGTTTGGTGGTACAGGTGATTCCGCTGTTTTTCACTAAAGAAGTGATTACGGCAACCGAAGGCGTGAAACCTTATTCGCCGCTGCAAGTGGTGGGGCGCGATATTTATGTGCGTGAAGGCTGCTATAACTGCCACTCGCAACAAATCCGCCCGTTCCGCGCCGAAACCGAACGTTACGGACACTATTCCGTGGCCGGCGAATCGGTTTACGACCATCCGTTCCAATGGGGTTCCAAACGTACGGGTCCTGATTTGGCGCGTGTCGGCGGCCGTTATTCCGACGAATGGCACCGTATTCACCTGCTCAATCCGCGTGAAGTGGTTCCCGATTCGAATATGCCTGCCTTCCCTTGGTTGGCACGCAATAAAGTCGATGTGGAAACAACCGTGGCTCATATGAAAGCCTTGCAACGTGTAGGCGTGCCTTATACCGACGAGGATTTCGCAAAAGTTCCAGAAGAATTGAAAGACAAATCCGAGTTGGATGCCGTGATTGCTTATTTGCAAGGCTTGGGTTTGGCATTGAAAAACAAAAGGTAAGACATCATGGACATGACTTGGGCACGGGTGTTTTTCACTGTCTGCGTATTTGTCAGTTTTGTAACGGTGCTGTTGATTGCATTCAACCGCCGCAACAAGGTCAATTATGACGATGCCGCACGAAGCATCGTCGATGACCCGGATACGCCGGATACCGAGTCAGACCGTGAGAACGGAGCATAAAATGGAATCACAATTTACTTCATCATTTTGGCATTATTACATTATTGCCATTGTGGCGTGCAGCTTCATCTTTATTTGGTGGCTGCTGCTTTCACAGCATTTTCAGTCGCCGCCGCGCGAACAAAAAGTGGAAACGACCGGCCACTCTTGGGACGGTATCGAAGAGTACAACAACCGTATGCCGCGCTGGTGGTTCTGGATGTTTGTCGCCACGATTTTCGCCGGCATGGGCTATTTGGCACTGTACCCAGGTTTGGGCGACTTCAAAGGCATTGGCTTTAACGGCAAGCCTTGGAGCAGCGTGGGTCAGTATCAGGATGAAATGCAGGCTGCAGAGAAAGAAACCGGCGCTTTGTATGCCAAATACAAAAATATGAGCATTCAAGATGTGGCCAAAGACCCTGCGGCAATGGAGATTGGTAAAAACCTGTTCGGTACTTACTGTATCCAATGCCACGGCTCGGATGCCAAAGGTTCGCGCGGTTTCCCGAATCTGGTCGATACCGACTGGATTTACGGCGGCACGCCTGAAAAAATCCACGAAACCATCGCCAAAGGCCGTGTGGGCAACATGGTGGCCTGGGGTCCTATTTTGGGCGAGGAAGGCGTGAAAGACACGGCGCATTTCGTGATGTCGCTGTCCGGCCGCGAGAAGTTTGACGAGGCTCGTGCGGCGCGCGGTAAAGAACTCTTCACCGCGAACTGTGTTGCGTGCCACGGCGACAAAGGCCAAGGCACAATGGGCTTGGCACCGAACCTGACCGACAACATTTGGTTGTGGGGCGGCCGCGAAAAGGACATCATCGCGACGATTACCGGCGGACGACACAACCAAATGCCGGCATGGGACGGCTTCTTGAGCGAAGAAAAACTGCATTTGCTGACTGCGTTTGTGTGGGGCTCTTCGCACAGCCAAGGCAAAGCATTGCCCACCGACACCGCACCTGCTATCGGCACGCCTGCGGCAAAAAAATAAACGCTGGAAAACGGACGGCTCGTGTTTTGCAACATGAGCCGTTTTTTTGACTGAACAAAGTGCAGGCTGCTTTTGACCCATTCCAAAAGCAGCCTGCACTTTGTTGTTCTTTCAAATATCAAATCAAAACAATATCATATTGTTCCTGCGAATAAGAACCTTCTACCGACAGCGAAACCGGTTTGCCGATAAAGTCAATCAGCATGGCCAGCGATTGCGATTCTTCGTCTAAAAACAAATCAATCACCGAGTGCGAGGCGATAATCCGAAATTCTTTCACATCAAAACGGCGGCTTTCGCGCACGATTTCGCGTTGGATTTCGTAGCACACGGTTTGCGGTGTTTTCAGGCTGCCGCGCCCTTGGCATACGGGGCAGGGTTCGCACAAAACGTGTTGCAGGCTTTCGCGGCTGCGTTTGCGCGTCAGTTCCACCAAACCCAGGCTGGTGAAGCCGTTCAGCGTCACGCGCGTGCGGTCGGAGCTTAACGCTTTTGCCAATTCCTGCAACACGGCGTCGCGATGTTCCTGCTGAATCATGTCGATAAAATCGATGATGATGATGCCGCCCAAATTCCGCAGGCGCAGCTCGCGCGCAATCGCGTGGCAGGCTTCCAGATTGGTTTTGAAGATGGTTTCGTCAAAACTGCGCGCGCCCACAAAACCGCCGGTGTTCACATCGATGGTCGTCATGGCTTCGGTGGTTTCGATAATCAGGTAGCTGCCGAAGTTCAGGTTCACGCGCGGTTGCAGGGAACGGCTGATTTCGGACTCGATGCCGTAGGTTTCAAACAGGGGGCGCTCACCCGTGAAACGGTGTAGCTTCGGCGCGGCATCTTGCACGTATTGCTCGGCAAACGCCATCATTTTGTCGAAATTGAGCCGCGAATCGACCAGGATTTCGCGCGTGTTGTCGTTGAACAAGTCGCGCAGGACGCGTTTGGCCAGCGGCAAATCTTGATACAGCAGGGTTTCGGGCGGGCAGACTTTGGCCTGCGCGACAATATCGCCCCACACGCGCGTGAGGTAGTGGATATCGGCCTGCAATTCGGCATCGGTGGCGGTTTCCGCGCTGGTACGGATAATGTAGCCGTGGCAGGCTTGTTCGGGCAGGAGCGCGTTCAGCCGTTCGCGCAAACTGTTACGTTCTTCTTCGTTTTCAATGCGTTGTGAAATGCCGATGTGGTCGTCTTGCGGCAAATGCACCAAAAAGCGGCCGGCCAGCGAAATCTGCGTGGACAAACGTGCGCCTTTGCTGTTAATCGGGTCTTTAATCACCTGCACCAACACGGTTTGGCCTTCGAACAGCACTTGTTCGATACGCGGATTGGAATTGGGGTTCTGCCGCTGCTCCACCACGTCCATAATGTGCAGGAAGGCGGCGCGCTCCAATCCGATGTCGATGAACGCGCTCTGCATGCCGGGCAAAACGCGGCGGACAATGCCCAAATAAATATTGCCGACCAGGCTGTGGTCGCTGTTGCGTTCGACGTGCAGTTCGCAAATATTGTTTTCTTCCAGCACGGCCACGCGGGTTTCCTGCGGCGTGATGTTCACCAGCACGGTTTCCGGCGGCCGTGGGATGTCGGTGGGGAGAGGGATGGTGATGAAGCTCATAAAATTACCTTAAATGAAATAATGATATTGTTTGTTTTGGTCGGCGCGGCGCGGGTTGGGGGGTGCAGGCTGCTTTTGGGCTTCGGCGATATGTTGCGGAATGATGGTATTTTTGTATTTTTTTGTTACCCAACAATAACGTACAAGACGTGAAAGCCAAATTTTGCTACAATGCGCACGTTTTCAAAAGGACACACACAAAAATGCTGATTACACCACAAACCGCCGCCCCATCTTGGGACGAACCCATTGAAATGCTGCTGGCCTGCCATGGCAAAGTACGGAAATTCTGCCACCAGCTCACGCTGCTGCCCGATTATCTGACGCACAACGGCCTGGACCAGTCGGCCTTAACCTCAATCCATCAGATTCTGACGTATTTCAACAAAGCCGCGCCGCTGCATCATGAAGACGAAGAGTTGGATTTTTTCCCCACGCTGCTGCGCTTCACGCCGCACGCCAAAGACAGTGTGGACGAACTGTTGCGCCAACACCAAAGCCTGCATAGCGGCTGGGAAGCGCTGCGCCGCCAGCTCAACAGCATTATGGCGGGCGAAACGCTGATATTGTCCAACAGTTTGGTGCATATGTTTGTGGCGGGATACGAGCGGCACATGGCGCTGGAAGAGCCGCTGTTCGAACAGGGGCGCGAGGATATTCCCGAAGAGCAACTGAAAGAAATCGGCAGAATTATGGCGGAGCGGCGGCAGCCGAAAAAGAAACCGCAAAACCTGCCGCCCATGCAGCCTGCACCTGAAACAGAATCCGAATCAGAAGAATAGGGCGGTGCGCCGTTTGCCTAATCTTCAAACGGCAGCCCGAAATGTTCAAACGCGCCTGCGGTGGCCACACGGCCGCGCGGCGTGCGTTGCAGCAAACCCTGCTGAATCAGGTAGGGTTCGATCACATCTTCAATCGTGTCGGTGGATTCTCCGATGGCCGCCGCCACGTTCTCCAAACCCACGGGGCCGCCCGAAAACTTGTGCAGCACCGCTTCCAAAAATTTCCGATCCATCATATCCAGCCCGGCCTTGTCCACATCCAGCAGCGACAATGCCGCATCGGCCACCGCCGCATCGATGCAGGCTGCTTTTTTCACTTGTGCGAAATCCCGCACGCGCCGCAGCAGGCGGTTGGCAATGCGCGGCGTGCCACGGCTTCGGCAGGCCACTTCCCATGCGCCCTGTTCGTTCAGGTTCATGTCCAAAAGCTGTGCCGAACGCGCCACAATCGTGCGCAAATCCTGCGGTTGGTAAAACTCCAGCCGCGCCACGATGCCGAAACGGTCGCGCAACGGATTGGTCAGCATGCCCGCGCGCGTGGTCGCGCCCACCAGCGTGAACGGCGGCAAATCAATCTTCACGCTGCGCGCCGCCGGGCCTTCGCCAATCATAATATCCAGCTGGTAATCTTCCATCGCCGGATACAGAATTTCCTCCACCACGGGGCTTAAACGGTGGATTTCGTCAATGAACAGGACATCGTGCGGTTCCAGATTGGTCAGCAAGGCCGCCAAATCACCCGCGCGTTCCAGCACCGGCCCGGACGTTTGGCGCAGATTTACGCCCAGTTCGCGCGCGATGATGTGCGCCAACGTGGTTTTGCCGAGCCCCGGCGGCCCGAACAGCAGTGTGTGGTCGAGCGCTTCGCCGCGGTGCTTCGCCGCCTGAATAAAAATATCCAGCTGCTCTTTGGCCTTGTGCTGGCCGATATAGTCCGCCAGAAATTTGGGGCGCAGGGCGCGTTCCAGCTGTTCCTCTTGGGTGGACAATTTTTGTGCGGAGATTAAACGCGGCGCAGCGTTGCCGCTCAAATTATCGTTTTCAATCATATCATTTATCATTGTCTTTTTATGATGCGCTGTCCGACAGCAGGCGGACGCTCGATTCCATCCAGCGCGCGCCAAACAGCTGCTGCAATTTCTGCACGGCCGAATCCGCCTGCATCAGCGACACGGCCTCTGCGCGCCGCTCGTTTTGCCGCCGCGTTTCGTACATGGCCGGCGTTTCCCAGCCGCGCCCGTCTTCCCAATCGACCAATTCGATGTGCAGGCTGCTTTGGTAATGCTGCGACAGCGTTTGTGCAATCCGCGCCACATAAGCCGGTTTGACGGTATGGCGCGTGGTGTTGGCGCGGTCCACCGCTAGTGTTAGCACCGACGGCTGCAAATCTACCCAGGCCATGTGCGCCAGCGCCATTTGCGCGGCGGAAATTTCGGGCAGCTGCCCCAGTTGACGCACAATGGCCACCCAGTTTTCGGCGCGCAAAGGCGGCAGCTCGAAAGCAGCCTGTACTTCGGCGGGCGCGTTTTCGGGCAATGTTCCTTCGGTTGGGACGGCAGGTTCGGCGGTGTTGTCCGCATGATTCAAATCGCCCGTGTCCGTATCCCACGGCACGTTATCGGCGGCGGATTCGGGGTGCAGGCTGCTTTCGTGCATTTCGGGGAATGTTTCGTGCGGCGGTTCTGCAGCTTCAAAAGCAGCCTGCACTTCAAGGGGCGCGCTTTCGGGTTGCGCTTCTTCGGTTTGGGCGGCAGGTTCGGCGGTATCGTCCGCGTGATTTGAATCGCCCGTGTCCGTATCCCACGGCACGTTATCGGCGGCGGATTCGGGGTGCAGGCTGCTTTCTTGCGGTTTGGGAAATGCTTCGTGCGGCGGCTCTGCGACTTCGAAAGCAGCCTGCACTTCGGCGGGCGTGCTTTCGGGCAGGGGTTCGGCTGCTGAATTGTCGGTATTCGGCGTGTGCAGGCTGCTTTTTATATTGCCGTCGGGTTCAGGTGTTTTTTTTTGCGTTTCGGGCGGCGGATTGTGCAGCTGCGTGCCTTCAATCGTGCCGTGCTGCGGCGTGTTTTTGGCGGCGAACGGGGCAAACGCGAGCATGCGCAGCAGCGTCATCACAAAGCCGGCGTATTCGTCGGGGGCGAGCGGCAGGTCTTGTTTGCCGTGAATCACGCATTGGTAATACAGCTGGATTTGCTCGTCGCTGAAATAGTTGGCCAACTGGGTCAGCCGTTCGCGTTCGGGGTCGTCTGCGGCCACCGCGCCGGGCACGGTTTTGAGCAGTGCCAGCCGTTGCAGCAGCATGGCCAAATCGTTCAACGCGCTGTCGAAGCCGACGGCGTTGCCCGCCATTTCCTGTGCTTTTTGCATGAGCTGCGTGCCGTCCTGTTCCATCAGGAAGGTGAGCAGTTCGTATAGGTAGCGTTTGTCCACCGCGCCAATCATGTCGCGCACGTCGGTTTCCTTCACGCTGCCCGAACCCATGGCGATGGTTTGGTCGAGCAGGCTCAAGGCATCGCGCATGGAACCTTGGGCGGCGCGTCCCAAAAGGGCGAGCGCGGCGGGTTCGTACACGATTTTTTCGGTTTTCAAAACGTGGGTTAAGTGGTCGGCCACTTGCTGCGGCGTGAGGTTGCGCAATACGAATTGCAGGCAGCGGCTCAATACGGTGATGGGGACTTTGTGCGGGTCGGTGGTGGCCAGGATGAATTTGACGTGTTCGGGCGGCTCTTCCAGCGTTTTGAGCATGGCGTTGAACGCGGATTTGGAGAGCATGTGCACTTCGTCGATGATATAGACTTTGTATTTGCCGGCGGTGGGCGCGTATTGGGCGTTTTCCAGCACTTCGCGGATGTTGTCGATACCGGTGTTGGATGCGGCGTCGATTTCCAGCAAATCCACAAACCGCCCTGCGTCGATGTCGCGGCAGGATTGGCATTGGCCGCACGGTTCGCCGTGTTGCGCGTTTTCGCAGTTCAGGCTTTTGGCCAGGATGCGGGCGATGGTGGTTTTGCCCACGCCCCGCGTGCCCGTGAGCAAATAGGCGTGGTGCAGGCGGCCTTTGTCGAGCGCGTTTTGCAGCGCTTTTACAACGTGCTGCTGGCCGACCAAATCGGCAAAGGTTTTGGGTCGCCACTTGCGGGCGAGGACTTGATAAGCTGCCATAACATAACGGTTGTGCCAAATAACAATCCGTGCATTTTAACATTTTCGCCTGCGCCATGCGAAAGGTTTACTCGGTTTGCCGGCAAAGCAGCCTGCACTGCAAAAATCTGCCCAATCTGCCGTTTTCTGCGTACAATGGCAGTCATCTTTTCAGGCAGCCTGAGAACCGTGTCATTAAAGGAATAATAATGCGCTTTTTTTGGTTTGTGATTTTACCGGCGGTGCTGCTCGGCATGCTGGCTTCGTCTTTGCCGGTGGCGATATATGCCGCGGTGTTCGGTGCGGTGCTGATGGCGTTGATTGCGCCCAGCGATAAGGACAACGATAAGGGCAATGCCGACCGCGGCGGCGATAGCGGCGAGCGGCGGCGTTATCTGGCCGACCGAGTGGACGATTTGGAATACGAAGTGCGCGAGTTGCGGCGGCGGCTGGCGGCATTGGAGCGGCGGCAGAGTATGCCTGCTGCCATGCCCGAGCAACAAGCGGCGCAAAAGCAGCCTGCAACCGTATCGCCGGTGCGCGATGCCCAGCCTGAAACCGCTGCCGCCAACGCCCCGTTAACGGCGCGCGTTGCCGAAAGCAGCCTGCAACAACCGGCGGTGGTCCGAATGCCTGCCCCCGATGCGGCACAAAAGCAGCCTGCACCCGAAACGCCCAGCCTGCCGGTGGAAGAAGAGCCTTTGGTATGGGCGGGCTACGAGCTGGTGCCCGAATCGCAATACGAAGAAAGAATGGCGGCGCAGCGCGACCGTGTGCTGTTCCGGCCTGAAGAGCTGCCTGCCGATAATGCAGCCGCCCATATTCCTGCGGATAAAACGTCTGCGGACAAAACCCCTGCGGCGCACACCGCGCCCGTTCAACAGCAGCCTGCACGTCAAAAGCAGGCTGCACATGCTTCTTCCCGCGCCGCTTCGAGCGCACCGTCTTCACGCAAAATCCGACCGCAGCACAGCGAACCTGCCGAGCCTAATCCGCTGCTGGCATGGTTCCTAAGCGGCAACCCGCTGCTGAAAACCGGTGCGCTGGTGCTGTTTTTCGGGCTGGCGTTCCTGCTGAGTTATGTGGGCGGCCATTTGCCGCTGAGCGTGCGCTATCTGGCAGTGTTCGGCGCAGGTGTGGCGGCGGCGGGCGCAGGCGTGAAGCTGCAAAGCAAAAAACGCGAATATGGCCTCACCTTGCAGGGCTTCGGCTTGGGTGTGATGTATCTGACCACGCTGGCGGCCGCGAAACTGCATGCGTTGATTGGTTCGGGCGTGGCATTTGTCGTGATGGTGGCCTTGGTGCTGGTGATGATTGCCCGCGCCGTGTCGCAGGACGCGAAAGTTATGGCGCAGGCTGCTTTGGTGGGCGGTTTGGCCGCACCCGTGCTAGTGGGCGGCGGCGGTTCGCACATTGTGCTGTTCGGCTATCTGGCGTTGTTGAACGCAGGCGTGGCGGCGATTGCATGGTTTAAGGCATGGCGCTCGCTCAATTTAATCGGGCTTTCCGGCACGTTCGTCATCGCTTCTTCCTGGGGTGCTGCCCGTTATCACGATGAATTGTTCGCCAGCAGTGAGCTGTTCCTGATTTACCATTGGCTGCTCTACACGCTGATTGCCTGTCTGTTCGCCCGCAAAACGCTGGAAGACGAACCGCTGGCCGGCAGCCTGAAACGCATTCCCGACAACGCTTCGCTGGAACGCATTTGGCAGACGGTAACGGCATACGGCAGCCACATCGGCATCCTCGACAGCAGCCTGCTGTTCGGCAGCGCGATAACTTCGTTTTCGCTGCAATATGCGTTGATGGACAAAGGCGGCCACGGCGCGGCGTATTCCGCGCTGCTTTGGGCGGCGGTTTATGGCGGCGCGGCACTGTATTTCGCCCGCCTGCGCGACGATTTCGCCGTGATGAAGCAGGCGTTTGCCGGGCTGTTCCTCGTGTTTGTTACGCTGGCCGTGCCGTTGGCGTTTGAATTGCGCTGGACGGCGATGGCGTGGGCGTTGGAAGCCGCGCTGGTGTATTCGTTCGGGCTGATTCAGCGGCAGCCGCAAACGCGCGTGGTTGCTGTCGGCGTATATGGCTTGGCGGCTTTGTCGCAACTGAAAGATTTGCTGCGCAACGCGGGCGAATCGGACAGCGGCGCGCTGCTGAACGGCTCGTTTTCCGGCGCGTTGATTGCGGCGGCCAGCGGCGTGCTGATGTATTGGGCATGGGCGAGAATGCGCCGCGAAGACAGCGCGCTGTGGGAGAAAAACGGCGTGTCGGTGGTGTTGCTGCTCGCCTTAATCCACGCGGTTTCCCTGCCGATGCTGGTGTTCGGCAGGCTGGGCTGCACGCTGGCGCTGGCCGTGTATGCGTTGGCCTTCGCGGCGGCGCAATGGCGGCAGAAGCAGCCTGTGTTCAGCGGCTTTTCCGCCGCGTGCGTGCTGATTTCGTTTTTATGCAGCCTGCACCTTGTGGCTCCCGAAGAAATCAACATCGATATGGTGCTGACGGGCACGGCCATTCTGTATCTTGCCACCGCGTTCACGCTGCACAAAGCCCGCTGGCAGCGCGAAGAACCGCAGTTCGGCAGCGGCACGCAGTTGTGCAATTTGGGTGCAGGCTGCCTGATGATGGTGCTGGCGTGGGTGGAATGGCAGAACGGCTTGGGTTCGCTGGCCCGTATTTTCAACATGGAATACGGCTGGGCGTGGGCATGGTTTGCGTTTGCCGCGCTGCTGCTTTTGGGCGCGCGTGGGTCGCGCTGGCGCGAAGGCGTGCAGGCTGCTTCTTTGGCGATGTGGCTGTTTGCCGTTATGTCGATTGGCCGATATGCCGATATTTGGGCGACAGAAGTGCCGTTGGCAGGCAGCCTGCTGATGTTGGGCTTCAGTGTGTTGGCCGCCCTGTCTGCCCTATGGCAGCCTGAAACACGCCATCCCGACGGTGGAAAACTCATTGGCTTTGCCCCTGCCGTCCATGCCGTGCTGCTGCCCACCTACATTCTTTTGTGGACGCAGTTTTCAGGCAGCCTGGCCGAAGCCCATTGGCCGAACGCCCTGCCGCTGGCCCGTTTGGCCATCCCGTTTGCCGCATGGCTGGCACTCACCGTGTGGCGCGACCGTTTCGGCGAACTGCGCGGCATTTACTGGCGTTGGCACAGCGCCTTGCTAGCCGTGTACGCCGCACTGTGGTTCGTGCATGCCAACTTTGCCCGTCCGCCGCAGTCCGATTTCCCTTATTTCCCCGTGTTCAACGCCGTAGAAATCGGCAGCATCGCCGTGTTGTATCTGCTGTACCGCTGGCTGGGCGCGTGGTTGCCCGAAAGCAGCCTGCAAGCCGACGGGCGGCGTGTGGTAGCCGGCAGCCTGCCCGCGCTGTTCCTGCTGCTGTTGAGCGGCGGCGTGATGCGGCTGTGGCACATCTTCGGCGGCGTGGATTGGCGGCTTGACCACCTGCTGGCTTCCTTCGGCGTGCAGGCCAGCCTGTCGATTGTTTGGGCGCTGGCCGCCATTGTGCTGATGGTGTCCGGCAACCGCGCCGCCGATCGGGCCCGCTGGCTGGTTGGCGCGAGCATTATGGCCGTGGTGGTGCTGAAACTCTTCTTCGTGGAACTGGGCAACAGCGGCGGCATCGAACGGATTGTTTCCTTCATCGTCGTCGGCCTGCTCCTGCTGCTGGTTGGTTGGTATGCACCCGTGCCGCCGAAGGATAGGGATTAGGGCGTAAGCAGTATCGCCAAAACGAAAAGCAGCCTGCACTTTAGAGATTGAAGTGCAGGCTGCTTTTTATCTTGCCGACATATGTTCCAATGCCGTTCCTAAGTAATCCGCCGTTATTCTAAAACCGGAGTTGCGGTGCATCGTGATTGAACGAAGCAGGAAGCAGCCTGCAAGGTTCAAAACCGACGTTCCACCTCGATAAACCATTGGCGGCTGCGGCGTTGGTAGAGTTCCGGAATATTGCTGTTGATGTTCAGATGGCGGTAGGTTAGGCGGGGCATCAGGCCGTGCCATTGCAGTTTGGGATGCCACAGCGACAAGTTGAGCTGGGTTTCTCGGTCGGAGCGCACCACGGGGAAAAAGAAGTGCGTTTGGCGGAACTGCCGCCTGCCCAAGCGGATGTCTGCACGCAGGCCGAATTGCGGCCATTCCCGCATCAGCCCGAAGCGGATGCCGCGTCGGACGGAGGCTTCCGACGGGTCGCGGGTTTGGTGTTCCAGCCAGTCTAAACCGATATAGAGCAGGCTGTTTGCGATGGGCATCCAGGCGGCGGTGGCAGTTAATTGGGTTTGCGGGCCGTTGTAGCTTTGTGCAACGTTTTTGCTGCGGTAATGCCGCCAACTGCGGGTGGCCATCACGCTGATTTGCCATTTTGAGCCGATTTGGCGGCTATATTGCCCCTGTATGCCGTATTGGCGGCTGTATGGGCTACCTGAAAACCAGCTGAATTCGGTATAGGGCTGTATCTGCCAGCTGCTGCGGATATTGCGGAAGCGGTAACCAGCCTGCACACGTAGGTTTTCTTCGTTGTACTCGCGCCGATCCCAGTAAAACACACCGTCCAAACTAACACCGCCGGTGAGGAAGTGGTTGCCGCCAATGTTCACGGATCGGTCGAGCGCGGCACTGTAACGCAGGCCGGTGGCTTTCTGGGGCAACGAGGCTTCATCACGCACCCACACGCGTGAGCCCAAGCGCAGTTCGCGGGCAGAGGAGGCGTTATTGACGTTGTCGTTCCGTTCGTATTGCAGCGAGGCATCGGCTTGCCACGCCTGCCGTTTTTGCATGGCTTGGCGGTATTGCGCCACCAGTTGTTTTGCTTCCGGCAGCAGGTCGGACTGTTCCAATTGTTCGGCCTGTTGATCGGCCTGGCGGTATTGGTGGTTTTCAAACAGCATCGCCATGTAGTCGAACCGGACATAAGACAGTTCCGGCCGCCGCTGCACAATGGCGGCATAATGCCTGATTGCCTGCTCAAGCTTGTCCTGCCCGCGCAATAGGGCACCTTTGCCGTAATCGTACAAAACGGTATCGTGGTTCGGCATGGTGCGGTACAAATCCAGCAGGTCGGCCAGCAAATCCCATTGGTGACTGAGGATGGCCTGATTGATCAGGTGTTCGGTCAGGGCGGGATTGGCGCGCAGGTCGGTTTCGGTTAGGTGCTTGGAGGGTTGGGTACTGCTTTGGGGTGTTTTCGGGGCGATGCTGTCGTCCGTTTGAATGGGCTGGGGCGGCTGCGGCCATGGCGGATTGTCATCGTGCGGCACGAGGGTTGGCGGCGCGGCAATCGTGCCGAGCGGAAGGCTGAGCAGGCACAGTGCCAGAATGGTGGGATGGCGGAAGATGGGTATCATGGCGGCTGAAACAAAAAATGTGGCGGGCAGGCGTTGGATTTAATGACGGCTACAGGCTACCTGAAAACGCTATCGGGGCTGTTTTCAGGTAGCCTGTAGCCGGTTTTATAGCAGGTTAAAATCGCAATGCTACGGCTTTGACCCGCCTTGACGTACTTTTCTGTACGACTTCCGACCCGCTGCTTTGTATCATTTATTTTCATCCGCTATATCTCGCTGCTTTATCGTGTTTCTTTACTATGCAGCACGACGGCAGAGGTGGTTACTGTTTGGTTCCGCTGACGCCGATATTCCATTGGCCGCCAGGATTGCTGCGGCTGCCTTCCACAAAACCGGCTACTTCTTCAGCATTGGGGCCGAAAATAGAAAGGTAATATCGGTAGGCATTCATGCGTTCGGAATGGGCTTCACCGTTGATGCCTTTGGTGCGTTCGGCAGCCGACAGCATCGGATTGTATGGCAGTGCGCCGCCGATACGGGCTTGGCGCAGTTCGATATCGCCGGTGGAAGCCATGCCGGTAATGCGGCCGCTACCGGTTTTATCGGTAAAGTTGATGCTGTAGTTAAATGCGCCTTTTTCCAAACCAGAACCGAAATTGGCAAAAGATTCGCCACTGTAGTTGAACGTGTTGCCGCTGAGACGGGTGATGGTGGCATCGTTCACGGGCAGGCCGCTCACCAGCTGCACCTTCATGGTGTCAGCGCGACCGAGTCGGTTGTTCGGGTCGTTAGCACCATCGTAACGGTAGGCGGTGGGCAGGGTGGCCAACACCATGGAGTAGGGGCGTTGGTAGATATACATTTTCCCTTGTTCTTCCACTTTTACATCTCGGCTGTCGGGGTAGGCGACTTTCAAAGACGTCCATTCGGCTTTGTAGGGCAGTTCGAGCAGGCCGTCCGGCAGCGCGGTAATGTTGATGCGGTCGGCCAGTCCGTAACTGCGGCCGTTAAGGGTAAGGGTGAGGTTTTTCTCACCGCGCGTGTTGCTGCCGGCCTGCGGTCCCAACAGGGTTTGTGCGGCAATCACACTTTTGCTGCTGACCACTCCGGCATAATTGCGGCGGTAGTCCAAGCTGGAGCGGTTTTTAACGGCGGAAGACTCGGCATCGGGTGATGCGGTAGATTGGGGTGTGTTGCTTTGTGTGGAAGGGGCGCTGCTGCCACTGCTTCCGCAAGCGGCCAGGCTGAGGGCGATAATGGTTGTGCTGAACAAATGCTTCATGATTGAGAACTCCTAATTCGATTTTAAATTTTAAAATTAGTATTTACATAGCTTAACATGTAGAGA
>NZ_GL870929.1:1700440-1811199 GCF_000190695.1 Kingella denitrificans ATCC 33394
CTCATGTAGAGAATGAAGATTCATTGAATAGTTAGTTGTAATCCTATCGGCGTATTATTTATCTGGATTTTGAAATTTTGTATTGATATTGCATCATAAAAATTTTCTTAATGTAAAACATATAATTATTTTTAAAATATATTCTTTGTTAAATAGTTTTGGTGGTAAAGGACTGGATTTCTAATACTTTAGAACTAGTCTTTTTCTCCGTAAATTTTGTGTAAGTACCGACTGCATCATCGTCTTGTTTTAATAACATGGGATCAAATCTGATGGCGGAAAATCAACATGAATAAAACCAAAGCGTCAAAAGCAGCCTGCACCTTGGTTTTTAAAGTGCAGGCTGCTTTTTTACCTGTTCTAACAGATAGGTAGCCCAATAATCATGTTTTCCTACTATCGGGTATTGTGGTGCGATTGATGCTGTTTTCAGGTTGGGCATGATATTTTTTATCTCACGCTTTAGGACTACGACATTTTGCCGATAAGCACATTTCCCTGTTGCCGATAGAATGGGCGGTTAATTTAATTTAACCTATGCAAAGGAAAGTGAAGAAATGAACTATTCAGGATTTCGCCTGAGCTTGATTGCCTCCTCTATGTTGCTGGGGGTGCATGCCATGGCGGCGGCAGAGGAAGTTGAAGTGTTGGAAAATATTCATGTGCAAGGAGTGAACCGCAGCACGCGTACCGAAAACCGCGATTCGTTCACCACCTCCGCCATGCGTACCACCACGGGTTTGGCTTTGTCGCCCAAAGAAACGCCGCAGTCGGTCAGCGTCATTACCAAAACTCAGATTGAAGGGCAGGGCATTACCCGTTTGGAAGATGCGCTGAAGGCCACTACGGGTGTTACCGTTGTGCGTGATTCCGACCGCTCGCGCTTCATGTCGCGCGGTTTCTATATCGACCAAATAGAAGAAGACGGCGTTTCTTCCGATGTTTCCAGCTATGTGGGCGAAACCATCCTCAATGCCGAGAGTCAGACCGATTTGTCGGTGTACGACCACATCGAAGTGGTGCGCGGTGCCACCGGTTTGACGCAGGCCAACGGCGAGCCGGGCGGAACCATCAATGCGGTACGCAAACGGCCGACTTCTGCACGGCAGATACAAGGCAGCGTGAGTGCGGGGCGTTTCGACACTTACCGCAGCGAATTGGATGTTTCCGGCAGCCTCAACAGCAGCCGCACAGTGCGCGGCCGTTTGTTGGGTGCATGGGAAAAGGCCGGTTCTTTCATTGACCGCGTCAATAGCCGGCAAAACGTGGTGTACGGCGTGCTTGATTTCGATTTGGGCGAAAAAGCAGTTTGGACGGTGGGCAGCCTGTATCAAAACCGCCATGCGGTGCCGGATGTGTACGGCCTGCCTGCAGGCAGCGAGGATCATCCGCTGCATCTGCCGCGCAATGCTTATTCCGGCGCGCCGTGGAACAACAGCCGCTTCACCAAATTCAATTTATTTTCGGAGCTGCGGTACGATTTCAACGATAACTGGCGGGCTATCGGCTTGGTCGATTATCGCCGCGACACGGCATTTCGGGAGTATGCCGCGCTCAGCAGCGGTCCGAGCTGGCAAAACAGCAGCGGCACCATTTGGGGCAGCGGCAACCGCCTTGCCGACAACAAAACTGCGCAATGGACGGCGCAAGGCAAGCTGACCGGCCGCTTTGAGGCATTGGGACGCCAACACGACGTGTTCGCCACATACAGTTACAACAAACGGCGTACCGACTCCGAAACCATGCAGCATTGGAATTTGTGGGCAGACCCGTCCGACTCTTGGAACCAGTTTTGCGCATCGCGCGGCTGGCCGAACTGGTGCGACCCTAACTTGAGCCGAGATTTCCCGCTGGATCCGTTTGACGGTTCCGTTATCCCGCGCCCCGATTGGAGCAAGCTGGCCGATTTGGATTACCGCTTCAACCCCATCCACCGATACACCGAGGAACATACCCGTTCTCATGCCGTCAGTGCCGGCATCCGCTTTAATCCGACCGACAAACTGCACCTGCTGGCCGGTTTCCGCTACACCCGGTGGCGTTATCGGCAAAACACCGATGACATAATCGACCCGGCAAACCCTGCTCCTTTGGAGAGTATGACACGCCGCATTAACCGCAATCGTTTCGTGCCCTATTTGGGTATTACCTGGGATGTAACGCCGCATCACAGCCTGTATGCCAGCTACACCTCGATTTTCAAACCGCAGCTCGAATATAAAGATGCCGGCGGCAACGATTTACCGCCCGTTATCGGCACCAACTACGAAATCGGCTGGAAATCCGCTTGGAACAACAAACGCCTGAACACTGCCGTCGCCTTGTTCCAAATCGATCAGAAAAACCGCGCCGTTTATGGCGGAGATGACGGAATGGGCAACGGCTACTATATCAACACCGGCCGAGTGGTCAGCCGAGGCTTGGATGCGGAAATTTCTGGTAATCTGACCGATAACTGGAAACTGTTTGCCGGCTACACCTACAACGACAGCAAATACCGCAATGATGACGAAGACTACCAAGCAGGGCAGAGATACAGCCAGCACACGCCGCGCAGTATCTTCAGGCTCTACACCAATTACCGGCTGCCCGGTGCCGCGCACCGATGGAGTATCGGCGCAGGTATGAACGTGCAAAGCCGCACCGGTAACCTGCACGACCAGCCCAACCTCAAGCAGGGCGGCTACACCTTGTGGCATGCCGATGTGCAATACGCGCCGACCGACCGCATCCATTTGAGCCTGATTGGCAACAACCTGTCGAATAAGCGTTATTTTGAAAACAACGCCAACCGCAGCAACGGTGCTTACAATTTTTACGGAATGCCGCGCAATATCATGTTCAAACTGAACTGGCGGCTGTAATCCCCTCGTCGTCTGAAATAACGAAAAGCAGCCTGCACTTTTGTTTTAAAATGTGCAGGCTGCTTTTTCTTTCCATCATTGCATATCCGTCCCATTTTTCAGACGACCTTCGGGCAAGCTGAAACACAAATACAAGGAATCCCGATGCCCAGCCGCACCGCCACCATTCTGACCACCGCACTCGCCCCGTTGATTTGGGGCAGCACCTATCTGGTGACCACCGAATTTCTGCCTCCAGACCGACCGTTTACCGCTGCGCTTATCCGTGTTTTACCCGCCGGGCTTTTGCTGTTGGCGTGGACGTGGCGTATCCCCAAACGCGATGAATGGGCGACGGTTGTCTTGCTCGGTTTTTTGAACATCGGCTTTTTTCAGGCCATGCTGTTTGTGGCGGCGTATCGCTTACCGGGCGGACTGGCGGCGGTATTGAGTTCGACGCAGACGCTGATGGTGCTGGTGTTCACTTGGTTAATCGGCAAAACCATGCCGCCTAAAGCAGCTTGGGCTTGGTCGGCGGCAGGGGTTTTGGGGATCGCGCTTTTGGTTTTGTCGCCGCAGGCACGCTATGACGGGACGGGGATTTTGGCGGCATTGGCGGGCGCGGCGGCGATGGCGTTGGGCGTGTATTTGTCGAAACACCGCCGCACTTCACTGCCCGTATTGGCGTTCACCGGCTGGCAGCTTTTCATCGGCGGCTTGTTTTTACTGCCCGTCGCGCTGCTTGCCGAACCGCGGCTCGAATCTTTAAGCCCCGCCAATATCGGCGGCTATCTGTATTTGAGCCTGTTTGGTGCCGTATTGGCTTATGTGTTGTTTTTCAGAGGAATTGCTAAACTTTCACCTGCTGCGGTTTCGTCGCTGGGATTGCTCAGCCCTGTCTCGGCATTTATCTTGGGCTGGCTGTTTTTAGGGCAAGGGATGGATGCGAAGTCGCTGGCGGGATTTGCGTTGGTGTTGGTATCGATATTCGGGGTGCAGCGGGCAGTCATGAAAAAGGTCGTCTGAAAACTTAAAAAGCAGCCTGCACTTTGGAAATGGAAGTGCAGGCTGCTTTCAATGTGGCCGATAGTCAGTATAAATTTCCAAAATTTATTAAATTCAGTATAATGCGTTCCTCAAATACCATTCAACATAGCTGAACACATTTGTTTTCGTTTCCATATACCACGCAACAGGCCAAAAAAGGCAATGGACGTTGTGGAAACGGCAATTGGTTTGGCTATTTGGTTTTGCCGTTATCCGCAAAACCTGTAACAAATTAAGGAATATCACAATGAATAAAACCTACAAAACTGTTTACAACGCCGTGAGCGGCACTTGGGCGGCCGTTTCCGAGCTGGCCAAATCACAAGGCAAAAACACCACGCGCGCCGCTGCCGCTTTGGTGCTGCTGGCGGTTTCTCCCGCTTGGGGCGCGCAAAACACCGGCACGACCACTTCCGGCGGCAATACCGTGCCCGCTGGTGCAGACTACAAATCCTGCTATTTCGACGACAACAGCAAAAACGTGGTTTGTGGCGATGCCACTACGACGGCGGCCGATATTGTAGGCGGTAATAAGCCCGGCAAATCTGTAGCCATCGGCTTATCGGCCAAAACGGCGGGCGAGAGCAATGTGGCTTTGGGTGCGAATTCTTCCGCTTCCAGTACGTCGGGCTTGGCGATTGGGGCAGACAGCAAAGCACATCATAATCAAACGGTTGCCATTGGTGAACGCGCCAATGCACTGGGCGAGGCGGATGTTGCCATTGGTAAGGCGGCGGGCGAAAGCGCCAACAGCACAGGGCGCAATATTGCCGTGGGCGAGGGCGCGCTGAAAAATGCGGCGGCTGCCAATAATGTAATCGGTATCGGTACGGGCGCGGCACAGAATATTAACGGCCAGCACGTTATTGCCATTGGTACGGATGCCAATCAGGGTGTTTCCGGTGTGAACCAAGTGGTGGCCATCGGCTATAAAAGCTCCGCTGTAACATCGCAATCGGTTGCCGTCGGCACAGCGGCTTCTGCTAAAAATATTGGTGCTTTGGCTTTGGGCAACAGTAGCAATGCTGTTACCGAAAGCTCGGTGGCTGTAGGCCGCTTCTCGCAAGCTTCCGGCGCAAACTCGATTGCCGTTGGTGGCGGTCGCAGCGCTGCACAGTCGGCACAGGCCGGCGGTAATTATTCCATCGCTGTCGGCGCGGGTACAGCAGCAACACATGCACAATCGATTGCCATGGGCTGGAATGCTGGTGCGAAATCTATCGGTACTGTGGCAGTAGGTGATACGGCGCAGGCTTCAAAATTGTATGCGATTGCCATCGGTAACAAAGCAGAGGCATCGGGTGAGAAATCTGTTGTGATCGGCTCGAATGAAACGGCCACCAATATTGCCAAAGCCACCGGCAGGCAGTCTGTGGCCATCGGCTGGACGGCTCAGGCAACAGGGTTTACCCAAGCGGTGGCCATCGGCCCGGATGCACAGGCATTGGGCGGGCAATCCACTTCCATCGGTAACAACACCCGAGCCAATGGCAATTCCTCCATCGCTATCGGCAGCGATGATTGGGATTTAGCCAAAGCCCAAGTGGACGCGGATTACCAACGCCTGACCGGCACGTCAATGAGCACCGGTTATCAAAGCACAGAAGCGGCTGAGGCCGCGATTGCCGTGGGTGTGAAAGCCCAAGCCACAGGCGCGCTTTCCACTGCTTTCGGCCCGGGTGCACAAGCCACACAAGTTGGTGCAACAGCAGTTGGCGTGGGTGCGGAAGCTGACAAAGAAAAAGCAGTGGCTATCGGCGCAGGTTCGCGCACAAGCACTGTTGCAACACCAGTGACTAGTGCTACCGTGAACGGCGTGACCTACAGCGGTTTTGCCGGTGCTACCAAGATTACGGATGGTTCTCAGGTTTCCATCGGTACGGCAGGTTATGAGCGCCAAATCAAACACGTTGCCCCTGGTGAAATTTCTGCCACGTCCACTGATGCCATTAACGGCAGCCAGCTTTATCACGTTGCCGCCCAAGCCGCCAATCCGCTCAAATTCGACGGCGACAGCGGTACCACTGTGGAACGCCCGCTTGGCACCACGCTCAACGTGAAAGGCGGCGCCACCGGTACGCTCACCGACAACAACATCGGCGTGGTGGCCGACAAGGCCAGCAACACATTGCGCGTGAAACTTGCGCAAAACGTGGATTTGGGCAATGCAGGCAGCCTGAAAACCGGCAACACCACCGTGAACAACAGCGGCCTGACCATCGCCAACGGTCCGAGCGTGACCAACACTGGTATTGATGCAGGCAACAAACAAATCACCAACGTGGCCAGCGGCGGCAACACCGACAGCAACGCCGCCAATATCGGCGATGTGAAACGCATTACCAACCAACTTTCCACCAACATCCAAGCGGCGAAAACCGAAGTGGTGGCGGGCGACAATATTCAGGTAATCCCGTCTCCAGGCGGGAATGGTCAAACCATCTACACCGTTAAAACCGTTGCAACCCCGACGTTTACCAGTGTGACCACCGGCGGCAACAAACTGGACGGCACGGCAATCAACGTCAATGGCAACACCGTGACCCATGTGAACGATGCCATTAACAAAACCGCCGCCCAAGCCTTCAGCCCGCTCACGTTCACCGGTAACAAAAACAGCGATACCGGCAACGACGGCAGCCAGCAGAAACTGGGAAGCAGCCTGCACATTGGCGGCGGCTTGGCGAACACCGCAGCGGCCAGCAACAGCAATATCCGCACCGAAGTGACGGACGGCAAAGTGGATATTCAATTTGCCGATGCGCCCACTTTCGCCGGCACAGTCACCGCGCCCACCTTCAAAGCAGGCAGCAACACGCTGGACAACACGCCGATAACGGTGAACGGCAACACGGTAACCAACGTGAACAACGCCATCAACCAAACCGCCGCCCAAGCCTTCAATCCGCTCAAGTTTGACGGTGACAGCGGCACCACCGTTGAGCGCAAGCTCGGCACCACGCTCAACATAAAAGGCGGCGCCACCGGCACGCTCACCGACAACAACATCGGCGTGGTGGCCGATAACGCCAGCAACACATTGCGCCTCAAGCTCGCGCAAAACGTGGATTTGGGCAATGCAGGCAGCCTGAAAACCGGCAACACCACCGTGAACAACAACGGCCTGACCATCAACAATGGCCCGAGCGTGACCAACAACGGTATTGATGCTGGCAACAAGCAGATTACCCATGTTGCGGACGGCACCAACCCCAACGATGCCGTGAACGTGCGCCAACTGCAGGCTGCCGTGGCAGGCAGCACCGCCAACCAAAACCAGATTAACCAGCTTGGCCAGCGTATCGGCAAATTGGAAGACAACAGCAACGCCGGTATTGCAGGCGGTATCGCGCAAAGCTCCATTCCGCAAGTGACCCGCACCGGCGCATCCGGCATCGGTATCGGCACGGGCTACTACGGCGGCCAGTCTGCGATTGCCGTGGGTGCATCGGCCATCAGCGACGGCGGCAACTGGATTGTGAAAGGCTCGTTCTCCGTCAATTCACAAGGCCGTGCCGGCGTTGGCGCGGGCGCGCTGTATCAGTGGTAATCCCGCAGTCAGTTTGTTAAGGCTTAAAAAAGCAGCCTGCACTTTGGAAAATGAAGTGCAGGCTGCTTTTCGATGCTCATTTGACAACGAATTCCGATATTACATAAACTTATTTCTATTTTATAGAAAGGCGCAACCATGACCCAACCCAGCGAACACCTTACCGCCGTTACGCTCAACATATTCAGATTAAATGGGATTTTGTACGAATGGGGCAACCGTTTTGCCACCCCTTTGGGTTTGAACACTTCGCGTTGGCAGGTGCTGGGCGCGGTGCTGCTTTCGGAAACGCCACCGACCGTGCCGCAAATTGCCGAAAAAATGGGCATCACCCGCCAGGGCGCGTTAAAGCAGGTCAATATCCTGATAGAAGAAGGCCTACTCGCCGCCCAGCCGAATCCGGCACACCAGCGTGCGCAACTTTATGTTTTAACGGAAAAAGGGCAGCAGGCTGCGCGGCAGATTCAAGTGCATTGGCGTGCCCATGCGGAGAAAATTGCCGAACAGTTCCATCCGGACGATTTGGCCGCCGCGGCACGGGTATTGGGGCAACTCGGCCAGTTTTATCAGGATAAATAGTGCAAAGGATAGGTTTAGCACATAGAGAAATTTATATCCATAAATTGACAACTATTTTCTATATAGGTAAACTTGTTTCTTTATTAAAAGACTGATAAGGAAACTGAAATGAACCGAAACATTTACCGTTTGCTCAAAATACTGCATTTAATCGGCCTGTCCCTGTTTTTGGGTTCGATTTTCGGCCATATTGTCGCCTCTGTGCTGGGTGGCGCGCCGCAAGCGGGTAATGAGACGGCATTTCTGAATTCGCGCGTGCATATTACAGTGGCCACGCGCTATCTGACGATGCCCGGGCTGCTGCTGACACTGGCAACGGGCGTGGGGATGTGGTTGCAGTCGTGGTCGCTGAAACGCGATGTTTGGCTGCGCGCCCACGTGTTTGCCGCGGCACTGATTGCCCTGTTGGCATTTTTTGTGATTGTGCCTGCGGGCAGCGAAATGTTGCGGTTGGCGCAGCAGGGCGTGGCGGAACATGCAGGGCAAATCAAGGCGGCGCACAAGGTGGAGGATATGGTCGGTGCGGCCAATATCCTGCTGACGGTGTTGGCGACGGCCTTGGGTGTGGTTAAGCCGAAATGGGGGAAAAGGCAGCGTGAGAAATAGAAAAAAGCAGCCTGCACTTGGAAAACGCAAAGTGCAGGCTGCTTTTTCATTGCCGCCGCCATGGTATTTGCCTTGAAAAAACATCCGAATCGCCCAATTATCCAAATATCTTTCACAAACAGCCCGAATCTTTGCCATAAGGAATCCCCCCATGAACCCCGTCTTCCAGCCCTACACCTTCAACAACGGCGCCACCGTTTCCAACCGCCTCGCCGTCGCCCCCATGACCCACTTCGCTTCGGACGAAAACGGCCACATCACGGACCAAGAGCGCACGTTTTTGTGCAACCGCTTCAAAGGCTTCGGCCTGTTTATCGCCGCCGCCACATTGGTGCAGGCAAACGGCAAAACCTTTCACGGCCAGCCATATGCCATCAACGAAACCGACTTGCCCAGCCTGCGCGAAGTTGCCAAAATCGCCCAAACACAGGGCGCGAAAGCCATCCTGCAAATCCACCACGGCGGCCTGAAAGCCGAACTTTCCGCCGACATCGTCGCCCCGTCCGCCGATGAAGCCACGGGCGCGCGCGAACTGACCGCCGCCGAAATCGAGCAGCTCATCGCCGCCTATGCCAATGCCGCCGCCCTCGCGGTGCAGGCTGGGTTTGACGGCGTAGAAATCCACGGCGCAAACGGCTACCTGCTACAACAATTCGTGTCCGCCCAAACCAACCGCCGCACTGACGAATGGGGCGGCAGCCTGCAAAACCGCCTGCGCTTCCCGCTGGCCGTGGTCGATGCCGTTGCTGCCGCCGTGAAAGCGCACGCCAAACCCGACTTCATCTTGGGCTACCGATTCTCGCCCGAAGAGCCAGGCGAGCAGGGTATCACCATGGCGGAAACTTTCGCCCTTGTGGACGCGCTGGTGCAAAAACCGCTGCAATATCTGCATGTTTCCCTGCA
Source organism: Kingella denitrificans ATCC 33394 (assembly GCF_000190695.1). Classification (GTDB taxonomy): domain Bacteria; phylum Pseudomonadota; class Gammaproteobacteria; order Burkholderiales; family Neisseriaceae; genus Kingella_A; species Kingella_A denitrificans. The sequence goes on from NZ_GL870929.1 coordinate 1,709,969, forward strand.
CGATTTCTACAAAAAAGCCCGACGCGGTGCAGACACCCACCGCGCCCGCATGGAACTGCTGCACGAGCGCATCGCCAGCCGCCTGCCCTTAATCGGCGTGGGCAACCTTTACACCGGCAGCGACATCGCCCAAGCGTTTCACACCGGCTGGGCGGAGTTTATCGCGCTGGGCAAAACCGTGATGATTAACCCCGATTTGGCCGACTTAGTGCGCGAAAACCGCGATGCCAACATCCAAACCGACCTCGACCCCGCCCGCACCGACCACTACCGCCTGCCCGACGCGCTGTGGCAACGCTGCCTGACCAACTCGCCGTGGCTGCCGCCCGTGAAAGGGATGGAACGGCAGATTGTGGATATTTGAGGCTACCTGAAAACCATATTGCAGGCACGCACATCGGTTGGCTGAATCAAAGATTCAGACCGATGGCAGCACCACGGGCACGCACATCGGTTAGCTGAATCAGAGATTCAGACCGATGGCAGCCTGCTCCCAATAATAAGGAATCCCATGACCATCACCAAAATCACCGCAAAAACCCACGATGTCGGCGGCATCCCCATTGCCCGACTGCTTCCCAACCGCACGCACCGCACCATAGGTGCATGGTGCTTTCTCGACCACGCCGGCCCCGCGCATTTTGCCGAGCAGGAAGACGGCATGCAGGTTGGCGCACATCCGCACACCAACCTGCAAACCTTCACTTGGATGCTGGAAGGCGAAGTGTTGCACCAAGACAGCCTCGGTAACCGCCAAACCATCCGCCCAAAACAAGTCAATCTGATGACCGCAGGCACGGGCGACCACCACGGCATCAGCCACACCGAACAAACGCCGGAAGGCATCAAAACCCTGCATGCCGTGCAGCTTTGGATTGCCCTGCTCATGCACAAAACCATCGCCCCCGATTTCCGCCACTATCCTGAAATGCCCGAATGGTCGGACAACGGCGCGGATTTCGTGCTGGTGAACGGCAGTTTCGCCGGCCGCACCGCCCCGACCGAACAGCACAGTCCCTTACTCGGCTTGGACATCCGCACCCGTCGGGCGCAAACGCTGGGAATCCCCGCCCAAGCAGGCTGGGAATACGGCGTGCTGGTGCTCAAAGGCGAAGTGGAAATCGACGGACAGATATTTGCGCAAGACGAGTTGGCAAAATTCGCCCGTGCCGACACCGCCCAAACCTTGCACATCCTCGCCCAAGCGGGCAGCCACATTATGCTGCTGGGCGGCGAACCTTTGCCGCACCCGACGCTGATTTGGTGGAACTTCGTTGCCGACAGCCGGGAAGCGCTGGAAAAAGCCGTGGCCGACTGGAACAACGGACACCCGCGCTTTGGCAGCATTGATTTGGTGGGCACGAAATTGCAACGTCTGGCGGCGCCTGAATTGCGCGGGAAAGTGCGTTAGGAAAAAAGCAGCCTGCACCTTTGTTTTTGGGGTGCAGGCTGCTTTTTTGCGGTTTAATCGGCGCGGACAAACGGGTTGTGCCGTTTTTCGTGGCCGATGGTGGTGGTGCGGCCGTGGCCGGGGATGACCAGCGTGTCGTCCGGCAGCGTGTAGAGTTTGCGGCGGATGTTGTTGAGCAGGGCTTGGTGGTTGCCGCGCGGGAAATCGGTGCGGCCGATGCTTTCGCGGAACAACACGTCGCCCGCGATTAAGAGTTTGTTGTCGGGGCTGTGGAACACGACGTGGCCGGGCGTGTGGCCGTCGATGTGCAGCACGTCAAAGCGCTGCTGCCCCACAGTGAGCGTGTCGCCTTCGTTCAGATAGCGCGTGGGCGCAAACGCGGGGCAGACGGGGAAGCCGTATTCTGCGGTGGTTTGCGGCAGGCTTTGCAGCAGGAATTCGTCTTCGCGGTGCGGCCCGAGGATTTCCGTTTCGTGCTGTTGCAGCAGGAAGGGCACGCCGCCTGCGTGATCCAAATGTCCGTGCGTGAGCCAGACGGCGCGCAGGTTCAGCCCTTGCTGTCGGACGTGTTGCCACAGGAAACCGCTGTCGCCGCCGACATCGGTCAGCACGGCGTCGTTGGTGGCGTCGTCCCACAACAGGGTGCAGTTTTGGCGGAAGGGGGTGACGGGGAAGATTCGGTATTGGAGTGCCATGGGAAATCCGTTCGGGTGGTGCAGGCTGCTTTTTGATTGCAGATTTTATAGTGAATTAAAATCGCAATGATACGGCGTTGGCTCGCCTTGACGTACTATTTGTACGCCTTGCGGCTCGCCGCCTTGTCTCATTTTTATTTTAATCCACTATATTTAAAAAACAAAAAAATAAAAGTGCAGGCTGCCATCGGTCTGAATTTACGATTCAACGAACCGATGTGCGTGCCCGCGGCACTGCTTTTGAATACGCCGAAAGCAGCCTGCACCCGGCACATTAGGCTTCTACGGGGATAATGCCGATTTTCGCCTGCCATTGTTTCGGCGCGATGGCGTGCACGGAGCGGCCTTGGCTGTCCACCGCCACGGTAACGGGCATGTCTTTCACTTCGAATTCGTAAATCGCTTCCATGCCCAGTTCCGGGAAGGCGATGACTTTGGCTTCTTTAATCGCTTTGGCGACCAGATAGGCCGCGCCGCCGGTGGCCATCAGGTACACGGCTTGGTTGTCGGCAATGGCTTCGCAGGCTGCCGCGCCGCGTTCGGATTTGCCAATCATGCCCAAAAGGCCGGTCTGTTCCAGCATTTGGCGCGTGAATTTGTCCATGCGGGTGGCGGTGGTGGGGCCTGCTGGGCCGACTACTTCGTCGCGCACGGGATCGACGGGGCCGACGTAGTAAATCATTTTGTTGGTGAAATCCACGGGCAGTTTTTCGCCTTTGTTCAGCATATCGACCATGCGTTTGTGCGCGGCGTCGCGGCCGGTGTAGATTTTGCCGTTCAAAAGCAGCACGTCGCCCATTTTCCATTGCGCCACGTCTTCTTTGGTGAGCGTGTCCAGATTGACGCGGATGCCGTTGTCGGGGCTATAAGTGATGTCGGGCCAGTCTTCCAGGCTGGGCGGGTCGAGTTTGACCGGGCCTGTGCCGTCCAGCGTGAATTCGACGTGGCGCGTGGCGGCGCAGTTCGGAATCATGGCCACGGGTTTGGAGGCGGCGTGGGTCGGATAATCCAGGATTTTCACGTCCAAAACGGTGGTCAGGCCGCCCAAGCCTTGCGCGCCGATGCCCAGTGCGTTCACTTTTTCATACAATTCCAAACGCAGTTTTTCCACCGTGTTCAATTCTGCGCCGGATTTGGCTTTGTCTTGCAATTCTTGGATGTCGATGTGGCTCATCAGGCTTTCTTTGGCCATCAGCATGGCTTTTTCTGGCGTGCCGCCGATGCCGATGCCCAACATGCCGGGCGGGCACCAGCCTGCACCCATGGTGGGCACGGTTTTCAGCACCCAATCGACAATGCTGTCGGACGGGTTGAGCATGGCCATTTTGGATTTGTTTTCCGAGCCGCCGCCTTTGGCCGCGCAGGTAACTTCAACTTTGTCGCCCGCCACGATTTCCATGTGGACGACGGCGGGGGTGTTGTCTTTGGTGTTTTGGCGTTTGCCGGCAGGGTCGGCCAGCACGGAGGCGCGCAATACATTGTCGGGGTGCGTGTAGGCACGGCGCACGCCTTCGTTTACCATTTCCTGCACGCTCATTTGTGCGTCCCACTGCACGTTCATGCCGACTTTCAAAAACACGGTGGCAATGCCGGTGTCTTGGCAGATGGGGCGGTGGCCTTCGGCGCACATGCGGCTGTTCACCAGAATCTGCGTCATCGCATCGCGCGCGGCGGGGTTTTCTTCTTTGGCCAGCGCTTTGGTCAGGGCTTGGATGTAGTCTTTGGGGTGGTAGTAGCTGATGAACTGGAAGGCATCGGCAATGCTTTGGATGAAGTCTTCTTGTTTGATGATGGTCATGGCAGTGTTCCTTTTCGGGGTTTGGGGGATGGTTGTTGTGTTTTTAATGTGCAGGCTGCTTTTTTAGGTTTAAAAGCAGCCTGCACTCGTTATTATCGGCGGATGGTTGGATTAAATGCGCATCGGCATTACAACGTATTTGAATTCCGGGCGGTTCGGAACGGTGAACAAGGTGGCGCGGTCGGCCGAGCCGAAGGCCAGTTGCACTTCGTCGCTGTGCACGTTGCGCAGCAAATCCAGCAGGAAGGTGATGTTGAAGCCCACATCCAGGCTTTCGCCCTGATAGGCGATGTCCAATTCTTCGCTGGCTTCTTCCTGTTCGTTGTTGGTGCAGGTGATGTGCAGGCTGCCCGGTTGCACCAGCAGGCGCACACCGCGGAATTTTTCGTTGGCCAAAATGGACGAACGCTCCAACGCGCCCAGCAGGGACAGGCGGTCAATCACGAAAATGTTTTTATTGTCCATCGGGATGACGCGGTTATAGTCGGGGAAGCGGCCGTCAATCACTTTGCTGACAATCACGGTGTCGTTGCAGCGGAAGCGGATTTGGTTGTCCAAAAGTTCCACCACCACGTTTTCTTTGGGCTGGGTGAGCAGTTTGTTCAGTTCCAGCACGGTTTTGCGCGGCAGAATCACGTCGTGTTTCGGCAGTTCGGTTTCCAGCGTGGCGGATGTGAATGCGAGGCGGTGCCCGTCTGTGGCCACCAAACGCAGCTGGTTGCCTTCGGTCTGCATGAGCAGGCCGTTCAGGTAAAAGCGGATGTCTTGCACCGCCATGCTGTGCTGCACCTGCGAAATCATGTGTTTCAGGGTTTCCTGTGGCAGTGCGAAGGCAGCGGACGTGTTTTCGTCCACGTTCATGGTGGGGAAATCCTGCGCCGGCAGGGTTTGCAGGTTAAAGCGCGATTTGCCTGCTTTGAGCGTGAGTTTGTGGTCGGCCAAATCCAGTTGCACGGTGGAAGAATCGGGCAGGGCGCGCAGAATGTCCTGCAATTTCTTCGCATTGGTGGTGATGCGGAAATCGGGTTGTGCGCCTTGCGCGCCCAATGTGTGGATTTGGATTTCCAAATCGGTGGCCAAAAGCTGCACCTGTCCGTTTTCGCTTTGCAGCAGGATGTTCGACAAGATGGGCAGCGTGTGTTTGCGTTCGACAATGCCGGTAACGGCTTGCAGGGGTTTGAGCAGGTCGTCGCGACCGGTTTCTAAAATCAACATGATGGGTTCTTTCTTAATGTAAGTTTATGGAATTTATGGAATGCTTTGGGGTACTTAATCAGTTTTGTATCAGAATCAGCAGTTTGCCGTAGTCCTGTTCCAGTTCGGGCTCGTCCCTGCGCAGTTTGGTCACGGCTTTGACGGCGTGCATCACGGTGGTGTGGTCGCGGCCGCCGAATGCGTCGCCGATGGCCGGCAGGCTCAGCGTGGTGAGTTCTTTGGTCAGCGCCATGGCGATTTGGCGCGGCCGGGCGATGTTGCGCGTGCGTTTTTTGCCGAGCAGGTCGCTGATGCGGATGCGGTAATAGTCCGCCACGGTTTTCATGATGAGGTCGGCGGTAATCGGTTTGTAGTTGCTGACGATGATGTCTTGCAGCGCGCTGGTGGCCAGGTCGATGTCGATGACGTTGCGCTTTTCAAAGCGGCAGCGGGCAATGACGCGGTTCAGCGCGCCTTCCAGCTCGCGCACGCTGGCTTTCACGTTTTGGGCGATAAACAATGCCGCACCTTCGTCAAACTGGATGTCCATTTTTTTGGCTTTGTGTTCCAAAATGTCGATACGCATTTCCAATTCGGGTGGTTCGATGCGCACGGTCATGCCCCAAGAGAAGCGCGAAATCAGCCGTTTTTCCATGTGCTCCAAGCCGCTGGGCAGCTGGTCGCAGGTCAAAATGATTTGCTGGTTGCGCGAATGGAAATGCTCGAACAGGAAGAAGAATTCTTCCATGGTGCGGTCTTTGCCCTGAATGAACTGGATGTCGTCAATGATGAGCAGGTCGTAGTGCAGATATTGCTGTTTGAACGCGTCCCAGCTTTTGTTTTTCACGGTGGTCATGAAGGTTTTCAGGTATTCGTTCGAGTGCATATAGCGCACTTTGGCGGCCGGATTCAGCGCCAGCAGGCGGTTGCCGACGGCCTGCACCAAGTGGGTTTTACCCAAGCCGGTGGAGCCGTACACGAAAAAAGGGTTATACATATTGTCGCCCGGGTTTTCGGCAATGCTCATCGCCACCTGCACGGGCAGCTGGTTGCCCTTGCCCACCACCAGCGTGTCAAACGTGTATTCGGACGACAGGTTGGTCTGCGTGTGGCGCTGTTCGGCGGCTTCGCGCTGTTTCTCCTGTTCGATGGCGGGGGCAGCGCTGTCCTGCACGGCGGCAGAAGCAGCCTGCACATCGGCGGCGGGGGTGTGCCGGGTCGGCTGGTCGGGGCGCAGGTTGTTCATGCGCTCCTGCAAAATGGCGGTGGCGCTGGCCTTTTTGCTTTTTTTGCCTGTCGTTTTGGATGCGGTTTCCATGTGCAGGCTGCTTTTTTCTTCGGGCGATTCGGTGGCAGGCGATGCGGAAAAAGCAGCCTGCACATCGGCATCCACCATCGCGCACGTTGCCCCGCTGCCGATTTTGTAGCACACGGCAGGTGCGTCGGGCGCAAGTTCCGCCTGCAGCGCGGCAATCTTCGCCGCGTATTGCGAACGCAGCAGATTCACGGCGAACTGGTTTTTGGCATACAGCACCCACGCGCCGTCCTGCTCGCCCAGCGTGACGGGGGCAATGGCGCGGTTGAACTGCTGTTCGCTCAGTTCAGAATGAAGGCGGCGCAGCGCTTGCGCCCAAAAATCAGCTAACTTCATGAAAATGCTCAAAGAAAATAGAGGTTGGAAAACGGGGAATCCAATGGGTGCCGCTTGTGGATAAATGGCTCGCGTGCAGGCTTTTGATTGGGCGGAAATTATACCCAATATTCGCCGCTTTGTGGATAAGTGTTGCGCGGGTAAGCACAAAAAGCAGTACCGCAGGCACGCACATCGGTTCGCTGAATCAAGGATTCAGACCGATGGCAGCCTGCGCTCTGTATTGTGAAAAATCATTTGCATTTTATGCGAATACATTTGCATTCAAGTGAAATTGATGGTATGATTCACGCATTCTCCCACCACAGTCAAGGAAAGGAAAACTGATGAGTCAAACATACAGCAAAAAATACGAAATGCCGTACCTGAACGGCTTTGTCGCACTAGTGATTTTGTTGGTTATCGGTGTGGGTGTTGGCAGTGCGGCATTGGAGAACGGTGCTTTTGCCGCTATTTTGGGCGTGCCGTATTTTTATCTGTTTACCCGTTTCCGCGTGGTGCAGCCGAATGTTGCGCTGGTGGGCACGCTGTTCGGCAAATACGCCGGTATTTTGTCGCATGCCGGTTTTTACTGGCTGATTCCGTTTTACCACACGCAAACCGTGTCGCTCAAAACGGGCAACTATGTGACCGATACGCTGAAAGTGAACGATTCTTCCGGCACGCCGATTGAAATTGCCGCCGCGATTGTGTACCACATCGAAAACCCCGCCGCTGCCGTGCTGGATGTGGAAAATGCCTACCATTTCCTGAACGTGCAGAGCGAAGGCGCGTTACGCGCGCTGGCAACCCACCACCCGTATGCCAACGATGGCAGCGCGGACAGTTTGACGGGGCACTCGCAAACCATTCTGGCGCAGTTCCAGCAAATGCTGCAGGAGCGCGTGGAAGTGGCGGGAATTTCGATTGACGAAGTGCGCTTCACCCATTTGACGTATGCGCCCGAAATCGCACAAGCCATGTTGCGCCGCCAGCAGGCGGAAGCCGTGATTTTGGCACGCCAAGCCTTGGTGCGCGGCGCAATCGCCATGGTGGGCGGCACAGTGTCGGAATTGGAGCGGCGCAATATCGTTCAAATGACCGACAGCGAAAAAGCGCGCCTGGTCACCAGCATGATGACTGTGCTGCTGAGCGAAGAAAACGCATCGCCCGTGCTGAACGTGAGCGGCAACTGACGGATACCGCGGTTTACCCGCCTGCCTTTTGAATCAAAAGCAGCCTGCACCTTGGAAAACAGGGTGCAGGCTGCTTTTTGCTGTATGCGCCCGCCGAACACCTGCTTATTTTGATTGACAAAACACGATAAAACAGGTTTAATTGCGCGTTTAATTTTCCCCGAAATTTAATTAGGATATTCAAAATGAAACGCACTTACCAACCTTCAGTTACCAAACGCAAACGCACACACGGCTTTTTGGTGCGCTCAAAAACCCGCGGCGGTCGCGCCGTATTGGCAGCACGCCGTGCCAAAGGCCGCAAACGTTTGGCTGTGTAATTGGAACAGGGCTTCGGCAAAGCCTGCCGCTTATTAAAAACGGAAGAGTTCTCTTCCGTTTTTGCACTTCGTAAGCAGCGTTCGCGGGAATTTTTGCAGGTGCTGCGCTTGGAAAACAATGTGCAAGGCTTTGCCAGACTCGGTTTGGTGGTTAGCAAAAAAGCCGCCAAACGCGCCAACCGCCGCAACTATATGAAACGGGTCATCCGCGAATGGTTTCGGCGGCATCAATGCGTTTTGCCGCCGCACGATTTTGTGGTGCGCGTCCGAAAGGCATTCGATAAAGACAGCGCGCCGCAGGCCAGGCAGGAATTGTGCGAAATGATGCTGCCGCCCACCGCGCAAAAAACGAAAGAATGAAATCATGCTGCGAACCGTTTTGTTAGGGCTGGTCCGGTTTTACCAACTGGCCATCAGCCCGCTTTTCCCGCCGCGCTGCCGCTATGTGCCGACGTGTTCCCAATATGCCGTCGAAGCCCTGCGCAAACACGGCGCGTGCAGAGGTGCGTGCCTGACCGCGAAACGCTTGTGCCGCTGCCACCCTTGGGGCGGCAGCGGATATGACCCGGTCCCTTGAAACGGAACTTTTGCAGGCTTCCCGGCGCTGCAATGGTTTCAAACCGAATAAGGAAATCTCACAATGGATGCCAAACGACTGTTTATTGCCACAGCATTGTCCATGCTGATTCTGTGGGGCTACGGGCAAATGTACCCCAGCCCGCAGCCGAACACCGCCGCCACGGCGACTGCGCAGCAAGCGCAAGTGCAGGCTGCTTCCCCATTGGGCGCCACCAGCCCCATCACCGTGAACACGGATACCGTGCAGGCGGTGATTGACGAGAAAAGTGGCGATTTGCGCGGCATGACCCTGAACCAATACAACTCTGCGGCGGACGAGCAGCAAAAATTCGTTTTGCTGGCAGACGGCAAGCCGCTGACGTATATTGCGCAATCCGAGCTGGTGGATGCGAACGGCAAAAACTGGCTGGAAGGTCTCACATTCAGCAGCGCGCAGAAAAACTACACTCTATCGGGCGATACGCTGGAAGTGAAACTGAGCGCACAGGCGGCCAACGGCGTGAACATCGACAAAGTGTACACCTTCCGCAAAAACAGCTATTTGGTGAATGTGCGCTTTGACGTGAAAAACACAGGTTCCGCGCCGATTCAGGTCGGCACGAATTACCAAGTGGTACGCGATAACAGCAAGCCGGAGGGCGAAGGCTGGTTCATGAGCAGCTATAACGGCCCCGTGGTGTACACGCCCGACAGCGACGAATTCCAAAAAGTGAAATACAGCGATTTGGACGACGATTTCCAAACCGGCAAAGACACCGCCGAATACCAGCGCAAAGCCACCGGCGGTTATGTGGGCATGATTCAGCATTATTTCGTGTCGGCATGGATTATGCAGCCGCAAGAGGGCAGCAACATCTGCGAAAAAGCAGCCTGCACCGTCAATATGAAAAAACGCAGCGACAACCTGTACAGTTCCGGCGTGAATGTCGCGCCCGTTCAGGTGGCCGCAGGCAGCAGCCAAAGTTTTGGCGCGCAGCTTTATGCCGGCCCGCAAATCACCAGCATTTTGAAAACCGTATCGCCCAAATTCGAGCTGACCAAAGACTACGGTCGCGTGCATATTTTTGCCGCGCCACTGTTCGCCCTGCTTAACTGGCTGCACAGCCTGATTAACAACTGGGGCTGGGCGATTATCGTGCTGACCATTATCGTGAAAGCGATTCTGTATCCGCTCAATAACAAAGCCTACCGCTCCATGGCGAAAATGCGCACCGTTGCGCCCAAAATGGAAGCATTGAAAAAACAATACGGCGACGACAAAATGGGCTTGCAGCAGGCCATGATGAAGCTGTACCGCGACGAAAAAATCAATCCTTTGGGCGGCTGCCTGCCCATGCTGGTGCAAATGCCGATTTTCATCGGCCTGTACTGGATGATTTTCCTGTCGGTGGAATTGCGCCAAGCGCCTTGGCTGGGCTGGATTACCGACCTGTCGCGCCCCGACCCGTTCTTTATCCTGCCGATTCTGATGGCGGCCACCATGTGGTTCCAAACCACGCTGAACCCGCCGCCCAGCGACCCGACCCAGGCACAGATGATGAAAATCATGCCGCTGATGTTCTCCGTCATGTTCTTCTTCTTCCCCGCAGGATTGGTGCTGTATTATGTGGTGAACAACCTGCTGACCATCGCCCAGCAATGGCACATCAACCGCCAAAGCGAAAAACTGGCGACCGAACCGCAAGTGTTGGACAAAGAACCTGCGCCGGGTAAAGGCAAGGGTAAAAAATAACGGGAAATCCCGTGAAAATGAAAGTGCAGGCTGCTTTTAAACCTTGAAAAGCAGCCTGCACTTTTTATTCGCCCCGCCGAAAGGTCATATCAGCTTCGGTAGTCCGCGTTAATGGCGACATATTCTTTCGTGAAATCGCAGGTATAGACCGTGGCATTGTGGCGGCCGGCCTGCACGTCCACGCGCACGGAAATTTCGGCTTCCTTCATCACGCGTTGGCCGTCTTCTTCGCGGTAGCCCGTTGCGCGTCCGCCGTTCTCCGCCACCAGCACATCGCCCAAATACAGCCGCAGCTTATCCGTGTCCACCGCCGCACCCGAATAGCCCACCGCCGCTAAAATGCGCCCCAAATTCGGGTCGCCAGCGGAAAAGGCGGTTTTCACCAGCGGCGAATGGGCAATGGCATAGGCGATTTTTTTGGCATCGTGCAGGCTGCCTGCATTTTCCACCCGAATGGTGATGAATTTGCTTGCGCCTTCGCCGTCGCGCACAATCGCCTGCGCCAATTCCAGCGCCACTTGTTTCACCAGCGCATACACTTGGGCATAGCGCGGGTCGGCGATGTTGTCGATTTCGTTTTGCCCGCTTTGGCCGGTGGCGATGATGACAAAACTGTCGTTGGTGCTGGTGTCGCCGTCCACCGTAATGCAGTTGAACGTTTCATCGGCAATCTCTTCCGTCATTTGCTGCAACACGGGCTGGGCGATTTTGGCATCGGTGGCGATAAAGCCCAGCATGGTCGCCATGTTCGGGCAAATCATGCCCGCGCCTTTGGCAATGCCGGTTACCTGCACCGAGTGGCGGTTGCCCACCTGCCCCTGCGCGCTGGCCGATTTAGCCACGGTGTCGGTCGTCATGATGGCGCGTGCCGCCAAGCCCCAATCCACGGGGCGGGCAGAGGGCAGCGCGGCCACGATTTTTTGAATCGGCAGCGGTTCCAAAATCACGCCGGTGGAAAACGGCAGCACCTGTTCTGCGGTGCAGCCTGCCTGTTTCGCCGCCGCTTCGCACATTTGCAACGCGTGCTGCTCGCCCGTTGCGCCGGTACCCGCGTTGGCATTGCCCGTGTTCACCACCAGCGCGCGGATGCCGTGCCCGCCGAACAAATGCCGCTTGGCCACACGCACGGGCGCGGCGCAAAATTTGTTTTGCGTGAACACTGCCCCCACCGTGCTTTCGGGCGACAACAGCATCAGCGTTACATCATCATGCTGCGGTTTTTTAATGCCCGCCTGCGCCGTGAAAAGTTGCACACCGGCAATGAAATGCAGTTGGTCGGGCGATTTTTCGATCAGGTTTACAGCCATCGGCGTCTCCTTTTTGCTTTCGGGTTAAACGAATGGAATTTGGTGGATAAAGACAATGTAGCATAAAATAACGGCTTTTGACCACACGGCATCCGCCCCGCCTTTCAGAAAGCAGCCTGCACATCATGCTCATGCAAATTATCGATTTTATCCTGCACATCGACAAACACTTGGTCACGCTCACCGCAGAATACGGCGCGTGGCTGTATGTCATTTTGTTCCTTATCGTCTTCTGTGAAACCGGGCTGGTGGTCACGCCCGTGCTGCCGGGCGATTCGCTTCTGTTTGCCGCAGGTGCGGTGGCCGCATCGTCCGCCGGTAATCTGAATGTCCACGTTGTCGTGCTGGTGCTGCTGGCCGCGGCAATTTTGGGCGACGCATTCAACTTCACCATCGGCAAATTCTTCGGCGAAAAACTGTTTTCCAATCCCAACAGCAAAATCTTCAAGCAGGAATATCTGGCCAAAACCCACGCGTTTTACGACAAATACGGCGGCAAAACCATTATTCTGGCGCGGTTCGTGCCGATTGTGCGCACCTTCGCCCCGTTCGTTGCCGGCATGGGCAAAATGCACTATGGCCGCTTTATCCGCTACAACATCATCGGCGGCCTGCTGTGGGTTGTATTGCTGACTTATCTGGGCTACGGCTTCGGCAATCTGCCCGTGGTGAAAGACAATTTCGGCAAAGTGGTCATCGGGATTATTTTCGTGTCCGTGCTGCCCATTGCCGTTGAAATGTTCCGCGCCAAATTCGGCGCACGGCAAGGACAATCATCATGACGCAGGCACTGGTTGTTTTTTCCGGCGGGCAAGACTCCACCACCTGCCTGTTCCAAGCCATGCAGCAATACGGCGCGGAAAACGTGCAAGCCATCACGTTTGCCTACGGCCAGCGGCACGGCATTGAGCTGGAACGCGCCGCGTCCATCGCCCAAGAGCTGGGCATCCGCCAAACCGTGCTGGATTTGTCGCTCATCACCGCCATCACGCACAACGCGCTGACCGACGCGCAGGCGGCCATCGAAACCGATGCTCAAGGTATGCCCAATACGTTTGTGGACGGGCGCAACGCATTGTTTCTGCTTTATGCCGCTATTTATGCCAAATCGCAGAATATCCGCGATATTTTTATCGGTGTGTGCGAAACCGATTTTTCGGGCTATCCCGACTGCCGCCAGATTTTCGTGCAGTCGATGAACGTGACACTCAATTTGGCGATGGCCTACGATTTCCGCCTGCACACGCCGCTGATGTATCTGACCAAAAAGGAAACGTGGGCGTTGGCGGACGAATTGGGCGTGCTGGACTATATCCGCACGCGCACGCACACCTGCTATTTGGGCGTGGACGGCGGTTGCCACGAATGCCCGAGCTGCGTTTTGCGCGAACGCGGGTTGGCGGAATATCTGGCGGAGAAATCAGCCGCGTGATGTTAGTCGGCGATAAAAAAGCAGCCTGCACTTTGAAAATGAAAGTGCAGGCTGCTTTTTCATTGTAAAAATGGGATTAGGCTGCGTTACACGGCAGGCTGTCGTGCGCCTGTGCTTCTTGCAAACGCAGTTGCTTTCGGTGTTGCGCGGCGGTGTGGCGGCAGCGTTGTTGTTCGGTGACCAGCACCAGTTCGGGCACGGGCACGGGTTTGCCGTTGTCCATCGCCACCATGGTGAAGTAGCAGGAATTGGTGTGGCGCGTGGTGCGGTCGCGGATGTTTTGCGCTTCCACGCGGATGCCCACTTCCATCGAGGTGCGGCCGACCATGTTCACGCTGGCGAGGAAGGTGACCAGTTCGCCCACATAAATCGGCTCTTTGAAAGTAACCTTGTCTACCGACAGGGTAACGCAGTAGAAGCCCGAATAGCGGCTGGCGCAGGCATAGGCCACTTGGTCGAGCAGTTTGAGCAAGTCGCCGCCGTGGACGTTGCCGCTGAAATTGGCCATGTCGGGCGTCATCAGCACCGACATTTGCAGTTCGTGTTGAGGGATGTTTTCTTGCATGGTGGTGTCCTTTTCAGAGTGTTTTCAGGTGCAGGCTGCTTTTGGAATGCGCAAAAAGCAGCCTGCACTTATTATCCGCGCGTCCAAGTTGTGCCGTCCGCGCCGTCTTTCAGCAGGATTTTGTGTTCCGCCAAAAGGTCGCGGATGCGGTCGCTTTCCGCCCAGTTTTTGGTTTCGCGCGCTGTTTTGCGTTGGGTGATGAGCGCTTCGATTTCGTCCGCCGACAAGCCGCCTTCTTCACCGCCGCTTTGCAGGAAGTGCTGCGGGTCGTCTTGCAGCAGCCCCAAAGTGCCGCCCAAGGCTTTCAGGCAGCCTGCAAGTTCCGCGCTGCCCGTTTTGTTGGCTTCGTTCGCCAGCTCGAACAGCACGGACATGGCTTCGGCGGTGTTGAAATCGTCGTCCATTGCGGCGAAGAAGCGGCGCGTGTAGTCGTTCGCGTCTTCGCGCACGGCGAATTCGGCAGCCTGCACGTTGCCCAGCGTGTTGTAAAGCCGCGCGAGCGAGTTTTTGGCATCGTCCAAATGCGCGTCCGAATAATTGAGCGGGCTGCGGTAATGCGCGCGCAAAATGAAGAATCGCACGACTTCGGGCGCGTATTTTTTCAGCACGTCGCGGATGGTGAAGAAATTGCCCAGAGATTTGGACATTTTTTCGTTGTCCACGCGGATAAAGCCGTTGTGCAGCCAGTATTTCACATGGCTGTTGATGCGTTTGCCTGCCGCATGGGGCGCATCGTGGCCGCACAGTCCGCCGTGTGCGCCGCAGCTTTGGGCGATTTCGTTTTCATGGTGCGGGAACTGCAAATCCGCTCCGCCGCCGTGAATGTCAAACGTTTGCCCGAACAGTTCGCCGCCCATGGCCGAACATTCGATGTGCCAGCCGGGACGGCCGTTGCCCCACGGGCTTTCCCATGAAGGCTCGCCTGGTTTGGCGGCTTTCCACAGCACGAAGTCCAAAGGGTCGCGCTTGTTGGCATCCACGTCCACGCGCTCGCCGGCGCGCAGGTCGTCCAGCGATTTGCCGGAAAGCTGGCCGTATTCGGCAAATTCGCGCACGGCGTAATACACGTCGCCGTTGGGCGCGGGATAGGCTTTGCCGTTGGCGACCAAATCTTCAATCATGGCAATCATTTGGCCGATGTGTTCGGTGGCTTTTGGCTCGATGTCGGGACGCAGCACGCCCAGCGCGTCGCTGTCTTCGTTCATGGCGGCGATAAAGCGCGCGGTGAGTTCGCCGATGGTTTCGCCGTTTTCGTTGGCGCGGGCAATGATTTTGTCGTCAATATCGGTGATGTTGCGCACATAAGTGAGCGGATAGCCGTGCTGCCGCAGCCAGCGGGCAATCATGTCGAACACGACCAGCACGCGCGCGTGGCCGAGGTGGCAGTAGTCATAGACGGTCATGCCGCAGACGTACATGCGGACGTTTTCGGGATTGAGCGGGACAAATTCTTCTTTTTGGCGTGTGAGGGTGTTGTAGAGGGTGATGGGCATGTTGCGGCCTCGATGGCGGTTGGCGGTTGAAAAATATGCCATTATAGCAAAGACTGCTTTAAATGGGGCAGGGTGTGGCCGGCAGCGAAAAGCAGCCTGCACCTTCTGTTTTTCGAAGTGCAGGCTGCTTTTTCAGGCGTTATTGTTCGTTCCGCCGTTGTTGCTGGCGGTACGTCCAAGGTGCCATCGGGTTGCGGTCGCGCCACAGGCCGGCGCGTTCCTGCTTGGCGGCGGCTTCGCTGCGTTCGTATTGCGCATAATCGGCGGGGTTTTGGTTGCGGCGGGCAATGCTGCGGTAGTGCCACGCGTTGCCCTGCCGTATTTGCTGCAAATTCACATCGCGCCCGTCCAGCAGCACGCGCGCTACTTGGCGGCCGTATTGGTCGGTATCGAACACCTCAATCTGCACGTTTTGGCGTTGCAGTACGGTGCGCAGTGCGTCGCGGCTGCTTTGGCCGTGCGCCTGATTCAATTCCGGCGCGTCGATATACGCCATGCGGATGCGGATTTCGCGGCCGTGGCCGTCGGTTACGCGGATGGTGTCGCCGTCGTGCACGTTTTTCACGGTGGCGTGATAAATGCGGGCATTATCCGCCTGCTCCGGATTTTCGACTTCGACCGATTTGGCGCAGGCGGAAGAGAGCAGGATAAAGCCCGAAAGCAGGGCGGCGCTTAACGTCATCGTTTTTTTCATCGCTGCAATCCTTTACACATGCGGTTGAATCAGTTCGATGCCCGATTCGCGCGCCAAAATCAGCAAATCCGCCGCCCGTTCGGCAAACAGGCCGTTTTCCACCAAGCCCGTGATTTTGTTCAATTCGCGCTCCATGCTCAAAGGCTGGCTCAAATCCAAGCCGCGTACGTCCAAAATTTCGTTGCAGTGCAGCGTTTTGCAGCCGATACGCAGCTCGGGTTGGCCGCCCAACAGCACAATCTGCCGCGCCACCATCGAACGCGCCATCGGCACGACTTCAATCGGCAGCGGGAATTTGCCCAGCCGCGCCACATATTTGCTTTCATCGGCAATGCAGATGAAGCGTTCGGCCAATTTGGCGACGATTTTTTCGGGCAGCAGCGCCGCGCCGCCGCCTTTAATCATTTGCAGCGTGTGGTTGATTTCGTCCGCGCCGTCGATGTAAATGCCCAGCCGCGAAACTTCGTTGGCATGGATTTCGGGGATTTCGTATTTCGCCATCAGCTCGCGGCTTTTGTCGGACGTGGTGACCGCGCCTTTGACTTTTTTGCCGCTTTTGCCCAGCGCTTCAATAAAAAAGTTAATCGTGCTGCCGGTGCCGATGCCGATGTATTCGCCTTCAGGCACGAATTCGACCGCTTTTTCGGCGGCCAGCCGTTTCAAATCGTCTTGAGTCATGATGTTTTTCCTTCCAAAGTGGGGTGCAGGCTGCTTTTGGCGTACTCGAAAAGCAGCCTGCATGTTGGTTAATCAATAATATAGTGAATTAAAATTGCAATGATACGGCGTTGGCTCGCCTTGACGTACTACTTGTACGCCTTGCGGCTCGCCGCCTTGTCTCATTTTTATTTTAATCCACTATAATCAGTAATTTATAGTTTGCGCGCGTCTTGCCGCGCACCACGCTGCCTCGCCGCACGGTTTCTGCCCGTGGTGCAGGCTGCTTTAAAACGGCTGCCGCACGGCAACCAGTTTGCCGAAATATCCGCTATCCGCTGTAAATTCGTATACCGCCAATATCCCGCCTTCAGTTAGGATTTCGCAGCATTGCGGCTCAAAGCGGTGTGCCTGTAATTGCCATGCGATGCCGGCGGCAGACAGGGCGCGTAGGAAATGCGGCAACGGCGAATCGGGGCGGATGCGCGTTTTGCCAACAAAGTATTTGGCGCGGTGCAAATCGGCAGAAAGGTAGGCGATTTTATTTCGGTAAAAGCCGATTTCAAAACCGCCCAGAAAATAAGAAAATCCGGCGGACGGGTTGCAGTCGTTGAAAAAATGTTTTTTACCGCGCTTCAGATTTTGCTTTTTAAAGGCTTTGCGGCTCATGCCGATGCGGGCGGTTTTCAGGCTGCCGTGTTTTAGGAAATGGTTCAGTTTCTGTTTTTTCATGGTGCAGGCTGCCTGAATGTCAAAATGCCGCCCAGTCCGCGAATGCTTCCGCAATATGCCATTTCCTGCCGTCCCATTCTGCCGCCGTATGCGCGCTCAGGTCTTGGATGCTGTCCGTCCACGCGCCGTGGGACGACGAAGCGGCAGGATAGGCATACGGCCGCTGCTTGTGCAGGCGTAAAGTCGCGCCGATATGCTGCGACAGCCGGTTCACGGTATCCGAAACGAAAGCCGCACCCAAATCGTCAAAATAATCTTGGCACAGGCTGAGCAGCAGGCTGCTGTAAGGCTGGTTGTACGGCTGTTCTAGCGCCAGCGTTAATTTTGGCGTTTCGTTTTGTTTGACGCAGGCGGAAAGGTTTGGAAAATAGGCGGACAAAAATTCAAAGAAGAATGTGTCGGGATGACTGCTTTGGCGGTAGTTGTCCGTCAGTTTTTGCAGCACGTCCGCGCGCCAAGACAGCCGCCCCAGTTTCACGGCTTTGCGCCCGTCGTATTGCGCGGCTTTGACGTGTGGCATGCCTTTTATGGGGGAGACGAGCGGGGACAGGCAGTCGGTGAATGTCTGCCAAAACGTGCCGTCCGCTAAATATTGGTTCAGCGTGGCGGGGGCGAGCAAAATAAAGTTTTGGTGCAGGGTGTCGTAGTTCATAGGGTTGCTGTGCAGGCTGCTTATAGCTGTTTTATCACGCCGCTGCCGATGGTGAGTTTGCGGTTCAAATGGCTGCTGTCTTGGTTTTGTTGCCGCCACTGTCCTGCGGTGAATTCCAGTTCGATCATTTTGTGCAGGCTGCCTGCGCCTGGTTTCACGTTTAGCACGTCGCCTTCGGCGGGCGTGTAGTCGAAATCAAACTGCGGCGCATTGTTGAGTGCGGCAATGAGCTGATTGGCAAAATCCTGCGTTTGGGCGGGATAATGCAGTTGCAGGCAGCGGCCGATTTCCAAGTCCGCCCAGTCGTGGCCGTGATAGCGGCGCAGAGTCCATTGGGGGCGCGGATCGTCTGTAGGGACGGCGCAGCGGCAGAACAGGATGCCGTGTGACGGAGTGTCGCACATTTCAGGCAGCCTGCACTCAAACGGCCGCCAGAAGCACGACTGCCTGCGCTTCAACCGCTTCTTCGCGCCCCAGGTAGCCGAGTTTTTCGTTGGTTTTGCCTTTGATATTGACGCATTCCAGCGGCAGCCCCAAGTCGGCGGCGATGTTGGCGCGCATGGCGTCGATGTGTGGGCGCAGTTTGGGTTGTTGGGCGATGACGGTGCTGTCCACGTTCACCACGCGCCAGCCTGCACGTTGTACGGCTTGGTAGGCTTCGCGCAGCAGGTGTCGGCTGTCGGCGTCTTTGTGTTCGGCGGCGGTGTCGGGGAAGAGTTTGCCGATGTCGCCCAAAGCGGCGGCACCCAAGAGGGCGTCGGTGATGGCGTGCAGCAGGGCGTCGGCATCGGAGTGACCGAGCAGGCCTTTGCTGTGGGGAATGGTAACACCGCCCAAAATCAGGGGGCGGCCTTCAACGAGCTGGTGGACGTCGTAGCCTTGTCCGATACGGATATTCATGGGGTTTCCTTGGATAGTGAAAGTGCAGGCTGCTTTATTAATAGCCCAGCCAAATCTTCTGTGCCGCTTGAATGGCGGCTTCATCGCGCAATACGCCGTATTGGAAATGCACCAGTGTGCCGCCGCGCCGGCAGACTTCTTGTTTGCGTTGCGCTTCCTGCCATGTGGCGCACCATTGTGTCGGGCCGGTAACGGGCTGCCGGTCTTGCCGCCACGCGCTGCGGTGTTGTTGCAGCCAGCCTTGCCATGCCTTTGTGCGTGCTTCGCCGGCGGTTTTCGGGGCGGCGAGGATGCGTTGGCCTTGCGCGTCGGTATAGGCAAACCATTGTAGTTGCGACACGGGGCCGACAGTGGCGGCGGGCAAGGTGCAGGCTGCCAGCGCGGCAGCGAGGAATAAAACGGTAATGCGGCGGATCATGTGTTTTTCTTCAGGGCTTCGATGTATTTTTTGGCGTCGCGCAGGCTGCCTCCGGTCACGCGGCGGTAACAGCTTTGCGCCAGTATTTCTTCGTTCAGGCCGACCAGGAAGCGGACATCTTCCAGCGTTTCGTGCTCTTTCGGGTAGCCCAGTTCGCGCTCGCGGCTGCGCAGGGAATGGAGGGTGGGGATGGCAATGACCAGAATCAGTATGCAGGTAAACAGGATGATAAGTGCGGAACCGTCCATAATCCACTCCTTCGCGGTGGCTGGTGGGCTTACTGCTGCTGCGATTGGGCGCGGGCGGCATGCCATTGCCGTGCGGCCAGTATGTCGGCGGCGATTTGCGTTTGCAGGCTGCCCAAGTCGGCAAATTTGATTTCGTCGCGCAGTTTGTGCAGAAAGCGGATGTGCAGGCGCTGGCCGTATAAGTCGCCGTGGAAATCCAGCAGGTGCACTTCCAGCTTGGCGGCGGGGGTGTCGGACACGGTGGGGTTGCGCCCGAACGATGCCACGCCCGCGCATTCGCCAAACGCGCCGCGCACGCTGACGACAAATACGCCTTGCAATGCGTATGTGTGTGATGGTAAATGAATATTTGCAGTGGGGCAACCCAAAGTGCGCCCGATTTTCGCGCCGTGTTTGACGCGGCCGCTCAAGCTGTAGCCGTGTCCCAAAATCTGTTCGGCGCGGTGCAGGCTGCCTTCGGCCAATGCTTGACGCACGGCGGTGCTGCTGGCGCGTTCGCCGGCCACCAAAATGCTGGGCGTGCGCTCGGTAACGAAATCGGCCTGCGCCGACAGCAGGGCGAAATCGCCGCCGCGCGCTTTGCCGAAGCGGAAATCGTCGCCCACCAGCAGATAGCGCGTATTGAGCCGTTCGCGCAAGGTGTTGCGGATGAAGTCTTCGGCTTCGGTTTGGGCGCAATGCGCGTTGAAACGCTGCACCCAAACGCCGTGCAGGCAGCCGGTCTGCGCCAAAAGGTGCAGTTTGTCGCGCAGGGGTGTGATGCGGCTGGGTGCAGGCTGCTTTGCGGCGCGGCTGAAAAATTCCGCCGGCTGCGGTTCGAAAATCATGGCGATGGCGTGGAGGTTGCGCTCCTGCGCCTGAACATGCAGGCGTTGCAGGATATGGCGGTGCCCCGTGTGGACGCCGTCGAAATTGCCGATGGTTAATGCGCTGCCCTGCGGCAGATGGGGCGCGTTTTGCCCGAACCAAATCTTCATCATGAACGTGCGGAAAGTCTGTAAAGTGCGCCATTGTAACCAGTTTGCGGCCGGCTTCATACGTTTTGCATACAAGAAACGGAATTTTATTGTAAAATACGCGGTTTTGTTGTGTGCCGTGCAAAAAGCAGCGCCGAAAGCAGCCTGCACGCGGCCTGAAAATATTGGACTGATTTTATGGACTGGATACTGGAAAGCCGCCAAATGCAAATCATTTGGGAATACCGCCAAATGTTTTTGACCGGCGCATTGATGACTTTAAAGCTGACTACCGTTGCCGTGCTGGGGGGCAGTGTGTTGGGCTTGTTCGGCGCGTTGGCGCGGATTATCCGTTTTGAGAAGGGTGGCGTTTTTCTGCGCGGTATCGCATGGCTGTTGCGCACGCTGTCGCTGATTTATGTGACCCTGTTCCGCGGCACGCCGTTGTTTGTGCAGATTTTTATCTGGCATTTCGTATGGTCGGTCGCGCTGGTCAATCCGGCGGACGGCTGGATTTTGAGCGGTGATGCGGCCGCCGAAGTCCGCCGCAACTATGGGCCGTTGGTGGCGGGTGTATTGGCATTGACCGTGAACGCGGGCGCGTACATCACCGAAATCTTCCGCGCCGGCATCCAGTCGATTGACCGCGGCCAAATGGAAGCTGCCCGCTCTTTGGGGCTGACGTATGCCCAAGCCATGCGCTATGTGATTCTGCCGCAGGCATTGCGCCGAATGCTACCGCCGCTGGCCAACGAATTTATTACGCTGATGAAAGACAGTTCTTTACTTTCGGCCATTGCCGTGGCGGAGCTGGCGTATGTGCAGAGCACGATTTCGGGGCGTTACTCGATTTACGAAGCGCCGCTTTATACGGTCGCGCTGATTTATCTGATTTTGTCGATGGGGTTAAGTTGGATATTCGCCCGCTTGGAGAAGAAATACAACACCGCCCACCAACGCTGAACGCTTTCAAAGCAGCCTGCACTTTCGTTTGAGGGAGAAGGCTGCTTTTCCCATATACGGAGAAATAAAACATTATGGATATTAGTTGGCTTGCCGAGCCGCAAACCTGGGTTGGCCTGGTCACCTTGCTGATTTTGGAAGTCGTGCTGGGCATCGACAACCTGGTTTTTGTGGCGATTCTGGCAAACAAAGTCAAACCCGCCCTGCGCGACCGCGCCCGAATCACCGGTTTGTCGCTGGCCGTGCTGATTCGCTTCGTCATGCTGGCCTTTATGGCGAAAATCATTTCGCTGACCGAGCCGCTGTTCCAAATCGGGCAGCAACATGTTTCGGGCAAAGACCTGATTATGTTCGGCGGCGGCATTTTCCTGCTCTACAAAGCTACCACCGAGTTGCACGAACGGCTGGAAGGCGCCAACCATTTCCAAGTGGCCGACCAGCACAAAAAACACGCCGCCTTTTGGGCTGTTGTCGCGCAGATTCTGGTGCTGGACGCCGTGTTCTCCATCGACAGCGTAATTACCGCCGTGGCGATGGTGGAACACATTGTGGTGGCGATGGCGGCCGTGGCCATTGCCATGGTGCTGATGATTATGGCCAGCAAGCCGCTTACCGAATTTGTCGATAAACACCCGACCGTTGTGATGCTGTGTTTGGGCTTTTTGCTGATGATTGGTTTCAGCCTGATTGCCGAAGCTTTCCACTTCCATATCCCGAAAGGTTATTTATATGCCGCTATCGGATTCTCTATTTTGATTGAGGTGTTTAACCAGGTTTCGCAGAAAAATACCAAGAAAAACGACTACATCAGCAGCTCGTGGCGGCAGCGCACCGCCGAAAATGTGTTGGGCATGATGGGCATACGCGAAAGCCTGCTGGCGGGCGACGGCGGTGCATCGGACGACAACACGCATTTTGAAGAAAACGAGAAATCCATGATTCGCAGCGTGCTGACGCTGGCCGAACGCCCCATTTTCGGCGTGATGATTCCGCGTAGCGACATCGAGCGGCTGGATATTTCGCAAAGCAAAGACGAGCAAAAGGCCAAGCTCATCCAATGCCCGTATTCCCGCCTGTTGGTGGTGGGCAAGGCCGGCGTGGACGAACCTTTGGGCTATATCAACAAAAAAGATTTGCTGACCAACGTGCTGGAAACGGGCGATTGGAATGTGCAGGCTGCTTTGAAACAGCCACTCATGCTGCCCGAAAGCGCCACTGCGCTGATGGCCATCGAATTGTTCCGCAAACACAGCGCGGATTACGCTTTGGTGGTGGACGAATTCGGCGCGATTTTGGGCATGGTCACCATGAAAGACCTGCTGGAAACCATTGCCGGCGAATTCCCCGAAGAGTTCGAGCGCCAAGACGAACCGGCCGTGCAGGCCAATCCCGATGCCAGCCTGACGGTGGACGGCACGCTGGAATATGTGGAACTCGCGCCGCAACTCGGATTGCCGCTGCAAGCCGAAGATGCAGCCTTTCACACGGTGGCCGGCCTGATTATGGAGCAGCTGGGCGATTTGCCCGAAGTGGGCGATGCCATCGAATTCCACGGCTGGCGGTTTGAAGTCACCGAAAAAGCGGGGCACAAAATCGAACGCGTCACCATCCGCCCCGTGCCCGAAGAAGAGTAAAACTGCCGCAAAAAGCAGCCTGCACCTTGCCGCGCCGCGTTTTGCAAAGCCGACGAACTGGTTTAAAATCGCTTTCGTTTGAAAGATTTTCATTGTTTACCGAAACAGGAGCCGTATCATGATTGCCAAACAGTTGTTTGAAGATTTCAGCCAAAAAGTCAGCGAAACGCTGGCGAACAGCCCCGCCAAAGATATGGAGAAAAACGCCAAAGCCATGCTGCACGGCGCGTTGAACAAAATGGACGTGGTAACGCGCGAAGAGTTCGACATCCAGCAGCAGATTCTGATTAAAACGCGCACGAAATTGAGCGAACTGGAAGCGCGCCTGGCGGCTCTGGAAGCGCAAATGCAGCCTGCACCCAAAGCGGAAACAGGCAAAAAAACCGTGAAAAAATAAGGACGGGCGATGAGTTTTGCGGTGGTGAACAGCCGTGCCTTGTGCGGCATGAACGCCCCGTTGGTGGAGGTGGAAGTGCACCTGGCCAACGGGCTGCCGCAATGCAACCTGGTCGGCCTGCCCGATACAGAAGTGAAGGAAAGCCGCGACCGTGTGCGCGCCGCCATTTTGCAGAGCGGCTTTGAATTCCCCATGCAGAAAATCACGGTCAATCTGGCACCGGCCGATTTGCCGAAAGAGTCCGGGCGGTTCGATTTGCCGATTGCCATCGGGATTTTGGCGGCCAGCGGCCAAATTGCCTGCGACCATTTGGCGCAATACGAATTGGCCGGCGAATTGGCATTGTCGGGCGCATTGCGTCCGGTGCGCGGCGCATTGGCGATGGCGTGGCAGGGGCAGCAGTCCGGCCGCGCCTTTATCCTGCCTGCGGAAAACGCCCGGCAAACCGCCGTCCTGCCCAAAATTAAAGCCTACGGTGCAGGCTGCCTGGCGGAAGTGGCGGCGCATTTGAACGGTGCGCAAACCTTGCCGGATTACCGACGCACCGCATTGCCCGCCGCCGATGGCGCGCCGTTGCCCGATTTGCGCGATGTGAAAGGGCAGCAGACCGCGCGTTTGGCGTTGGAAATTGCCGCGGCGGGCGGGCACAGCCTGCTGATGATGGGGCCGCCCGGCACAGGCAAATCCATGCTGGCGCAACGGCTGCCGTCCATCCTGCCGCCGCTGACCGATGACGAACTGATGAGCGTGTGGACGCTGCGTTCCCTGCTGCCCGGCCAACAAAGCAGCCTGCACCTGGATACGCGCCGCCCGTTTCGGAATCCGCACCATTCCGCCAGCGCGGCGGCACTGGTGGGCGGCGGTTCCGACCCGAAACCCGGCGAAATTTCATTGGCACACCACGGCGTATTGTTTTTGGACGAGCTGCCCGAATTCGACCGCCGCGTGCTGGAAATGCTGCGCGAGCCGCTGGAAACGGGGGAGATTCACATTTCGCGCGCCACCCGCCAAGCCACTTATCCGGCACAATTTCAACTGGTGGCCGCCATGAACCCGTGTCCGTGCGGCTATTTGGGCCATCCGTCCAAACCCTGCCGCTGCACGCCCGACAGCATCAAACGTTACCGCGACCGCATTTCCGGCCCGCTGCTCGACCGTATTGATTTGACGATTGAAGTGCCCGCCCTGTCCGCCGCCGATTTGGTTAATGCGCAGGCCGGCGAAGACAGCGGCAGTGTGTTGCGGCGCGTTTTGGCGGCACGTGAACGACAATATGCGCGGCAAGGCAAAACCAACGCGCGCCTGTCCGCCACCGAATTGGACAGCGAAGCCCGCATTGGCAGGGAAGCGCGCGAAGCCTTGGGTACTATGCTGGAGAAACTGTCTTTGTCGGCACGCAGCTTCCACCGCATTTTGCGCGTGGCACGCACGCTGGCGGATTTGTCGGGCGACGAAGAAGTGTCGCGACAACACGTTATCCGCGCCATCAGCTTCCGGCGCGCTGTGTAAAATCGGCGTGCAGGCGCGGCGCGGTTGCGCAAAATCAGGTTAATCATGCGTAAAAGCAAGGCTGCGGATTTGACAAGCCGCCGCCGATTGCGTTTAATTTTTCATTTTTCCAACACGGCATCACGGCCGTTTTTTAAGGAGTTGTTTATGAAACCGATTCAAACCCGTACTTTGCTGGCCGCAGTTCTGGCCGCCTGTTCGTTTGCCGCAACGGCTGCGCCTGCCAGCACGCCGGCCGCCAATAACGGCAGCGAAATCGACGGTAAAAAAGAGGTGGCATACACCTGCCAAGTGGAAATCAACGGCAAACTGACACCGCAGAAAGTCACCGCCATGTATGGCTTTAAGGGCAACGATATCGTGGTGGCGCAACTGAAAATCGGCCGCCAGATTACGCCGGGCATGTGGCGCGACGGCTTCGTTCCCATGAACCGCTTCATCAGCCAGGACAACAGCCGCACCACCGTATGGACGACCATGCCGGCCACCGCGGACAACGTGACCCAAGTGGACGGCGGCAAATTGTCGGTGGGACAGGGCGCGGGCGCACAACAAAGCATTATTTTGGATTCGTGCAAATTAGACCGCGCGGCCACTGCCCGATTGAACCGTTAATCTGTCCGGCATGAAAGTGCAGGCTGCTTTTGAGCCGATTCAAAAGCAGCCTGCACTCTTGTTGATTTATGAACATACTCACACGTTATGCCATCACCGTGCTGGTGTTGTGCCTGCTGGGTTGGACGGTGTGCCGCTTTTTCAGCCGCCGCCACCGCCAGGTTGTGCACGAAACCGTATCGCTGGTGGCCAAAATCCTGCTGCTGGTTGCAGCATTCGTCTTGCTGCGCGCCGCGTGGCAGGGCTGACGGGGAACGCCATGAAAGCCATGATTTTAGCCGCCGGACGAGGCGAAAGAATGCGTCCGCTGACCGATCACACGCCTAAACCGTTGCTGCGCGTGGGCAAAGAGCCGCTGATTGGCTGGCATTTGCGCCGCCTGCGGGCGGCCGGATTTGACGAGATTGTGATTAACCATGCCTGGCTGGGGCGGCAAATTGAAGAAACCTTGGGCGACGGCGGCGCATACGGTGTGCGCATTGCCTATTCGCCCGAAACGGCGGGCGGTTTGGAAACGGCGGGCGGTATTGCCACGGCGTTGCCGCTTTTGGGCGACGAACCGTTTTTGGTGGTGAACGGCGATGTACTGACGCAGATTCCTTTTGGCGACGCGCCGCAGATTGCCCAAAAAATGCAGCAGCAGGGGCAGCTGGCGCATTTGTGGCTGGTGCCGAATCCGCCGCATCATCCGGAAGGCGATTTTGCCCTGCAAGGGGAATCGGTGTCGCAGGATAAGGCGCAAGGGACGGTGGGGACGTTCAGCGGCGTGGGGATTTATATGCCGCAGCTGTTTGCCGATACGCCGGCACATACGCCTGCCAAATTGGCACCGCTATTGCGCGCGGCCATGGCGCAAGGCAAGGTTTCGGGGCAATGGTATGACGGCTTGTGGCTGGACGTGGGCACGCAGGAGCGGCTGGCGGAGGCGAATGATTTGGCACAAGGTTGGGATTGAATCGGCAATGCAAAAAGCAGCCTGCACTTGGGAAATTCAAAGTGCAGGCTGCTTTTTTGCGTGTGGCGGTGTGCGGTAATGCGGTAAACAGGCTGCCACCGTATCCGCCAAAAGGTGCAGGCTGCTTTTAACGTGATTCAAAGCAGCCTGCAGTTTCATCAACCTTGTTTTTGGTTTGCCGGATGGTTGCGGCGGTACAGCAGCCAATACAGGATACCGCACACAATGAACCACAGCGGCATGTACATCAGGCCGAGGCGTGTGTCGGCATCCAGCGAGAACAATACCAGTACAAACGCCAGGAATGCCATGCACAGCCAAATGGTGGTTGTGCCGCCGGGCAGTTTGTAGATGGATTTTTCATGCAGTTGCGGACGGGTTTTGCGGTATTTCAGATAGGCCAGCAAAATCATAATCCACACGAAAATGAAGCCGATGCTGGAAACCGTGGTGACGATGGTGAACATATCCATGATGTCGCCGCTTTGGTAGAGCAGGAAAATCCCCACAACCAAGTAAAGGCAGGAATACAGCAGTCCGGTGGCCGGTACGCCGTTGCGGTTCAGCTTGGAGAACATTTTTGGTGCCACATCGGCGGCGGACAAGCCGTACAGCATGCGGCCGGTGGAGAACATGCCGCCGTTGGCAGAGGACAGTGCGGAAGTGAGCACCACCAAATTCACCAAACCTGCGGCAATCGGAATGCCGATAAGGGTGAACATGTTCACGAACGGGCTTTTGGCCGGATTCACTTCGCTCCACGGCGTTACCGTCATAATCACGCCCAGCGCCAGCACATAAAATATGATAACGCGGACGGGGATGCGGTTGATGGCTTTGGGCAGGTTGGTTTCCGGGTCTTTGGTTTCCGCAGCCGCCGTGCCGACCAATTCAATGCCGACAAAGGCAAATACGGCGATTTGGAAGGCGGAGAAGAAGCCGCCGATGCCGTTCGGGAAGAAGCCGCCTTTGTTCCACAAGTGCGCAAACGAAGCTTTTTCGCCGGAAGACGGGTCGATAAAGCCGGTGAACACCAAGAACAGACCAACCACCACCAGCAGCAAAATGGCGATGATTTTAATCAATGCGAACCAAAATTCCATTTCGCCGAACAGTTTCACCGTGAGCAGGTTCATGCCCGCCATAATCAAGATACATAAAAGCCCGGGCAGCCACAGCGGCACATCCGGCCACCAAAACTGCGTATAGCCCGTAATTGCGATGATGTCGGCCATGCCGATAACGACCCAGCAGAACCAGTATGTCCAGCCCACAAAGAAACCGGCGGCAGGGCCCAGCAAATCGTAAGTGAAATCGGTGAACGATTTATATTCCAAATTTGAAAGCAGCAGCTCACCCATGGCACGCATGATAAAAAACAGAAACGTACCGATGATGACATAAGTCAGCAGCACGGAAGGGCCGGCCAAGTGAATGGTTTTCCCCGAGCCCATAAACAGGCCGGTGCCGATGGCTCCGCCGATGGCGATAAGCTGCAAGTGACGGTTTTTCAGATTGCGCTGCAAACCGTGTGGCGTGTGGTCGTTGCTCATAAGCGTTCCTTTACTTTTGGAGGTGGATGAACTGGTTCTACGACAGCGAATTGTTAATGAACCGTAAAATACTGTAAGCCAGCGGAAAAAGTCAAGAGAATTGGCGGATTTATGCGATTGAAAAATCTGAACGCGGCGATAAGAAAAGCAGCCTGCACGTTTGAACATCCAAAGTGCAGGCTGCTTTTGGCCGTTGTGCGACTATGCCTTTGCCGCCGCCTTAATACGCAGGATTTCCTTCACAAACGCCGCCAGTTTGGCCGCAAAATCCGCATCGTCCAGCCGTCCGACCAGGGCAAACGTTTCCTCTTTGCCACCGTCGTCCGCCGTCAGCGTTTCGCCGCTGAAGTGGCGGAAGAATAATTCCTTGCCGCCACGGATTTTGCCTCGGTGCAGCACCCAAACGCCACCGTTGCCATCCTCCGCGAACACGCCGGACACCGCACGGTTCAGGCCTTCGGTGGGGAAATTGATTTCCGCCGCAATCGACACCTTTTTGCCGGCCACAGGCTGGCCGATACCGAAGCCGTTCCAGCATTTTTTGCCCTGCGGCTGCATGGCGTACCACAAATCCAGTTCGGACGAATAAGCTACTTCGGTTTCAAAGCCGCCGCCCGCGCCCGATACGGTGCAGGCTGCTTTTTGAGGCAGCGCGGCCAGCAGCGTTTCGGCAAACAAGGCTTGTGCGGCAGCAAGGTTTTCGGGGGATGTAATCACGGCAGGCATGACGTTTCCTTTCAACGATAAAACGGAATGATAACGCGAAATCAATAAGGCCGCCTGAAAACCATGTTTGATTTGAGTGCGTGGCACAAGCGCGTTATTCGTCATACAATCATCGTATTAAGTTTTGCAAACCGTTCAACACCGATTACGGAGGGAGTGAAACTATGAGCCAACTGCAACAAAACCGCCTGCCGGAACATTTTTATGACGAACCTTTCGCCTTCTGCTTTTCCGGGCAGGGCTTCGATTGGATAAGCAGCCTGCGCGAGGCTTTGGCCGATGGGGCGAGGGACAGGGCAAACGAAGTGGCCGCCGCAGCCGCCCGAATCTTGGCACCAGTCGCAGAGCAGCTTGCCACCGCCCGCCCGCAGGGTTTCGAGCCGATTAAATGGGCGGAAAACGGCGCGGCCGGCATCGATTTGGTGCGAGCCGCCGTGAGCGCGCCCGGCATTTTCCTTGCGCAAATCGCTAATCTGCACACGCTGGAGGCGCGCGGCTTGGACAGCGGCAAGGCGGCGGGCGTTATCGGGCATTCGCAGGGCATACTCGGGCGTTATCTGATGCGCGAGCCGCAGCATGCCGCCGAACTGCTGGCCTTGGCCGAATTGATTGGCGCGGCGGCCACGCTGCAAGGGCGAGCAACGGGTATGTATCTGTACGACGACCTGCATCCGATGGTGATGGTGCAGGGCGTGAGCCGTGGGCAGATTGCCGCCGTGATTGACGAACTGTTCCCCGCGGATTCCGCCGCTCGCCCGTGTATCGGCTTGCAGAACAGCGCGGACGGTTTTGTCGTCAGCGGCAAGCCCGAATCGGTGGCGCGCGTGTGCGGCGTGTTGTCGGACACGGTGAAAGATGCCAACGGCCAAACGCCCGAAAACCTGCTGTGGCGGCTGGATGTGGAAATCGGCTTCCACCACCCCGCCATGTTACCCGCCGTAGCGCAAACAGCCGAATGGGCGGCCGCCTGCGGTTTGGATGCGGAACAGGCGCGCGGCATCGCGCAAAATGTGTTGGTCAATCCCGTGGACTGGGTGGCCGAATGCCGCAGCATGGCCGCGCTGGGCGTGCGGCGGATTTTGGAAATCGGCCCCTCCGGCGGCGTGGCCATGCTGACGCAAGCCGTGTTGGCAGGGGAAGGAATTGAAGTGCTGGATGTTTCCGGCGCGGAAGGCAAAACGGCGTTGTTTGGCGGATAACGGCGGCTTCTGATTTTTGAAACTGCGGCTGCCGCCAAGTTAAGAAAAGGCTACCTGAAAACGAACGAAGTGAGTTTCTGCGCAGCTAAAACGAAAGAAGTGGGTTTTAACTTCGTTGAAGCCCACGCTTTCAGGTAGCCTTTATTGATGGAATATTTGAATGGTAGCTTGCTCAAAACGAAGCTTCAACGGAGTTGAAAAGCAGCCTGTACATTGGTTTGTTTTAGGCGGTCGGGTGGATTAGTTCTGAAAACTACGGCTTCCTAGGATAGTCGGATAATATGGGTGCAGCTAAAGATGGTCATGATCAACTTAAAAATATTCAATAAAATGAAGCAAAAAAATCGCTTCTTTCTTATTGCTCAAATTTTATTAAATCTCCCATCATTGATATTTTTGACCATATGGCTCATAAAAATAACCATAGTGATGGATGCGGAATTATTTTCATATTTACTTAAATTCATTAAATTATCAAGCTATATTGCAAGCCTATTCGCAGTGGCAACCCTGATCAATTTATTTTTTATAAGAGATATAAAAACCTTACCCATTGCGATGCTCATAAGTATATTTACATTGTTATTCAGTGCGTATACCGTAACTTCGTATACCTGTGATTCTTTTTATGGATATTGCATGTGTTTGGTTAGTAATTATATTTATGAAATTATTCACTAAACAACAAGCGAGCCGTAGCCCCTATGAAAACTTCAATTCCGAAGTGGCGTGAATGTGGTTCGGCAGCACGCATACGGCGACGGTTTCAAAGGGATATTGTTTTTGCACATCCATATAAGCCACATGCGAAGTCGATATGTTCGACAAGCAGGCGCGATTTCGGGTTGGCGAGTTTGACGGTGAAAAAGAATGTGCCGCCGGCAATGAAGTTTTTGCGATTAATGCGCCATAGGATTTTTGTTTGTGGTTTGGGTGTTGGAGAAGGAATGGTTTGTTGTTTAAGGTGTTAACTTTGTTGAAGCTGATGTTTTCAGACGACATTGGAGGCCGTCTGAAATGTTGAAACGGCAAACCGTCAATCAAACAAATCAAATAGACTTGGTTGTTCATTCGCTGATAATTTACTTGTTTTTAAACTTGGTGGCTTTAATTTTTCAGCGCGTTGTTCATCAGTAAAACTTGTAGGGAAATCACCAAGCAAAAATGGGCTCTCTGGGTTGTGCTTTTTCTTGTTTTCAGTTGCCTTATCATGCTGGGTAGTGGCATAACAATACTGGCAGCCATGAACACAAGTATCATAAATACCAATATCACGGCTTTCTACGCAACCACAAGCTTGACGCTGCCCTTTATCCTTTTTGCTGGGAAACCCTTTTTTATGCGCTATCTTTTCCAATAATTCATTATCAATGCATTTCCCATGGGTAATTTCAATCCCATAACGTATTTTCAAATCAATTTCTTCAGAACAAGTCTCAATTGTCATACCATTTTCTTTTGCTACATTTTTCATAAACAAAACTAGTTCTTTTAAGTTATCTTCAAATTCTTTATCTAAGATATTGAAAAACTCAAATTTTGATATTGTATTTTCTAACTTAATAGGTATTTGAACAGATTTCAAATTTCTTTCAGTTTTTTTATAAAAATCAGCAAAGCTAATTACTACTTTATCTGTATAGCCATTTAATAAATCTGCGATTTTAGAAAACAGTCGTTTGTGTTCTTGGATAGTTAGAGTGTTAGATAAAAGAATAGGATCGTATCGCCAAATAACACGTTCTCTACCAATTATCCGACTTAGATTTTTAAATGTTTCAATTGCTTTATAAGGGTTTGGTGTAGATTTTTCTAAGTAACGCGGATAGCCTGTAATTGTATATTGAAAATAATAAATATATGGTTCAAGCAAATCCAAACGCGATATAAAAGGCTGTGGATTTCGCGTCCAAAACACAAATGCATCAACATTTTCAGGTGTTAATTCAACACGATGAACTTGATTAGCATTGAATGGATTTTTGTACAGAACAAAACCAGCTTCTAACCGATTAAAAAACCAATCAGCATAAAAAGCAGGAATATCAGTTTTTCTACTAACGCTAACAATCATATCAAGCTCGTTCAAATTCATAAATATAACAAATTGATTTCATGTTTGTTTTCATGCGATACTTATCACGAAAGGAAATTGTTTCAAAATTAGGAAGTTTCCATACCCAATCATTCATAGCTTTTTTAAAAGAAGCTCCCTCTCCATTATAATCAACTCTGACGCTATTAATTAGTTTAAAATTATTGTCACAATATTCATTAAATTCATTTATAAATAATTTATGATCTGATCCACTATATGCATTATAATCATTTATAAGGATTAGAAAATGAGTAGATGCCAATTCTATTATTTTGTTAAAAATATCTATTTTTTCTTTTTTATCCAATTCATTATAAACATAAGATAAGGTAAATAAATCTATACGACGGCAGAAATCGTTATATGCCTCACTCTCATTTAAAACCGAAAAATCAAAATTTTCTTTGATGTACCCAAAATCATTTATAAAATGTTGCACGGCTTGTGCTGATATATCCCAGTTTTCTTTTTGATCATCAATACGCAAAATATTTAATTCCCGAATTTGATTAATGTTATGCAGAACTGGGTAGGTTTTGCTGGCTATATTGATACGATTCAGCAGTTTTAATATACCTAAAACATCTGTTCCACAAGCATAACCTACTGATGCCATATTTAATACTGATTTATTTTCCAGAAATTCAAGTGCAAAAAATTCCTTATCATTATTATTTTCTATTTTTAAAAATGCATGTTCAATTTCTTCAGCATGAAGAGGCATGGTACGAATCGCATAAATAAAATTTTCTTGCTGACAATGGTACGATGTATCTTGCTTTTGACTATATAAATATTCATAAGAAGCAAGATTGCAGCCAACACAATTTTTAGGCTGTTTGATTGGATTAACTTCAATTCTAGTTTCACATAACTTATAAGTCTGTTCTAAATTTTCTATATAGTTTTCATCAAAATATTCAACTAATTTAACAATAAATTCTGATGAGTCTATGGCAATTTTTGTGTTTGGCATTTTTGTTCCTTGATTGAATTATAAAATTATTTATTTTATATTTGATTTCAAATACTTCCCAGTATAACTTCCTTCCACTTCTGCTACCTTCTCCGGTCTCCCCTCCGCAATTATCCTCCCACCCCCATCTCCCCCCTCGGGCCCTAAGTCCACAATCCAATCCGCCGTTTTTATAACGTCAAGATTATGCTCGATAATCACAATCGAGTTGCCTTTGCCTTTCAGACGACCTATGACTTCGAGCAGCAGGGCGATGTCGGCGAAGTGCAGGCCGGTGGTGGGTTCGTCGAGGATGTAGAGTGTTCTGCCGGTGTCGCGTTTGGATAGCTCTAAGGCGAGTTTGACGCGTTGGGCTTCGCCGCCGGAGAGGGTGGTGGCGGACTGGCCGAGGCGGATGTAGCCGAGGCCTACGTCCATCAGGGTTTGCAGTTTGCGCGATACGGTGGGGACGGCGTCGAAAAATTCGCGGGCTTCTTCGACGGTCATGTCGAGGACTTGGCTGATGTTTTTGCCTTTGTATTGGATTTCGAGTGTTTCGCGGTTGTAGCGTTTGCCGTGGCAGACTTCGCAGGGGACGTACACGTCGGGCAGGAAGTGCATTTCGACTTTGATCACGCCGTCGCCTTGGCAGGCTTCGCAGCGACCTCCTTTGACGTTGAAGGAGAATCTGCCGACGTTGTAGCCGCGTTCGCGCGAGAGGGGCACGCCGGCGAAGAGTTCGCGGATGGGGGTGAACAGGCCGGTGTAGGTGGCGGGGTTGGAACGCGGGGTGCGGCCGATGGGGGATTGGTCGACGTTGATGACTTTGTCGAGGTGTTCGAGACCGTGGATGTCGTCGTATGGGGCGGGTTCTTCTTGGGCGCGGTTGAGTTCGCGGGCGGTGATTTTGGCGAGGGTGTCGTTAATCAGGGTGGATTTGCCGCTGCCGGATACGCCGGTGATGCAGGTAATCAAACCGAGCGGCAGTTCGAGGGTAACGTTTTTGAGGTTGTTGCCGCGCGCGCCTTTGAGGACAAGCATCCGTTCGGGATTGACGGGCGTGCGTTCAGACGGCACGGCAATGGATTTTTTGCCGCTGAGGTATTGTCCGGTAACGGATTTTTCGCATTTGGCGACGTTTTCGGGCGTGTCGGCAATCAGTACGTTGCCGCCGTGTTCGCCCGCGCCGGGGCCCATATCGACGACGAAATCGGCTTCGCGGATGGCGTCTTCGTCGTGTTCGACCACAATCACGCTGTTGCCCAAATCGCGCAGGCGTTTGAGTGTGGCGAGCAGGCGGTCGTTGTCGCGCTGGTGCAGGCCGATGGAGGGTTCGTCCAAAACGTACATCACGCCGGTCAGGCCGCTGCCGATTTGGCTGGCGAGGCGGATGCGCTGGGCTTCACCGCCGGAAAGGGTTTCGGCGGAGCGGCTTAAATTTAGGTAATCCAGCCCGACGTTAATCAGGAAGCCGAGCCGTTCGATGATTTCTTTGAGGATTTTTTCGGCGATTTGTTTTTTGTTGCCGTCCAAATCCAGCGTTTCAAAGAATTGGTGGGTTTTGGTCAGCGGCCAGGCGGAAACTTCGTGCAAGGGTTCGCCGCTAACGTAAACGTAGCGCGCTTCTTTGCGCAAACGTGCGCCGCCGCAGCTCGGGCAGGCGCGGTGGTTTTGGTATTCGCGCAGTTTTTCGCGCACGGTTTCGCTGTCGGTTTCGCGGTAGCGGCGTTCGAGATTGGGGATGATGCCTTCGAAGGCGTGGCTGCGGTTGAAGGTGGTGCCGCGTTCGGATAGGTATGTGAAATCAATGACTTCTTTGCCCGAGCCGTGCAGTATGACTTTTTTCACTTTTTCAGGTAGCGTTTCCCAAGCAGCCTGCACATCGAAACCATAATGCCGCGCCAGTGATTGAATCATTTGAAAATAGAACTGGTTGCGCTTGTCCCAGCCGTCAATCGCGCCCGTTGCCAGCGACAATTCGGGATGCGCGACCACTTTTTCGGGGTCGAAGAAATTAGTGTTGCCCAAGCCGTCGCAAGTCGGGCAGGAACCCATCGGGTTGTTGAACGAAAAGAGGCGCGGCTCTAATTCGGGCAGGCTGTACGAACACACGGGGCAGGCGAAACGCGCCGAAAACCAATGTTCTTCGCCGCTGTCCATTTCCATCGCCAGCGCTCGCTCGTTGCCGTGGCGCAGCGCGGTTTCAAAACTTTCCGCCAGCCGCTGCTTGATGTCCGCCTTCACTTTCACGCGGTCGATGACCACGTCGATATTGTGCTTAATGTTTTTTTCCAGCTTCGGCACTTCGTCCAACTGATAGACCTCGCCGTCCACACGTACCCGCGCAAAACCCTGCGCCTGCAAGTCGGCAAAGAAATCGATAAACTCACCCTTACGCTCGCGTACCGCCGGCGCCAGAATCATCACGCGCGTGTCTTCCGGCAGTTTTAAGACGGCATCAACCATCTGCGACACGGTTTGGCTTGACAACGGCAGATTGTGTTCGGGGCAATACGGCGTGCCGACGCGTGCGTACAAAAGGCGCAGGTAATCATGGATTTCCGTTACCGTGCCGACGGTGGAACGCGGATTGTGGCTGGTGGATTTCTGCTCGATGGAAATCGCGGGCGACAGGCCTTCGATCAAATCGACATCGGGCTTGTCCATCATCTGCAAAAACTGCCGCGCATAGGCGGACAGGCTCTCGACATAACGCCGCTGCCCTTCGGCATACAGCGTGTCAAACGCCAGCGACGACTTGCCGCTGCCCGACAGCCCCGTGACCACCACCAGCTTGTGGCGCGGAATGTCCAAATCAACGTTTTTCAAATTATGCGTGCGCGCGCCGCGGATGCGGATAGTGTCGTTGTCGGGTTTGTGCGGTTTTGCCATGACAGATTGCCTTTTTTCAGGGTGCAGGCTGCTTTTAGATTCACGGAAAAAGCAGCCTGCAAAAATAATGGGGAACTAGTGATTGTAACTTTTCTGTGATAGCATGACCATTCTTTGCAAGAGAATCAACCTTATTATTCTATTTTTATTGGATTTAATTTGAGGATTTATGGGAAATATCAAAAGCTTGTTATTTGTGTTGGCGGTTGGTTACGGACTGTATGTTTTTGGTGCCAAAGGCAACTTCACATTGATTCCGCCTTCCGAAAAAGCGGTGATGCAGGCGGTGGCGGCAGACAAAATGCAGCGGTTTCGGGATTATGATGTGACGTTGCAAAAGAAATGCACGCGCGTGGGCGGCGGCATGGTGCAGGACGGCGTGTATAGCTGCGATATTGAAGTGGTGAATAAACACAATGCCGCACAGTTGCGCACGGAACACATTATTTTGGTGAAACAGAAAAACCGCTGGGTTCTCCGCTGAATAGGTAAACAAAAACGCTTCACGGCAATTGGTGAAGCGTTTTTTAATGTGCAGGCTGCTTTTGTCAGGCAGCCTGCATTTTTTCCGCATATTGCTGCACCAGCGCCTTAAAGGCCGCGCTGGTTTCCGGATGTTTCAAGCCAAAGGCGAGCGTGGCTTCCAGATAACCGATTTTGCTGCCGCAGTCATAACGCACGCCGTCGAAGGCGTGTGCCAGCACGGGTTCGTATTCCAGCAGCTGGGCGATGGCATCGGTCAGTTGGATTTCGCCGCCCGCGCCGCGCGGTGTGTTGTGCAGCAATTCGAAAATGCGCGGTGTGAGGATATACCGCCCCACCACGGCCAAATTGGACGGCGCTTCTTCGGGTTTCGGTTTTTCAACAATACTTTGAATGCGTTGGTAATTCTGCCAATCCGCAATTTCCACAATGCCGTAAGAACCCGTCTGTTCGGGGGCAACGGTTTCCACGCCCAACACGCTGCTGCCGGTTTGGTTATACGTTTCAATCATTTGCGACAGCGCACCTTTGGGCGCGTCAATCAAATCGTCTGCCAGCACCACGGCAAACGGTTCGCTGCCCACCGCCGCCTGCGCGCACAGCACGGCATGTCCCAAGCCCAACGCCTCCGCCTGGCGGATATACAGGCAGGTAACGTGGTGCGGCAGGATGTTTTGAACGTGCGTGAGCAGTTTGTCTTTGTGGCGCAGCGCCAATTCGGTTTCCAGTTCGTAGGCTTTGTCGAAATGGTCTTCGATGCTGCGCTTGCTGCGGCCGGTCACGAAAATGATTTCGGTGCAGCCTGCTTCCACGGCTTCTTCCACTGCGTATTGAATCAAGGGTTTGTCGACAATCGGCAGCATTTCTTTGGGATTGGCCTTGGTGGCGGGCAGAAAACGCGTGCCCATGCCGGCAACGGGGAATACGGCTTTGCGGATTTTCGGGTGGCTCATAACGTTCCTCTTCTATTTCATCGGGTGGACTCGGCGGTATTATAGCGGTAAAAAAAGCAGCCTGCACTTCCCAAAACGGAGGGTGCAGGCTGCTTTCGCATTGTCCGGCTTATTGCTCGCGGGCGCGATACCACGCGATGAATTCATCCGGTTTCGCATAGCCCAGCAGGGCATCGCTGCGGCGGCCATCCGCGTGTAGGACAAACAGTCCGGGCGGGCCGAACAGGCTGTATTGTTTCAGCAGCGCCTGATGTGCGGGCGTGTTGGCAGTTACGTCAATTTGCACTAGCCGCGCCAAGGGGACGGCAGCCTGCACTTCGGGCTGGCTGAACGTGTTGGCTTCCATTTCTTTGCAGGAGACGCACCAGTCGGCATAAAAATCCAACAATACGGGTTGCTGCGGATGTTCCGCCAGCATTTTGGCCACAGCCTGCTCCATTTGCGCCACGTCGGTGAATTTCTGCCCGTGCGCCGTGCCGTCTGTCGGCGGATGCAGCGTTAAAAAGCGGTGCAGCGCGGTGCTTTGCTGCTGCCAGGATTGGTAGGCAAACCACAAGCCGCCCAGCAGCATGGTGCAGGCTGCCGCGCCGAACACAAGCCGCGCCAAACCGCCGAGTTTGCCGAGTTTGCTCAGCCAATACAGCGCGGGCAGCACCAGCAATGCCGTGTAAAGCGATACGGTCAGCGCATAAGGCAGGAACGGGGTGGCCAGATACACGGCGACGGCCAGCAGAATCACGCCGAACGCGTATTTGATGCCGTCCATCCACGCACCGGCGCGCGGCATAATGTGGCCGCCGAACGTGCCGATGGCGATAAGCGGAACGCCCGTACCCAATGCCAACGCATACAGCAGCATACCGCCCAGCAGCGCATCGCCCGTTTTGCCGATATAGCCCAAGGCGGCGGCCAGCGGCGGCGCAACGCACGGGCCGACAATCAGCGCCGACAGCATGCCCATCACAAACACGGAAGCGACTTTGCCGCCCGATAAGCGGTTGGACTGCATTTGGAAATAATTTTGCACGGCGGCGGGCAGTTGCAGCTGGAACACGCCGAACATCGACAATGCCAGCAGCACCATCAGCCCGGCCATGGCCAGCACCACCCAAGCCTGTTGCAGCCACACGGTCAGCAGCGCGCCGGTCAATCCCGCCAGCACGCCCACGGCCGTGTAGGTCAGCGCCAAACCCTGCACATATACGAACGACAGGGCGAACGCCCGTTTTTTGCTGCCGCTTTTATCGCCCACGATAATGCTGGAAACGATGGGCAGTAGCGGATACATGCACGCGGTGAAGCTCAAGCCCAATCCGAACACAAAAAACGCCAGCAGGTTGATACCCAGCGTGTCGCGCGATAAGTGGTGCAGGCTGCTTGAAAGGGAATCAGCAGGCGCGGGTGAAGGGGGAGCAGCGGTCACGCGCGGATTGGACGCTGCTCCCTGCGGCTTTACAAACATACTCTTCGGTTCGTCGGCAGCGGCCGTATCGTTGCCGTACACGCCCGGCCCTTGGATGTCGAACGAGGTTTCCACCGGCGGATAGCACACGCCTGCTTCGGCACAACCTTGATAATTCAATGTGATGTGGTAGCTTTTCGGCGCGGTTTTCGCGTACGGCCAATTCACTTGTGCGCTTTTGTGATACACCGTTTGTTTGCCGAAGAATTCGTCTTCTTTTTCCTGGCCTTCGCTGAATTTCGGCGCGGCCAGTAATCCGGCAGGCTCGGTCACGCCCGTGATTTTGCTTTGGTACATGTAATAACCGTCGGCAATGCGGAATTCCACCGCTACGCCTTGGTCGGACACGGTAACCGTGGGCACGAAGGCTTTTTCCGGCGGCAGCAAGTCGTCCGGGTTCACTGCGGCAAAG
The DNA here is from genome assembly GCF_000190695.1 of Kingella denitrificans ATCC 33394. Classification (GTDB taxonomy): domain Bacteria; phylum Pseudomonadota; class Gammaproteobacteria; order Burkholderiales; family Neisseriaceae; genus Kingella_A; species Kingella_A denitrificans. Next base: position 1,749,384 of record NZ_GL870929.1, read on the forward strand.
GCCAGTTGCAGCCCCAGCAGCCACAGGCACAGCGCATACCATAATTTTTGCATCATACTTCCTTATTATCAAAACGAGTGGGGCGATTATATACCCGATGATGCGCTTGCGCTTGCAAAATCGTAAAGAGGATGGTGCAGGCTGCTTTTTGCGGCCGGAAAGCAGCCTGCATTTGGAAAATCGGCGTGCAGGCTGCTTGGTTGTCTACTACTTTAGAACTAGTCCGCAAAATACACCGAAATTATTATTTTGCCCCGTGGCCGATTTTGTTAAGGTGTCAGGCGTTTTTCTGACACCCATCCACTCACCGAACCGGAGATTCCCCATGAACCAAAAATTACCGAAATATCTGGCCGGCAGCGTTTTGCTGGCATTGTCTTTGAACGTATCCGCAGAAGAAATTACCGTGTCGGCCGCCGCCAGCCTGAAAGAAGCGTTTGGCGAAATTGCCGCACAGTATCAGCAAAAATATCCCGATGCCAAAATTAACCTGAACACCGCCGCTTCCGGCGTTTTGTTGCAGCAAATCGCCCAAGGCGCACCGGCGGACGTGTTTGCTTCTGCCGATGAAGCCACGATGGACAAAGCGGCAGCGCAAAACCTGATTCAGGCGAACACCCGCAAAACCTTCGCGCACAACTCGCTGGTGTTGATTACCCCAAAAAATAGCAGCCTGCACATTACCAAACCGGCGGATTTACTGAACAATGCTGTGCGCCACGTTGCCGTGGGCAAACCCGAAAGCGTGCCTGCCGGTGCCTATACCAAAGCCGCTTTGACGCAACAAAACGTGTGGGACGCGCTGCAAAGCAAAGTGGTGTACACCCAAAACGTGCGCCAAGCATTGGATTATGTGACACGCGGCGAAGCGGATGCGGGCTTTGTGTACCGCACCGATGCCGTGTTGCAGCAAAGCCGCCTGAACATTGCCGCCACCGTGCCGACCGTGAAACCGGTGTCTTATCCTTTGGCCGTGGTGGCCGCCAGCACGCACAAAGCCGAAGCGCAGCGTTTCGTGCAGTATGTGTTGTCGGCCAACGGACAAAACGTATTGCGTAAATACGGTTTCAGCAAACCTTAACCGTTTTGACATGCGCCGTGTTTTATTGTGGGAATGATGATTTCGCAGTAAAACACGGCCGATGTACGCTCAAAAGCAGCCTGCACCCATCCCGATAACGACACGAACACGCGCCATGGACTTCGCCAACACCCTGCCGGCATTTTACTTATCGCTCAAAGTGGCCTTCACCGCCACCGGCATCAACATCATTCTCGGCATCACAATCGGCTTTTTGCTGGCCCGCAAACGCTTTCCCGGCCGCGAACTGCTCGATACCGTGCTCACGCTGCCCATGGTCTTGCCGCCCACGGTGATGGGCTATTACCTGCTCGTCCTGCTCGGCAAACGCGGCGTCATCGGGCAATGGCTGGAAAGCGCGCTCGATATCCGTCTCATCTTCACATGGCAGGGTGCAGCCATTGCCGCCGCCGCCGTCACATTTCCGCTCATCGTCAAACCCACGCGCGCCGCATTCGAAGGCGTGAACCCGCAGCTCGAACAGGCCGCCCGCGTACTGGGGCTGCCCGAAGCCGCCGTGTTTTGGCGCATCACGCTGCCTTTGGCTTGGCGCGGCATTTTGGCGGGCATTTTGCTGACCTTCGCGCGTGCCTTGGGCGAATTCGGCGCCACGCTCATGGTGGCCGGCAGCATTCCGGGCCAAACCCAAACCCTTTCCATTGCCGTGTACGAAGCCGTGCAGGCGGGCGATGATGGACTGGCCAACCAGCTGGTGGCGCTGATTTCCCTTGTCTGCATCGTGATTTTGTGGACGACCACCCACCTGAGCAAAAGCAAACCCCATTACTAAACCGCACCATGCAACCACTGATTTTTGATTTCCGCCTGCGCCAGCACCTAAGCAGCCCCGGCCACACGTTCTCGCTCGACATTGCCTGCCAAAGCAGCGCCAAACGCATTGCCGTGATTGGCGCGTCCGGCTCGGGCAAAAGCCTGACTTTGCGCCTGCTGGCAGGGCTCGAACCGTTGCAGGAAGGGCATGTCCGCATTCGCAACACCTGCTATGCCGATACCGCCGAAGGCATTAACCTGCCACCGCAAAAACGCTGCGTGGGGCTGATGTTTCAGGATTACGCGCTGTTCCCGCATTTGACCGTGGCGCAAAACATTGCCTTCGGGCTGCACAAAAACCTGGCACAGCCGCCCAAAGCAGCCTGCACCCAAACGCAGTTTTGGCTGGAAAAAATGCAGCTTGCCCACTTGACTCACCATTACCCGCACCAGATTTCCGGCGGTCAAAAGCAACGCACCGCCCTGGCGCGCGCCTGCATCGTCCGCCCCGAATGGCTGCTGCTGGACGAACCGTTTTCCGCGCTGGATACCGATTTGCGCCGCCAAATGCGCGAACAGGTGCTGGCCGTGCAGCAGGAATTGGACATTCCGCTGCTGCTGGTGACGCACGACGCGCAAGATGCCGAAGTGCTGGCCGATGAAGTGTTTGACATACAGAACGGCTTGATACAGACGGTTTCTTGATAAAAAATTAATTTAATTAATAAAAAAGCAGCCTGCACTTTGAAAATTGAAGTGCAGGCTGCTTTTGGTCTGAATCTTGAATCTATGATTCAGCGAACCGATATGTGCTTTTTAAGCGCCGAAACCGTACGGTGTTATTTCTTCAGAATATACTGCTTCACCGCGGCATTGTGTTCTTCCAGCGTGTGGCTGAACTGGCTTTTGCCCGTGCCGTCCATGCGCGACACGAAATACAGGAATTTGCTGTCGGACGGTTGGGCGGCGGCATCCAGCGCGGCGCGGCCGGGCAGGGCGATGGGCGTGGGCGTGAGGCCGTAGCGCGTGTAGGTGTTGTAGGGCGTGTCGCGCTGCAAATCGGCACGGCGGATTTTGCCGTTATACGCGCTGCCCATGCCGTAAATCACGGCGGGGTCGGTTTGCAGGCGCATGTTCATGGCCAAGCGGTTGCGGAACACGGCGGCCACGTCGCGGCGGTCTTCTTCGTGTGCGGTTTCCTTTTCAATCAGGCTGGCCATAATCAGCAGTTCGTAAGGCGTTTTATAGGGCAGGTTGTCGGCGCGGCTCTCCCAGGCGGCCTGCAAATTTTCCTGCATGGCGCGGTATGCCGCCCGATAAACTGCCACATCGCTCGAATCGGCCGCTACTTCGTAAGTGTCGGGGAAAAACAGGCCTTCGGGGTTGTCGGACACGGGTTCGGAAGCGATTTTTTGCATCAGCTCTTTATCCGACCAGTTTTTCGTGTCGTGCCGCAGCAGCGTGTTTTGGTTGATGATGCGGCGCATTTGGGCAAAGCGCATGCCTTCCACAATCTGAATGCGCACCATGTCCGGCCCCGCGCTGCTCAGCCGCCGCACGATTTCCCATGCCGACACGCGCGCAGGCAGGCGGTAGCTGCCCGGAGCCAACTGGTTTTGCGTGCCGTTCAAATAAGCCGCCAGCAGCACGCCCCAGCGCGAAAACACCTGATCCTTGTCCGCCAACTGACGGCCGACCGCGGCAAAGCCCTGTCCTTTTTCCACCGTGAGCCGATAAGGCATGCCGTTGTTTTTCGGCACGAACACCAAAGCGGCAGGCACGGCAACCAGCAGGGCAACGATTATGGAAATCGCCAATAAATAAGCCGTTTTGCGCGACATATATTATTTCCCGTGAAAAAAAGGGCATTATATACGACTGTTCCGATTTTCAAAGTGCAGGCTGATTTTTGCGCGGTTCAAAAGCAGCCTGCACATCTGGGAATCCCTGCAATCCGGTGCTGTTTCATGGCGTATCGCCGCCATACCCACTCTTTGCGCCCGCTGTATCCCCAAAAAGCAGCCTGCACCCCGAAAACAACGTGCAGGCTGCTTTTGGCAGTCAAAATCTGTTAAAATCCGTCCCTTTGATTTTTCACGCGTTTCAGGCAGCCTGAAACCCGAAACCCACACGAGAACCCCATGTCCAAAGAATTATTAGACCAAGTACGCCGCCGCCGCACGTTTGCCATCATCTCCCACCCCGACGCGGGTAAAACCACGCTGACCGAAAAACTCTTGCTGTTTTCAGGCGCGATTCAGAGCGCGGGTACGGTAAAAGGCAAGAAAACCGGCAAATTCGCCACCTCCGACTGGATGGAAATCGAGAAGCAGCGCGGCATTTCCGTGGCATCAAGCGTGATGCAGTTCGACTACAAAGACCACACCGTCAACCTCTTGGACACGCCGGGACACCAGGACTTCTCCGAAGACACCTACCGCGTGTTGACCGCCGTGGACAGCGCGTTGATGGTCATCGACGCGGCAAAAGGCGTGGAAGCGCAAACCATCAAACTCTTGAACGTCTGCCGCCTTCGCAATACGCCGATTGTCACGTTCATGAACAAATACGACCGCGAAGTGCGCGATTCTTTGGAATTGCTGGACGAAGTGGAAAATATTTTAAAAATCCGCTGCGCGCCCGTCACTTGGCCGATCGGCATGGGCAAAAACTTCAAGGGCGTGTACCACATCCTGAACGATGAAATCTATCTCTTCGACGCCGGCGGCGAACGTCTGCCGCACGAGTTCGACATCATCAAAGGCATTGACAATCCCGAATTGGAACAACGCTTTCCGCTGGAAATTCAGCAGCTGCGCGACGAAATCGAATTGGTGCAGGCTGCTTCCAACGAGTTCAATCTCGACGAATTTCTCGCCGGCGAACTCACGCCCGTGTTCTTCGGTTCGGCGATTAACAATTTCGGTATTCAGGAAATCCTCAATTCATTGATTGATTGGGCGCCCGCGCCGAAACCGCGCGACGCAACCGTGCGCATGGTCGAGCCGGACGAGCCGAAATTTTCCGGATTTATCTTCAAAATCCAAGCCAATATGGACCCGAAACACCGCGACCGCATCGCCTTTTTGCGCGTCTGCTCCGGCAAATTCGAGCGCGGCATGAAGATGAAACACCTGCGTATCAACCGCGAAATCGCTGCTTCCAGCGTGGTCACGTTCATGTCGCACGACCGCGAGCTGGTGGAAGAAGCCTACGCGGGCGACATCATCGGCATCCCGAACCACGGCAACATCCAAATCGGCGACAGTTTCTCCGAAGGCGAACAACTGGCGTTCACCGGCATCCCCTTCTTCGCGCCCGAACTGTTCCGCAGCGTCCGCATCAAAAACCCGCTGAAAATCAAGCAACTGCAAAAAGGTTTGCAACAACTCGGCGAAGAAGGCGCGGTTCAAGTCTTCAAACCCATGAGCGGCGCGGATTTGATTTTGGGCGCAGTCGGCGTGTTGCAGTTTGAAGTCGTTACCTCGCGCCTCGCCAACGAATACGGCGTGGAAGCGGTGTTTGACAACGCGTCCATCTGGTCGGCACGCTGGGTGTCGTGCGACGACAAGAAAAAGCTCGCCGAGTTTGAAAAAGCCAACGCCGCCAATCTGGCGATTGACGCAGGCGGCAACCTCGCCTACCTCGCCCCCAACCGCGTGAATTTGGGACTCACGCAAGAACGCTGGCCGGACATCGTGTTCCACGAAACACGCGAGCATTCGGTGAAACTGAACGGCTGATAAAGAAAGTGCAGGCTGCTTTTGAAGGTTTAAAAACCCGAAAAGCAGCCTGCACTTTTGTTTACCCTTTATTCCGCAAACGTTTTGCCACGAAACACGCGCACCGCGTTGCCAAGTGCCGAGCCTGCGTTGTGCAAAACTGTCTTGCAGGCTGCCTGAAAATGGGTTGATGAAAAGATGTGGGATTATTAGCAAAAATAAGGGAATACAGTTTTTCATGCTGTTAGAAAAAGAAAAATCAGATTACCTAAAATGGAGTTTGGCAATCTGATTTTGAAATGAGAAAAACTTAATAACCAATTATTGGCTAAAAAAAGTTTTTTCATGACACACATAATTATATATTGTTTCACCAAATGTATCTGGTATAGGCAAAACCTCAAGATTGATATTATCAGCAGAACTTATCAATTTTGGATTCCTCCCTCTCTCTAATCTTAATATAAAAGGCCCCTGATAAGTTTTTGAAGAATTTACACGAACTTTTCGTTGTAGGCAGTTTACAGTTACAGCGTAAAGTGTAGATTTTTCTACAACAGGCTTTCCATTTCTGCTTACTAATTTCCCATTTACGCTTTTATACTCTTCTACTAAAAACCATGCAGAACTATTTGAATGTGTATTCCTATCCCCAAGTAAAGACGAATGCCCTTCTAAATCAATAGAAAGCAAATCCCACCTTCCGTCGAAAAGCGCTTGGTCTTGTGAGGGTGTAAAAGCAAATGCTAATTCAGATATACTCAATAATATAATAAAAAGTAGTTTTTTCATATTGTTACACCATATTGATTATTATACATTAGGGAAAATACTTTGTTTAAGTTCCACATCTTCGCTTTTTAATTCTTCTAAAAAAGCAAGCGCATTGAAATCAAAACCAATCTCTTTTTGAATGGGATAATGAATAACTATTTTTGCCTTATCTATACTGTATTCCCAATTTTTCTTTTGGCAAATTTGTTTCAGCTTTTCTATTAAAATACGGACTTCTTCGACCGTTTCTGCTTCCTGTGCTAAATCCAAATTAAATTTAACGCTATTTATCATAATTTCGCTCCTAATTTAAATAAAATAATACCTATGTTAAACTTTGTAAGAAATTTTAACCAGCAACAGAAAATAGTAAAATGCACACTTTAAATATCGAAAACCACTCTTTCAGGCAACCTGAAAGAAATTAAAGGATAAAAAAATGGAAGTCCACGACAAAATTCGCGTGATGAGAGAAATTAACCAATGGTCGCAAGAAGAAATGGCGGAAAAATTGGCTATGTCCGCCAATGGTTATGCGAAAATCGAACGTGGGCAAACCAACATCAATATTGAGAAACTAAAACAAATTGCACAAATTTTTAATATCGATATGGTAGATTTAATTGCCAACCAAGATAAAACGTTTTTCTTTTCCATCGGCGACAATAATGTAAATAGCCATAATTATTTAAATTCAATGGATAAATTCCAATTATTGCTTGATGCAAAAGATGAATTATTAAAACAAAAAGACAAAGAAATTGAAGCGTTAAAAGAAATCATTGCGTTATTAAAAGCCAATGTAGAAAAATAAAAAGGTTGGGATTCGTTCCCAACCTTTCTATTTTTCAGGCAGCCTGAGAACGCGTGGGCAACAAGTGCCCACCCTAAAAAAGCCCTTTATTCCGCAAACGTCTTACCGCGAAACACGCGCACCGCGTTGCCGCGTTCCAGTTGGTAAAGCTGTGCGTGTGCGTCTGCCGCGTGTCTGCCCATTTGTTCCGCGTGCTGTGCGGCGAGTTTCACCGCCAAAAGTTCCAGCGCGCGTTTTTTGTTGGCGTGCTGGCTGCGTTCGCTTTCCACGCGTACGGATATGCCGGTGGCCGTGTGCACGGCGCGCACCGCGCTTTCGGTTTTATTGACGTGCTGCCCTCCTTTTCCGCCCGCGCGGCAGGTTTCAAAGCGCACTTCGCCCTCTTCGGGCAGCGCGGGGAAGTCGGGCAGGCGCGACACGGCGACAAACCAGTTTTTGCGCGCATGGTTGGGGCGGAACGGGCTGGCGCAGACCCATTGCAGTGTGCCGAGCCAGCGTTGTGCAAAATTGTCTTGCAGGCTGCCTGAAACGGCAACGACGGCGGACCTCAGCCCGTGTTTGCTCGGCGTTTCGGACAGGATTTCCACGTCCAGCCCCGCCGCTTCGGCTTCGCGCAGCATTTGGCGCAAGGCAAAGCGGGCGAAATATTGGCATTCGGCCGGTGCCTGTCCTGTGGAGAGTTGTAGGTAAATCATGGAGTTTCCTTATTGTTTATATTGTGCAGGCTGCCTGCAATGCTCAATCGGCGCAGCCACCTGCCGTTTTATACGTCAGCACGGGCTTCATGCGCGCCACCAGTTCAATCAAACCCGCGTCCAGCATGGCGGCGATGACGTCGTCGATTTTTTTGTAGGCCTGTGGGGCTTCTTCAAAAATCAAGGCTTTGTCTTCGCAGACCACCATGCTGCCAAATGCGGTTTGGCGCAGGCTGTCGGCCGAATATTTGTGCGACAGCCGTCCTTTGCATTCGCCGCGCTGCCATTTTCGGCCCGCGCCGTGCGCCAGCGAGAACAGCGATTGGGCGGCGTTTTCCGCCATCGGGCGAACCAGATAGCTGTAATCGCCGCGCGAACCGGGAATCAGCACCAAACCGCAGTCGGATGGCGTTGCGCCTTTGCGGTGCAGCCAGCCTGCTTCGCCATCCAGCCGGACGGATTGCAGGAAATTGTGGTGCACATCGAGCAGACACGCGCCTTCCGCGTTCCAACGCGCCAGCATGCGCCCGGCAATCAGGCGGCGGTTGGCGCGGGCAAAATCCAGCGCGGCGGCGTGCTGCGCCAGATATTCGGCGGCTTCGGGTGTATTTTCAGGCAGCCCCGCGTGTCCGAACCGGTCCACATGGGCGCGCAAAACGGCCTGTCCCAAGCCGCGCGAACCGCTGTGTACCAAGAGTTGCAGACATTTGGCGTTGAAATGTTCGGGCAGCAGTTCGGGCGCGTAAACGGTGTCCACTGCCTGCAATTCGGCAAAATGGTTGCCGCCGCCGATGGTGCCGAGCGCGGCGCGGTGTGCGGTTTGGGGCAGCAGTTCGCTTATGCGCGCGTCCCAGTTGCCGTCCAGCGGTGCGTCAATGCTGCCCAACTGTTTGGCCAGTTTGGTGTTTTTGGATTTGTGCGCCGGCAGGTCGGTCTGCCAGAACGCCATGCCGCAGCCGATATCGTTGCCGATAAGCGCGGGGTAGAAATGCGATACGCTGAAAAACGCCGCGCCAATCGGATAGCCGCGCCCTGCGTGCAAATCGGGCATGCCGGCCGCGCGGCGGATGTGCGGCAGTTTTGCGGTGGTTTCCAGTTGTTGGACGGCGTTGCCTTCAATCCAAGTGTTTGAGTTTTTGATAATAGTGATTAAATTGCCCATGTTCAGGTGCTTTCTTGATATGGTTGATGAACATAAACATAAGACAAGGCGACGCTGCCCGCCATATACGGAGAGTACATAAGAGCGTTGGCAACGCTGTATCATGGAAATGTTCAGCAACGGTAAACCGTCAGACACGGTGCAGGCTGCCTGAAACGGCATGGCACAAGTGTTCTACGGAATGTTTTGAGGAAAGCAGCCTGAAAGCAGGCAGAGAGATGTTAAGAAACGCGCTGTGCGTTCAGGCTGCGTCGGGTTCGGATAGAGATGATGTTGTTTTGCATGGTGTTATCCTTTCTGTAACGCAGTGGGTTGAAGAAAATATGAAGCGCGCATTATGGCGCAGTTTATGCGAATGATGCAATTTTCTGATGGCTTGGGCGGCTTAAACGCGGTAAAAATGCAACAGTCAGCGGTTTCCGGCTATTTTTGCACCGCCAATACAAAATCTATTTGATGCGGCACATCGGCCGTTGCGTTTTTCATTTCAAAGTGCAGGCTGCTTTTGTTTGGCTTGCACGCTGCTGCAAAAAGCAGCCTGCACGCCGCCATGCACCGCGTGCAAAACTCCGCTATAATCCGCATTAACAAAATTTAACCGCCGTTTTGTACACGAACGGCATTTTCTTTCTGCATTTTCATTATGAATTGGCACTATATTATTCAAGCTGCGCCCCGTTTTTTCCATGCGGCGAAGCTCACGTTGGAACTGGCGGCATACGGCATTGTGTTGTCGCTGGCGGTCGGCTTGGCGGCCGCTGTCTGCATGGCATACCGGCTGCCTGTGCTGGACAGGCTTTCGCGCGGCTATGTGGAGCTTTCGCGCAATACGCCTTTGTTAATCCAGCTGTTTTTTCTGTATTACGGCCTGCCCAAAATCGGCATCAAAATCGACGGGTTCACCTGCGGCGTGATTGCGCTGGTGTTTTTGGGCGGCGGTTATATGGCCGAAGCCTTGCGCGCGGGTTTGCTGGCAGTGCCGAAAGGGCAGACCGAGGCGGCCAAAGCCATCGGTTTGGGCAACGTGCAGATTTTCCGATATGTCGTGTTGCCGCAGGCTTGGGCGGTGTCTTTGCCGGCCATTGCCGCCAATGTGTTGTTTTTAATTAAGGAAACATCGGTGATTGGCGCGGTGTCGGTGGCGGAGCTGATGTTTGTCACCAAAGATATCATCGGCATGGACTATAAAACCAACGAGGCATTGTTTTTGTTATTTGTCAGCTATTTGATTATCCTGCTGCCCGTGTCCGTGTGGGCGCGATATGCGGAACGCAAGGTGCGGAGGGCGAAATATGGTGCTTGACTGGCTTATGGAAGGGCAAAACCTTCAGCGTTTGGCGGCGGGGCTGTGGCTCACGGCAAAAATTTCGTTTATATCGGTGGGTATTTCCTGCGTTACCGGCACGGCATTCGGCTTGCTGATGCGTTCGCGCAATGCGCTGCTGCGTGCAGGCTGCTTTCTTTATCTGGAAGCCGTGCGCATCATCCCTATTTTGGTGTGGCTGTTTTTGCTGTATTTCGGTCTGCCGGAGTGGACGGGCATCCATCTGGACGGGCTTTGGGTGTGCGTGTGGATATTCGTGCTGTGGGGCACGGCGGAAATGGGCGATTTGGTGCGCGGCGCATTGCAATCCATCGACAAACACCAAATCGAAGCGGGTTTGGCACTGGGGCTGAACCGCCGCCAAGTTTTCTTATACATTGAAGCGCCGCAAGGCCTGCGCCGCGTGCTGCCCAGCGCCATCAACCTGTTCACGCGCATGGTGAAAACCAGTTCGCTTGCCGCCCTGATTGGCGTGATTGAGGTGGTGAAAGTCGGCCAGCAAATCATTGAAAATTCGCTGCTCACCCAGCCCAATGCCTCGCTTTGGGTGTACGGCCTGATTTTCATTCTGTATTTTATCGTGTGTTATCCGCTTTCGCTGGTGGCCAACCGGCTGGAGAAAAAATGGGTGGCATAAATCAAAAAGCAGCCTGCACTTTGGCAATGAAGGTGCTGGCTGCTTTTTTTGCGTTTGCCGCGCAGATATAGTGGATTAAAATTGCAATGATACGGCGTTGGCTCGCCTTGACGTACTACTTGTACGCCTTGCGGCTCGCCGCCTTGTCTCATTTTTATTTTTATCCACTATAAAACCGGCGGAAAGCAAAAACCCCTTGTTCGGAAACAAGGGGTTTTAAAATGGGTGGCGGAGGCTGTGAGATTCGAACTCACGGAGGGCTATCAACCCTCGACGGTTTTCAAGACCGTTGCATTAAACCGCTCTGCCAAACCTCCGCGTCTTGAAGTGCGCAAATATACATGGATTTTTTGCGGTCATCAAGGGATTTCGCGCAAAAAACCGCAAAAAAAGGATTATTTGCTTCATTTTAATCACAATTTAATTTCTTTTCAGGCAGTGGAAACAATAAGGCATTGATTGCAATGAAGTTGCCGTATCGAAAAAAGCAGCCTGCACATTGCCGAAACCGATTGCAGGCTGCTTTTGCAAAATTTTTTTTCAAAATACACTTGACAATTTAATTTTCTGCCCCATTTTGAGGGCAAGAATGATGAAAAACCGCCGTTCCCGCCAAGGGCGCGGCAGAAAAGGAAGATATTCATGAGATACGATAAATTAACCACCAAATTCCAGTCCGCCCTGCAAACCGCGCAAAGCCAAGCCTTGGCGGCCGACAACGCCTATTTGGAAGCAACGCACGTTTTAAAAGCGCTGCTGGACGATACGGAAAGCGGCATGGGCGCGTTGCTGGTGAATGCCGGCGGCAACCTGTCGAGCATCAAACAAGGGGTGCAGGCTGCTTTGAACAGCTTGCCGAAAGTGTCGGGGCAGGGCGGCGAAATGATGCCCAGCCGCGAACTGCAAAATGTGCTTAACCTGATGGACAAAGCGGCCGTGAAGCGCGGCGATGCCTATATCGCCAGCGAGCTGTTCCTGCTGGGCCTGTTGCAGGAAAACGGCGCAACGGGGCAGATTCTGAAAAACGCAGGCGTTACCGAAGCGCGGCTGAATCAGGCCATTGAACAATTAAATCAAGGAAAAACCGTGGACAATCCCAATGCAGAAGACCAACGCGAAGCGTTGAAAAAATACACTTTGGACTTAACCGAACGGGCGCGCGAAGGCAAGCTCGACCCCGTTATCGGCCGCGACGACGAAATCCGCCGCGCCATTCAGGTGCTGCAACGGCGCACCAAAAACAACCCCGTGCTGATTGGCGAACCCGGCGTCGGCAAAACGGCGATTGTGGAAGGCTTGGCGCAGCGCATCGTGAACGGCGAAGTGCCCGAATCCCTGCGCGGCAAACGCCTGCTGGTGCTGGATTTGGCCGCCCTGATTGCCGGTGCGAAATACCGCGGTGAATTTGAAGAACGCCTGAAAGCCGTGCTGAACGATTTGGCGCAGGACGACGGCAACACGCTGATTTTTATTGACGAAATCCACACATTGGTGGGCGCGGGCAAAACAGACGGCGCTATGGACGCGGGCAATATGCTGAAACCGGCTTTGGCGCGTGGCGAACTGCACTGCATCGGCGCAACCACGCTGGACGAATACCGCCAATACATCGAAAAAGATGCTGCGCTGGAACGCCGCTTCCAAAAAGTGCTGGTGGGCGAACCGAGCGTGGAAGACACGATTGCGATTCTGCGCGGCTTGCAGGACCGCTACGAAATCCACCACGGCGTGGAAATTACCGACCCTGCGATTGTGGCGGCGGCAGAATTGTCCAACCGCTATATTACCGACCGCTTCCTGCCCGACAAAGCCATTGATTTGATTGACGAAGCGGCCAGCCGCATCAAAATCGAGAAAGAAACCAAACCCGAGCAGATGGACAAGCTCGACCGCCGCATCATCCAACTGAAAATGGAGAAAATGCACGTTTCCAAAGAAAGCGACGAGGCGAGCAAAAAACGTCTAGCTTTGATTGACGAAGAAATTGCCGGCTTGGAAAAAGAATATGCCGATTTGGACGAAGTGTGGAAGGCCGAAAAAGCTTCTGCCGTGAGCCTGACCGATTTGAAGGCGCAAATCGACGAAATCAAACACAAAATCGAACAGGCCAAACGCGTGGGCGATTATGGCTTGGCTTCGGAATTGGAATACGGCGAATTGCCCAAACTGACCCTGCAACTGAAAGATGCGGAGCGCGCAGGCAACCAAAAAACCACCAACACGCTGTTCCGCACCGAAGTGGGCGCGGAGGAAATTGCCGAAATCGTGTCGCGCATGACGGGTATTCCCGTGTCCAAAATGATGGAAGGTGAGCGCGAAAAACTGCTGCGCATGGAAGACGTGCTGCACAACCGCGTGGTGGGGCAGGACGAAGCCGTGCGCGCCGTGGCCGATGCCATCCGCCGCAGCCGCTCCGGCCTGGCCGACCCGAACAAGCCTTACGGCAGCTTCCTGTTCTTGGGTCCGACCGGCGTGGGTAAAACCGAGTTGTGCAAAACGTTGGCGAGCTTCCTGTTTGACAGCGAAGACCATTTAATCCGCGTGGATATGTCGGAATACATGGAAAAACACAGCGTTGCGCGGCTGATTGGTGCGCCTCCGGGCTATGTGGGCTACGAAGAGGGCGGCTATCTGACCGAGCAGGTGCGACGTAAACCGTACAGCGTGATTTTGCTGGACGAAGTGGAAAAAGCGCATCCGGATGTGTTCAACATCCTGCTGCAAGTGTTGGACGACGGCCGCCTGACCGACGGCCAAGGTCGCACGGTGGACTTCAAAAACACCGTGGTGGTGATGACGAGCAACATCGGCAGCCAGCACATTCAGGAACTGGGTGCGGAAGCACCTTATGAAGCGGTGAAAGCCGCTGTGATGGCTGATGTGAAAGACTATTTCCGTCCTGAACTCATCAACCGTATTGATGAAGTGGTGGTGTTCCACGCGCTCGGTCAGGCGCATATCCGCCGCATTGCGCAAATCCAGTTGGACGGCCTGAAAAAACGTTTAGAAGCGCAAGGCCTGTATTTGCAGGTATCCGATGCCGCTTTGGACGTGTTGGCGAAGGCCGGGTTTGATCCGATTTACGGCGCGCGTCCGCTCAAACGGGCGATTCAGTCGGAGATTGAAAATCCGCTGGCCAAAGCGCTGTTGGCAGGGAAATATGCTGCGGGCAGTACAATTAAAGTGGAAGCGGAGGGCGATACGTTAGTATTTGCCTGATGCGGCCGCAATGAAAAAGCAGCCTGCACTTCTAGAAATGGAAGTGCAGGCTGCTTTTTTGGTTTGACGAATAAGCCAAAACAAAAAACCTACTGTGTTATCAGTAGGTTTTTGTGTATTTTGGCGGAGTAGGAGGGATTCGAACCCTCGATCCAGGTTATAGCCCAGATGCACCCTTAGCAGGGGTGTGCCTTCAGCCTCTCAGCCACTACTCCATTTGGAAACCGACATTCTACTGTGGCGCTAGGATAATCGTCAATCCTTATTCTATATGGCAAATATAATGCAATGTTTTTATTGTGATAAATATTTCCGCATTAAGAGGCATTCGGCTTGGATGTGTTCGTTCAGCGGCATGATGGCTTCGCCCAGCGATTCGTAGCCGTTGATTCGGTAAAATTCAATGGAATTTTTGGAGGCGTACAGGCTCAATAAGCTCAAATCGGCTTGTATGGCGAGGGCTTCCGCCTTTTTCAGCAGGGCGGTGCCCAAGCCGGAATAATGCACCACGGGGTGGACGTATAACGCTTCCAGTTGCGCTTCAGCGTAGTTCAACAGGAAAAAACCTTGGATTTGGTTTTCGTATTCAATCAGCCACAGTGCTTTGTTTGGGTTGTCGATTGGGCCGAGATAGCTTTCCGGTTCCAGCAGGTCGAGCCATGCGTTCATGATTTCCGGGGTGTAGCTTTTCAGGCAGGAATAGCGGACGGCATGGCGGTGTACGCGCAAAATTTGGGGGCAGTCTTCGTGACGTGCCGGACGCAGCAGCGTGGGCAGTTGGGGCATCATGGGTGTTCGGTGGGAAGGGTTGGTGTGTGGGCGTGCATTATATAGCGGATTGGGCGGATTTTCGATATGGCGGGGCGGGTGCAGGCTGCTTTTGCCCGCGGGCGCTATAAACATGGAAAAATCGCGCCATTCCTTATACAATCATCCCAACTTTCCACATTGCAAAGAGGCTTATGGATACGCTCTTGAGTTTGAAAGTGTTTTGCCAAGTGGTGCAAAGCGGCAGTTTTACCAAGGCTGCGGAATTGTTGGATATTTCGATTCCGATGGCGAGCAAACACGTGGCCGCCCTGGAAAAAAATCTGGGCACGCAGCTGCTTTACCGCAACAACCGCAGCCTGAAGCTGACCGAGCAGGGCGAGCAATATTTCCGCGACTGTTCGCATATTCTGGAGCTGCTGGCGCAGGCAAACGAGCAGGCACAGGCCGGTGTTTGCACGCCGCAGGGGCTGTTGCGCATCAGCGCGCCGGTGTGGTTTGCCTGCGATTATTTTGCGCGGCTGGTGCAGGCGTATCGGGAAGCGTATCCCGAAGTGGAGCTGATGCTCACGCTGACCAATCGTGCGGTGGATTTAAACAGCGACGGCGAAGATTTGGCTTTGCGCCTGTCGTATGAATTGGCGGACAATATCGTTGCCAAGCCTTTGGGCAACATACCGTTTTACCTGGTGGCATCGCCCGCGTACATCGCCCGTCACGGCCTGCCGGAAACGGTGGCGGATTTGGAACGGCACCAAGCCGTGATGCCTTCTTATGCTGATATGTCGAAAATGCAAATCGAGCATTCGGGCGAAAAAAGCAGCCTGCACCTGCACGGCACGGTCGCCAGCAACCACACGCAGATGGTGGCCGCACTGATTTTGGCCGGCGCAGGCATCGGCTATATGCCTTCGTGGCTGGCGGATGACGCCCTGTCCGACGGCCGCCTCGTCCACCTGCTGCCGCAACACCAAATCAACATTCCGCCGCTATACGCCGTGTATGCCAACCGCCGCTTCATGAAAGCCAAAGTCCGCAGCTTTATCGAATTTATGCAGCAGGCCATGTCTGCCGCGCAACCATAGCCGCCGAACCTGTTTGATTGCGCTATCCGAATAGAGAAACCGCCATGTCCAGTATCCTCACCACCGTTTTCCCCAGCCCTTTGGGCGACCTGATTGCCTGCGCCACCGAACAGGGGCTCTGCCTGCTGGAATTTGTCGGCAGCCGCCGCGTAGAACGCGAACAGCAGGATTTGCAGCGGCTGCTGAAACGTCCGATGATTGCGGGCACGAACGAACATTTGGCTCAGGCGGAACAGGAATTGCGCGACTATTTTGTAGGCAGCCTGCACACGTTCAACGTGGCCTTGCACACACCGTCCACGCCGTTTCAGGCCGCCGTGTGGCAAGGCTTGCGGCAGATTCCTTACGGCAAAACGGCCAGCTACCGCGAACAGGCCGAACGGCTCGGCAGGCCGACCGCCGTGCGCGCCGTGGCCAATGCCAACGGGCAGAACCGCGTGTCCATCATCATTCCGTGCCACCGCGTGATTGGCGCGGACGGCAGCCTGACGGGTTACGCCGGCGGCTTGCAGCGCAAAGCATGGCTGCTGCAACACGAACAAGGCATGCAGGCTGCTTTCGGCGGCTTGTTTGATTGACGCGATAATGAACGCTTGAAAAGTGCAGGCTGCTTTTTGGCAACGGCGGCCGAAACCCGCGCAAAGGAAACTCATTATGCCCGCCAACGAATACACCTTATACAACAGCCCCCTCACCGTGTTATGCCGCCTCGCCCTGCCGATGGCCGTGTGTGCCGCGTTGGCCGTTGCGCTGCTTTCCGAGCCGCCCGACAGCATTCCTTTTACCATTATCATATCGGGCATCATCCTTCTGTCGGCTTTTTTCCTTTTATTTATCCGCGTCCTGCTCGACCGCCGCCCCCAGATCACACTCAGCCCCAAAGGCCTGTTTATCCACACCAAATTCAGCGAAAACATACTGGACGGCACATATAAACCGCGCAAACGCAAAGAAGCGTTTTATACGTGGCGCAATTTGGGCAGCCCGAAACTCGACCCTCGGTCCTATATGCTGACCCTGATGGCAAACGACCTGCCCGAGTTTCCCGAAGCTCCGCAGCCGCTGCCCGACAATGCCACAGACGAACAGGCGGCAGCCTTCTTGGCCGAGATGGGTCGCTATGTCGATGCGCTTAAGAAAGATATGCAAGCCATTGAAAACGAAGAATTTTATTCCTTATCGCTGTCCGTTATGGCCCTGCCGCACGGCAAACGCCTGCCGAAAATCCTGCAAAGCCTGATAGACGCGGAAAACGAAGCCGAACGGCTTGCCATTATCCAAAAGCTGCAATATAAATCGTGAGATAGCCGCGGTTCGGGCAGATCATGCCGCCAAAAGCAGCCTGCACCCCATCCCATCCCCCCAACTTCATACAAAGGAACCCCATCATGACCACCGACAACAAAACCTGGTCCGGCCGTTTCAACGAGCCCGTGTCCGAACTCGTCAAACAATACACCGCCTCCATCAACTTCGACCAACGCCTCGCCCGCCACGACATCCAAGGCTCGCTCGCGCACGCGCAGATGCTGCACGAAGCCGGCGTGCTCTCCGCGCAGGATTTGGCCGACATTCGGCGCGGCATGGCCGAAATCCAAGCCGAAATCGAAGCAGGCAGCCTGCAATGGTCGCTCGATTTGGAAGACGTGCACATGAACATCGAACGCCGCCTCACCGACAAAATCGGCGACGCCGGCAAACGCCTGCACACCGGCCGCAGCCGCAACGACCAAGTCGCCACCGACATCCGCCTGTGGCTGCGCGACGAAATCTCCACCATCCGCCGCCTGATTAAAGACCTGCAGGCTGCCCTGCTCGATTTGGCCGAACAAAACGCCGCCACCGTCATGCCCGGCTTCACGCACCTTCAGGTAGCCCAACCCGTCAGCTTCGGCCACCACCTGCTCGCCTATGTGGAAATGTTCGGCCGCGACGACGAACGCATGGCCGACTGCCGCCGCCGCACCAACCGCATGCCGCTGGGCGCCGCCGCATTGGCCGGTACCACCTTCCCCGTTCGCCGCGAAACCACCGCCGCACTCCTGGGCTTCGAGCAAATCTGCCAAAACTCGCTCGACGCCGTGTCCGACCGCGACTTCGCCATCGAATTCACCGCCGCCGCCTCGCTCGTCATGGTGCATTTGAGCCGCCTGTCCGAAGAACTGATTTTGTGGATGTCGCCCCGCTTCGGCTTCATCGACATTGCCGACCGCTTCTGCACCGGTTCCAGCATCATGCCGCAGAAGAAAAACCCCGACGTGCCCGAACTCGTGCGCGGCAAATCCGGCCGTGTCATCGGCCACCTCACCGGCCTGATTATGCTGATGAAATCCCAGCCGCTGGCGTATAACAAAGACAATCAGGAAGACAAAGAGCCGCTCTTCGACACTGTGGACACGCTCATCGACACGCTGCGGATTTACGCCGACATGATGCGCGGCATCACCGTGAAGCCCGAAGCCATGCGCGCCGCCGTGCTGCAAGGCTTCGCCACCGCCACCGATTTGGCGGATTATCTGGTCAAAAAAGGCCTGCCCTTCCGCGACAGCCACGAAGCCGTCGCCCAAGCCGTGCGCCACGCCGAACAGGCAGGCTGCGGGCTGGAAGATCTGCCGCTCACCGTGCTGCAAGGCTTCAGCACATTGATTGAAAACGACGTTTACCAAGTGCTCACCCCCGAAGGCAGCCTGAACGCCCGCAACCACCTGGGCGGCACCGCGCCGGAACAGGTGAAATTTCAGGTAGCCCGCTGGCGGGAGCTGCTGGCGGCAGACGCGTAACAGCGGTTTCAGGCAGCCTGCACTTTGGATTTGGAAGTGCAGGCTGCTTTTCGGGTGTTCAGGCAGCCTGCATTTTTCCGCCGACCGAACACTGCCTTGCCCAACCGTTGTTTACTGATTCAAAGGACAATTCATGAAACCTTCATTCCCGACAACCTTCTATGCCGCAGCGGCCGCTGCCTTTTTGCTGGCAACCCCCGCCTTCGCCGCACGCGGGCATCAACAGCCCGAAAAGCAGCCTGCACCCGCTGCTGCATGGGCTTCTTCATCGACCGAGCAGAAATTCCATCGCGCGGTGCAGGCTTTTGACAGAGGCGATTATGCGGCGGCGTTACCCGTATTGCGTGAACTGGCGGCGCAGGGGGCATGCCCAAGCGCAATACCGGCTGGGACAGATGTACCATTTCGGTTTGAAAACGGAACAGAATTATCGCCAAGCCATTCATTGGTATGAAAAATCTGCGGCGCAGGGCGACTCCTACGCACAGTTCAATTTGTGCCTTATGCACACCGAAGGAATGGGCGTGGCACAGGATTACCGCCAAGCCGCCGACTGGTGCCGCAAATCGGCGCAACAAGGGTACGCCAACGCACAATATTTCTTGGGCATGATGTACGATGAAGGCAAAGGCGTGGCGCAGGACGCTCGGCAGGCATTGGATTGGTACCGCAAATCGGCGGAACTAGGTTTCGCGCCCGCCCAATACAGCTTGGGCATGATGTATCTCCAAGGGCGCGGAACGGTGCAAGACAATGGTCAAGCTAAAATCTGGCTGGAAAAGACTGCCGAACAAGGCGATGCAGACGCACAACGCGTCTTACAGGAAATAAACCGTACCGACTAATAAGCCTGCACCGCATTGCAAACGGCCGTTCGGTGCACAAAACAGAGTGCAGGCTGCTTTTCCAATGTTCAGGCAGCCTGCACATTCTTTATCTTCCAACAAAATCATTGCCGCCGTTCCCCGCAGGCAAAATGCGAAGGGAAATAGGCAGAGGTCGTATCCATGAAAAAAATTCTATTTCTTTTGTTGCTCGGCGCGGCATTGTCCGCCCGCGCAGACGAACCGTTCGTCGGCATGTACCGGCAGGACAACGCGGACATCACCGCCCGGCTGTTGCTGCTGGACAAACAGCGTTTTTGCTTCGCCATTTCAGCTGGCGGCATTGATATGCACACAGGCGGCTCGTGGCAGAAAATGGACGGGCAAAACGGCAGCATCCGCCTGAGGCTGACAGAAAAACACCTGGGGCTGCCTGCGTTGGTCATGGTGGCCAATCCTGAAATGGACGCGAAAACGCTGGCAGAAACGCAGCAGATGTTCGGTAAAGAAAAAAGGGTAGTGTTTTTGGCACCGCTGGTTTTGCAGGACGCCATCGACATCAATCCCGCATTGGCATTCAGCACAAAGGCGGATTGGCCGGGCGAAGGCGCGTTTAAGCCGCTGTTTGCCGAAGGGCAGGGCATTGAAAGAAATGTCAAAGTGCCGATGCCCGACAATACGCGCTACGTGTTTGTGCGCTCGGAAGACGGTTCGCAGATATTCCGTTTTGCGGTTGGCCAAAGCCAGTATGTGCGGCTGAATCCCAATGAACAGGCAATGCGCGAAACCTTGAATTTTGAATTGGCGTTCGACCGTAAAACACGCCGCTTGACTCATCTGAAAAACGGTACGCTGCACCATTTGGGGCGGCCTGAAAAACTGTCGCCCCAAGCGCAGGAAAACGCCTGGGCGCAATGCGAACCGAAAATCCCCCGTGAAATGGTCAGAACCGTGCGGGGAACCGAGCGGACGCTGCTCTTGCCTGATGTATTGTCGCAGCGTTAAACAGGCTTTCAGGCAGCCTGCACCTGCCTTTACCGAATACGGATAGTTTCATGGCGTATCGCCGTCATGCTCATTATAAAAAGCAGCCTGCACTCAAAAATATCTTTACTAAACAAATATATGAATACCGAGAATATCCAAGCCCAATTCAACGCCGTCTCCGAACAATACGACCGCCAACGCCAAGCCCTGATTCCCTGTTTTCACGATTTTTACGGCATGGCAGTGCGGCTGGCGCGGCAGGCAGGGAATGTGCGGCACATTTTGGATTTGGGCGCAGGCACGGGGCTGATGAGCGCCATGCTGCTGCCCGCGTTCCCGAATGCCCGCTTCACGCTGGCGGATGTGTCCGCGCAAATGCTGGACAAGGCACGGCAGCGGTTTGCAGGGCGGCCACAGTTTGATTTTTTGGAATGCGCCTTTGCCGATTTGGATTTGCCGCCGCAATCGGTCGATTTGGCCGTGTCGGGATTGGCCATCCATCATTTGGACGACGAAGGCAAGCAGCAGCTTTTCCGCCACGTGTTCCAATGGCTCAAACCGAACGGCTGGCTGATCAATGCCGACCAGGTGCTGGGCGAGAATGCCGCTGCCGAAACCCTGTACACCGCCGCGTGGCGCGAACACGTCCTGGCCGATACGTTTTTGGACGATGCGGCAAAAGCCGCCGCCTTCGAGCGCATCAAATTGGACAAAATGGCGACATGGCGCGCGCAGGAAGCATGGCTGAAACAAGCCGGCTTTCCGCAGCCCGCCGTGTATTACCAATATTACAATTTCATTGTGTTCGCCGCGCAGAAACCGTGATTTGGGTGCGTGCGCAAAAACATTTATAATATCCAATGCTTTTTCCCCGATGGCGGCAGCGGAAAGTGCAGGCTGCTTTTTTGCCGTCGGGCAGAATTTTATCCAACAGAATCAAGGAACGAAGATGAACCTGAAACCGCATACCTACCCGAAAGACATTTACACCGAAGGCGATGCCGACAGCAACACGCTTGCCCATCTGGGCCCGTTGGCTGCGTTGGCCGGCATTTGGCAGGGCGACAAAGGCATGGACACCAGCCCGAAAGCAGACGGCCCGGAAGATTCCGCCTATATCGAGCGCGTGGAAATGCAGCCGATTGACGCACAGGCCAACGGCCCGCAAATTTATTACGGCCTGCGTTACCACATCCATATTGTCGAGCCGGGCGAAGTGGAAACCTTCCACGACCAAGTGGGCTACTGGCTGTGGGAACCCGCCACGGGCAACCTGATTCAAACGCTCACCATTCCGCGCGGCCTGACCGTGATGGCCACCGGTAATGCCGCCGCCGATGCGAAAACTTTTACCGTGACCGCAAAACGCGGCGCGAATGTGAACGGCATTTCTTCCAATCCGTTTTTGGAAGAATCGTTCCGCATGGAAAGCTACACCATCACCGTTACCGTGCACGACGACGGCACTTGGTCGTATGAACAGAATACCGTGATGACGGTGCCGAACTACGACAAACCGTTCGAGCACACCGATTTCAACACGTTGCACAAAGTCGGCGAAGCCACGCCCAACCCGACCGCGTTGGCCGAACAGCAATCCTAACCATAGTGCAGGCTGCTTTTGTCGGCCATCATCCGCCCGTCCAAAAGCAGCCTGCACATTGATTTTCCGGAAAACACATGGCCGACTTACCCGAATTCAGCCCCGAACTCTCACCCGAAGAACGCGCCTTCCTGCAGCAAGTCCGCCAATGGGTGAAGGACGATGACCAAACCATCGATTTCGACACATTGCGCCAAAAAACGCCTACCGACAACAAAGGCATTTTCTGGCTTTCTTTTGCCTGCGAACTCTGCACCTTGCCGCCGTCGGGCAGCTTGGACATCCGTGAAAACGGCCGCCTGTCCGTGGCTTTGCGGATTTTATACGCACTGCTGGAAAGCAACAGCCATGTCCCCCAAGTGTGGTCGTGCCGACTGATGGGGCTGCTCTATTTGAGTTCCGGCCTGGAAGCCTTTGCCAATGTCGCGGCCATCACGGAAGATTTGCGTGAACAAGCGCCGGCCATCCGTGAAGAAGCGCAGCAACTGAAAAACGAAATGTATGCTTTTTTGGACGAAGCGTTGGTTCGTTTTCCGGGCGACCAATGGTTTATCAACTTCCGCCACGATTATCTGGAAGACGAAGAAGACAATGCGGATGCCGCCAGCGGTGTCGCAACACAAAATTAACGCCGATGGCGTGCCGCAGGTGCAGGCTGCTTTTGGCGGCCATCATCCGCCCGTTCAAAAGCAGCCTGCACATGGATGATATGGAACACACATGACCGAACTACCCGAATTCAACCCCGAACTTTCGCACGAAGAACGCGATTTCCTGCAAAAAATCCGCGAATTGGTGCAAGATGACAACCAAACCGTCGATTTCGACTATCTGCGCCAAACCGCGCCCACCGACCACAAAGGCATTTTCTGGCTTTCTTTTGCTTGCGAACTTTGCGTTCAGCCGCCTTCTGGCAGCATGGACATCCGCGAAAACGGCCGCCTGCGCGTGGCCTTGCGGATTTTATACGCGCTGCTGCAAAGCAACCGGCATTTTCCCGAAGTGTGGGCGCAGCGGTTGATTGCGCTGAATTACTGGGTGGCCGGCCGCGAAGCCTTTGCCCGCGCATTGGCCACCGCAGGCGAAACCGAACGCGCCAACGAAGTGTTTGCCGATGCGCACAAGGCGAAAAACGAATTGTATTCCACCTTGGAAAACGCGCTTGCCCTGTTTCCCGATGACGAATGGTTTGCCGATTTCCGCGACAACCATCTGCCGGACGACAACGTGGAATTGAAGGACGCGGAAGCCGAACCGGTCATCACCGTGTCGAAAGATTGAGTCGCGTTGCCGTATGCCGAAGGTGCAGGCTGCTTTTATGGCGTGTGAGCCGCAGGCAGCCTGCACATTTTCCGAATAACCCGTTGCCCTTATTGCCCGTTCCTGCTTTATGATTCCCCAAGACTTCGTTGACGACCTGCTGGCCAAAACCGATATTGTCGATGTCATCGACCAATACGTCCCGCTGAAAAAGGGCGGGGCGAACTACATGGCGTGCTGCCCGTTCCACAAAGAAAAAACGCCCAGCTTTTCCGTGAGCCCCAGCAAGCAGTTTTACCATTGCTTCGGCTGCGGCGCGCACGGGTCGGCCATCGGCTTTGTGATGGAGCACCAAGGTTTGGGCTTTGTCGAAGCCGTGCAGCTTTTGGCCGACCGCGTGGGCATGAGCGTGCCCAATGTCCGTGAGGAAAACCCGCAGGCCGCCGCCCAGCGTGCCGCCAAAAAACAGCAACAGCAAACGCTGGAACAGGTGGTGCAGGCAGCCTGCACGTTTTACGAACAGCAACTGCCGCGTTCGCCGCAGGCGTGGCAATATGTGACGGGGCGCGGCCTGTCGCCCGAAATTATCGCGCATTACGGCATCGGCTACGCGCCCGAAGGCTGGTCGCCGCTGGCACAAGTGTTCCAGCCTTATCCGAGCGCGGCGCTGATAGACAGCGGCATGGTGCTGGACAATGAAGGCCGCCAATATGACCGCTTCCGCCACCGCATCATGTTCCCCATCCGCAATATTTCGGGGCAGGTCATCGGCTTCGGCGGCCGCGTGCTGGACGATTCCAAGCCAAAATATCTCAATTCGCCCGACACGCCCCTGTTCGACAAGGGCAAAAACCTGTACGGTTTGCACGAAGCGCGCCAAGCCGTGAAAGACGCGGGCCGCATTCTGGTGGTGGAAGGCTATATGGACGTGGTGGCGCTGGCGCAATTCGGCGTGGGCTATGCCGTTGCCGCACTGGGCACGTCCACCACCGCCGAGCACATCAAACTCCTGTTCCGCCAAACCGACCACGTTTATTTCTGTTTCGACGGCGACGCGGCCGGCCGCAAAGCCGCATGGCGCGCGCTGGAAAACGCTCTGCCGCAGCTCAAAGACGACAAAACCCTGTCGTTCTTGTTCCTGCCGCCCGAACACGACCCCGACAGCTTTATCCGCCAATACGGCCGCCAACGCTTTGAAGAAGCGCTGCTGCACGAAAGCAAGCCCTTATCGCACTATTTTTGGGAAACGCTCACCGCCGGCACAGAGCCGAACACCCAAGAAGCCAAAGCCGAGCTGGTCAAACACGCCGCGCCCTTGTTGCGCCAAATCACACAAGCACCCACATTGTCGTATTTGCTGCGCCAAGAACTCAGCGAAAAAACCGGCATTGACCCGAATAATTTGGCGCAACTGATGGGGCAGGCCGCGCCGCAGCGCCATGTGGCCGCCAAAAGCTACCAGCTGCCGCGTGAAAGTTACAGGCAGCCTGCACCTGCCACGCTGCTGCAACAGCAACTGCGCACCCTGCTGTTTAACGCCGAATGGGCGGAATACGTCTCCTTCCCCGATTATCTCGATATTTCGGACGAGCTGGCCTGCCTGCTCGATTTGGCCAAACTCTACCGCCAACGCCCGATTACCGCCGCGCAGGCGCTGGAACATTTCCGCCAGTCGCCGCATTTCGCTATTTTGGACAGCGTGTTCGCCCACGCCGCCGAAGCCGACAGCATTAACGACAACGGCGCGGAAAAATTGCAGGAATTTCAAGACGGCATGCGCAAAATCGTCCAGAAGGCGCAAACCGAACACATCAACCGCCTGCGGCAGAAACCGCAGCTTTCACCCGATGAAAAGAAACTGCTGATTAGCCTGCTGACCATGAAATAACACGAAAAAAGCAGCCTGCACCTTCCTGTTGGAGAAAGTGCAGGCTGCTTTTGTATGCTGACGGGCGGTTAATCCAGTTTGGCCGCCACATCGCGCAGCGCGGTGCGCAGGCCTTCTTCGATGACCGGATGGTAGAACGCCAAATCCAGCATTTGCGGCACGGTCAGTTGCAACTGGTGCGCCCAAGCCAGCAGGTGGGCAAGGTGTTCCGCCGCCGGGCCGACCATTTCCGCACCCAAAAGGCGGCCGGTGGCTTTTTCGGCGTACACGCGCAGATGGCCTTGGTTGACCAGCATTACACGGCTGCGGCCTTGGTTTTTGAACGATACTTCACCCACGGCAACGTGCTGCTCGAATTCTGCGCCGAACTGTTGCTGCAAAGTGGCGAAACGGTTGCCGACAGAAGCGATTTGCGGATTGGTGAACACCACGCCAATCATGCTGCGGCGCAGGCCTTCGCGAATATTGGGGAAGCGGCCTGCATTTTCGCCGGCAATCTTGCCTTGGTCGGCCGCTTCATGCAGCAGTGGCAGTTGGTTGGACGCATCGCCGGCAATGAAAATGTGCGGCACGCTGGTTTGCATGGTGTATGGGTCAGCAATCGGCACACCACGCGCATCACGTTCAATCTTGATGTTTTCCAAGCCGATATTATCGACATTCGGACGGCGGCCGGCGGCAGCGAGCAGATAGTCCGCCACAAACACGCCGCTTTCGCCGTTGTCCGACCATTTCACTTCCACTTTGCCGTCCGCATTGAGCGCGACTTCGGTTTCGGCATTCAGGTGCAATGGCAGCTCTGCGCCGAAGATTTCTTTGGCCTGTTCGGAAACCACGGGGTCGGAAATACCGCCGATAGCACCGCCCACGCTGAAAATTTCCACGCGCACGCCCAAGCGTTTCAAGGCCTGGCCCAGTTCCAAACCAATCACGCCCGCGCCGAACACGGCAACGCTTTCAGGCAGCGTGTCCCAAGAGAACACGTCGTCGTTCACGATGCATTTGTCACCCAAGGCTTCCCATTGCGGGAAAATGGCAGGGCGCGAACCAGTGGCGATGACGATGCGGTCGGCGTGGATTTGCGTGTGGTCGTCAATTTGCACGGTGTGCTCGTCCAGCAGGCGTGCGTTGCCCATGATGCGTTTGCTTTCGTCCCAAGCCAGCACGTCTTCCACCACGAAGCCGACAAAACGGTCGCGTTCCGCTTTCACGCGCGCCATGACTTCTTTGCCGTTCACTTGCACGGAATCTTTGTCCAAATGTACGCCGAATGGGTCGGTGTGCAATGCGTGGTGGCGTGCTTCTGCGGCGGCAATCAGCAATTTGGACGGCATGCAGCCGACGCGCGCGCAAGTAGTGCCGTAGGTGTGGTTTTCAATCAGGTAAACATTTTGTGTGTGCAGCAGCGCATTGCGGAACGCGCCCATACCGGCCGTGCCGGCGCCAATCACGACAACATCTGCGGTCAATTTTTTCATTTTGCGATTCCTTAAAACAACGGGTTAAGAAAAAGAGTTACTCAGGCAGCCTGCATTCATCCAAAGTGCAGGCTGCCTGAATAACCCTGGGATTATTCAGGGAAATGAGGGCAGAAAAGGAGGAAAAACTGCCTTCATTTCAAAGGGTGGCCGCCAATGATGGCCGGTAGCCGGTCATCAGCACGTCCGATACTTATTTTTTGGCGAAGTATGCTTCCAAATCATCGCTGCCGCCGATGTATTTGCCGCCGATGAACACTTGAGGCGCAGTGGCTTTGCCGGTGATGGCGCGAACGGAAGTGATGGATGCATCGCGACCCAGCACGATTTCTTCGTAAGCGTAGCCTTTTTCTTTCAACAAAGCTTTGGCTTTGGCGCAGAATGGGCAGCCTGGTTTGGTGATGATGGATACAGACTCGTGCGGAACCCAAGTCGGGTCGATGTATTTCAGCATGGTATCGGCATCGGAAACTTCAAACGGGTCGCCGTCTTTCACGGGTTCGATGAACATTTTTTCGATTTTGCCGTCTTTCACCAGCATAGAGTAACGCCAAGAGCGGTCGCCGAAGCCCAGTTGTTCTTTGCTGACCAGCATGCCCATGCCTTTGGTGAATTCGCCGTTGCCGTCCGGTACGACGATGATGTTTTCGGCTTCTTGGTCAGCCAACCAAGCGTTCATCACGAAAGTGTCGTTCACGGAAATGCAGACAATGCTGTCCACGCCGCGTTTTTTAAATTCGGCGGCCAATTCGTTGTAGCGTGGCAGGTGGGTAGAAGAGCAGGTTGGGGTGAACGCGCCGGGCAGGGAGAATACGGCAACGGTTTTGCCTTTGAACAGGTCGTCTGTGGAAACGTCTACCCAAGCGTCGTCTTTACGGGTGTGGAATACGACTGAAGGTACATTTTTGCCTTCCAATTCGGCAGCAGTTTTAATTTGAACTGACATAATGAAATCTCCAAAATAAGTTTGCGTTGTTGAATGAATGAGCCGCCATTATAAATACTTTATTGAATTATTTGCAATTTATTATGGCAATAGTATGGGTTGTTTAAAGCTATTGGAAATGGGCGGGCAATTAAATTTTCAATGCGTTATGCGGCTGCCGTGCACCGTTTCAGGGCGGAAAAGGAAGTGCAGGCTGCTTTCGGATCGCCCCAAAGCAGCCTGCACTTTCATTCGGCTATCGGCCGGTATTACAGCAGGTCTTTAACACCGTCTTTTTCGGCTTGCAGTTCGGCCAGCGTTTTGTCGATGCGTTCTTGGCTGAATGCGTCGATTTCCAAGCCTTGTACGATTTTGTATTCGCCGTTTTCACAGGTAACGGGGAAGCCGAAAATGGTTTCGGCAGGGATGCCGTATGAACCGTCAGAAGGCACACCCATGGTCACCCATTTGCCGTTAGTACCCAGCACCCAGTCGCGGATGTGGTCGATGGCGGCATTGGCGGCGGAAGCTGCGGAAGACAGGCCGCGCGCTTCGATGATGGCCGCGCCGCGTTTGCCGACGGTGGGCAGGAATACGTTGGCGTTCCAGTCTTGGTCGTTAATCAGGTCTTTCACGCTTTCGCCGCCGATGGTGGCAAAACGGTAGTCGGCGTACATGGTGGGCGAGTGGTTGCCCCAAACGCACAGTTTTTCGATGTCGCGCACGGCTTTGCCGGTTTTTTCGGCCAGCTGGCTGGCGGCACGGTTGTGGTCGAGGCGCAGCATGGCGGTGAAGTTTTTGGCGGGCAGGTCGGGGGCGGATTTCATGGCGATGTAGGCGTTGGTGTTGGCTGGGTTGCCGACCACCAGGACTTTAACGTCGCGGCTGGCGACTTTGTTCAATGCCGCGCCTTGAACGGTGAAGATTTGCGCGTTGGCCTGCAACAGGTCGGCACGTTCCATGCCGGGGCCGCGCGGACGGGCACCCACCAGGATGGCGATGTCGGCGTCTTTGAAGGCGACTTCGGGGTTGTCGGTGGCAATCATGCTGTCGAGCAATGGGAAGGCGCAGTCTTGCAGTTCCATCATCACGCCTTGTACGGCTTTTTGGGCTTGCGGCAAGTCCAGCAGTTGCAGGATGACGGGCTGGTCTTTGCCCAGCATTTCGCCGGAGGCAATGCGGAATAATAATGCGTAGCCGATTTGGCCGGCTGCGCCTGTGACGGCAACACGTACGGGTTTTTTCATAACCAATTCTCCATTAGTGGGTTGAGATTGCAGGCAAGGTAGCCTGCATTGTGTGATTGCGTTAAAAATGGTAAAGCTGGATTATCATAGCAATTTACCGGTGGATGTTCAAGGCGTTTGGCTGTGTGCAGGTTGCTTTTTATTGCATCAGCTCGTCGGTGATTTTTTGCAGCAGCGCCAGCCGCTCCCAATGGATTTCGCCTTTTTCGGCGGCGGCTTTGAAGGCGCAGTCGGGTTCAGCGCGGTGGGTGCAGTTGTGGAAGCGGCATTGGCCCATCAGCGGGTGCAAATCGGGGAAGTAGCAGGGCAGTTTTTCGGGGGCAAGGTGGTGCAGGCCGAATTCTTGCAGGCCGGGGCTGTCGATGAGTTGGGTTTCTTCGTCCAAATCATAAAGCTGTGCGTGGGTGGTGGTGTGTTTGCCCGAATCGAGCGCGGTGGAAATGTCGGCGGTGCGGGCGCGGTCGTCGCCCAGCAGCGCGTTGGTGATGGTGGATTTGCCCATGCCGCTTTGGCCGAGCAGGATGTTGGTGTGGTTCCACAAAACGGGCAGCAGATGGCGCACGTCTTGTTGGGCGGACAATTCGATGACGTTGTAGCCCAATTCGGTGTAGAACGACAGGCGTTCGCGCCAGTATTCCGTGCCAGGCAGGTCGGTTTTGTTCAGCAGGATAACGGCGTTGATTTGTGCGGCCTCTGCGGCGATGAGGGCGCGTTGCAGCAAGGCTTCGCTGGGGGTGGGGGAGGCGGCCACCACAATCAGGAGCTGGGTCACGTTGGCGGCGATGAGCTTGGATTTGTAGGCATCTTGGCGGTACAACAGGCTTTGGCGCGGCTGCACGTCTTCGATAACGGCCTGCTCGTCGTTCAATATGTCGATGCTGACCCAGTCGCCGCAGGCAAAATCGCTGCGTTTGCTACGCGTGCTGGCTTCGTAGGTGCGTTTGTCGTTCGTGCGGACGATGTAGCGGCGGCCGTAGCTGGTGATGATTTGGGCGGTTTCGTGCATGAATTCTGTCTCCTTCGTCAAGGGCGGTGCATTTGCTACTGTACTCACATTTTCGGCTTTTGCAAAGGTGCAGGCTGCTTTTGCATTGCCCAAATCCTGAAAAGCAGCCTGCACGTTGGATGTTTGGGATGCAGGCTGCTTTTTGCGTGGGTATGGCGGCGCAACGCCATGAACACCGCCGCATCAAAGCAGCCTGCACTATTTGCGCGCACCGATTGGCGATGAGCGGATTAAAACAAATCCACCACTTTCGCAAATACCATCACCACGCCGTAGCCCAGCGGGATGCCGACCAGCAGCCAACGCCACCATACGGCAAAGCCGCCGTGCGAAATCTCTTCCGCCGCCAGATAGGCATCGGACAGCGCGGTTTCATCGGCAGGATTGCCGCTGTGTGCCGCTTCGGGAATGGTGTGCAGGTGGTGTTTCGCGTGCACCTGTTTAACCAATGCGTTGGCCAGCAGCCCCAAAACCAGCAGGCCGGCCATGATGTACATGGTGATGCTGTATGCCTGCGCTGCCGGCACGCCTGCGTCAATCTGCCCTTGGCGGATATAGTTCACCAGCACGGGGCCCAGCACCGCCGCCAGCGACCACGCCAGCAGGATTCGGCCGTGAATCGCGCCCACTTGGTAAGTGCCGAACAAATCGCGCAGATACGCCGGAATGGCGGCAAATCCGCCGCCGTACATGGAAATAATCACGCAGAAGCCGATAATGAACAGGGCTTTGCTGCCGCTTTCGCCCAGGCTGGGAATCAGGCAGTACAAAATCGCGCCCAGCACGAAAAAGACGGTATAGACGTTTTTTCGCCCCAGTTTGTCGGAAATGGACGACCAGAAAAAGCGCCCGCCCATATTAAACAAACTCAAAAGCCCCACGAACCCGGCCGCTGCGGCCGCACTCACCGCCGCGTCCGCGCCCACCGAGGTTTCGGAAAACAGCTCTTGAATCATCACGCTGGCCTGCCCCAAAACGCCGATGCCTGCGGTGATGTTCAGGCACAGGGTACAGAAGAGCAGCCAAAACTGCGGCGTTTTCACCGCTGCGGCCGCGCTGACGTTTTGCGTACCGCTTGTTTGAGCCTTGCCCGACGGCGCAATGTAGCCCTTCGGTTTCCAGCCGTCTGCGGGGACGCGGATGGTGAACACGCCGAACAGCATGAGCGCGAAATACAGCACGCCCAGCACCACAAACGTTTCCGCCACGCCGACGGAATGTGCGCCGGCAAACGTGTGCATCAGCGCCACCGAGAGCGGCGAAGCCAGCATTGCACCGCCGCCGAAGCCCATAATTGCCAAGCCGGTGGCCATGCCGGGTTTGTCGGGAAACCACTTCATCAGTGTGGACACGGGGCCGATGTAGCCCAGCCCCAAACCCACGCCGCCAATCACGCCGTTGCCCAAATACACCAGCCAGATGTTGTGGACATGCACGCCGAATGCGGCTACCAGAAAGCCCGCGCCGAAGCAGCAGGCGGCCACAAACATGGCTTTGCGCGGGCCCACGCGCTCCATCCAAGTGCCGAACAGCGCGGCGGACGCGCCCAGCACGGCCAAGGCAATGCTGAACACCCAGCCCACAGTGGCGAGCGTCCAGTCTTCCGGTGCGGAATGGGTGATGCCGATGAGCTTGGTCAGCGGCGCGTTGAAGACGGAATAGGCGTAAATCTGCCCGATGGAAAGGTGCACCGCCAATGCGGCCGGCGGCACGAGCCAGCGATTGAACTGCATGGGGGCGACGGAATGGCGGCGGTCCAGGAACGACATGGTTTTCCTTTTACGAAGTGGAGGTTGATGGGGTTTTATTCTTAATTGTGGATATGGATGGGACAAAAAAGTGCAGGCTGCTTTTTTATCTTCAAAAGCAGCCTGCACTCATGATTGGGCGATGCTGCCGAAATCATGTCGGCACGTTATGCGCCATATACAGGGTTTTTGTCGCACAGGGCTTTGGCTTTGGCCGCCACCTGCGCCAGATTGGCTTCGTCGGTCGGATTGTCCAACACGTCTGCCACCAGATTGGCCAGCTCGCGCGCATCGGCTTCGCTGAAACCGCGTGTGGTAATCGCCGCCGCGCCGACGCGGATGCCGCTGGTGACGAACGGTTTTTCGGGGTCGTTCGGAATGGCGTTTTTGTTAATGGTAATGTGTGCTTTGCCCAAGGCTTCTTCCGCCGCTTTGCCGGTGATGTTTTTCGGACGCAAATCCACCAAGAACACATGGCTTTCGGTGCGACCGGAAACAATACGCAGGCCGCGTTTCACCAATTCTTCCGCCATCGCCGCCGCGTTGATTTTGACCTGTTTGGCGTATTGTTTGAACTCGGGTTCCAAGGCTTCTTTAAACGCCACAGCTTTGGCCGCAATCACGTGCATCAGCGGGCCGCCTTGCAGGCTGGGGAAAATGGCGGAATTGAGGGCTTTTTCGTGCGTGTTGTCGCGGCACATAATCACGCCGCCGCGCGGGCCGCGCAGGGTTTTGTGGGTGGTGGTGGTGACAAAGTCGGCAAACGGCACGGGGTTGGGGTATTCTCCGCCCGCAATCAGGCCAGCATAGTGCGCCATATCGACAAACAGGTACGCGCCCACTTTGTCGGCGATTTCGCGAAATTTCGCCCAGTCGATTTGCAATGCATAGGCCGATGCGCCCGCCACAATCATTTTGGGTTTGTGTTCCAATGCCAAGCGTTCCACTTCGGCATAATCCAACACTTCGTTTTCGTCCAGGCCGTAGGTAACGGCGTGATACAGCTTGCCGGAAATGTTCACGCTCGCGCCATGGGTCAAATGGCCGCCGTGTGCGAGGCTCATGCCCAAAATGGTGTCGCCCGGTTTCAGCACGCTAGCGTACACCGCTTGGTTGGCCTGGCTGCCCGAGTGCGGCTGCACATTCACGTATTCCGCGCCAAAGAGTTTTTTGCAGCGGTCAATCGCCAGTTGTTCGGCAATGTCCACATGTTCGCAGCCGCCGTAATAGCGTTTGTTCGGATAACCTTCGGCGTATTTGTTGGTCAGTTGGCTGCCTTGGGCTTCCATCACGGCGCAGCTCACATAGTTTTCCGAAGCAATCAGTTCGATGTGGTCTTGCTGGCGTTCCACTTCGGCGGCAATCGCGGCGGCCAGTTCGGGGTCGTATTTGGCGATGGTGAGGCTTTTGGAATACATGGGGAAATCCTTTTGAAGGGTTGGGGAAAGAGTATGGGATTGTAAGGTATTTTGCGGGCGGCCTGTATGAATTTTATGCTGATGGCGGATTAAGCGGTTGATTGGATGAAAAAGCAGCCTGCACTCGTCCGGGCGGGGTGCAGGCTGCTTTTGAAGGTGCGCCGGCAAACCTTATTTCATTTGCCGATGCCGTGTGATGACCTGAAATTGCGGCCGGAGCTGTGCGGCCAGTTGTTCGGTCAGGTACACGGAACGGTGTTGGCCGCCCGTACAGCCGATGGCGATGGTAACGTAGCTGCGGCTTTCGTCCTGCATTTTCGGCAGCCATTTGCGCATGAAGCCGGCAATGTCGTGCAGCATTTCCTGCGCCAGCGGCTGGCCGTCCAAGAAACGGATAATCGGTTCCTGCATGCCGTTGAACGGGCGCAGTTCGGGCTGGTGGTAGGGATTGGGCAGGCTGCGCACGTCGAACACGAAGTCGGCACTCGGCGCGCTGCCGTATTTGAAGCCGAACGATTCGATGCTGACCAGCAGGCTGTTGTGTTCCGCATCCAACCATTGCGCAACCCGGTGGCGCAGCTGCTGCGCGGTCAGGTGCGTCGTGTCCAGACAATAGGCCAGGTTGCGCAGGGGCAGCAGCCATTGGCGTTCGTCTGCCAAACTGTCGTGCAGGCTGCCTGCGCGTTCGTGCGCCAAAGGGTGGCTGCGGCGCGTTTCGGCAAAGCGGCGCAGCAGGACGTCGTTGTCCGCCTCCAAAAACAGCACGTCCACTTCGTGCCCATCCGCGCGCAGCCGTTCAATCAAGCGCACCGCCGTGTCGGTATTCGGCCGCGAACGGATGTCCAGGCTGATGCCCAGTTGCCGCGTTTGCAGGCAGCCTGCACTGTGATAACGCACCAAATCGGGTATCAGTTCCAGCGGCAGGTTGTCCACGCAGTAAAAGCCGTGGTCTTCCAAAAGGTTCAACGCCACCGATTTGCCCGAACCGGACAAACCGCTAATCAGCACTATCTTCATCGTTTAACTCGCCATCGGGGTCGGGTTTGTTCAACATGGCTTGATGCCGCTCCAAAAATTCCTTGGTGCTGTCTTTACCGCGCAGTTGCAGGATATAGTTGCGCACCGCCGCCTCCACCAGCACCGCCAAGTTGCGCCCTGCCGCCACGGGCAGCACGACCGAGCGGATTTTCACATTCAGAATTTCTTCGTTTTCGGTGCGGATGCTCAAACGGTCCAAGGTTTTCATGTAATCGTCATTGGCCGGCACCAAATGGATAATCAGCTTCAGCACTTTGTTCGGACGGATGCTGGTTTCGCCGAACATGTGGCGGATGTTCAACACGCCCACGCCGCGCACTTCCAGAAAATCGCGCAACATGGGCGGGCAGCGGCCTTCCAGCACTTCCGGCGCGGTGCGGTGCAGCTCGACCGCATCGTCCGCCACCAGGCTGTGCCCGCGCGAAATCAGCTCCAAGGCCAATTCGCTTTTGCCCAAGCCCGATGCGCCCGTGAGCAGCACGCCCACTTCAAACACATCCAGAAACACGCCGTGTTTGATGGTGGACACGGCCAGCATGCGTTGCAGGTAAATCCGCAGCACGTCCATCAAATACGGGCTTTCCAGCGCGGAGGTGAGCAGCGGCACATCGTGCGTGTGGCAATAATCGCGCAAACTTTGCGGCACGGGCAGGTTGTTGGCCACAATCACCAACGCCATCGGAAAATCGAAAAGCTCGGACAAGCGGGCGGAATGTTCGGCTTGTTCGAGCTTTTCCAAATAGGCCACTTCCGCCACGCCCAACACTTGGACTTGGTTATGGTGGATAAAATTCAAATGCCCCACAAGGGCGAGTGCGGGGCGGTCGGCTTCTACGCAGATACGGTTGTCGCTGCCGGCCGTGCCCGCCGTCCACGACATTTGCAGCTTGCGCTGGTTGTCTTGATAAAGGCGGCGTACCGAAATACTGGGCATGGGCTTCCTTTTGGTTTAATCATTGATGAGCAGGTCGCGCGCGGCGGCGGCATCCTGCGTGCCCAAAAGCGCGTCGCGCACGTTTTTGTCGGCAAAGCGTTCGGCCAGGTGCGACAAAATTTCCAAATGTTCGCCTGTGGCCGATTCGGGCACGAGCAGCACGAAGACCAGCGAAACGGGTTTGTTGTCGGGCGCATCGAAATCCACGGCTTCTTTCAGACGCACGAACACGCCGCAGGCAGCCTGCACATCAGCATGGCGGCCGTGCGGCATGGCCACGCCGTGCCCCAAGCCGGTCGAACCCAAACGTTCGCGGGCAACCAGGCAGTCGAACACGTCCGATTGCGGCAGTCCGACCTGCTCGTGCAGCAGTTGCGCTACTTGTTCAAAGAGGCGTTTCTTGCTGCTGGCTTCCATGTCCAGCACCACGCGGGACAAAGGGAGGATTTCGCTGATGGCTTTCATAAAAGTGTGTATATTTGTAAATGGATTGGGCGCGGATTTTAACGCTTGCTTACGTTTGCGACAATCTTTTTGGGCGAAATATCCGTGTAAAGACGGCAAACTTGTTTTGAATCAAAAGTGTGTGAAATAGGGCTTGGCAACTGAAAGCAGCCTGCACGCTGAAAACCTTGTGCAGGCTGCTTTTTTGCGCCGTAAATAACAAAAGACAGCCGTTGCAGGCTGCCTTTTTTAAAGGCCGGCAATATTATGCCGCTTGGATGTTTGAGGCTTGTTTACCTTTAGGGCCGGTGGTAACATCGAAAGAGACTTTTTGGCCTTCTTTCAAAGTTTTGAAGCCTTCCATGTTGATTGCAGAGAAGTGTGCGAACAAATCTTCGCCGCCTTCGTCAGGGGTAATAAAGCCGAAGCCTTTAGCGTCGTTGAACCATTTAACAATACCAGTTGCCATAGAGTGTTACTTTCTTAAGGATAAAAATGAAAAAACAGCGAAAGTAATACAACTCTTGCACAGGTATCCAGCTCATGTTTACCTGTCTTTCGCCGACTTCTGTTTTACCTATTTTAACAAAATCCGTCAAGTTTTATTTGGGTGGAAGCATAAAATTTCATTAAAATAGTCAAAAACACAACAGAAATTTCTTTATGAGCCAAAAAACCGAAAAAATTATCCAACGTCAAAAATTGACACCGCCAAAGCGCTATGCTGTTGTGCTTTTGAACGACCATTATACGCCGATGGATTTTGTGGTTGCCGTTTTAACTGAAATATTTGCTCTAAATCATGAAAAAGCGGTGGCCGTGATGTTGCAAATACACCACGAAGGCAGCGGCGTGTGCGGCGTATATACGCGTGATATTGCCGAAACCAAGCGGCAGCAGGTCTTGCAGGCAGCCGATGAGGCAGGGCATCCGTTAATGTGTATTGTGCAGGAGGCGCAGTCATGATTTCCCCGCAATTGGAACCGATTTTGCAGATGATGTATGAAGATGCCCGCTTGGCGCGTTACGAGCTGGTAGGTTTGGAACATCTGCTGCTGGCTTTGGTCCAGGGCGATTCTGCGGTGGCGGAATTGTTGCAGGACCAGGGCGTGGATTTGGCGTTGCTGCTGATGCAGTTGCGCGAAAGCATTGCCGAAAACACGCCGGTGTATCCGCGCGGATTGGCGGACCATCAAATCGACCCGCAGCCGACATTGGGCTTCCAGCGCGTGGTGCAGCGGGCGATGATTCATGTGCAGCAATCATCGCAGGACGAAGTGCAGCCTGCCGATTTGCTGCCCGCCATTTTGCAGGAGGAAGACAGCCCTGCCGCGTATTTGTTGCAACTGCACGGCATACAGCGCAAAAATCTGTTGAAAGAAATGTCGCACGGCAAAAAAAGCAGCCTGCACTTTTCCGCCGAACAGGAAGAGCCCGATTCGTTGGCAGACGAACCGTTGGCGGCCTATACCGTGAATCTGAACGAAGAAGTGCGTGCGGGGCGTATCGACCCGTTAATCGGGCGGCAGGCGGAAATGGAGCGCGTGTTGCAGATTTTGTGTCGCCGCCGCAAAAACAACCCGCTGTTGGTGGGCGAGGCCGGTGTTGGCAAAACCGCGCTGGCAGAAGGTTTGGCTTATTTAATCGAGCAGGGCGAAGTGCCGGAAGTGCTGGCCAATGCCACTGTGTTTGCGCTGGATATGGGCGCGCTGCTGGCAGGGGCGAAATATCGGGGCGATTTTGAAGCGCGGCTCAAAGCCGTGTTGAAAGAACTGGCCGCCGTGCCCGATGCGGTGCTGTTTGTCGATGAAATCCACACGATTATCGGCGCGGGCAGCGCGCAGGGCAGCACCATGGACGCGGGCAACCTGCTCAAACCGGCGTTGGCCAAGGGGCAGCTGCGTTGCATCGGCGCGACCACTTACGAAGAATACCGCACCATTTTCAGCAAAGACCACGCATTGAGCCGCCGTTTCCAGAAAATCGACATCGCCGAGCCCAGCGTGGCGGAAACGGTGCAGATTCTGCAAGGCTTGCGCCCGATGTTCGAGCAGCACCACGGCGTGGCATACGGCGACGACGCGTTTCAGGCGGCGGCGGAATTGTCGGCGAAATACATCAACGAACGTTTCCTGCCCGACAAGGCGATTGATATTATTGACGAAGCGGGTGCGGCGCAGCAGATAAAGCAGCCTGCACAACGGTTGGCGCACATTGATAAAGGCGAAATCGAGCGTATTATCGCCAAAGTGGCGCGCATTCCCGAAACCACCGTGTCGCACGACGACAAACAGGCGTTGAAAACCCTGTCCGATACGCTGAAACGCCAGATTTTCGGACAAGATGCGGCGATTGACGTGCTGGTGTCCGCCGTGAAAATGGCGCGCTCCGGATTGGGCCAGCCCGACAAGCCGATGGGCTGCTTCCTGTTTTCAGGCCCCACCGGCGTGGGCAAAACCGAAGTGGCGAAGCAGTTGGCGCAGGCCTTGGGCATATCACTGCAACGCTTTGATATGTCGGAATATATGGAGCCGCACGCCGTGGCACGGCTGATTGGCGCGCCGCCCGGCTATGTGGGCTACGAACAGGGCGGGCTGCTGACCGAAGCGGTGAACAAACATCCGCATTGCGTGCTGCTGCTGGACGAAATCGAAAAAGCACACCGCGATATTTACAACGTGCTGCTGCAAGTGATGGACGCCGGCCGCCTGACCGACAACACCGGCCGCAGCGCGGATTTCCGCAACACCATCATCATTATGACGACCAATGCGGGCGCAGAGGCTTTGAGCCGCCCCACCTTCGGCTTCACTTCGCAACGCGAACGCGGCGACGAAATGGCCGACATCAAAAAACAATTCACGCCCGAATTCCGCAACCGTTTGGACGCCGTTGTGCCGTTTGCGCCGCTGTCGGGCGATATGGTGGACAAGGTGGTGGACAAATTTTTGGCGCAGCTGGCCGCACAGTTGGCCGAGAAAAAAGTGCAGGCTGCTTTCGGCGATGCGCTGCGGCGGCATTTGGCGCAAAAAGGCTTCGACCCGCAAATGGGCGCACGGCCGCTGCACCGCGTGATTCAGGAAGTCGTGCGCAAACCGTTGGCCGACGAACTGCTCTTCGGGCGGCTGACGGAGGGCGGCAGCGTGTGGCTGGATTGGGACGGCAAAGCGCAGCAGACGAAATTGTCGTTCAGAAAACCGCGCGCGAAAAAAACGGCGGCGGCATGAAAAGTGCAGGCTGCTTTGGGGTGAGCCGAAAAGCAGCCTGCACTTTATAAAACAGAGTATCCTTATGTTGATGGAACAGCCGCCCGCCGCCCATTGGCATTACCGATTTACCCGACCAACCAACCGACCAGGAGGCCGTTATGAACACGAAAATACTTTCTGCCATCGCCGCACTGATGATGGCCGCAGCCGCCCCAGCCGCGCAACACGGCATGGAACACGCAGGCACGCAGTCCAAGCAGCCTGCACCCGTAACACATCCTTTGCACGGCGACTGGCAGGTGCGCCGTATCCAGGCCGCAGCACCCGCCGCCCCGCTGACGGTCAGCATCCGCGCCGACGGCCGTTTGACCGTTCGCGGCGGCTGCAACGGCCTATCCGTCAACTACCGCATTTCAGGACGCCGACTGCATTTGTCGCACGCCATGTCCACGCTCATGGCCTGTCCGGACGAATCGTTAATGCAGGCGGACGACCAAATCGGCCGCGCATTGCGCCAAACCGCCGGCTACCGTATCAGCGGGAAAACGCTGTGGCTGCTGGACGGGCGCGGCAGAAAGCTGATTGAAACGCAAAAGCAGCCTGCACAGGATTGACGGCAGGCAAAAACAAAATGCAGGCTGCTTTTGAATGGCCCTAAAAGCAGCCTGCACATTTTCCGACAACCCAACCCCCAATCCGCGTTAAAATAGCGCGGATTGGGTTTGTTTTTGATACGGCCCGCAACTTTTTATGAGCGATTCAGGACACACATCATGAAAAAATCCCCCGAATTATTACTCCCCGCCGGCGGCCTCGAACGCATGCAGACCGCCTTCGATTTCGGCGCCGATGCCGTGTATGCCGGCAGCCCGCGCTACTCCCTGCGCGCCCGCAACAACGAATTTGCCAAACTGGACGTGCTGCAACAAGGCATCAGCGAAGCCCACGCGCGCGGCAAAAAATTCTACCTCACCGTGAACACCCTGCCGCACAACAGCAAGCTCAAAACCTTCCACGCCGACATGCAGCCCCTCATCGCCATGAAACCCGACGCACTCATCATGGCAGATCCTGGCCTGATTATGGAAGTGCGTGACAAATACCCCGACATGCCCGTGCACCTGTCCGTGCAGGCCAACACCACCAACTATTGGGGTGTGAAATTCTGGCAAAACATCGGCATGGAACGCATCATCCTGTCGCGCGAATTGAGCATGGACGAAATCGCCGAAATCCGCCAAGAATGCCCCGACATCGAACTGGAAGTGTTCGTGCACGGCGCATTGTGCATCGCCTATTCCGGCCGCTGCCTGCTCTCCGGCTACTTCAACCACCGCGACCCCAACCAAGGCACCTGCACCAACTCCTGCCGCTGGGACTACAAAGTCCACGACACCGAAACGGACGACATGGGCGACGTGAAATCATTGAGCGGTTTCAATTTTCAGGCCGCCCAAGAAGAAGCCAACGCCGCCTTTGAAGGCATCAACGGCCAGCAGCGCCACCCCGCCGCCAACAAAGTCTTCCTGATTGAAGAGAGCAACCGCCCCGGCGAACTCATGCCGATTATGGAAGACGAACACGGCACCTATATCATGAATTCCAAAGACCTGCGCGCCATCGAACAAGTCGCCAAGCTCGCCGAAATCGGCGTGGACAGCCTGAAAGTGGAAGGCCGCACCAAATCCGTGTATTACGTCGCCCGCGTCGCCCAGTCCTACCGCAAAGCGATTGACGATGCCGTGGCTGGTCGCCCCTTCGATTACAGCCTGCTCGCCGAGCTGGAAGGCCTGGCCAACCGCGGCTATACCAGCGGCTTTTTGGAACGCCACCAAACGCAGGAATACCAAAACTACCTCTACGGCCACTCCATCGCCAAGCAGAGCCAGTTTGTCGGCCAAATCAGCGCGGTGGACGAAAACGGCTGGGCAACCATTGACGTGAAAAACCGCTTTGCATTGGGCGACACGCTGGAAATCATCCACCCGAAAGGCAACCAGCTCATCGTCCTGTCCGAAATGAAGCGCAAAGGCGAAAACGTGGACGCCGCGCCCGGCAACGGCATCCAAGTGCAGATTCCGAATATGCACGGACGGGAGAAAGCGCTGGTGGCGCGGGTGATTCAATCGTAACGGCAAGGGTGCAGGCTGCTTTTTGGAATTCGGAAAGCAGCCTGCACGTTAAAAAATACACGTTTCAGGCTGCCTGAAACGCATCGGTATCAATAATCGGTATTCCGTATAACCTGCTTATTAATTAAAGGATTTCTATGCTAAAACCAACTATCCGGCTTTTCGCCCTTATCGCATCCTGTGCCGCTGCTTTGCCGGCCTTTGCCCAAACCTGTGCCCAGGCAGATGCCAAACTCGCCCAAAGCTATCGTGAGATGAAACAATACGGCAATTACAGCGGTACGCCCAATCCGGCCAAGCGGAAACATGCCGCACGCACATTTGAGACCGTCCTTAAAAACTATTTGCGCCGCGCCGATTCGGAACGCTGCCCTTTCCATGCCGCAAAGGAAGAGGGATTGGGCGATACCGGCACGGTCGGCACTATGCGGGCTTTTTCATGGGACGCCCAAAACAGCGGCACATTGCATCACGAACTCACCCTAATCCGATTTAAAGACGCACACGGCAGGGTTCGTTTTCACAGGAAGGAATACGGTTCAGTCGATCAGGTTTTGACAGATACACTCAAAGGCCGCCGCGTTTATCTGTTGATTGGCAGTCTCCAAACGAGCAGTGCGCGAATCGTGCGTTCTGCCGCATGGCACGAAATCCGCGGCAGCCGTTTGGTGCCTGTGGAACTGTTTGCACTCGACAAGCCTTCCTATTTTGTGAATTACGAATACAACTTTAACGTGGGTGCGGATGTGGGCCGGCGCGGCTATTTTCACTACGACCCCATCACACGCACTTTCGACCACCCTGTTGTTAAGGATGATGTTATCCAACCGCAGCGTATGTTTTACCGTTTTGACGGACGGAAATTTGTCCGTACCGGATTGAAACCGTAAATCTTAAAGTTTGCGGGGTGGCATTCTTTGCCTGAGCGTTTTATATGGCGGATTAAAATAACAATGGGGTAGGGCGGCGGGATTTGGAGCGGGCAGGCAGTATGCCAAGGGGGTTGATGCAGCCGTAACGCACACACGCGGTTCTAACCCTGTTGGAATCCGCACTTTCAGGCTGCCTGAAAAACGAAAGATACATGATGATGAATCAAGACAAACGCAAAACCGTGATGCTGTATCCGGCCGCGTCCGGAGATTTGGCGATAGAAATCGGCATGGTCTGCGCGGGGGTGTTGCTGTCGCTGATTATCGGGCTGGATGTGCTGTCAGACATTTCCGGCGGCTGGGTGGGCGCGATGTTCGGTGTGGTGGTGGCGCTGCTGTTTTTCGGCAGGGCAGCGCTGGGCAGTTTTATGTACTGGCGTACGTTCACGGCACGGGATTTTCTGCGGTTGGACAAGGAACGCGGCGTGCTGCTGCACGGTCGTTGGCGTTGGGGCTGGCAGGCGCAGCGGGAATATCCGCTTTCGATGTTTGCGGCGGTGGCGGCGGAAAAGGTGTGGGACAATTATCGCGGTCATTACGGGCGTTTGTGGCTGGAATCGGCAGACGGGCAAAACGATTTGGTGTTGGAGGAAAATTTTCTGCCATACAAAGATTCTCTGCACAGGTTGGACAATATCCAAAGCCATATCGCCCGCACCACGGGTTTGGCCAAACGCCCTGTTATCAACACGGAAATCCGCGCACCAGAAGAAACGGCAGCCGATTTGTCCAAATTGCGCGCACCGAAGCCGGAAATTTTGCCCGCATGGCGGCAGGCGGTGAATTTGGTGGCGGCCGGGTTATGGACTGGGCTGGCGGTTTGGCTGCTGCGTTTGGCGGCGGATTGGCAAAGTGGCGGTCTGCCCAAGCCGCTGTATTTCGGCGCGGGGCTGCTGGCGCTCGGCTTATTGGCGGTGGCGGTATCGGAAG
The DNA here is from genome assembly GCF_000190695.1 of Kingella denitrificans ATCC 33394. GTDB lineage: Bacteria > Pseudomonadota > Gammaproteobacteria > Burkholderiales > Neisseriaceae > Kingella_A > Kingella_A denitrificans. The sequence continues at coordinate 1,792,219 of NZ_GL870929.1, forward strand.
TGCGCTCGGTGTTTCGTGCGCGGCGCGGCGGGAAAACAAGGCAAGCGGTTGGGCGGCAGCCGTCTGAAATCAAGGCGGCACTGGAGGCGGCAAGGCAGGCGAGACATGAAACGCAGCCGAAGCTACCGGAACGCGCCGCACCGAAAACATCAGGCAGGATGGAATTTGCCGTGTATTCGATCGGCACTTTGTTCTCGCGCCTACTATTTTTTCTGCCATTTGTGCTACTGCTGGTGTGGATTGAATTTGGTTGGCAGAGACTATTTTGGCTGGCAGCGCTGCTGTTTGCCGCATGGTGGTTTGTGCGCTCTTGGAATACATTGCACAAGGTGCGTTACAACGCGCAGGAAGACACACTGACGGTGTACCGCCTGCGCGGTTTCAAATGGCAGCCTGAAAAACACTATGCGCTATCGGGATTTTGCGGCATCTACTGCCGCGAAAAATACAGCAGCATGGGCGTGAAAGCGGGCGAAATTTGGCTGGCGGGCAAAGAAGGCGGCAACGACGTGCGGCTGTTGAAGGCGGATTTCCTGTGGCGCGACAACCGTCAGGCGGCGGTGGCAACGGCCAAGAAAATTGCCCGAACCACGGGTCTGCCGCTGTTGGAATATGTCGAGCCCGCCGCAAGGATTGCCTGAAAAGTGCAGGCTGCTTTTGTTTCGCTGATTTATGCATTTGCGGAAAAAGCAGCCTGCACTTTTTATAGTGGATTAAAATTGCAATGATACGGCGTTGACTCGCCTTGACGTACTGTAGTTACACACACATTTTGTCACTATTTCGCTACCATTTTGTCATTGCGCAATGACAAAACTGCTGCAAAATCATAGAATGTGTTGTTTGCAAATTTCATCACCACATTCATGATGTGCCTTATCAATTTCAATCAGTTGTTTTGATGTTAGATAATTATTCTCCACAGCATTCTGTGCATTCAGGCTGTCTTGTGTGGCATTCGTGCTGCTATTGTCAATCGCTGCACCCGTTACCGCTCTGAGAAGGTTTGTTATTGCGCTTACGGTTTCTTTCTGTTCCGCCGTCAATGCGCTACCGTCCATTTCTCCATACAGCCAGGTACTGGTTACTGGCACAGCTGCTTCCACACTGCCTGCGTTAATAGCTCCTGCTAGGGCATTATTGTCTCCTGCTGCTGCAACCGCTGCACCCAATACCGCATGAACTAAAATATGGGCAGATGAGCCTTCGGTATTTTTACTTTTGAAGTATTGCCCAATCTTAATAGGAGATCATGGGCGAAGCAGTTGCCGCTGCAATACCTACCGCGCTTTGTGTCGGTGCGCTTAATTCTGCGGCTATGCTGTTGAGTAGCACTTGTCCGCGCTGCCAGTTGGCAATTTGGCTGTCATATTCCATTTGGCTGATTTCACCTTTTTCCAGTTGTTTTTTAAACCGTCCAGATGTTGATTGATTTCGGTGTTGGCTGCGGTTATCTGCAAGCTGCCGTTTTGCTGTTTGCCATGGTAGGCGGCGGTGTCTTGCACACTTTCTATGTTGAGGTTTCGGCTGTCCGACCGGATGCCTTTGCCGATCACTTGAGCACCTCTGAGTGAGGTGTCGCCGCCGTTCCGGATGATGGTTTGGCTGCCCTTGTCACCAATATGGGTATGCCGGTGGGTGTGGCTTTCGTCATTGCCCCAGCCTTTGCTAATATTGCCATCAACACTAATGCCTAAGTTTACGTTATTGCCCAACTGCGCGGCAGCCTGCACCGGAAGCCTGCAGTGGGTTTTGCCGCCGGAGTGAATGTTGCTGTTTCTACGGTAGTCACTAAAGCACGGCTCGGTTTCCGCAACGGGCGGTCGGGAATGATAAACAGGAGGAGTAATGAGGGAGGTAGGACGAGGCAGTTCATGGGGGAACTTTGTCATCGTGTCCACATGAATTTATATTTAAATTTGCATTTAATAAATGTGTTTTTAACTGTGCTTTATTTAAAGGTAATGAGAATGTGAAAGTATCGAACCAATCCCAAAGCAGCCTGCACTTTCGAAACGGGGTGCAGGCTGCTTTGGGGATTTCATAACCGTTTTAGTCTGCTTTATTCCGCAAATACCGTTTCCAACCCCAACCCACTCTCTTTCACCAAGCGCAAATAAGCCAGCATGAATTTATACCGTGCTTGAGCCAGTTTCTGTTCTGCTTGGGCGACTTCCTGCCGCGCCCGTATCACTTCCAGCCGGTTGCGGATGCCGTATTGTTGGCCGGTTTCGGTCGATTTCAGTTTCAAACGGCTGCTTTCCAAAACCCGTTCTTGCGCCATGATTTGGTAACGCGCCGCACCGCTTTCGGTATAAGCCTGGCGCACGGCGAGTTTGATGTGCCGCTCGGTTGCGGTCAGCTGGGCTTCGGCGGCTCCGTATTGCGCTTCGGCTTCATGGATTTTGCCCGACAATTCTCCGCCGGTATAAAGCGGCAAATTCAACTGTACGCCAACGCTCATCCCTTTGCCCCGATAGTGGTAGTCATTATTCTGCGCAGATGAAGTGTAGAGATTATTCTGATAGCCGACATGGGCGGAAACGGTGGGATAGCGGCTGTTCTGTGCCGCACGAAGCGCCTGTCCGCTGCTTTGCAGGGCAAGCTGCTGCATCCGGTATTCATGATTGTTGGATAAAGCAATACGCTGCCATTCATCCAGACTGTAGCGTTCCAGCTTGGGCAGATAGCGCGCCAGCAGGTTGGCGGTATCGATGGCCTCGATTTGTTTGCTGTCCAGGCCGGTGTAGTCGTTCAGCTGGTTTTCATAGGTTTGTTTCTCGGCCAATACGGCGATTTCTTGGGCCAGGGCATTATCGTAACCGGCTTTGGCTTCGTGAATATCCAGCGCGGTGGCAGCGCCTTTATTGAATAAAGCCTGCGCCTGCCTTACCTGCTGGGCATAAGCCTCTTTTTCCGCGGCATGGGCGGCAACGGTGTCCCGGCTGAGTAAAACGTTGAAATAACTTTCGGCGACTTTCAACAGCAATTCTTCGCGTGCCGCATCGAAACGCTGTTCTGCAGCCTGCGTATCGAACCTGCTTTGGCGGTATTGTGCAATTTTGGCAGCGTCAAATAAGGTTTGTCCCACCTGCACGCTCCATCCCTGTGTTTCGCGGGTGGAAGAAATCGATGGCGGCTGGCGCTGGTAGCTGGCATTGGCGGATACATGGGGAAGGAATGCGGCCTTGGCCTGCTGCTGCCGTGCGCGCACTGCATCACGCTGGTAATGGGACGCTTGAAAATCAGCCGAATGTTGCTGCGCCGCCCGCCATGCTTCAGGCAGCGTAAAAGCCGAAACGGATGGGGAAAGGGATAGGGGCAAGGTAAAAATCGAAATGGGTAGGATATATTTGGAAAAATAGGATTTCATAGCCGAAAATAGTTCATGTTACAAATAGGGCGTTGGTGTCAGGCAAACGGAAATACCGTAATCTTGCATTATCATTATATTGAGCAATGTCATCCGGGCAATGGTTGCAGGCAGCCTGCATGCCCGAACCGGCGGATAACAAATACCCGGTGCGGCATCCGTTTATCGTTCCCTAAAACTTTCGTCCAGTTTGGTTTGCAGCGGGCTTAACAGATAATCCAGCACCCGACGTTTACCGGTTTTAATCTCCGCCGTAACATTCATGCCTGCCGTCAGATTCACCGTTTTGCCGTCAATATTCAAGGTATGTTTGTCCAGCGACACCACCGCCGTATAAACCAAACCCAACTGCTCGTGGCTTACCGCATCGTGGCTGACACTTTTTACCTTGCCCGTCAGATAACCGTAGCGCGTATAGGGAAAGCTCTCAATCTTCACCACCGCATCCTGCCCTTGTTCCACAAAACCGATGTCCTTATTCAACACCAAAACTTCCACATCCATTTTGTCGTCATCGGGTGCAACCACCATCATCTTTTGTGCAGCCTGCACCACACCGCCCACCGTATAGGTGGCCAATTCCTGCACCGTGCCGTCCGCAGGCGACTGTATCGTCATCAGCTGCTGCCGCTGCTTTGCCTTATCCGTCTGGCCGCGGTATTGGTCAATCTGTTCGTTTGCCTGGCGCAGTGCATCCAGCGTATCGCGTTTCAGGTTCTGTGTATTCAGCACCCGATTCTGCTCCGCCTGTGCAATGGCCGCCTGAATCTGCCTCATCTGACCGCGCGTACTTTCCAAATCGTTCCGATTGCTGACTGATTTGCTCTGCTGCTCCAAAAACGCATGTTCCGAAATAAAATTGTCGGCCCGCAAACGGCGGTAGTCTGCTGTTTTCTGCTGCTCTATCGCCCCCACCGAAACCAGCTTCTGCTCCTGCGCCTTGGCCGACTGCAATTCCGCCTGATGGCCGCGCAAAGCCGACTGCAGTTGCGCATCCTGCGCCGCCCATGCCTGATACTGGTTCTGCGCCAATATCTGCGCCGATTGCACATCCGCATCGGAGAGGCCTAAAGACCGTGCCTGCGCCATATCGATATGCGGCACGGTACGGCTTTCCAGCGCCGCCAATACCGCCTCATAACGCAGTTTGGACAATTGGGCAGCCTGCAAAGCCTGCTCCGACTGCACCACATCGCTGTCCGTGCCCACAGCCTCCAGTTCCACCAGCGTTTCTCCCTGTTTCACATGCTGCCCGTCACGCACATGTACCGCCTTCACCACCGCGGTTTCCAGCGGCTGGATGGTTTTGCTGCGCCCGCCCGACACCGTCTTGCCAGAAGCCGCTGCCACAATATCGATTTTGCCGAACCAGGACCACAACAAAGCCAAAAGCGCAAACGCCATAATAAAACGCGCCGCCCATTTCGGAGCGGCAGAGACCGGTGTATCGGTCAGTTCCAAATGCGCGGGCAAAAACGCCAGTTCCTCCGCCGTGCGTTTGGGCGGTTCCAACTGTTCGCGCACCGCCCAAACATTGCGCCATACGGTAATGTAGCGGGAAAGAAAGGATTTCAGGGCGGAGAAAAACATAACGGATATCACCTTGGCAATATAGGAACAGGAAACAATATAAATTATGTAAAGGAATTTTAACGGAAAGCACGGCGGCTGTTAAGGGAAAGGCGGGAATATTGACAAAAAATATCCAAGTCGTTACAAATATTCATTATTTTACTGCGTAACGCAACGCGAAGTGCAGGCTGCTTTGGAAGTGCGGCAAGGTTCGGCAAAAAGCAGCCTGCACATTTAACCAATAACCAAAGGAATCAAATCATGATCGCCATCGTCCTGTTTATCTTTCTGGCCATCTGGATTCTGCTGACCAAATTCACCATGAAAATCGGCAGGTATTTATTCAAACGATACCGCCCCGACAATCCCCGCGCGGAAAAATGGGGCGCGTTTTGGGGATTTATGCTGGCGATGGGCTGGGTGTTGGTTTATTGGACGGTGGAAGCGGTCGTCGTCCGTATTTATGCGGCACAAATGTGCAAGCAGGCGGGGATTACGGTTTATGTGACGCCGGAGCAGTGGAGGAGTCTCACGAAGGAAAGTGCGGATAATTTAAGAAAAAATGCCCCTTTTTATTTTGAAAATAATTCAATTATTTTTGATGGGCATAAATTTGATCGTCTAAATTTAAACTATATACCGGCTGGCATATCAATATATACATTTATTTCAAAAGAAATAAATTATACGACCATGAGATATGAAATTTTTTTAGATAACAATTTGCAGGTTATTTTATTTAAAAGTGTTAGGGTGTCTACACGTTATGCACCTGCTGGAAGTTCTTATAAATTTTGGATAGATAATATTCCAAGTTGTGGCAATGACTCATTTGATTATCTTAATCGTTATTTAGATTTCTCAACCGACCTAAAAAGGTAACATTATGGCAAATATCAATGTCTCCGATTATGTTTTACTAGCAGAAGCCGGTTATGCAGATTTCTCGTTACCCATATCCGCTTTGCGCGCAACGAAAATCAGGCAACAAAAAAGTGCATGCTGCTTTTCGGATGTTCCGTCCGTAAAAAGCAGCCTGCACTTTATAAACGGGGCTGAATCATGATCGCCATCGTGCTGTTTATCTTTCTGATTATCTGGATTCTACTGACCAAATTCGCCATGAAAATCGGCAGATATCTGTTCCGCCGTTTCCGACCCGACAACCCCCGTGCGGAAAAATGGGGTGCGTTTTGGGGGTTTATGCTGGCGATGGGCTGGGTGTTTGTTTTTTGGGCGGTGGAAGTGGTACTGGTCCACCGATATGCTGCCGAACTATGCCAACAGGCAGGATTGAAGGTTTATGTTACCGCCGAACAATGGAAGAATATGGTGGGCGGCGAAGAGGCTTGGAAAAGGATAATTCCGCTCGACCGTAATCCGTCAGCTAATGAGAAAGATAAGGTTCTAGTATATAATGGCAAGCAATACAAGCCTTTTTGGGTATTAAATCAACGAGTTTGGGTTTATATTCAATACAAAACCAAACCGTATACATTGCTTGCTGATAGATTATATTATGATAACCTTACGAATACAGTTTTATTTCAATATGTTACCGTCAATTCAGGAGCTAATGCAAATGATTTACTAGGATTTTTTATACCAAATAGAGAATGTAGAGATACATCAAGCAAACACCTTTTAACCAGTCAATACTTTTGGGGAATTTAATTATGTTTAACCATAAAATTTCAGATTACGTCGCCTTGGCGGAAGCTGGTTATACTGATTTCTCGTTATCCATATCCGCTTTGCGCGCTACGAAAATCAGGCAACAAAAAAGTGCAGGCTGCTTTTCGGATGTTCCGTCCGTAAAAAGCAGCCTGCATTTTATAAACGGGGCTGAATCATGATCGCCATCGTCCTGTTTATCTTTCTGGCCGTCTGGATTCTGCTGACCAAGTTCGCCATGAAAATCGGCTGGTATCTGTTCCGCCGTTTTCGACCCGACAATCCCCGTGCGGAACGGTGGGGTGCGTTTTGGGGGTTTATGCTGGCGATGGGCTGGGTGTTGGTTTATTGGACAGTGGAAGCGGTACTGGTTCGCCGATATGCTGCCGAACTATGCCAACAGGCAGGATTGAAGGTTTATGTTACCGCCGAACAATGGAAGAATATGGTGGGCGGCGAAGAGGCTTGGAAAAGGATAATTCCGCTCAACCGTAATCCGTTATCTATGGATGCAGACATGAAGGATGAAGTGTTCATATTTGACGGCAAGAAATATAAAATAGATTACCAGTATAATGAAAGGGTTGTGGAGTATGTCAGATATGAAACTCGACCTTATAGCTTATTAACTGATTCGATAACTTATGACAGGATTACCCGAACTATCCTATTTCAAGCAACGTCCGTTAGTACAGGCACGAATGCCCCAGATTTGTTGGGTAGTTTGATGTTTTGGATTCCGAAGTGGAGTAACTGCCGTACCGAGGCAGAAAATGAAGAGAGGGCAAAAAATTTGCCTGATTTTCGTAGTACATGGTATTTTTATGAGCAACCTAAAGAAAGGTAATGATTATGAGCAATATCGATATTTCTGATTACACCTTGTTGGCGGAAGCCAGCTATGCGGATTTTTCATTGTCATACGACAAGGAGAGCGGAACGTATCCTGAAAAGTTAAAAGATAAGAATGGCAAAGAGGTTGGTACTAAACAAGCCATAACAGAACTGGGCAAACCCGGAATGGTTGACAAAATCATCAACACCGCTACCTTCAATTCGGAAGACAACAGCAAATCCACCACGGAGCAATTTGCCGAATACCTTACGGATAAATACGAAGTGGCTGCCCACTGGAAAGACCGGGGCGATTTCTTTACCAGCGCGGACAAAGACCAGTCCAGCGGTTTTTCGGGAACGTTGTTTAAAAGCAAAATCTCCGAACAGTATGTGCTGGCTTTGCGCGGTACGGAAGGCGGTAAAGACCTGTTCATTACAGACGGTGGCGATATCGTCAATGACGGCTTGGCGCATCATCAAATCGTGGATATGTATAACTTTTGGCAGCAGATTACCGCACAAAAAGGCAAACCTTACGATGTGATGTATGTTGAGACGTTAGGACAGATTTATGATGTTGCATTAGAAAAAATCAATGAAGCAAAACTTGACGGTGCGGTTGGTTTCTTTACAGACAGCTCTACGGTCAAAATGATCAAAAAGATCCGTTCGGACAAGCTTTACAAGATGGGAGATGAACGACGTTTCGGTTTGGGTATCCACGTAGATAAGGTAACGACAACGGGACATAGTTTGGGTGGTCATCTGTCGGCGGCATTCTCCCGTTTGTTCCCTGATAAGGTGGAGCATTCTTATATGGTAAACGGCGCGGGGTTCGGTGCAAAATCCAATCCTATAAGCTATCTGTTTTCTAATTCCCAAGATAATATTTCGTCTGTTTTTAGTGCATTGGATGGTGCAGATCATTTTGATAAAGCAAAAATTACCAACCTGATCGGCGATAAAAATATCGATGTAGTTGCAAATAACTGGTTTATCGGCCTGTCCCAACCGGGCAAAACGCCGGAACTGTTTATTGAAGAAGCGGGTATCGGAAAAATCTTTGGTCATGCTGCCGGGTCGATGAGCGATACCATGCAGGCTGCATCGCTGTTTTTTGCCATGGACGGAAAATTAAACCAAACTGATCTTTCGGAAGCGCTCAAAACACTGAATCCTGTTTTTAAGGCGGTGACCAATGACGATGAAGAGACGTTGGAAAAAGTGGTTTACCAAATCGGGAAGCTGCTTGGCGATAAAGTGCCGGGGCAGGCTGCCACACGAAACGAGCTGTATGAAAGGATAGCTTCTTTGAAGGCGTTGCTGACAGGCAAGAAGGATGTCGGCGAACTGGAAGATGCACAGGGCGGCAAATACCAATTTGTCTCTTTGGCGACTGATGCAGGTAGCTGGAAAGATGACGTGAGCCAAAATTCCGATAAGGGAACCGCCCTACGCTATGCTTTGCGCGAGCTGAATCCTTTTGCGGTGGTGGGTGCGGATTATACGGCACACAACAGGCACGGCAATCTGAATCTGTATTCCATCGAGAATCCTTACGGCATGACAAATACTTATCTTCAACATCGGGCAGCCATGCTGGCATGGAAGAATGCCATCAATACTGCTAATGTAAGTTATAGTGATGATTTTGGTGCCATCAATTTCAATTATACAGAAATTATTTCGGCTATAGCAGCAGCAGCCACTAGTCCTTTGGCTCCACTTACTACTGCTATTGCTTCTGCAATATCTTTGCTGCCGGCTGATTTGAAAGGTGATTGGACATACGAAGACAAATCTGGAAATCTCTCATTCCATATTGACGGTAAAAATTTGACTGATTTAAGCAACCATTATGTTCGTTTCGGTTCGGATACGATTGACGAACTAAAAGGTGGTGATTTGGAAGATTATCTGTTCGGCGGTGGCAATATTGACACACTCGACGGCGGCGAAGGCGATGACTATATGGAAGGCGGCCAAGGTCTTGACACCTACATCATCAAAGACCACGACACCGTTTTCGACAGCGATATGCAGGGCAAAATCCTCTTCGACAACGGAGGGAAACCCATCCAAATCGACCGTTTCGAGAGCGACGGAGAACAGAACCCCGTCATCTGGCACAGCCCGGACCGGCAATTCACGGCCGTCCGGTACGGCAAAGACCTGATTGTTTCAACTAAATCCGACAAATCAGACAAAGTGACCGTGAAGGATTTCTTTAAAATTGCCAAAGACAACGGCAAAGGCGGTTTAACCGGCCTGGGTATCGAGTTGGACAAGGCAGAGTTGCTCAAACCGGGTATGCAAAACAAGCTGACGGGTATTGCCAACCGTTATAACAATTTTCATGCGAACAGCGGGGGTTATACCGAAATTATAGGCGGCAGTTTGTCGGATACCGTATTCGCGACCAGTTCCGGCATTTGGGCGGAAATGGGCGACGGGAACGACCGTGTCTACGGTTCGATGTCTGCCGATATGATTGACGGCGGGGACGGTAACGATATCCTCAACGGCAGCTCCTTTGTTCCGGCGGGAACCGATAAGCCGCAGGCGGAGTTGGATAAGGATGCGGATATTATTATCGGCGGTAACGGACATGATTTGATTATCGGTATGGCCGGTGACGATACGATTTATACCGGTAAAAAAGACGAACATAAAGAAACCAAACCGACCGGGATGCGCGGCGACTGGGCGTTGGGCCATTTGGGCGACGATACCATTTACGGCAGCCGCGGACAGGATTTTCTGCAAGGCGGGGAAGGTTCGGATATTATTCACGGCGGTGCGGACGACGATGTGATATTGGGGGATAGTTTCATCCGTTTTAGCAGCCGCACTGTGCTGGAGAAGGGCGTGATTCCGGATGCGATCGTCGTGCCGAAATACGAATACAGCACCATTGGTGTGGAGAACCTGCCGGGCAAGGCCATCGGGTTTACCCACAATGCCCAAACGGACAAACTTATCGCGGAATATGCCGTTTCCATTCCGTCGCCACAAAGTTTCGAATGGTCGCTTTCCATCGATAAAGAGAAAGGCGACTATGTTTTGGATACTCCGAAAGGCATTCCTTTGTCGAACGACCAGCACCTTGTAGAAAAAAACGGTGCGGCGGATTATTTGTACGGCGGTACGGGTAATGATTTAATTATTGGGCAGACGGGCGACGATTTCCTGTTTGGCGAGAAAGGCAACGATATTTTGTGGGGCGACGACAACCGCGATTTGTCCGTTGCCGGCAACGACTATCTGGACGGCGGCGAAGGCAACGATACGCTGTACGGCGGTTTGGGCAATGACACTTTAACAGGCGGCACCGGCAGCAACACGCTGGATGGTGGCGAGGGGTTCGATACCTATGTCATTACCGGCGAAGAGTTTGCCCAAACCACAGCAACCCCTGCCGAGAAAAAATCGCACAATATTATTCGGGATTCGGACGGCCAGGGAAAAATCTTGGTTCAAGATATCGATTTAGGCAGCCTGCACTGGCAATTGAACAAAGGAACCGGCAAATGGTCGGCTCGGGGGCAAGAGATTGCCCTGGCGCAAAACGGCAATGATTTGCTGGTGCAGAACAAAGACGGCATTACCGTTGCCACGGTAAGCAATTTCCAAAACGGCCATTTGGGCATTACTTTGCCCGGCTTCGCAGCACAGACAGACAAGCCCCAATCTGAGCCTGCGCCGACGCCACAACCTGTCCAACCACAACCTGTTCAGCCACAACCTGTTCAGCCACAACCTGTTCAGCCACAACCTGTTCAGCCACAACCTGTTCAGCCACAACCTGTTCAGCCGCAACCTGTTCAGCCGCAACCTGTTCAGCCGCAACCTGTTCAGCCGCAACCTGTTCAGCCGCAACCTGTTCAACCTGCACCGGCCACCCAAACCGTTATTGAGGGCGGCAGCGGTAACGAAACCTTCCATGCCGACGTTTCGGGCAGCCTGGTTAAAGCGCGAGGCGGCAACGATTGGGTTCACGGCAGCGACGGTGACGACACCCTTATCGGCGGTGCGGGCAATGATGTGCTGTACGGCCAGGCGGGTCATGACGAACTTTACGGCGAGGACGGCGACGACCGCCTCTACGGTGGGGAAGGTGACGACAAACTCGCCGGCGGCCGCGGCAGCGACTACTTGGCCGGTGGTGCAGGTTCCGACCGCTATGTGTTCGAACGCAACTTCGGCAAAGACTTTGTCATGAATTTGGATACTTCTCCGGACAGCACCGATACTCTGCGGATAACCGACGGCTATACGCCGGACGATTTCACCTTCAAACGCGACGGCGACAACCTTGTCATCACCGAAAAAGCCGATAGCGGCAATGAAATCACCGTGCACAAACACTTCTCCGCCGACTACCGCGGCGCGTATGCGATAGACCGCATTGTGTTCGACAACCAGAAGGTGCTGGATACGCAGGCGGTGAACGCACTCGTCCGGCAAGATGCGGCACTGGCCAATGCCGCCAACCACATGGTACAGGCAATGGCCGGTTTCGGTGCGGGCAGCGGAGCAACGGCCGGCAACCTGATGCAGAATGCCGCCCACCAGCCTTTGCTGCTGGCCGCCTCATCGGTGTAGTCCAATCTGATTAGATCAGTGAAAAAGAAGTGCAGGTTGCCTGAAAAGACAGAAAAAGTCTTTCAGACAGCCTGCACTTTGGTTTCGTTTCAGCCAGCAAACGGCAGTCTGAAAGCGCAGAGCATTACGAAAAAGCAGCCTGCACTCCCATCCCCCTCTGTTTACCCGTTCTGTAAATCATACAGATAGCGGTAATATCCGTTCGGCTTCGCCAGCAATTCCTGCTGCGTTCCCGCTTCCACAATCCTGCCTTTATCCATGGCAATAATCCGGTGCGCCGTTTTAACGGTGGACAGACGGTGGGCGATAATCAGCACCGTCCGGTTGGCGCAAATGGCCTGCATATTCTGCATAATCGCCCGTTCGCTTTCATAATCCAGCGCGCTGGTGGCTTCGTCAAAAATCAGAATACGCGGATTGGTGATTAACGCGCGGGCAATCGCAATGCGCTGCCGCTGTCCGCCCGACAAGCCTGCCCCTTGTTCGCCCACCACGGTGTCGTAGCCTTCCGGCAGCTCCATAATAAACTCGTGCGCACCCGCCAGTTTGGCCGCTTCGATAATGCGTTCCAACGGCATACCCGTATCCGTCAGCGCGATATTGTCGCGTATGCTGCGGTTGAGCAGCACATTCTCCTGCAAGACCACGCCCACCTGCCGCCGCAGCCAGGCAGGAGCGGCCAGAGCCAAATCGTTGCCGTCCACCAACACCCGTCCCTGCTCCGGCACATACAGACGCTGCACCAATTTGGTGAGTGTGGATTTGCCCGACCCCGAACGTCCCACAATCCCCAGCACTTCTCCCGCCCGAATCCGCAGGTTCAAATCCTGCAGAATCAGCCTGCCGTCCGCCTTATAGCGGAAATCGACATGTTCGAACGTAATCTCCCCCCGGATATCGGGCAGAGCCAAACGCGAAGACGCGTTCTCGGTCGGCGCATTCAGAATATCCCCCAAACGCGCCACCGAAATCCCCACCTGCTGGAAATCCTGCCACAACTGCGCCAAACGGATCACGGGCGCCGCCACCTGTCCCGAGAGCATATTGAACGCAATCAGTTGCCCCACCGTCAGCTTGCCCTCAATCACCAGTCTTGCGCCAATCCACAACGTCGCCACCGTCACCAGCTTCTGAATCAGCTGCACCCCCTGCTGGCCGACCACCGCCAGCTTCGTGACCCGAAATCCCGAAGCTACATAAGCCGCCAACTGGTTGTCCCAACGCTGCGTCATCTGCGGCTCCACCGCCATCGCCTTTACCGTACCCACCGCAGTGATGCTTTCCACCAAAAACGACTGGTTGTCTGCATTGCGCGCAAACTTATCGTTCAGACGCGTCCGCAGTATCGGGCTGATAAATGCCGACCAAAACGCATAGGCAGGCAACGAAGCCAATACCACCCAAGTCAGTGTGGAACTGTAATACCACATCACTGCCAGAAAGATAAACGAAAACGCCAAATCCAATACCGAAGTCAGCGCCTGACCGGTCAGGAAATTGCGAATCTGCTCCAATTCCCGCACCCGAGCCACCGTATCACCCACCCGTCTGTGCTCGAAATAGGATAAAGGCAAAGAAAGCAGATGCCGGAACAGCCGCGCGCCCAATTCCACATCAATACGCGAAGTCGTATGTGCAAACAGATACGTCCGCAAACCACCCAACACAATCTCAAACAGCGACACCACCAACAAAGCCACCGCCACCACATCCAAAGTAGAGAACCCCCGATGCACCAGCACCTTGTCCATCACCACCTGGAAAAACAGAGGCGTAACCAGCGCAAACAGCTGCAACACCACCGACACCACCAATACCTCAAAAAACAGCCGGCGGTATTTGATTACCGCCGGAATAAACCAGGTAAAGTCAAATTTAGCCAAACTGCCCAATACCGAAGCGCGGGAAGCAACCAATATCAGTTTGCCCGAATATCGGTTAGAAAACTCGGCAAAAGACAATACCGCAGACTTATTCGTAATCAAATCCTGTATCAAAAATTGGGCATTCTCACCCTCACCGTCTGTTTTGGCCAAAATAAAATGGTTGCCGTCATCACACCATACCAATGCGGGTAAAGTCGCCATAGCCAAACGTTTGACAGGCTGGCGGACTACCTTTGCCTTCAATCCCAAAGATTTGGCAGCCAAAAGCCATTGTGTTTCATTTAAATCGCTTTGTGCGGAAGCACAGAATTCATGTTGTATATCGGCAGGATTGGCGGCAATGCCGTGGTAGTGGGCGAGGATGATGAGGGCGGAAAGGGCGGGGATGGAATAGGGAGGATGCATAAAATATAAACCATTGAAAAATCAATGGTAATAAGATTGTAAAGATTGGAAAATAAACTATTTTGCCATTGTAAAAAACACAGCCTAATTTGTAAAGCGCTACATGGAAATAGTTTTGAGCGCGTGTTTCCAGGGAAATTTTTTGAATATTTACTCTTTTGAAATTTGTTTTTGGAATCAAATAAATTTACTAACTCAAACAGATAATTGACAAATTATCTGTTTGAGTTAGAATAGTGAGAACCATTATTAAAAATTTAACAAAATAATGATTTTAATCAAAAATTACAAATATTTAGATTTCTGCCTATTTGCCTTATCCGCCCTACTTTATGCCTTTTGGCACGCATTTTTTCCTTTGCTGTTGCTTTCCTTTGTTTTTCTTTGGTATCGGCGGGAATTGGCTTGGCGGATTAAGCGGGAAAAGCCCAAATTTTTTTGGGGTTTATTCAGTTTGGAGGAAGAGGCCCATCCGTTTGTCAATGTTAGATTTTGGTTTTTTGGAGTAGCTGTTACTGTAATTATTGCATTTATAATGATGCTATTTACTTATAAATATGATGATAGCGTTAGAAAAGTATTTGGAATGTTTTCACCTATATTTTATGACACAGTGGCGTATATTTATCCCGGTCATGTAAATAGCGAATTCGCGATTGTCAAACGGGCGATACAAGATGCATTGGCTGCTCAAAATATCCATACTGTTGTAACAGATGAAATTGTCCGAAATGAGTTAAATAGTAGAAGTGCCAAGAACCTTTTACTGAATTACCATTATGATTTTGTATGCCTGACTGTGTACGTTATCATCTTTGCGCGCCCGCTGATTATGCAGCCTTTTTACCAAGCGGCAATGAAGGATCCGAACCGCCAATTTCATTGGAAAAAACTGAATTTATGGCGGATATTCATTAGTGTGTCGTTTATAGGGATTCTTTACTATATGTTTTTCCTAACGCCGATTCATCGGGATAATTGCGCCGAAATCCATAATCGGGCGGCGCTGTTGTGCAGCAATTTGGCAACTTCGGGAAAATATATCGCGTTTCCGGCAAGGATTTCGGCTTATTGGGCATCGATTTTGTTTATGGTTCAGATGTTTATTGATGGTTATTTGGTGAAACAGGAGATAGGGCATGACAACACCAACTAAAAATGAGCAAAATACGTCTTTATTTTGGTCGGATGAGAAACTCAAAGAAATGAGGACAGATTTTGAAATACATGTAAAAAGTATTTCAAATATGATTCAGTGGGCATTGACTTTGGGTGAGCACGAAAGTGAAGAGTTTAGAAACGAACTGAAGGCGATATCCCAACGTACCGAGCCTGCACTTAAAGAGGTGTTGTTTATTGGCAGCAACTTTCTATCCATTTTTGATGCTAAATTTGTTGCAGCACGATCAGGAAACAACTCTGGATCTGGGGGGCTTGTGTATAATGGGGTAAAACAGATTATCCTGAGCACAAAGGATTTTCTTGATGATCCTAGGAACATAGTTCCTGTCATCAAAAACCTGGTGAATGATTTACAAGATAGCTTTTTGAAATTTGTTAATGCTGTTAAAAATTGGGCCACTATTCAGGCTGAACTCAGCAATGTATTAAAAAAAGGTAGTGCTTCAATAAAAAATTTCATACGAAATAAAGGATTTAGTAATCTTGTAGATACTGCTATTGCTAAAGGATTTAGTAATTTTCTAGATCCTAAACTTATTGCAGGTAATTCTAGAAGTAAACTGTTCAATCTGGCAGTTGCCATTATCACTGGTGCTGGCTTCGGTAATACTGATGGAGTTGTATCTGATCCACAATCGACCCAAAAAACGATTATCCAAAATATATTGGGTGCAGTGTTTGGTATTGTTGGAGGAGGTGCACTGGCAACGCTTTTTATGCCTGCTGCTGCAGGTACTGTAGCAACAATTACCATAGGCGTATTGGCAGGGATAGTTGCGGATTTTGTCTGGGAATACGCGGTTCCAAAATCGTGGAAACAATTGGGAACTGATGTCCTTTCTGATATTTATGATCATGTTGTTGCACACAGAACCATTCTTATCAAAGGAGTAGAATCTTTATTTCCTGGGCCAACTTTTATAATAGAGGAAGTTACGGATAGTGTTATAACTTATTTTATAGAGGATGATCGTATAGAAAGGAAATTACCTGTACCTGTCGCTAAACATCAGGGAGATAAACTTGATATTCTCAAACCTGTGTCTAAAGATAAATATAAATCGCTTTTTGAGCAAGTCATTGACACAGGAAAAATTAGAACATTAATCGTTAATGGTGAAACATTTACTATTGATGATGCCGTCTCTTCCATCATCATCCGTAACAATTTGGACAAGATTGCACCAGAAACTTTTGTGACTTCGCATATCCTAATTAAGCCAGGTGAAAAACTGCAGCTGGGGAATGGTAAGGATTATTATGAGGTAAAAGCAAATGATACCATTGCTAGTATAGCCAAATCGAACCATATGATGGTAAAAGAACTTGTCACATTGAATCCATGGTTGGCCGATGATAACCGCATTAAATTCTATCAAAATAAACTGATTTTGCCTAATGAAACATCGTTAGCAACTGATACACATACCAGTCATGAATACGGTGATGAGGGTACTAGGAATACTGTTGCTCATTCTAATAAAGCATCATCGCATAATAACAGCAATCATGCGTTTACTGCGGCCGATACTTCTGCACATGATTATTTTGCTGATTTTGATGGGGGTGATGACAAGTTTTATGGCAGTTTAAAAGGAGGTGATACGTTTGCAGGAGGTAAAGGAAATGATATTTACTATATAAATTTTAATGGGGAGAGAAGTGATACGATTATTGACGAAGGGAAAAACGAGCTGCATGTGATAGATGAAAAAGGCAATGTTGTCCGTTTAACGGGTGGATCTCGCAATAAGGACACGATGCCGGAGCGGACATTTGTCAGCGATGACGGACATTATGTTTTTCATGTTGATGAACATAATATGCTCAGCGTGTTACGTGCAGAAGATGTGAAAAAAGCTGGTAATGGTGATTTGTCCGAAGGAATGACGAAAATTATTGCCAACAAGAAAACCAAACACCATGCTTCTAAAAAGCAGCCTGCAGGCGGATATGCGAATAATCCAGGTAGTAGTAATGCAGGTGCTGGCAATGCGGGCGGTAATCATTCAAATACCGGCAATTCGGGTAGCAATCATTCGGATAGCGGAAAGAATCAGGCTGGCAATCCCTCTGCTGTGCCAGAACCCAAAGAAATTCGTGTTCCTAATTTTGGCAATGGTGGGTTTGGCATCAATTTAAAGGATGATCCGCAAGAACCCGATCCATTCCCTTCCGTACCGGAACCTGCTCCTGATTCGGCACCGGGATATGGGGACGCGCCTCGTACATCATCTCCCATCATCTTTGATTTGAATGGGGATGGTGTAACTACCGTTGCCAAAGACAGCGATATTATCCGATTTGATTTGGATAATAATGGTTTTGCTGAACGGACGGGCTGGGTTAACAAATATGATGGATTATTGGTGCGCGATCTTAACGGAAATGGACGTATCGATAATGGTGGTGAATTGTTTGGCAACTATACCAAGCTAGCCAATGGTCAAATGGCAGCCAACGGCTTTGAGGCGCTCAATGATTTAGATGATAATCATGATGGTCAAATTACTGCAGCTGATACTGCATGGAAAACGCTCAGAATTTGGCAAGATAGCAACCAAGATGCTCATTCGGCCAAAGGAGAGTTGAGCACTTTAGATGAGTTAGGAATTACGTCAATTTCTACAAAATATCAGAATAGCACCGAAATAGATACTGCGGGCAATGCTCATAAACAAATAAGCAGTGCTCGTCGTAGCGACGGCAGTTCTATAGCTGTATCGGATGTGTGGTTTACTACACATCTAGCAGACACCAGTCAAAAAAATAAAAAAGCTGTGTCTTCTGAAATCGCGTTATTACCTAATATTCGTAGTTTTGGTAATGTGCCTGATTTACATCAAGCGATGATAGTTAATCAAAAATTAAAACAGGCTGTAGAGACCTACCTTGCATCCAATAAAAAACAACGTACTGCACAAATAGATTCATTAATTTACTTATGGACAGGGGTAGCAGGTGTTCCTGCTAATTCGCGTGGTATTTATATTGATGGACGTCAATTAGCTGCATTAGAAGCATTGACTGGAGAACCATTTTTGCAGTTGGGGCGCAACCCTAATCCAAATCATGGAGGAGGGCCAATACTAGCTGCTGAGTATAATAAATTTGCACATTATGTAGCTGCACATCTTGATGCTTACGGAAATCCATTATTTATCAGATACCATGATAGAGAAGCGGGCCGAGAAATTTATAACTTCAATAAATTAAACTCTTATATTCAAATGCTTATTTTAGATAATAAGCTAGATGAAATAGCTAATATAGGTCAAATAATTCAGGGTCTTATTGCTTATGATAGCTATCAAAAAGATTTATGGCAAAAGAACGTACATAAATTTATTCTAAGTGATTATAGATGGGCTTATTTGATCACTAGTTCCTATACAGAAGGTACTAAATCGGCAGATACCCTACATGGGAAAGTGAGCAATGAGTTTA
>NZ_GL870929.1:1812319-1895248 GCF_000190695.1 Kingella denitrificans ATCC 33394
TGTCCATAACTACCATGTGGATAAAAATTCTGACACTATGCACTTTAAAGGATTTAAAGCAGCAGATGTTCATTTTATCCGTTCCGGAAGTGATTTGGTGCTTAGCACTTCTGAACAAGACAATGTACGTATTTCCGGATTCTTCTATGGTGAAAACTATCGTGTAGATACATTTGTCTTTGATGATGCAGCCATCAGTAATCCTGATTTTGCCAAGTATATTAATGCTGGCAATAATTTGGTACAGTCTATGTCCGTGTTTGGTTCCAAGACTGCTGCGGCAGGAGGAAATGTGGATGCTAATACACAATCCGTACAACAGCCGTTATTGGTAACGCCATCTGCATAAGGAGCCTAATTACATTAGTGGCTTAAACTGAAAAACAGCAATCAAGTTTATTTTGATTGCTGTTTTTTTAATATTGGGATAAGGGTCGTATTTTGATTAGCCTTAATCGATGCGCTTCTAGCAATAATTAAGTTAATGATAAATCTTTAATATTTTATGACTTTGCGGCTGTTTTGCCATTGCGTAATAAAACGGTGGGGAAGTGATGATAAAGTGATGATAAAGTGATGATAAAGTGATGATAAAGTGATGATAAAGTGATGATAAAGTGATGATAAAACGTGTGTGTAACTATAAAGGCCATATTTAAGATAAGCTTGTCGGATAACACTCATCGGCTCAGTTTCCTAAAAATCGGTGCCCGCGCGGGGGCAAAGCTGCTCAGTTGGTAATCGTTGCGGTGGCGGTGCAGCAGCCCCTGCGCCGCCAGCCGGTTCACATAGCGCGATATGCGCTGCGCGGTGCACGGGTGGGTCATGTTCACATGGCGGTGCAGGCTGCCCTTGTCAAACACCCGCAGGATTTTGATGGTGCGCCACATCGTCTCCTCAATCGGCTCTTTCCGCGGCGCACTCATGCCTTAACCCCCCGCTTCGGGCTCTCGCCGCGGTAAAACTCAAACCCCGGCAGCCGTTTCAGCCCCGCCATATCCAGCGTATCCACACCCGCCACCGCCGCCGCTTCGGCCAGATTGACCAAGTTCACGGTCACGCGCCGCACCGAGCCGTGGGCAATGTCCACAATATGCGCCAGCACGTCCGCGCCGATGGCCACGTCGGGCGCATACGCCTGCGCCAGCAGCGCGGCATCGTCCGCCGATACCGGCTGCGCGGGCAGCCAGTTGAGCACGCGCCCGTGGAAGCGCTCGTATTTTTTCAGCTTGTTGGGCAGCATCTCTTCGCCCACCAGCATAATCGGGCTTTGGCTGCCCTCGTAAATGTCGCGCACCAGCTCCACCATGCCCGCCTTGGCCACCAAATAATCCGCCTCGTCCAAAATCAGCGGCCGTTGGCTGGCGGCCAGCTGCTCGCAAATCAAATCCAGGTTGGCCGCGGTGGTTTTGGCGGCGGGAATGCCCATTTCAAAGCAGATTTTTTCCAGCAGGGTTTTTTTGCTCCACGCGCTCCTCAGTTGCACGTAATACGCCTGCGTGCTGTTGGCCACCGCCACCGTGGCCGTCGTCTTGCCGTAGCCCGAAGGGCCGTACAGCACGCCCAGGCCGGGCAGCCCGTCGGGGCGGTTCATCAGCCGCTCCATGGCAATGGCGACCAGGGACAAATTGTTGATATTGGCAATTTTCATGATAAAATCACTCCGTTGTTAAATGTTGATGCCCTTAGGGTTGATGCCCTTAGGCGGTTTGACACACGCGCAGAAAGTTCGGTTTTCTGCGCTTTTTCTTTAACCATACATCTGCCGCATCCGCTCCAGCACGGCCGCTTCCTGCTGCACCTGCGGCGTGGCCATAAACTTGGCCTGTTCCGCCGTCCAGCTTTCGCGCGGCAGCGCGGATAAGCGGGCAAACTCAGCAGCGCGCGCCTGCGGTGTGGCGGGGCGCACCCAGCCTTCGGGCGGCGGCTCGGACGGCCGGAAGGCTGTTACCTTGGCCTTGGGCGGTGCGGGTTCGTCCGCCTTCGGCTGCATTTTCGCCATCGCCAGCTGCGCCTGCTGTTGCAGCGCCTGCATGTCCAGCGTGCGGCCGCCCAAATTCATGCGGCCCTGGTGCTCCAGCACCCGCGCGGGACGTGCCGCCGCCAAAATGCTCTGCTTGTTGTCCAAACGTTTGATTTGTCCGGCCACACGCTTCTCTTTGGCCTGCTCAATCACGCTCACCGGCATATAGTCGATGCGGTTGCCGTTCCAATCGGCATGGCACACATAGCGCCCGTCGTCGTCAAACAGCCACACGCGCTCGGCGTTGTGCATGTCAAACGCCACCCGCAGCCGGTCGCCGTTGTATTCCTGCAATGCCGCGCTGTAATACACGTTGCGCCGCAGCGTCACCTGCCCGCGCTGTACCACGCGCACTTCCTGCGGCATAAACAGGTACAGGCTTTCGGCTTCGTCCACCGTTTGGATTTCCGCCCCCTGCGATTCCTTTAGCGCCCAAAGCTCGTTCGGCGTCATGTGGCGCGGACTGCCGGATATATCGGTTATTTTCGGCAGGCTGCGGTGCGGGCGGTTGTTGTAGTCCTCCACCGCCTGCGCCGCGATGCGCCGGAACTCGTCAAAGTCCGGCAGCAGGTTGGGCGACAGGCTCAAGATATTGCCCAGTGCGGGCACGCCTTTGAGCGCCGCTTCCTGCTTCATCAGTTTTCGCCCGGCCTTGTGCACCGCCTGACCCGCCTGCTTGTCCATATCCGCGCCGATATAGCTTTGCAGCCGCTTGGCCGCCTGCACCCACACCGTTTGGTGCAGCCGCTCAATCACGCCGCGCGCCTGCGAGCTATACGGCAGCGAGTG
Source organism: Kingella denitrificans ATCC 33394 (assembly GCF_000190695.1). Taxonomy (GTDB): domain Bacteria; phylum Pseudomonadota; class Gammaproteobacteria; order Burkholderiales; family Neisseriaceae; genus Kingella_A; species Kingella_A denitrificans. The sequence continues at coordinate 1,815,132 of NZ_GL870929.1, forward strand.
CCGCATGGTAATGCCCAACCGCCCCATTAGGCCGGTGGCTTGGTCGCTCATCAGCGCGTTTTTATAGCCGCCGCCGTTGTCCACATAAAACACCGCCGGAATGCCGCCCGTTTTAACCGCATGGCACACCGCCGACAGCACCGCATAGCCGCTCTCCGCCAAATCCACGCTCCAACCCACAATCTTGCGCGTCGCCACGTCCGCCACCGTCGTAATTTCAGGGCGGAACGGCTTGCCCGAATCGGGGTGCAGCACCTCCGCGTCAAACGTATGGCCGTCGGCGGTATAAATGTCCGTCGGTTGCAGGTTTTTAAAGTCGCGCACCTTGTAAGGCTTGACGGTTTTTAACTCGCGGCTGCCCAGCCGCCCGTCCTCGCGCGCCACATTGCCCAGCTTGTCCAGCCAGCGCCGCGCCTGATGCACGCTCGGCAGCTTCGCCAGCGGTTGCTGCGCCAATTCCGCGCGTGCAAACAGCTCGAAAGCAGCCTGCACACTCGGTTTTTGCGGCGTGCGGTAAAACACCAAAAAGCGTTTAAACCATTCCGGCAGCGACAAATCCTTTTGCGGCACCTTCGGCAGCAGGCTGCCCGATTCCTCGCGCTGCTTAAACCAGCGGTGGATGGTGCGCTTGCTCGGCAAAGCCGCACCGCCGCCGCGCCTGTCGTTGGCCAGCCGCAGCATGTGCGCCAAATGCGGCATGTCCGGATGCTGCGCGCTCACCAAAAAGCCCGTAATCGCCTCGTCCTTGCCCACCTTGGTTTCCGCCATCAGCCGCTCAATCGCATTCAGCACGCCCAAACGCGCCCCCTCGCGCTGCCGCTGCACCTCCGTGCTGCCGTCCGCCACCGGGGCGGTATCGGCATCAGGCAGCGCCGCCACCGGCAGCGCGGCAAATTGCGCCGTTGCCAGCACCTGTTCCTGCTGCTGCCGCATAATGGCCGCCTGCACCTCCGGCGGTGGCATATATTCGCGTTTCTTGCCGCCCTTGCCGCCGCGCCCTGCTACTTCGCGGAACTGCCACGCGCCTTCTTTCACACGTTTAATCATTCCTGATTTACTCATTGGTAATTCAGGCAGCCCCATATCCAGTAATTCCTGAATAGAAAAATACGCTTTCATACCGCACTCTCTTCATACAAATAACGGTAGCGCGGGCGGATACGCCGCCCGTCGGCCGTCCACCGTTCGGGGAACAATTCGTGCAGGGGCTTGCCCATAATCTGGGCAATCGCCTTTTCTCCCGCCAAACTTGGCTTGCGCAATGCCAGGCGCACCGTCGATGGGTCGGTTTGCGTTTCCCGCGCAACATCCGCCAGCGTGTAGCCCGCCATCCGCAGCCGTGCCTTAATCAACTCTGGGTGCATATTGCTACTCCTTAAAAACAACACATCTTTTATAAAGGTAAAAAACCACTCAATCGGCCGCCCGCCACATGCAGGCGGCCTGTTCAGTAGTCTCCAATCCCGGGGAACAAACAATCCCCGTTTATTCGGCTTTTTGTCCAAATTGTTAAAGAGCGGTGCAAATCGGTTATACTGTTTTAAACTTCCCGTTTGCGAGATGTAAACAATGATAAAGTAGTACACCAAAGTACGCAACTTAAATTTACAAGTATTTTGCATATATTTTATATACCATTGTTTTAAAACGGATTAAAGTTTACAACAAAGTGTACTACTTGGTGCACAACCTTGTGATTTAGTAGTACACCTTTTATTGAGAGATTAGTATGGAATTAAGCGCACAAGAAATTGTGAATTTAGTGAAGAGCGCCGCCGATAACGGCGTAATTATTGATTTGCCCGGTAGCAAAGTTGGTGTAAAGATACGTGCTGAAAATCAGAATTGGGAAAGAAAAACAGTACAGGGGAAGGGGGGCAAGGGTGGAATAAAAACTGTTTATACATTACCGCCTTATGTCATTCAAGAGCTTAAAGAAAAAGACCTATTGCACCTATTGGATACCCCCACCACCGCCCCACCACCGGCACCGGCCAAACTCCACCGCTCTTTCCCTAAAACACCCGCGCGCACCGGCGGCGGCATTCCCGAATTCATGCGCCCCATGGTCGCCGAATACGACGACTGGGCGGCGGAGCAGGGCACGGACAGCATCGTCCCCGTGCGCTACCACACCAACGTGTTCGGCAGCGCAGGCAATGGCTATGCGTTCGGCGAGGAGCTGCGCACCGAGGCCATGTGGTTTCGCAGCTCGTTCTTCGATGTGCTGGGCGTAAAGCCGGCGCATTGCTTCTGTACCCGCGTCAAAGGCGACAGCATGTACCCCACGCTCACCGACCGCGGCACGGTGCTCTGGCAGATGACCTCGCGCTATACGGGCGCGGGCATCTACCTGTTCCGGCAGGTGGACGAGCTGCGGATTAAGCGTTTGCAGCAGATTAACGGCCACACGTTCAGCGTGATTAGCGATAATGCCAACAAGGATATTTATCCGACCGAAACACTGGATTTGCGCGAAATGCAAGATTACGAGTTTGAGGTGTACGGCCGCTACTTGTGGGATTGCAGCATTAAGCCGTGATGGTGTTTTGATGGTTTTTGATAATTTGCTGATAGCTTTATGACAAAAAACGCGCAAAACCTGCCAGAAATCTGCTCATTTTTGCGCGTTTTTTTTGCAATTTGTTTTTTGCACGTCCATTAGGCTGCGTGCTTGTGTTTTCGGGTGTTTTGCGCCTTTTTTGGCGTGCTGTTTCTTATGACAAAACTATCACCCCCCCACACGTACTATTTGTACGCCTTGCGGCTCGCCGCCTTGTCTCATTTTTATTTTAATCCACTATAACGAGCCGCGAATACGGCGTGAAGCCGTCTGTTTTAATCATACGGGTCGATTTGTGCCCGGCCGCTCATCGCATCCACATCCACATCGTATTTCCTGCCGCCGCTGAGGATTTCGAATTCATAACGGCTGCCGTGTTTGCCGATGTCGAATTCTGCTTCGGTGATGATGCCGCCGTTGGTGGCCGAAAAAGCAGCCTGCGCGGCTTCCACTGCCGTAATGTTGCTTTGCCCTGCCAGCTTGGGCAGATAATTGGCGCCCGCTCCTGCGGCGATGCCGAGCAATACGGCCGCCGCACCGCTTTTCAGCAGCAGCGCGCGCGAGGGCTTGAGTTTCCGCACGGCGTGCCAAAGCCATAAACCGCCTTGTTTGCCGTATGCCCAACCTTTTTTGGCAGCCTGCACCGCTTTTTCTTTGCCTTTCGGATCAAATTGGATGTTTATCATTGCATCGCTCCTTAAATTCTGTTTCAGGCAGCCTGCAAAACCGTGCCGCTGCCCGAATATCGCGTGTCAATCTATTTCTCAATCGTCCAAGCGGGAAGACAAAACTTCGCCTGTTCTTGCATTGACTTCCACATCGTATTTGCGGCCGTCCGCCTTGCGTATTTCCACATCGAAATGGTCCGGTTTGCTGCGGCTGCGGTCAAATTCCACTTCTACTGCCGTGCCGCCGCCCACTTTATTCGAGGCGATTTGCGCGGCTTTTTCGCGTGTGATGTAGTTGCCGCGGTTGTGTTCGTAATACTGGCGGTCCGACCCTGCCGATGCGGGCAGTGTGGCGGCAATCAGAGTAGCGGCCAAGAAAGCGGCTGTGGTTTTTGAAGTTTTCATGGGATAATCTCCGTCGGTTGAAAAAAATGTTGTTGAACAACGCTTCGCAGTATAGGGCGCAAAAATTAGCTTAAAATTAGGCCATTGTTAAAAAAACGTAAACCGTTCTTCCAAACGGCATGCCATCCCGATAATGCAATTTCAATCCCCGCCAAAATGTCTGTACAAAAAGGTGCAGGCTGCTTTTTGGGATTCGGAAAGCAGCCTGCACGTTCACCCGCTCATGCCATGTTTTAGAAAGGCAAAACCATGTTGCCCGTCCCCAAAACCCCGCACGCGCTCTACCGCGCCATGTTCCTCTACATCGTTGCCGCATTCGGTATCGGCTGGCTTCTGCCCGTGAACGGCGCGCTATGGGGCATCTTGCTGGCGACTGCGCTGGTGCTGTATCTGCAAATCCGCTCGCTGGCACGCGGCGAAAACCGGCTGTACGACCGATTCCGCGCCAGCAAAAGCGGTATCTCTTCGCTGCAATGGCTTTATTTGATGATTGCCGTTACGGGTATGGTCATCGCCTTTTACGGCAACACGGCGGCCTCATACGGCGAATTGCGCGAAGCACGCGGCATCGTGCCCGCCAAACCGTATAAAGAAAGCACCGAATGTTATGCCCGGCAGGAGGCCTTATCCCAAAACGAGTTTGTCCAATTCCTACTCGGCCGCCCCTGCCGCCATGTGAGCGATACCAGCTACCTTCCTTTCCCCAACGGCGGCGAAACCCTGTATTTGAGCTGTTCTGCCGACCTGCGCGACGCCTGCGAATCCGCCTACGCCCACGCCGGCAAACCGGCCGTGGTGAAATACAGCGGCTCGCACCTGTATGAAATGGAAGTGGACAGCGTGCCAATCTACCGTTATGCCGACCAAGCCGCCCGATTCAACCGCGAGCGCAAATCCGCCCTGCTGGACGCGCTCATCGCCGTGCCGTTGTTCGCCCTGCCGCTGATGTGGTTCCACCGCCGCTTCGACGATTGGCAGAACGCGCTGGCCGAAGGCGAAACCGTGCCAGATGAAACGCCGCAGTGGTGGAAATACACCGTGTTGTGCTGCTGGTATCTGCCGCTTGCCGCCGCCTTTGTCTGGGCGGGCATCGGCTGGTGGCGCAACATTGACGAGCCGATTGCATTGACCATCGGGCTGCTGTTCATCGGCGCGTTGCTGTTGTTCACCCTGCGCGGCGCGTATCGCGTGTTTCATCCAAAGCAGCCTGCACGCTGACCGAACAAGTGCAGGCTGCTTGGCCATTGCCGTATATCTGCGGCCGAAATCTTGGAGAAACCCCATGCCTGTTTCCATTCCCCCAATCGTTCTCGTCTGCATTGGCGCGTGTTTCGGTGCGGCGGCGCGCTGGCAGCTCGGCATCGTTCTTAACCGTTATGGGCAGGTGGCAACCCTCGGCACGCTGGCGGCCAACTGGCTCGGCTGCTTTTTGGCGGGCGCGGTGCTCGGTTTGTCGCCGAACCAGATGTGCAGGCTGCTTTTGGTGACGGGATTTTTGGGCAGCTTCACCACGTTTTCCGCTTTTTCCGCCGAAGTGGCAGAAAAACTGCTTGCTGCACGATATGCGGAAGCGGCGGTGGTGTTGCTGCTGCACATGGCGGGCGGTATTGCATTGACGTTGTTGGGGTTTGCGCTGGCACGGCAGGTGTAGCCGTTTCGGTGGCAAAAAGCAGCCTGCACGTCGGCTGTGCCCGTCCGTCAACGGTGTGTGCGCCGACGCATCGGGTGCAGGCTGCTTTTTCATTGGCCAATAGGGAAAATATATTGAAAATATTATTAAAATTCAAAACGCTGATATTCCTTTCCGTGCTGTTTGTTGCGTTGGGTGGCTGGCTTTTGCCAAAGTATTACTATACGCATACCTACAACAAACCGGGCGACAAGACGGACGAATTTCCTGTGCTGATGTGGCGCAGGCATCCGCCATCACAGGCAAACCCACATCCGAACATGGGCGCTCGGCCGATTTTGGAAACTTTAGGCGGCGTAGAAGAGGCGCGGAAATACAACAACGGTGTGTCCCATTATGTGCCGTGGACAGGGCCGTTGGAAGATATGACGGTCAACAATAACCGCGTTGTCCTGCGGAGGCTCGCATCGGACAACGGGCAGTCGGCTTTCGAGCTGGACATCAGCAATGAGCTGTACACCGTCACGGCGGCGTACCGCGTAGAAAATGACGAGGTGTATCCCGAATTGACGCGCATTTCAGGGCCGTTCGTGTGGGGCGTGGCCTTTGTCCACACATTGATTGTGGCGGTGCTGATTGCCGTGCTGCAAGTTGTGCTGGGATTGGGGCGGTCGCTGAGCGTGCCGCCGCACAACCGGAAAAAGCTTCGTGCATACCAACATGGGAAAAAACGATGAGAAAACCGTTGGCCGCCTTAATGTGCAGGCTGCTTTCGGCCGTGTAGAAAAGCAGCCTGCACTTTGCAACACAGGGTTTGCCCCATGAACATGAAATATTTTTTATACATTACTGCCGCCGTGTTCCTGCTTTCGCTGTGGGTTTGGCCGCAAATCAGCATTTTGATACTGCTGGTCCTGCTGGCGGCTGGCGAACGATATGTCCGCCGCGCTCCGCTGCCCGATGCATGGCGGAAAAAGGCGTTGCAGGCGTATAAAATCATCGGGATATGCGTTTTGGTTTCGCTGGTTTGGGGCGTTTGGTATATGATGCGGCGGCTGGGATAAAAAGCAGCCTGCACTCGATAGGATGGAAGATGAAATGGAATAAATTGGCGGCTTTGTGTGCCGCGGTATGGCTATCGGCCTGTGCCACCGAATGGCAAAAAGGGCACGCGGAAGACGGTCGCGACGTGATGCGGCTGCAGACGGTGCGCAACAGCACGTTGCCCGAAAGCGGCATGATTAAAATCGGCGAACAGGATTTGCAGGCGGGCGACATATTGTTTTCGTCCGAAGCCAGCGTGCAGTCGCTCGGCATCCGCCTGTTCAGCAATGCCGCAGTGAGCCATGTGTTTCTGTATTTGGGCGACGGAGAAATTGCCGAAGCCGTCGGCGCGGGCGTGCGCATCCGCCGGTTGGACGAGGCATTGAAAGAAAGCAATCTCACCGCCGCCTTCCGCCGCCCTGATTTGACCGAGGAAAACATCGCCGCCCTGCGCGATTTCGCCCGGCAGCAAAACGGCAGGCGCTACAATTTTCTCGGCATTGTGAAGCAGGTGCCGTATTCCCTGGCGCGCAATGCGTGCGAACTGCCCGTGATTCCGCGCCGAATCCGCCGTTTCTGCCTGAATACCATGGCCGCCGTGATGATTCCGTCGTTCGGCAACCGGCGGTTTTTCTGTTCGCAGTTTGTGATTGAAGCGTTCAACCGCGCCGGCAAGCCGCTCACGTCCAAATCGCCCGAATGGCTCGACCCTGCCGACATCCTGCACATGCGCGAAGGCGACGTGGCCACGTTCACGCCCAAAGTGCGGCTGAATTATGTAGGGCATTTGCAGTGCAGCACGTCAATATGGAATGCGGATTGCCATGAAAACACAGCGCTGCCATTGTCGGCACGGCAGGCGAAACGATGATATAGTGGATTAAAATCGCAATGATACGGCGTTGGCTCGCCTTGACGTACTATTTGTACGCCTTGCGGCTCGCCGCCTTGTCTCATTTTTATTTTAATCCACTATAGAATCCACCGCAGAATAAACGTGCAGGCTGCTTTTCGGAACACGGAAAAGCAGCCTGCACTTTATGATGCGCACAAAAAAAATACCGCTGGCGGACAACGGTATTTTCATTGATGCGTCAATCGGCAAATTAAGCCATTGCTTTCACTTTTGCCGCCAAACGGCTTTTGTGACGGGCCGCTTTGTTTTTGTGGAACACGCCTTTGTCGGCGATGCGGTCGATGATTTTGGTGTTTTCTACAAAAGCGGCTTGTGCGGCAGCTTTGTCGCCGGCTTCAACGGCTTTCAAGATTTTTTTCACCGCAGTGCGGAACGCAGTACGCAGGCTGGCGTTGTGTGCGCGGTTTTTCACAGATTGACGGGCGCGTTTGCGTGCTTGTGCGCTGTTGGCCATAATGTTTACTCCTGAATTCGGGATAGTTGGATATTAAAAACGCGCTATTCTAAACGTTAAGCTATGGCAAGGCAAGTGTTTTATTTGCCGTCTTCGCGCCGCCGCGCACATCAAATTCGGGCAAAATCCCTGTTTTTCAGTATAATGCCGCCCAGTATCTTCAAAAACGGCCAATGATTGATGAGCACAGCACACAAAGCCCGCAAACGCTTCGGACAGAATTTTCTTCAAGACACGCGTATTATTACCGACATCGTGAATGCCGTCCGCCCGCAACCCGATGATATCGTGATTGAAATCGGACCCGGATTGGCGGCGATTACTGAGCCGCTCACACGTCATCTGCGGCAGTTGCACGTGTGCGAAATCGACCGCGACATTATCCGCTTTTTGAAAGAGCAGCCGTTTGCCGACAAGCTGGTGATTCACGAAGGCGACGTGTTGCAATTTGATTTCGGCAGCATTGCGGGGCGCAAAAAAATCGTCGGCAATCTGCCCTACAATATTTCCACGCCGCTGCTGTTTCATTTGGCGGAAGTGGCGGACGAAGTGGTCGATATGCACTTCATGCTGCAAAAAGAAGTGGTGGAGCGCATGGTGGCGCAGCCGAAAACTAACGATTACGGCCGCCTGAGCGTGATGCTGCAATATTTTTTCGATATGGAAATGCTGATTGAAGTGCCGCCCGAATCGTTCGACCCCGCGCCGAAAGTGGATTCGGCGGTGGTGCGCATGATTCCCGTGCCCAACCGCATCGGCACCGCCGCCGATTTTGCGCATTTCAGCAATTTGGTGCGCGATGCCTTCCACCAGCGCCGCAAAACCATCCGCAACAACCTTAAAGGCATTGCCGACGACGAAGATTTGCAGGCGGTCGGCATTTTGCCGCAGCAGCGTGCCGAAGAAATTGCGCCCGAATTGTATGTGCGCCTGTCGAACCATCTGGTGGCGAAAGGCTGAAAAAAGCAGCCTGCACCCTATTTTTATTTGAAAAACAAAGGATAATTCAATGTCCGAATCGATTCAAACACCTTCTTCACAAGATACAGAAAAGCAGCCTGCACCTTTGTTCCCACAGATGGAAAGCAATCCGGGGCAGGGCACGGAGCTCAAACTCACGCTCACTAAAGACAACGGCAACGAATCGTTCGAACATGTCGTCATGGCGGAAATCCTGCAAAACGTGTTGGCAGAAGAAGGCTGGGCAACCGAAATGATGGACACGGGCTGGCTGTACCAACCCGATACAGGCTATTATCTGTGGCCTTTGATTTGGGATTTGTCGATTGACGAAGACGATGGCAGCGTGCAAACCGCCAGCACCATTCAAATCCACCATAGAGAATTGTTCCCCAAAGGGATTTTTGAATACCAATATTCCTTCGGCCAATACGATACCGTGCACGAAGCCTTGGCCAGCGGCTTTGACACTTGGCTGAAAACTGATTGGGAAACCCTGCTGGATGCGGCCGACCCGCAAGAAGCCGCGCACCTGCGGCTGACCATCACGCCGAAGGGCGATGTGCCGAAACGCCTGGTTCTGCTCGGCTCGGTGGGCTTTTTCCCCGCGCGGGAAGACGATGGCGATGAAGCAGAAGCGGAAGAATGCAGCCTGCACGGCGAATTTTGCGAATGCTGCCTATTCACCCGCAGCATGGAAGCGTTCGAGCCGCTCATCAAATCGCAGGAAAACTACGCCATCCGCATTTTTGCTTCGCGCGACGATGAGGGCGAAACAGATGCCGATTGCCGCGTAAACGGCGAAGATTGGGACGGCGCGCTGGAATCGCTGAAAAATTATGCGGCCACCTGGCAGGGGAGCGGCACGATGTTCCGCAAGCAATACATCATTATCCGCAATGCGCCCGACGATTGGCCGGAAGAGGCGGAAGAATAAACGTGCAGGCTGCTTTTGAATATAGTGGATTAAAATAAAAATGAGACAAGGCGGCGAGCCAACGCCGTATCATTGCGATTTTAATCCACTATAAAAAGGCGGCTTCGGGAAAAATCCATTACAATAGCGCGCATTCAATGCAGGGCGGACGCCGCCTTCATCAACGGAAAGAGAAAATGACGATAACCAACGAACAAAAAATCATGGTGAGCTTCAAAAACGTTCACAAATATTTCAAAGATTTACATGTGATTAACGGTGTGAACCTGGACATTAAGCAGGGCGAAGTGGTGGTGGTATGCGGGCCTTCCGGTTCGGGCAAATCCACGCTCATCCGCACGGTGAACCAACTGGAAACCATTGCTTCGGGCGAAATTTGGGTGGACGGCGTGAACGTGGCCGACCCGAAAACCGATTTGAACAAAATCCGCACCGAAGTGGGCTTCGTGTTCCAGCATTTCAACCTGTATCCGCACCTGAGCGTGTTGGACAACATCACCCTGTCGCCCATCAAAGTGAAGGGCATGAACAAGGCGGACGCGGAAAAACTGGCGGTGGAGCTGCTGGAAAAAGTGGGCTTGTCGCACAAAAAAGACGCGCTGCCGACCCAATTATCGGGCGGTCAGCAGCAGCGTGTGGCGATTGCGCGCGGCTTGGCCATGCAGCCTGCCGTGATGCTGTTTGACGAACCGACTTCCGCGCTCGATCCGGAAATGGTGGGCGAAGTGCTGAAAGTGATGAAGGATTTGGCGCAATCGGGCATGACGATGATGTGCGTTACCCATGAAATGGGCTTTGCGCGCGAGGTGGCCGACCGCATTATTTTTGTCGATGCGGGGCAGATTTTGGAAGACCGCACGCCCGATGAGTTTTTCGATCATCCGCAAACGGAACGCGCGAAACAGTTTTTGAGTCAGATTATGTCGCACTGATAAAGCGGTAAATACACGCCGAAAGACGACAGATAAAAGCAGCCTGCACTTGAACATTCAAAGTGCAGACTGCTTTTTTGTTGTCTGCACTGCTTCAAACGTCTTTCATTGCTTGCAGGCATTCGGCCAGCGGTGCGAACAGTTGCTCGGTCAGCGTGTGGAACATGGGCAGCAGGTAGGGCGGGGTGCCGTCTTCCTGCCGGCCGAACACGAGTTTGACTTCGGGATAGTCTTCCTGCGCCATGCCGGTAAAGCCGCCGTGGTATTTTTCAATGGCTTGGCCCAGTGCGTCCTGCCATCGTTGTTCGGGCGGGGCGTCTTGTTTTTTTGCGTTGGGCGAGTAATAGGCGGTGGCGGCGGCCCAGTTCACGCGCGCGAAATAGGGCAGCGGGGTGTTTTGCCCGATGCGGTATGCGGTCAGCCAGATTTTTAAGGCTTCTTGCGCGTCGGCTTGGGCAATGGGCGGCAGGCTGCAGGTCTGGTTCAGGCCGATGTATTGGCTTTGGCGCGGCTCGGCGGCGTTGTCGGGCGTGGCGGCGCAATAAATCAGATGATGCAGCAGGAGTTCGATTTTGTCGGCGGCGGCGAGTTTGCCGTGCTGGTTGTGTTCGGCCAGGAATTGGTGGGCGAAGAAGATTTGGCCGGCGGCGTGGTTGTGCTGCAGTTGGTAGTGCAGGCTGCTTTCGCCCAAATGCAGCGTGCCGAAGCGGTGCGGCAGTGCTTGGCTGTGCAGGTCGCTGTCAAGCATGGCGGCGCGGATGGCGTAATCTTGGGCGGTGAGTTCGCCGATTTTTCCGGCGGGCAGCAGGCTTTGGGCTTTCAGCCGGGCGGCGGTGTCGGCAAAGTCTTGGTGTTGCAGGCGTGCGGTCAGATAGGCGTTGTCCAGGCGGCGCGGCTGGTCGGGTAGGAAGGGTTCGCTGCTGGGCAGTGCGTCGTTGAAATGTGGGCTTTGCCAGTTGAGATGGTGTTTGAGCCAATAGCGGACGGGGTTGCGCCAGAAACGCAGCAGGTCTTTTTGTTCGACGGGGTGTGCTTCGGCGGTGCAGGCTGCCTGGTTGGCAAACGGTGCATAGGCAGCCTGCGGATGGTTGAGCGCGTCGGCAAAATCTTGGCGGGTACTGAACAGTTGCAGGCTGCTTTCGTCTTGGAAATAGCGCGGGGAAAAGGCTTGCAGCGGGTGGTGGGTTACCCAGCGGCGCATGAGGTATTGGCTGCCCAAATCGGTGAGCGAGGCGATGCAGTCCACCAGTTCGCCCAAAAGTGTGGACGGGGCGCGTTCGGCATCGGTGCGGATGTCGCGGCCGATGTAGGACAGATACAGGACATGCCGCGCGGACAACACGGCTTCCAAAAACAGGTAGCGGTCGTCGTCGCGCCGTGCACGGTCGCCGGCTTGGGGCAGCTTGGCAATCAGGTCGAACGAGGCGGCTTTGGTTTGGCGGGGGAAGATGCCGTCGTTCAGGCCGAGCAGGCAGATGGCGTTGAAGGGCAGCGAGCGCATCGGCACCATGCTGCAAAAGGTAATGCCGCCGCGCAAGAAGCCGGCTTCGCTGGATTGGTGCAGGAAGTGTTGCGCGTGTTCGCAGGCGGTGTCGGCGTGAATCTGTTCGGTGAATTGCGCCACGTCGGCTTGTGCCTGCCAGTTGGCCAGCGAGCTTTCCCATTGCTGGTAGGCTTGGCGGTCGGCATCGTCGGCGGGGGCGAGCAGGTTCTGGCTCAACCGGCGCAGGCGGCCGCACCATTGTTCGATGGTGGCGGGGGTTTGCCATTCGTGTTTGGTGTCGAGCAGGAATTGTACGAACTGCACAAATCGGGCGAAGACGGGCAGGTGGTCGGGGTGGCTGTCGAAGGCGGCGGTATCGTGCCACAAGTTCTGTTGTGCAGGCTGCATCCAACCCAGCACCAGCCGGTTCAGCCCCTGTTGCCAGGTAAACAGCGGATGGTCGTCGCCGTATTGCGCGCGTTCGGTTTCGTCGCTGCCCCAGCGGATATTCAGCTGCGCCACGGCTTCGGTCAGCAGCGGCAAATCGTCGCGCGTGAGCTGCCATTGCGCCAGAATGGTCGGATTGTCCAGCAGCGCCAGCACTTTTTCCACTTCAAACCGGCTGCCCAGCACTTCCAGCGTTTGGGCGATAGCATCGAGTGCAGGCTGCTTGCGCGACAATTTCACATCGGCAATCGAATAAGGCAGCGGCGCGTCGGAATATTGCCCGAACACTGCTTCGATGAACGGCGCATACGGCTCGATATTCGGCGTGAGCACGGCAATGTCGCCCGGCTGCCACGACGGGTTCTGCTGCAACATCAGGCGGATTTGGTCTTTTAAAATCTGCAATTCGCGTAAAGGGCTGTGCGCGCTGTGGATTTGCAGGCTGCTGTCGGCATGGAGCTGGGCAACGAGTTGCGCGTCCGCATCGCCTGAAGCAGCCTGCACTTGCCGTGCAATGTTTTGCGCAATCAAATCATCGTGTTGCGCGCATTTCGATACATAGGCGAAATGCCGTTCGCGCCAGCCTTCACGGCACGCGTCGTCCGGCTGAATCAGGTTTTGGATATGGAATTGCAGGCTGTGCAGCAGGCTGTCGGACAGCGGCTCGGGCGCGAATTGTTGGTGCTGCTCTTCCTGATGCGCCTCCGCCTCGCTCAGGGCATTGAAAAAATCGCGCCCTTGCTTGCCCCAGGACGACAGCAGCGGATGCCCCTGCAACGCCAAATCCGCTTCATCGCTGCGTTGCAGGATTTGCGCGGGTTCCAGCAAGTCGCCCCAATACAGCGCGCACGGGTTGAGCGCGAAAATATGCACGTCGCGGTGCAGCGCAATCTGTTGGAACAAGGCCATATACATCGGCGCCAGCGTGCTCAAGCCGAACACGAACAAACGCGGCGGCAGGCTGCGGATATGCCCCTCCGCCAGCGCATCCATCAACGTGTGCCACAACTGCACGCGGTGCAGCGCATCGCCCGAACGGCGGTCCAATTCGCGCCAAAGCACCGCCTGCCAAGACTGCTCGTCCTGATAATGCGCATCCAGCGCCGCCACACGCCGCCCGGCGCTCCACGCCTCAATCCAATCGGGACGGTACACCAAATATTGGTCGAACACATCGGCAATCTGACCGGCCAAATGGTAGCGCGACAGGCCGCCTTTTTTCAGGTAATCATCCAGCACGCCGCGCACGCAGGCAAACGTTTCGTCCTGCATGAATTCGGGCGATTGTAACAGCTGCAACAGCCGCCATTGCATGATTTCGCTGGCGAACGGGCTCATTTCCGGCACGTCGGGTTTAGCCTCGCGCATCAGTTGCCACGCCAAACCGGCCGGTAGGCGGAATTGCAGGTTGGCGGCAATACCCAAATGCCGCGCCCAAAACTGGTGGATATAGCGGCGCATGCCTTGGCTCTGCACCACAATGTGCTCGGTGGCCAAAGGGTTGGGCAGGGGGTGTTCGTTTTGCACCGATAGCATCATGTCGGCCAGCGATTCGAGTCGGTTGGATTGGTAGAGGTGGAGCATGGCGGGGTGTTTGTCGGGGATGGGGTTGGGTGGGAAAAGCAGCCTGCACATTCAGTCTGCCGCTGGGCCGTTATCGGATATCGGTAAATATAAACAGGTTGAAATACAAAGAGATATCTATCAATATCACAGTGGCGATATATGCCGCCAATGTTGCCGCATGAACGGCCCGGTTTTTCTGGGTGCGGCACAGGAAAAATACGGACGTCAGGCTGCCGGCAATGATGATGTTCAGAGCCATCAAGGTGATGTATGCGCCAATCGTTACCCCGCTACTGTTGTCATATCCCGCAAATTTGTTCAGGAAATGGAGTGCGTCCCCTATGCGGCTCACCGTCGCCCAAAGTCCGAACAGCGAAATGGCCAAGTTGAGATAAGCGATGAAGGAATACATGATGTGCTCGTTATACGGAATGTTCGATATTTTACTCAATCTGACGGCGTGCAGGCTGCTTTACGGAAACGTCCGCCACACGCCACGTACGCGGCCGAGCACGTTCAGGCGGTTCAGGTCTTCGCCCGAGATTTCCATATCGGCATAGTCGGGGTTGTCCGCCATCAGGATGATTTTGTCCAACAGCACCTGCACGCGCCGCACCCAGCGGTGTGCGCCGATTTCGAGGCAGTAGATTTTGCCGTCTTTCAGAATGGTATCGGACAAATCGGCCAGTATCAGGCATTCGCCTTCAAAAGTCGGTTTCATGGCGATGCCGTCCGCCATAAAAAAGCCGCAATTCTCCAAATGGATGCCGAGCCGGTCGGCCAGTTCGTTGGAGAGTTCCAAAGGTGCAGGCTGCTTTTCCGCCTGGTCGATGGGTTTGCCGCTGTTGCCGATCAGGCGGGCGGGAATGGCGGAAGGGGTTTTGCTCATGTCTCTCTCCTGCCTATTTTTTCAACTTCGCAAACGCATCTGCCATCGCCGAATTTGCAGGCTGCTTTTCACGCTGCGGCTTGCCGGGGCGGCTGTTTACGCCGCGTTTTTCGATTTCAGGTAGCCTGCGCCCGCGTTTTTCCGCACCCGCCTCGTCATCCAAGCGCATGGTCAGCGCGATGCGTTTTCTGGCGGCATCGACTTCCAGCACTTTCACTTTCACCACGTCGCCGGCTTTCACGACTTCGCGCGGGTCTTGGACGAACTTATTGGACAGGGCGGAGATGTGCACCAAGCCGTCCTGATGGACGCCGATGTCTACGAACGCGCCAAAGTTGGCGACGTTGGAGACCACGCCTTCGAGTATCATGCCGACTTGCAAGTCGCTGATTTCGTGGATGCCTTCGGCGAAGGAAGCCGTCTGAAACTCGCCGCGCGGGTCGCGGCCGGGTTTTTCCAGTTCGGACAGGATGTCCAGAATGGTCGGCAGGCCGAAGCGTTCGTCGGTGAAGTCGGACGCTTTGATTTGCTTCACGCGCTCGCGGTTGCCGATGAGTTCGGCGGCAGTAATGCCTTGTTGCGCCAGCATTTTGGCGACGACGGGATAGGCTTCGGGGTGTACCGCGCTCGCGTCCAGCGGTTCTTTGCCGCCGTTAATCCGCAAAAAGCCCGCCGCCTGCTCGAAGGTTTTTTCGCCCAAGCGCGGCACTTTCAGCAATTTTTTGCGGCTGTCGAACGCGCCGTTTTCATCGCGGTAGGCGACGATGTTTTGGGCAAGGGTTTGATTCAAACCGGAAATCCGCGCCAAGAGCGGGGCGGAGGCGGTGTTCACGTCCACGCCGACAGCGTTCACGCAGTCTTCGACCACCGCGTCCAGCGATTTGGCGAGCTGGCTTTGGTTCACGTCGTGCTGATATTGGCCCACGCCGATGGATTTGGGGTCGATTTTGACCAGTTCGGCAAGCGGGTCTTGCAGCCTGCGGGCGATGGACACTGCGCCGCGCAGGGAAACGTCCAAGTTGGGGAACTCGCGCGCCGCCAATTCGGACGCGGAATAAATCGACGCGCCGGCTTCGGAAACGACGATTTTGTGCAGGCTGCTTTCGGGCATTCCGCGCACCAGTTCGCCCGCGATTTTGTCGGTTTCTCGGCTGGCGGTGCCGTTGCCGATGGCGATGAGCTTCACGCCGTGTTGTTTAATCAGGCGCGACAGTGTTGCCAACATATTGTTTTCTTGATGCAAATAGACGATGACGGTATCCAGCAGCTTGCCCGTGTCGTCCACCACGGCACATTTCACGCCGTTGCGGTAGCCGGGGTCGAGACCCAAAGTGGTCAGCCGTCCGGCGGGCGCAGCGAGCAGCAAGTCTTTGAGATTGCGGGCGAACACGGTAATCGCGTCGGTGTCGGCGGCTTCTTTCAGACGGCCTAAGGCTTCGAGTTCCAGCGACAAAAAGATTTTTGCGCGCCAAGTCAGGCGCACGGTGTCGCGCAGCCATTTGTGGCCATCTGAAACCTTGAAACGGCGGGCGATGATTTGCTCGTATTCGCTTTGCTGCGTAATCGGCGTGTCGTCGGGCTGGTATTTGAGCGCGATGTTCAACACGCCTTCGTTGCGGCCGCGCAAAACCGCCAGCGCGCGATGGCTGGGCATGGCGCGGACGGGTTCGCGGTGGTCGAAATAATCGCTGAATTTTTCGCCTTCGGTTTCTTTGCCTTCAACGACTTGCGCGTGGATTTCGGCTTCGTTCCACAGCTTGTCGCGCAGCGTGCCGATGAGTTCCGCGTCTTCGGCAAACTGCTCCATCAGAATCGCGCGCGCGCCGTCCAGCGCGGCTTTGGCGTCGGGGACGTTTTCGTTCAGGTAGCCCTGCGCGGCGGCTTCCACGTCTTGCGGCTGCTCGGCAAGCAACATATCAGCCAGAGGCTGCAAACCGTGTTCGCGCGCGATTTGCGCTTTGGTGCGGCGTTTGGGCTTGTGGGGCAGATACAGGTCTTCCAGCGCGGTTTTGTTGTCGGCGGCTTCGATTTGCGCCCTGAGGTCGTCTGAAAGTTTGCCTTGTTCTTCAATGTTTTTTAAAACAACGGCTTTGCGCTCTTCCAACTCGCGCAGGTATTGCAGCCGCTCGGCAAGCTGGCGCAGCTGCGTATCGTCCAGCCCGCCCGTGGCTTCCTTGCGGTAGCGGGCGATAAACGGCACGGTCGCACCGTCGTCCAAAAGCTCGACGGCGGCGGTGATTTGGGCGGCGGTGGCGGAGAGTTCTTGGGAGAGGATTTGGGTGATGTTCATGGAGGTCCTTTGGATGGGTGCAGGCTGCTTTTGAGGCTACCTGAAAAAATATATATCAAATTGGGTTGATAAATACGTTTATATCTCCGCGATTGGTCGGAATAACCAGTGCCGCATCTCCGCAATCTTTGCTTGCGTCATTATTGCACGGTTTGGGAAGGTAGCGCGTCAAACGGGTGTTTTGGAAATTGATTCCGGGAGGGAGTTCGCCGCTGTCGGTCAAAGCTGGATAATCTGTATTGCTTTTGCTTTTGTAAGTAAAATCTATATCTGCCAATGCTTCTGATGTATTCCTATCCAAAATCCAGCCGCGAAACACACGATATTCTTCTTCGACGTTTAAACCTGAGTAATAGTACAAAAATAAAGCATAGTGTTTCGAGCAATAGACAGGAAGCAAATCGCCAGGTGTCTCATTGTGTTGGTTGTGTCTGCCGTGACTGCGCACAATTTTCAAAATTCTTCCCTGCCATTGAACCGCATCGTGGATTTCAGGGTCTGCCGTATAGGGCTGGGAGGGGCAGGATTGATTGAAAACTTCTTCCTGCCAAACGTGCTTTTCCCTTCTTATTTCAGGTTTGATTTTTGGATTGAACAGCGCATCCAGGTCGTAGTCCGGATACTTATCGTAGGTGTCGCGGAAATTTACGGGTGCCTGCCATAGGATTCGGTTGGTGCGTGCATCGGTCAAAACATGTTCAAACTGATTGGGATTGACTAAGCGGGCACGGTAAATGTAATCCGGCTGCCGTTTTAGGGTTAATTCATACAGGTCAAAAAAATCCCTATGGATAATGAAGCGCCAAGAATAATTGCCGTATTGGAATTTTCTTGGCAGATCGTAAATAGCAAGAGGTTTGTCTTTACCCGAAACTTCTTTAATGAGCAGGTACATGTTTTCCTGCCCTTCAATCAAATTGCCTTGCAGTTCGAATACAGTGTCTGGTGTGATGTTTAAATTTTCGGGCGGCTTGATATAGGGAAGCCCTGAAAAGCGTGCAACGGAAAAGGCGGCAAAAGTCGGCAGGTAGCGGCGGCGTTCGTCATCATTCGCCCGTTGGTATTGGATATATTTCAATATGAATAAGCCGGATGCAACAGCTGCGAACAGGGCTAGCAATGCCAATGTTGCAGGCAGCATATATCGGCGGGATTTGAACCTTTCGGGCAGCCATGCCGCACAGGCCAATGCCACCAGCGACATTGCCCAGACAACTGCACCCCAGCCCCATGCGAAGACAGGAGCATAACTGGGGAGTTCGCTGACCATAACAACCTGAAGAAATACCGATAGACTGGCAAACAACAGCATCAAGATAATGGAAATACGCGGTGTTTTATTGGCAGACAGTTTGCGAAAGGCATAGTAATAAAAAACATTGGCATAGACCGCCAATCCGGCCAGTCCTGCGCCCAGCCAACCTAGCGGCAGCCCCACCAAGAGTACGAATATGCCCAGCCATAGGGAATTTTCTTCATCAATATAAAAAGCGGGCAAAGGCAGGGATATCAGCCATAAAATAAGGGACAGGCGCAACAGCGGGCGCGTAGGCGGTGTCTGTTTGCTCTCAACCTTGTCAGTAGGAGGCCTGTGTTTCATTGTATTTTCTCCTTATGTTCATGCTTCCCGAGATTATCGTTTCAATGCGTCCAATTCAGCAATATCTTCCGCCTGCCGCTTAATATTTCCAACCTGCAACCCTGTTGATTTTACTGTAACCGACAAAGTGCAGGCTGCTTTTTCATCAGAACTGCTTGAATACATCCAAAAACACGCGGTGGTTGTTATAGCGGTAATAGAAATGGTTGCTGTGGATGTGCGACCAGGTCCAGTTCAGGCGCGGGGTGAAGCCTTTCCAGGAGAGGCGGCTGTGCGACAGCGCCAGGCGGGTGAAGTATTCGGTGTCGCGGCGCTGGATATTGAAGATGTCGGGGCCGCGGTAGTTTCTGCGCTGCACGCTGATGTTGAGCGATGTGGCGAAGGCGCGGCTGCTGCCCCAGTGGCGCGTCCAGCCGCCGTGCAGGCTGCTTTTGCGGTATGCGTCCGACAGGTCTTTGGCGTTTTCCTGCCCGCCGCCGATGCCCATCACGAAATATTGCTGCGGCGATGTGCGGTAGAGCAGGGTGAGCGAACCGGTGTGGCTGGTGCCGTTGAGGAAGGTGCGCTCGTTGTGTTGTTTGTAGCCGGACTGCCAGGCGGCATACATTTGCCAATTCGGCGACAGGGTGCGCGAATAGTGGATGCTGCCGCCGAATTGGCGGGAAAAGGGTTCGGTGCCGTACCAGCGTTGTTCGTAAAACGGGGCGGCATAGATTTCCTGCCGTGCGTCGCGCCACACGGGGCCGGCTTCGGCGCGGGCGACCAAGTCGTCGTAATCATGTGCATCCCAGTAAAATTTGCCGTAGAGGGCAGCCTGCACGCGTGCCGCCCAGTGGCCTTTGACGGGCGTGGTTTTCTGTGCCGAAAATTCGTAGCCGATGCCGTGCGCGGATTGGGGTTCGTTAAACTGCCATGCGCCGTAGGTGCGCTGTTCGGGGGCGCGCGCCACGTTGTTGTCTTGCAGGTAATAGGCGTTGCCGCTGAATTGCCAGGCGCGTTCTCGGTTCAGGTATTGTTCGTATTGGTCGAGGTATTGGGCGACGGGGGCGGGCAGTTCGGGCGTTTGCCGGATTCGGGCGATTTCGGCGGCGGCTTCGCGCTGTTTGCCGTTTTGCGATTGGGTTAGCGCCAGTTGCAGGCGCACGGGGGAAAATTCGGGGTTTCTTTCCAGAATTTGGCGCAGTTTTTGTTCGGCGGCGTCATGGCGGCCGTCTGCGCGTAGGAGGATGGCTTCGGCATATTCTGCCAACACGGGGTCTTGCTGTTCGGCAGGCAGCCTGCGGTAAAGCGGCAGCAGGAAGCGGATATTGTCGGTGTTTTGCTGGCCCACGGCGGTGTCCAAGGCATTGAGCAGTAGTGCAGGCTGCTGCAAAAGCTGCTCTTCGCTCATTTGGACGGGGGCTTGTGGTTCGGGTGCAGGCTGCTTTTCGGTGTCCTGCACGTGTTCCCGAATGCTGTTTTGGTTTAAATCGGGAATGGGGTTGAGCGGTGTGCCGACAGGCGCGGCAGACACGGCGGATGCGGCGGCGAGCAGAAGAAAAGGAATGTAACGCATTGGGAAATGAAGGTGTCTGAAAATAAAAAAGCCCACCTGGCGGCTGCAAAGTGGGCTGCTTTCTGATTAAAGATTATCGTTTTGCGCCAAACGAACCGACAACGGATTTGCCGTTTGAGGTGCCGTTATACACACCGCCCAATTCGGCAGCGTTCGGGCCGTAGAAATTGCCGCTCATATTAACGCCATTGTGCGCGCCGCTGAAAGCTGCGCCGCTGATGGTACCGCGCAAATCCGCGCTGTATGCATCGTTGGTCACCGTACCGCTAATGGTTTTCGAGCCAAAATCCACGTTGAATGTGGAAGTGCCTCGCTCATAGAGATTGCCGGTGGACGAACCGAGAGACAGGCCGTTGTATACCGCTGTGCCGGTGGTCGGCATATTGGTGGTAACCTGACCCATGGAGAATAAATAATTAGTTGGGGTAGCCTGCGCCCCGTTTGCGATTTCAGCATCGGTTTTATCCAGCCCGAAATAAGCACCGAAGCGAGAATAGCTCAATCCGCTGTCGGATGCGATGATTCTGGTTCCGCTCGAGAGCATAGTGATGTCGGTAAACGCTCCCGTTGAAATGTTTGGGTATTTCACGGTAATGGTTTTGGAGCCGACTTGGATTTCGTCTAACGTATTGCTGTTGAACGATTGCGCTGTAGCTGTATGCGCACGGTTGCTTGGAGCCGTCAAATTCACGCCTTTGTATTGTGCGGAAGGCGTGGGAGTTGGAGTTGGAGTCGGAGTCGGAGTCGGAGTCGGGGTCGGGGTTGGGGTTGGGGTTGGAGTTGGAGTTGGAGTTGGAGTCGGGTTGAGAGTAGGGTTAGACGATGACGAAGAGGTGGTTATACCGCTTCCGCCATTGCCGCCACATGCAGCGAGGCTCAAAATAACAGCCAATACAGCACCTGTTTTAATGGGAGATTTTGTCATGATAATTCCTTTTGAATGTTTTTCAGATGAGTGAAAACAACAACTTTTGTAACGTGGCGAATTGTAACATATTTTTACAAATGAACCGTGTAGGGCAGTGTGAATGGAGGTGCAGGCTGCTTTTGCGTTGCAGTGGCACAACAGGGCAGGGAGTTATTTTTTTAACGTAAAATACACGGCGTCCAAAATGCAGGTAGAACTCATAAATATAGCGTGGCGGATGCGGTGGCGAGCAGAAGAAAAGGAATGTATCACATTGGGAAATAAAGGTTTATGAAAATAAAAAAGCCCACCTGGCGGCTGCAAAGTGGGCTATTTTCTAATTAACGATTATCGTTTTGCGCCAAACGAACCGACAACGGATCTTCCGTTTGAGGTGCCGTTATACACACCGCCCAATTCGGCAGCGTTCGGGCCGTAGAAATTACCGCTCATATTAACGCCGTTGTGCGCGCCGCTGAACGATGCTCCGCTGATGGTACCGCGCAAATCTATGCTGTATGCAGCGTTGGTCACCGCTCCGCTAATGGTTTTCGCACCAAAATTCACATTGAATCGGGATGTACCTCGATCGTAAGTGTTGCCGGTGGACGAACCGAGAGACAGGCCGTTGTATACCGCTGTGCCGGTGGTCGGCATATTGGTGGTCACCTGGCCCATGGAGAATACTTTGTTGGTTTGAGTGGAACGGGATCCATTTGCAATTTCGGCATCGGTTTTATCAGCGCCGAAATAAGCACCGAAACGCGAATAGCTCAATGAACCGTCTGATGAGGTAACGTTTTGGTTTCTCGTGTTAAATGTGCCGAATGTTCCGGCTGAAATGCCCGGGTATTTCACGGTAACGGTTCTGGAACCCACTTGGATTTCGTTCAACGTATTGCTGTTGTAGGCTTGCGCGTGGGCAGTATGTGCTTGGTTGCTGCCTGCGGTCAGATGCACACCTTGATATTGTGCGGAAGGAGCGGGAGCAGGGCTTGGCGTTGGACGCGGAGATGGCGCCGGTGTTGGACGTGGTGTCGGAGTGGGCGTTGACGATGAAGAGGTGGTCACGCTGCTTCCGCCGCCACCGCCACATGCAGCGAGGCTCAAAATAGCAGCCAATACGGCACCGATTTTAATGGGGGATTTTGTCATGATGATTCCTTTTAAATGGTTTTTCAGATATGTGTAAACAACTGCTTTGTAAAGCGGTGGATTGTAACATATTTTTACAAATGAACCGTGTGGGGCGGTGTGAATGGGGGTGCAGGCTGCTTTTGCGTTGCAGTGGCACAACAGGGCAGGATTATTTTTTAAACGCGAAATACACGGCACCCAAAACGCAGGCAAAGCTCAGTAAATAATTCAGTGTGATTTTTTCGTTTAAATACAGCGCGGCAAACAGGGCGAATACGCAGAGTGTTATCACTTCCTGCATGATTTTGAGCTGGAAGGGCTTGATGCCCCATTGCGCGCCGAAATGATTGGCGGGGACGACGAGGCAGTATTCCAACAGGGCAATGCCCCAGCTGATCAGGATAATCTGCCACAACGGCAGCGGCGCGGCGGCGGGTTTGATGTGCCAATACCACGCAAACGTCATGATGAGGTTGGACAGGGCGAGCAGGGCGATGACGATGAGGATGTGCATAGGAATGTGCTTTCACCGAAGTCGTAAGGAGAAATGGTGTGAGCATACAATGCCTTGCGGATGCCGTAAATAAAAAATGCAGACTGCCCGAAAGCAGCCTGCACTTTGTTTTGCAGATTTATTTTGCAGCGGATGCGCCTGCCGGAGCGGAAGCGGCCGCTTGGGCTTGTGCCTGCGCCTTTTGGAGTTCTTCCAATTGGGCTTTTTGTGCAGCCTGCATTTGCTCTATCATTTTGGTACCTTCGCCTTTGCGCACGGCATTGACTTTGATGTCGAACACTAAAACGGAACCGGCAGGGATTTTCGGGCTGGGCGATGCGTTGCCGTATGCCAAATCGGCCGGGATGTACAGTGTGTATTCGCCGCCTTGTTTCATCAGTTGCAGGCCTTCAATCCAGCCTTTAATCACGGTGTTGTCCACCACGGGCACATCGAAATCTTTGCCGCCTTTGTTGGAGTCGAACACTTCGCCGTTGGTCAGGCGGCCTTCATATTGCACGCTGACCAAGTCGCCTTTGGCAATGGCGGCACCCGTGCCTTCTTTTTTCACGCTGTATTGCAGGCCTGAAGCGGTGGTTTGCACGCCTTCTTTGGATTTGTTGGCTTCCAGCCATTGTTTGCCTGCGGCAGCAGTGGCTTCGGCTTCTTTGGCGGCGGCAGCCTGCATTTTTTCGGTAACGGCTGTCATAACGGCTTGCACTTGCTCAGGCGTCATTTTGGAAGGTGTGCCGGCCATTTGGTCTTCAATGGCGGCAAAAAGCGCGTCTTTGTCAATGGTAATGCCGCTTTTTTTCAGGCCGGCCAAATCCAATTGGGTCGAGATTTCATAGCCCAGCATGTAGCTCAACTGTTTTTCCGTGCCTTCCAAGCCGGCAGGTGCGGAAGCGGTGGCAGAAGTACCGGCGGAAGAAGCTGCGGCAGAAGAAGCTGCGGCAGTGCCGCTGGCGGCTGATTTGCTGGTATTGGCTTGCTGGTTGCAGGCTGCCAGCGCAAACAGGGCTGTCAGGCTCAATGCGAGAACCGATTTTTTCATGTGATAAAACCTCGTAGATAAAAACAAAAGATAAAACGTGCTGATTATAACGTTTTTTGCCTTCATAACAAAAGCAGTTATAATCCGATTTTTCATTTGCTTACAAAATACCATGCCTTTTCCATCCAATTCAGACGAAAATTTAGACACATTGTTCCGCCAAGCCGAAAGCAGCCTGCACACGCTGCGCGATTTCCTGCGTTTTGCCGTGAGCCGTTTTCAGCAGGCCGGGCTGGTGTTCGGGCACGGCAGCGACAACGCCCATGACGAAGCCGCCTATCTGATCCTGCACACGCTGCATTTGCCGCTGGATATGCTGGAACCGTATTTGGACGCGGCGTTGCTGGCCGATGAAAAAACCGAATTGCTGGGCAAACTGCGCGAACGCATCGAACAGCGCGTGCCGGTTGCCTATATCACGCAGCACGCGCGGCAGGGCGATTTCGATTTTTATGTCGATGAGCGCGTGATTGTGCCGCGTTCGTTTATTTACGAACTTTTGGGCGAGCCGTTGTCGCCGTGGATCGAATATCCCGAGCTGGTGCACCGCGCGTTGGATTTGTGCACCGGCAGCGGCTGCCTGGCCATCCAGATGGCGGCGCATTATCCGGCGGCGCAAATTGACGCGGTGGACATCAGCCTGGACGCGCTGGAAGTGGCGGCCGTGAACGTGGAAGATTACAGCTTGCAGGAGCGCATCCAACTGGTGCATACCGATTTGTTCGAAGGGCTGGAAGGCACTTATGATTTGATTGTCTCCAATCCGCCGTATGTGGACGCGGAATCGGTGGACGCGCTGCCGGAAGAATACCTGCACGAACCAGAATTGGCATTGGGCAGCGGAGAAGACGGCTTGGACGCAACGCGCGAAATCCTGCTCCAAGCCGCCAAATTCCTGAACCCGCGCGGCGTGCTGCTGGTGGAAATCGGCCACAACCGCGACGTGCTGGAACGCGAATATCCCGAGCTGCCGTTTGTGTGGCTGGACACCAGCGGCGGCGACGGCTTCGTCTTCCTGCTGACGCGCGAACAGCTTTTGGGCTTGGAATAACGGGCAGAACCAAAAAGCAGCCTGCATCTTGAAAGTATAGGTGCAGGCTGCTTTTGAATTCTGGAAATATATTTTTAATCAATCAGATATAGTGAATTAAAATCGCAATGATACGGCGTTGGCTCGCCTTGACGTACTACTTGTACGCCTTGCGGCTCGCCGCCTTGTCTCATTTTTATTTTAATCCACTATAAATTATCTGTTCAACCGTTGCGCTTGCTGCGAAAGCTGTGCCACGGGGATGCATATCGGTTGGTTAAGCCAAAGATTCGAGCCGATGGCAGCCTGCACTTCAAAACCGAAAGTGCAGGCTGCTTTTATATCGAACCGCTTTAGTCCAATGCCAAAACGCCGGGCACGAAGCGGTTAATCGCATCGCGCAGCTCGATGAGTTTGCCGTGGAAAAAATGCGAGCTTTGCGGAATCACAATCAGCGGCAGGTTTTGTTCGCCGCACCATTGCAGCGGCTTGGCCAGCTCGATGACTTCGTCGTCCGCGCCGTGGATAAATAGGGTTTTGCGGATATCGGGGACGTGCGGCGCGGGCACGGGGTAATGCGCGACGGCCGCGCCAATCAGCAGCAGCAGGTCGGGCGTGTGTTGCTGGGCGGCAAAGGTGGATACATAGCCGCCGAACGAAAATCCGGCAATCGCCAGTTGCGGCGCGTTCGGGTGCTGCGCGCGCGCATGGTCGATTACGCGGACAACGTCATCGGTTTCGCCGCGCCCGTAGTCGTGTTCGCCTTCGCTGTTGCCCGTGCCGCGCAGGTTGGGCAGGTAGCAGTGGAAACCCATTTGGGACAGGGCTTTGGCGGCAGTTTGAATGACTTTGTTGGTGAACGTGCCGCCCTGCGTGGGGTTGGGGTGGTTGATGACGGCCACGCCGCATTCGGCGTTTTGGGCGGGGAGATACAGCGTTTCCAGCTTTCCCGCGCTGCCTTGGATGAAGAAAATGTGTTGTTTGTTCAGCATGGTTTCGGTGGGTGATGGGGTGGGAAAAAGCAGCCTGCACGGCATGTGTAATCAAAAAATTTCCTGAAAACAGCGGCGGTTAGAGTCGGCGCAGGCTGCCGGGGCTGATTTCGAAGCCTCGTCCTTCTGGGTTGGTGCAGGTCATGCTGCCGGCGCGGCTGGTGCACTGCCAGTCGGATTGGTTGAAGAAAATGTACGATTTTCCTTCGGTCAGGATAACGCCGTTACCGTGCAGGATGTTGTTGCTGATGCTGCAGTTGAGGCGGGAGGGGCCGGTGATGTTTAGGGAAACGCTGCCGCTCCAATGGCCGGGGTTGCCGCTGTTTTGGCAGTCTTGCGGTTCGGGGGTAACGGGTATGGGTTTGGACAGGCGGGGGATTGCGCAGGTAATTTGCGGTATGAAGCCGCCGTGCGTGCAAATGATTTGGCCGTCGGCATTTTGGAAGTGGCCGTACTCGGCGCGGGCGGTGCCGGCGGCGAGCAGGAGGGCGGCGGTGAGGAATAAAGTACGCATGGGGGGGAGTTCCTTTTGGCGGGGAAGTGGGTGGGGAAAAGCAGCCTGCACATCCGGCGGCGGCTTTAATTATCGGGCAAGTCGGGCAATTCCAGTGCCATGTCCCGATTGACGAATGCGCCACGTTGTTTACAGGTCATTTCGGGTTCTGTGCCTGAGCGTTCGGCAGATAAGCTGTATATGGTCTTGCGGATGATGTTGGTTGCGGCGGCTATGTAGGATACGTCGCCGTTACGCAGATGGATTTCGATAATTTCGCCACGGCGGTCATTGTCCAGAAGCGGTGTCAAACGGTTTAGGAAAACTTGGTCTTTGGGCCGCTCGAACACCAATTCTGGGCGGGCAAGGTTTTTGCCGAAGCGGTAGCGGATTTTGTCGCCGTGCTGCTCAATGCGGACTTGCTTGCCGTTGTTGAATTGGCAATAAAACAAGGTGTCTTTGTTGGCGGGAGCGGCGAAGGCGGTGCCGGACAGCAATAGTGTGAAAACAAATAATGCTTTGATATTCATGATATTTTATTTTGGTGGGTTAAAGAGGGCAGGGTGCAGGCTGCTTTTTCGGTTCAATCGTCATATCCGTTCGGGTTTTGCGATTGCCAACGCCATGCGTCCGCCATCATGGTCGGCAAATCACGCTGTGCCGTCCAGCCCAATTCGGCTTCGGCTTTGGCGGGGTCAGCATAGCACACGGCAATGTCGCCCGCACGGCGCGGTTTGAGCGCATAAGGGATTTTTTGGCCGGTGGCGGCTTCAAAGGCGTGCACAATGTCCAGCACAGAATAGCCTTGCCCCGTGCCGAGGTTGTAAATATGCACGCCGGCGGTTTGTGCTTTGGCATTCAGGGCTTTGATGTGGCCGATGGCCAAATCGGTGACGTGGATATAGTCGCGCACGCCGGTGCCGTCGGGGGTGTCGTAGTCGCTGCCGAACACGGACAGTTCTTTCAGTTTGCCCGATGCGACTTGGCAGACGTAAGGCAGCAGGTTGTTCGGAATGCCGTTGGGCTGCTCGCCGATTTTACCGCTTTCGTGTGCGCCGATGGGGTTGAAATAGCGCAGCAGGATGACGCTCCATTCCGGGTCTGCGTGCTGCATGTCCATCATCATGCGCTCCATCATGATTTTGGTGGAGCCGTAGGGATTGGTGGCGGTGCCGATGGGTGCGGATTCGGTGAGCGGCATGGGATTTTTGTCGCCGTACACGGTGGCGGACGAGCTGAAAATAATGCTTTTCACGCCGGCTTTGTCCATTTCCTGCAATAAAACCAGGCTGCCGGCCACGTTGTTGTCGTAATAACGCAAAGGCTGCGCCACGCTTTCGCCCACGGCTTTGAGCGCAGCAAAGTGAATCACGCTGTCGATTTTGTGTTCGGCGAAGATTTTTTGCAGCAGCACGCGGTCGCGGATGTCGCCTTCGATAAACACGGGGGCTTGGCCGGTGATGGCTTCAATGCGCCGCACCACTTTGGGCGATGCGTTGCACAGGTTGTCCAAAATCACGGCGCGGTGGCCTGCGTTCAGCAGTTCCACCACGGTGTGCGAACCGATAAATCCGGCGCCGCCGGTAACAAGAATGTTCATAATATATTGTCCATAAATGAAATTTTAATGTGCAGGCTGCTTTTGGGGTCAGCGTGCCGTTGCCGAGCGAATCAGCATTTGCGTGCCGAACCAGCCCCAATAAATGCGGTGGTGCACAATTTTACCGCCGCGGATGTCCATCAGTTCCAAAATGTCCACTTGGTCGCCTTCGGGCGTTTGGCGCGGATATTCCCACACCAGCGTGTTGCCCGACACAAAATGCGTGCCGTCGCGATACCAGCGTACCAGTTCGTTCGGGCGGCGGCGCGTGCCTTCTTCCAGAAACGCCAGAATTTCCGCCTTGCCGCGCAAAATGCCGCTGTCCCGTTGCAGAATCACGGGGACGAGCGGGCTTTCCAGCACGGCGTGCTCGTCATACAGCGCGATGAGCCGTTCGGTGTCGCGTGTTTTGGCAAATTCGTGCCAGTCGCGATAAATGCGTTCAAAATCGTTCATGATGGTTGCCTTGAAAACGGCGGCTTCATGTGCAGGCTGCTTTTGGACGGTTGGAAAGCAGCCTGCACGTTCGCATGCCGATGGTTAAAACGCTTCGCCCACTTTCACGCCGCCCTGCGTGTCTTTCGGGCTGGCCAGTTGCGCGGTCAATGCTTGGGCGGCGCGGAATTCGTCGCTTTCCATCATGGCTTGCGCTTCGGCGGCGGAAACAGTGCAGGCCATGTTTTGCCAGCGTGCCGCCAGCGCATCGTTGTGCGGGGCGGTGAAATTGCGGCGCAGTTCATCGACCAAATCAGGGCGGTTGCACACCAGCACGATGTCGCAGCCTGCTTCGAACGACAGGCGCGCCCGTTCGCGGATGCCGCCGACACCGCACGCGCCTTCCATGGTCAAATCGTCCGAAAAAATCACGCCGTCAAAGCCCAGTTGGCCGCGCAACACGGTTTTGAGCCAGTATTCGGAGAAGCCTGCAGGCTGCTTGTCGATATTCGGATACACCACGTGGGCGGGCATCACGGCCGCCATGCCCTGTTGCGCCAATGCGGCAAAGGGGGCGATGTCGTTGCGTTGCAGTTCGTCCAGGCTGCGGCGGTCTTCGGGCAGGACGTGGTGGCTGTCGCCTTCCACAAATCCGTGTCCGGGGAAGTGTTTGCCGCACGATTTCATGCCGCCGCGGTTCAGGCCGCGCTGCAAGGCGAGTGCCAGTTCGGTGACGATGTCGGGGCGGCGGTGGAAGCTGCGGTTGCCGATGACGGCGCATTGCCCCCAGTCCAAATCCAGCACGGGCGTGAACGATAAATCCACACCGCAGGCGGCCAATTCGGCAGCCAGCACCCAGCCGATTTGTTCGGCGGCGCGTTTGGCGGTTTCCGCGCCGTCTTGGTCCCACATTTCGCCCAGCACGTTCATGGCGGGCAGGCGCGTGAAACCGTCGATAAAGCGTTGGACGCGGCCGCCTTCGTGATCGACGGCGATGATGAGTTCGGGTGTGCGCAGGGCTTTGATGTCGCGGCAAAGCTGTTTGAGCTGTTCGACATTTTGGAAGTTGCGGCGGAACAGAATCACGCCGCCGACGGCCGGGTCGAGCAGGCGTTGGATGTCGTCTTCGCTTAATGTGCAGGCGGCGATGTCGGCCATGACGGGGCCGCGCGGAAGGGTGTGTGGCATGGGGTTTCCTGTGTGTGGTTTGAGGGTTGTCGGAAAGTGCAGGCTGCTTTTTAAGGCTGCGGTTCGGTGATGGCGAGCTGCCGTTTTGCCACCATTTTGCGTTTGTAGTGCGGATTGCCGGCGCGCACGCTGCACGGCAGGCACAGGCACATGGCGTTGTCGCGGCTGCGGGCGAACTGGTTGTCCCGCCGGCGCAGGGTGGCACGGGCCAGCGTGATATTGCGGCTGCAAAAGGCGCATTGGCGGTTCTGCCGGTCCCAAGTGCTTTGCTTGATGGCGGTGTATTGCGCGAAATAGGGCTTGGTCCACCAATACAGCGCTTCCAGCTCGTCTTTGATGTGCGCCGGCACGGGCAGATTGCGGATTTGCGCCACGTTCGGCAGGTGCGAATCTTTGGCCAGATTGCAGTGCTTGTGCACGACAAACAAGTTGGCCGGGCTTTCCAGCCGTTCTTCCAGCTCCGGATTGGGCAGCCATTTGTAGATGGCGCGCGGCAGGAAATGCTCCAACGACCAATGTGCAGGTTGCTTTTCAATCATTTTGCGGCAAATAATGCAGATTCCCTGCGTTTTTTCGTACGTTTTAATTTTCAGGTTAAGGGATTTGCTCATAATTCGGTCTGCAAAGCTTGTGCGGCGGAGGAATCCGTCCGCGTTGTTTATTGTTATAGTGGATTAAAATAAAAATGAGACAAGGCGGCGAGCCGCAAGGCGTACAAGTAGTACGTCAAGGCGAGCCAACGCCGTATCATTGCGATTTTAATCCACTATATTTCGGGCGGCGGAAAAAGCAGCCTGCACTTGCGCGGCCGTTTTCCTTTATTCCGGCAAAGAGGGCAGTTTACCAGCCATTCCCCCCTGTTGTCTTTGCGGCAGCGCAATCGGTATGCGCCATTCTTCCGACGGGTAGTCGCCGTATACGGAAAACATGATGGCGTTGTTTTCGGGGTCGTAACTCAGTTGGCGCGACGGGCTGCTGTGTTGCGCAAGGATTGCGGGCAATTCGGCGGCGCGCCGGTGTTCGGGCAGCCGGTATAAGGCGAGGGCGGCCTGAAAAGCGCGCTGCTGCATGTGCGTGTCTTGCAGGCGGTGGGCATAAGAAGCGAAATCGGCACTTTCTGTATAGGTAAGTGTGCAGCCCACCAAATTGCGCAGGCAGGAGAAGCTGCCGTATTTCCGCCACGGGTCGGGTGAAGGGTCGGCTTCGGGCGGCGTGCGGACGGGAAGGTCTTTGGCAAAGGCTTGCCGCGCAGGTTCTTCGCAGGCAAAGGCGAGTTGTCGGGCGGCCAGCGTTTTCGAGTGTTCGGCCGAGAACAGGACGGGCACGAGCCACGCAGGCATTTCTTCGCGCAGTTGGGACGGATGGTGGGCAATGTTGGCCGCTATGTAATGATATTCGAACTGTATGGTGCGGCAGAAGTTTTCCGCATGGTCGGCGGAGGGAGCGAACGCATCGGCACAGTGTGCAGGCAGCTTGCCGGCCCATTGCGGCTGTTCGGCCAGCATGTCGGCGGCAAGCTTTGTGTTTTGCCGAACCATAGCAGCGCCAACCATGGTGGAAATGAGCCCGCCGCGCGATTGTTGCAGCGTTTTGCCCGTGCGGATATTGCGGCAGATTCGGGCAAATGCGGCTTCGGATTTGCCGTCCAGCCAATCCACGGCGGCAGGTGTTGTCTGGTAAAAGAGATATTGGTATTTTGGAAAGGCGTCGGTCACAATGTCTAGGATGCGCACGTCCAAATTGTGGTATTGCGACACGCGGTCGGCATTGGCAAAGAGTTTGGCATGCTGCGTCACCGCCGCACGGTAGGCATCGGCGTGGTCGCGCACGTTTTGCAGGCAGCCTGCCACGATTTTCCATTCCTGGAATTTGGGAGCGCAGCTCAGTGTTTGGTCTTCGCCGTCCGAAATCAGTTTGCGGCGGCGGAGGCTTTCCGGCAGCTTGTCGTCCGCAGGCATGTGGTTGCCTAGCTGTGCCATGATTTGGCGGCGTTCGGCGGCATCGGGAATATCGTAAGGCAGCAGCCACAGCACATCCGACCCTTCGCCGTCGCCGCGCGGTGCTTCGCTTTGCAGCAGGCGCAGGGCAGGTTCGGCGGCACGGTTATCGCGCTGCACGGACAGTAAGGACAGGATGACAACCATGAGCAGGATGGCTGCAATCGTGGTCAGTAGGATTTTCATTTTTTTCATATGCTTATGAATGTGTTTCGGATTGCCGATGGTGTTCAGGCAGCCTGCAAACGGTGTTCGCCATGCCGTGCAGGCTGCTTTGCTTACGGCTAACCGAAGTTGTGATACACCAACGCGCCCACTCCGATACTAATGCCCAGCCACACCAGCAGCTTCAATTCCGCCCATGCGTCTTCCCAGTATTTCCCGCGAAACATGCTGACGATGTCGGGTATGAGCCAGAATTTTACGCATTCGAGAAAGTCGTCCCAGTCTTTAAACAGCAACATATACAGCAGCACGGCGGTAAGCAGCGCGGCGGCAATGGCAAAAATCATGATTGTCCTCCTTTTGGAAGTGAAAGTGTGTTGATGGGATGTTTGATGTGCAGGCTGCTTTTGGGGCGTTTTATCGCATTGAAAAGCAGCCTGCACTGGCTGAGTGTCAAACGGATTAAGGCGGTTGAGGAAATTCTCAACCGTTGAACGAGAAGGGCATTGGATGATGAGATACCGGGTGATTTGTTTTTAGCGGCGCACGCCAATAGCATTTAAGCATTGCGTTTGAAGTACGAATGCAAGGGCATCACAAATCATTCATCAATAACCTTTTTTAAATAGCGGTATTGGTTGCAGGCTTCTTGAACTCCACGATTACATGCTGTACCGAACCATTCCTTGCTAAGATGCAAATCTTGGTGCACACCTTGTCCGTTGTGATACATCCCACCCAAATGATATTGGGCATCGGCATTCCCCTGATCCGCCGCTTGGCGATACCATTTGACTGCTTCGGCATAGTCTTGGTGCACGCCGCGTCCGTTGTCATACAGCAAACCTAGATTATATTGAGCTTTGGCATTCCCCTGATCCGCCGCTTGGCGATACCATTTGACTGCTTCGGCATAGTCTTGGTGCACACCTTGTCCGTTGTCATACATCGCCCCCAAATTAAATTGGGCTTCGGCAAACCCCTGCGCTGCCGCCTGGCGATACCATTTGACCGCTTCGGCATAGTCTTGGCGCACGCCTTGTCCGTTGTGATACATCTCACCCAAATGATATTGGGCTTCGGCATCCCCCTGTTCCGCTGCTTTACGATACCATCTGACTGCTTCGGCATAGTCTTGGCGCACGTTGCGTCCGTTTTCATACAGCAAACCTAGATTATATTGAATTGCGGCATTTCCCTGTTCCGCCGCTTTGCGATACCATCTGACCGCTTCGGCATCATCTTGGCGTACACCAAGTCCATTCTCATACATTGCCCCCAGATTAATTTGGGCTTCAGCATGTCCCTGCTCCGCCGCTTGGCGAATCCATCTGAGCGCTTCGGCATAGTCTTGGTGCACGCCAGATCCGGTGTAATACAGCATACCCAGATTATTCTGGGCTGCGGCAACCCCTTGTTCTGCCGCTTGGCGAATCCATCTGAGCGCTTCGGCATAGTCTTGGCGTACGCCTTGTCCGTTGTAGTACATCAAACCCAAATTAAATTGGGCATCGGCAACCCCCTGTTGCGCCAACTGCCGGGTTTGCCGGAAATCCGATGCGTCATCCGCCCAAACTGCCTGATTCAAACCCAACGCCAGCAATGCGGCTGCCATTAATTTTGTCAAATGCTTCATTTTAATTCTCTTATATTTTGAAAATGTTAATGGATAGGCGCGTTGTATGTGCCCGAAATCTTCGTGCCGTCTGAAAAACGGATTTCATTCCCTGCATTTCATGGCGGGTTATTTTTTCCCACCGTTGGGATTCCTGCCTGCTGCGCCCTAACCCGCAAAACGCCTGTGCGCAACCTGCGTCATGCTCTTGTTTGGCACAGAATTCGGTTTATGCGTTCTTTTGTGATGTGCAGGCTGCTTTTGGGGCGTTTCATTGCATTGGAAAGCAGCCTGCACTGGTTGAGGGTTGAGCGTCAAACGGATTAAATCGGTTGAAGAATACCCTCAACCACTGGACGAGAAGGGCATTGGATGATGCGATGCCGGGTGATTTGTTTTTAGCGGTGCTCGCCAAAGCATTTAAGCATTGCGCTTAAAGTGCGAATGCAAGGGCATCACAAATCGTTCAATAGCCGGCTTTCAGGCGTTGATAATTGTCGCAGCCTTTTTGGTATCCGTTTTGACAAGCCTTACCAAACCATTCTTGGGCAAGGGTGCGGTCTTGGCGCACACCCCGTCCACTGTAATACATTATGCCCAAATTGTATTGGGCTTGGGTTAACCCCTGCGCAGCTGCCTGCCGAAACCATTTAACCGCTTCAGTATCATCTTGGCGCACACCACGTCCGTAGGCATACATCACACCCAAATTATATTGGGCTTGGGGGAACCTCTTCTCAGCTGCCTGCCGAAACCATTTAACCGCTTCGGTATCATCTTGGCGCACACCGCGTCCGTAGGCATACATTGCACCCAAATTATATTGGGCTTCGGCGTACCCCTGTTCCGCCGCTTTACGAAACCATCTGAGCGCTTCGGCATAATCTTGGCGCACGCCATGTCCGTTGTCATACATCACCCCTAGATTATTTTGAGCTTCGACATTCCCCTGTTCCGCCGCTTTACGATACCATCTGAGTGCTTCGGCATAATCTTGGCGCACGCCAGATCCGTTGTAATACATCACCCCCAGATCATTTTGGGCTTCAGCATACTCCTGTTCAGCCGCTTGGCGATACCATCTGAGTGCTTCGGCATAATCTTGGCGCACGCCATCTCCGTTGTCATACATCGCACCCAAATTATATTGGGCTACGGCAACTCCCTGTTCAGCCGCTTTACGAAACCATCTGAATGATTCGGCATAGTCTTGGCGTACGCCATATCCGTTGTAATACATTACCCCCAGATTATTCTGGGCTTCGGCATATCCCTGCTCTGCCGCTTTGTGAAACCATCTGAACGCTTCAGCATAGTCTTGGCGCACGCCATCTCCGTTGTCATACATCGCACCTAAATTAAATTGGGCTTCGGCATGTCCCTGCTCCGCCGCTTGGCGATACCATCTGAATGCTTCAGCATAATCTTGGCGCACGCCGCGTCCGCTGTCATACATCGCACCCAAATTAAATTGGGCTGCGGCATGTCCCTGCTCTGCCGCTTTACGATACCATCTGAGCGCTTCGGCATAATCTTGGCGCACGCCATCTCCGCTGTCATACATCGCTCCCAGATTATTTTGAGCTTCGGCATTCCCCTGTTCCGCCGCTTGGCGATACCATTTGACTGCTTCGGCATCGTCTTGGTGCACGCCATGTCCATTGCCATACATTGCACCCAGATTATTCTGGGCTTCGGTATGTCCCTGCTCCGCGGCTTTCCGATACCATCTGAGTGCTTCGGCATAATCTTGGCGTACGCCGCGTCCGTTTTCATACAGCAAACCTAGATTATTTTGGGCTTCGGCATTCCCTTGATCCGCTGCTTGGCGATACCATTTGACCGCTTCGGCATAGTCTTGTTGTACATCTTGTCCGTTGTAGTACATCGAACCCAAATTAAATTGGGCTTCAGCATGTCCCTGCTCTGCCGCTTGGCGATACCATCTGAGCGCTTCAGCATAGTTTTGGCGCACGCCTTGTCCGCTGTCATACATCGCCCCCAGATTATTTTGGGCTTCGGCATCCCCCTGTTCCGCCGCCTGCCGATACCATTTGACCGCTTCGGCATAATCTTGGCGCACGCCGCGTCCGGTTTCATACATCACACCCAAATTATATTGGGCTTGGGCAAACCCCTGTTCTGCCGCCTGCCGATACCATTTGACCGCTTCGGCATAGTTTTGGCGCACACCATATCCCTTGTCGTACATCACACCCAAATTGGATTGGGCTTCGGCATCCCCCTGTTCCGCTGCTTGGCGATACCATTTGACCGCTTCGGCATAGTCTTGGCGTACGCCATATCCGTTGTCATACATCAGACCCAGATTATTTTGGGCTGAGGCATCCCCCTGTTCCGCCGCTTGGCGATACCATTTGACTGCTTCGGCATAGTCTTGGCGTACGCCTTGTCCGTTGTAGTACATCAAACCCAAATTAAATTGGGCTTCGGCATCCCCCTGTTCCGCCAACTGCAGGGTTTGCCGGAAATCCGATACGTCATCCGCCCACACTGTCTGATTCAAACTCAACGCCAGCAATGCGATTGCCAGTAATTTTGTCAAATGCTTCATTTTAATTCTCTTATAGTTTTTAAAACGTTAATGGATGGGCACGTGGTATGTGCCCGAAATCTTTGTGCCGTCTGAAAAACGGATTTTATCCCCTGCATTTCATGGCGGTTATTTTGTCCCACCGTTGAGATTCCTCCCTGCTGCCGCCCCGACCCGCAAAACGCCTGTGCGCAACCTGCGTCATGTTTCTGTTTGGTACAGAATTCGGTTTATGTGTTCTTTTGCGATGTGCAGGCTGCTTTTGGGGGCGTTTCACCACATTGAAAAGCAGCCTGCACAATATTCAGTTTCTTGTTCTTCTTATATATTCCAATAAGGTCAGTATCATTGTTAAACAGAAAGAACCTATCATGCCCATCCAGGCGACATAATAAAAATCGTTGATATTAAAGCCATCTGGTAGTTTATAGTCATTAACGACCCATACGATTAACATGCCGGTAAACAAAAAAGCGATTGAGGATATCAAGAATATATATATTGCAACCATCGCAATGGGTAATTTGCAGCGTTTTTGCATAGTAATTCCAATCTTTATCCGTTGTTTAATTCAACAATAATAGATTTCTGTAATTTTATCAGTATTCCATACCAACTGCTGTTGGAACAGAAAACATTACCCTGCCAAACCGATTTGCCAAGAATTTACCAGTATGCCTTTGTATTTCGAATGAATGACGAATTCCGAATCGTTTATCCATTGGAAATCCAGCCGGTAGATTTCATCCATATTTGACGGCGGCCACCATGCCAATTCCCCTTTGTATTGGATATTCTTTTTTCTATCCGAAACCTGCCAAGAAATCTTCAAATGTGAAAAATCGCAATACGCAAATACCGATAAATACTGTTTTTTATTGGGGCTGAGTTTGTTTTTTCTTAATTGCCGATAAAAAATCAAATCGGAATTCAAGCATTGCCCGTATGCCGTTTCCAGCGGTTCCGTATCCCACCCGTAGCGGGCCGCCATATCCAACATGCCCGCATGGATAATGTCTAATTGCATTGCAGCCTTATCCGCACGATTCAGTGATACATATTTATCAAAATCAAATAACTGGTTGGTTTCCCCGCATCCGACAATGTCTTCTATTTTTTGAAAATCTTCCTGTTTCTCGTGAAGATAGATAATACATTTTCTTATTTTTCGGCTATCAAATTGGGGTAGGGCGGCCAGATAGCATTCGGGAACGGCATACAGTTCTTGTGCGATATCAGCAAATTTGGCCATATCCTTATACCGCAAATCAATTTCGTTAATCATCACCGTTTCCTATGATTGCCAATGTGTTCTTTTGCGATGTGCAGGCTGCTTTTGGGGGCGTTTTACCGCATTGAAAAGCAGCCTGCACTGGTTGAGCGTCAAACGGACTAAGGCGGTTGAGGCAATTCTCAACCGCTGGACGAGAAAGGCATTGGATGATGAGATGCCGGGTGATTTGTTTTTATCGGCGCTCGCCACGCCTGTCGTTATATATCGTGTCCAACAAGACTTGAGCTGGGGCAAACCCCTGTTCTGCCGCCTGCCGATACCATTTGACGGCTTCGGCATCATCTTGGCGTACTCCTTGTCCGTTTTTATACATCGCGCCCAACAAGACTTGGGCTGGGGAATATCCCTGTTCTGCCGCCTGCTGAAACCATTTGACGGCTTCGGCATCATCTTGGTGCACACCACGTCCGGTTACATACATCACGCCCAAATTGGTTTGGGCTGGGGCATCCCCCTGCGCTGCCGCCTGCCGATACCATTTGACGGCTTCAGCATCGTCTTGGCGAACTCCTTGTCCGTTTTCATACATCGTACCCAAATTATATTGGGCTTGGGCAAACCCTTGCGCTGCCGCCTGCTGAAACCATTTGACTGCTTCTGCATCATCTTGGCGCACGCCGCGTCCATTGCTATACATCAGACCCAAATTATATTGGGCTGAGGCAACCCCCTGTTCCGCCGCTTGGCGAAACCATTTGAATGCTTCGGTATAGTCTTGGCGCACGCCTTGTCCGTTGTCATACATCACACCCAAATTGGATTGGGCTTGGGCAAACCCCTGTTCTGCCGCCAGCCGATACCATTTGACCGCTTCGGCATCATCTTGGCGTACACCGCGTCCGTTGTAATACATCACGCCCAAATTGGATTGGGCTTCGGCTAACCCCTGCGCTGCCGCCTGCTGATACCATTTGACCGCTTCGGCATCGTCTTGGCGCACGCCTTGTCCGTTTTCATACATCACGCCTAAATTGGATTGGGCTGGGGCATATCCCTGTTCTGCCGCCAGCCGATACCATTTGACCGCTTCGGCATCATCTTGGCGCACGCCTTGCCCGTTTTCATACATCATGCCTAAATTAAATTGAGCTTGGGCATTTCCCCGTTCTGCCAACTGCAAGGTCTCCCGAGAGTTCGATACGTCATTTGTCCATGCCGCTTGGTTCAAACCCAAAGCTGACAATACGGCTGCCAGTAATTTTGTCAAATGCTTCATTTTAATTCTCTTAATGGTTTTTAAAACACTAATGGATGGGCGCTTCGTATGTGCCGGAAATCTTCGTGCCATCTGAAAAACGGATTTTATCCCCTGCATTTCATGGCGGCTATTTTGTCCCGCCGTTGGGACTCCTTCCTGCTGCTGCACCAACCCGTATAACGCCTGTGCGTAATGTGTCTATTTCTGTTTGGTACAGAATTCGGTTGATGCGTTCTTTTGCGATGTGCAGGCTGCTTTTTGGGTGGCGTTTTACCGCATTGAAAAGCAGCCTGCACTGGTTGAGCGTCAAACGGACTAAGGCGGTTGAGGAAATTCTCAACCGCTGGACGAGAAGGGCATCGGATGATGAGATACCGGGTGATTTGTTTTTATCGGCGCTCGCCAATAGCATTTAAGCATTGCGCTTGAAGTGCGGATGCAAGGGCATCACAAATCGTTCAATAGCCTTTCTGATTTAAATAGCGGTATAGGTCGCAACCTACTTGAATTCCACCATCACATGCTTTACCGAACCATTCCTTGCTAAGATGCAAATCTTGGCGCACACCTCGTCCGGTGAAATACATCGCACCCAGATTATATTGGGCTGCGGCATACCCCTGTTCCGCCGCCTGTCGATACCATCTAATCGCTTCGGCATCATTTTGGCTCACACCATATCCGGTGGCATACATCGCACCCAGATTATATTGGGCTGCGGCATACCCCTGTTCCGCTGCCTGGCGGAACCATTTGCCCGCTTCGGTATAGTCTTGGCGTACACCGCGTCCGGTGGCATACATCGCACCCAGATTAAATTGGGCTTCGGCATACCCCTGTTCCGCCGCTTGGCGATACCATCTGAGCGCTTCGGCATCGTCTTTGCGCACGCCTCGTCCTTTGGCATACATCACACCCAGATTATTTTTGGCTTGGGCAACCCCCTGTTCCACCGCCTGGCGATACCATTTGAGCGCTTCGGCATAATCTTGGCGCACGCCATCTCCGTTGTCATACATCACACCCAGATTATATTGGGCTTCGGCATGCCCCTGTTCCGCTGCTTGGCGATACCATCTGAACGCTTCGGCATAATCTTGGCGCACACCTTGTCCGTTGTCATACATCAGACCCAAACTAAATTGGGCTTCGGCAACCCCTTGTTCCGCTGCTTGGCGATACCATTTGACCGCTTCGGCATAGTCTTGGCGTACGCCTTGTCCGTTGTAGTACATCCAACCTAAATTATATTGGGCTTCGGCATTCCCCTGTTCCGCCAACTGCAGGGTTTGCCGGAAATCCGATGCGTCATCCGCCCAAACTGCCTGATTCAAACCCAAAGCCAGTAATGCGGCTGCCAGTAATTTTGTCAAATGCTTCATTTGAATTCTCTTATAGTTTTTAAAACGTTCATGGATGGGCACGTGGTATGCGCTCAAAATCTTCGTGCCGTGCCGTCTAAAAAACGGATTTCATTCCTATTGTTTCATGACGGTTATTTGTGTGCAGCCTGCACTTTCAGGCAGCCTACTTCGCCCCCTTAAACCCGCGCTTCAAATGTACCATCAGCAACGCCACTGCCGCAGGCGTTACGCCGGAAATGCGGCTTGCTTGCCCGACGGTTTCGGGTTTGTGCTGGTTGAGTTTTTGCTGCACTTCGGCGGATAAGCCTTTGACTTTGCTGTAATCAATGTTTTCAGGTAGCCTCAAGGTTTCCAAATCGCGGCGGCTGTCGATTTCTTCGTTTTGGCGGTCGATATAGCCTTGGTATTTGACTTGGATTTCGACTTGTTCAATCACGTTTTCAGGCAGCCTGCACTCGGGTTGTGCGCCTTCGAGCGTCATTAGTGCGGTGTAGTCGAGGTTCGGGCGGCGCAGGAGGTCGTGCAGGTTGGCTTCACGGCTGAGTTTTTGTCCGAACACGCGGATTTGTTCGTCTTCGGCGAGTTTTTGCGGCGTGTACCACGTTGTTTTCAAACGTTGGATTTCGCGTTCGATGGCTTCGCGTTTTTCGTTGAACATGCGCCATTGCGCTTCACCCACCAAGCCGATTTTGTGACCGTCTTCGGTCAGGCGCATGTCGGCGTTGTCTTCCCTGAGTTGCAGGCGGTATTCGGCGCGGCTGGTGAACATGCGGTAGGGTTCGTTCACGCCTTTGGTGATGAGGTCGTCCACCAATACGCCGAGATAGGCTTGTTCGCGGCGCAGCAGGAGCGGGTCTTGTCCGCGGACGTATTGCACGGCATTCGCGCCTGCGAGCAGGCCTTGTGCGGCGGCTTCTTCGTAACCGGTCGTACCGTTGATTTGTCCGGCGAAGAAGAGGCCTTGGATGGTTTTGGTTTCGAGGCTGGCTTTGAGGTTGCGCGGGTCGAAGTAGTCGTATTCGATGGCGTAGCCTGGGCGCAGGATATGAGCGTTTTCAAGGCCTTTCATGCTGCGCACGAGCGCGATTTGGATGTCGAACGGCAGGCTGGTGGAGATGCCGTTGGGGTAGTATTCGTTGGTGGTCAGGCCTTCGGGTTCGAGGAAAATCTGGTGGCTGTCTTTGTCGGCAAAGCGGTTGATTTTGTCTTCAATAGACGGGCAGTAGCGCGGGCCGACGCCTTCGATTTTGCCGGTGAACATGGGGCTGCGATCGAAGCCTGAACGGATAATGTCGTGTGTTTTCAAATTGGTATGCGTAATCCAGCAGGACACTTGGCGCGGGTGCATTTCGGCGTTGCCGCGCACGGAGAAGACGGGCACGGGCGTGTCGCCGGGCTGTTCGGTAAGTTGGGAGAAATCAATCGTGCGCCCGTCGATGCGCGGCGGCGTGCCGGTTTTCAGACGGCCTTGTGGCAGGTTCAATTCGCGCAAACATCCGCCCAGCGATTTGGCGGCGGGGTCGCCGGCGCGGCCGCCTTCGTAGTTTTCCAAACCGATGTGGATTTTGCCGGACAAAAACGTGCCTGCGGTCAGCACGACGGCGCGGGCTTTAAATTCCACGCCCATCGCGGTGATTACGCCTGAAATGCGGTCGCCGTCGAGCGTTACGTCGTCAACCGACTGCTGGAAAAGCTCCAGATTTTCTTGGTTTTCCAGCATTTCGCGGATGGCGGCTTTATACAGGATGCGGTCCGCCTGCGCGCGCGTGGCACGCACTGCTGCGCCTTTGCTGGCGTTCAGACGGCGGAACTGGATGCCGGATTTGTCGGTGGCCAATGCCATCGCGCCGCCGAGCGCGTCGAGTTCGCGCACTAAATGGCCTTTGCCGATGCCGCCGATGGAGGGGTTGCACGACATTTGTCCGAGCGTTTCGATGTTGTGTGTGAGCAAAAGCGTCTGCGCGCCCATGCGGGCGGCGGCAAGCGCGGCTTCCGTGCCTGCGTGGCCGCCGCCGACGACGATGACGTCGTAGGTTTTGGGGTAAATCATGTGGGTTTCGCGTGTGTTATTGAAATGGTCGGAATTATACGCGATTTGCGGCAAAGCAGCCTGCACTTTGATTTTGAAGGTGCAGGCTGCTTTTTTGCGCAGACTATGGTTGTGCCGTGCCGTTGCCGCCGCATGCCTGCCAGGCCTGCAAAATCAGTTCGGGGCGGTTCGGGCGCAGCAGGTCGGCATCGGAGAGCATCCGCCGCCACACGCGGGCTTTGGGCAGGCCGTGCAGTAGCCCCAGATAGTGCCGCGCCATGTGCCGCAGGATGGTGCCTTGGTTTTTGGATAATTGCTGTTGCGCGTATTCGTATAAACGCTGCACGATTTCGTCGCGTTCGGGTGCAGGCTGCTTTTCGCGGTAGAACAGGCGGTCCCAATCGTGCATGACAAACGGGTTGTGATAGGCTTCGCGCCCCACCATCACGCCATCGACATGCTGCAAATGCAGGGCGATGTCTTCATTGGTGCGGATGCCGCCGTTGATGATGATTTCCAAGTCGGGAAATTCTTGTTTCAGGCGGTACACCAGTTCGTAGCGCAGCGGCGGCACTTCGCGGTTTTCTTTGGGCGACAGGCCGTCCAGCCAGGCATTGCGCGCGTGGACGACAAACGTGCGGCAGGGCGTGTGGCGCACCAAATGGCCGACAAAGTCTGCCAGCGGCGCGTATTCGGTTTGGCGGTCGATGCCGATGCGGTGTTTGACGGTTACGGCGGTGTCGGGCGCGGCATCCTGCATGGCGTTTAGGCAGTCGGCCACCAGCGGCGCGTCCAGCATCAGGCATGCGCCGAATGCGCCTTTTTGCACGCGGGGGCTGGGGCAGCCACAGTTCAGGTTGATTTCGTCATAGCCGTATTCGGCGGCTTTGCGGGCAGCCTGCGCCAAAAGGTTCGGTTCGCTGCCGCCCAGTTGCAGGGCGACGGGGTTTTCGCATTCGTTGCGCGCCAAAAAGCGGTCCGGGTCGCCGAACACAATCGCGCCTGCGTTCACCATTTCGGTATAAAGCCAGGTGTGGCGGGTGATTTGCCGTGCCATGTAGCGGTAGTGGCGGTCGGTCCAATCCAGCATGGGGGCGACCGAAAGCGTGTGTTTGGGGAGGGTGTTCATAAGGCTGTGCGGTGGTGGAAACGGGTGGGCATGATAAAGGAGTTGCGCGCTTTGTGCAAAGCAGCCTGCACTTGGGCGGGGCATCGGGATTTTGCAGGCTGCTCCTTTTCTGTGGGAAGAGGAGAGGGCTTTGGGGTCTTGCTGCAAACTTGGGTGCAGGCTGCTTTTTAGAGTGGGTATGGCGGCGATACGCCATGTCCTGCCGTTGCATTTGCCGCTGCCTGCGGGGAGGTGGGGTGCAGGCTGCTTTTGATGTTTCAGGCGGATTCAAAAGCAGCCTGCACTCCTCAAATTCAAGGTGCAGGCTGCTTTTTGGTTTTTGGCATGGCGGCTACACCAATCCGGCGGCGTGAAAGAATGCGCGGTAGGCTTCGGCTTTTTTGGCCAGCGCCAACGGATAGGCGCGCGATGTGGACGGCAGCCGCGTTAGTTGCAGGCTGCGTTCGCCGCAGGGGTAGGGCACGGTTTCGCCCGTTTTGGGCAGCTTGGTTTTTTGCGGCAGCTTGCCGATAAGGATTTCCGTGGCTTTGCCGCCGGTGGTGCCGATGCGCGACACTTGCGGCATTTGCGCCAGCACGGCGGGTAAATCCACGCTTTCGACAACGTGCAGGAATTCGTCCGAAGCATTGCCGTGCATGCGGACGGCTTTGAACACGGTGGGGCAGGAGGCGATGCCGCGTTCCCACAGGAAAGCTTTGATTTTTTCGGCATCGAACGCTTTGCCCGATGCGGCGATGAAATGCGCGGGGTCGTTGAAAAAGACGATGCCGTACACGCGCCACATGTCGTTTTGGAAATTGGGGTAGTGAAACGCCATGGCGCGTTTGTCGGGCGGCGGCGGGAACGTGCCCATCAGCATCACGGTGGCGTGCGGCGGCAGCACGGGCGGATAGGGCAGGGTTTCGATGATTTGGGTGTTCATGGGATTCGGTTTTGGGTTAGGCGGTTGGGTGCAGGCTGCTTTTGCTTTGCCGTGTGGAAACGGGGATTGTACTGCCGATTTAAACGGAATGATACCGTGCAGGGTATTTGAATCGGCCATAAAAAAGCAGCCTGCACATCAGAATTGAACGTGCAGGCTGCTTTTTGCATAAGGCAAACTGTTTATAAGGCCACGCCGGCAAATAAAAACATGCTCAATGCAAACAGCACGAAAATCCCAATGGCCCATTTTGCCGATTCAAGCTGCCATTTACCCATGTCCACCCCCGTTTGCTGCAAGAGCAGATAAATAAAGCCGACCAATGGGCTGAGCAGGTGGAATGCCTGCCCAGCGGTGGAGGCAAGGGCAATGTCCAGCGCGCTGAAACCGTTGCGCAGCCCCACTTCGTTCAACACGGGCAGCACGCCCAAATAAAAAGCATCGTTGCTTAAGAAAAAAGTGCCGGGCACGGAGAGCAGCGCTACAATCAATGCCCAATGGCTGCCGAACCGTTCTGGAATCAGCGTGGCAAGCGAATGCCCCATTGCCTGGTTCATGCCGGTGCCGGACAACACGCCCATGAACACGCCTGCCGCCAGTACCATGAAAATGACCGGAACGGCGGCGGCGCCATATTTTTCCACAATGCGCCGCTGGTTCACGGGGCGCGGATAGTTCACGGTCAGGGCAATCGCCAATCCGGTGGCGAAAATCAATGCGGCGTGGATTTTAGGCAAACCGAACATGCCGCCGAAAATCAGCTGAATCATCAGAATGGCGGTTAAGATAAAGTTGAACCA
Organism: Kingella denitrificans ATCC 33394; assembly: GCF_000190695.1. Classification (GTDB taxonomy): domain Bacteria; phylum Pseudomonadota; class Gammaproteobacteria; order Burkholderiales; family Neisseriaceae; genus Kingella_A; species Kingella_A denitrificans. The sequence continues at coordinate 1,859,867 of NZ_GL870929.1, forward strand.
CACCATTTTGGGGCGCGCCAAATCTGCGTCTTCACGGTATTGTTCCGCCATAATCGCCGCCAGTTCTTTGTGGGTGAACTCGCGGATGCCCAAGCGTTTGCGCTCCTGCATGCCGCGGATGACTGCCACGGCGATGACCCAAACCGAAGCCATGACCATGCCCGGAATCAGCAGGCGCATCAATTCGCCTTCGTCCACGTTCAGCGCGGTGATGATGCGCGCGGTGGGGCCGCCCCAAGGCAGCAAATTCATGATGGAATTGGACAAAATCACAATCACTGCCAAATCCATCATTTTCATGTTTAATTTTTTATACACGGGGATTAGCGCAGAACAGACGACCAGCGTGGTGGTGGAGCCGTCGCCGTCCACGGAAACTGTCAAAGCCAGCAAGGCCGTGCCCACCAGTACTTTCAGCGGGTCGCCTTTAATCACTTTCACGATGAAATTGACCGCCGGATTGAACAAACCCGCCGTGAGCATCATGCCGAAATACAGGATGGCGAACAGCAGCATCAGCGCCGTGCCCGCCACGCCGTTAATGTCCAGTTTTGCATTGCCAATCATGCCGGCAATGGCGAATTTGGGGATGTCCGATGCCGTGTAACCGAATTCGCCGAACCAGCCCGTGCCCAGCCCTACTGCCAAAGGCACGAGCACGAGCGCGGTGAACGGTGGGGCTTTGCGCGTCATAATCAGCAGCATGAAGCCTGCCACAATCAAAACACCGAATAGTGCCAACATAAAATCTCCGTTTCTTATTCTTGAGTGGTTGCAAATACGTTAAGCAATTTAAATTTCACGTTGGGATTTGTAAAATCCAATGTTGTGATGATGGGAATTTGTTTTTTTGATTGGCGCGGTGCAGGCTGCTTTTTCGGACATAAAAAAGCAGCCTGCACATTCACAAAACGAAGTGCAGGCTGCTTTTCAGCCCCTCATTCCACCGTAATCTCACACTCACATTCCACTTCGAAATTCAACGAATTGGCGATAAAGCACAAACGGTGCGCTTCGTGGTGCAGGGCTTTGGCTTGTTCGATGTGCTGCGCTTGGGTGATGGTAACCTGCGGGCGCAGTGTGGCTTTGACGAATCTGCCCGGCTGCGTGCGGCTGCCTTCGTCCATCACGGCTTCGGCGTGGTCGGTGTAGGCGGTAACGGTAATGCCTGCGGCGCTGCACAGGTGCAGGTACCAAAGTTTGTGGCAGGCGGAAACGGCGGCCAGCAGCATGTCTTCGGGGTTGTGGCGGTGTTCGTCGCCGCGAAAGGCGGGGTCGGACGAGCCAAATAGATCGGGTTTGCCGGCGATTCGGACGGTGTAATCACGCGAATAGGCGGTGTAGGACGATGTGCCGCTGCCCAAGTTGCCCGTCCATTCGACGGTGGCGAGGTAGGTGTGTTGTTTGCTCATGGGTGTCTCCTTGTGGCTTGGTGGTTTTGCTGCGTTGAAACTGCGCTTTGCAGGCAGCCTGCACGGATTATACCGAACGGGCGGCGCAGCCGAATATCCGGATTTGCCGTGGGTTGATTGAATGTGCAGGCTGCTTTTTCAGGTGGCCGCCTTGCCCGATTTATTTTCTTTCTTTATTATCCCGCACTTTGTTTTACCCGAAGAAAGAACGCCATGTCTGTCTCCTTTGTCCGCACCGCGCTTCTGGCCGGCCTCGTTTGCCTGTCCGCCGCCTGCTCCAGCCTCGATTCCAGCATGAAACGCTATGTCGGCAAACCCATCGATATTGTTTACGAACGCTACGGCCGCGAACCCGACGTCGCCCGCAAAAGAGTGGGCGAAAACCGATATTCCTATTTCTGGCGATTCACCTACTACTACCCCGGCGGCCGCGAATACCAAGGCAGCAGCCAAAACGGTCCCGTCATCACCAATTATTACAGCAACGTCTGCTACGGCCAGCACAGCGACCGCACCTTTTTCACCGATTCGGAAGGCATCATCATCGATTACCATTGGGCGCTCAGCAATTCATGGCGCGTGAATTGTAACAATCATGTTTTGGGACGGCCGCCACGATAAGGCCGCCTGAAAACGCGAGCTTCCACGGTGTTGGAACACAAAAGCAGCCTGCACATTTATAAAACAAAGTGCAGGCTGCTTTTTGCATGCTTAAATGTTTTGCAATTTGCGGCATAAATCGCGGCGGTATTTCTGCTGCTGCCGGCGCAGATAAAATTTGACCAGCCAGCGCGGCAGCCATTTTTTCAGCGTAATGTCTTCGGCAAAATCCAACTCGGTGCAGTTGTCGTCCAATGCGGTAAAACGCCCCGTCCAATGTCCGGAAAAATAGTCGTTTTCCATGTCAAACGCCCATAAATGCGGCGGCTGCATTTGGGTAACGCGAAACAGTGTGGCAGCACCGGATTGGGTGTGCTCGACAAACTGTGTGTCGTCCAGCCGTTCGATTTTGGCCAAATCGCTGCGCCATGCGTAGTCGGTCAGTGAAGTAACGGTGCGCCACACGGTTTGGATGTTGGCGGGGACGGTGTAGCGGATGCGGGATTGGACGGTCATGGGGATTCCTCTGCGTTCGGGTTAAACGGGATTTCAGGCAGCCTTTCACAGCAAATATTTACCCGCTTCGCGCAGGCTCAGTTTGGCCATTTTGTGCCGGTGGCGGTCGATAAAGTCTTGTACCCATGCGGGGTTGTTTTTGCTGTAATCGCGCAATGCCCAGCCGATGGCTTTGTTGATGAAAAATTCTTTTTGCCCCAGATTGTTGCAGATGATTTTTTCCAGCAGCGCGGTGTCAGTGTGCTGTTTGCGGAGCAGTTGGTGATCGATGGAGACGCGGCGCAGCCAGATGTTGTCGTCGGTACTCCATGCCAATAGGATGGTGTTGACTTCGGGGTGGCGCAGGGCAATGCCGCCGACAATGCGGTCGAGTACGTCGGAGCTGTCCCACCATGATTTTTCGGTAATCAGCGTCTGCAAACGCGGGATGTCCTGCGGGGTCAGGTGCTGCTGCATTTTTTTCAGATATTCGAGCGCGGCGTATTGCAATTCGCGGTGCGGGTCATCCCAGCAGCGGCGCACAAAATCCCAATCGACCGGCTGTTTGGCGGCGTCTTTGAGAAACGGGCGGCACAGGCGGGCGAGCTGGGGTTTGCCGATACCGAAATAGGCAAAACGGTGTTTCATGTATGCCTGCATTGGCACGGCGCGTTCTGGGTTGGCGTGTTGTTGCAGGACGGCGAGCAGGGCTGGGTAGTCCATAGGGTTTTCCTTATCTTGGGAACGGGCGGGGTTCGGGTCGTCTGAAAGGGTTTTGAATTGGGATGCAGGCTGCTCTTTTTTGTTTTCAGGTAGCCGGGAAACGCTTGGCCGCTACTTCCAGCATTTTCCATTCGCCACCGCTGCCGTGGTAGGTTTCGGCATCAATCTCGAACACGGCGTTGCAGTGCGTGCATTGGAAATAGTGGGTCAGGCAATCGTACCAGCCGTGCAGGCGGCGGTTGCCCTGCGGGTCGGTGTCGATGATGTAACCGCTGCGGGCGAAGGTTTCGACATAATCGGTGTTGATGTGTTCCGCTTGGGAATAGGAGAGCGTGATGTCGGCCAGCGTGCCGTCTGCCAGGCGGTCGGCGGCGCGCAGCAGTATTTTCGACAGTTTTTGCGGGGTTTGGATGCGGACGGTGGGGCGCAGGTCGGCGCAGTAATCGCACATGGTTCGGGCCTTTCGTGGGGAACATTGGGTGCAGGCTGCTTTTTAGGCTGCGTTGTCGAGATAGGGGTGTTGTTGCAAGATGGTGTCTATTTCCGCTTTGCGCCATGCGGCGTAATCGGGGTGGATGGCGGCCAAAAGTTCGAGCTGTTTGGCAAACAGGATGCGGCGGAAGTCTTGGTCGGGCAGGCGGTGGTCCAGTTCGTATTGTCCGGCGATATAGTGGGTGATGTCTTGCAGCGGATAATACAGGAAACGGTGCAGGTCGGCGGCGCCTTCGTCGCAGTAAATTGTGCCGCGTTCGGCGATGATGTAGCGGTATGGGGCGTGCGGGTTGTCATCGCGGTAGGTGATGGTGGTGCCGTCTGAAAAGGCTTCGGTGGTGCTGTCGGCGAAATAGAGCCAGTTCAGGCAGTCGTCGGGCAGCCCCGCACGGCGCACGGCGGCGAGGAGTGCATCGCGAACTTGGCGGATTTTTTGGCGCAGGATGACGAGGGAGTTGGCTGGCATAATATTCTCCTTGCGGGTTTACAGGGTGCAGGCTTCAGGTTCTTCCCCGTCGGTTCAAAATGGCCGTTTCGTTGAAATAGAGTTTGGCGGTGGTTTTCTGCATGGGGGATTCCTTGACGGGATTGGGACAGGCTGTGCTTGATTGGTGAAGTGCAGGCTGCTTTTAAAGTTGCAGACGGCTTCAGGCTACCTGAAAATGGAGTTCCTGCGAAGCCAAAAAGCAGCCTGCACTTTCAGCCAGCCTTCCCCACTGCCCGTTGCACCCCGAAAATCGAAGCCAGCACCAGCGCGAAGCCCGCCAGCGATTTCGCGTCCATGTCCTGGCCGAGGAACAGCCAGCCCAGCACGAAGGCGCAGACTGGGCTGAGCAATCCCAGCGACGACACGGCGGCGGGCGGCAGTTTAGCGATGCCGTCGAACCACAGCACATAAGCCAGCACCGCGCCGAACAAGCACAGATACAGGTAGCCGTCGATGTTGGCCGCGCTTAACGTTTCCAGCGGCGGTTCGGCCAGCAGGGCGACGGGCAGCAGGCACAGTCCGCCGATAAACAGCTGCCAGCCGGTGAACGCCAACACGGGCAGCGAAGTGCGGCGGTGTTTCGACAAATACACGCCCAAGGCCATCGCCGCCGCGCCCGCCAGTGCCGCCAAAATGCCCAGCGTGTCATAGCGCGCCTGCGGCGACAGCACCAACAGCGCAATCCCCGCCACGCCCGCCGCCGCCCAGCCCCAAGCCGCTTTCGGCGGCATGGTTTTGCCGATTAACCAAGTGAACACCAGCACCATCAGTGTCTGCGTGGAACTCAGCACCGCCGCCAATCCGCCCGGCAAACGGTACGCCGCCACAAACAGCATGGCCTGGAAAAAGCCGATGTTCAGAAACCCGAGCAGGGCGACAAAGCCCCATTCGCCGCGCCGAGGCAGCCTGCGCGTCCACGCCAACAGCAACAGCCCGGCGGGTAAAACACGGATAAGCGCGGCGGTGAACGGGCGGTTCGGCGGCAGGAATTCGGTGGTCACGAGATAAGTGCTGCCCCAAATCAGCGGGGCGAGTGCGGTGGTGAAAATGGCAACGCGGCTTGTCATGACGTTGTTCCTGAAGGTTTGGGGTATTTAACTTGAAATCGAGATAAATAATAAAACATAATTAGCTTGAAATCAAGATAATTTAAGCCGCAGGTTTGGGAAACGCGTTTTCAGACGACGTTTTTCTTTTAATAATAATTTAGTAATGGTCATTTAACACAGTCATCATCACCTTCTTTTGGTTACTTAGAAGGTTTATAATAAGGGTACTCTAACAACTTGTCTAAATTAGAATATTTCATCTAAGGAAGCGATATGACTATTAAATTTCTATCGTCTGATATTTTAACAAAAGAGCCTGTTGAGATAACTATTGATAGTACAACAGATAATGAGCAACAACAGAAATATCAAGCACTATTACAAAAATCATTCAATCAGATTTTGGATGCAGAAAATATCCTTATTCTTGCTGGTTCTGGAACATCGTTAACGTTTAATACAGACGAAGAAGGGCATGTAGCTCCTAGCATGTCAGATCTTTGGAATGCTTGTCGTGAAATGAATGAAACAATTTTTGACGATATTAGAAATTATACAAAATACGATAAATTTGCCAGCAAGTGGAAAGATGAAAACGACAACACACAAATTGATTGCAATATCGAATTACTTTTATCCCTTTGCGACACTTTCTTATCTCTAAAAAGTCAACTATCTGAACGAAAATTAAAGCGATTAGAGAAATTCGTTGCCGATGCTAAAAATAAAATATTAGAGAAAACGGATTTTACCGAGGATATTAAATACCCATCAAGTTGGCAACACCATGATAAACTTCTGCGCGTTTTTGGGAAAAGACAAACCAAACAAAAACGTTTAAAAATATTTACGACCAATTACGATTTGGCATTTGAAACTTCCGCCTCAAATATTGGCATGACTGTTATAGATGGTTTTGAATATTCCAGACCATATCGCTTCAATCCATCTTGGTTTCATTACGATATTGTTCACAGATCCCAAACTACCGATAAATCGAGTAGTTATCTGCCAAATGTATTTCATCTTTATAAAATTCATGGTTCTGTTGATTGGATTAGAACCGAACAGGGTATTCAAAAAAGAAGAACCAATAAACAAGAAGGTGAGCCAGTTATTATCTATCCAAGTAGCAATAAATACCAAACTTCTTATGAATCACCATATTTGGATATGATGTCTAGCCTGTTAAACTCAATTCAACAGCCTAAAACAGCTATTATATGCTTGGGTTTTGGTTTTAACGATAAACATATAAACAATGCAATTACTATGGCATTAAGAACAAATCCTGAATTATTGCTAATGGTTGGAACACGTTCTTTATTTGATGAAAATGGTTCTTTCAATAAAGAAATAAGAAAGTTATTTATGGATGCCGTAAAAGTAGGAGATTCAAGAATTTCTCTTATAGATAGTAGTTTTGCTGATTTTGTTAATCTATTGCCGAAAAGAAACAAGGAAACACCTGAAGAAAATATATTCAAAGTATTCCAACAAATGGCAATGGGAGGCTCCCATGATTGATTGGTTTTCACCGTATGATGCGCAACGAAGAGTTGGCAGCCTAATAGAAATTTCCGCTACGGAAGCTAAGATCAATTTAACTAAAGCTGGAACAGGTGAGCAAGTTTGGCTACTTGGCAACAAAATTCCGATTGGTGAAGTTAATGAATTTATCTTCATTGACTGTGGGCAGACTGCTATTTTAGGTCGTGTTATCAAGGTCTGGCTTGAAAACGGTGAAAGACTGAGTGTTGATAGCTTAGATGATTCTTATGCCAATAATAACCCGATAGGTCTGGTTCAATTATTGGTCAGCATTGATGTTGAGACAGGTTTTAATCACAGAGGGATTAAACAATACCCTAAATTGGGGGCACAAATTTATGCGGCACATCCACAATTAGTGTCTTTACTCGCTGAAGGAAAAATCAATAACCAAAATGATGATATTCAATTACCCGTTGCCGAAATATCAGGTGATTCATCGGTTACAATACATTTAACGCCGGAAAAGCTATTTTCCCGTCATTGCGCCGTATTGGGCTCAACAGGCGGCGGAAAAAGTTACACAATAGCAAATCTTATCAGCAATGTGCACCAACATGGCGGTAAGGTATTACTGATAGGTGCAACCGGAGAATACGAAAATCTTCTTTGTGAAAGTTATTATGTCGGAGAACATCCTTATGCAACACTGCAAAATAAAGTAACTTATCCACATTGGATGTTTACCGATTCCGATATAAGAGCTTTACTTAGACCGTCAGCTCAAAGCTAGGCTCCGAAGCTTGAAGAAGCAATTCGCAGTCTAAAAGTTGTTACGCAATATCATAATCAGCAAAACCATGAATTATCAATAACCCAAACATATAATTTAGAAAAGGCAGAAAAAGCCAAACAGCCTTTTGAAACAGCTGTTAGAAATATCCAACAAAATTTCTCAATTATCCCTTGGAAATTTTATGCGCTAGCAGAACAAATTATTGCAGAGTGTGTTTTCCCAACAGGCGGGACATATCAAACACCTAACCCATCAATTTGGGGAAAACGAGCAGATAACGATGTAGGCTATTGTTTAAGTCTAATTTCTCGTATAAAAGCAATGCAAAATAACATTCACTTGAAATGGATGTTGGACTGTGATTCTAGTCTAAAAACCATTCCAAGTATTATTGATAACTTATGCCAACCTTCAAATAAAATCGTACGATTAGATTTATCTGCCGTTCCCTTTGAAGCAAATGCCAGAGAATTACTGGTTAATGCAATTGGCAGAAAATTGCTTGCTTGTGCGAGAGACAATCAAATCAGTCATGAAAATCCATTGCTCGTATTTATTGATGAATCACATCAATTTTTAAATAAATCTATTGGTGATGAAATCAGTAAAATGAATCTGACTGCTTTTGGCGATATTGCCAAAGAAGGTAGGAAATATGGATTAAATGTTGTTATTGCAACCCAAAGACCAAGAGATATTCCTGAAGATGTGCTAAGCCAAATCGGTACGCTTATTGTTCATCGCCTGACTAATGAAAAAGATCAGGATATTGTGAAAAAAGCCGTTGGCTCAATTGATAACAGGTCTGCCGCATTTCTACCTGTCTTAGGGCAAGGAGAAGCATTATTACTAGGCATTGATTTTCCTTTCCCTATGAAAGTCAAAATGAAGACACCTGATACCAAACCAAGCTCTCGGAGTGCATCCTTCTCTACAGTATGGAAAGTGAGTAGCTAAATAATTTAAATAAGAAAAGTCTGTGCATGTGTATGCTTTGCACATTCTATATTGTTGTGTTAAAGCAATGTCAGGCAAAAGCCAACAGATATTGCTTACAGACGACCTTTAAAGACTACCTGAAAACATTATCTTCTACGAAGCAAAAAAACAGCCTGCACGTTTAACACCATGTGCAGGCTGCTTTTTTAGAGTGGGTATGGCGGCGATACGCCATGCAAATCTTTAATACTGGAAACTTGAAGGGGTTTGCTCTCTCTCAGGATAAGGGGGTTCGGGTGCAGGCTGCTTTTAAATTTTCAGGTAGCCTTTCAGACGGCCTGAATATCTGTCCGAAGGCCGTCTGAAAGCCTTATTGTTTCGCCGCCCCGCCTTGACGGCAGCTTCGTTTCGCTGCATTATGGCACAGCCGAAAGGCAATGATATTCCTTGTAATCCAATACATTAGGAGATAAAACATGACCGACGCACACAAAATCTACACCGCATGGACGCAGATGTGGAACGGCCATCTTGATATTGCCGACGAATTGTTGTCGCCCCATTTCAAAGCGCACCTGACCGCCGACTCCACCCCGCCGCCCGCACCCGTTACCGACATTGCCAGCGCGAAGGCCTGGATTGCCACCATCCGCGCCAAAGCCGATTTGCATTACGAACTCGTGCTCGGCCCGTTTTGCGACGGCGACATGATTTCCGCCTATTGGCGCGTTACCGCCACGCTCGGCGACAAAACCGCCGTCAAAGTCGGCACGGATTTCCTGAAAGTCAAAGACGGTAAAATCACCGACTGCTGGACGATGAACAACAACGCCGCATAAAGCGAAGCCCGATGGGTTTCAAGCAGCCTGCACTTGGATTTTGCAAAGTGCAGGCTGCTTTTTTTGCACGTTCGGCTTGTAGGCCAGGCTAAATCAGCCCTGCCTTCTCCAATCCCATCAGACCGTCCATGCTGCCTGCCGGGGTGGCAAAAGCCACGTTCAGGCGGTTCCAGACGTTGATGGTGTTGATGACGTGGGTCAACGCCACCAGTTCTTCTTCATCAAAATGGGCGCGTACCGCTGCGTAGTCCGCATCGCGGACACCTTGTTCGGAGATGCGGATCAAATTTTCCGCCCATTGCAGCGCGGCCCGTTCTTTTTCGGTAAACAGGGTTGATTCGTGCCAAACGGCCAAATGGTGCAGGCGCAGTTCTCGCTCGCCGTACAGCTTGGCTTCTTTGACGTGCATATCAACACAAAAAACGCAGCCGTTGATTTGTGAAACACGCAGTTTCACCAAATCTTTCAGGGTACTATCCAGCGTGAGGCTTGCTTCCAAGGCCAGCAGTGCCTTATAGGTATTAAGAGCATATTGGGAATAGTGCAAGCGCATAAGTCCTCCAAATAAATGAATGAGCGGGTGGGAAATTTGGCCTATCGGAAGCCTTCTTTTTCAAGTGCAGGCTGCCATCAGTCAAAACTCTTGATTTTATAGTGGATTAAAATAAAAATGAGACAAGGCGGCAACGCCCGCCGTGTACGGGTAGTACATAAGGGCGTTGGCAACGCCGTATCATTGCAATTTTAATCCACTATACCAACCGGGGAATGTCTGTGTTGCTGATTTTCAGGCGTTTATTCAATCCAATCAACCACATCGTCTACTGCCTGCCGCGTTTTGGCGCGCTTGGGTTCGCCTGCGCGATAGCCAAACGCCGCCATGACGCTGACGCGGTATTCGTCAAGATTGATTAAACCTTTTTCCAACAGCAGTTTTTCCACATTTTCTTTTTGAAAGCCTTCCATCGGCGTGGAATCCACACCAATCAACGCGGCAGCGGTCATCATATTCGCCAACGCGATATAGGTTTGCTTGGCTGCCCAGTCGTTAAATGCGCGCGGATTATCGGCAATGGCAAAATCGGTTTCGGCAAACTGTTTGAAAAATTTTTGTATCATTCCAACGGTTTCAGACGGCATTCCATGCACGCTGCCCCAGATTTTTTCTTCATAATCCGCCTGCATGGCAGCCTGCGTGCGCGCCAACAAAATCACAAAATGGCTGCAATCCATGATTTTTTCCGCCGCGCCCCATGCGATGCCGCGCAACTCTTCGCGCAGCGCAGGGTTTTGCACCACCAAAAACCGCCAAGGTTCCAGCCCGAACGAACTGGGCGACAGGCGTGCGGTTTCCAGAATATAAGCAAAATCATCGGCAGGGATTTTCTTCGCCGCATCATAACTTTTGCAGGCGTGGCGGAAACGGAAGGCGTTTAAAACGGCTTGTTTATTGGCAAACATGGTTTTTTCTGTAAATTTATCTTGACTTCAAGTTAAATATAAATGGAGATTAACTTGAAGTCAAGATAAAATAATCGCCATTGAAAACCGAACGGAGCATTCTATGACCGAACACCTTGATGCAGCCGCCCGCGCCATTGCCCAATGGAAGCAGGAACTGCCTGAATTGGCCGCCGAAAATATGCTGTTAATCGGCCGTCTGAAACGCGCCGCTGCCGTCATCGCGCGCGAATTGGAAAAAATTTACGGAGAATACGGTTTAACCGAAGGCTCGTTCGATGTGCTGGCCACTTTGCGCCGCAGTGGCGCGCCTTATACGCTGACCCCGACCGAGCTGTTCTCATCGCTGATGGTAACGTCCGGCACCATGACCACGCGCCTGAAAAATCTGGAAAACCAAGGCTTAATTGACCGCCTGCCCAATCCAGACGATGCCCGCAGCCTGCTGGTCCGCCTGACGGATAAAGGCAAAGAATTGATTGAAAAAGCCGTGTTCCCGCATGTGGAAAACGAAAAGCGGCTGCTGGAAAAGCTGGATGCGGACACCCGCACGCAACTCGAACAAGGATTGGCGGCATGGCTGAGGGCTTTGGAGACGTGAAGGCCGTCTGAAAACATAAAGTCGGCACAATAAAAAGCAGCCTGCACTTTGTTTGCCAAATGTGCAGGCTGCTTTTTCTGCCCGAACTGCAATCCCATCAATAATCGGGTCGCTTTCACCTAGGTCTTTCCCTAAACTTGAGCCGTTTTCAACAGCAATACTGGGAAAAGACTATGTCAAACCTATTGGATTTAAAAGATAAAACAGCCGCCGTCATAGGTGCGTCGTCAGGCATCGGGCGCGCAGTTTCGCTACTGTTGGCGGAACACGGTGCCAATGTTGTTTTGTGTGCCCGCCGTACCGACAAACTGGAAGAAACCGCCGCCCTGATTCGTGCACAAGGCGGACGGGCGGTTACCGTGGCAGGCGATGCGGTGTTGCCTGAAACGCACGAAACGGTTGTCCGCACGGCGCAGCGCGAGTTCGGCGGCTTGGACATCGCAATCAACAATGCAGGCATGCTTGGTGCGTACAAGCCTCTGGCGGAGCTTTCTCCCGAAGAATGGCGGGCTACGCTGGACGGCAATCTGACTGCCGCCTTCCTCGGCGCACGCAGCCAAATCCCCGCCATGCTGGCACGCGGCGGCGGTGCGATGGTATTCACGTCCAGCTTTGTCGGCACCAGTTGCGCCCTGCCGAACATGGGTGCATACGGCTGTGCCAAAGCCGCACTTTCCGCATTGGCCAAAAGCATTACCGCCGATTACGCCGCCCAAGGCATCCGCGCCAACGCCCTGCTGCCCGGCGGCTCGGACACGGAAATGATGTCTGCCGACCCTCAACAGCGCGCGTGGGCAGAAGGGCTGCACGCGGTCAAACGCATTGCCCGCCCGGAAGAAATCGCTGCCGCGATTTTATTTTTGGTCAGCCCGATGAGCAGTTTTATCACGGGTGCGGCAATATCTGCGGATGGGGGAAATTCGGCGGTAAAATAGGTTTTCAGACGGTCTGAAAGCGTAAAAAAGCAGCCTGCACTTTGTGTTGTGAATGTGCAGGCTGCTTTTTTATGCCCGAACCGCAACCCCATCAACAATCGGGTCGCCACCCGGCTGCTTTGTGCGTATCCTAACGCTATGAAACTTCAAAACAACTCCATGTCCCCGAATCAAACCCGCCAATTCCTCCGCATTGCCCGCGCCATCGAATACCTTTACGACCATGCCGCCGAGCAGCCCGATTTGGCGCAAGTGGCGGCGGCAGTGCACGTCAGTCCCGAGCACTTGCAGCGCGAATTTTCCGCATGGGCGGGCATCAGCCCGAAAAAAATGCTGCAACACATCAGCATCAGCCGCGCCAAAGCCGCCCTGAAAAACAGCGAAAGCGTGGCGGAAGCGGCGCACAGCGGCGGACTGAGCGGCACGGGGCGGCTGCACGACTTATTTGTCGGCATCGAAAAAATGACTCCGGGTGAATACAAAAACGGCGGAGCAGGCCTGCAAATCCATTACAGCCTGATTCCCGGCCCCTTCGGCGACCTGTTGGCAGCGGCAACAGACAAAGGCATCTGCTTCATGCGTTTTTCAGACGACCCCTCCGCCGCACTGGACGAATTGCGCGCCGAATATCCGAACGCTCGCCTAACCGAACGGGAAACCGCATTCCACCGACAAGCCGCCGATATCTTCCGCACACAGCGCGGCTGCGTTACCCTGCACATCAAAGGTACACCCTTCCAGCTCAAAGTGTGGCAGGCCTTGCTCGATATTCCCGCAGGCAGCCTGCAAAGCTACGGCACGGTGGCGCAGCGCATGGGTTCGCCCACCGCCGCGCGTGCCGTAGGGACAGCCATCGGGCAGAATCCCGTTGCATTACTCATCCCCTGCCACCGCGTTATCCGCGAAAGCGGCATCATCGGCGGCTACCGCTGGCAACGCGGGCGCAAAATGGCGATATTGGCGCACGAATTGGGAGACACTGATGACGCTTGACCTCTTCCCCGAAACCGCCAACCCGCACGCCAACCTTCTGCCCTACGACGGCATCGTCAGCGATTTCGGACGGATTTTCACCATCGCCGAAGCTGACCGTTATTTTGAAATTTTGCAGCGTGATATTCCCTGGCGGCACGACGAAGCCGTGATATCCGGCAAGCACATCATCACTGCCCGCGAAGTCGCGTGGTACGGCGACACGTCCTACAACTACGGTTATTCCGGCACAAACCGCATCGCCCTGCCGTGGGGCGGCATCTTGCCCGAACTCAAAAACCGCGTGGAAGCCGCCATCGCCGACATCTGCCCCACCCGCTTCAACTCCTGCCTGCTCAACCGCTACAACAACGGCAACGAAGGCATGGCGTGGCACAGCGATGAAGGACAAGGTCTAGCCAAAGACAGCGCCATCGCCTCCCTCAGCCTCGGCGCAACGCGCAAATTCGCCTTCAAACACAAAGAAAGCAAGGAAAAACGCGAAATGTGGCTGGAACACGGCCAGCTTATCGTCATGCATGGCGAAACGCAGAAACACTGGCTGCACACCATCCTGAAAAGCACCCGCATCCAAGAGCCGCGGATTAATCTGACGTTTCGGGTGATGGCGGGATGAAGGGGAAGAAGCCGTCTGAAAACTGAAAAGCAGCCTGCACTTCAAATTTCAAAGTGCAGGCTACTTTTTTCAATATAGTGGATTAAAATTGTAATGATACGGCGTTGGCTCGCCTTGACGTACTATTCGTACGCCTTGCGGCTCGCTGCCTTGTCTCATTTTTATTTTAATCCACTATACTTCATCAACCCAATGCCTTTGCCAACGCCACCCCTACGCCTTTGGCGGATGCCGGATTTTGACCGGTAATCAGACGGCCATCCACCACCACGTTTTCCGCCCAGTTCGGTGCGGCATGGTGTTTTGCGCCGTGTTCAACGAGCGCGGTTTCCAGCAGGAAGGGGACGATTTTAGCTCCGCCCGTTGCTTCTTCTTCGGCGTTGGTGAAAGCGGCAACGTTTTTGCCGCTGACCAGATATTCGCCATTAGAAAGTTTTGCGTCCACCAGTGCGGCAGGGCCGTGGCAGACGGCGGCAACGATACCGCCGTTTTCGTACACTTCGCGGATAAGGCGTTGCGCGTCAAGGCTTTCGCGGAAATCCCACATCGTACCGTAGCCGCCGGTAAACAGAATGGCGGAATAGTCCGCGCCGTTCAGACCGCCCAGCCCGGGCGCAGCTTGCAAACGTTGTTGCAGGTCAGTTTGCTGCCAGTAATGGGCGTTCACGGGGTCATCCATATTCAGGCTGTCGGCATCAACGGGGGCGACTCCGGCTCGGATGGCGGCGATTTCGCTTCGGTGCCCGGCGGCTTCGGTTTCGTGCATGGGGTGCGTGAGTTCGGACAACCAAAAGCCGGTGGGCTGGCCGCTTGCACCTTTAACGGCATTGCTGGTTACAACGTAGAGAATGGGTTTGTCGGACATGTGTGTCTCCTGTCTGCAAGGTTGGTAAATAAAGGCTGGTTTTCAGAGGAGCTTTTGGCTGTATTCAGCCGTCTGAAATTTAAAAACAATATTAGTTTGTCTATGAAAAGCGGAGCTTTTGTGAAACTGAAAGCAGCCTGCACTTTGATGCAATTAGGGTTGTCACTGCTTTATTCATGTTTTCAGGTAGCCTCAATCCGCCACCGAAGCCGCCACCCATTTCACCACCAACGGCCGCACGCCGAGCAGGCTGGCGAATGCCACCGGCCAAGTAATCAGATACGATTTCAACAAGCGCTGCAGGTAGCCCGCGTCGATACCGGTATTCAGCGCCACCAGCACCGCGCTCACAATCAGCACCATCACCGCCGAAGCGTAAAAAGAAAACAGTACGCCCGCGTATTTTTTCGGCAATTTTTTCATCTCGTTCCCCTCAAAAAATCCATATCGTGCAGTTTAAACCGTTTATAAAAACACGAAAATAAGATAAATTGGCAAACACAGCTAAAAAATGCACAAAGGAAGCAATAATGGATTGGGACTGGAACGGCATCCGCCACTTCACCACCCTCGTGGAAAAACAAACCCTTACCGCCGCTGCCGAACACCTGGGCGTGCAGCACAGCACCGTTTCGCGGCAAATCGCCCAGCTGGAAAACGCACTCGGCCTGCGCCTGTTTGACCGCATCGGCAAACGCTACCTGCTCACCCCCGAAGGTGAACGGCTTTACCGCCATGCCTGCGAAATCTGCAAAGATATGAGCATGTTGCAGCGTACCGCGCGCGAACAGGCCGAGCTGCGGCACAGCGTCGTCATTTCCGCACCACCATTCGTCGCCCGACTCCTGCTGATGCCCCACATTGCCGATTTCTACCGCAAACACAACGATATACGTCTTATCATTCAAAGTGATGCCGCACTCGCCGACCTGCACGGCCGCCAAGCCGACATCGCCCTGCGCCTCGTCCGCCCCACCCAAAACGACCTTGCCGTGCGCCGCATCACCCATTACTCCTACCGCATCTACGGCCATGAAGGCTACCTGAAAACCATCCGCCGCGAAAACTGGCGTTTTGTACAAATTGCCGTAAACACCCGTTTTTCCCGCTGGTTTGCCGAACAAATCGGCGAAGATGCTGACATTTCCTTCGCCAGCAACGACTTCGCCGCTGTCAAACAAGCCGTGTGCGAACAAATCGGCATCGGTATCCTGCCTGATTTCGCCGTGTTCCCCGCCGACAGGCTGCATCCCGTCTCACTCAATCCAGATGCCCCGCTACCTGAATTCGCAGCGGAACTCTTTCTGGTGATGCACGAAGACGTACGCCGCAGCCCCAGCGTAAGAGCAGTGGCGGATTATTTCGCGGAGGCATTGGAACACATGTCGGCAAGATAAAAAAGCAGCCTGCACTTGAAAATTCAAAGTGCAGGCTGCTTTTGCGTTTGGGCGATACTGCTTTCGCCCTAGTCCTTTTCCTTCGGCGGATCGGTTGCCGGAAACCATCAGCACAATGGCGGTTAGTGCCCAAACTGTCCGAAGCAATCTGCGCCTTCGGCAATGCGCTGCTTGGCTTGCGCTTCGGCGGCGGGTTCGGTCAGAATTTCTGCTGCCTGCGTGCAGCCGATTTGTCGCAATACGTCGGCCAACACGTCCAATTTTGCCGTGTCCAAGCCGTCTTCGTAGCGGGCTTTTGGGCAGGCGCGCAGGGGTTCCGACCCGCGTTATTTTGTCATGTTCTCTTACCCTATCAAAACGGAAGTCATGCTGATTGAGCCAAAGGCGAGTTCGTCATTGAATATTTCCATATCGTCCTGCGGTTCGCGCAGCGCGGCGGTGTAGAGCAGCGGCAGGTAGTGTTCGGGCGACGGCACGGAGAGCTCGGCGGCGTCCCCCAGCCGTTCGTAATGCACCAGCGTGTCGTTGTCCCGCGCGGCAAGGGCGCGGTTGATGGCATCGCGGAAGTCTATTGCCCAGTCGTAGCCCGCATCGGCTTGGTCGGCGGGTTCGCGGCGCATGGCGCGCAGATTGTGCACGATGTTGCCGCTGCCGACCACCAGCACGCCTTGTTCGCGCAGCGGGGCGAGTTTTTTCGCCAAATCGAAATGCCATTGTGCAGGCTGCATCAGGTTCAAGCTGAGCTGCACTACGGGAATGTCGGCTTCAGGATACAGGTGTTTCAGCACCGCCCACGCGCCGTGGTCGAAGCCGCGTTCCGGGTTCATTGCCACATTTTCAGGCTGCAACAGCGAGCGCACCTGCCCCGCCAGTTCGGGCGAGCCGGGCGCGGGATATTGCACTTGGCTGAGTGCTGCGGGGAAGCCGTAAAAATCGTAAATCATTTCAGGGCGTTCGCCGGACGTTACCTGCAAACGGTTGCCGTACCAGTGCGCCGAAATCATCAGAATGGCTTTGGGCTTGGCAAATTTCTGCGCAATGCGGCGGAAGCCTTGGTTGAACGGGTTTTCCGCGTCCAGCGCGTTCATCGGGCTGCCGTGTCCGACAAACAATACGGGCATTTTGTTCATGGTGTTTCCCAATTCGTTTTGAAGCGGATGATTTTACGGGAAACTTTTGCGCGAACAATCCCGTTTGGAGAAGAATATATTTTCTTAATGGGAAATCATCGGGCGGTTTTTGGCTTTTGTGTTTTATTATTGTTGTTTAAAGGCTACCTGAAAGTATGGGTGATGGTGTGGTTGGCGTATGAAAAGCAGCCTGCACCCCTGTTTGTATGAGTGCAGGCTGCTTTTTATTTTTCAGGTAGCCTTCCAAACGCCCTTTCAGGCTGCCTGAAACCCAAATCACCCCCCGTTCTGCTTCCCTTCCAGCATCTCCCACCGCGCCAATTTCTCCAGCAGCAACGTTTCAATTTCTTCCGCGCGTGCAGGCTGCTTTTTCGTTGTCTTTGAAAATTTCGGAAGCCTTTCGGTGTTGTCGTTCTACACCTTGCCTGCCGCGCGTTTTCCTTTTAAGCCGTCGCCCCATGCCTTCAATGCCAGCAGCACGGGGGCAAGCGTTTTGCCGTAATCCGTTAGCCGGTATTCCACGCGCGGCGGGACTTCGGGATACACGGTGCGCGAAATGATGCCGTCGGCTTCCAATGCGCGCAGTTGGGCGGTCAGCGTGCGCTGCGACACATCGGGCAGGATGCGGCGGATTTGGTTGAAGCGCAGCATGCCGTCCGTGTGCAGGCGATAGAGTATCGTGCCTTTCCATTTGCCGCCGATAACGGAAAGCGCAGCTTCCACCGAGCAGCCTTCGGCGCAGTCGTAGCTTGGATGCGGTGTGCGGGGCATGGCAGTATCCTTTATGTAACTATATGAAAAACAAGTGCGTTCTTGTTAATGGTGTGCTTTAGGCGCATGATACACGCTTTCAGACGACCTAACAGGAGAACATCATGAAAGCCATCGGTTTCAACCGCCCTTTGCCCGTTTCCAACCCTGAAGCCCTGCTCGACATCGAACTGCCCGAACCCGAACTGCGGCCGCACGATATTTTGGTTGCCGTGCAGGCGGTTTCGGTGAATCCTGCCGATGTGAAAGTTCGGGCGGCGCATACGCCTGCGGCAGGGCAGTACCGCGTATTGGGTTACGACGCGGCAGGCATCGTTCAGGCGGTCGGCAGCGAAGTGCGGCATTTCAAAGTCGGCGACGAAGTGTATTACGCGGGCGCCATCAACCGCCAAGGTTCGAACGCACAATTACAGGCGGTGGACGCGCGCATTGCCGCCAAAAAGCCGCGTTCGCTGGATTTTGCCCAAGCCGCCGCGCTGCCGCTGACGGCGATTACCGCATGGGAAACGCTGTTCGACCGCTTGGATGTGAACAAACCCGTGGCAGGCGGCGCCAATGCGCTGCTCTTAATCGGCGGCGCAGGCGGGGTCGGCTCGCTTGCCATCCAGTTGCTGAAAAAGCTGACCGACATCCAAGTCATCGCCACCGCTTCCCGCCCCGAAAGCCGCGCGTGGGTGAAGGAATTGGGGGCGGATTTCGTCATCAACCATCATGAAAACATGGCGGAACAGGTTGCCGCGTTACATATCGGCGCGCCGTCGTTTGTTTTTTCCACCAACCATACCGACCGCCATCTGCCGCAAATCGTGGAACTCATCGCCCCGCAAGGCAGAATCGCACTGATTGACGACCCCGAAACGTTGGACGTGAACCCGCTCAAAGGCAAAAGCCTGTCGCTGCATTGGGAATTTATGTTTACCCGCCCGCTGCGCGAAACGGCAGACATCGAACGGCAGGGCGAAATCCTGGCAGAAACTGCGCGGCTGGTGGACGAAGGCATCATCCGCCCGACCGCCACCCAAATCCTGAACGGCATCAATGCCGCCAACCTGCGCCGCGCGCATGAGCGGGTGGAACGCGGGGATATGGTCGGCAAGCTGGTGGTGGCAGGCTGGGAATAGGTTTGCAGGCGGAAGCCCGTATGTTCAGCTTTGCAGAAACCGGGCTTGCTTGAAAAGGCTTCGTTTTTAGAGAGTCTTTGATGGCATAGTTTGGGGCTACCTGAAAGCAGCCTGCACTTCAATTTTAAAAGTGCAGGCTGCTTTTGCGTTTTCAGGTAGCCTTTCAAACGCCCTATCAGGCTACCTGAAACCTAAATCACCCCCCGTTCTGTTTCCCTTCCAGCATTTCCCACCGCTCCAATTTCTCCAGCAGCAGCGTTTCGATTTCTTCCGCGCGCGCTTGCAGGCTGCCGGCTTTTTCGTAGTCTTTGAAGATTTCGGGATCGGAAAGCTGGGCGTTCAAATCGGCCTGTTCGGCTTCCAGCGCGGCGATTTCGTCGGGCAGGGCGTCGAGTTCGCGCTGTTCTTTGTACGACAGCTTGGCCGTTCGGTTGGGCTTGGGTTTGTCTTTTTCAGGCAGCCTTTCGGGCTTGGCGGCGGGGGCGGAGGCAGCCTGCACTTTCTCTTCGCGCGCCTTCGCGTCGGCATAGTCCTGATAGCCGCCGATGTATTCTTTCAGACGGCCTTCGCCTTCAAATACAATACTCTGCGTAATCACGTTGTCCAAAAACATGCGGTCGTGGCTGACGAGGAACACGGTGCCGGCGTAGTCGCGCAGCAGTTCTTCCAGCAGTTCCTGCGTGTCGATGTCCAAATCGTTGGTCGGCTCGTCCAGCACCAGAATGTTGGCGGGGCGGGTGAACAGTTTGGCCAGCAGCAGGCGGTTGCGCTCGCCGCCGGAAAGCGACGACACGGGCGACTGGGCGCGGGCGGGGTGGAACAGGAAGTCTTCCAGATAGCCCATCACGTGCCGCTTTTTGCCGCCGATTTCCACATAATCGTTGCCCTGGCCGAGCGTGTAGAACACGGTGTCGTTTTCGTTCAGCGCGCTGCGGAATTGGTCGAAATACGCCACTTCCTGCTTGCTGCCGAGGCGGATTTTGCCGCTGGTGGGCGCGAGTTCGCCCAAAATCAGCTTCAAAAACGTGGTTTTGCCGATGCCGTTCGCGCCGATGAGTCCGATTTTGTCGCAGCGCTGAATCACGGCGGAAAAGTTTTTCATAATCAGTTTGTTGTCGTACGCAAATGAGGCGTGTTCCAGCTCGGCGACGATTTTGCCGCTTTTTTCGCCCGAATCGAGCTTGAACGACACCTGCCCCTGCCGTTCGCGCCGCGCCGCGCGTTGTTTCCGCAATTCTTCCAAACGCTTAACGCGGCCTTCGTTGCGCGTGCGCCGCGCTTCGATGCCTTTGCGAATCCACGCCTCTTCCTGCGCGTGGAATTTGTCGAACAGGCGGTTGTGTTCGGCTTCCACGGCTAGTTCTTCCGCCTTTTTCTCGCTGTATTTGGCGAACGAGCCGGGGTAGGAGCGCAGGCTGCCGCGGTCAAGTTCGACGATGCGGTTGGCCACATTGTCCAAAAAACGGCGGTCATGGGTAATCACAATCAGGCTGCCTGAGAAGTTGTTCAGCAGGTTTTCCAGCCACAAAATCGCGTCGATGTCCAAATGGTTGGTCGGCTCGTCCAGCAGCAGGATGTCGGGCTTCTGCACCCACGCCTGCGCCAGCGCGACGCGCTTTTTCTGCCCGCCGGACAAATTGGCGATTTTTTCGTTTTCAGGCAGCCCCAGCTCGCCGATGGTCTGGCTGACCAGCGCGTCGAACTGCCAGCCGTTTTGCGCTTCGATTTGGTTTTGCAGTTCGTTCAATTCTTTGATAAGGCTGTCGTTCTGCCCGTTCGCCAGCTCGCGGCCGATTTCGTGGTAACGCCGCAGCACGCCGCGCAGGCTGCCCAGCCCTTCGGACACGATGTCGAACACGGTGGCCGCGCCGTCGAAAAAGCTCTCCTGCGGCACATACACGGTTTTCAGCCCGTTTTGCAGGATGAGCTGGCCGTCGTCGGGCTTCTGCACGCCGGCGAGGATTTTCAGCAGGCTGGATTTGCCCGCGCCGTTGCGCCCGATCAGGCCGACTTTGTCGCCCGCGGCCAGTTGGAAAGACGCTTTGTCGAGCAGCGCGACGTGCCCGAAGGCGAAGGATAGGTTTTCGGCTTGGAGGATGGTCATGGTAAGTCCTTGTTTTATTGGGGTGCAGGCTGCCATCGGTCCGAATCTGCGATTCGGCGAACCGATGTGCGTGCCCGCGGTACTGGTTTTTTGGGGTTTCAGACGGCCTTTAAAAGCAGCCTGCACTTTCAGGTAGCCTTTTGGCGGGCTGTCGGATTTGCCCGCCCGTCATGCGGCTACTTGCTATAAATTAAATTCGACGGTTTTTTATCGGGAGAGACCAGCATATCATCATAAAAATGCGGGTCATAGCATTCGTCCCAGGGCGTTAAGCCGAAATAGGCATTGAGGAACATTTCTGCAATACCAGTTTGGTCACTTTCCATACCGACCACATCCCCCTGCTTAAATCTTTCGTTTTCGGGAAAATATTTTTCTAACAGATGGGGGTCTGCCTCTCCCGTGTGCACGATTGGAAAGTAACGCCTAAGCAGCTGGGCGACCAGATACCTTGCCGCAACAATATTGTCGGGCGTGACCGTAATCGGCGCTCCGAGGACAAACTTTTGGTCAAACAGCACGCACGCGGCGTTATCAATAAATTCAACCATATCCAATATCTGCCCCAATCCATATTCCCCGTTTTCCAGCGGCACGGCAAAGTAATCCCCCGCTTTGAGCTTTTTCCTGATGCTGGTTTTCGGCATGGTCGGTTGTTTTTTGGTCATTTTTTAATCCTTTGTTTTTGATGGGGGATATGGTTTCTGCCGCTCCGTTTGGGTTTCTCCCACACACGGGAGAAGGAACGGTGTGCAGGCTGCTTTTCGGGGTTTCAGGTAGCTTTCATTCGGCATCCGCCCCGCCTGTTTTCACGCTGTATTCCAAGGCCTTATGCGGCTTTAAGGTGGCGGAAACATAGCCGTTGGCGGGATTGCGGATGTAGTCTAGATAATCCTGCATGGCGGGGGTGTAGCCTTCTACGTCGTCCACAGCGATGGCGGCACGCGGGGCGAGTTTGGGTTCGAGCAGTTTGAACACGGGGTAAACCAAGTTCGGCCAGCCGTCGAGCAGCACGAAATCGATGCCGCCGGGGATGTCTTGCAAAGTTTCCAGCGCATCGCCTTCGCGCAGTTCGATGTAGTCTGACAGCCCTGCGGCGGCGAAGTGGTGGCGGGCGGCTTCGGCTTTGTGCGGCAGGTATTCGGTGGTTATCACGCGACCGCCGTTTTTCTTGGCCGCTGCGGCCAGATAAAGCGTGGAAATGCCGTAAGACGTGCCGAATTCGACAATGTTTTTCGCGCCTTTGGCCAAGGCCTGATATACAGGAATGCGCCCTGCTGCGGGACGATGGGGATGTATTTGTCGTCGAAATAGGCTTCGTTTTCGCCCGTCCAGCCGCTGCCTTTGCCCAGCAGTTTGGGCAGTTGGGGCAGAAAATGCCATATCAGGCCGGGAATCTGGCGTACGGCGGCGGTGTAGAGGTCGAACAATACGGCTTCGGTTTTTGCATCGTTTAAAAAAGCGAAGTCTTGTCGGGTGGGTTTGGGCATGGTTTTTCCTTTCCGAGGGGGCTGCCTGCAGGCTGCTTTTAGGCTACCTGAAAAATACAAAAGCAGCCTGCACTTTGGGTTGATACAAACGGCGGGGTGCAGGCTGCTATACGCGTTCAAACGCCAAATCGACAAATTCGCGCCGCACCAGTTTGCCGCTTTTGCTGACCGCCCAATCGCGGCTGCGTTGTTCCAAAATGCAGCGCAGCGGCAGGTTTTTAGCCAGGGCGCGGATGTCGGCGGCGTCGTAGAGCGTGAAGCCGTGCGCCGCGAACGGCAGTTTGGCCATAAAGTCTTTTTCGCAGAAATTCAGGCACAGCCGCCCGCCGGTTTTCAGCACGCGGCAGAGTCGGCCAGCATGAAGGGCGCGTCGTCCCAAAAATAGACGGTGTTTACCGACACGGCTTTGTGGAACACGGCATCGGCAAAGGGCAACGCACCGCCGTCATACAGCCGGTAATCCGCCTGCCCTGCGGCGATAAACGGTGCGTTGAACACCTGCGCCTGCTCGTGCATCAGCGGCGAAATTTCCAGGCCGGTGTAATGCAGGCCGTCCGCCTGCGACAGGATGTAGCCCAAAAGGCCGCCGTTGCCGCAGCCGGTTTCCAGTATGTTGTCGCCGTTTTGCAGGCGGGCGGCGGCGAACGCGCTGACGATTTGGGTCAGGTTGCGCAGGTTCATCGCCTGCCCGAATGCCGTGCCTGCTTCGTTGTGCGGGCAGCGCAGTTGGGCGGCGGTTTGTTCGGCGGATAATTCCATGATAACTCCTTGTGTTGATGGGGTGCAGGCTGCTTTTTGGGGTTTCAGGCTGCCTGAACGTTACATAAATTCGGGGAAATGCCGTTGCAGTTGTTCGGGCGTGAGGCTCGGCGCAATCAGTTCTTCGTCTTCATCGCAGGCAACGGCGACAAAATCGGGGGCGACGAGCTTGGCGCGCAGCAAATCTTCGGTGGCGCGGCGGCAGGCGCGGGGAAAGCATTGGCGGAAGCGGTCGTATAAATCATCCCAATCGGCTTCTTGGCGCACGGCAGCCTGCACGCTTTGCGCCGCCGCGTTGCCCGCTGCACCGCCGTCAAACAGATATTCCGCCAAGTCCGCACCCGACCAGCGCAGCGACCGCTCCAGTTCGGCGCGGCTTGCAGTCGAACCGTATTCGCTTTGGTATTTTTCCACTACGCGCACGAGCAGCTCTTCCGTGCCGACCGATAGCGAGGGGAAGTAGAGGTGGACGTTGTCGCAGTAGAAATTGTGGAAAATGGCGGCATACACGGTTTCGCGCGGGTGCTGCCTGCGGATGCTGTGCACGGCATCCACGATGATTTGATAGGCGATGTTTTCGATAGATTGCCAATCCGGCTGCGGCATGGGGCGTCCTTTCAGGCTGCCTGAATAATGATGAAGGCAGTTTCGCGGGCATCGGGTTTGGTATTTTAATGGCGTTGGCGGGATTCAGGAATCGGATAGGGTTGGGCATGTGCAGGCTGCTTTTGGCTTTCAGGTAGCCTTTGGGCTGTGCAGAAACTCGGCTTCTTTCGGAAACCTCGTTTTAACTTCGTTGAAGCTGCGCTTTAGCTTCGCAGAAACTCGGCTTCCTTCGGAAACCTCGTTTTCAGACGGCCTGGAAGGCGGCTATCCGTTTCATCGGCCAAGATTCCGTTGTCCAAACGCGTTCAAATTCTTCGGCGAAACCGTGTTGCGCGGCGTAGGTTTGCAGTTGTTGCAGCCAGGTTTTCGGGGTGATGTCGGCGGCGGCGCGGGTGGTATGCAGCAGGTAGGGGCGTGTGTCGTAGGCGCGGATGATGTGTTGGCTGACGGCGTTTAAGGCTTGCGGATTGTGGTCGGTTTGTCGGGCGATTTTTTCGTATTGCGACAAAATGGCCGTCCGCACGGTTTCGCGTTCGGCAGCGGTGCGCGGGTCGGGTCGGGCGGTGGTGGCTTGGATGACGATTAGGGGCGGCAGTTGCCCTTCGGCGAGCGCAGCGGCGAGGCGCAGGTGTCCGTCTAAAATCAGCCAGCGGTCGGGCAGGGCGGTGAGTTCGTACACCAAGATGGGTGGCAGTTGGTTTTGCCGTGCGCGTTTGCGCCAATATTTCAGACGGCCGTCTTCGGCGTGGTGGGTTTTCAGGGCGACGAAGCGTTCGGCTTGGGTATAAAAATTGTTGTCCAGCGCGTCGAAACGGCTGCCTGAAAACAGCCATTGGGCGTAGTTTTCGTCGGTTTCAGGCTGCCCTACGGCGGTGTCGTGCCAGCATCCGCCCCATTGCTTCGGCAGGGTTTGGGCAGGGCGGTAGTCGAAGTGCCATTCGCCGATGCCGAGCAGCCTTGCGTTGTGGGCGGCGAGTTGTTCGATGAAATATTTGTTCCACAACAGGCCTTGCTCTGCGGCGGGCCGGCGGGCGATGTGTTCGTTTACGCGGCTGCCGATGTGCCCGACGGGTTGGTATGCCTGCCAGCTTTCGGCGTAGCTGCGGACGAGGTAAACGTCGTATAAATCTTGGCTGTGGAACGACCAGAACACGGGTTCATCGTTGTAAGTCAGGCTGAGGCTGATGCCGTCGGGCGTGTGGAGTTTCAGGCAGCCTGGCATTTGACGTTCGATATGCAGGGCGAGGCTGTTGGGGGAGGCGGGATTATGGGTCAGGTTGCCGCTGTATTGTTCCAGCGCGGCGTTGAGTGATTGGTAGTGCATGGGGTGTCCTTTGTGCAGGCTGGTTTTTATTTTTCAGACGACCTTTTCAGATTTCGAGGTCGTCTGAAAAAGCAAACGCGGCGGCTGTTTTAAGCAGGTTTGCGGAAGGTAATGCAGTAAAAGCGGTTGCTCCACAGCAGCCGCGTTTTCTTTTCCTGTACGGTTTCGGGAATGCAGTTTTCGATTTGTGTCAGGTCGAAATCGGTGTCTTGGAAGTAGTTCCGCGTGAATAGGCTTTGTTTGTATTGTTGTTGGATGAAGTCGGTGGTTTCGTCTGCAATCATGATTTTGGTGCCGGGCTTGGCGACGCGCAGCATTTCGTTGACGGCTTTTTGTTTGTCGCTGAAAAAATTGATGCCGCCCACATGGAATACGACGTCGAACATATTGTCGGCAAAGGGTAAATCTTCAGCGTTGCAGTGTGCCAAGTCCAAGCCTGCCGCTTTTTTCCGCCATACGTCGCGGCAGCGTGCCAACATGCCGAGCGACAGGTCGGCGCCGGTCAAATCCAGCGCGGCGGGGTCGATGTCGGCGGGCAGGTGGTTTAAATCGGTACCTGTGCCGATAGAGACGTAGAGCGCGGTGCAATCCTGCCGCCATTCCAGTTCGCCCATCAGGCTGCGCCGCATTTCGTTGATACTGTTGCCGTATCTGAGGCGGGCTATCCAGCGTTCGCCGAAATCGTACCAACGGGCGAGGCGGTTGTACATGTTCATGTATTTGGCGTTGTCGCCCGTTACGTTGTCGGAGTCGAGGCACAGTAGGATGCCGTCTTGTTCGGGCGGAAGCGGGTTTTGTAAGGCGGGTTTGAGCTTTTGGATGAGTTTGGCGGAAGGCATGAGGCTTCTCCTGTTAGGGGTTGAACAATGTGTATCTTGAAGTCGGGATTTGAAAAAATGTTGAATCTGTGGTTCGGTTCGGGCCGTCTGAACGCGCAGTTTCAACGTGCAGGCTGCTTTTGAATGGCTAAAAAGCAGCCTGCACTTTCAACAGCATTGGTAAATTTGGCCGCGCAATGGGTTTATTCTTCGCCATAGTCGCTTTTCGTGATGTTGAGAATGGCAACGCATAAGGCAATGAGCAAGGACATTATCAGTACGTACTTCAATGTTTTCAAAGAGAAAAAAGACTGGAAATACCAAGAAAGCGCAAGCCTTTTGTTTTCAAGGCGGTCAAATATGGGTTTCACTGCCAGGTCGGTGAGGGCGAAACAGATACATAAAGTAATGAAAACTTGGATATATGCCCCAATAAAAAGCCGAATCCTGTTTTTTAACAATGGGATGATGTTCATCGGTTGCCCCTTTGGTTTGCGGGAAGTGTTTTTGTTCGGCGGATTTCATGCGGGAAAAGGGAAACGTATGGGGTGCAGGCTGCTTTCGGGCTTTCAGACGGCCTTAAAGGCAGCACCGCAGGTATGCACATCGGTTGAATGAATCGGGCAGCCTGCACATTGCCCGTTCACGGCTTCGCCGGTGCGGTGTGGCGGAATTTTTGGTACACGGCGGCAAACACCAGCGCGGCAAACGCCGCCAGTGCCGCGCCCACCCAGCCGATGTGCGCCAGTCCGTTTTCGCTGTGCCGCATCACCAAGCCGCCCAAAAGCGCGCCGCCGCCGATGCCGATGTTGAAAATCGCGGAAAACATGGACGTGGCGACATCGGTCGCGTCGGGCGCGAGTTGCAGCACGCGCATATTCATGGCCAGCCCCAGGCAGGCAATGGCCACGCCCCACACGAACACCAGCCCGAACAGCGCGGTTTGGTTGCCCGAAAGCGGCAGGAGCAACAGCAGCGAGGCGGTCAGAAACGCCAGCGCGGTCATCAGGAAGGGCTGCGGATATTTGGGGTGGAAACGCCCGAACAGCCAGCTGGCCGCCATGCCCGACACGCCGAACACCAACAGCAGCATGGTGGCCGCGCCGCCGCCCATGTGCGCAATTTGCAGCACGAAGGGTTCGATGTAGCTGTACACGGCGAAATGCGCCGTTACCGCCGTCATCGTCAGGAAATACAAGCCCAGCAGCAGCGGGCGTTTGAGCAGCACTGGCACGGATTTGAGCGAGCCGGAATTGCGGCTTTCCAGCGTGGGCAGCAGGCGGTACATCAGCACCATCAGCCCGAAGGCCATCAGCGCAATCAGCCCGAAGGTGGTGCGCCAGCCCAAGGCCTGCCCGATCATGCGCCCCAGCGGCAGCCCCAAAATCATCGCCATCGACGTGCCCAGCGACAGCCAGCCCAAAGCCTGCTGCCGTTTGCCCTTGGGCGCGACACGCATCACCAAAGCCGCCGTCAGCGCCCAAAACAGCGCGTGCGACAGGGCAATCACCGTGCGCGACAGCAGCAGGATTTCAAAATTCCAGGCACATACCGACAGCACATGCCCGGCAATGAACACGGCAAACACGCCCATCAGCAGTTTTTTGCGTTCGATATTCGCCGTGAGCAGCATGAAGGGCAGCGACATCAGCGTTACCACCCAGGCGTACACGGTAATCATCAGTCCCACTTGCGACACGGGCAGGCCGAAACTCTGGCCGATGTCGGAGAGCAGGGCGACGGGGATGAATTCGGTCGTATTGACCACGAAGGCGGCGCAGGCAAATACCAGCACGCGCAGATAGGCCACTTTGAGAGCGTTGATTTTTTTAGACATTGTTATGGTGATTTCAATTCAAAAAGGGTGGTGTGTGTGCAGGCTGCTTGAAACGCGGTCAGCCTTCGCCGTATTCCTGCCAGATTTCGCGCATTTCTTCGTTTTCGCGTTGGCGGTGGGGCGGCTGGATGCGGCCGCTGCAACGGGCTTTGTCGGAACTGTGCCTGTTCATTACCCACACGGTGCGCAGCCCTTGTTCGGGGTGTTTGCGGCGGATGCTCAACCATTGTGATTTGGTCATGCTGCCGACGCGGTGGTTACGGATGCCTTTTGCTTTGGCGAGCTTTTCGCCCTGTTCGCGGATTTTCCAATAGTATTGGCGCCATTGCGCGTCGCTTAACGGCGGCTGCCCCAGCAGGGAGAGTTCGAAATAGGTTTGCGGGTCTTTGGCGGGGAGGAAATCGTAAAAGCGTTGGAAATATCGGTTGGCGAGCGCCAGCACTTCCTGCTTGGCGGCTTCGTCCAGCTTGCGGTTTTCCACAATGGAGCGGTAGAGCGCGAGCGGGTTGAAGTCGGCATAGGCGGCGTGGCGCGGTATTCGGCCAATGTGAGCGTGTTGAAGGGGCGGTTGAGTTTCATGGGGTGTCCTTTGGGCGATTGCAGGCTGCCTGCACGCGGCGTTGGTCGTACACGGAATAATCCGGCATTTCGTCTTCGGCGGTGAAGGGGATGCCGTCTTGTCCGCCGATGGTGCCGTCTGCAATGGCTTGGGCATAAAACGCGATGCGCCGCGCCACTTCCTGCGGGTCGCGCGTGCAGAAGTTTTCCAGCACGCTGCCGCCCAGAAAATCGCCGCGAGCCACCACCAGCCCGAAGTTTCCCTTTCTGTCTGAAAGGTAGCCGCCGTAAAAACCGGCGTCGATAAAGTAATCCTGATAGGTCAGGTAGGTCAGGTCTTCGTCAAAATGGAAAAAGACTTCGTCCGGCGGATAGTCGTTGTCGGGTGGCAGCGCGGTAAGGTGGTGCCAGTGGGTTTGCCAACCGTGCGGCAGGTTCAGGGGGATTGGGTCGGTGTCTGTCATCAGCGCCTTCTCAAATGAAAGGGGAATGTGCAGGCTGCCATCGGTCTGAATCTTTGATTCGGCTAACCGATGTACGCACCTGCGATACTGCTTTTGCGGCGATTTGAAAGCAGCCTGCACAGTGTAACCGATACGGCTACCGCTTCCGCAGCCGCCAAAGCAGCGCCAAACCCGTGCCGAGCCACAGCACCGCCAAAGCCGCCGTGATGGCGATGCTGACGGTAAGCGCGTTGAATTTCCGCCGGTAGAGCGCTTGTGTCGCCGCTTGGCTGTCGGCGCTGCGGAAGGTGCGGATTTCAGGCTGGCCGGGCAGGGCGTAATCCGCGCTGTCGAGCACGGCGATGTGGCCGTGTGCCAGCACCAGCCGCGCCTGCCGCACGTCCAGCCGCATGGTGTCGTGCGCAAATTGCGGTGCATCGCAGCGGCACAAGGGGTCGCCTTCGTCTTCGCATTGCACGCTGATGCTTTGGCCGGCGGCCAGCAGGGCGAGGTGCAGGCTGCATTTGCGTGCCGTGCGGCGTTCGCGCAGCAGTTGCACGTCGGCATAGGGTTGCACTGTTTGCACGGCAACGGGTTGGTGGGGATACACGTCGCGCATGGGCTGCCACAAGGCCAGCGACACCAGCAGCGCAGCGGTCAGCGCAAACAGACAGGCAAACCAAAGCCCAGGCAGCGTGAATATCAATGCGGCCAATTCTTTTTGGCTTTTCGCCACGCTTTGGCGGTGTTGGCGGTAGTTCTTGGACAACAGGGGCATGGTGTTCGGTCCGATAAAGTGCAGGCTGCTTTTGAATGGGTAAAAAGCAGCCTGCACAATAGTTCATTTCAATTCAATATTTCTCCGTTAAGGCCGCCGCCCATTTTGCCGGCAGGCAGGCGAGCAGTTTGCGGCGTATTTCTGCTTCGCGTTTCTGCCACCACACGCCCAGCATCACCACCGCCAGCCCAATCAGCGAAAGCGCAATCGGGAACAGGATGCTGTCTTTAAACACGCTGTGTGCCAAGTGGCCCAAATAAAACATCATGCCCAGCGCGCCGAACACGGTGAACACGCGCCGCTGGATGATGGAGCCTGCCAGCACCATGGTGGTGTTGATGCAGAAATAAATAAATTTGCTCAATTCTCTGTCCGAATCCATGCTGCTCAGCCCGCCCCAGAAGGTGAGCACGCCGAAGAGGTACAGCCAGAAGGCATAATCGCGTTCCGATTTCGGGCGGCGGAAATCGATTTTGAACGCAGGCAGCAGCATGAGCAGCCCGAAAGCCACCGATACCCACGATTTCACGGTTTGGCGCTGGCTCCATGTCGGCCAATCGTTTTGTTCGCTGCCGCTGGTCAGCCAGTCGAACAACCAGTCGGCGCAGTCCATCGACATATACCAAAGCGTGAACGCCACGGGCATGAGCAGGAAGGGGTAGCGGTAGCGTTTGAACATGGCCGCGCCTGCCACGAGGGTGGCGCTTTCCATGGTGAGCCAGCGCCAGTCAATCCAGGTATGGTAGTCGCGGTAAAGGGTGCCGCTCGGCCAATAGCCCATCATATCCTGCACGGTAAACACGAACAGTGGCACGAGTGCCACGGCCAGCGTGGCGCAGATGCCGGACGGGATGGGCATGCCTTTCTTTTGGAAATATTCGGCCAGCCCGACGGCAATGGCGGCATACACCGCGCTCACCACGGCCACGAACCCGCTGCCGAACTGCATGAACCCGATGGTGACAAACAGCGTCATGGCGGCGATGGCAATCATGCCGCCCAAATAATACAGGACGTGGATGAAGGTGAAGTGCGGCGTGTCGTACTGTTGCGACTGCCAGAATGCCCAAAGTTCTTCGGCCTGCGCGGGGGTGATGATGTTCTGCGACACGGCTTGTTCCATGCGGCGGTGGTCAAGTTTCATGATGAACACTCCTGGTGGTGGACGGGACGGCGTGGTGCGCGGCAAGACGCGCGCTAACGTTGCAACGGGCAAAACGGGCGTGCAGGCTGCTTTTTCGGCAATGCAAAAGCAGCCTGCACCACGATTGCCGGATACAACAGAAAACCGTTGCTAGTGAGCATTCTAGCATTAAACAGGCGGACAAATCGGCTATAATCACAGTTTTACGATTCTGAATATTGAACGTGCAGGCTGCTTTTGGCCGCCACCTTTGCCGATGGGAAAAGCAGCTTGCACGCCGTTTGCGATTTATGAAACCCAGTATATTAGACAAACTCCAAAACCTCGCCCACCGATTGGAAGAAGTGACCGCGCTTTTGGGTTCGCCCGAAGCCACGTCCGACATGGACAACTACCGCCGCCTCAACCAAGAGCACGCTGAGCTGACCCCGATTGTGGAAACCTACCGCGCCTATACCCAAGCCGAAAGCGATTTGGCGGAGGCGCAGGAAATGCTGTCCGACCCCGAAATGAAAGACTTTGCCGCCGAAGAAATCGAAGCGGCGAAAGCCAAAATCGAAATGCTGGATTTGGCACTGCAAAAGCTGCTGCTGCCCAAAGACGCGGACGACGACAAAAACATCTTCATCGAAATCCGCGCGGGCACGGGTGGCGACGAAGCCGCGCTGTTTGCGGGCGATTTGCTGCGCATGTACAGCCGCTATGCCGAGCGCAACCGCTGGCAGACGGAAATCGTGTCCGCCAACGAAAGCGATTTGGGCGGCTATAAGGAAGTCATCGTGCGGCTGGTGGGCTTGGGCGCGTACAGCAAACTCAAATTCGAGAGCGGCGGCCACCGCGTGCAGCGCGTTCCCGCCACCGAAAGCCAAGGCCGCATCCACACCTCCGCCTGCACCGTGGCGGTGATGCCTGAAGCGGACGAATTGGCGAAAATCGAATTGAACGACAAGGATTTGCGCATCGACACCTTCCGTGCCAGCGGCGCGGGCGGGCAGCACATCAACAAAACCGATTCCGCCGTCCGCATCACGCACCTGCCCACGGGATTGGTGGTGGAGTGCCAAGACGGCCGCAGCCAGCACACCAACAAGGAAAAAGCCCTGAAAGTGCTGGCGGCGCGGCTGAACGATATGCAGAAACGCGAAGCGCAGGCAAAAGAAGCGGCGGAACGCAAATCGCTCATCGGCAGCGGCGACCGCAGCGAGCGCATCCGCACCTATAATTATCCGCAAGGCCGCGTCACCGACCACCGCATCAACCTGACGCTGCACAAGCTGGATTTTGTGATGGACGGCGACATGGAAGAGATTACGGCCGCGCTAATGGCGGAACATCAGGCGGAACAACTGGCTGCAATGGGAGACTGAATCATGCAAGAAACGGCAAAATTATTCGGATTGGCATTCGGCGTATTGTTTTTGTGCGCTTTAATCGGCGGCATCGGCACGACGTTGCTGTTGCACACATCGTTTTCAGGCACGTTTTTGCGCACGCTGTATCTCGGCTTTTTCGGCGCGCTGCCGGTGGCGGTATTCCAAGGCCGCGCGGTTTTGGACGTGCAGTGGGGCAAATATCTGGCGCTGTTCGGCGTGATTGGCGGCGTGCTGTCGGTGCTGGTGTTCGGCTATATTGCCGTTTATTTGGATGTCCATCTCGGCTGGAAAATGGGCTTTCTGGAAGAAGCCGTGCTGCTGATGGTGCTGCCGTTCGGCGTGAATGCCTGGAAGCTGGCGCAGAAGAAATAAAGCAGCCTGCATATCAATCTGATTAACCATTATTGAAGGAATAATCCATGAAAAAATCTTTGTCTGCCATCCTATTGCTGGCGCTGCTGCCCGTGCAGGCTGCTTTTGCCGAACCGCGTTCCGAAGTGGTGCGCGTGGACGTGCCGGCCAATAAAACGGCGCAAAACGGGCTACCGGCTGCAATGCAGCGCGAATTGGAGCGGGCGATGGTGCTGGTGCGCAACCACCAAACCGCAGAAGCCATGCCGCTGCTGAACCGCTTGGTCGGTCAGGCCGATGCCGAATTGCGCCGACACAAAAACGTCCGTGCGGCGGGCAACCGCGTGCATACGCTGCGCCTGCTGCTGGAAGCGGCCAACAGTGGCCGGGATACCGAAGTGGTGTCGTCCGAATGGCTGATGCCGCGTTATGTGCGTGCGTTTGCCCATGTGGAGCAGAAAAATTATGCAGCCGCGGCGGCGGAATTGGACGCGGTGCTGGCGGTTGCGCCGTATGAGCCGCAATTTCTGGCCGAGCGCGGCCAGGTGGCCAATGCGATGAAGGATTTTGCCGCCGCCGAACGCACATTCAAGCGTTTGCAGGAATCCGCCAAAACGCTGCCCGACCCAGCGCAGGCTGCTTTTTACCAAGGCGCGGCATTGCGCGGCTTGGGCTATGGGGCGGTGGAACGCGGACAATGGCAGGCGGCGGAACAATATTACCGCCAAGCCTTGCAGCTGAACCCGAACGACCGCGCGGCGCAAAACGAATTGCAGTTTGTGCGGCAGCACCGGCGGTAATGTGCAGGCTGCCTGAGCCAGGAAAAAGCAGCCTGCACTTCCTAAATATCAGGGTGCAGGCTGCTTTCGGACGGGTTATTTCGGTTGTTGCGGCGAATTCAATTGCTGCCAATTATCGCGGATTCGTTGCAGCAAATCGGGTGCGTCTGCCAGCGTGTTTTCCAAAATGCCCCACATCTGCCGCTGCCGCGCCTCGGTGCGGTAAAGCTGCGTCAGGACGTAGGCATAATAGCCGACCGTGTCGAAATCGGCGGCGGGCGGTTGTTGGATTTTGCCGCTGTGGTAGTCCAAATTTTTAGGACAATTACTGCCTCCTGGTGCCATTATCCAGTGGATGAATAATTTGTTGTTATTACTGAGCCTTAGAGGCGGAACCGATACAGCTGATTTGCCGAGCTGATACCGTTGCAACAAAACTTGCGCCGATTGTTTGGCAAACTGATCAATGTGTGCTTCGTCTTCCTGATGTGTGCATAGGGCTGGATCCACAATCCTATTAAAAAAATAGACCTCGCCATGTGCCAACGGCGCGCCAATCAGGCAGAGCATGGAAAACAGATACAGGGTTTTTTTCATCATCATGACTCCTTATTGAGTGTCATTGATAGGGCAGTGAAGTGCAGGCTGCTTTCGGACGGATTATTTCGGTTGTTGCGGCGAATTTAATTGCTGCCAGTTGTCGCGGATACGTTGCAGCAAATCGGGCGCGTCTGCCAACGTGTTTTCCAAAATGCCCCACATTTGCCGCTGCCGCGCTTCGGTGCGGTAAAGCTGTGTCAGGACGTAGGCGTAATAGCCGACCGTGTCGAAATCGGCGGCGGGCGGTTGTTGGATTTTGCCGTTGTGTTGGCTTAAACTGTTAGAACAGAATCCCTTTCTCGCATCCAGCCAATGGCTGAAAAACCTATTTATGTTTAACGGCGAAGACGGTGCGGGCAATGTGCCGGCTTGTTGCTGCTGCAATAAGAATTGCGCTGCCTGTTCGGTAAATCGGTCAATGGGGGCTTCGTCTTCTGCGCGTTTGCAAAAATCCGAGTTTGTGATTCCGGAAAAAATAACGATCTCGCCATGTGCCAACGGCGCGCCAGTCAGGCAGAGCAGGGAAAATAGATACAGGGTTTTTTTCATCATGGTCTCTCCAATATTGGATATGTGAATTGACTGTATCATTTTTATCAATTTATTTCAAAGAATTAGAGGTAAAATCATGAACGACAACGAAATCAAAACTATGCTGGCGCGTTTGCAGCAAGATTTGTCCGACCCGTCCGCGCCAATGGCCGAATGGACGCACGCCGAAGTTATCCCCTTGGACAAGCGTAAGAAAAACGTCAAAATACTCAACATGGGCTATTGGCTCGGTAATGCGGCAATGGTGGCGGGGAGCGCGTATTCTTGTCTGACCATATTTGCCGGCGCTACGTTCATGCAGCTGGTGCTCATCGGCTTGGTTTCTTTTTTGATATTGGCGAGTACTTTCAGCTGGTACAAATATGTGTTACCGGCCGTGCTGAAGCGCGAATATAAATTGACGCAATATAAAATGGATTTCAAAAAAGCAAAATTGGAAATTTGGCAGCGGGGCGAAAAAATTGCATACAAATTCCACCGTGCGAACATCACGCTGCCGCCGCTGCCCGTGCCTGAGGGGGACAAAGAGCAATACCGCTCGTTGTGCCAAAAGCTCCAACAGCAGATTCAATACCGCACGGGGTTTGCGTTCCGATAAGCGCAAAAAGCAGCCTGCACTTTATAGATGGGGCTGTACTAGATAACTAGGAAAA
>NZ_GL870929.1:1895581-1996428 GCF_000190695.1 Kingella denitrificans ATCC 33394
CGCGAATGGCGTTTTAACAACAGTGAAATAAAAGTTCAAATCTCTATTTTAAAACAACTAGTAAAGTAGAATTTATTCTAGTTGTCTAGTACAGCCCCAAATAGTTTTTCAGGCCGTCTGAAAACGGAGTTGGGCGGTAATACACATAAGGAAAAAAGTATGAATCATCATGAGAAAACCGGCTGGCTGTTTTTCTGGGGCATTGTCTCTTTCGGCCTGCTGCTGGAAATTTTGGTGAATCTTTTCCTGGCTTGGATGAACAACTTCATCGGGTGGGAGAATCAGGCGATATGTGTTTGGTGCGTTATTGCCCTGATCACGATTTGCCAGCCGCCGCTGTCGATGCGTTTTCGGCAAGACAAGCTGTGCCGCGCAGGGGTCGTCCTGCTGGCGGTTGAAGTTGCTTGTATGTTTGCCGCATACGGTATCGATGGTTTGGTCTTTCCGATCATCTGTGCCGTTGTTTCGCTGGCTTCGATTGTTTTATTGGTGCTGGCGCTGCTGCGCAAATCCAAATCTGTCGCCTAGAATTTTCAGGCAGCCTGAAACCCCGCAATACCCACATTTAAAGGATATTTTATGCCCGTAATTATCAAAACCGCCGCCGAAATCGAAAAAATGCGCGAACTCGGCCGCCTGGTGGCCGAAGCGTTGGATTACATCGGCGATTTCGTCAAACCCGGCATCACCACCAACGAAATCGACAAACTCGTGTACGACTACCACGTGAACGTGCAGGGCGGCTATCCCGCGCCGCTGAATTACGGCAATCCGCCGTATCCCAAATCCTGCTGCACTTCCGTGAACCACGTCATCTGCCACGGTATTCCCGACGATAAGCCGCTGAAAGAAGGCGACATCATCAACATCGACCTGACCATCAAGAAAGACGGCTTTCACGGCGATTCCAGCCGCATGTTCGCCGTGGGGCAAATCAGCCCGCAGGCGCAACGCCTGATTGACGTTACCCACGAATCCATGATGGCGGGCATTGCCGCCGTGAAAGCAGGCGCAACGCTGGGCGATGTGGGCTATGCCTGCCAGCAGGTGGCGGAAAACGCGGGCTATTCCGTGGTGCAGGAATTCTGCGGGCACGGCATCGGACGTGGCTTTCACGAAGCCCCGCAGGTGCTGCACTACGGCCGCAAAGGTACAGGCCCCGTGTTGCAGCCCGGCATGATTTTCACCATCGAGCCGATGATTAACCAAGGCAAACGCCACCTGCGGATTTTGGACGACGGCTGGACGGTGGTCACCAAAGACCGCAAACTTTCCGCGCAGTGGGAACACGAGGTGCTGGTAACGGAAACGGGCTGCGAGATTCTGACCGTCAGCCCGAAAACAGGGCGGCCGTAACGGACGGATTGTGTCTGGCGGCAGAGAAATCAAGTGCAGGCTGCTTTTGGGGATTTGGACAATGCAAAAGCAGCCTGCACATTCCAATCCGTATAGAGCGTTTGTCTGTGAAAGGTCATCATGAAATATTCTCCCGAACGCATCAGGAAGTTTTTTTATCTCCATGCAGTCGCTGTGCTGATGGGTTATGCGGCATTATGGGCAAGTGGGCGGAGTGTGCCGCCTTTGTTTTTCATCTTGTGGTTGATTTGGGAGCTGCCGTGGCGGAATGAAGATTTTTCCGGCAATCAAAAGCCGCAAAAAAGCCACCTGTTTAAAGATAGGTCCGCTAGCAGGGGGCTTTATGCATCCGGCCTGAGCAATGCCGCACTGATGACAGTCTTTGCCGCCATATATGATGGTGGTGGGCTGTGGATATTGCTGCTAGGGATAGTATCGGCGGTGTATATGTTTCTGGCTTGGAAAATCAGGATGTGGCCGGAAAATGCGCATGTGAAGTCGCCCAAGGTGGGCGGCGATAGGAGTCAATGGTTCACGCTGCTGTTTCTTGGTTGCGGCATCGTGATTTTGGCTTGCGATACGTATCGTTTGTCCGGCGAAATACCACACCAACTGCAGAACTTGTGGCCGGATTATGGTGAAAAACTGGTTGAAGATACCTTTGCCGCCTTTATGTGTTTGGAAATGACATATTCTTTGTGGTCGCGCAGGTAATCTTTGCAGGCAGCCTGCACTTCGGATTGCTCCCGCACCTTCGTTACCGACAAAATCGCCATTCCGCCCAAACGACACCAAGGCACGCGCATCGGTAGCCAAAATCGCAGATTTCACACCAATGCCAGCCTGCGATTTGGGTTACAATGCACGCTCTGCCGACCGATTTCATCAATATCGTGGATTAAAATTGCAATGATACGTCGTTGGCTCACCTTGACGTACTATTTGTACGCCTTGCGGCTCGCCGCCTTGTCTCATTTTTATTTTAAGCCACTATAAAATAGAACGCTATGATTTACATAAAAAACCTGATTTACTGGTTCGTGCTGGTGTCCACCATGCCGCTGATGTTTGTATGCGCCGTGATTGCCGCGCCGTTTCCCAAGGGCGTGAACCGTGTCGGCAAGGCGTGGACGGCGCTGCTGCTGTGGACGCTGGAACATGTGGTCGGGCTGCGCTACACCGTGCGCGGTGCGGAAAATATCCCGAAGAATCCGTGCATTATCTGCTGCAAACACCAAAGCGGCTGGGAAACGCTGGCGTTGCAGCAGATTTTTCCGTGGCAGACGTATGTTGCCAAAAAAGAGCTGTTCCGCATTCCGTTTTTCGGCTGGGCGTTGAAGCTGGGCGGCACCATCGGCATCGACCGCAAGGCCGGCGCGCATGCCACGCGGCTGTTGATGGAGCAGGGCATGGTGCGCAAAAACCAAGGGTTTTGGATTGTGATTTTCCCCGAAGGCACGCGCATGAAGGCGGGCGAGCGCGGCCGCTACAAACTGGGCGGCGCACGCATGGCGAAATTGTTTGAAATGGACATCGTGCCCGTGGCGCTCAACAGCGGGGAGTTTTGGCCGCGCAATTCGTTTTTGAAATATCCCGGTACGATTGACGTGGTGATTGGCGCGCCGATTGCGCATACGTCGGGCAACGAGGCGGAATTGATGGCGGCGTGCGAGACGTGGATTGAGGCGCGGCAGGACGAGATTTCGGGCGTGGGCCCGTGCGCGGCAAAACGGAAATAAGGCTGCGGCAAAAAGTGCAGGCTGCTTTTGGATGAATGGATATTCGCCAAAAGCAGCCTGCACTTTGATTTATAGTGGATTAAAATGGCAATGATACGTCGTTGGCTCGCCTTGACGTACTATTTGTACGCCTTGCGGCTCGCCGCCTTGTCTCATTTTTATTTTAATCCACTATATATGGTCATCAAATGCCGTTTAATCCAACGACTGCGCCAATTCCTGCGACCGTGCCGCCGCCGCGTGCGCACCTTCACGGATATGCTCCGCCACCCCGTGCGCACGGAACGATTCCAGCGCGGCAAACGTGGTGCCGCCTTTGCTGGTTACTTGTGCCTGCAACACGTCAAAATCTTCGCCCGATTGTTCCGCCAGCGCCACCGCGCCTTTGAACGTCTGCAAACTCAAAGTACGCGCGGTATCAGCATCGAAACCCAATTCGCAGGCTGCCTGCCGCAAGGCGTTCATCAGGTAAAACACATAGGCCGGGCCGCTGCCGGAAATGCCCGTGATGGCGTGCATTTGCGCTTCATCGTCCAGCCACACGGTCTGCCCGGACGCAGAGAAAATGGCTTGCGCGGTTTGGCGGTCGGCAGCGCTTGCACCCGGCGCGGCAAACAGTCCGGCCACGCCAAGGCCGACTTTGGCAGGCGTATTCGGCATCACACGGACGATGCGGTGCGTGCCGCCCAAATAGCGCGACAAAGTGTCCACGCCCAAGCCGGCCGCAATCGACAGCACCAAGGCGCCGTTGGGGCGGAGGGCGGCGCAGGCAGCCTGCATGTCCTGCGGCTTCACGGCCAGCACCAGCACGTCATCGGCGCACAATTCGGGCAGGGTTGCCGATACCTGCACGCCGTATTGCGCCGCCAAGCGCGCCCGTTGGTCGGGATTGTTGTCGGCAACGTGGATTTCGCTGTTGCGCCCTGCGCGGCACAGGCCTGCCACAATCGCCGTGGCCATATTGCCGCCGCCCAAAAAATAAATCGTCATTTCAAACCCTTTCTCTTTGCAGAATGCGCGGACGAAGCCGCAGACGGTTTATTTTAGCATTTTCGCTGTGCGATTTGGACGGGCGGAATGTGCAGGCTGCTTTTGCCATCTGAAAAAACAGCAGCGGCACGATACGCCGGATGAGTCGTATCGTGCCGCTGTGAATGTGCGGGCAAATCAATCGAAGTAATCGCGTTTGGCGGACAACACGTTGCCGGTTTTCGCGTCGATAATCACGTCGTATTCCTGGCCGTTTTTGTTGATCACTTCTACTTCGAAGAAAGCGCGGTTGTTGTACGATTTGTATTCGAAGTCCACATCTTTGGCAAAGCCGCCGCCCACGTGCGCCACAGCTTTCTGCGCCGCCGCTTCGTAGGAAATGTATTGTCCGCGGTTTTGCGCGTAAATGTAATCGTCGTTATCGGCCAGCGCGGGTGTTGCAACAGCCATCATGGCCAGAACCAGGGTGGATTTAATCAGTTTGTTCATGGTGTCTATCCTTTATCAAGGGTGGGAAAAATGGTGCGGAAGTGAATCCGCTGTGTCGATGGGTGCATGATACGGCGGCAAAATTAGGACAGAATTAGCCGTTGCCGATATTTGCGTTAAATCGGGTAAAGGATAAATGTCTTGATTGTAAACAACAGGATGGGTGATGCGGGGGTGCAGGCTGCTTTTTGGGGTTTTGGGGCGTGGGCAAATGTCGTACAATCGCCCTGTTGATCATGAAATAACCCGTCAGCCGACACAGGGTGCGCCAACGCGGTAGCCGCAGGGAAATTTCATTAATATGCAATATCGGCGCACAAAAGGACACTATCATGCACATTTCCCCCATCCCCGAAATCATTGCCGACATCAAAGCCGGCAAAATGGTCGTCATTACCGATGCCGAAGACCGCGAAAACGAAGGCGACATCATCATGGCCGCGCAATTTGTCACGCCGCAGGCCATCAATTTTATGATTAAACACGCGCGCGGCCTGGTGTGCCTGCCGATGGAAGACACATTGGTGGAAAAGCTCGGCCTGCCGATGATGACGCAGCAAAACGGCACGCAATACGGCACGAATTTCACCGTGTCGATTGAAGCGGCGCACGGCACCACCACCGGCATTTCCGCCGCCGACCGCGCGCTCACCATCCAAACCGCCGTGTCGCCGAACGTGCAGCCCGGCGATATCGTGCAGCCCGGCCATATTTTCCCCTTGCGCGCGCAAAAAGGCGGCGTGCTGGTGCGTGCCGGCCACACCGAAGCCACGGTGGATTTGGCGCATTTGGCGGGGCTAACGGGCGCGGGCGTGTGCTGCGAAATCCTGAACGACGACGGCACGATGGCGCGCATGCCCGAACTGTTGGAATTTGCCGAAACGCACGGCTTGAAAATCGGAACGATTGCCGATTTGATCGAATACCGCAGCCGTACCGAAAGCCTGTTGGAAGAAATGGGCGACACGGTGGTGAACACGCCTTGGGGCACGTTCCGCCAGCATGTTTATGTGGACAAGCTCAACGGCGACACGCATTTGGCTTTGGTGAAGGGCAACCCGGCCACCGCCGCCGAAACGCTGGTGCGCGTGCACGAACCGTTCAGCGCGATGGACTTTATCCAGTTCGACCCGAACCACACATGGAACCTGCCGGCCGCGCTGCAGCGCATTCAGGCGGCTGAAGCGGGCGTGCTGATTCTGCTGCACCGCACGGAAGACGGCGGCGCGCTGCTGGAACGCACGTTGCCGAAGAACAGTTTCCAAGTCAAAAAATGGGACCGGAAAACGTATGGCATCGGCGCGCAGATTCTGGCCGGGCTGAACGTGAGCAAAATGCGCGTGCTGGGCAAACCTTCTGCCATGAACGGCCTGACCGGCTTCGGGCTGGAAATCGTGGGTTTTGAAGAGCAGGCGGAATAAATCAAACCGGGCGGAAAAAGTGCAGGCTGCTTTTTAATACGGCAAAAGCAGCCTGCACTTTGATTGTGTGCCGATGGGATGGTTGGCCGATGCGTTATATCGTGGATTAAAATAAAAATGAGACAAGGCGGCGAGCCGCAAGGCGTACAGGTAGTACGTCAAGGCGAGCCAACGCCGTATCATTGCGATTTTAATCCACTATCCCTGCAACCAAAACGTTACCGGCCCGTCATTCACCAGCGACACCTGCATTTCCGCGCCGAAGCGGCCGCATTCGGTCGGCACGGATTGCGCGGCTTTGCGGCAGAAATCGTCATACAGTTCACGCGCCGTTTCGGGCGGTGCGGCCGGTGAAAAATTCGGACGCAGGCCTTTTTGCGTGTCCGCCGCCAAAGTAAACTGCGACACCACCAGCAAACCCGCCGTGCCGTCGGAAGCGCACACTTGCTGCAACGACAGGTTCATTTTGCCCGCCTCGTCGGCGAATACGCGGTATGACAGCACTTTGCGCAGCAGTTTGTCCGCCTTTTCGGGCGTATCGTCGCGCTCTACGCCCAGCAGCACCAGCAATCCGCCGCCGATTTGCCCCACCGTTTCCCCCTGCACGGCAACGCTGGCCTGCCGCACCCTTTGAATCAACGCAATCATCTGTTTCCTTTCTGTTTTATGAAAAATCCGACTTCCATTCCCGTGTGCTGGCTGTTTTGTACCGTTATCGACAATTTCGGCGATATCGGCGTGTCGTGGCGGCTGGCGCGCCAGTTGCAGCAGCGGCTGGGTTGGCAGGTGTGCCTGTGGCTGGACGATTTGGCGGCGCTGCGCACCATCGTGCCCGACGCGCCCGAAAAGCTGCCTGCACGGCATGACGGTATTGAACTGCGCGCGTGGCAGGCAGGCGTACAGGCGGATATGCAGGGTATTCCCGCGCCGCACATCGTCATCGAAACCTTTGCCTGCGATTTGCCCGACACCGTGTTGTCCGCCATCCGCCAAACCCGCGCCGTGTGGTTGAATTGGGAATATTTGAGCGCGGAAGACTGGGCGGTTCGCACCCACGCCATGAGCAGCCTGCAAGCGGACGGCTATCCAAAATATTTCTGGCAAATGGGCTTTGTGCCCGAAAGCGGCGGCCTGCTGCGCGAAACCGATACGCCGCCCGATGTGCCGTGCCGTGGCGAAGGAGAAAGCAGCCTGCACCTGTTCGCCTTCGGTTATGCGGGCGGCGTGTGGGCGAAATGGTGCGCCGCCTGGCAGGACACGCCGCAGCCCATCACGTTGCACGTTGCCGGCAATCCCGTGTGGCAAAGCCTGCCGAATGATTTGACCGAACACGGCGGCGCGGCCAAAAGCAGCCTGCACGTCTGCCGTCAGGATTTTGTGCCGCAAAGCGAATTTGACCGGCTGTTGCAGCGGCACGACGTATTAATCATCCGCGGCGAAGACAGCTTTGTGCGCGCGCAATTATCGGGCAGGCCGTTTTTCTGGCACATTTACTCGCAGGAAGCGCAGGCGCATTTGGACAAATTGGACGCTTTTTGGCAACTCTATTGGCGGCAGGTGCAGGCGGCGGACGATATCGTGCGGGCGCACACCGCGTTGTCGCTGGAGCTGAACGGTGCGCACACGCTGTCGGACGGCGAACGTGCCGCAGCATGGCGCACCTTGCTGCTGCGCCGCGAAGAATGGCAACGCGCCGCGCGGCAATGGCAGCAGTATCTGTATGCACAAAGCGATGCCGCCACACGGTTGGCGCAATGGCTGTGCAGGCTGCCTGCGCAATCGCCTGCGCACGAATGTTTGCAGCGGTATGCGGCGATAAAGGGTTATATAGTGGATTAAAATTGCAATGATACGGCGTTGGCTCGCCGCCTTGTCTCATTTTTATTTTAATCCACTATCTATAATGCATCGAAAAGCAGCCTGCACTTTGCAATGGAGAAAGTGCAGGCTGCTTTTTCATGTGCGGATTTCACTGCAGCGGGTTTATTGACCAGCCTTCAAACTTTGCCACAGGCGCGTTTGCAGTTTCACCATTTCGGGCGATTTCGGCAGCACCACGAAACTTTGCGCTTTCACTTCATCGCTCGGGAAAATGGACGGGCTGTCGCTGAATTCTTTCTGCATCAGCTCGCGCGCCGGTTTGCTGGCAGGGGCGTAGGTAACGAAGTTGCCGTTTTGCGCCGCCACTTTCGGGTCCAGCGTGTAGTTGATGTATTTGTGCGCATTGGCCACGTTGTTCGCGTCTTTCGGAATCATGAACGAGTCAATCCAAATGCCCACGCCGGTTTTGGGTGCGAGTACCTGAATGTTGTGCTTGCCGCCCGCTTCCTGCGCACGGCGTTTGGCAATGTTCAAATCGCCGCCGTAGCCGATGGCCACACACAAATCGCCGTTGGCCAAGCCGTCGATATAGCCCGAAGAGCTGAAGCGTTTCACGTCGCCGCGCACTTGTTTGAGCAGGGCGTTGGCCGCTTCCAAATCGGCGGGGTTTTCGCTATTCGGGTCTTTGCCCATGTATTTCAGCACCAGCGGATATTGCTCGGTGGGGCTGTCGAAGAAGCTGATGCCGCAGCTTTTCAGTTTGGCGGTGTATTGCGGATTGAAGACCAAATCCCATTCGTTGGCGGGCATCGGCGTGTCGCCCAAGGCTTTGGCCACTTGTTCGGTGTTGATGGCCAGCGTGTTTATGCC
Source organism: Kingella denitrificans ATCC 33394 (assembly GCF_000190695.1). GTDB lineage: Bacteria > Pseudomonadota > Gammaproteobacteria > Burkholderiales > Neisseriaceae > Kingella_A > Kingella_A denitrificans. The sequence goes on from NZ_GL870929.1 coordinate 1,904,268, forward strand.
CCAGAAATACGGCACGGCGTATTTGTTGCCCGGATCGACTTGGCTCATCAGCTTCAGCAGTTCGGGGTCGATGTTGTTGTAGTTCGGGATTTGGCTTTTGTCGATGGGGCGGTACGCGCCGGCCTTAATTTGGCGGCCGACGTTGGAAATGGACGGTGCGACCAAGTCGAAGCCCGATTTTCCGGTCAGCACTTTGGCTTCCAGCACTTCGTTGCTGTCATAGAAGGCTTGGTTGATTTCGATACCGGTGTCTTTGGCGAAGGCTTCGATGGTGGCGGGCGCGACATAGTCCGACCAAACATAAAGGTTCAGTTCGCCGGTGGCTTCCTGATTGCCGGATGTGTTGTCGTCCGCATCGGAAGCAGTCTGCACGCCGGAAGCGCCGGAATGCTGATGGGCGGTGTTGTGTTCGTTCGAGCCGCCGCACGCTCCCAAAACCAGGGCAGCCAATGCGGAAACCAAAAATGTTTTGTTCATTGTTTCAGATTCCTGTCGGTGAAGTGGAAAAGCAGGCGTGCCGGTGATGAAAGTGCAGGCTGCCTCGATGCCGTTTGGGACGCTTTTAGCCTTCGTTGCGAAAGCTGAATCCAAACGCTTGGGCGGCAGCGCGATTAAACGAAAAAACGCGGGCGAATGCAAGTAAAAATTGACGCGGCGGGGAAATTTTTACCTGCGCGGCGCGCATGGTTGGTTTATGCGGGGTTGTCTTCGTCAAAGAAGCGGACGGCCAGCCCGAATTTGGCGGCCAGCGCGTTGCCCAAAGCCTGCACGCCGTAGCGTTCGGTGGCGTGGTGGCCGGCGCTGATGAAGGCGGTGCCGGTTTCGCGGGCAAGGTGGTATTGGGCTTCGGAAATTTCGCCGGTAATGTAAACGTCTGCACCCGCATCCGCCGCTTGCTGGAAATAGCCCTGCGCGCCGCCGGTACACCATGCGACGGTGTGCAGGCTGCTTTTCGGGTTGCCCACGGCCACGGGTTTGCGCCCCAGCGTTTGTTCGATGCGCGCGCACAAGGCATCCAGAGTGCGCGTGTCTTCGGGCAGCGTGCCGATGTTCAGCAGGTTTTGTTCGCCGAACGCGGCGGTCTGCGTCCATCCCAGGCGTTGCGCCAGTTGCGCGTTGTTGCCCAGAACGGGGTGCGCGTCCAGCGGCAGATGGTAGCCCGCCAGATTGATGTTGTGCGCCAGCAGCGCGGCAATGCGCTGTTTCTTCCAGCCGGTAATCACGGGCGGCTCGCTTTTCCAGAACATGCCGTGGTGCACAAGCAGCATTTGCGCGTTGCAGGCGGCGGCAAAATTAATCGCCGCGCGCGATGCGGTGACGGCGGTTACGATGGTGCGGATTTCGTCCGCGCCTTCCACTTGCAGGCCGTTGGGCGCATAGTCTTTGAATTGGGCGGTTTGCAGGGTTTCGTCGCACCATTGCAGAATTTGGGCGCGTGTGCTCATGGCGTTCCTTTCACGAATATCGGTTTGCGCTGCGTCAAAGTGCAGGCTGCTTTTTTTCATTGCGCTGGATTTTGTCATATTCTCGTCATAATTGGCGATTATACTATGCGCATCTCAAACTACCGACAGGATTTGCCATGTCCCCCAACCAAAACGCGCCCATGCGGAAAATCAACGCCGCCTTCATCGTCCTATTGCTGGGCATGGTCGGCTATTTCGTTTTTTGGGGGCTGGGTTACACGCAATACAACCATGTTGCCTTGTTCCTGCTCGCCACTTTGTTCGGCGTGTTTATGGCGTTCAATATCGGCGGCAACGATGTGGCCAATTCGTTCGGCACTTCGGTGGGTGCCGGCACGCTGACCGTGCCGCAGGCGTTGCTGATCGCGGCGGTGTTTGAAGTCAGCGGCGCGGTGATTGCCGGCGGCGAAGTGACCGCCACCATCCGCAACGGCATCGTCCATCTCGACAGCATGCCGCTGCAGCCTTTGGATTTGGTGTTTATCATGATGTCGGCGCTTTTGGCGGCGGCATTGTGGCTGTTGTTCGCCACCAAAAAAGGCCTGCCCGTGTCCACCACGCACGCGATTATCGGCGGTATCGTGGGCAGCTCGCTCACGCTGGGCTTTATCATTGCCGATGGCGGCAGCAGCCCTTGGAGTTTGGTGAAATGGGAAAAAATCGGCACGATTGCCGTGTCGTGGGTGCTGTCGCCGCTGTTGGGCGGGGCGGTGTCGTATGCGTTGTTTTATCTGATTAAGCGCAATGTGCTGGAATACAACGCGCGCATGGAAGAGCAGATAAAGGCCGTGAAGGCGGAGAAGAAAGCCTATAAAGAGCAACACCGCCTGCGTTTCGAATCGCTGGACGAAGCCGAGCAAATCCAAGCCACTTCTGCCATGGCGCGCGACGCGCAGATTTACGGCTCGCCCGATTTCGATTACACCGAACTGGAATCGAATTATTACAAAGGTTTATACGAAATTGACCGGCGCAAGAGCAGCATTCAGGTGTTCCGTGCGCTTTATACTTGGGTGCCGACCATTTCGGCGGTCGGCGGCATGGTGATTGCGACCATGTTGCTGTTCAAAGGTTTGGACAACCTGCATTTGAACATGAGCAACCTGACGCGCAGCTTTGTGATTTTGATGCTGGGCGCGGGCATTTGGTCGGCCACCTTCCTGTATGCCAAAAACCTGAAACGCAAAGATGTTGCCAAATCCACGTTTTTGATTTTCTCGTGGATGCAGGTGCTGACGGCGTCCGGCTTTGCATTCAGTCACGGTGCGAACGACATTGCCAATGCCATCGGCCCGTTTGCCGCGATTATGGACGTGTTGCGCACCAACGACATCAACGCCAACGCCGCCGTGCCGCCGGTGGCCATGCTCACGTTCGGCGTGGCGCTGATTGTGGGTTTGTGGTTTATCGGCAAAGAGGTGATTCAGACGGTGGGCAAGGATTTGGCGGCGCTGCATCCGGCCTCCGGCTTTGTAGCGGAATTGTCGGCGGCCAGCGTGGTGATGGGGGCTTCGGTGCTGGGGCTGCCCGTGTCCAGCACGCATATTTTGGTGGGCGCGGTGCTGGGCATCGGCTTGGTGAACCGCAATGCCAACTGGAAAATGATGAAGCCCATCGGCTTGGCGTGGGTGATTACCCTGCCGGCGGCGGCGTTCTTGTCCGTGGTAAATTTCTTGATTTTACGCGCGGTGTTTTAAGCATTGCGGCGGATAAAAAAGCAGCCTGCACTCGGATTTTTGGGGTGCAGACTGCTTTTTTGCGTGGGAAACGGGTAAACAGTTCACCAGATTGATGGCAGAAGTGATTTCAAGATGGGCGCGAGAAACTGCCCCATATGTTATTCGCGAGACTCGGAATTGACTTTTGCCCAGTGTAAACGAATATTTTGGTCTTGATGTGGTTTCAGTTTATGACGCTTGCTAAATGCAATGGCGTCGTGAACTGTCTTCACGGTTTTGACAAACTCGTCATACAAATGAGACATTCCGCTAATGGCAAAGACATCTTTTAATGATGGCTTTTGAATATGCTCATATTCGTCCCAGTGATCCAACACATAATGGGCATTGGCAATACCGTGAATTTTGCATAATTCGGCGGCTTCTTCTTTTGTCTTGCCGTTGAACTCAAACGCAAGATCAGGATAGCCCAGTTGTTCGATTACTTCAAATGCCAGCATATCACCCTCTTTTCAGTATTAAACTATTAAAAATCATGCTCATGCGGCTTGATGCGTTTAACGCAGCAAACCGTGTTGCGCGAAGGAAAACGTATCCTGTGCCGCCACAATGATATGGTCGAGCAGTTGGATGTCCAGCAGTTGCAAAGCAGCCTGCAACCGCTCCGTGGCCGCGCAATCTTCCGCCGAAGGCTGCACGTCGCCCGAAGGATGGTTGTGTGCCAGTAGCACTGACACGGCATGATGGTGCAGCGCGCGTTTCGCCACTTCGCGGACATACAGCGCGTTTTCCGCCACCGTGCCGCGCGACAATTCTTCGCACGCAATCAAGCGCTGCTGCGCGTCCAAAAACAGCGCCAGGCTCACTTCCACGCGTTCGTGCCCGATACGCAGCCGCAGATAATCGCAGGCAGCCTGCGGCGTTTGTAACAACGGCTGCTGCTGCAATTGCTCGCCCAGCACGCGCCGCCCGATTTCCAGCACCGTGGCAAATTGTGCGAACGCCGCCGTGCCCATGCCTTTGTGTTGCGACAATTCGGCGGCGCTTGCCGTCATCACGCCGCTTAACCCTTGATAATGCTGCAATAATGACCGCGCCAAATCCACCGCGCTCATGCCCTGTGTGCCCACGCGCAGCAAAATCGCCAGCAGTTCCGCATCGCTCAACGCCGCTGCGCCGCGCTGCAACAGTTTTTCGCGCGGCCGCTCGCCTTCCGCCCAGTCTTTAATGCTCATGGAAACCCTTGTCGTGAAAATATGGTGGATGAACACCGCAATGCGGCGGCGGTGCGCCTTGTGTTTGCGCCATGTTGATGTTCATCCGCCGTATTTGGAATGGAAAAAGCAGCCTGCACTTGGTTTTTCGGGGTGCAGGCTGCTTTTGCGTTCAGTGAATATAGAACATCGTCTTTGCCAGCAGCACGATGCCCAGCATCTGTACCAGCACCGCCGCGTGAATGTATTTGCTCCACGCCACGGTGAGCGTGCGCGTGGCGATTTTGTATACCGCAATCAAAAAATGCACCAGTACGCCGGTGGCCAAGCACAGTTTTAGCGTTAATTGGATGCTGAACGCGCTGGCAAACGGGTCGCGCAGCAAATCGATATAACGGTGCAGCATGACCAGCCCCGAGCCGAACACGCCCAGCACGATAAACGGCATCACGCGGACGGCGCGCCGTGAAATCACACGTTCGGCTTCGCGGCGGGCTTCGCGCGAAATCTGCTTGGTATGCAGCGCGCTCAAAACCAGCGCTTCAAAAATCACGCCGCCCACAAAGGCAATGGCGCAATACAGGTGGACGATGTGCGCCCAAGGGTAAAGTTGGCTCATAAGGGTTCTTCGTCATCAACGGGTTTCCGTCTGGCCCGGGGGTGGGTTTGGTCGTACACCTGCGCCAGATGGTCGGCATCGAGTTTGGTATAAATCTGCGTGCTGGAAAGGCTGCTGTGTCCCAGCAAATCCTGCACGGCGCGCAAATCGTGCGAGGCTTGCAGCAAATGTCCGGCAAAGCTGTGGCGCAACATGTGCGGCGTGATGGTTTGCAGGCTGCCCCGTTCGGCGGCCCAATGCTGCAAACGTTTGGCGATTTGGCGCGTGGTCAGGCGTTTGCCGTAACGTCCGGTGAACAGGGCGGATTCGCTGTCGGCCGTGGTGCGACGCGCTAGCCATGCGCGCAGGGCGGCAATGCTGTGTTGCGTGAGCGGGACGTGGCGTTGCTTGCCGCCTTTGCCGTGCACGCTGACCCAGCCTTCGTCCAGCCAGATGTCGTGCAGGTTCAGGGCGCACAGTTCCGACAGGCGCAGGCCGCTGCCGTAAAACAGCTCGGCCACGGCATGGTCGCGCACGGCCAGCGCATCGCCGGCTTCGGGTGCCTGGTCGAGCAGGTATTGCAGCGTTTCGCGTTCTATGGCGCGCGGCAGGCGTTGGGCTTGGCGCGGTGCTTTCAGCCGTTCTGCGGGCGATGCGTCGGCAGCTTCTTTTTGCTGCACGAATTTGGCGTATTGCCGCCACACGGTCAGTTTCCTGGCCAGGGTGCTGGCGTTCAACCCGCGCTGCGACAGGGTTTTTAAGGCGGCGGAAAAATCTTGCGCCGTGGGGTTTTCGCAGGCTTCGGGCAACAGGGTTTGCAGTTGCCACAAATCGCGCTGATAGGCGGCCAACGTGTGGGCGGAGCGGTTGAGCTGTGTTTGCTCGCGCAGATAATCGGGCAGGTGGGCGAAAAACGGCGAAGACATGGATGCAGGCTGCTTTTGGATTGGCATAAACGGCATTTTAACGGTTTTTGCGGCGTTGCGCCCTGCCGAATATGGAAAAACTGCCCATAAAAAAGCAGCCTGCACTTTGCGGACAATGAAAGTGCAGGCTGCTTTTCGGTTTATGCGGATTGTTTCGCGGCCCATTCGGCGGGCGTGGCGGCAACGGAAATCGACAATGCGTGCAGTTCGTTGCTGGCCAGCTGCGCGGCGAGTCCGTCTTTCACCAAGCGGTGCCGTGCCAGGCGGGCTTTGCCTTCAAAGGCGGACGATACGATTTGCGCGAAGAAATGGTGGCCATCGCCTTCCACTTCCAAATGTTCGCAGGGCAGCACCTGCGCAATCATTTCTTTTACTTGTTCCGGGAGAAGCATTTTGTGTTCCTTGTTCGATTATTTGGTTTGGTTGGCGCGGATTTGCTCTTCAAGCGCCGGCATGGGCGAATAACCGCTTTGCACCGTACCGTTCGGGAAGACCAAAGTCGGCGTGCCGTTGAAGCCCAGTTGCTCGCTCAATGCCAGCGTTTGCTGCATAGTGGCGGCTTTGGCACAGTCGGACACGGCAGGCGGCATTTTGCCTTCGCGCATCCATTCCGTCCAGGCTTTGGTTGGGTCTGGCTGACACAAGATTTGCACGGTTTTGCGTGTGGCATCCGGGTGCAGCGAAGTCAGCGGCATCATGAAATTGTAGATGGTCACGTTGGTCATTTTGGCGAATTCATGCTCCAAGCGTTTGCAGAACGGGCAGTCGGCATCGGAGAATACGGCGATTTTCAATTCGCCGTTGCCGCGCACTTCTTTAATTGCCAAATCGAACGGCAGTTTGTTGAAATCCACCGCGTTCAGCACGGCTTTGCGCTCTTCGGTCAGGCTTTTGGCAATGTCGGTTTGAATCAGGTCGCCCACGAACATGTATTGCCCCGTGGCGTCGGTGTAGGCAATCTGTTTGCCGTTCACCACGATTTCGTACAAACCGGCCACCGGCGTGGTGGATACGCTTTCCACTTTCAGTTTTTGGTCGGCGTAATTGCGTTCCAGCGTGGTGGTGATGGCTTTGGTGATTTCATCGCTCACTTTTTGTCCTGCGGGTGCAGGCTGCTTTTGTGTTGCTGCGGCAGCGGCAGCAGGGATTTGCGGTTGGCCGGCCGCAGGTGCTTGTCCGCAGGCGGAAACGCCCAGTGCCAGCGTAACGGCCGCCGCCAAATAAAGAGATTTCATCGTTAAACTTCCGTGTGTGTCAATAAAACAAAAACGACCAACTATACCAAAAAAACGGCAACACCTGCCAAACAAATCACATATTTTTACCAAAAAATACTTTTAAAGCAGCCTGCAACGTGCCAAAATTGCATATTTCGTTTTTGACACGCCGCACCATGACGCCGATTCTCGTTTTTGACATTGAAACCATTCCCGACGTGCGGGCCGTCCGCCTGCTCCATTCATTGCCCGACAGCGTGAGCGACGACGAAGTGGTGGAATTTGCCGCACAGCAGCGGCGCGCCAAAACCGGCAGCGATTTTATGCCGCACCATTTGCAGCAGGTGGTGGCGATTTCCTGCTGCCTGCGCTGGAACGACAAAGTGCATATCGGCACGCTGGGCAAACCCGACAGCGGCGAAGCGGAAATGGTAGGCGAATTTTTCCGCCTTATCGGCAAATACACGCCGCAACTGGTGAGCTGGAACGGCGGCGGTTTCGATTTGCCCGTGCTGCATTACCGCGCGCTGATACACGGCGTGCAGGCTGCCCGTTACTGGAACATGGGCGAGGGCGATTTTGCCGACAGCAAAGATTTTAAATTCAACCATTATCTGGCGCGCTACCAGCAACGGCATTGCGATTTGATGGATTTGTTGGCGCTGTATTCCGGCCGCGCCAACGCTCCGTTGGACGAACTGGCGAAAATGTGCGGCTTCCCCGGCAAACTGGGCATGGACGGCAGCCAGGTTTGGCAGGCATACCGCGACGGGCAAATCCAAAGCATCCGCGATTATTGCGAAACCGATGTGGCCAACACTTATTTGGTTTACCAGCGTTTCGGCTTGATGAACGGCCGTTTGAGCCGCGAAGAATACGAAAACGAACTGGAACTGCTGCGCGAACATTTATACGCCCAAGCCGAAGAAAAACCGCATTGGGACGAATTTTTAGAATCTTGGGACGAATAATTTGTTAAAATAACGAAATATCCGCTCTTTAATTACGAACAGGCATCGAAATGTATTTAAAAAAACAACAAGGCAAGGGGTTATTCAATTTCATGGCAGGGTCCATCGTGGCTTTGGGCGCGATTGCCGCCGTTCTGTTCACTTTGGACAAAAACAGCGCGCGCGATTTCAAACAGCCGCAGCTGGCCGAACACAACAAACCTGCCGCGCCGGAAGTGCTGTCGCCCCATGCCGGTGCATCGTCAGGTCCGGCTCCGGCCATCGAACCGGCCGTTTCCGACGAAAAGCAGCCTGCACTCCGCCAAGCGCCTTCTGCGGGGCATAATGAAACCGTTAAAACCGACACATTGACAGTGCAGGCTGCTTCCGAAAGCATTGCCAAGCCGGTGCCGCCGGTAAAACCGCGCACCGAAACCGTGCAAAACAAACCTAAACCGGCAGCGCAGGACGGCGAGGGTGCGAACAAAACCACGAATACCGATGTGGCAGCAGACGACGTGCAACCGACCGCCGAGCAGATTTTAAACAGCGGCAACTTGGAAAAAGCGCGCGAAGTGGCACAACGCGAAGCACGCGAGCGCCGTGCGCGCCAAGCAGCGGCTGCACGTGAAAAAGCAGCGCAAGCCACCACTTCCGCCAACAAACATGCTGCGGAAGAAAAACCTGTTTCTACGGCGAAACCCGCGCCTGCGGAAAAAACCGCCGCCGCTGAAAAACCTGCGACTACCCCAAAAACAGCACCGGCATCCAATAAAAATACTGCCGCCGCCGAAAGCAGACCGGCCACAGCAGAAAATGCTTCCGCGTCGGGCAAAGCCAGCGTTCAGGCCGGTGCGTACAACAACCGTCAGGCTGCGGACGAGCAACGCGCGAAATTGGCGGCGATGGGCGTGCAGACCAAAGTGGTCACCGTGCAGTCGAACGGCAAAACCGTGTACCGCGTGCAGACCAACCAAATGAACAGCACGCAGGCCAACCAAATCAAACAGCGCCTGCAATCCAAAGGCGTAGATTCCATTACCCGCAACCAATAATTTCATATTAAGGATTTGATAATGAATAAAAAAACACTTTTTGCGGTGATTACCGCCGCATTTGTCGCCCTGCCTGCCGCTGCGGCCACCGAAGGCAAGGATTATGAAGTCATTTCGGTGGAAGTGGCGCCGGTGCATAAAGACAAAATCGAAGTAACCGAATTTTTTGCGTATTGGTGCCCGCACTGTGCCGATTTGGACCCTGTCCTGCTGAGACATGCGAAACAGTTTCCGCGCGACACGGTGCTGCGCACGGAGCATGTGATTTGGGATGAAGCCCGTGATTATCCTTTGGCGCGATTGGCTGTTGCGGTCAATCAGTCGGGTGAGAAATACCGTGCCAATCCGGCCATTTTTGCGGCATTGGTTCAGCAGCGCATCAATTTGGGCAACGAAGAAGTGTTGCGCCAATGGCTGCCGCAGCAGACCGGTTTTAATGCCGCCAAAGTGCAGGCTGCTTTCGATTCGTTCAGCAATGCCACACAGGCCAAGCAGATGGGCGCATTGACCCGCAAACACGGCATCGAAGGCACGCCCACGCTGATTGTCGGCGGCAAATACCGCGTGATTTTTGGCAACGGCTACGAGGCCGGCATGAAAACGGTGGACGAGCTGATTGCCAAAGTCCGCCAAGAACGCGGTATGCCCGCGCCCCGTCCTGCGCCGAAACCCACGCGCAGTTTGGGTGCGAGCTTGTTGAAATCTGCGGTAACGCGATAATCTTGAACAAAGCAGCCTGCACTTTGCGGATTCAAAAAGTGCAGGCTGCTTTCTTTGTATTGACGGATAGACGGAATATCGATAATGGATATCGCAGTATTGCTGAAAGCCCTGATTTTGGGCATTGTTGAAGGCTTGACCGAGTTTCTGCCCATTTCCAGCACGGGGCATTTGATTGTGCTGGGCGATTTGCTGAATTTCTCCAGCCAGGGCAAGGTGTTTGAAATTGCCATCCAGCTGGGTGCGGTGCTGGCGGTGGTGGTGGAATACCGGCAGCGCTTTGCAAACGTGGTTTCCGGCTTCGGGCGTGATGCGGCGGTGAACCGTTTCGTGCTGAATTTGGCGGTGGCGTTCGTGCCGGCCGCCGCCGTGGGTTTCGTGTTCCGCAAAGCGATTAAGGAATACCTGTTCAACCCGATTACCGTGGCCATTGCCTTGGTGGTGGGCGGTTTTGTGATTCTGTGGATTGAAAAACGGATGCAAAAGCAGCCTGCACGCGTTCAGGGCGTGGATAATATGCGCCCGAAAGACGCGCTGATGGTGGGCGTGGCGCAATGCTTCGCGCTGATTCCGGGCACATCGCGCTCCGGCAGCACCATCATGGGCGGCATGCTGTGGGGCATCGAGCGCAAAACCGCCACCGAATTTTCCTTTTTCCTTGCCGTGCCGATGATGGTGGCCGCCACCGTGTACGATGTTTATAAAAGCTGGTCGCTGTTTCAGCTGCACGATTTGGGGCTGATTGCCGTCGGTTTTGTAGCCGCATTCGTTTCAGGTTTGTTTGCCGTGCGCAGCCTGCTGAAATTCGTTTCCACGCGCAATTATGTGCCGTTCGCCTATTACCGCATCGTGTTCGGCCTGTTGATTTTGGCGACGTGGAAACTGGGTTGGGTGGCGTGGTAGCCGGCGGTTGGGAAAATTTGTGATAGCACAACAAAAATGACATAAACCCCGCTGATTTCGCCTTAAAGCTATTTTCAAAAAGCCGATTTTGTTAGACAATACACAAGATTTTGTAAGCAAATATTTAGCCCAATCCATCTTAACAAAAATGCAAATGGAAGCACGAAATGACGTTAGATGAAATTGTCAATGGTTTGAGTAGAATTAAAGGGGTCATTGCCGCCGCCGTTGTGGATTATGGCAGCGGCATGATGATGGCATCGCACACAAACGACAGCAGCTTCGATTTGGAAGCTGCCAGTGCAGGCTGCGTGAACATTATCCGTGCGAAAATGAAAACCGTCGCCCATTTGGAACTGGACGATGAGCTGCACGATATCCAAATCAGCCTGCATAACCAAATCCACTTGATTTGCCCATGCACCAATAAAGAAAATATTTTCGTGTATTTGGTTGCTGACCGCAAAGTCGCTAATCTGTCGATTTGTCGCCGCTCATTGTTCAGCGCTGAAAAATTGGTGGAATTTTAATTGACATTTCTCCGTGTAAACCGCCCGTTTCCGAAACCGGCGGTTTTTTGTTGGCATTTTATTTTATAAATTGAAATATTCAGGCATAAAATAGCTACGATGCCGCTGATTGATTAAAACAATAAAATTAAATTGCTGAAAAGGGCAGATTTTGCTTGTCAAAGCAGCCTGCACTCTTTATCCTGAACTCCTTTTCCTTACTGACTCCGATACTGATTAAAAGGAACCGCTCCATGAACCGCTTGAACAAAACCGATGATGTCCGCATTGACGCGGTCACCGAACTGCTGCCGCCGATTGCCCACCTGTACGAACTGCCCATCAGCGATGAGGCTGAGAAACTGGTGGTACAAACGCGTCAGGAAATTGCCGATTTGGTGCACGGCAAGGACAACCGCCTGCTGGTGATTGTCGGGCCGTGTTCCATTCACGACCCGGCCGCGGCGGTGGAATATGCGCAACGCCTGTTGCCGATGCGCCGCCAATACGAAAAAGAGCTGCTGATTGTGATGCGCGTGTATTTTGAAAAACCGCGCACCACGGTGGGCTGGAAAGGCTTGATTAACGACCCGCATTTGGACGGCAGCTTCGACATCAATTTCGGTTTGCGTCAGGCGCGCCAACTGCTGTTGCAGCTGAACAATATGGGCATGCCGGCTTCGACCGAGTTTCTGGACATGATTACACCGCAGTATTATGCCGATTTGATTTCTTGGGGCGCGATTGGCGCACGCACCACCGAAAGCCAGGTGCACCGCGAATTGTCAAGCGGGCTGTCGTGCCCGGTGGGCTTTAAAAACGGCACAGACGGCAATTTGAAAATCGCCATTGATGCGATTGGCGCGGCTTCGCATCCGCACCATTTCCTGTCGGTGACCAAGGCGGGGCATTCGGCGATTGTGCACACGCGCGGCAATCCGGACTGCCATGTAATTTTGCGCGGCGGCAAAGAGCCGAATTACAGCGCGGAACATGTGCAGGCTGCTTCCGAACAGTTGGTGAAAGCAGGCGTTACGCCGAAGCTGATGGTGGATTGCAGCCACGCGAACAGCCGCAAGGATTTCCGCCGTCAAATGGAAGTGGCGCAGGACGTGGCGGCGCAAATCCGTGCCGGCGAGCAGAACATTATGGGCGTGATGGTGGAAAGCCATCTGGTGGAAGGCCGCCAAGACAAACCCGAAGTGTACGGTCAAAGCATTACGGATGCGTGCATCGGCTGGGACGAGACCGAAGCGATGCTGGCACTTTTGGCGCAGGCACAGCGCGAAAGCGGCCGCGTATAGTGGCAAAGCAGCCTGCACGGTTGGCGCGTTCCCTTTCGGAAGGGGAATGCGCCTTGTTGCGTCCGGTGTTTGCCAATGCGCTGGATTATGCGGCAGTGCGGATTGTGCGCGGCAAATTCATGCCGTTTCAGTTGCGCCATGTCGCCATGTCGCCCAACGGCTCGATTTATCTGCCGGCCGATTTGTATCACGACGATTTTTCAAAGCAGCCTGCACATTGGCAGAGTCTGTGGTTGCACGAATGCACGCACGTTTGGCAGCACCGCTTGGGCTATCCCGTGCTGCGCTGCGGCATCTGCCTCGCATTGCAGGGCGGCTACATCAAACGCGCGGCCTACCGCTACGGACATTTGCTGCCGCACTGCCGCGATTTGTCGCAGTTCAATATGGAGCAGCAGGCGTGCATCGTGGCGGATTATTTCATCGGGCTGTGGCACACGGGGCAGAAAAATCCCGCTCTGGCCGCCGTGTTGCAGCGGTTTTTGCAGCAGCCGAATAATGCGGATTTGCTGCCAAAGAGCATGCGGATCAGGTGAAAAAAGCAGCCTGCACTTGGTTTTCGGAGTGCAGGCTGCTTTTCGGTTGCCCGGCTGCCGTGTTTCTGCGGTATTCACGGCGTTGCGCCGCCGTACCCACGCAGGATGGGGCTGAGGCACCGCATTTCCCGCCAAATTATAGTGAATTAAAATCGCAAGGATACGGCGTTGGCTCGCCTTGACGTACTATTTGTACGCCTTGCGGCTCGCCGTCTTGTCTCATTTTTATTTTAATCCACTATATTCACGGTGTTACGCCGCTGTACCCACGCAGGATGGGGTGCGGCACCGCATTCCCCGCCAAATCAAAAAAAGCAGCCTGCACTTCAACGCATCCGAAGTGCAGGCTGCTTTTTCATTGCCGTGAAAACACCGTTTGCCGCACGGTCAGCGCCGTCGCCATGCACAGGCACATGGGCAGCCAGACGGCCGTGGATTGGTGCGACAGTTCCAGCAGGAACACCAGCGAAGTCAGCGCCATGTTTTGCGCCAAGCCCAAAAAGACCGCCGCACCGATAAACGCCGCCAGGCCCAGCGGCACGGGCGGAAACACCAGATTCCAGCACCACGCGCCGATAAACGCCGTCAATCCGCCCAGCATCATCGACGGCGTGATGCGGCCGCCGTATGCGCCTGCCATGCCGGCCAGCAGCACGGCCAGCCATTTGGCCGCCAGCAGGCCGAAAGCAGCCTGCACCGTGAGCTGGTGTGAAAAGCTCAATTCGTTGCCCGCCTTGCCGTTGCCCAAGATTTCGGGGAACGGTATCGACAGCGCGCCGATGACGGCAAAGCAGAGCAGGGCGACGGGCAGCATCGTCCAGCGGCGCGGATTGAATTTCGGCAGCCGCGACTGGCATTGTTCAAACGCCCAAACGGCCGCCGCCAGCAGGCCGCCTGCCGCCGCCGACCATATCAGCAGGGACGGGCCGGCCGATGAAGGAATATCCACGGGCAAATGGCTGTATTGCACCACATCGCCCAAACCTAGGCGCGCCACCCAGACGGTTAAGCCGCAGGTGAGCAGGGCGGCGGCCATCGCGGGCAGGCTCCATGTCAGCAGCAGAGTTTCCAGCACGAACACGGTGGCGGCGAAAGGGACGTTATACACGGCGGCCAAACCCGCACCGGAAGCGCAGGCCAGCACCAGCGAAGTTTGCGGTTCGGTCAGCGCGAAACGGCGCGTTAAAGGCGTGGTCAGTGCAACGCTGATTTCGCGCGGGGCGACTTCGCGTCCTAGCGGCGAACCCATGCCGACCGTGATGATTTGCAGCAGCGCGTGGCACAACGTGGTTTTCAGCGGCATGGCGCGTGCAGGCTGCTTTACGGTGGTTTTGATGTCGCACAGCGGCGCGCCGTAGCGGTGCAGGCACGTCCAGGCAATGCCAACCACGGCACCGCACGCCAGCAGCGCCCAGAAACGGTGCAGCGGAGAAGCAGCCTGCACCAGTTGCCGGAACGGGATGTGTTCCGAGTGCAGGCTGCCTTGAAATACCAGTTGCTGAACGGCGTGCAGCAGATGGGTCAGCCCGATGCCGACGCAGCCTGCCACCATGCCGACCAGCAGCAAAACCGCCAAAACGCGGCGCGGCAGCAGCGTGTTCATGATGCGCTGTCGAACAGGGCGAAAACGGGGGCGTGGTCGCTGGGGCGTTCTTTGGCGCGCGCTTCGGTGTCGATTTGCACGTCGCGCAGCACATCGCGCAGTGCGGCGGTGGCCAGAATGTGGTCAATGCGCAGGCCGAGTTTGCGCTGGAACATCGCGCCGCGGTAATCCCACCAAGTATAGTGCGCGCCGGTGGGGTGGACGTGGCGCAGGCAGTCGGTCAGCCCCAAATCCAGCAGTGCTTGGAACCACGCGCGTTCTTCAGAAGAACAATGGATGTGTTCGCGCCATTTTTCGGGGTCGTACACATCGTCGTCGGTGGGGGCAATGTTGAAATCGCCCAGCAAAACCAGTTTCGGATATTGCTGCATTTGTTGGCGGATGAAATCGGTCAGCGCGGCAAACCATTGGCGTTTGTAGGCAAATTTTTCGCTGTCCAAAGATTCGCCGTTCACGCAATACACATTCACCACGCGCACACCGTTCACCGTGGCGGCAATCACGCGCTGTTGCGGGTCGTCGGGCAGGGCGGGCAGGCCGGTGTGCACGTCTTTAATTGCGTGGCGGCTGATGATGGCGACGCCGTTATAGGTTTTCTGGCCGCTCCACGCGCATTGCCAGCCCATCATGTTGAGCGCGGCGACGGGGAATTTGTCGTGCTCGAGCTTCAACTCCTGCAATACGAGGATATCGGGCTGGTGCTGCGCGAGCCAGTCGGTGACATGGGGCAGGCGGACGTTGAGCGAATTCACGTTCCAAGTGCAAATTTTCATGTTCTGTCTTTCGGGAATTGGGGCAGTGCGTTGAGTAAATCGCGCACGATGGGCGAAATGATACGGTATTGCATAATCCGCATAAACCGCGTGTAGTCCACGATACCCAATTGGCGCATTTTTTGCAAATGGGCGGCGGTTTTGGCGGTGTTCAATCCTGTGGCTTCGCTCAATTCCTGCAGGCTGCTGTCGTGTTCGAGCAGCACCAGGAGGATGTGCAGGCGTTCGTGGTTCGATAGGATTTTGAAGGTGTCGGTCACTTGTTGCGCGGTGGGGGCTGCCGACGGGCTGTGGGAATGTGTGTTCATGATGTGTACTGTCGAATGTTTACTGCAATTTATTTTGATTATGTTTTCTGATTGGCCAACATGGGTGCAGGCTGCCTGTATGACACGAGGCAGCCTGCACATGGGGGATGGGAAGGGGTTTATTGTTGCGCGGACGCGGAAGGATTCGGGTTAATCAGAATTTCCACGCGGCGGTTTTGGGCGCGGCCGGCTTCGGTGTTGTTGTCGGCAATCGGCTGACGCGAGCCTTGACCCAGCACGGTCATGCGCTGTGTGGCCACGCCGTGTTGCGCCAAGAAGCTAGAAACCGCGTTGGCACGGTTGTACGACAACGGATTGTTGATGGCATCGTTGCCCGTGCTGTCGGTGTGGCCGACCACGGTGATGGTGGTTTCGTTATATTTCGCCAACGTTTCCGCGGCGGTGGCCAGTGCGTTTTGCGCCTGTGCGGACAATGCGGCGCTGTTGGTGGCGAAAGTAATGTTTTCCGGCATGGTCAGCTTGATTTGGTTGCCCTTGCGTTCCACTTCAACGCCGGTGTTCGCCAACTGTTCGCGCAGTTTGCGTTCTTGGTAATCCATATAGCCGCCCACGCCGGCGCCCACTGCGCCGCATGCCAATGCGGAGTTGCGCGCGCCCGTGCGGCCGTGCGTCAGAGCGCCGACGATGCCGCAGGTTATCGCACCGCCGATGCCGAACAATGCGGTTTTGCTGGGTTGTTGCTGCCCTTGCGCGTTGGTCACGCAACCGCTTAATGCCAAAGCCGAAGCGGTAACGGCAATAGTCAGTGTTTTCAGAGATTTCATAAGGTTTCCTTTATTGTGTTGCGTTATTCGAAAGCAGCCTGCACTTTAAATCGGTGCGATCAATTGTTTCAAATATAACGCATTTTGCAGTATTGCCACATTTGTTTAACGCTAAATTACGTTTGCAGCGGCTTTTTTACGCAATTGGTGGCGCGAACAATACCACAGCAGCGAGCCGCCGATGATGCTGCAGGCAAACATGCAGGCGGCCATCACCGTCATGCTGCCGTTGTGCAGCCATGTCACGGCAAAGCCCACGGTGGAGGCAATCAGCGATTGCGAAGCCATCAGCACGGCATTGGCGCTGCCGCCGATTTCGGGTTTGAAATTGCCCATGAACAGCGCCTGCGTATTGGCGGCGATTAAGCCCTGCGCGCCCACGGAACACATCAGCAGGGGCAGCGCCAGCCAAAGTGCAGGCTGCTTTAACCATAACACCGTTGCCAAAAGCGAAGTGTTGGCGAAAAACTGGACGGATATGCCCGTCAGCAGCAAATGGCGCGATTCCCAGCCGCGGTTCAGGCCGAAAGCGGTGAGCCGGTTGAAGCTCATCATGGTGATGATGTTGCAGGCGAACGCAAAGGCATATTGGTGCTGCGACAGGCCGTACAGTTTCATGTAAACAAACGGCGATTCGCTCAAAAACACAATCATGGACGAGAACGAAGCGGCTTGGTAAAACAGAAAGCCCAAGGCGGCGCGGTTGCGGAACACGTTGCGGTAACGCGTGCCGATGTGCAGCAGCTGCGTTTTGGTGATGGGTTCGGCGGCTTTGAACTGCGGCAGGAAGCGGTACAGCAGGAACACGACCAGCGCGGCATAGGCAAACAGGAAGGCGAAAATGCTGCGCCAGCCCGCCACACTGTGCAGCAGCGAGCCGAACAGCGGCGCGATAAGCGGTGCCGTCATCACGATAATGCCGATGAGGGCGAACATTTTCGCGGCTTCGCGGCCTTGGTAATTGTCGCGTACCACCGCACCCGCCACCACCGCGCTCATGCCCGCGCCCAATGCCTGCACCATGCGCCACACCAGCAGTTGGTTGGCCGTTTGCACAAACACCAGCGCGGCGCTGGCCAGAACATACACCGACAGGCCGCCCAAGGCGATATTGCGCCGCCCTTTAATGTCCGACAGCGAGCCGCCGATTAACTGCCCTGCCGCCACGCCCAGCATAAAGCTGCTCAGGCTTTTTTCCACTTGGTGGATGTCGGCGTTCAGGCCGGCGGCAATATCCAGCAATGCCGGCAGATAGGCATCGATGGAAAAGGGCATGATGGTCATCAGCATGGCCAACAGGGCGGCCATCTGTCCGCGCGAGAGCGGTTTGGAGGGTTTATAGAGCAGGCTCATATATCAAAGGCAACGAAAGTATTCAAGACGAGGGCTTGATGATATAGCGGTTGGTCAAATACACCAGCAGCAGGATGGGCACGCCCATCAGCGCGGTGAGCAGGAAAAAGGCGGGATAGCCCAACTGGCTGGCCATTGCGCCCGAATAACCGCCCAGGATTTTGGGCGACAGTGTCATCAGCGATGACAGCAGCGCGTATTGCACGGCGGTGAAACGGATGTTGGTCAGGCCGGAGAGGAACACGACGAACACGGTGCTGGCAAAACCGCCCGCCAGATTGTCGATACCCACGGCCAGATACATCAGCGGCACATCATGGCCGCGCAAGGCGAGCAGGATAAACAGCAGGTTGGTGGCGGCGGTGGCGATGGCGCCCAGCATCATCATGCTCATGATTTTGTATTTTTGCGCCAACAAGCCGCCCACGAATCCGCCCGCAATCGACATGACGATGCCAAACGATTTCACGGCATAGGCAATTTCTTCTTTGCTGAAGCCCATGTTGTCGTAGAACACGTTGGAAATCACGCCCGCAACAATATCGGAAACGCGGTACAGCCCAATCAGCGCCAGCAGCAGGATGGCGCGTTTGCCGTAGCGGTGGAAGAAGTCGGCCACGGGGGCAATCCATGTTTGCCGCACCAGTTCGGACGGTGCCAAGCGGCATTTCACCGCCAGGCAGCCTGCACCCGCGGCGGCGGCCAGCGATGCGCCCAAACGCAGGCTTTCCCACGCAAAGGCTTGCAGCGGCGCGTTATCGGCGGCAGGCAGGAGCGCGCCCACATGGCGGAACACGGCAACGAACACGCTCACGCTGACCAAAAACAGCGCCAGCAAACGCAGGGAGTGCTGCGCTTTGACGGGTGCAGGCTGCTTTTGATGCTCCGGTTCCCGCATCCACAAAGTCGTGGACAAACCGGCCGCCATCATGGCCGCCATCACCCAATAAGTATTGCGCCAGGCGTCGTACAGATAATGCGCCTTGGTCGAGCCCCAGTATTCCGCCAACAGCAGGCTGCCTGCACCTGCCGCAATCAGCCCCAGCCGATAGCCCACGGTGTAGGTGGACGACATCACCGTCTGCATGGCGTGGTCGTTCGGTGCAATTTCAATGCGGTAGGCATCGATAACGATGTCCTGCGTGGCCGCCGAAAAACCGAGCAGCACCGCCGCCATGGCCATGGCCGCCAACTGCTGCGGATTTTGCGGGTCGATGCTGCCCATGGCGATAATGGCGGCTATTACCAGCACCTGCGCCAACAACAGCCAGGCGCGGCGTTTGCCCAGCGCGCGCGAAAGATACGGCAGCGGCAGGCTGTCAATCAGCGGCGCCCACACGAATTTGAACGAATAGCCCAAGGCCGCCCAGCTGAACATGGTCACGGTTTTTTTCTCGATGCCCGCTTCGCTCAGCCATAGCGACAGAGTGGAGAAAATCAACAGCAGCGGCATGCCTGCGGCAAAGCCCAGCAGCAGCATCGTGAAGGCGCGGCGGTCGGAATATACGGAAAATTTTTTGAAAAATGAAGGCTTTGTTTGCATATTTTTGGGTTTAGAAACCGTTTTCCATCATGATTTGGCCGGGCAGTTTGTTGCGGTGCATGGCAAAGCCCATTTCCAGCAAGGTTTTGAACACGTCCTGCACCATTTGCGGATTGCCGCAAATCATAAAGCGGCTGTCGGCCGGTGTGAACGGGCGTTGGAATGCCTGCGCCAAACGGCCGTTTTTCAACAGCTCGGGCAGCCTGCACGACAATGCGCCTTCGGTGGTTTCGCGCGTGGTAATTGGCACGAAACGCAGTTTGCCGATGTGTTCGGCAATGAGCGGGTGGTCGGACAATCCGCGAATCCAATCGTTAAAAATCAAATCGCGCGCGAACGAGACGCTGTGCGCCAAAGCGAGCGTGTCGAAACGCTCCCACACCGCAGGCTGCTGGATTATCGACAAAAACGGCGCAATGCCCGAACCGGTGGACAACATGATTAAGTCTTTGCCGTCGGGGAAGCGGCCGGGCAGGAAAAAGCCCTGCGCGGTTTTGTCCAGCAAAATGCGGTCGCCGGCTTGCAGGGCGGTCAGACGTGCGGACATTTCGCCACCGTCGATGAGAATGACGAAAAATTCCAGCGTGTCGGCATATTCCGCGGAAATCATGGAATAGGCGCGCCAGATAAAACCGTTGCCGTCCGTACCGGCACGAAAGCCCAATCGGGCGAACTGGCCGGCGGAAAAGCGGTAGGCTTCGGGGCGCGAAACGGCAAAGGTTAAGTGTTTGGGGCTGTGCTGTTTGACCCACAGCACTTCTTCTTCGGTGAATTTGTTTTCGCTGGTTGTCATGGGGATTCCTTGAAATGAGGTGTGTGAAAGTGCAGGCTGCTTTTTGCAGATGCGGCGGGTTTACGGGTTTTGTTGGCCCAAAATCATGGTGCCGATGCCGCTGTCGGTGAAAATTTCCAGCAGCAGCACGTTGGGAATGCGACCGTCGATAATGTGCACGGCTTTCACGCCGTTGGTGGCGGCTTCTAGTGCCGATGAAATCTTGGGCAGCATGCCGCCGGACAAAGTGCCGTCCGCCACCAGCGCGTCAATGTCTTCGGGCGTGAGGTTGGTGAGCAGGCGACCGTTTTTATCCATCACGCCGGCAATGTTGGTCATCATCACCAGCTTTTCGGCGTTCAGCCCTTCGGCCAGTTTGCCTGCCACCAAGTCGGCATTGATATTGAACGCTTCGCCGTTTGGACCCACGCCGATGGGGGCGATGACGGGGATATAGCCCGCCGCGGACATTTGTTGCACCAGTGTGCAGTCGATGTGGTCGATTTCGCCGACTTGGCCGATGTCCGTTTGGCCGTCCAGCAGCATTTTGCGCGCTTTGATGAAATGGTTGTCGCGCCCCGTCAGGCCGATGGCCCTGCCGCCGTGCACGTTCAGCAGCGACACGATTTCTTTGTTCACATGGCCGCCCAGCACCATTTCCACCACGTCCATGGTTTCGCCGTCGGTCACACGCATTCCCTGCACGAATTCGCCTTTTTTGCCGATTTTTTCCAGAATCCCGTTAATTTGCGGGCCGCCGCCGTGGACGATGACGGGGTTGATGCCCACCAGTTTGAGCAGGACGATGTCTTTGGCAAAGCCTTCTTTCAACTGCGGCTCGGTCATGGCGTTGCCGCCGTATTTCACGACCAGCGTGCAGCCTGCAAAGCGGCGGATATAGGGCAGGGCTTCCGATAAGATGGCGGCTTTGGCGGACGGGGACACGGCGGCGGTCATGGCGTTTCCTTTTTTGGGCGGTGAAATGAAGGCGTTATTATACACGGCTGCCGGGTGCAGGCTGCTTTTTTGGATTTGTAAAGGTTTTTTATTGATAGATTTCATGGCATTGCGCGGAGGTGTCCGCATTGAAAGCAGCCTGCATTGGGCGGGATTGAGGTGCAGGCTGCTTTCAATGTTTGCCGACAATGGACGCGCAGGCGCAACGGCATACATACCGTGAATACACGCCATGCGTTATGCCCAAAGCAGCCTGCACCTCCCGCCATTGACCGAAGGAATGTGCAGGCTGCTTTTTCGTTGGCGGCAAAAGGCCGTGCCAGCACGCAAATTGCTTGGCAGCAGCAAAGATTTGCCCGCGCATTTACGCTATAATTTTCATCACGACCATATTGATTGACCGAAAGTTTCCCATGCCCCAATCCAACCGCATCCTTTGCCGCGAAAGCAGCTTGCTGGCGTTCAACCGCCGCGTATTGGCACAGGCGCAGGATTCGCGCGTTCCCCTGCTGGAACGGCTGCGTTTCCTGTGCATCGTATCGTCCAATCTGGATGAATTTTTTGAAGTGCGCATGGCGTATTTGAAGCGCGAGCAGCGCAAAAAGCCGAACCAGACGCTGGATTCGGGTTTGACACCCGCCGAAACCATCGCGCGCATCAGCCAAGAAGCGCAGCAGCTCATCCGCGAGCAATACGCATTGTTCAACGATGTGCTGGTGCCCGAACTGCACCGCCAGAATATTTCGTTTTACCGCCGCAGCGCATGGACCAAAGAGCAGCACGCCTGGATTGAAGACTATTTCAACCGCGAGCTGCTGCCGATTCTCACACCCATCGGGCTGGACGCTTCGCATCCGTTTCCGCGTTTGCTGAACAAATCTTTAAATTTCGTGGTGGAACTGGAAGGCAAAGACGCATTCGGCCGCGCTTCGGGCATGGCCATCGTGCAGGCGCCGCGCATTTTGCCGCGCGTGGTGAAGCTGCCTGCCGAATTGTGCGACGGCCGCGACGGCTTCGTGTTCCTGTCGTCCATCCTGCACGAATATGTGTACAAACTTTTCCGCGGCATGAAAGTGAAAGGCTGCCACCAGTTCCGCCTCACGCGCGACAGTGCGCTGATGGTGGACGAAGACGATTTGAGCAACCTGCGCCAAGCGGTGCAGAACGAACTGCGCGACCGTGATTTCGGCGATGCCGTGCGCCTGGAAGTGCCGGAAAACTGCCCGACAGCCATCAGCGATTTCCTGTTGCAGCAATTCCAACTGACCGACAACGAGTTATACCGTGTGAACGGGCCGGTGAATTTGGTGCGGCTGATGTCCGTGCCCGACATGGTGGCGCGCAAGGAATTGAAATTTGCGTCCTATGTGCCGCAATATCCGGCGGCGCTGCGCAAATCGCCCTGCCTGCTCGATGAAATCGCCCAGCGCGACATCCTGCTGCACCATCCCTACCAAACCTTCGAGCCGGTGGTGAAATTTATCCACGATTCGGCGCACGATCCCGATGTGGTCGCCATCAAAATGACGATTTACCGCACCGGCACGGATTCCGAATTGGTCAAAGCGCTGCTGGCGGCGGCCGAAGCGGGCAAGCAGGTAACCGTGGTGGTGGAGCTGATGGCGCGTTTTGACGAAGCGAACAACGTGAAATGGGCAAGGCGCTTGGAAGAAGCGGGCGCGCACGTGGTGTATGGCGTGTTCGGCTACAAAGTCCATGCCAAAATGGCGCTGGTCATCCGCCGCGAAGCAGGCAGCCTGCACGCTTACGCGCATTTGGGTACGGGCAATTACCACCAAGGCACATCGCGGATTTACACCGATTTCGGCCTGCTCACGGCCGATGAGGGCATTACGCGCGACGTGAACACGTTATTCATGGAAATCACAGGTTTGGGGCAGGCGAACAAATTGAAAAAGCTGTATCAAAGCCCGTTCACGCTGCACAAAATGGTGATGGACAGCATTGAACGCGAAACGCGCAACGCTGAAGCCGGCAAGCCCGCGCGGATTATCGCCAAAATGAATTCGCTGATTGAGCCGCAAGTGATTGAAGCGCTGTACCGCGCCAGTGCGGTCGGCGTGCAGATTGACCTGATTGTGCGCGGCATGTGCGCCTTGCGGCCACAGGTGCCCGGCTTGTCGGACAACATCCGCGTGCGTTCGATTATTGGCCGGCTGCTGGAGCATTCGCGCGTGTATTATTTCCTCAACGGCGGCGCGGAAGACGTGTTCATTGCCAGCGCGGACTGGATGGGGCGCAATTTCTTCAGCCGCATCGAAGTGGCTACGCCGATTGTGCAGCCTGCATTGAAACGGCGCGTTATGGAAGAAGGGCTGATGCTGCCCCTGTGCGACAATCTGAAAGCATGGCAAATGCAGGGCGACGGCAGCTATGTGCGCGTGCAGGCGGCAGAGGGCGACGAAGCCGTCGGCGTGCAGGAAGCTTTGTTGGCGCAATATACCGGCACGGTTTCATAACGGCTTTCACGGCAATGCGCTGCCGTATCCGCGCGTTAAAAAGCAGCCTGCACTTTCAAAATCGAAGTGCAGGCTGCTTTTTCGTGCGGGGAGCTACATAATATATTAGAATTCGGCTTGATTCCCGTCATCTCGATACCATCGAAAGGAAACCTCATGAAATACCTCCTAATCGCCCTGCTGGCCGCATCAACTGCCGCCCACGCCCAAGACTATGTGCTCAAAGACCGCCCTTTTGAAAGCGGCGGCCTTTCTACCGACGGCAAAACCTTTTCCATTAACACCGTCGGTTACAACAGCAATGTGTGCGACTTGGACGGCAGTCTGAAAAACAATGTTTACCGCGATGGCAAAGGCTGCGAAGTGCGTTTTGCGTTTGCCCGCAACAAAGTGAGCGTTACCGTGCCCGAATCCGCCCGCGAAGCCTGCGCAGAATATTGCGGGCATAACGCACATTTTGCGGATCAATACCACCGACTGCCCGCCGCCTGCACCGAGTCTGCCACCAAAAACACCGCACAGCGCTTTCAGGCTGCCTACCGTGCCAAAAATTACGCCCAAGCCGCGCAAATCCAGCAGCAGTATGTGAACACCTGCAACGGCTTTATGTTTGTCACCGAACAAATGCGCGCCCGCAACGACTTGGCGGTGGCCTATAAAAACAGCGGCAACAAAACCGCCTGCCACACCGCGCTGCAACCGCTGCGCCGTTATTGGAACGACAAGGCGGAGGAGCACGGCTACCATTACCGCGACGATTTCATGAAAGAACTGGCCGCCGCCAAATTCAACTGGAACGCGTGCCGTTGAGTAACGCGGATTGGCTACACTAGCCGAAACCGCAACCAAAAGCAGCCTGCACCTTGGATTTCAAAGTGCAGGCTGCTTTTTCGTGCGGGGAACCGCCTAATGAATTAAAATCTAATTTGATTCCCGTCATCCCGATACCACTGAAAGGAAACCCCATGAAACACTTCCTTCTCGCCCTGCTGGCCGCCGCAACCGCTGCCCATGCGCAAGAGTATGCGTTCAAAGATCGTCTCTTTGAAGAAGGCGACTTTTCTACCGACGGCAAAGCCTTCATTATCCATACCATCAGTTCCGGCGGTAACTTTTGCGATTTGGGAGGCTTTATAAAACACAACGTTTATCGCGATGGCAAAGGCTGCGAAGTGCGTTTTGCGTTTGCCCGTAACAAAGTGAGTATTACCGTTCCCGAATTCGCCCGAGAAGCCTGCGCAGAATATTGCGGGCATAACGCACATTTTGCGGATCAATACTACCGCCTGCCCGCCGCCTGCACCCGGTCTGCCGCCAAAAACACCGTACAGCGTTTTCATGCTGCCTACCGTGCCAAAAATTACGCCCAAGCCGCGCGAATCCAGCAGCGGTATGTGAACGCCTGCAACCGCTTTGCAGGGATCACCGGACAAATGCGCGCCCGCAACGATTTGGCAGTGGCCTACAAAAACAGCGGCAACAAAACCGCCTGCCGCACCGCGCTGCAACCGCTGCGCCGCTATTGGAACGACAAGGCGGAGGAGCATAGCTACCTTTACCGCGACGATTTCATGAAAGAACTGGCCGCCGCCAAATTCAACTGGAACGCGTGCCGCCGCTGAATAACGCGGGTTGGCTGCACTAGCCGAAACCGTAACCAAAAGCAGCCTGCACCTTGGATTTCAAAGTGCAGGCTGTTTTTGCAAAATCCGCACGGCCGCCCTTTCCTTTCGGGCGATTCTGCTGCTATAATTTTTCGGTTAGCGAAAAATTACATTTCACTACACATTCGAACACATCATTCACATTTCATTTCATCACCCAAGGAGCAACACCATGGCACTCGTTTCCATGCGCCAATTACTCGACCACGCCGCCGAACACAGCTACGGCTTACCCGCATTCAACGTGAACAACCTGGAACAGATGCGCGCCATCATGGAAGCGGCCAACCAAGTGAACGCACCCGTGATTGTGCAAGCCTCCGCAGGTGCGCGCAAATATGCCGGCGCACCTTTTTTGCGCCACCTGATTTTGGCGGCGGTGGAAGAATTTCCGCACATCCCCGTGGTGATGCACCAAGACCACGGCGCGTCGCCCGACGTGTGCCAACGCTCGATTCAGCTCGGTTTCAGCTCCGTGATGATGGACGGCTCGCTGCTGGAAGACGGCAAAACGCCTTCCACTTATGAATACAACGTGGAAGCCACGCGCAAAGTGGTGGAATTTTCCCATGCCTGTGGCGTGTCGGTGGAAGGCGAAATCGGCGTTCTGGGCAATTTGGAAACCGGCGAAGCGGGAGAAGAAGACGGCGTGGGCGCGGCAGGCAAATTGAACCACGACCAAATGCTGACCAGCGTGGAAGACGCGCGCCGCTTCGTGCAGGACACCGGCGTGGACGCGCTGGCCATCGCCATCGGCACCAGCCACGGCGCGTATAAATTCACCCGTCCGCCCACCGGCGAAGTGCTGCGCATCGACCGCATTAAGGAAATCCACGAAGCGCTGCCGAACACGCACATCGTGATGCACGGTTCCAGCTCCGTGCCGCAGGAATGGCTGAAAGTGATTAACGAACACGGCGGTGCGATTGGCGAGACCTATGGCGTGCCGGTGGAAGAAATTGTGGAAGGCATCAAATACGGCGTGCGCAAAGTGAACATCGACACCGATTTGCGCTTGGCGTCCACCGGTGCCATCCGCCGCTTTATGGCGGAAAACCCCGCCGAGTTCGACCCGCGCAAATATTTGGCGAAAACGGTGGAAGCGATGAAGCAAATCTGTATCGACCGTTATCTGGCGTTCGGCTGCGAAGGGCAGGCGGACAAAATCAAACCGATTTCGCTGGAAAAAATGGCGGCGCGCTATGCCAAAGGCGAGTTGAAACAACTGGTGAAATAAGCGCGTAAAACAAAAAAGCAGCCTGCACTTCGGATGTTCGGAGTGCAGGCTGCTTTTTTGAAACCTATTTATTTATGCGGATGATTAAGCCGCCTTTGTCGTCATTATATAATATAGTCGATTAAAATAAAAATGAGACAAGGCGGCGAGCCGCAAGGCGTACAGGTAGTACGTCAAGGCGAGCCAACGCCGTATCATTGCCATTTTAATCGACTATAAGAGCGGGCTGAATAGGCGCACGGTATTTTCCACCAGCCCCCAGATTCTTTCGCGCTTCTGCCAGCGTTTGACGGAAATATAGCGGCTGTCGCGCAGATAGGCTTTTTGCGCTCGGGAAATTTCCCGCACCATCGGCGCATCGTAAATCGCCAGGCTGATTTCCAGATTCAGGAAAAAGCTGCGCATGTCCATATTGACCGTGCCGAACAGCGCGTAATCGCCATCCACCACCAGCGTTTTGGCATGCAGCAGCCCGCCGTGGAACAGCGCGATTTTCACGCCGGCCGCCAAGAGTTTCGGGTAATACGCGCGTGATGCCCAGCGCACCAAGAAGGAATCCACTTTTTCGGGCAATATCAGCACCACGTCCACGCCGCGCTTGGCGGCAGTGGTGAGCGCGGTCAGCAGCAGTTCGTCCGGCACAAAATAGGGCGTGGTGATGGTGACCCGCGTTTTGGCGGCGTGGATGGCGCACACGATGGTTTCGTAAATCACGGGGTCGGATTGGTCGGGCGCGGACGGTATCACTTGGGCAACGGCAGTGCCGGACTGGCGTTTCAAGGCCAAAAGCTCCGGTATTTTGTCGTCCAATTTCTCGATTTCTTGCCGCACTTCCGCCAGATGTTCATCTGCCTCCACCGCCACGTCGGCATAAAACACCGCCGCCATTTCCAACACCACCGTGCCGTGGCAGCGCATCATCATGTCCACCCATTCGCCCACGCCCGCATCCTGTTTGAAATGGCGCGGGTCGATTAAATTGAAGCTGCCCGTGTAGGCCACCAGATTATCGACAATCAGGATTTTGCGGTGGTTGCGCAAATCGCTGCGCGAGAAAAATGTTTTCAGCACGCCCACGGGCAGCGCGGGCACAATCCGCACGCCCGCTGCTTTCAGGTTGTCTTCCCATTCGCTGCCGAAAAACGCGCGGCTGCCCACCGCATCGGCCAAAATGGTGCATTCCACGCCGCGCTGTGCCGCATCGCGCACCGCCGCCAGCAGCGTCTGAATCCGGCCTTGCGGTTCGATAATGTAAAACGCCAATGCGCAGGTCTGACGGGCGGACTGGATATCCGCCAACATGGCTTCCAGGATTTCGTCCGTCTGCGTCAAAAGCTGCATGGCATTGTTGTTGCTCGCCGCCAGGCCGGTAACGCTGGCTGCAACGTTGGCAATGCCTTGGTAACGGCGGCGCATTTTATTGTCCGTATCCAAATCTTCATTTTGGAAATGCCGCTCGGCAAATTGGCGGTAAAACGCGTTCATCTGTTCCACGCGCTTGGCTCTTGCCATCCCCAAACGTGCCTCGCCCACCAGCAGATAGGCCGCCACGCCGAACAATGGGAAGACGAACAGGACCATCAGCCATGCAAACGCCGTGCCCGTATTGCGTTGGCGGTACAGCACGCGTATGGCGCATACCGTTACCGCCGCAATGTGAAGCCACAGGAATATTTGCCCTGAAGAAATGCCAACCATAGTTGCTCCGTTAAGCGGTTAGGACGGTAAAAGGCTGTTTATCCGTCATATTGATGGTAGGAATCATCCGAAACCGCACGCATCAGTCAAAAAGCAGCCTGCACATTGCGTGCGGACAGTGGCAGGGTTATGCGTCGGGCAGCGTGCGCATCCACAAGCCCACGCACAGGCAGACGGCGCTGGTGATGGCGGCCACAGACCAACGCTGCGGAAACTGAATCCACAGCCATGTGCACGACAGCGTCATCATGCACCATGCCAGATATTTGGCACGGCGGGGCACGGCGCGGCGTTCTTCCCAGTTTTGCACCATTTTGCCGAAATAAGGGTGCTGGTGCAGCCAGCGGTGGAAACGCGGTGAGGCACGGCCCCAGCAGGCGGCGGTGAGGATGATGAACGGCGTGGTGGGCAGCACGGGCAGGAAAATCCCCAAAATCCCCAGCACAAACGAGATGCCGCCCGCCAGCCAAAGCAGCCAGCGCAGCAATACTTGGCGGATTCGGCTTTTGGGCAGCGCAAAAATGATGACGGCGGGAATGCCCAGCAGCACCGTGATGGCCAGCCATAATTCGGTGCGCAGCATGGACTGTTTCAAAGCCTCCATCATGATGCGGATTCCTTATCATGATGGATGGGGCAGCCGCTGATGCCCAGTTTTTCCCAGCCTTCGCGCCCTATTTTTTGCAAGGTTTCGATATTCCGCTCGAAAATCACGGCCGGATCGGGGAAGGCCTGCGCCGCTTTTTCAATGCTGTCTTCGCGGATAAAGTGCAGCGTGGGATACGGGCTGCGGTTGGTGTAATTGCCGATGTCGTCCACGTCCGTGCCGTCAAACTGGAATTGCGGATGAAACGGCGCGATTTGCACAATGCCGGTGGCGCCGTTGTCTTCAATGGCTTGTTCGGCGGCATCGAGCATATCGTTGAAAATCAGGAAATCATCGAACAGGGTGGCGCACACCAACAACGTGGTTTCCAGTGTTTCGGCCGGCGTGTCGAGCAGCCTGCGGATTTCCGCATCGACATCTTCCAAAAAAGCGTCCAAATGCTTGGCAAAGCTGACGTGGATGCGGATTTGGCCTTTATTGTGCGGCGCTTTGGCAAAAGGGCAGAGGTTGAGCCCGATAACGGCTTTTTCCAGCCATTCGGTGGT
Organism: Kingella denitrificans ATCC 33394; assembly: GCF_000190695.1. GTDB lineage: Bacteria > Pseudomonadota > Gammaproteobacteria > Burkholderiales > Neisseriaceae > Kingella_A > Kingella_A denitrificans. The sequence continues at coordinate 1,933,670 of NZ_GL870929.1, forward strand.
GGCTTGGAGATAAGGTTGCGGGTTGTGCGGCATGATGTTGGCCCTATTAAAGAATAATTCTCAATTTTAACACAAAATAAAGTGCAGGCTGCTTTCGGAGGTTGGGAAAGCAGCCTGCACTTTTGCGGCGGGCTTAACCGTCCACCGTTGCGGCAAACAAAGGATTGTGTCCCGCCAGCCGCTGCGCCTGCGGATAATCGGGCAATTCTTCCTGCTCGCCCAAGGGTTCGTGCAGCAGGTAGATGTTTTCCACTTTGCAATCGACCATCAAATCCAAAAAGTTCTGCTGAATCACGGCGATGTTGTCGCGCGGCATCAAATTCCATGCGAACACCAGGTTGGGCAGGCGGTAGGCGCTTTCGGCGGCGTTGAAGCCGAACAGCAGCCGGCCGCCTTCCTGTGCCGCCATCACCACGCCGACGCGCGGGCTTTGCAGGCGGACGGCGCGGATGGCGTTGCCGGCATAAACGTCCAAGGCCATCCGCAGCCGCATGTGGCTGGCGTTGGCCAGGGCGGCAGTGGGCGTGTCGGCATTGAGCGGGTTGGTGAACAAGGTCATGCCGGGTTGGGTTAAGTGTTGCTGCCACACCTGCATCAGCGGCAATGCGGCTTCGCGCAGGTTTTGCCCCAAAGCAGCCTGCACTTCGCGGCCGCCGTAGCCCAGTGCGTACAGGACGTGCACGGATTGGTCTTTGGGCAATTCTGCGGCTCGGCGCGGCAGTTTTTGGGCAAACTGCTCGGCGGCTTGGGTACTTTGTTTGGCGGCAAACCAAGTGTCGGCGGTGATTTGGGCGAAGTCGTCGGCGCGCAGGAGCTGCGGCAGCCATTGGGCGTGCGACAGCGGGCGCAGGGCTGGATAGTTTTCCAGCACGGCGCACAGTTCGGCGGCGGGGCAGCTTTCGGGCAGGGGTGCAGGCTGCTTGGTGCCGGCCACGACGACGACGGGCAGGGCGAACCATTGCACTTCGTCGTCGGTTTTGGCGCGCAGTACTTCGTCAATGCCGTCCATCAGTGCGATATAGGTTTCCGGGTCGGGCGACATGCTCATTGCCACCGAAAGCCACAAGGGATGGCGCTGGGCAAACATTTCGGCGATTTTGGTGCACAGGGTTTCTTGTGCGATTTTGCGTTCCGCGCCGGTTTTGGCGTGGGCGATTTGCCCTGCGTAGAGCAGCAGGTCGCCTTTGACGGGGGTGGCGGGATAGGGGCGTGTGTCGGGGAGTGTGGAGCGGTTGGTCATAAATCACCCGTGTTATGGTTGGCGAAGGTTGGAGCGTTGGGATTGGAGGCGGATTTGGGCGCGGGCGGCGGCATCGGTTTTCGGGTAACGCAGCCGCAGTTGCCGCCATGTGTCGCGGGCAATGTCTTGCTGCTGCATTTTCCATTGGCATTCGCCTACGGCATACAGGGCGTCGGCGGCGGAAGGGTGCTGCGGGAAGCGGCGTGAGAAGCGTTGCCCGATTTGGATGATGGATTGGCAGTGGTTCAGTTTCTGCTGGGTGAGCAGGAGCAGGTGCAGGCTGCTTTGTGCCAGTTCGCTGCCGTCGCCGCCGCCGTCATCGCGCAGCAGTTTGGCGGCTTCGGCGTATTTTCCTGCCTGATACAGACGCGTGGCTTCCTGATAGGCGGCGGAGGAATTGCGGGAGGCGGGTTTCGGGGCGATGCGTGCCGGCGGTTTGTCTGCGGTGGGTGCAGGCTGCATTTTCGGTACTGCCAATGAACAGGCTGGCCAGCACAGGCAGGTGAGCGGCAAAAGCCAAAGGGGTTTCATAATGCGTCCGTGGAATCGTTAAATGACGGGAAGGGGTGGGTGCAGGCTGCTTTTGCCGCGCCCTGAAAAACGCGCGTATCTTATCACAATCAGCGTTTTTCCTGACGGTAAATCAGGAACACGGCCAGGCAGGCGAACAGCGCGGTGGGCAGCACGGCGGACAAGAATGCCGGCACGCCGTAAAGTTGCGCGGAAAAGCCGAACAGCCGTCCGGTGAAGAAAAACAGCAAGCCCAAGCCGATGCCGCCGAAGAGTTTCAGCCCCAAATTGTGGTTGCGCCCCGATACGGGCGTGAACGCCAAGGCCACCAAAGCCATGACCATGGTGGCGACGGGATAGACGAGCTTGTTCCACCATGCCACGTCGTATGCCAGAGTCTGCTGGTTGTTTTTCTTCAAATAGCCGATGTATTGCGTCAATGCGCTGAACGACATCTGTTCGGGTTTGACCAGCAGCACGTCCATCAGTTGGTTGGTGGTGTTCATGTGCCAGTCGCGTGCAGGCTGCTTTTGGACGATGACGCGCTCTTCGGTGATTTTGCTGCTTTGCACATTTTGCAGCTGCCATGTTTGGTCGCGCATCACGGCTTTTTCGGCGTGAATGGCTTCGGTCAGCCGGAATTGCGGAGTGTAATGCCAGATGGAAATGTCCAGCAGGGTTTTGTCGGGCAGCATGGAGCCGATATAGACCATGCTGTCTGGCTGTTTGATCCACACGCCGTTGCGGGTGCTGGAAAGCTGTCCCGAACGCGCAGTGGATTTCATATTGTCGGCATAGCTGCTTAGCTGCGGCGCAATCCATTCGCCCAAGAGCACGGTAATTACTGCGAAGATGAAGCTGAATTGCACAATCGTGCCGATGAAGCGCGAAATGTGCCAGCCGCTGGTTTTCATCACCGCCAGCTCGCTGTTGGACGAAAGCTGGCTTAAGGCGAGCAGGCCGCCGATGAGCGTGGCCAGCGGCATGAGCAGGTAGGCGCGCGCCGGTGTTTGCAGCAGGGTGAACTGTACGGCGTGCCAGAAGGTGTAATTGCCGATGCCGGTTTTTTCCGACAGCAGGTCGATGAAGTTATACAGCGCGAGCAATGCCAGCAGCGCATAGGCCGACATCACGGTGAGCCGGATAATCAGATAGCGGGAAAGGAGTTTCATAAAGTGCAGGCTGCTTTCGGGGAATGGCGGGGGTTAAGTCGGTTTGCCTTGTTTGGCGAATGCGCGGCGGATGGCACGCCAAAAGGGTTGTGCCGGCAGGCTGCGCACGCGCATCAGCAGCCACGCGCAGAGAATCGTCAGCCCGTGCACGCTCAACAAGGCCGGCCAGAACGAAATTTTGCCGCTTTTCATGGCGCCGTACACCCAAGTCAGGCTGTTTTGGTACACCAAGAAAAAGCCGACGGCCACCAAAACGTGATAGGAATTGCCCGAACGCGGGTTGAAATAGGAAATGGGGATGGCGAGCCAGCACAGCACCACCACAGTAATCGGCAGGGAAATGCGCCACATTAGTTCAGCCTGGTGGACGGGGTCTTTGCTGCGCAGCAGTTGGATGGTGGGGATGGTGTTGCGGTGGTCGATGGGGTTGGCCAGCTTGGGCGTGGTGTTGGTGGCCAGCCGTAGTTCTTTGAACGCGATTTGTTCGAAGTCGCCTTGCCCTGCATTGCCCAGATAGCGGTAGCCGTTGTGCAGCACCAGCGTGCGGTGTTGGTCGCTGCCTTCCAGCGTGAACTGCCCGGATTCGGCGAAAATCACTTGGTTTTTGCCGTCATCGCCGATTTCACGCAGGAACAGGTGGTTTAATTGCCCGGCGTGCGCGTCGAATTGTTCGACAAAATAAATGCGGCCGTTCTTTTTGCCCAATTCGGTGAATTTGCCTTGTTCGACCAGCGATAAATTTTGCTTTTGTTTCAAGAGTTCGGCGTATTCGCGGCTGCGCAGTTCCGCCCACGGCAGCACGAAAATCTGCAATACGGCAATCAGCAACATGAGCGGTAGGGCGAAGGTCATCACGGGTTTGACCCATTGGCGCAAGCCCAGTCCGCTGGAGAGCCAAATCGCCATTTCGCTGTCGCGCCAGTAGCGGGTCAATACGGTGAGCGTGCTGATGTAGGCGGTGAGCACCAGCAGCAGCGGGGCGAGGTTGAGCACCCAAAACCCGATGAGCGTGCCGACCGCGTCGATAGCGACGTTGCCGCCGGCGGCGCGCCCCAGCAGGGTGATGCCTTGGGTAAACACCAAAATGGCCAAAATCACCACAAATACGGCAATGGCGGTGATGGTGGTTTCTTTGAGAAATTGTCGTTGATAAATCATGTGTTTACTCGTTGTGGTCGCTTTGCGCGAGCCAGTGTTCGGGGTCGTGTTCCAGCAGGGCGGTTTCGGCCAGCAGTGCTTGGCGTGTGGTCGGTTTGCAGCGGCGTTCCTGTTCGATAAAGCCCCACTCGGTGTTCAGTTTCAGCGCGGTGAGCAAAAAGCAGCCTGCACTTGCAACATACACCGCGTCATAAATATATTGCCCGTCTTCCGATGCGCCGGCCAATAATTGCGGTGCGGCATACGCATCAGCGTTGTGTTTGTTGGGTTCTTCATCGGGCAAATGCTGCTGCCGCGTCCAAATCATCATGCACGCTCCAAGCAATATAACGTGGTGGTTTCGCGCCCACGCGCAAAAGCGAGCGGGTCGTGCGTGTTTTGCGCTTTGGCGTGTCGCGGGGTGGTGTGCAGGCTGCTTTTGACGCGCCAGCCCGTTTGCGCAAACCAATTTTGCAAATCATCGGCGGCGCGCAGCCCTAAGTGTTCCGCCAAATCGGACATCACAATCCACAATTCCCCGCCGTCGTTCAAATGGCGGCCTGCGTTGTGCAGCAGTGCGTGCAGCATGGCGTGGTCGGGGTCGTACAGCGCGGTTTCGATGGCGGACGTGGGGCGGGCGGGCAGCCACGGCGGGTTGCACACGATTAAATCGGCCGATTCGTTTGCGAATAAATCCTGCATCTGCACGCGGACGCGCGATGAAAGCCCCAGTCGGGCGATGTTGTCGGTGGCGCAGGCAACGGCGCGCGGATTGTTGTCGGTGGCGGTAATGCAGGCTGCACTGTGTTTGGCCAACATGGCCGCGAGCACGCCGCTGCCCGTGCCGATGTCCATGGCGGTGCGTGCCTGCGATTGTGCGGCGGCTTGGCGTACCAGTTCGACATATTCGCCGCGAATCGGGGAAAACACGCCGAACGGCACATGGATATTGGCCTGCAATGCGTCCATCCACACGCCTTTTTTCTGCCATTCATACGCGCCGATAAAGCCCAATAATTGGTTGAGCGGCAATAAAAAAGGCGTATCGGACGCAGTGCCGTACACCGCCTGCAAAGCAGCCTGCACATCGGGTGCGCGCGGCAAATCGATGCGGTAATCCGCATTGACGGGCAAAAGGAGCATGTTGGCTAGGCGGCTGTGCTGCGATTGCGCCAGGCGGTATTTGTGGAAGGCTTCACGTGGGTCGGCGCAAGGTTTGTGCTTGGGCGCGGTGCGTTTTTTCAGCGCGGCAAGCAGTTGTTTGGCTTGGTAAAAATCGCCCGTCCACACGGTGGCGATGCCTTCGCGTGCGGCTTGGAGCAGTTGCGCGGCATTGAGCTGTGCGGTGGATTGGAGTTGTCGCGGCGGCTTTTGCTGGCTTTCGTTGCGGTATTGCCAGGCCTGTTGCCCTAAAAAAACGGTATGTTCCACAATGTGTTGTCTATTTTGCGTTGGTGCGGTCGAGTTCGGCTTTCAATTGTTGCAGGGTGTCCCAGGCGGCGCGTTTGAGCTGCGGATATTTGAGCAGGCGCAGCGGGTGGCTGGTAACGAAATACGGCGTGGGGGCGCATTGTTGCAGGCAGTGGCGCACGTCTTCGCGTTCGAAAAAATCGCCCAACAGCCAGAGCGGCGGCCGTCCGCATTGCTGCCATTCTTGGTACACGTCTGCCCAGGCAGCCTGTACTTCTTCTTCGCCGGGATTCGGGTTGAAGTGGGCGGATTGTTTGAGCCATGTGCTGCAATGCACGTCTTGCGGCGACAGTTGGATGGCGGCGAGCATTTTGTGCAGTAGCGCGCCGTCTTCGCCGCTGAATAATTTTTGTCGCATCCGGTCTTCCAGCGATGCGCAGACGCTCAATACCAGCACGCGCGCGGGGCGGGGCGGTTCGGCCCATGAAATATTGCTGCGTTCGGCAGGTTGGGACGCTGGTTGTGCGGCGGTTTCGGGCTGCGGTTCGGGTTGGGGATGTGCGTGGTGGATAGGCGGCGCGTTGTCCCGCACGGGGGGTACAGGCTGCTTTTGAAGGGGCGGCGGCGCGGTTTGGGCAGCCGTTTCGGGTGCAGACACCGGCGGCAGCACTTTGGCGGTTTTGTGCAGCCAAAGCGCGCCCAAGCCCAGGGCTTCGTGCAGGTGGACATAACGGGTGTCTAACATAATTTTTCCATAATCCAGGCGTCTTCCGTGCCGCCGTAATAATTTTTGCGCGTGGCGATTTGGACGAAGCCGTGTTTGTGGTACAGCTGTTGTGCCGCCGTGTTGCTGGCGCGCACTTCCAGCAGAATCCGCTGCGCGTTCAGGGTGCAGGCTGCTTTTTCCAATGCCTGCAACAGGCGGCCAGCCAGCCCTTGCCTTCGGTGTTCGGCTGCCGTGGTGATTAAATGCAGTTCGATTTCGCCGCAAACGTGTTGCCAAACCATCCATGCCGCCCATTCCTGATGCACCTGCAACAGCCAAACGGTGTCGTGGGACGATGTGCAGGCTGCTTTGAAATGCGCTTCCGACCAAGGCGAAGGATGGTTTTTCGCTTCCAGTTGCGCCAGTTGCGCCGTTTCTTCGGGCAGGAGTTCGCGAATCTGTATCATGTTTTGCCCGCCGTCAGTGCATGCTGCGTTTTTGTTCCGCCTGCCATGCCTGACACGCGCGTTGCCAACGCGGCCAGTCGTCGAATTCCGCTTCGCCGTATTGTTGGGCAATTTCGTGCAGGAGGTCGGCCAGCAAAGCCATCGGTTCGGTTTCCATGCCGCACAGTTCGGTGTCGAATTCGATGCCGACCCATTGGCCGTCGTGCTGCATGGGCAGCAGGACATCGTTGATAAAATCGCTCAAAGGCCAGGAAACGCACGCGTAATCGTGCCATTCGTCCTGCCGGCAGCGCAGGGCGTGCGCTTCGTCCGACCAGAAACACCAAACCATGCGCGGCTCGCCCAATGCGTCTTCTTCGTGCAGCGACGGGCATTCGGCAAAGAAATCGTCGTCGTCCTGCAACGTCCAAACGGTGTCGTGCCGCACGATTTGCCGCACAAAGCGGTTGTATCGGCGCGATAAATCAAAATGTTCCAGATGGGTTTTCATGGCATTGCGTTAAAGTGAACAAAGCCGTGCGGCTTCCCGAATCGGGCACTGGCAACGGCACGGCGTGGTTTAGTCGTGTTTGAGTTTGTACAATATTTCGCCTTTTTCGATAAAGCCCAGTTCGGAACGTGCGATTTCCGCCGTGGTGTCGAAACCTTCTTTCAAATCGTCCACTTCGGCGGCCAGCATTTGGTTGCGGTGGCGCAGGAGTTTGTTTTCCTGCTGCACGGCCTGTGCTTCTTTTTGGATGTCGGCGTATTGTTGGAGCAAACCGCTGTGTGGCTGCCAAATTTGAAATTGGAAGACGCACAAAACGATGAGCAGTAATAGGGAAAAGTATTTCATAAGCGTGATACGAAAGCAGCCTGCACTTGGGTTTTGAATGTAACCATTTGTTTGTGCGATATAAAATATGCGCGTTTAAGTGCAGGCTGCTTTTTGCCGGTTAGCGTTTCAGTTGGTAAAAGGCGGATTTGCCGGGGTAATAGGCCACATCGCCCAACTCTTCTTCAATGCGCAGCAGTTGGTTGTATTTCGCCATGCGGTCGGAGCGGGAGAGCGAACCGGTTTTAATCTGCATGCAGTTGGTGGCGACGGCCAAATCGGCGATGGTGCTGTCTTCGGTTTCGCCGGAGCGGTGGCTCATCACGCTGGCGTAGCGGTTGCGTTTCGCCAAATCCACAGCTTTCAGGGTTTCGCTCAATGTGCCGATTTGGTTCACTTTCACCAGCAGCGCGTTGGCCACGCCTTTTTCAATGCCTTCGGCCAGGATTTTCGGGTTGGTGACGAACAAGTCGTCGCCCACCAGCTGCACTTTGCCGCCCAGTTTGTCGGTCAGCAGTTTCCAGCCTGCCCAGTCGTTTTCGTCCATGCCGTCTTCGATGGAGACAATCGGGTATTTGGCCACCAAGTCGGCCAGATAATCGGCAAATTCTTCGCTGGTGTAGGCTTTGCCTTCGGCTTCCAGGTGGTATTTGCCGTCTTTATAAAATTCGCTGGACGCGCAATCCAGTGCGAACAATACGTCTTCGCCGGCTTTGTAGCCTGCTTTTTCGGTGGCTTCCACCATCAGTTGCAGGGCTTCTTCGTGGCTGTTCAGGTTGGGTGCGAAGCCGCCTTCGTCGCCCACGGTGGTGGGGAAGCCTTTGCTGTCGCACAGTTTTTTCAGGTTGTGGAAGATTTCCGCGCCGCAACGCAGGGCTTCGCGGAAGCTGTCCGCGCCCACGGGCATAATCATAAATTCTTGGATGTTCAGGCTGTTGTTGGCGTGTTCGCCGCCGTTAATCACGTTCATCATGGGAACGGGCAGCGCCATCGGGCCTGCGCCGCCCAAGTAGCGGTACAGCGGCAGGCCTGCGTCTTCCGCTGCCGCACGGGCCACGGCCAGGGACACGGCCAAAGTGGCGTTGGCGCCTAGGTTGGCTTTGTTGTCGGTGCCGTCCAAATCCAGCATGATTTGGTCGATATAGGCCTGTTCGTTGGCATCGATGCCGATAAGGGCTTGGGCAATGTTGTTATTCACGTGTTCCACGGCTTTCAATACGCCTTTGCCGAGATAACGCGATGTGTCGCCGTCGCGCAGTTCCAAGGCTTCTTTTTGACCGGTGGATGCGCCGCTGGGCACGGCTGCGCGGCCCATAACGCCGCTTTCCAGCAGTACGTCGCATTCAACGGTGGGGTTGCCGCGCGAATCCAAAATCTCGCGGGCGAAAATATCGATAATGGCACTCATGTCCTAGCTCCTGTAGATGGGTAAAGAAAAGGGGGTAGAATGGGGATTATAACGCAAAAAGCAGCCTGCACTTTGCCTGCCGCCGCATGGGGTGCAGGCTGCTTTCATTTTCAGGTTACGGCTGCGAATAGCTGTCGGAGCCGGTTTTTTTCTGAATGAATTCGATTTTGTAGCCGTCCGGGTCTTCCACAAAGGCGATGACGGTGCTGCCGTGCTTCATCGGGCCGGCTTCGCGCACGACTTTGCCGCCTTTGGCGCGGACTTGGTCGCACACGGCGGCGGCATCGTCCACTTCGATGGCGATATGGCCGTAGGCATTGCCCAAATCGTATTGTGCGGTGTCCCAGTTGTGCGTCAGTTCCAAAACGGTGCTGTCGCTTTCTTCGCCGTAGCCCACGAAGGCGAGCGTGAATCTGCCTTCGGGATAGTCTTTTTGGCGCAGCAGCTTCATGCCCAGCACTTCGGTGTAAAAATTCAGGGATTGTTCCAGATTGCCGACACGCAGCATGGTGTGCAGTAAACGCATGGTGGTTCCTATTCTTTTCGATTAAGCGGATGGGTAAATGCGCTAATTTTAGCACACGCATTGAGTAAAACGCACAGATTGCATACAATAGACCGTTTTCTATTGGCACGACGACAAGGGTGCGTATTATGTATGCTCAAATTTTGGGGACGGGAAGCTACCTGCCCGCCAAACGCGTCAGCAATGATGATTTGGCAAAACGTATCGATACATCGGATGAATGGATTACCACGCGCACCGGCATTAAGGCACGCCATTTGGCGGCGGATAACGAAAAAACCAGCGATTTGGCGGTGCAGGCTGCTTTAAAGGCGTTGGAAGACGCCGAAATTCCTGCGCAAGAGATTGATTTGATTATTGTGGCCACCGCCACGCCCGATATGCAGTTCCCGGCCACGGCCACCATCGTGCAGAACAAATTGGGTATCGAAGGCTGCCCTGCGTTTGACGTGCAGGCGGTGTGCGCGGGCTTTATGTACGCCATCACCACGGCCAATGCGTATATTAGAAGCGGCATGGCGAAAAAGGCGCTGGTCATCGGCGCGGATATTTTCAGCCGCATTTTGGATTGGAACGACCGCGCGACCTGCGTGCTGTTCGGCGACGGTGCGGGCGCGGTGGTGCTGGGCGCGAGCGAAGAAGCCGGCATCATCCACAGCAAACTGCACGCCAACGGTGCGCATCTGGATTTGCTGAAAGTGCCGGCGCAAATGAGCGAAGGCGCGGTGTGCGGCTCGCCGTTTGTCACCATGGACGGGCAGGGCGTGTTTAAGTTTGCCGTGAAGCAGCTGGCCGCCGTGGCCGACGAAGTGATTACCGAAGCGGGTTATTCTGCCGACCAAATCGACTGGCTGGTGCCGCATCAGGCGAACAAGCGGATTATCGAATCCACCGCCAAGCATTTGGGTTTGAGCATGAACAAAGTGATTTTGACTGTTGCCGAACATGCCAACACGTCTGCCGCATCAATTCCGCTGGCATTGGATGCGGGGATTCGGGACGGCCGCATACGGCGCGGGCAAATGCTGTTGCTGGAAGGCATCGGCGGCGGCTTTGCCTGGGGCGCGGTGTTGATGAAGTATTGACCGTATCAAAAGCAGCCTGCACTTGGATTTCAATGTGCAGGCTGCTTTTGGATATTCCGCTGCCGTTTCCGCATTTTTAGGACGCATATTCCATGATAGGTTTGCTGATTATCACCCACGAAACGCTGGGTACGGCCTATACCCGACTGGCCGAACATTTCTTTCCCCATTTCGATTTCCACCACGTTGCCATCCTGAACGTGGAAACCGACGACGACCACGAAAACATCATCCGCCGCGCCCGCGAAAGGTTGCCGAAACTTGAACGCGGCCACGGCGTGCTGGTGCTGACCGATATTTTCGGCGCAACGCCGAGCAATGCCGCCCTCAAACTGATTGAACGCGGCCAATCCGCCATGATTACGGGCTTGAACGCGCCCATGCTGATTAAAGCCGTGAATTATTCTGTGAAATCCGAATCGCTGCCCGAATTTGCCGAAATAGTGAAACAGGCGGGCATCGACGGCATTTTGTCGTTCCCCGAATAAAAAGCAGCCTGCACCCGAACACCATCCTTGAAGGAAACATCATGCTGACCAAAACCGTGAAGATTATCAACAAATTAGGTTTGCACGCCCGCGCGTCCAGCAAATTCACCCAAACCGCCTCCGCGTTTCAAAGCGACATCTGGGTAACGCGCAACGGCAAACGCGTGAACGGCAAAAGCATTATGGGGCTGATGATGCTGGCCGCCGCGCAAGGTACGGAAATCACGCTGGAAACCGACGGCGCGGACGAAGCCGCCGCCATGAAGGCGCTGACCGACCTGATTAACGATTATTTCGGCGAAGGGGAATAATCATGATGGTGCTGCACGGTTATGCGGCCGGCAAAGGCATTGCCATCGGGCGCGCCCATTTGGTGGTGCGCGGCATTTCCGAATTGCCGCAATACCATCTGCCCGAAAGCGAACTGGCCGGCGAAGTGGCGCGTTTTGACGCGGCCGTTAAAGCCACGCGCAAACAGTTGGAGCAACTGCGCAGCGCCATTCCCGAAAATGCCCCCGCCGAACTGGGTGCGTTTATTTCATTGCATTTGATGCTGCTGGGCGATGTAACCCTGTCGCGCGAACCGGCCGATATTCTGCAAGAACAGGCCATCAATGCCGAATGGGCGCTGAAAATCCAAACCGACCGTTTAAGCCAGCAGTTTGACGAAATTGATGACGAATACCTGCGCCAACGCAAACAAGACATGCTGCAAGTGGTGGAGCGGATTCAGAAAAATCTGGCCGGGCAGAGCACCGAGCTGAATCTGGATGCCAACCTGCTGGACGACACGATTCTCATCGCCCACGATTTGTCCGCCGCCGATACGCTGTTTTTCAAAGACCAGCGCATTGAAGGTTTTGTGACCGACATCGGCGGCCCCACCAGCCACACCGCCATTTTGGGCCGCAGCCTGAACATTCCGTCCGTTATCGGCGTGGGCAATGCGCGGCAACTGATTAGCGAGCACGAATGGGTGATTGTGGACGGCATTCAGGGCGTGCTGATTATCGACCCGGACGAATTGGTGCTGGCGGAATACCGTTTGCGCCTGAAGCATTACCGCAGCCGCCTGCGCGCGTTGAACAAAATCAAAAAAACCGCCGCCGCCACCTTGGATGGCGAAGAAATCGAACTATTCGCCAATATCGAAAGTGCGGACGATGTGAAAGCGCTGCACAATATCGGCGCGGACGGCGTGGGTTTGCTGCGTACGGAGTTTGCCTATTTGAACCGCGACAGCCTGCCCGAAGAAGAAGAGCTGTACCAACTGTATAGCGACATCGCCAAAAAACTGAAAGGCAAGCCGCTCACCATCCGCACGGTGGATTTGGGCGTGGACAAAAATCCGCGCTGGTTCGGCACGGGCGGCACACCCAACGGCTCGCTGAATCCGGCATTGGGGCTGACCGGCATCCGCCTGTGCCACGCCGAACCGGTCATGTTCCGCACCCAAATGCGCGCCGTGCTGCGTGCGGCGGTGCACGGCAAACTCCGCATCATGTTTCCCATGATTTCCAGCCTGTCCGAATTGAAACAAAGCCTGACGCATTTGGACACGGCCAGAAAGCAGTTGACGGAGCGCCAAGAAGCATTCGGCGAATTGGAAGTGGGCTGCATGATTGAAATCCCATCGGCGGCGCTGACCGTATCCAGCCTGCTGAAATGGGTCGATTTCGTGTCGGTCGGTACCAACGACTTGATTCAATACACCTTATCCGTGGACAGGAGCGACGACGCGGTCAGCTATCTCTACCAGCCTGCACATCCGGCCATTATCCGCCTGCTGGCGCACATCATCCGCACTGCAAACCGCATGGGCAAAGGCGTGTCCGTGTGCGGCGAAATGGCGGGCGACACGAAATATACGCGCATGCTGTTGGGCTTGGGTTTGCGGAAATTTTCCATGAACATCAATAACCTGCTGGATGTGAAAGACGTGGTTTTGCACAGCCACACGGAGCGGTTGGAAAACGAAATGGCGAAGCTGATGCGCAACGAAGACCCCGATAAAATGGATGCGCTGTTCAAAAAATTGAACGAAAGCGACTGAACACGCATTCAAAAGCAGCCTGCACTCGGATTGGGAAAGTGCAGGCTGCTTTTGGCGTCAATCTACATATTGCGCAAAGGCGACAGGTTTCAGCCAACACCTTTTTGCGCTACAATAGCAGCCTGCACAAAGCGGCAAAATATTACCAAAGGACAATACAGAATGGAATCAACAATCTGGCAACAAAAATGGGTGGTGGGCAACTGGAAAATGAACGGCCAGCTGCACGACAATAATGCATTGGTGCACAAACTGCGCAGCCTGCCTGCCGCCGAGCGCGTGTGCATCGGCATCAGCCCGCCCACCGTGTACCTGCTGCAAGCGCATAATGCCGTGCAGATTGTGTTGGACAACAAAATCCACGTCTGCGCCCAAGACGTCAGCCGTTTTGCCGACAAAGGCGCGTATACCGGCGAAGTGTCCGCCGAAATGCTGAAAGATGTCGGCGTGGATATCGTGCTGATTGGCCACTCCGAACGCAGCCTGTATTTCAACGAAAAAAACGATGTGCAGCGCCAGAAAATCGAAAACGTGCTGCGCGTGGGACTGATTCCGCTGTTGTGTGTCGGCGAAAGTTTGAAAGAACGTGAAGACGGCCGCGAAAAAGAAGCTGTTGCGTATCAGTTGTCCGTCTTCAAAGGGCTGAAAACCCAAAATTTCGCTGTGGCCTACGAACCCGTGTGGGCCATCGGCACAGGCAAAGTCGCCACCAAAGAGCAAATTGCCGACATGCACCAATTTATTTATAACGAAATCTTGTCATTATGCGGTAATGATGCTAATATCCGCATCCTTTACGGTGGCAGCGTGAACGACAAAAATGCTGCCGATATTTTTAGTGTGCCGCATGTTGACGGCGCATTAGTCGGCGGCGCATCGTTAAAATACGAATCCTTTACCGCTATTATCCACGCAGCCCAAGAAGCGCAGTAACTATGGAAACCTTTAAAAACGTCATCTGGATTGTCAATATTTTCTCATCGCTGGGCATCATTATATTGGTGTTGATGCAGCACGGGAAAGGTGCGGACACCGGCGCGAGTTTCGGTGGTTCGGGCAGTGCGCAGGGCGTTTTCGGTTCTGGCGGTAATGCCAACTTCTTAAGCCGTATGACCAGTTTGTTTGCCGTGATTTTCTTTTCCTCCTGCCTGGCATTGGGTTATATCCATTCCAGAACTTATGGTAAAGGCGGCATGGATTTCAGCGATGTGAAGCAGTCTGCACCGCAAACCCAACCTGTGCAACATAGCGCACCGGCACCTGCCCAAATTCCCGCTCCGGCGGCAAACGGTGCCAGTGCCGCAAAATAGTTTTTCAGCCGACATGGTGAAATTGGTAGACACGCCATCTTGAGGGGGTGGTGAGCCTGGCTCGTGCGAGTTCAAGTCTCGCTGTCGGCACCAAATTAACAAAAACCGCCTAAATTTTAGGCGGTTTTTTTACGTGAACTACCATAAACCACAATAAACCAAATCCCCATGAATAAAGGCTTTCAGACGTATCAGCCTACTCTTTTTTCATGAGTATCAAATAAACTGCAATGAACATAGATGAACGTGAATTAACCTCAAAATTACGGTACTTTTTACGGTATCTCGAAAAGCACTCCAAAAAGTACCGTAAAATACAGTCTAACTAATTGAAAATATGAAACTAAATGACCAGAAAATTAAGAAAGCCAAACCCCAAGAAAAGCCATATAAACTAACTGACGGTAAAGGCTTGTATTTACTCATTAAGCCCAATGGCGGCAAATACTGGCGGTTGGATTATGCGATTGATGGCAAGCGGCAAACCTTGTCTATCGGAACATATCCCGCTATCACACTTGCACGGGCGAGAGAAATCGCAACTCATGCGCGGCAACAAAAAGCAAACGGCATAGACCCCGGCCAAGCTAAGAAACAAGCCAAAATCGAGCGCAAAACAGCCCGATTGAATAATTTTCACGCAATAGCCATGCAATGGCACACGGCGAATTTACACCGTTGGAAAACCCATAACGCAACACGGATAGCGAAACAGCTTGAAAATGACGTATTCCCCTATCTTGGTGATAAGCAACTCAACGAAATTAGCGTAGCCGATGTAAAGGCTACTTTATCGTGGATTGTGGAGCGTAAAGCCGCAGCCACTGCCGAAAAAGTCCGCCAATGGATAGCCGCCATTTATGCTTATGCCGCCATTTTAGAGCTGACTGACCGTAACCCGGCAGCCGTATTACGCGGAACATTAGTCAAACCGCAGACCCGGCATTTACCAGCCTTGCCGGAAACGGAGCTGACCGAATTTTATTTCAGGCTACTGACTGCCAATATTACCCAGCAAAACAGGATAGCTATGCTGTTATTGATTTTAACGTTTGCACGAAGCACCGAATTTAGGGGCGGCAAATGGGAAGAAATCGATTTTCAGGCTGCCACTTGGACAATTCCGGCCGGCCGCATGAAACACGAAAAGACAAAACCCAAACCCCCGCACATCATACCGCTTTCAGATTGGGCAATAGAGCTGCTAACCGAGCTTTACGCGCTAACAGGACACACACCCTATCTGTTTCCAAGCAGAACCGCGCAAACGGGCGTAATCAGCGAAGTAACGCTAAACACGATTATCAAGCGGCTAGGGTATGGCGGCATAGCCACGCCGCACGGTTTCCGCAGCCTTGCCAGCAGCATTTTGAACGAGCAGGGGTTTAACCCCGACGCGATAGAGCGGCAACTTGCCCACATTCCCAGCGACAAAGTGCGTGCCGCCTATAACCGCGCGGAATACATGGCAGAGCGTACCAAGTTTATGCAATGGTATTCAGACCATGTGAAGGCGTATTTCAACAAAGCATTAAAAGATATTTCAAACAGCCTGAAATCCTGAAACAGAAAACACAAAAAAGCCACGAATCCAAGACAGAGAATCCCCACCCCGGTTCAGGCTTTTTAGTACGTTGCGAAACCCCGCAGTCGCGTGACGAAACCGTTACGAAACCGCGTTATGAAATCTGTAATATTCCTTTTAAATCAATATAATTTAGGTTTTAAAACGAGTTTGTAACAGATTTCGCCATTCCAAATATTCAAATCAAATCATGCCAGTCTTCCTTCTTGGCTTCTTCCCAGTTAAAGGGCTTTGTCCCTGTAGCCGTTTCAGGCTGTGTCGGAACACTGTCTACCGACCCAGTTTTCGACAGATCTTCGGGTTGAACTGTCCTAGCCCCCGATTTTCCCAAAGAGTTTTCGCGATGTTTGGCCAAAAAACGTGTTAATGTTGCCGTGCCGGCTTTCACATTTTTCTTTTCCAGCAAAAAGCGTAACACATCACTGTTGCTGTACCCATGCTGTTTTAAGGTCAAAATATCGGCTTTATACCTATCCAATTTGGATTTTCCTGTCGGACGTATCGCTTGCATAAAATCATCAATATCGCTCATATTTAATCCAATTCAATCAAAAATGCAATCATAATATCTCATTTCAACTATTAAATTATCAATCATAATAAATCAAAATTATGTTAATATCAATCAAAATAAATCAAATACCATCAGAATAAATCTATTCAATAGTAAATATAATCAAAAGAAATCTATTTTAGCATCATTAAACAACCAAATTTAAAATCAATATAAATCAAAAAACATCACTTATAATCAATATCTCAATCATGAGCACGAAACTTTCCACATCCCGTGAACCTTTCCTTTCAAAAAAACAAATTTTCCAAAGTAGAACTATTTTTCAAGCTAGATGCAGGATAGGCACGTGGTGGCAAAAACACCGCTAAAAATGTTCTTACGAAAATTTACACATGAAAAAATGGTTAATTGCTTGATTTATAAAATGTATTCATACTATGCTTGTATTATGCAAACAACAGGAATGAACGATGATGAACCAAGTGAAATTAATTAGAGCAAAAGAGTTAGCGGAATTGTTGAGCGTATCCGATACGATTATTTGGAACTGGGTTAATCCGAACAATCGCCGCTACCGCCCCAATTTTCCCAAGCCGATAAAAATTAGCCCCAACGTAACCGCGTGGCGGGAAAATGAAATCATCGCTTATTTAGACCAGTTAGCTGCCAACCGCAGCACCAAATAGGAGAACAAACCATGCCCCGCGTTAAAAAGAAATCAAAAAAAATAAACGTTTATCTTAATCATTCGGAACGTTTAAGTATTTATGGATTAAATGAAAGTCAAATCAATGAATTAAAACAGGTTGCGCTGGAAAGGTACGGGAAAGCGAGTATTTCGTTATTGGTGCGTGAATCGTTCAAACAAGAAATAGCGAAACAGCAAAATGTCCCTGATACGGCTGCATACGAGCCGAACAGCCCCAAGGGGCGACCCAAAAAGCGGTTGGTTATTCGATTACCAGCCAAATTGGATGCTTATCTTGTTCATCAAGCTACCTTGCGCAATGAGAGTTTTAACGGAATAGTGAATTACATGCTCGCAGAATATATGAAGAAAAATCCTGTATTGAGTAATGATGAAGTAGAAGCCGTGTACGAATCGATTCCCCGGCTACGAGTTTTAGGGGAGTATCTTAATGAAATTGCACGCAAACTGAATGCTGGTGAGTCTGTCTCCCTATCTACCGCTTTTATTAAAGAAATCAATCAACAGGTTTTTGAACATGTGGATGTTGTCAATAACATGCTGCTCAAAAAAAGGCAAAGATTTCAAAAATTTCTTGAATCACTTGACAACCCTCCCGGCAAAGGACAATAATCGAGCCGTTGCGTTCAATAGCGCAACCAGCCGTGAGAAGCTGAATGCACAGGCAAATAGCCGCCAAAAGCAATCAATTGAATTGCCAAGCGGTTTTTTATTTGCATTCCCCTTGTATTGCCTTTTCATGGTAGGCAGGGGCAAAGCGGGCGCATGCCCACTGGTTCTGTGTGCCAGTTTCTCACTCTTTGCCCTTTGTCTGCCGCCCACCGTGTGAGAACGGAAAGCGGCGTTTTAAACACAGAAAAGGTATTCAATATGAATTCTTCTACTCAATCCGTAGTTATTACCCCTATTTTTCAAGATATTGACGATATTCCCGAATATGTCAGCGTAAATGGCGAAATATATTTTCTTCTTCATGAAGAGGGCTTTAACGATTTGCAGCGCATTTTTCGGATGTTGCAATTGGTTATTTTTGCTTTGTCTCAAAAATCCATTGTAGAAATCAATGCAGAAGATGTGCAGGCTGCATTGGAATATCCGTTTTTCAATTTGCAAGCCATTATTGGTGAAATCAACTCGTTCAAATTTCATCCATTAAACTCATAATTTCAGGCAACAGCGCATTTGCCGGCCTGAGAATGCCCCTAAACGCGATTTTTAGGCGCGGCAATGCGTTTGCCTATCCAAAGGAAAAACGCGATGAAAACGCAAAATAGACGCCCTAGCGCAGATTTATTTCGATTCTCCCAGTCAAATATTCAAAAAACAGAGCTGAACGTCAATATTCAGGATACCTTGAATGAGATTTCATTGAGCCGCCTTCTTCGGCTTGCTGAAAAAGGACTTCAAGGACAACCCACGCTTCAAGAAATGCAAGCGGTTATCCTACTTGCCAATTTATTTGAATCCTTGGGAAAATCATCATGAAAAACAAGCCTGAATTTGAAGAAGCGGTATTGCAGCCGCGCTATGAGTGCGACCATTCGGGCGTGTATTTTGTGGACGTGGTAACGGATAAAGACGGTTCAACCAGTGAAAAAACCCCTTTGCGTTTGGCCGATTGCATTGAGTTAATTGGCCGCGGCCGCGACCAAGACGGCAATCATTACCGCGTGATTGAATGGCGCGACTGCCTGACCACGCAAACAAAAACCGCCGCGCTGCCAATGGGTGAAATCGGCGCGAACTGGCAAGGCTTGTTAAAACACGGCTTAACCGTGCATTCAGGGCGGCGCAAGCGTGAATTATTGGCAGACTATTTGCAAACGTACGGATTGCATACACCGTACACCATTACGGGGAAATGCGGTTGGCAAGGCAGCGCGTATGTGTTGCCTAATGGCGAAATCATCGGCAAAACCAAAGAGCGCATTATCTACAACGGCGATACGAGCCAAGCGGCCGCCTACACCGTTTCAGGTAGCTTGAAGGAATGGCAAGACGAAATCGCGCGTTATGCGGCCGGTAACAGCCGTTTGTTGCTGGCACTAGGGACGGCATTGGCCGCACCCCTGTTGGCCATCACAGGCGAGCAAAACGGCGGTTTTCACATCTACGGCGACAGTTCGGACGGCAAAACGACCGCCGCGCTGGTGGCATTGTCGGTTTTCGGTAATCCGCAAGCCCTAAAAATGACTTGGCGCGGCACAGATTTAGGCTTTTCAAATGCTGCCTTATCACGAAATGACGGCTTGCTGGTATTGGACGAAATCGGCGAAGCGTACCCGAAAACGATTAGCAAAACCGCGTACAGCGTGATTAACGGCAAAAGCAAAATTCAAGGCGCAAAAGACGGCGGCAACCGAGCCGCACAAGAATGGCGCATTCTGCTGTTTTCGACCGGCGAATACAGCATGAATGCCTACATGAACCAGACAGGCGAAAAATGGGAAGCAGGGCAGGCGGTACGGCTGCCGAGCATTCCGGCCGCCACGCAATACGGTATTTATGAAAACTTGCACGGCTTCGCAGACGGTGCAGGCCTATCCGAACATTTACAGGCGGCCGCCCAAGCGCAACATGGCGCCGCAGGGCGCGAATGGGTTACCCATCTAGCCCAAATGCACAAGGACACCCTACAGGCAGCTTTAAACGCGTTTATGGCGGCTTTGCCTACTCTGGACGGACAAGCGCGAAGAGTGGCGAAACGGTTTGCCCTGGTTGCGGCAGCATTGGAATTGGCAAACGGCATTACAGGTTTACCGAGCGGCGTAGGTATGGCAGGCGTGAAACAATGCTTTGATGATTGGATCGCGCTGAATGGCACAGGAAAACAGGAAGACCGCCAAATCATCAAACAAGCGGTAGCCTTTATGCAGTTGTATTCAGGCAGTGCACGTTTTGCCGACTGGGAAAGCGAATACACGAGCCGAGAACACGCAGGCTATCGCAAAACTTCGCAGATAGAGCCGACAGAATACTGGATTATTCCGAATGTGTTTGAAGATGAAATTTTGCAAGGCAAAGACCCACGCAAAGGCTGCATAGTGTTGTATGAAATTGGCTGGCTGAAAAAAAGCCCAAGTGAAACGCGTTGGAGGATTAAGCGATTCAACAAAGGGCGGTTTTATGTATTGGTTGGCGAAATGCCCCCCGAAATTCCCGATGATTTAGACTAATCAAAAAAAGGCATAACTATTCATATAGTTATGCCTTTTTTTGTGAAAGTGCGGTTTAGGGATGTTTATGGTTGTTTATCAAGAAAAAAAAGTTACCCTGCAAAAAAATTTTCATTTTGACTGGGTATGTGGGTATTAACATTTTATCTTTATGAAAGAAAAGGGAAATCATTCATATCCGTACTGGGTATAAACTGGGTATGGACTGGGTATGAGTGGGTATATATTTATATTCAATAAGTTATATCGTAAATAAAATAGGCAAAAATTATCTATACCCATTAACAAAAATTTACAGGGAATGATTTATTTTAATTAAAACAAATAATTAACCTATTCATACCCAAATACCCAGTAAAAAACAGTTTTTCTGCTTATATATACACTAGAATTTATTTTTTTGATAAACTGCCATAAACCAACAGAGCGGATAATTTGAGCTGTTTTTCATCAGAAAAAGAAGGATGCATATTTAAAATGCGGTACTTTTTACGGTATCTTGGAAATATAGAATTTAAATATTCTATATAAATCAATTTGTTTCATGATAAATTAAAGTCTCGCTGTCGCACCAAATCATAAAAACCGCCTGTATATCAACGGGCGGTTTTTTGTATGAATATAGGGAAAATATGGGCAAGAAAAAACCGCTTCAGAAGAAGCGGTTTTTTGAATTGGTGCCGGCGGCAGGAATCGAACTCGCGACCCCCTGATTACAAGTCAGGTGCTCTACCAACTGAGCTACACCGGCGAAGAAGTTGCTATTATGCAGATATTCCGTCTTTTTGGCAAGCATTTTGTTGCCGCAAAATTGATAAGCCGATTATTTTTCTGTTTTTTAAAATTATTTTTTTATGCGATTTCGGGTGCTGTAAGTATTTCAGGCAGCATAGCGCAGATTTGCTGTAAATATTGCGCGTCGGTTTCGTCAAATTGGTTCAGTTGCTCCGAGTCGATGTCGAGCACACCGATGATGTGTCCGCGTCGGTTGCGCAGCGGGACGACGATTTCGGATTGGCTGCGGCTGGAACAGGCGATGTGGCCGGGGTGCTCGTGAACGTTGGGGACGATGAGGGTTTTGCCTTGTGCCCATGCTTGTCCGCACACGCCTTTATTGTGGGCGATGCGCGTGCAGGCCACGGGGCCTTGGAAGGTGGAAAGTTGCAGCTCTGTGCCGGTGTTATCGACCAAGTAAAAGCCGACCCAAAACCAGCCGAAGGTTTCGGCGAGCAGGGCGTTGATGTTGGCGAGGTTGGCCGTCCATAAATCGGCATTGGCGCGCAGCAGGCCTTCGATTTGCGGCAGGATGGCTTGGTAGCGTTCGGCTTTGGTGAAGTGTTCGGGCAGGGTGGGTGTGGGGGTCATGGGTGTTCCTTAAGGGATGATGGGGCATTATAACGCGGCGGTGTTGGAAAAGCAGCCCGCATGCTGTTCCATGTTCCATGCCGAAGTGCAGGCTGCTTTGCCGATATCTATCAAGGTTTGTGCTAGAATGCCCCATTTGATTTGGAACCCACCAAGCGATGAAGTTATTCTCCATTGTCCCTTTGCTGGTGATGCAGGGGCTGATTTATTTTTTAACACGCTGGCTGTTTTGGCAGTTTGCCGTCCAGTCGCCCAAAGCGCGCCGCTGGATTGTTGCAGGCTGCTTTGCGTTCGGCAACGGCCTGATGTTGTCGGCGCTGCTCTCGTGGTCGCATACGCTGTTCCGTTTCGGCGCTTTGTGGCTGGTGTTTCTGCTGTATGTGGTGTTCACTGGTGCGATTATCGGATTTTGCCACCACACGTTGAAACTGATTTTCAAGCAGCCTGCACGTTACACGCGCGTGCTCCGCATTGCTTCCCCGTTGATTTTAATCTCATTTTTTGCCGTATCGGTTTATAACGCCTACACGCCCGTGGTGCGGCATGCCAAAATCACCATCGGCAAACCGTTGGCCAAACCCGTCCGTATCGGCATGGCGGCGGATTTGCATTTGGGCATACTGGTGGGTGGGCGCCAACTCGACAAGCTGGCCGACATTATGAACCGCGAAAAAGTCGATATGATTTTGCTGCCCGGCGACATTATGGACGACAATACCGACGTGTACGACAGCGAGCACATGAAGCCGCATTTCGCACGTTTGCGCGCGCCGATGGGCGTGTTCGCCACGCTGGGCAACCACGATATGTTCTCGCGCGACCCAATCAGTCATGCCATTCAAGATGCCGGCATTACCGTGTTGTCCGACCAAGCCGCGTTGGTGGATAATCAAATCTGGGTGGTCGGCCGTCCCGACCAGCTCATCGGCCAACGCATGGAAACCGCCGATTTGCTGCGCGCCGCGCAAGTCGATACATCGCAGCCCGTGTTCCTGCTCGACCACCGCCCGGACGATGTGTTGGCGCACACCAAGCTGCCGATTGACGTGCAAGTTTCCGGCCATGTGCACAACGGCCAGATTTTCCCCGCCAACCTGCTCGTGCGCTTCCTGAACCGCCTGCCCTACGGTTATGAAAAAATCGGCAACGGTCATTTCTTCGTCACATCCGGCTACGGCTTCTGGGGCGTGCCGCTCCGTTTGGGTTCGCAATCGGAAGTTTGGATTATCGACGTGGAAGGAACGCCTGCCCGATAAGCCCCCCAATCCGCATTTATTCGGAAAAAGCAGCCTGCACCTCCAAATGTGAAGTGCAGGCTGCTTTTTTGTTTTTAAAATCAATGATGATGGCAACTGCAGCTACATTCGTGTGCATGCTCGCCGTCATCGTCCGCCGCCAGCAGCGCTTCGTATTCGCCGCTTTCGACCAAATCCACCAATTCGGCCAAATCCTCAATGCCTTCCACCCGGTCGCAAGGCTCGCTGTCGGGCAGATTCGGCGGCAGCACGGCAGCGGTGGCCGAATCCGCCTGCCACGCAATCCAATAACCGTTCTGGGTGCGGTAAAACTGCGCGTCCTGCCCGATGGCATATTCTGCATGCGCGTTCATGCGCTCGGCGATTTCGGGTTGGTAGGGAAGGGTGTTCATATTTTTGATATCCTATTGTAAATTAAATAATAATTTTAAGATTGCATGGTGTTGCGCCGCCATACCTACGCTTGGGTTATCGCCTGTTTTGCAGGCTGCTTTTTATAGTGAATTAAAATCGCAATGATACGGCGTTGGCTCGCCTTGTCTCATTTTTATTTTAATCCACTATATCGTTCAACCTGCACGCAAACCGTCCAAAAACCGCTGCAAATCATCGGGTAAAGCAGCCTGCAACACCAGTTTTTCGCCGGTGAGCGGATGGTCCAGCTCCAAAGAATAGGCGTGCAGGAACATGCGCTTCAAACCTAATTTCTGCAAACGGCGGTTGGCCTGGTAGTCGCCGTAACGTTCGTCGCCCGCAATCGGGCAGCCGCTCGCCTGCATGTGGACGCGGATTTGGTGCGTGCGCCCCGTTTTCAGCGTCGCCTCCACCAGGCTCAAAGCGGAAACGCCCACCGAATGCGGCCGTTCGCCCGAAAATGTGTCCAGCACGCGGAATACCGTGTGTGCCGATTGCCCGTCTTCCGCCGAACCGACACGCACCATTTTTTCGCCGGCCGCGCCCGTGTATTTGACCAGCGGCAGGCGGACATGGCGCAGTGCAGGCTGCCATGTGCCCACGCCCAGCGCCCAATAGATTTTTTTCGGATGGTCGTTGCGCAGCATTTCGTGCAGTTTCACCAGCGCGCTACGTTTTTTGGCCACCATCAGCAGGCCGCTGGTATCCTTGTCCAAGCGGTGCACCAGTTCCAGATATTTCGCCTCCGGCCGCGCGCGGCGCAGCTGTTCGATAACGCCGAAACTCACCCCGGAGCCGCCATGCACCGCCACGCCGCTGGGCTTGTTTACCACCAGCAGCGCATCGTCTTCGTAAACAATTTCAAAATGGCGCGCGGGCACGGGTTGCAGGCTGCTTTTTGCCGTTTTTTCCGCCGTGCGCACGGGCGGAATCCTAATCAAATCACCGGTTTGAATGCGCGTTTCCGGTTTGGCGCGCCCCTTGTTCACCCGCACTTCGCCCGCACGGATAATGCGGTGGATATGGCTCTTGGGCACGCCCTTCAAAATTTTTATCAGATAGTTGTCAAGGCGTTGCGCCGATTCATGTTCCTGCACGCAAATATGATTGACTAAGTCTTTGCTAATTGTTGGCATTTTTACTATAATCCAATGATTGCCGATGCAGCATGAATACTGTGTCGGACAGGGTAGATGCAAGTGATACGGCTTTGATTTTTAATGTGAAAAATAATTTAAGGCAGCCTGCACACCCTCTATTGCAAAAGCCGTATACCGCCATTTTACAAAAAAAGCACTTGGCACGTTTTCCTTTTTGCTGCACATCGAGCTAACGCAGCAAAAAATGTTTGATGAATATCCGCAGACGACCGCTCAATACTTATTGTTTAAACAGATAAACACCCGTTTCAGAAACCCTGAAATTTCCAACATCGTTCTTTTGAATCGTCCGAAACTACACACATCGCAGCGCACCGTGCGCCACCACGCGAGTAGTTTTTCAAACTTAAAACGTATCTAAGTGCCTGATTATAGGTACAAATATGAAAAGAATGCTATTTAATGCCACGCATTCCGAGGAATTGCGCGTGGCCATTGTCGATGGGCAGACCCTGCTGGATTTGGACATCGAAACCCTTGGTAAAGAACAACGCAAGGGCAATATCTATACCGGCGTGATTACCCGTATCGAACCTTCTCTGGAAGCGTGTTTTGTCGATTACGGTGTGGAGCGCCACGGCTTTTTGCCGTTCAAAGAAGTTTCCCGCGCCTATTTCCAAGACTATGAAGGCGGCCGTGCGCGCATTCAGGATGTGCTGAAAGAAGGGATGCAGGTCATCGTCCAAGTGGAAAAAGACGAGCGCGGCAATAAAGGCGCGGCATTAACCACGTTTATCAGCCTGGCCGGCCGCTATCTGGTGCTGATGCCGAACAATCCGCGCGGCGGCGGCGTATCGCGCCGAATCGAAGGCGATGACCGCGCCGAACTGAAAGAGGCGATGGCGCATTTGGATGTGCCGCACGGCATGAGCATTATTGCGCGTACTGCCGGCATTGGCCGCAGCACGGAAGAATTGCAGTGGGATTTCAATTATTTATTGCAACTTTGGCGTGCCATTGAAGAAGCGGCGGCGGCACATAAAGAGCCGTATCTGCTGTTCATGGAAAGCTCGCTGGTCATTCGCGCCATCCGCGATTATTACCGCCCCGATATTGCCGAAATTTTGGTGGATAATCCCGAAGTTTACGAGCAAGTATCTGAATTTATGAGTTATGTGATGCCGAACAATTTGTCGCGGCTCAAACTCTACACCGACCACACACCATTGTTTTCTCGCCTACAAATTGAGCAGCAAATTGAAACGGCGTTTGCGCGCTCCGTGAGCCTGCCCAGCGGCGGTGCAATTGTGATTGACCACACGGAAGCCTTGGTTTCCATCGACGTGAACTCCGCACGTTCCACACGCGGTGCGGATATTGAGGAAACTGCGTTCCGCACGAACATGGAAGCGGCGGAAGAAGTGGCGCGGCAAATGCGTTTGCGCGACTTGGGCGGCTTGGTGGTTATCGACTTTATCGATATGGAAGATGCCAAGCACCAGCGCGATGTGGAAAATGTGTTGCGCGATGCGTTGAAAAAAGACCGCGCGCGCGTGCAGATGGGCAAATTGTCGCGCTTCGGGCTGTTGGAGCTGTCGCGCCAACGATTGCAGCCTGCACTGGCCGAAAGCAGCCATATTGCCTGCCCGCGCTGTGCCGGCACGGGCGTTATCCGCAGCATCGAATCCACCGCGCTGCACGTTTTGCGCCTGATTCAGGACGCGGCGATGAAGGACAACACGGGCGAAGTGCACGCGCAAGTGCCCGTGGACGTGGCCACGTTCCTGCTGAATGAAAAACGCGCCGAACTGTTCGGCATGGAAGAGCGGCTGGACGTGTCCGTGTTCCTGATTCCGAACACGAATTTGGAAAATCCGCATTACGAAATCACCCGAATCCGCACCGATGATGTGGAAGAAAATGCCGAGCCGAGTTACAAACGTGTCGCGCCGCCCGAAAAAACCGAAAGCGTGCCGTTCAGCAACAGCAAAGGTGAAAAAGCTGCGCGCCAAGAACCTGCGGTGAAAGGCTTGCGCCATGCGTCGCCCGCGCCGGTGTCCAGCCAAAATGCGTCTTGGTGGGACAGCTTTAAAAATTGGCTGAAAAAACTGTTCGGCGACACGTCGGGCTCATCTGAAAATACAGCGCCTGCCGCGTCTTCTTTCGGCAAAAACGGCAGCAAATCGCGCGGCGGCAGCAAGCGGAACAATCCGAACCGCCGCCCGAATGCGGGCAAAAACCGCGAAGACGGCGAGCAGCAGAGCGTAAACGAACGTAAATCCCGCAATGCCGACAAACGTTCGCGCAATGCCGAAAAGGCGGAAGCGGCCGCGCCTGCGCCTGTGGCGGAAATGCCTGAAAAAGAGCCGCGTCAGGCACGTCAGAAGTCTGCCGAAAATTCGCGCAGGCAGCCTGCAAAAAATGCGGAACAGGGCGGCGATGCTTCTGTAAATAATGGCAAACGCAACAATCGGGCGAAAAAAGAGAAGCCGCTGGTGGTAAACTTGGGCAATGAAAAACGTGGCAAAAACGACCGCCGTCCGCCCAGACAGCGCGGCATTCCGTCCGCCGCCAAAATCGTGCAGTATCTGGATGTCGGCGCGGTGGGGGCGAATGTGGAGGACGGCATTGCCCATGTTTTGGCGCAGTATCCCGATTTGGCGGCTGAAAGCACGCTGGTCGCACAATGGCAGGCACGCCGTGAAGCGGCTGCGGCCGAAAAGGTTGCCGCCGACCATGTGCAGGCTGCTTTGGATGTGCCGGAAACCGAATCTGCCGTTCAAGATGAAGCGGCTCTGGTAACGCAGATTGCGGAAAACGTCCGCGAGTCGGTTGCCGTTGTCGTGGCTGGCGAGTCGGGCGCGCAAGAAGCTGCTGCCGAGAAGGCGCAGGCTGATGTGGTGTTGCAGGCGATTGAGCCGGAAGAAGAACCGGAAAGTGGTGCAAACCAAGTGCAGGCTGCTTTTGAAGCCGTGCCTGCCGCTGAAACTGCGGCTGCCGTGTCTGTCGAACAGGCCGTTGCCGTGGCAGAAGCCAAAGGTTTGATGTTGGTGGAAACCGATGCGGCGGCATTGGCAGCATTTGCCGCACAGGCGGATGCGCCGGAAGAAACGGTATTGCGCCGCGCCGATGTGCCGAAAGTGCAGGCTGCTTTACCGCCTGCGGACATGATTCAGGTGGAAACGCAGAAAGCGTAATCCGTCCGATTTAGAAAGCTGTGCCATGAACTACCCTTTGCCCGATTTCGAGCGCAAAATCCTGCCGCCCGAACAACTGCTGCAAAAGCTGCCCGATATGCCGCGCCCTTTGGTGTTTACCAACGGCTGTTTCGACATCATCCACCGCGGCCATGTGACTTATCTGGCGCAGGCGCGCGCGTTGGGCAAATGCCTGATTCTGGCATTGAACACGGACGAATCCGTGCGGCGGCAGGGCAAAGGGAGCGACCGCCCCATCAACGCATTGCCGCAGCGTGCAGCCGTGGCGGCGGCATTGGCCAGCGTGGATTGGGTCACCTGGTTCGACAGCGACACGCCCGCCGCGCTGATTGCCGAAATCCAACCGGATATTTTGGTGAAAGGCGGCGATTGGGCGGTGGAGCAGATTGTCGGTTCCGCCGAAACCTTGGCGCGCGGCGGCCAAGTCCACAGCATTCCTTTTGTACATCACACATCAACCACCAAGACATTGGAGAAAATCCGTGCGTAAAACAACTTCTTTCTATGTGAAACCATTGCTGGCCGTGATGCTGGCCGCCGGCGCATTGTCCGTGCAGGCTGCCCCGATTCCCGACCAGGCCACCTTGCAGTTCCGCGGCAGCTACGGCATCCCCGCCACCATGACCTTCAAACGCAGCGGCAGCCAATACACCGTGAGCGCCAGCATCAACGTGCCGTTTTACAAAATCCGCTTTGAAAGCGGCGGCACCATTTCCGGCAACCAGCTTAATCCGAGCTATTACCGCGACGTGCGTAACGGTAAAGTGTATGCATCCGCCCAGTTCGCCGGTTCCAAAGCCACTTACGGCAAAGCCGGGGAAACCAAAACCGAAAACGTGCGCGGCCGCGTGATGGATTTGTTCACGCTGGCTTGGCAGCTTGTCTTCACTGATGGCCAACTGCCGCCCAACCTGATGATTACCAACGGCAAACGCCTGTATCCCGTGCGCGGCATCAGCCCTGCCGGCACCAGCCAAATCACATTTAACGGCAGAAAAATCGATGTGAATCAGTTTAACGTCAGACGCGGCGACGACACGGCGCAATACGGCTTTGCCCCCGCGCTTAACGGCGTTCCGGCGATTATCCGCTATAACGACGGCGACAAAAACTACGCGCTCACGCTCAAATCCGTCAGCATTAACGGCCAAACGGTACAGCCTTAAAACCATGCTTTAAAAAGCAGCCTGCACCTTCATCACGCAAAGTGCAGGCTGCTTAAGTTTAGGAAACCACATGGAAAAATCCAACCTTATCGTGGCGCTGCTGATTGATGCCGACAACGCCCCCGCCAAGAAAATCGACTTCATCATGAGCGAATTGGCTAACTACGGCTCGGTGATGGTGCGCAAAATTTACGGCAACTGGAAAGACGACCGCCTGAAAAGCTGGGAAAACGTGCTGCTGGATTACGCGCTCGCCCCCGTGCAGCAGTTCGACTACACCAAAGGCAAAAACGCCACCGACATGGCCATGACCATCGACGTGATGGATTTGCTGTTTCTCAATAAAGTCGATGTGTTCTGCCTGGTGTCGTCCGATTGCGATTTTACGCCGCTGGCCATGCGGATTAAGGCATCGGGCAAACAGGTGATTGGGTTTGGCGAACACAAAACGCCCAAATCGCTGGTGGCCGCGTGCAGCAAATTCCTGTTTCTCGACAATGCCCAGAGCCGCACCGCGCCGACAGAGCAGCAGGTGCAGCGCAAAACCGCGCAGGAGCTGAAAGGCGACAGCACGCTCATGAACCTGCTGCGCAACAGCATTGCCGACAGCTGCGACGAAGACGGCTGGGCGGATTTGCAGCAAATCGGGCGCATCATCGGCAACCAATCTTCGTTCGACAGCCGCAATTACGGCTTTGCCAAATTGAGCGATTTGGTGCGCGCCATCGATATTTTCGAAACCAAATTGTCTGACAACCGCTCGCAGCTGTATATCCGCGACAAACGCGCCAAAAAATCATCATAATATTGAAAACCAAGATTAAAAAGCAGCCTGCACTTTAAAAAAATATGAACACACACCACTTTCCCGATTTCGCAGAAAAATTAGTGGCATGGCAGCGCGAACACGGACGGCACGACTTCCCGTGGCAGGTGCGCGACCCTTATGCCGTTTGGCTGTCGGAAATCATGTTGCAGCAAACACAGGCCGCCACCGTGCGCGATTATTTCCTGCGCTTCATCCGCGAATTACCCACCGTGCGCGATTTGGCCGCCGCACCGCAAGACACCGTGTTGGCCTTGTGGGCAGGGTTGGGCTATTACAGCCGCGCGCGCAACCTGCATGCCGCCGCGCAGCAAATCATGGACGAATTCGGCGGAGAATTCCCGCAAACGCGCGAAGAATGGCAGAGGCTCAAAGGCGTGGGGCGCAGCACGGCCGCCGCTGTAATGGCGTTTGCCTTTCACTCGCGCGAAACCATATTGGACGGCAATGTGAAACGCGTGCTGTGCCGCATTTTCGCCCAAGACGGCGACCCGAAATCCCCCGCGTTCGAACGCAGTTTGTGGGCGCTGGCCGAACAGTTGCTGCCGGACAACGCCGCCGATATGCCGGCCTACACGCAAGGGCTGATGGATTTGGGCGCCACCGTCTGTACGCGCAATAAGCCCAAGTGCGGCGATTGCCCGATGGCGCACCAATGCTTGGCGAAACAGCAAGGGCGGATTGACGAATTGCCGCGCAAAAAAACACCGGTTGCCGTGCGCCAGCAAACCGTGTTCTGGCTGCTGCTTCGGCGGCACGACGACGCGTATTGGCTGCAAAAGCGGCCGAATCGAGGCATTTGGGCGGGGCTGTATTGCGTGCCCGAAGCAGGCAGCCTGCACGAATTGCGCGGGCTGGCGGAAAGACTGGGCGCGGACGGTGATGATTGGCAGGAAGCCGAAGCCTTCACGCACCGCTTAACGCACCGCCTGCTGGAAATTGTGCCGTACCGCGCGGTGCTGCCGCCGCAAAAGCAGCCTGCAGCCGATGAATCGGGCGTGTGGGTGCCGCGCGAACGCATCCGCGAATATGCCTTGCCCACGCCTTTGGCCACGTTGTTGAAATAGAACCGCCATTAAAGTGCAGGCTGCTTTCCGATACGCCAAAAAGCAGCCTGCACCCTTCCGTTGAACACAGATAAAAAATGCCGCAAACCGTTGCCTATATTTTCGGGCAGGCGATGACCGACGTGCCTGCCGATTTGTTTATTCCGCCCGACGCCCTGCAAGTTGTGCTGCACAGCTTTGAAGGGCCGTTGGACTTGCTGCTGTACCTTATCCGCAAGCAGAATATCGACGTGCTGGATATTCCGATGGTGCGGATTACCGAGCAATATCTGGCCTATATCGCGCAGATGGATACGGAACAATTTGATTTGGCGGCGGAATATCTGCTGATGGCGGCGGTGCTGATTGAAATCAAATCACGGCTGTTGCTGCCCAAACCGCCCGAGCAGCCCGAAGAAGAAGCCGACCCGCGCGCGGAACTGGTGCGCCGCCTGTTGGCCTACGAACAAATGAAGCTGGCCGCGCACGATTTGGACGCATTGCCCCGCGCAGGCCGCGATTTCGCGTGGGTGTACCTGCCTCTGGAACTGGCCGCGCCGGTGCAGCTTCCCGCCGTGCAAGTAGCCGATTTGACCAAAGCATGGCTGAATATCCTGGCGCGCGCCAAGCACCACCAAAGCCACGCGGTGGTGCAGGAAACCATTTCGGTGCGCGAACAGATGAGCCATATCCTGCGCCGTTTGCAGGCCGGACAATGCCGATTTTCCGAACTTTTTGCCGTGGAACGCGGCACGGCGTATGTGGTGGTGAGCTTTATCGCCTTGCTGGAACTGGTGAAAGAAGGTTTGGTGAATGTGGTGCAGGAAGCGTATTTTGCCGAAATCCATGTGCAGGCTGCTTCCGAAGTAACAGAAAAGGAAAAACCGTGAATTACGCACAAGATGCCTTATGGTGGAAACTGGAAAGCGCGTGGGTGCGCGATTTGGCCAGCCTTTTGACCGCGCCCGCGTTGTGGCGGACGGGGCAGGAATTGCCCGTGGCAGAGCTGTTGGGCGACCAAGGATTCCGCCTGCTGCTGGACTGGGACGGGCAGCCTGCACCCGAAGGCTTGGCGCATGAACGGCTGGGGCATTACGCCGAAAACCTGCTGGCATATTGGCTGCAACACGCGCCGCACAGCCGCCTGCTGGCGCGCGAATGGCGGGTGGACGGCGCATCGGGCGCACAGGACGGCGCGTTGGATTTTGTCGCGCAACTGAACGGCCATGTTTATCACATTGAATTAACGTGCAAATATTATGCCGGGCAGGGCAGCCCTGAAACCATGCGCGGTTTCCAGCCGAACGATGTTTTGGCGGACAAGGCGCGGAAATTGGCGCAGCAGTCGGCATTGTCGCAGCGCGCCGATGTGCAGGCTGCTTTGGCCGCGCAGGGCATCGACACGCAGGAATTGCGGCGCGTCAGCATTGTGCGCGGTAATGCGTTCACGGACACGGGCACGCTGCCGACCGACAGCATTTACGCGCCGAACGCTTGGACGGGGCAATGGTTGTCGCAGCCCGAACAATGGTTGGCTTTTGCCGAACACAGCCGGTTTTGCCGTTTACCGCGCCAAGGGTATTTGTCGCCCGCGCGCGTGCCGGAGGCGTGCCTGCTGACACGGCAGGAGGTGATGGCGGCGGCGCAGAACGGGATTTATGCCTGCGTTTCGCCGCGCCAAGATGGTTTTTGGCATGAGGAATGGCGGGTGATGTATCGGGCGGATTGAAGCCGGTCGGCGGGCATTGCGTTTATTGCTCTATTGCCATTTCCATTGACGATAAAAAGCAGCCTGCACTTATATATTCGCCCCAAGTGGGGCAGAATCCTGACAAGTATCTTTGAGCCAGACTCATTATTCAGCTGTAAGGCTGGTTGAGCCCCATCTTTTTAAGTTGGGGCTTTTGTTATGTCTAATCAAAACTATGAAATCGTCAAAAACGCAGAAGGCAGATACGACCTGTTTGTGAACGGCCAATTTGTCAAAAGCTATTCCCGCAAAGCAGATGCCCAACGCGGTTATTTGCGTATGGGCGGGTGCGCCGCTGCGCAGGCGGGAGCGGACGCGACAGAGTGCGCAGCGGCGCAACTGCCCCCCGCTAGTAACACGGGGGGACAAACTGGCGTAGGCACTGTATCCGAACGGACAACGCAAATCGTCGTCGTGAACGGCAAGGCAAAGGAAATCCCCTTACGTCAGGGCAGCAATACCGCAGCCCATATCGACACACTCACATTTACATTCACAAAAGAAGTCTTAATCGACCACGAAACACCGCTGGACGATAAACATCCTGAAAACGTTCGCGAGTTGGCCGAAAAACTCTCATCTACCATGCACACCCTGTTCGGTTTCGGCATATCCGAACAAAAAAATGGCATCAACGGCTACAAATACAGCTTTGTCATGGGGTCTCACACGACCAAATACGGCGTTATCGCCTTTGGTGGCAGCAATCAAAAAGACAGCATCATGGTGCATTTGTACGGCGATGGATTAACGGCAGCGATAGATGGCTGGGAAACGCGCCTATACAACTGGCTGGATGTATTCGCACCCTTCGCCAAAATCACACGTTGCGACCTTGCCCATGATTTTTTTGACGGCCAATACACGCCCGATCAAGCCTATCAGTCATGGCAGCAGGGCGGATTTGACAACCGCGGCCAAAGACCACGCGCCCGATTGCACGGCTATGACTGGTTGGATGACAAACGCACCGGCAAAACCTTTTACGTCGGCACGCCCAACAGTTCCCGCCTCGTCCGTGTGTACGACAAGGGTTGCGAACAGGGCGACAACACAAGCAGATGGGTGCGATTTGAGCTACAGCTTCGCAATCGCGATTACATCATACCCCACGACATCCTTATCAACGCGGGCGGTTATCTCACGGCAGCCTATCCGATATGCCAAGTCTTGTTTGAGCAATACCGGGACTGTCCCGCAAAGGCGGAGCGGGTAAAAAAGACCCAAGAGATTAACTTAGAACACGTTGTAAAGTACGCAAGCCAATCCTCCAGCCCCTGCATCAACCTTATGGAGTGGTTAGGCTTATCGGATAGCGAAATTGTCAAGTTGCTTAAAGGGGGCAAGGCAAAACAACCGAAGCGCCTGGGCGCGGATAAAGAAGATTGCAGGCAGTCGAATATGCGCTATCTGCATGAAATGAAAGAAATGGCACAGTGCTATGACTTTGAGGTCTATCGCTATATGCAGCAAATCGACCATAGGGAGCAGCAGGCGAAATTCAACGCGCGAATGAATAAACTCGAAGAGCAGGCAAAACTTTACCGCATGGAGCAGGCATTTAACAACAGTTGGTATGCCGCCTATGCAGATGTTTTTTAACCCACCAACCAACCTATAAGGAAATGAAGCATGAAGACTCAACTGCGAAAAGTCAAATGGAACAAGGGCCAAACCGAGAACGGCCAAACCTATGACTATACACGTATCTATGTCGAAGCGAAGGTATATGACAAATCAGCAAATGAATTTGGTGTTGATGTTGTTGAATTGGAGTTCGGCTCCGAAGCCGACCATACGAAATTAGACCACCTGCGCGGCAAGCTGCCCGTAGATGTCAATGTCGAATGGGAAACCCAAATTAAAGGCAAGAATGAAGTCAAAGTCGTTACCCGGCTGGATTTCTTGAAATCCGATTTGGTTAAGGCTGAAGCGGCCAAAGCATAGAATTTGCCGTTTGGGCGTGGCGGTAAATGCCCCTTGAACACACGCCCCTTTTTTAACATTTTTGGAGATAAATCATGAAAATCATGAGCAAAATCAATGCTGCAAAAGCAGCTTTCGCAACCGGCCTGATGACTGTTGCAACATCATCTTTCGCAGGCGATGTCGCCACTGCGGTAACTACTGCAACAGGCGATTTCAAATCTGACCTGACAGCAGTCGGCGGTATCGCCGTAGGTTTGGGCTTGGTAGGCATTGCCTTTATTGCCGCCGTACGCCTGATCAAACGCGCTGTTTAATTTTAGGAGGCACTGCCATGCAGCAAGGATACCGCGTAGGAGGTCAATGCTTCGCCACTTCGGAGGAAGCGTCCGATTACAAGTTGAGCATGGTAGTGCCGACTATTACCGCGGACGGCAGCCTTAAAACCGTCGTTTATCAAAATAAGAGCTGGTATTACGGCAGCCAAAAAATTCAGCTCACCTTTCCCGAATGCGATCAAAACCAGCCTTTTGAAGAAGGCGTCCAATTTGGTGCCGTTATATTGACCCTGTTCGTCATTGCCTACGCATTCAGGCAAGTTAAAAAAATCTTTTGGCACAGCATCGTTGAAGAAGGCCGTCGTGACTAATAGCAAATACCTTTGGTTTGACGTACAGCAATTTGTACATCCTGCCGCATCAACAAGCGATATAGCATCCGACCTATTAATCTGCCTATTGCTGGCAGCCGTTATTTTTATCATCAAAAGGTAATTTATGCCGAATAACAATACAGGACAACCGCAGAGCGGAATGCAGTATTTTACCGGGGGCGGAGTAAAGCAATACGTACAGCACGAAGCAGACGGCATGAAGTCCGATTTGACCCAAATCGGTGCAAGCATTATGCAATGGGCTTTGATTCCCATCCTTTTTATCGCTGCAATTTATCTGATCAAAGAAATCTTTGCACCGAGCAAAAAGAAAAAACAGCAGAATACCCCTGCACGTGAAAACAATACCCAACTTTTTGCCGATCCCGTCGCCGAAGAACCCGAATTGGAAGACGAAAACCAGTTTTACTACGATGCCGATATAGGCGCATACGTCAATCAGGAAGGCATTATCGTCGATGAAACGGGCGAGCCCGTGAATATGGGCGACGAAGAATTTTACGAATACCTGCGGCAAAGCTTCCCCGAAGATGCCGAAAGACTCATCGCCGAATACAAAGAAAATTTCGGAGTAGAAGATGAAGGCGAAGACGATCCCAATAAACCGCGCGAAGGCGAAGATATGATGGATTGGGCAAAACGCACCATGAGCGAAGAAGAATACCGCGAATTTGTCGCCGAAAACGTCACTGATCCCGAAGAAGCCGCCGAATATATCGAACGTTATGAAAGGGATTTGGAATATTTGGCAGAAGATATGCACGAATCTATTGATGAAGAAATCCTGCATGATTTGGAGCAGAGAGACCCCGAAGCAGCGCGTGAATATTATCAATATTCGGTGGAAGAATCCGAAAGAAGGAATGGATTTAGAGAATGAGCGATATTGGTTTGTTTGTGATGGGCGTGCTGTGCATTGTTCCGTTCTGGTCGATGTTCTGGTAGGCGGAAAAAAAAGCAGCCTGCAGGCTGCTTTTGTTTAGCGGACTTCGATATCGTCATACATTTGAATTACCAGTTTAACCGCATTGACAAAGGCATGGTCGAACAAATGCGGATTATCAAGTATGGGCTGTAACTGTTTCCTCCGTGCCATGATACCGCAATAAATCGGCTTGTCTGTCTTCATTTGTTCGGGTGTCATTTGGGAAGCATTAATGGTTGTTGAACAACCAATATAAGCAAGGGTGTATCTGAATTCTGTTTCCCAACATCCATATTGGGGCGTAAAACTGAAGAAGTCGTTGCTTTCCATTTTTGAGCTTTCGGGGTGGGTTATTGAAAGTTGGAATATACCATGAAAAAACTAATTTTTTTAATTGCTTTTGCGGTTTTTGCGCCTGTATTTGCCGATGTACCTTATATTCCGCCCCAGTCTAATCAGGCGATTATTTCACAAGCTCCCAATGGTTCATCTGTTGCTTATGGAACAGATCATAAATTTTATTCGTATGATAAAAATGGCAATAGAGTTTTAGATGTTGGGAAAGCTACTGAATATTCAAGAAATTTGCCAAGCAACCAGTTTCAATCTTCCCAAAAATCAGCCGGCACTGTAACCGCCAACAAATCCCACCCCACCACCTTTACCGACAGCTACGGCAACAAAGCCAGCGGCACCGTCCGCACCCAAACCCGAATCCCCAATAACACCGTTGCTAAAGGCTTCGGCGCGATTATGGTCGGCACAACGGCCACAACCCATTTGGATAACCTTAAAAGGCAAGGCGTGGCTGATCAGATTTCGCGTGGATTTAGTGACGGTAATTGGACAGAGGTTGCCGCAGGTGTAGGAAAAATATTTGACTGGACAGGTTTCGGCTCTTCCGTTGCCGATGCCATCTACGGCGACAGCACCGCGGCGGAAGCGGTAACAGCACCAGTAAGGGAACAGGCATTGAATCAAGCCCGTGCCGATTTTGATAGATTCCAGAGGCAAAAACAGCAAATCAATCCCAATGAAACCTATACCCATATTGTAGTTAGTGAGTGGGATGGTACAAGCGCAGCGGGGTCATCAGGTGCAACAGTAACCGAATATTTGGCAAAGGGTGCTGCCCCTTGGCGTGCAGGGCAGTCAAAAACAAAAGACTGGCCGTCTCCTATCACAATTAACGGTACTACGATTACCAATAAGCTGCCTGCCGATGATAACCATTGGATGTCCATTACCAATAACACGGTATCCGGCAAAGATGCCGTTGCAATACAAGCAAAAATAGAAGCCGATTTAAAAAACTACCTGCCCAATGAAGCCGCATGGGAAAAGGCGATGGAGCAGTTCTTAAATCAAAGCAATGCCAATAATGCCGCGATTACCGACTTGATTAACGCCTTGTGGGAAACAGGCGCAATCAATCCGCAGAATACGCAAACCACGGTTGCAGGCAGCGCATCTGACAATACTTTTGTTACCGAGCCCTATACCCCTGCGGGTAGTGATCAGGCACAGCAAACACAGTTTCGGGTCAATCCGGACGGATCTGTAACCGTGAGCACCATACCGCGACCCGATTTGCCCGCCAATTCTAGCGTTGCCCCGACAAGGTCGGAAATCGGTAAACCGCCAAGCAGCAATGCTCAAAATCAGAATCAGGGACAAAATCAAGATCAACAGAATCAAAATCAGTCGGGCAGTAACAAGGATAACAATATTTGTAAATCAAATCCGAAGGCATTGATGTGTATGGAGTTGGGCAATACCGATTATCAGGATTTAAAGTTGCCCGAACAAAAAGTGAACCTCTCTTTTAATCCGCTTAATATTTTTTCGTCCTCCGGTCAATGCCCGCCGGATACCGTGTTTTCGATTGGCCATACAACGCAGACGTTGAGTTATCGGCAGATATGCGATGCAGCGGTCAAAATGCGCCCTTGGGTCATACTGTTTTCGATGATCGTCGCATTTACCATATTTCGGTTGACGATTTCGCGCAATTAGGGGGGTAGGGATGAAAGCAACATTGGGCATGCTGCTCACTTCGGTTTTTACAACGTTGGTCGGCAAAATATTTGCAGCACTCGGTTTGTCGGTCATTACCTATATGGGGGCAACGGCCATACAGCAGCAGCTTATATCGGGGCTGCAAAATCAAATGAACGGTATCGGTGGGGCAAGTGCGCAGATATTTTATATGGCCGGTGGCGGTATTGCCCTTAACTGGTTTTTGGGCGCGGCCAGCTTCGCTTTGACGTTTAAAGCGGTTTCCAAGTTGGGGACGGTTTTTGCAAGCAAATAGTATTCAGATAATTTTTGATTCAAGGGGTAAAAAATGATTTCTTTGATTACCGGATTGCCGGGCAGCGGCAAAACCAGCCTGATGGTTTATATGTTGATGACACGCAAGGATTTGCAGAATCGGCCGTTGTATGTGGACGGAATACCCGATTTGAAAATCCCCCATCAGGAAATACCGGAAGGCTGCGATATGACGACGTGGTACGAATGGGCACCAACCGGCGCAATACTTGTGATCGACGAAGCACAACGCATATTCAGGCCTCGCCCCGCCGGTGCGAAAGTGCCCCAATATGTGCAAGAGTTAGAGACACACCGCCATAAAGGTATTGATATATTTATCCTTACCCAACACCCGCGCCTGATTGATGTCAATCTGCGCGCCCTTATCGGCGAGCATCGCAATATCAGTAAGACAATGCTCGGCTTTAAGCGCGTATCCTACTGGCAACGTTGCGCCAATCCCGAAGCACGATCTGATGTGGCCGAAGCTAAAAACAGCATCTTTTTTACCAAAAAGGCCGCTTTCGGGATGTACAAGTCGGCCGAAGAACACACCAAGCTGTCGGGCAATATAAGCCTTTGGGTATATACCCTGCCGCTTATTATTATGATTACCGGCTATTTGATGTTTTACGTTAATCAGCGGTATGAACAAAAGTTACATCCCGAAGCGACGGCTGAAAACACCGCTCCGCCGTCGGATCATGCGCCAACCGTACAAGATACGCCGCAAGGTCAATACACCATGGCGCAGCCGTCATCGGCATCAGCAGTATCAGAACCTGCACAGCCATCAAGGACGCCGATAACGGAAGATGATTTTAAGCCCGATATTGATGGCCGTCCGTGGACGGCACCCGTCTATGACTCGTTTAACCGCAATTATCAGGCTATGCCCTATCCGGTGGCCTGCGTTAAATCGTCCAACAGTTGCACATGCTATACCGATCAGGCGACGCCGATACGCGGCATGGATAAAAAAACTTGTATCGACTTTGCCGAAAACGGCATTTACAACCCTTATTTGCAGACTGAGCTACCGGACAACGAAACCGTGCAGGCACAGCCCGAATCCGCCAAACCGATACCGCAGGTGTCTCAGATGGGCGGTAAGCCTTTGCCCAGCTTGAGCAATGGCGATTCAAAAGATGTGGCGAATATTCAATAGAAGGAGATGACAATGTATTCTTTGAATTTTGAAAATGACAAATACAAAGGGCTTTATGTCGAGATGATTTTAGCTGGCGCGGATGTTATGGTGTACTTGTGCGAAAAATCGGAAGAAAAAGCAGAAACGATATGCAAAGTAGAGTTATTTACGGTCTCTTCGGCATTGGAGTTTGCGAATCGGTTGGCAATTCCGATTGTAGTGGGGGAATAACCCCATATCCTGCTGCCTGTTTTTTGTTGTATGCTTGCATGCAACGGAAAACAGGTAGCTCCCGCCGGGGGGCAAGCCTTTTGGCCACATCCCACTTATGCTAAAATATACCCGCCCTACGACACCCGCATTACCTGCATTGGCCGTAAGCCATGTCCAAAGATTGGTGCGTACGGTTTTTTTTTGCCTAAACATAACAGTATCATGGCCACTAGCCCTAATCGTAAGGTTTGTACCATGACGACCATCTATTTAGGTTTAGACATCAGCAAAGACAAAATCGACACTGTAACCAACCAAACACCGCACATTACCGTATCCAACGATGCAACAGGCTATCGGGCATTGCTGGACTACCTGCACGGCCATCAAATCAATCCCAGTCAAATCCACGCCTGTTGCGAATCTACCAACATCTATTATTTGGGCATTGCCCAATATCTTTACAGCCACCACATCAAAATCAGCGTAGTCAATCCTATTGCCATCAAAGCCTATGCCAAAATGCAGCTCAGGCGCGTGAAAACCGACAAACAGGATGTAAAGCTGATAGCCGATTACTGCCGCTTAGAACAACCGCAGGCATGGCAGCCCGAAAGCGATGGCAAAAGGCAGCTTAAAAACATCCACCGCCGCATAGAGCAGTTGATGGCCATCTGCGTGCAGGAACAAAACCGCCTGCAAGTGGCCGATGAGTGTGTCAAGTAGTCAATAGAGCAGCTGATAGACACCTTGCAGGCACAGATAGACCAATGCCGCCGCCAAATGCAGCAAGTGATAGACAACACCCAAGATTTGTGGCAAAAACAGCAGCGGTTGGAAACCATCCCCGGAGTCGGCAGGAGCACCCCAAATCCTGTTATCCGTCCTGATTGACCTGGATAAATTCCAAACGGCCAAACACCTCGTAAGCTATTTGGGATTAAGCCCGGTAATACGCGATAGTGGCAAATTCAGCGGTTTGCAGCGCGTTTCAAAGATGGATAATAGGGGGTAGTACGCACCAGCCTTTACATGCCCGCTAGAGCAGCCTGTACGCGCTCCAAATTATGGCGCGGTTGGTTTGATTACCAAGTTGGGCGCGGAAAACACCCGAAGCAGGTATATGTGATGATGATGTGCAAAATCCTCCGGTATGCCTATGTCTGCCTGAAAACGAATAAGCCTTTTGATGCGGAACTGCACCAAAAGGCTTTGAAGAACGGTTAAGATTTGTAAAGTTATTGACACTGATTACAGTATCTTTGGAAATTGAAGTGCAGGCTGCTTTTCCATTGTTCAAACAAGGGTATGTATTCAGCGCATGGCGTCTTTCACGCTGCGGAACACGGCGGCCAGATTGTGTTCCAACACGTCGCGCACGACTTTTTCGGTTTCTTCGTTCAGCATCAACTGCAAATCGTAGGTCAGCGTGGCCAGTTTTTTCTGCACCGCCTGCCGCACCAAGCCTGCCATCGCGTTGCTCAAATGGATTTGCAGTTTTTCCTGAATGCGGTTGATGAGTTCCTGCTCCGACAAAATTCGTATGCGGCGCGTGCTGGGCAGATTGGGCAGGTCGTAAACGTGTACCGTGCAGGGCGGCAGATAGGGCGGCTGCGCTGCGGCTTCGGTTTCATGCGTTTTCACCGTTTGCAGCGGCTGGTTCTGCTGCATCACGACGGTTTGCCGGGCATGCAGATAGCGGCGGTTGTTTTCGATTTTGAGCGCGGATTGTGCTGCCAACCAGTCTTCCTGCAACAGCACGGCCACATCTTCCTCCTGCGCCGCCTGCCGCACGCGCTGGTTGTGCTCCGCTTCGCGGTGGCGCAGGTATTCGCGGTAAGCCAAATCCAATTCCTCGTCGCCGAAACGTTCGGGAACGGGCGCGCTCTGCCATGTGAGTGCGGTTTCGGACGGTGCGTCCGCAGCGGCGAATGCCTGATGCTGGCGTTGTTGCAGCTGCTGCAAATCCTGCTCCCAGCTCTGAGCTGGCGCGTCATTGTCCTGCAACGTGAAAACCATGGTGGCGTGTGATGATTTATCGTTTTGATTCATGATGTTGTCCGTTGAATGGTGGTTTTTGCTACAATGTGCGTTTTCATTGATACAGAAAGACGACATCGTGGATAATCTTCAGCAAGAGTTCGAATATTTGGAAGAATCGGTTTGCGCCCTGCGGATGCAGAACCGCGTGTTGGCGGCTGCATTAAAAGGCTTTTTGCGCGCCTTGCCGCCGGATATGGCGCAGGACGTGGTGGAATCGGTGCAGGCTGCTTTTGAAGACGAAATCGCGGCATTGGCCTATTCCGACAGCAACGATGCCGACCTGTTTCAAGACGCCGCCGAAGAATTTTTCCGTGAACGCCGCTAACCGTGCCGATAAATGCGTGATTTTACCTGATTTTGAATGGTTTGTAACATGAATGCAGCGAGAGAACCCATGGAAAAAACGGTCTATCTGTTCACGGACGGCGCGTGCAAAGGCAATCCGGGTGCAGGCGGCTGGGGCGTGCTTTTGCGTTATGGCACGCACGAAAAAGAACTGTTCGGCGGCGAAGTGCAGACCACCAATAACCGCATGGAGCTGACGGCGGTGCTGTCCGGCTTGAAAACGCTGAACCGTCCGTGCGACGTGGTTATCTGCACCGATTCGCAATATGTCAAGAACGGCATGGAAAGCTGGATTCACAACTGGAAGAAAAACGGCTGGAAAACCGCCGGCCGCCAGCCCGTAAAGAATGCGGACTTGTGGCAGCAGCTGGACGAGCAGGTGGCGCGACACCGCGTGCGTTGGCAATGGGTCAAAGGCCATGCCGGCCACGCGGAAAACGAACGCGCCGACGCATTGGCCAATAGGGGCGTCGAACAGGCGTTGCGCGGCTGAAATAACAGCGATGTGGCGGTTGGCAATATTAAAAAAGCAGCCTGCACTTTTGAAGATTGAAGTGCAGGCTGCTTTTTTAATTTGGATTGATCTTTTATGCGATAACAGCAATTACACCATTATTGCACCAAGCAATATGTAATTGATGGTGGGGCAGTTGATGTGCAGGTTCTCGAAGATTTGCCGCACGGTCAGGGTTTCGCCGCGTGTAAGGACGGCAAGGATTCGTTGGCGTTGCGTCTGCATGGTTATTCCCCTTCCTTGTGCTTCATGCCTTCGATGTGGGCTTGGATTTCGCTCGCCTTCCAGCGGGCTGTGCGGCCGCCCAATTTGTAGCTTTTGGGGAAGTCGGGGCGGTATTGCTTGTGTTTGGGATTGGTCCAGTTCCAAACGGTGGTGCGGCTCACGCCGTAAATAGCGGTTACGTCTTTGACGGTGATGAATTGCTGCTGCATAAAAAAACGCCTTTGCTGCTTGTTGAACATGGGGGGTATTCTGCAAGACAAAGGCGGGGGTTAGGCAATAGAAAAACGGTTAAACCGTTTATGCTAAACAGGGGTTTAACCGTTCTTAATGTATTGATATTCAATTATTTTGTTGTTGAACTATTTTTTTGTTTTGGTTTGGTTTTTAAAGTCGGGGGAACGTGCCAAAGCATCAATGCGCGTAATGGCATTTTCCGGGGGTTTAACCCCTGTTATCTCCTTTAACCGCCGTGCGATAAACTCCTGTATTACCAATGCCTTTGGGGGTTTACCCCCTTCGGGGATAGGGTCGTAGAATTCCTTAATCACTTCCGTTGCTACTTGGTATTCGGGCGTTGGGTGCTTGGGGGTATAGTCCAGTAATTGGATGATGGGCTTCTCTGTACTTTCAGGCTGCCTTTGCGTTTCAATCCGTCTTTCTGTGTCGCTCGCTCCCCGCATCTGCCTTTCCCTCTTGATTAAATCTTGTTTGAGGGTCAGGCAGTCTTCTTTTTGCGCCCATGCAATCAACACCATTTTTTGAACGGTGGTTCTCTTCGGGTCTATATCGCGTATTGAGAACTCGTCTTTGGCTTGGTTTGCCCTGTATGAATAAGAATTCTGCCAGCCGTCTTCGCCGATTAAAAACAATTCATGCACTTGCAACGTTTTTAACACAATGCCGCCTAAAAACGCCTGCATGGCGATTATCGCCCTGCGGCATTGTTCATGATGTTCTTTCCCTACGTTGTCGTAACTACTGAAAGCAGGGTCAATGCCGCCCCATAGCAATGCCGCCTGCTCCAACGTTAATAAAGGGGCAAGACTCCAATCGGATA
Organism: Kingella denitrificans ATCC 33394; assembly: GCF_000190695.1. Taxonomy (GTDB): domain Bacteria; phylum Pseudomonadota; class Gammaproteobacteria; order Burkholderiales; family Neisseriaceae; genus Kingella_A; species Kingella_A denitrificans. The sequence goes on from NZ_GL870929.1 coordinate 1,977,511, forward strand.
GGTCGGGTAAATCCCGCAATGTTAATTTGGTATTGCTCATTTTCAGCACCCCTATTCCACATTCTCATTTATCCACGCTTGCAGCATGGGGCTGTTGATTCGGAATGTGCCGCCCGAATCCTTGGCCATCAAATCCTTGCGCAGCAGCTTTCTGACGGCGTTTTGCACGCTGCTTGCCTTCACGGTTTCCACGCCCAAGGTGCAGGCTGCTTTCGCCCTGAATTCCGCGCCGTATGGGCTGGTGTCGCCCCGTGCGACGGATTGCAGCAGCAGCCGCTCCATTGCGCTTAATGCGTTCCATTGGCGGGGGAAGTTGCCGTTTTCCTGCATTTGCGCCAAGCGGGCATTGGCCGCCGCTTCCAAGGATAGGGCGGGGTTGATGATTAAATCCTGAATCACGGCGCGGATGTACATGGGGCTTTTGTCGAACTGCACGAAAACCGAATACAGTTTATCCGCGTCCAAATCCTGCCCCGTCCTTTCGCGGTAAACGCCGGCCAGAAAGTCGGTAAATTCCCGCCCAAGCGTGGGGAAGTCAAGCGCATGCGAAAAGTGGAAAAACGGGGCTTTGATGTCGTTGAACATAGCGCGAAGCCCGTTGGTGCTGCTTCCCGTGAACAGCGTTTTGACGCGGTTTTGATGGATATCCAGCCCGGTTCTCAAACTGCGTATCATGCCTTCCGCACGGGGGATACGCGCCAATTCCTGCGCTTCGTCCAGTAGCAGCAGCGTGGGGCGGTCGTCTGCCGCAATATGGGCGATGATTTCGCTCACGGCGGGGATTTCCTGCTGCTGCGTTTCCTTCTCTATGCCTACGCCGAAAACTTCTATTTTGGTGAAGCTGCCGAAAAAGGTTTTTACGCCGCTGCCGGTGCGGATGTTCAGGGCGAAGCGGTGCAGGGCCTCGTGGAAAAACCGTGCGGGGTCGGCGGTGTCCCTGTTGTCCATGAAGGAAAAATAGAACACGTTGAAGCCGTCTTTTTCGGCAGCGGGGGCAATATCGTTGGTAAGGAACTGCGTTTTGCCCATCCTGCGCGGGGCAAATAGCGTGAATGCGCTGGATATGCCGCTTTTCAGGCTGCCCAGCAGGGCGGCGGCAAGTTCCGTCCGTGGGAAATATAAGGGGTCTTTCATGATTAGCTGTCGTTGTATTAGATTTGTCTAATTATACTTTTATCGTCTAATAGTGTCCAATGTTGTTCAAGCAATAAAAAACACCAGCATTGGGTCGCTGGTGTTTGGTTTGCGGGTGGTGGTGTTTTCAGGCAGCTTCAAACGGATTAAGCAGCTTCACGCCTGCCCTATCCATATCTTTGATGTTGCGTGTTACAAGGATTAATCGGTGCTGTTTGGCAGTGGCCGCAATCCATGAATCGTTTTCGGGGGCATGGTCGGGTATGTGCAGCGCGGCGCATATTTCGGCGGTGGCTTCGTCTATCGGTAGTATCCGCCCTTCAAACGCGGGCTTGACTACGGTATCCAGCCATTCGCGCAATACCGCCCCTTGGCTCAATCCTGTTCTATTTCTAAATTTGCAGGTTCTCTTTGCGCCATGCTGCGCGGCGGTATCTCGAAACCTGCGTTTTCCAGCTTCTCGGCTAGCGAAGCTGTGGCCATCAATGCTTCCAGCGCAGATTGTGGCTGCCCGGCGCGGATTGGTTTGAGAGTTTTCATGTTTATTCCTTACCACGTTAAACGCCTGCAAAGGGCAAATGGGCAATATCCGTTCGGTAAACCGTCTATTTGCGTCTGCAAGGGCGGTTTTGCTGTGGGATGTTTGGGTAACACGTCCAAAGGCGGATAGGCGCTTAAAACGCAAATTATGCCGCCTGCGTGGCGGCTCGGCTTATCCATTCGTTCAAGCTGATGTGCTGCGGTTTGGCGGCGGCAGCGGCAAAAGCAGCCTGCAAATACCCCCAAATGTTCCAAAAATACCCCCAAATCCTGCCTAAACACCAGCATAAGCATTTGAATAAAAAAGAGATAACCAGTAGAAATCCCACTGGTTATGTACTGGTTATTCATTTTTTTATTTATAATCAATCATATATATAATAAATAACCAGATAACCAGTATAACCAGTATTTTTTTATCGCGCGTGTGCGTTTTTTATTCCCCATAGTGGCCGCGCAAAAGGCCGCTGTACCATGCCATCATTTCTACACGCTCTTGCCAGTAGTCTGTGCGGTTGTAGGGTTTGCGCGACTTGTCGCTCGATTGGTGGGCAAGTTGCAGCTCTATGGCGTCCGGATTGAAGCCTTTTTCGTTCAGGGTGCTGCTGGCCAGGCTGCGGAAGCCGTGCAGTGTGGTTAGCTCCTTGAAGCCTATCCGCTCTATGATTTTGTTCCGGGTGTTTTCGCTGATGTAGCTGCCTATCTTGGTGCGGCTGGGGAATAGCTGCGTTCCCTGCCCCGTGATGGCGTGCAGTTCGTGAAGCAGTTCCAAGCTCCATGCGGATAGGGGGATTTTATGCTCGCGCTTCATCTTCATCCGTTCCTTGGGAATCGTCCAAACGGCCGCCTGAAAATCTATCTCGCCCCATTGTGCCCCGCGCAGTTCGTTACTGCGGGGGAAGGTTAGGATAAGCAGTAATAGGGCTATACGGTTGGCGGGGTCTATACGGGCTTCTTTCAGGCGGCGGTAGAAGGTTTCAAGCTCGGATAGTGGCAAGGCGCGGTGGTGTACCGTTTCGCGCTGTACTACAAAGTCTTTCAGCTGCTTGGCGGGGTTGCGTTCGGTCAATTCCCTTTGGGCGGCATATTCATATACCGCGCCTATCCATTGCCTGATTTTTTCGGCGGTATTGCTCACGTTTCTAGTCATTACCCGTTCCAATAGGGCTTGAATATCCAATACGCGGATTTCGTCCAAATGCAGGCTGCCTATGTGGGGTAATACGTCCGTTTCCATATACCGCCATACACGGGCGGCATGGTGGGGCTTCCAGCGCAGCGTGCTTACCCTGTGCCATTCTTTCGCTACGGCGGCAAAGGTATTTAGGGCAGCTTCCTGCGCCTGCTGCTTTTCCGCCTGCTTTTGTGCGGCGGGATTGATGCCCTGTGATATTTGGGTTTTGGCCGTTTCCGCCATAGCCCGCGCTTCGCTCAAAGAAACGTGGGGGTATTTTCCAATGGTCAATACCTGCTCTTTGCCGTCAAAGCGGAATTTCAGCCGGAACGATTTTGTGCCTTTGGGGGTAACGTGGAGATACAGCCCGCCGCCGTCTGCCAGCTTATAGGGCTTCTCTTGCGGCTTGGCGTTTCTGATTTGTCGGTCGTTGAGTGTCATTTGGGGGTATTTTTTCGGGGTAGTTTTACGATACCCCCAAAAATACCCCCATTCTTTGGTTAATTCAACAATGATTTATTGGATGCTATTGAACATCTATGAAATAAGGGGGCTGCATGAAAGCCTTTATTGGCGGGGGATAGGCTGGTAAAATTGAACATCTTTGAACGTAAAAAAACGGCGTTGGAAAACACCGTTTTTTGCAGTTTGGTGCGGATGGAGAGACTCGAACTCTCACACCTTGCGGCGCTGGAACCTAAATCCAGTGCGTCTACCAATTTCGCCACATCCGCATAGAACGGCGCATTATACGCGAGAGGACGGCAAATTGCAAAGCAGCCTGCAGAAGGTTGCAGGCATGAAAAAAACACCCGCACAAATGTGCAGGTGTCGGATTGGGTACCAAGGTTAATGGTAGTGGTTTGTGTTAGTCCTCTTGCGCACCCAGTTGCAAATAGTTTTCCAGGCCCATGGCTTCGATTTGTTCCAACTGTGTTTCCAGCCAGTCGATACGTTCTTCGTTTTCGTCTTTCTGTTTTTCCAGCAGTTGGCGCGAAACATAATCCTGCTGCGCTTCGCAAACGGCGATGGCTTCCACCAAGGCGGCGTGTTTTTCTTGTTCTTTGGCCAAATCGCAGCGGATGATTTCTTCCGGCGTTTCGCCAATCAGCAGCTTGCCCAGCTCTTGCAGGTTAGGCAGGCCTTCCAACAGCAGCACGCGCTCGATAATCGCATCGGCCTGTTTCATTTCCACGATTGATTGTTTGTAGAAATTACAGCCCAACTCTTCAAAGCCCCAGTTTTTCAAAATGCGGGCGTGCAGGAAATATTGGTTGATGGTCACCAACAGCAGGCCCAAATTTTGATTCAAATGGCGGATAACTTGACGGTCTCCTTGCATACGGCCTCCCGATTAGATTTGGCTTTGCAGATAGTTTTGCTCGCCCATCATTTTGATCAGACGCAATTGTTGCTCCAACCAGTGTGCGTGGTCTTCTTCAGTGTCTTTCAGCTGATCAACCAATAATTGGCGTGTTACATAGTCTTGGTTTTCTTCGCACAATTTGATACCTTTTTTCAGGTTTTCGCGCACTTCCAATTCGGTATCCAAGTCAAATTGCAGCATCTCGATGACGTCTTTGCCTACTTTAACGGGCGCAGACACCATTTTAGGCGTGCCGCCCAACATCAGGATACGGCGGATAAAGGCTTCCGCATGTTGTGTTTCATCTTCCATTTCATGGGCGATACGGTCAAACAGTTTGGTGTAACCCCATTCTGAATACATGCGGGAGTGGATGAAGTATTGGTCGCGTGCAGCCAGCTCGTTCGCCAACAAGAAGTTCATGTAATCGATAACAGATTGATTTCCTTGCATGATATTTCCTTTCAAAGGTTGTGTTGTTCAATGAAGGGCGCATTTTAGCAGCATGATTTCAAATTGGCAAAAAAATTATTTAAAATACAAACAATTATCAAGTATGCTAAACCGCGTAGTGGGAATGAAACAAAATTGCGATAATAAAAAATATCGAATAATCAAAAATATATATTTGATAATGCTTACTAAAGACAATTAGGAACTCCATAGAGTAAATTTATCTTTACTTAATTTTACGCAAAATTCTGTTCCAAAGCGGCAAAAGCAGCCTGCAGAGATAATATTTTGCAGCAGCCCGAAAGTAGGCTACAATCCACCACATTTGCAACACCAAAAACGAAGGTGAAATTTATGCTGACTGGAAGTTTGGTTGCACTGATTACGCCCATGCATGAAGATGGCCGCGTGAATTATGAGCAGCTTGAGACGTTGGTTCAATGGCATATCGACAACGGTACGGACGCGATTGTTTCCATGGGGACGACCGGTGAATCGGCCACATTGTCGGTGGACGAGCATTTGTCGGTGGTGGAAGCAACTATCCAATACGCAGCAAAACGTATCAAAATCATTGCCGGCACCGGCGCGAATAATACGCGAGAAGCCATTGAGCTTTCATTGGCGGCAGAACGGCTGGGCGCGGATTACACATTGTCCGTCGTGCCTTACTACAATAAGCCTTCACAAGAGGGTATGTACCGGCATTTCAAAGCCATTGCCGAAGCGGCTGCTATTCCGATGATTCTTTATAATGTGCCAGGACGCACCGTGGTCAATATGAGCAACGAGACGATTCTGCGTTTGGCGCAAATTCCCAATATTGTCGGCGTGAAAGAAGCCAGTGGCGATGTGGCGCGGGCATTGTCGCTGTTTAAAGATGTGCCGGAAGATTTTGCCGTGTATTCGGGCGACGACCCGACCGGCCTGCCGTTCCTGTTGTGCGGCGGACATGGCGTGATTAGCGTGGCGGCCAATGTGGCACCGGCAATGTTTGCCCAAATGTGCCGCGCCGCCATCGACGGCGATATTGCCAAAGCACGCGCGCTGAACGACCGTCTGATTCCTATTTATAACGTGATGTTCTGCGAACCCAGCCCGGCAGCGGCAAAATGGGCGGCGGAACAGTTGGGCGTTTGCGCATCGCACGTCCGCCTACCGATGCTGCCTTTGACGGCGGCAGGTCAGGAAAAAGTGCAGGCTGCTTTGCGTGCAGCGGCATTGGTTTAATTTAAAGTTTAAAGAAGGTATAAAAACGCATGAAAATGATGAAGCCATTGGCGGTAATGTTGTTAATCGCAGGAGTAAGCGGTTGTGCCAGCAAATCGGAAACGCCGAAATTGGATTACCAGTCGCAGAACAATAAAATCGTGAGCTTGGAAGTTCCTCCCGATTTGAACGACCCGCGCAACGGTGAACTGTATTCGCTGCCCGAAGGCACGGTTGCCCGTCCGGATGCCACTACCCAGCGTACCGGCGCGAATAGCGGCAAAAGCGTGCTAATGCAAGTGAAAAACGCACATATCGAACGCAGCGGTACACAGCGCTGGTTGGTGGTGCAAGGCAAAACGGCCAATGAAATGTGGCCCGTGCTGCGTTCTTTCTGGCAGGAAATGGGCTTTACCATCGCCTCCGAAGAACCGCAGGCCGGCCTGATGGAAACCGAATGGGCGGAAAACCGCGCCAAGCTGCCGAACCAAGGTTTGCGCCGTTTGTTCGACATGGTCGGCATGGGCGGTATTTACACCACCAGCGAGCGCGATAAATTCTTAATCCGCATGGAACGCAACCGCCAAGGCGGGCTGGATATTTTCTTCACGCACAAAGGTTTGGAAGAGGTGTACAGCAACAAGCGCGAAGAAACGACCATGTGGCAGCCGCGCGCGAATGACCCGAATCTGGAAGCGGCATTCTTGGCGCGCTTCATGCAGTATGTCGGCGTTGACGAGGCCGAAGCGCAGCGCCAGGTGGCAGTACAGGCGGATAGGGACCAAGGCACCGAATTTGCCAAACGTGAGGCCAACACGGTTTTGATTACCGGCTCGGCAGAGCGCAACGTAAACCGCGTCGGTTCGGCATTGAACCGCATCGGTTTGGTGGTGCAGCAGTTTGTGAGCGAGCGCGGCATGTTTATCGTGCGCCCTGCGCCGACAGAAAACGAGGCATCGGCGAATGCGCCGCAAAAACGCGGTTGGTTCAGCCGCTGGTTCGGTTCGAACAAGCAGCCTGCAGAACAGCAGAAACCTGCACAGGCGGCGCAGTTGTTTGTGGCGCTGGAAAATGCGGGCAACGGCCAGCGGATTCATTTGCTGGACCAGTTCGGCAAACCTTATACGGGCGAACAGGCCAACAAATGGTTGGACGCCCTGTACCGCGAATTGCGCTGATAACGGCATGAACACAAAGTGCAGGCTGCTTTCGAATCCGAAAAAGCAGCCTGCACTTTTTACGCCGCACGGCAATAATGCTAAAATCAACGCTCTTTTATTTTCAGAAAAACATAATGCGATTTTCCATCAAATACTTGCCTGTGTATGCCATTATGGCGGACTTGCTGTTCACCGTGGGGCTCAACATCAAGGAAGCCCTGCTGCCCGACAGTAAGCCGCTGCCCGGCGACGGCCTGCCGATTGCGCCGGAGTTTGCATTCGGCTGGATACAGGTTGCCGTGAACGGCGGCATGACCTGCGTGCTCTTGTGGGCGATGATTATGCTGATGCGGATGGACCGATACAGCGCGGCAGGCGAACGGCTGCTCATGACCATGCCGCGCACGCTGACGGCGCTGGTGGTGTTGGCATTCTCACTGCCGTCTGCATGGTTGTGGATTTGGTCGGCATGGGTGTTTTTCAACACGGGGCAGGTGCTGGTTTCGTTCCATTCGTGGCATTACCTGCTGGTGGCGGCGTGCCTGCCGTATTTGCTGTGGCTGCTGCTGCGGATTTGGTGGCGGCAGCACCGTTTGCACCACCGCAAAGAGGAAGCGCAGTTTTCCGTGCAAACCGAGCCGTTGGAATAATGGCCGCATCAAAAAGAAAAAGCAGCCTGCACTGTGGATATTGTTCCGAGTGCAGGCTGCTTTTTTGCCGACCGTGTTACAAGGCTTCCGGATTGGCCAACCAGGCGGTTTGGTGCTGGCTATCCGCGTAAAATTCTTGTTTCCAAATCGGCACTTCTGCTTTCACCGTGTCGATAATGAAGCGGCAGGCGGCAAAAGCGGCATCGCGGTGGCCGGCGGTTACGCCCACCCAAACCGCCATATCGCCGATGTCCAAACGCCCCACGCGGTGCACGCAAACGGCATCTTCAATGGCAAACTGCCGTTTTGCTTGCTCAATCACCGCGTTGCCTTGCGACAGCACCAGTTCGGGATAGGTGCTGTAAATCAAATAGTCCACGTTTTTGCCGTCGTTGTGGTCGCGCACCCAGCCTTCAAAGCTGCAGAACGCGCCGCAGTTGGCTTTTTGCGTCAGTTGTTCGCGCAGGGCGTTCGGGTCGATGGCCTGCTCAGTAATGGCAAAATGTTCCGTCATTTCAACCTCCTGATACGGGTGGGATAAATGCTACGGTGTCGCCATCATTTAAAGCGGTTTGCCAGTCGCAAAAGGCATGGTTGACGGCGGCGCGCAGGCGTTCCTGCGGCAAATCGAAGGCATAAGCAGCCTGCAATTCGGCATACAGTTCGGCAGGCGTTTGCGCGGCGGTGGAGCGCGTTTCCTGTTCTTTGCCCGCCTGTTCGCGCAGGGCGGCGAAATAGAGAATGGTGATGTGTCGGGTCTTCATGGTGCTAAGGGTGCGGCCTGCCCAAGAGGTGCAGGCTGCTTTTAGGGTGGGTTGGGGTTATCTGCCAAGCGCAAATATCAAAACAGCCGTTGACGGTGCTGGTTCAGCTCGAAGCCGTGCCCGCTTTTGTTTTCGCAGCGGATACCGTTGGTGCTGCTGGAACACTGCCAGCCGTTGCCGCGCAGGGTTTCGCCATAAGGCAGGGCTTTGACCGGCCTGTGGAAAGTGTAATACGGGTCGCCGGAGCATTCGGCTTCACGTGCGGATTTGCCTGTGCTGTGCAGTGTAAACACCGTCAGGCTGTCGGTCGGGCAGCCTTTCGGGTGGGGCAGCTCGGGAATGGTGGCGTTGTCGCGGTACACGCTGCATGTCACGCCGTTGAAGCCTTTGAAGTCGGCAGTAGGATCGGTAGGCTCGTCGCCTCGGCAGCGGATGTTTTTGCTGGGCGATGTGAATTCCAGGTGGCCCAATACTGTATCGCGGTAGGCGCGGTTATCGGCATGGGCGGCGAGGGTGGTGCAGGCGAGCAGCAGGGCAGCAATCGCGCGGGGTGTCATGTTCATCAACGTTTCTTCTTGTGGATAATGAAAGAAATGTGTCCTGGGGTGGCGTTATCTGCTCTGCTAAGCGCAAATATCAAAACAGCCATTGACGGCGCTGATTCAGCTCGAAGCCGTGCCCGCTTTTGTTTTCGCAGCGGATGCCGTTGGTGCTGCTGGAACACTGCCAGCCATTGCCGCGCAGGGTTTCGCCATAAGGCAGGGCTTTGACGGGCGTGTCAAAATTGTAATACGGGTCGCCGGAGCATTGGGCTTCGCGTGCGGATTTGCCTGTGCTGTGCATTGTAAACACCGTCAGGCTGTCGAGCGGGCAGTCTTTCGGGTGGGGCAGCTTGGGAATGGTGTTGTTGTTACGGTACACGCTGCAGGTTATACCGTTGTAGCCTTCGTAATCGGAATGAGGGTCGGCGGGTATATCGCCTTGGCAGCGGATGTTTTTGCTGGGCGAGGTGAATTCCAGATTGCCCAATGATGTATTGCGGTAGGCGCGGTTATCGGCGTGAGCGGCGAGGGTGGTGCAGGCAAGCAGTAGGGCGGCCAGTGTGCGGGGTGTCCTGTTCATCAACGTTCCTTTTGGCGGATAATGAAAAAAGCGTATTTTAGCGCAAATGTGCCGATGGTTTATCGGTTAAATTCACTTTTTCCGCCCGATTTGTGCAGCAGGCGGATATCGCCAATCACAATGTCGTGGCTCAACGCCTTGGTCATGTCGTACACGGTCAGCGCGGCGGCGGAAACGGCGGTCAGCGCCTCCATTTCCACGCCGGTTTTATGGGTAACGCCCACTTCGGCACGGATGTGCAGGCTGCTTTTATCCTCTTGATATTCCAAAAACAATTTGCAGCGTTCCAGCATCATCGGATGGCAGAGCGGGATGATGCCGGCGGTATTTTTGGCGGCCATAATGCCGGCAATGCGGGCGATTTCGGTAATCGTGCCTTTGGCGGTCTGCCCGTGCGACGCTTGGATTTGCGCATACACTTCGGGCGGAAAATAGACCGTGCCCTCGGCAACGGCAATGCGTTTGGTGACGGATTTGTCGGACACGTCCACCATGTGCGTGTGCCCGTCTGAGGTTAAATGTGTGATTTGGCTCATCTTTATTCTCCATTTTAAAGTGCAGGCTGCTTTTCGGCATGGTCGGAGGCAGCCTGCACGGCGCGTTCAAATTCTTCGGGCGTATTGAAATTGCAGAGCGCTGCCCATTCGGGCGGCAGCGGCACGGTTTGGTGCACCTGCTGCCGCACAAACTGCTGCACGCGCCGATTGCCGCTTTCCACCGCCGCGTGCAGGCTGCCTGCAATGCTGACCGACCAATGGGCGAGCAGTGGCAGAAGTTGCCCGCCGTCTTGCAGCAGGGTAATGCCTTGTGCGAATTCCGGATGTTCGGCGGCAGTGTCCAGCAGTGCAATCAGCTGTTCCGGTAGCAGCAGTGTGTCGCACGACACAACATAAAGCCCTGCGCAACCTTGCCGTTTGGCTTCCAGCAGCGCAGGCAGGATGGCAGAGAGCGCGCCCTGTTTGCCGGGCAGGCAGTCGGGCAAGTATGCCGCGCCATCGGTATCCGGATAGCGGAAATGGTCGGCGGCCAGCCACACGGGGCGGCAGGGCAGGGCGTTGTGTACCTGCCGCGCAATCAGCGTCTGCCCGCGGAACATGAGCAGCGGCTTCGGGCTGCCCATCCGCGAGCTTTGCCCGCCGCACAAGATGAGCAGGGGAGTGTTCATGTTTGGTCTGCCTGAACGGGGGTTTTGATAATTGTCTGTGCGATTTGGGTTTGCGCTTGGGTGACGCGCGGCACCAGGTTTAACAGCAGCAATGCGCAAATGATGCCGGAAGCATCGGCAATCCAGCCAGTCTGCTGGATGTTCATGAGCAGTTGCAGGCTGCTTAAAATTGACTGTAGGTCGTCAGGGTTGGTTTGCTTCAATATTTGTTCGGCATCGAGTTGCATTTTGGCAGATAGGCCGCCGATTATTCGGTAGAGCAACCATGTGCCCCACCAAAAAGGCAGCAATAGGGCAGGCAGGGTTTTCTGAACGGCATTTAAGCTGTTGCATGCCATCTTTTTCATGGCTTGGTAGGGGGCGAACATGTCGGCCAAAGGAATGAAGAAACTGCCGATAGCCCAGCCCGGTGTTTTTTTAATGCCCAATCCGAGCGCAAGTGCGTTGGCATTGGCGCGATATATCCAGATGCCGACAGCGATGGTGCTGCAAATAAATAAAACAATAAAAAAGATACTGGTGATGTTTTGTGTTGAAAATATGCCATCGATATTGTGCTGTATTGCTTGGATATTGCCGTAATCTTGCGCTTGAAAAGCAGCGGAAAGACGGTTCAGCTGTTGCAGCAGTAAAAAATTCTGCACGATGTTGGCCAGCAGGCTGGCAATGTAGCAGCAGGTCAGAATCTTGACCCAGTTCGACAGATGGTTCAAATCCTTGTATTGATATGATTCTATTTGCGTTTTCATTATCGATGGCTGGGCATTGTGCAAGGAAACATAACGTGCAGGCTGCCTGAAATCCAAAAGCAGCCTGCACCTCGGTTCTGTTTACTGCTTGTCCCACATATTGAACACACGCGTGAAGCCACAGCTTTCGATGCGCGGGTCTAATTGTTTCCGGATGATTTTCTCCCAAGCGGTGCGGCATGCGCCGGTGGAGCCGGGCAGGCAGAAAATCAGGGTTTTGTTGGCAATGCCGGCCACGGCGCGCGATTGGATGGTGGACATGCCGATTTCTTCGTAGGAAACGGCGCGGAACATTTCGCCGAAGCCGTCGATTTTGCGTTCAAACAGCAATTCCACCGCATCGGTGGTGATGTCGCGCGGGAACATGCCCGTGCCGCCGGTAATCAGGACGACTTGGATTTCGGGATTGGCGATGGCAACGGAAACGCGCGCACGGATGTCGTACAGCTCGTCACGCACCAAATCGCGCGAATGGACGATGTGTTCGCCATCCTGCACCGCCTGCGCCAGATAATTGCCGCTGCCGTCTTCCTTCGCGCTGCGGGTGTCGGTAACGGTCAGAATGTGGATATTGAGCGGGCGGAATGCGGGCGGTGGTTTTTTGAACGGATTGTCTTCGGTCATGGCTAGCCTCCTGTCATGGATAAATTGGTGATGAGTCCGACTTTCTTGTTGTGCAGGTAATGATGCTCGGGCTTCAGGCGCATGGTTTCGTGCAAAAATTCCGTCAAGCCTTCGCGGTCGCCGCGGCGCAGAAAATCACGCAAATCATACGACACTCCGCCGAACAGGCACAAGTGCATTTTGCCCTGCGATGTGATGCGCAGTCGGTTGCAGGTGTTGCAGAAATCTTTGCTGTACGGCGCGATGAAGCCGATGCCGCCGGCAAAATCGCGGTGATAGTATTCGCGCGCTGGGCCGGCGTGTTCGCCACGCGGTTGGAGCTGCCAGCCTTGCGCTATCAAGTCTTGCTCGATGGTGGCGGCGGAAATGTGCTGCGCGTTGAAAAAATTCAGGTTGTCGCCCGTCTGCATCAGTTCGATAAAGCGCAGGGTAACGGGGCGCGTTTTCACAAAACGAATGGCATCGGGCAGGGTCTCGGCAATGTGCTCGCGCAATAATAAGGTGTTGATTTTAACGTTGTTGAAGCCTTCCGCCAGAATGTTTTCCAAATCGTTCAGGATATGGCGGCATTCTTGTTTGCCAGTGATTTTGAAGAAGGTTTCGGGGTTGAAGCTGTCGATGCTGACGTTGAGCTTGTCCAACCCGGCGGCGCGGTATTGGGGAAACAGTTTGCCGAGTTTGAAGGCGTTGGTGGTAAGGGCAATGTGCTGGATTTCGGGCTGTGCGCGGCAGGCGGCGATGATGTCGGGCAGGTCGCGGCGCAGGGTGGGTTCGCCACCCGTGATGCGGATTTTGCGTGTGCCGTTTTGGGCGAACACGGCCGCCAGCGTTTCGATTTCGGGCAGGGTGAGTTCGTCCGGCTTGGCTTTGCCTTGATAGCCGTTGGGCAGGCAGTAGTTGCAGCGGTAGTTGCACAGGTCGGTGACGGACAGGCGCAGGTAGCTCAAACGGCGGTTGAATGGGTCGGTTAAATTCATAATGGTTTATTTTTGTATTGTTTTTCCATGTGCAGGCTGCTTTTTGAACGGTCTGAAAAGCAGCCTGCACATGGCAGTGGCCTTGATCGTGTATCGGGTGTGGTGTTCGATGTCGGCTGCGGGTTACAGGAAGGTTTCCAAGAACGGCTGCACGGTAACGCGTTCGCCGGCGGGCAGCGGGCCGCTTTCCAAAGGCAGAATCAGATAGGCATTAGCCTGGCTGATGCCCAAAACGCGGTGCGAATCCTGCGGGCCGCACGGTGCAGCCTGCCATGAGCCGTCTTCCGCCTGCGTGATGAGCGCGCGCTGGATGTCCATGCGGCCGGGCGCTTTTTTCACGGGGGCGGACAACACGGCTTCAAAGCGCAAAGGTTGCGGGATTTGCGTTTCGCCGGCGCCGCACAGCTGCCACAGGGCGGATTTCAAGAAAATATCCAGGCCGACATAGCCCGAAATCGGGTTGCCCGGCAGGCCGAAATACCATGTTTGCCCCATTTGCCCGAACACGAACGGTTTGCCCGGCTTGATGGCGACTTTGTAATGGTGGATGGCGCCCAATCGCAGCACGGCTTCGCGCAGGTAGTCGAAATCGCCCACCGATACGCCGCCGGACGAGATGACGACGTCTGCCGAGCGCATGGCGCTTTCCAGCACGCGCATCACGCTTTCCAAATCGTCGTCCACTTTTTTCAGGTCAATTACTTCAATCGGCAATGATTGCAGCCGCGCCATCAGCATGTAGCGGTTGCTGTCGTAGATTTTGTCGCTGCCGTCCAGCGGCGTGCCGGGGTCGCGCAGTTCGTCGCCCGTGGACAAAACGGCCACGCGGATTTTGCGGAACACGGATACGCTGTCCAAGCCCAAGCTGGCCAGCAGCAGCACGTCGGCTTCGCGCAAAATACGTCCGCGCTGCAATACAATCGCGCCCTGTGTGATTTCTTCGCCGGCATAGCGGATATTGCTGCGTTCTTCGGCGTTTTGTTTTAAGACAATGTATTGTTCGTCGTTTTCTTCCAGCAGTTCCACGTTTTCCTGCAAAACGACGGTGCGCATTCCGCGCGGCACCACGGCACCCGTCATAATGCGGACGCATTCGTTTTCCGAGTGCAGGCTGCCTTCAAAGGCGTGCCCTGCGGCGGAAATGCCACCCACTTTCCAGCGCGAACCGGCAGCGGCGGCTTGCGGCAGGGCATAGCCGTCCATGGCGGACACGTTGGCGTTGGGCACGTTGAGCGGCGAAATCACGTCTTGTGCCAGCACGCGGCCGACCGATTGGACGATGGTGATTTTTTCTGTGTTTTCCGGTTGGTTCAACAGGTTGGATTGCGGCATTTTTTGGCGGATTTTTTGCTGAATCAGGGTTTGCAGTTCTTGCACAGTCGTCAATGCCATTGTCGGAACTCCGTCGGTGGAAGGGTTAATAGGAACGTGTGGCATTATGGTGGATTGGTTTTAAAAGCAAAATTCCTAAAAAGTACAAAAAGCAATTAAAACGAATTATTTTAAGGTAAGCCGAAAGGATTAGGGTGCAGGCTGCTTTGGTGTTCTGCGCGCATCGGGAAAGCAGCCTGCACAGGAGGAAGCGGCATGGATAAAGCGCCTTTAAGTATTCATATTTTCACGGTTTTCTTATTTTTCCGCCTGAAAAAGCAGCCTGCACTTTTGCCAAGCCCGATGAGGGAAACCATATTCTGTCGGATTGGGAATAGTCCGAAATAACTATACCGTCTAACCCACATTGAGTGAGGCATACACGCTTTGGAAGAATGGTTTTTCACACCGCTCTTCCATAAACTGCAAAGCCTACAAAAAGTTAGTTCCCTTTTGGGGTAAGCAGTAAAGCAAAATAAAACATAGGACTAGCGATATGAGCCACTTCTTAGACAGATTAACCTTTTTCAAGCAAAAACGCGAACCGTTTTCCAACGGGCACGGCGTTTTAACGACCGAAGACCGCCGTTGGGAGCAGGCCTACCGCGGCCGCTGGGCGCACGATAAAGTCGTCCGCTCCACGCACGGCGTGAACTGTACCGGTTCGTGCAGTTGGAAGATTTACGTGAAAAGCGGCATTATCACATGGGAGACGCAGCAGACGGACTATCCGCGCACACGCCCCGATTTGCCGAACCACGAACCACGCGGCTGTCCGCGCGGTGCGTCTTTCAGTTGGTATGTGTATTCCGCACAGCGCATTAAATATCCGATGATGCGCGGCGCATTGGCCGAACTGTGGCGCGAAGCACGCAAAACCAAAAACCCGATTGAAGCGTGGGAATGGATTGTGAGCGACAAAGACCGCTCCAAATCCTACAAATCCCAACGCGGCTTGGGCGGTTTCGTACGTTCCACTTGGGAAGAGGCTTACGAGCTGGTTGCCGCCGCCAACGCATACACCATCAAACAATACGGCCCTGACCGCGTTATCGGCTTCTCGCCTATTCCGGCCATGTCGATGGTGAGTTATGCCGCCGGTGCGCGCTATCTGGGCCTGATTGGCGGCGTGCCCCTGTCGTTCTACGACTGGTATTGTGACTTGCCGCCGGCATCGCCGCAAACATGGGGCGAGCAAACCGACGTTGCCGAATCTGCCGACTGGTATAACTCCAACTACCTATTGGTTTGGGGTTCGAATATTCCGATGACGCGTACGCCGGACGCACACTTCTACACCGAAGTGCGTTACAAAGGTACGAAAACCGTCGCCATCTCTTCCGACTTCGGCGAAATGGCGAAATTCAGCGATATCTGGATGGCGCCGCGCCAAGGTACGGATGCGGCATTGGCCATGGCCATGGGACATGTGATTCTGAAAGAATTCCACATCGACAATCCGTCCGATTATTTTGAAGACTACACCCGCCGCCTGACCGATATGCCGATGCTGGTGTGCCTGAACAAAGACGAGCAAGGCTACCGTCCGGGTTACTGCCTGCGTGCGTCCCAGCTGGATCAGCAGTTGGGCGAAGAGAAAAATGCCGAATGGAAAACCATTGTTTGGGATGAGAATGCCGACAGCCTGGCCGTGCCGAACGGTTCTGTGGGTTTCCGTTGGGACGGCAGCGCCAAATGGAACTTGGAAACCAAAGCGCAAGGCCAGGAAATCTTGGCCGCACGTTCGTTGAAAGAGCGTGCGGACGATGTGGTGCGCGTTGGCTTCGGCTACTATGGCGGCGAACACGACGAAATGATTTACCGCAAAGTGCCAGTGAAGAAAATCACGTTGGCCAACGGCGAAACGCAACTAGTGGCGACCGTATTCGATTTGCTGATTGCACAATACGGCGTGGACAACGGTTTGGACGATGAAAACGTTGCCAAAGATTATTTTGAAGACAAACCTTACACCCCTGCATGGCAGGAAAAACACACCGGTGTGAAACCGGAATTGGTGATTCGTGTGGCGCGTGAATTTGCACAAAACGCACACGATACCAAAGGCCGTTCCATGGTGATTGTGGGTGCCGGCCTGAACCACTGGTACCACTTGGACATGAACTACCGCGGCCTTATCAACATGCTGATGATGTGCGGCACCATCGGTAAATCCGGCGGTGGTTGGTGCCATTATGTGGGACAGGAAAAACTGCGTCCGCAATCCGGTTGGACACCGCTTACATTTGCGCTTGACTGGCATCGTCCGGCACGCCAAATGGCCGGCACATCATTCTTCTATGCGCATACCGGCCAATACCGTCATGAAAAATTGGGCACCAGCGAACTGCTGGCACCCGATGCCACCAAAGCATTGTGGGACGGCATGACTGCTATCGACTTGAATGCGAAGGCCGAGCGCATGGGCTGGACGCCTTCCGCACCGCAAATGCGTGAAAATCCGTTGGATATTACGGATGCTGCCGACAAAGAAGGCATCAGCGCAGCGGATTATATCGTTCGCGGTTTGAAAGACGGCTCTCTGGATATGTCGTGCAACGACCCTGAAAATCCGAAAAACTGGCCGCGCAATATGTTTGTATGGCGCTCCAATATTTTGGGTTCTTCTGGCAAAGGCCACGAATATTTCCTGAAATACCTGTTGGGCACGCAAAACGGCTTGATGTCGGAAGAAGAAGACTGCCTGAAACCGAAAGAAGTCAAAATGGGCGAAGCGCCCGAGGGCAAACTGGATTTGTTTACCCTGCTGGACTTCCGCATGAACACGACTTGCCTGTATGCCGACGTGATTTTCCCAACCGCCACCTGGTACGAAAAACACGACTTGAACACGTCCGACATGCACCCGTTCATCCACCCGTTCACCGAAGCAGTGCAACCTTTGTGGCAAAGCAAATCCGACTGGGAAATCTACAAAGGTTTGGCGAAGAAATTCAGCGAACTGGCGGGCGATTATCTGGGTACGCGCAAAGACGTCGTATTAACGCCGCTGATGCACGACAGCCCGGGCGAATTGGGTCAGCCTTTTGATCCGAAAGACTGGAAACTGGGCGAATGCGAACCGATTCCCGGAAAAACCATGCCGAACATTACCGTGGTGGAACGCGATTACAGCAAAGTATATGAAAAATATACGGCAATCGGCCCGCTATTGGAAAAAATCAACAACAACGGCAAAGGCATGGCGTGGGATACGAAGCACGAAGTGGAATTCTTGCGCAAACTGAACGGCGTGCGTTCCGAAGGTGCGGGCAAAGGCCAACCGAAACTGGAAACCGCCATCGATGCGGCAGAAATGATTTTGACGCTGGCCCCCGAAACCAACGGTCATGTGTCCAAAAAAGCATGGGAAGCCTTGGGGAAAGCGACAGGCCGCGACCATACGCACCTGATTAACTCGAGCGAGCACACCGCCATCCGCTTCCGCGACATTGTGGCGCAACCGCGCAAAATCGTTACTTCGCCGATTTGGTCCGGCGTGGAAAGCGAAGAAGTGTGCTACACCGCAGGTTACACTAACGTGCATGAGCTGATTCCTTGGCGCACGCTGACCGGCCGCCAGCATTTCTATCAAGACCACAAATGGATGCGTGATTTCG
The DNA here is from genome assembly GCF_000190695.1 of Kingella denitrificans ATCC 33394. Classification (GTDB taxonomy): domain Bacteria; phylum Pseudomonadota; class Gammaproteobacteria; order Burkholderiales; family Neisseriaceae; genus Kingella_A; species Kingella_A denitrificans. The sequence goes on from NZ_GL870929.1 coordinate 1,995,589, forward strand.
GCGTGGACTTCTGTGCCTACCGTCCCGCAGTCGATTTGAAAACCACGAAAAAACTGCTGGGCATGAAACCGAACGGCAACACGGAAATCACATTGAATTTCTTAACGCCGCACCAAAAATGGGGCATCCACTCCACTTATTCCGAAAACCTGCGCATGCTCACGCTGTCCCGCGGCGGTCCGCACGTGTGGATTTCCGAAATCGACGCGAAAAAAGCAGGCCTGGTGGATAACGACTGGGTGGAAGTGTTCAATGCCAACGGTGCGATTGCCTGCCGTGTGATTGTGAGCCAACGTATTCCCGAAACGATGATTCTGATGTATCACGCGCAGGAAAAATTGGTGCACACGCCGGCGGCGGAAACCACGCAAAAACGCGGCGGTATCCACAACTCGGTTACCCGAGCCGTGTTGAATCCGACCCATATGATTGGCGGTTATGCACAACTGGCGTACGGCTTTAACTACTACGGCACCGTGGGCAGTAACCGTGATGAATGGGTGATTGTTCGTAAGATGAACGAAATTGACTGGATGGACGAACCGGCATAAACCGTTCCAAAAGCAGCCTGCACCTGCAAATTCATTGTGCAGGCTGCTTTGAAAAGCCATCCCCCTGTGGAGAACCGCCATGAACATTCCCAGCATTTTAGACATCGCCCCTTATTTGCAAGACAACCCAGACTGCACCTGCAAATTCATTGTGCAGGCTGCTTTGAAAAACCATCCCCCTGTGGAGAACCGCCATGAATATTCCCAGTATTTTAGACATCGCCCCTTATTTGCAAGACAACCCAGACCAAGCCGTCCGCACCGTGCTGCACCAAAGTGCCGACTTGAA
>NZ_GL870929.1:1997195-2053526 GCF_000190695.1 Kingella denitrificans ATCC 33394
TCAAGGAACACATTATGAAAATCAGAGCGCAAGTCGGCATGGTGTTGAACCTGGACAAATGTATCGGTTGCCACACCTGCTCCGTTACCTGCAAAAACGTGTGGACTTCACGCGACGGTGTGGAATACGCATGGTTCAACAACGTAGAAACCAAGCCCGGCATCGGCTTCCCGAAAAACTGGGAAGACCAAGAAAAATGGAACGGCGGCTGGGTGCGCAAATCGGACGGCAAGCTCGTGCCCAAACAAGGCGGCAAGCTGAAAATCCTGTCCAATATTTTCGCCAACCCCAACATGCCGAAAATCGACGACTACTACGAGCCGTTCACCTACGATTACGAACACCTGCAAAACGCGCCCAAAATGAAAACGCCGCCCACCGCGCGTCCCATTTCCGTGATTACCGGCAAAAAAATGGACAAAGTGGAATGGGGTCCGAACTGGGAAGACGACTTGGCGGGCGAATTTGAAAAACGCGGCAAAGACGTGTTGTTCGAAGGCATTCAAAAAGAAATGCACGCCGCATTCGAGCAGACCTTCATGATGTATCTGCCCCGCCTGTGCGAACACTGCCTGAATCCGACCTGCGTGGCTTCCTGCCCGTCCGGCAGTATCTATAAACGCGAAGACGACGGCATTGTGTTGATTGACCAAGACAAATGCCGCGGCTGGCGTATGTGCGTGTCCGGCTGCCCATACAAAAAAATCTATTACAACTGGACCAGCGGCAAAGCCGAAAAATGCACGTTCTGCTATCCGCGTATCGAAGTGGGCGAGCCGACCGTCTGCTCCGAAACCTGCGTGGGCCGTATCCGCTATTTGGGCGTGCTGCTTTATGATGCCGACAAAATCGAAGCGGCGGCCAGCGTGGAAAACCCGCAAGACCTGTATGAAGCGCAACTGGGCCTGTTCCTGAATCCGAACGATCCTGAAATCGAAAAAGAAGCCTTGAAACAAGGAATCAGCCAAAGCTGGCTGGACGCGGCCAAACGCTCGCCCGTGTATAAAATGGCGATGGAATGGAAAGTGGCCTTCCCGCTGCATCCCGAATACCGCACCATGCCGATGGTTTGGTACATTCCGCCCCTTTCACCCATTCAGTCCGCCATCGAACGCGGCTTGGTCGGCGAAAACGGCATTATCCCGAGCGTGGACGAAATGCGTATTCCGTTGCGCTATTTGGCCAACCTGCTGACGGCAGGCAAAGTAGAGCCCATTAAAGCCGCGCTGGAACGTATGATTGCCATGCGCCGTTACAAACGCGGACAAGTGGTACACGGCGAAACGCTGGAACAAACGCTGGACGGCACAGGTTTGACACCGGCACAAGTGGAAGAAATGTATCAAGTGATGGCGATTGCCAACTACGAAGACCGCTTTGTGATTCCGACCAGCCACCGCGAAATGGTGGAAAACACGTTTGACGAAAAAGGCGCATGCGGCTTTACCTTCGGCAACGGCTGCTCCGGCGGTTCTTCCGAAGAAAGCCTGTTCGGCAAACGCAAAGGCACGCCGATTGTGTTCTTCGACCGCCGCAAAGACATTGAAGAAAACCGTGAAAACGGTGTGCGTTAATCGGGTGGCAGACTATGGAAATCAAACCTTTAACCTATAAATGGTTGTCGGCATTGATGTGTTATCCCGAAAGCGACTTGCTCGAAGCCCTGCCAGAGTTGCAGGCTGCTTTGAGCGAGCTGCCCGAGTTGAGAAACAATCCGCACCGTGCTGGTTTGGACAAATTCCTCGACCATTTGGCCAGCCACACCTTGCGCGAATTGCAGGAAGACTATGTGCTGGTGTTTGACCGTAGCCGCCATCATGCGCTGTATATCTTTGAACACGTGTATGGTGAAGACCGCGACCGCGGCAGCGCAATGGTGGATTTGCTGGAAGAATACCGCCGATACGGCTACGAATTGGGCGATGACGAATTGCCCGATTACCTGCCTGCGCTGTTGGAGTTCTTCTCACACATTCCCGCCGATGAAGCGCAGAAATTGCTGGGCGATGCCGTTCATGTGGTGGCGCACATTGCCAAAAAACTGGAATTGTACGGTTCGCCTTATGCCGCGCTGCTGAATGCAGTGGTGGCATTGAGTCCGGTGGAACCGCAGCCGCTGATTGAACCGCCGGTGCGCGACATGGACGAAGCCATGGAAACGTTCGGGCCCGACAATCAAGGATTGGAGCCGTTGTTGAAACCCAAAATGGGCGGCCTGCAAACCGTTCAATTCTATCCGACGGGTAACCGTCCCAATGCCTGACATTGGATTTTGGAGAGTGAAATTATGAATACCTTAAATCAATTCTTTTTCGGCATTTATCCGTATATCTGCTTGTCCGTCTTTTTCCTGGGCAGCCTGATGCGTTTTGAGCGCGAGCAGTATTCCTGGAAAAGCGATTCCAGCCAGCTGCTGTATGAAGGCCAGCTGCGCCTTGGCAATATCTTGTTCCACGTGGGCGTGCTGGCGGTGTTCTTCGGCCACTTGTTCGGTTTGCTGACCCCTTTGGCGTTTTGGGAATTTCTGGGCATTTCGCACGGTGCGAAACAGATTTTCGCCATGACGATGGGCGGCATTTTCGGTTCGATGGCGATGGTGGGTTTGGTGATGTTGATGAACCGCCGCTTTAAAATCGACCGTATCAACCTGAACAGCACTTGGCGCGACAAACTCGTGTTGGTGTGGATTTTCATCACATTGGCTTTGGGCTTGTCCACCATTTTCGTCAGCATGGGGCACTTGGACGGCCACGAAATGGTGAAACTGATGAAATGGGCGCAACACATCGTTACCTTCCGCGGCGCGGCGGCAGAATATTTGGAAGACGTGAGCATCCTGTTCAAAATGCACATTTTCATGGGCATGACCTTCTTCTTAATCTTCCCGTTTACACGGATGGTGCACGTTTGGAGCGGTTTTGGCGCATTGAGCTATATTCCGCGCGCATGGCAGCTGGTTCGCCGCCGCCGTTAATACCAATGAACGCATAGCCCGATAAAAAAGCAGCCTGCACTTTTTTGATGAACGTGCAGGCTGCTTTTTTGCTGTTTAACGCGGCTTGGGCGGGTTTTCAGCCAATAATTTGTCTAACCATTGTGCGGCGGTAGCTGCAGGCAGCGGATTTGGCGAGAAGCAGGCATCGCTTTGGTCGCGTCGTTTGTTTTCTTCGCTGACATAGTCATACACATCGGTTTCCAGCTTGGCCTGCCAGCCGTTACTGCTTCTGTGCACGGAAAAATACGTTACGGTGCTGAATTTGTCTTTACTGTATGTACAGCGGCCGAAGTTTTGCGGCTGGTCGGTATAAAAAGTGAAATCCGCCAGTTCGCCGCTTCGGTTGAGCCTGAGTATTTTCGGCACGCTGAAAGCGGTATTGTTCAATTCGACCACCCAGTCGCCGCCTTCCTTCATCACGGTGCGGTTGCCGAGTTCCCGTGCCTTGCCGTTAAAACGCATGGTGATGTTTTGCGCATCGCAGCCTGCAAACACGGCGTTGCGGCCGCTCCAATCGGGCGAATCGACGTAAATATGATAGGCGTTGCCGCTATATTGGCGGTTGCATTGGATGAAGCGCGGCGCGTTTTTGGGCGGGGTGGCGGTGAACAGCGAGATTTTGCCGGAATAAAAAGAGAGCGAATCGGTGTGGTAGCCGCCCCAAACCATGTTTTTGGGGAAGTAAATGCTGTGAATTTTTTCCGTTTGCAACACTTGTTGCCAGTCGGTTTTGGGTGCGTTGCGGTCGGTGTCGTAATGGATGCGGCTGCCGGCGGGGATGGTCAGCCCTTTGTGTTCGACATCGTGCGGCAGGGTAACGACTTCGGGCAACGGCTGGATAACCAGGGCGTTTGCGCCGATGGGCAGCGCGGCGGCCAGCAAAAGGGCGGATTGTGTGGTTTTCATGGGTTTCCTTGTTGTGAAAATATAGTGGATTAAAATAAAAATGAGACAAGGCGGCGAGCCGCAAGGCGTACAAGTAGTACGTCAAGGCGAGCCAACGCCGTATCATTGCGATTTTAATTCACTATAAAAGTGCAGGCTGCTTTTGAATGCCGTTTTCACATTCCCAAAAGCAGCCTGCACCTGATTTATGCGGCTTTCTGCCAAGTATCTTTCAAGCCCACCGTTTTATTGAACACGGGCTTGTCTGCCGCGTGGTCTTTGCGGTCGGTGACGAAATAGCCGATGCGCTCGAACTGCCAATGGCTTTCGGGCGGCAGGTTTTGCACGGCGGATTCGGCGTATGCGGTGATTTCGCGCACGGATTCGGGGTTCAGGAAATCGGTGAAGGGCAGGTATTCGCCGTCGTCGCCGCGCACCGCATCAGGACGTTCCACGGTGAACAGGCGGTCATACAGGCGCACGGTAATCGGGGCGGCGTGTTCGGCGGACACCCAATGGATCACGCCTTTCACTTTGCGGCCTTCGGGGTTTTTACCCAGCGTGTCGTGGTCGATGCTGCATTTCAGTTCCACCACGTTGCCTGCCGCGTCTTTCACCACTTCGTCGCATCGGATGACATAGCCGTGGCGCAGGCGCACTTCGCCGCCCGGCGTTAAGCGTTTGAAGCCTTTGGGCGGATTTTCGGCAAAGTCGTCGCGCTCAATGTAAATGGTTGGCGAAACAGGTACTTCGCGGCTACCCATTTCTTCGTGGTTCGGGTGGAACGCCGCGCTGCGGCTTTGCGTTTTGCCTGCTTCGAAATTGGTCAGGGTAACTTTCAGCGGGTCGAGCACCGCCATCAGGCGTGGCGCAGAGTTTTCCAGCTCTTCCCGAATCGCGCCTTCCAGCACGCTCATGTCCACAATGTTTTCCGATTTGGAAATGCCGACACGTTTGGCAAACAGGCGCAGGCCTTCGGGTGTGTAGCCGCGGCGGCGCATACCGGAAATGGTGGGCATACGCGGGTCATCCCAACCGCTGACGTGCCCTTCCGTTACCAGTTGGTTCAGCTTGCGTTTGGAGGTGATGGAATACAGCAGTTCCAGTCGCGAAAACTCGTATTGGCGCGGTTTGCCGGTAACGGGCGTGTTTTCCACCACCCAGTCATACAGCGGACGGTGCGATTCAAATTCCAGTGTGCAGAGCGAATGGGTAATGTTTTCAATGGCATCCGACAGGGCGTGCGTGTAGTCGTACATCGGGTAAATGCACCATTTGTCGCCCGTGTTGTGGTGGTGGGCGCGGCGGATGCGGTAAATCACGGGGTCGCGCAGATTGATGTTGCCCGATGCCATATCGATTTTCAGGCGCAGGGTTTTGCTGCCGTCGGGGAATGCGCCGTCACGCATTTTGTAAAACAAATCCAGGTTTTCTTCCACGCTGCGGTCGCGGTAGGGGCTGTTTTTGCCGGGTTCGGTGAGCGTGCCGCGGTATTCGCGCATTTCTTCGGGCGTTAAGTCGTCCACATAGGCTTTGCCTTCTTTGATAAGGCCGACGGCGTAGTCGAAAAGCTGGTCGAAATAATCGGAGGCGTAACGCGGTTCGCCGCTCCATTCGAAGCCGAGCCAGCGCACGTCTTCTTTAATGGAATCAACGTATTCTTGGTTTTCTTTTTCGGGATTGGTGTCGTCGAAACGCAGGTTGCATTGGCCGTCGTAAATATAGGCCAGGCCGAAGTTCAGGCAGATGGATTTGGCGTGGCCGATGTGCAGGTAGCCGTTGGGCTCGGGCGGGAAGCGGGTTTGGATGGCGGTGTGTTTGCCGCTTTTGAGGTCTTCTTCGATGATGGTGCGGATGAAATGGTTGTCGGCAAATTGGTCTTTGGTCAGCATAATGTTTCCAATGGGTGGTATTTCAATATAAAAACGGGGTGCAGGCTGCTTTGGGCAATGGCGGTGCAAGGGGGTGATTTTACCTGAAACCAGGCAGCCTGCACATGGGGTTACGGTTGTGCCAAGGCTTCTAAAATGCAGCATTCGGCCTGTTCGTCGCCGGCGCATTGCGCGTGCCATGTTTGCAGTGTGGCCAGCATGGCTTGCAGCGATTGGATTTTCTGCTCCAATTCGGCAATGTGCTGCGCGGTGAGGGTTTTGACATCGTGGCTGCGGCGGTCGGGGTTGTCTTGCAGGGCGAGCAGTTGCGCGGTTTGGGCAAGCGAAAAGCCGACATCGCGCGCGTGGCGGATGAAGTGCAGCCGCTGCAAATCGTTGTCGCCGTAATCGCGGTAGCCTGCGGCGGTGCGGGCGGCTTGGGGCAGCAGGCCTTGTTTTTCGTAATCGCGGATTTGTTTGGCGGACAGGCCGGTTTGCCGCGCGGCTTGGCTGATGTTCATCATGATTTCCTAATATGGATGGCGTGCCGGTGCAGGGTCGGCAAAAAAGCATTTGACTTTCACACCGGGTAAAGGTTTATAGTATCCCCTGTTTTCAACCCCTAAATCAAGGACAATCAAAATGGCAACAGTAACCCTGAACATTGACGGCATGACCTGCGGCGGCTGCGTGAAAAGCGTGACCAAAGTGTTGAACGGCTTGGACGGCGTGCGCAGCGCCACTGTGAGCCTGGAAAACAAAAACGCGCAAGTGGAATTTGACGAGGGCAAAATCCAAATCGCGCAGCTGGTGGAAGCGGTGGAAGACGCAGGTTTTGATGCCTGTGCCGCTTGAAAATGACTGAAATCCTTTGCAGGCTGCTTGTGGTGTCATGTGCAGGCTGCCTGCACACCCATTTATTATCATCATGCATTCATTACCATCATGCGTTTCTTAACCCACTTTATCCTGACCCTGTCTTCATGGGCCGCCCATTGCGCCTTTTTCGTGTGCTGCTTTATCGCTGCGTATTATGCGGTCGAATTCGGCCTCATGGAGCGTTACGGGCAGGGCGATACCGTTTCGCCCACGTTTTATGTTTTGATTCAAGATGAACACGGCATCCGTCCGACACGGTTGGAAAACTGGCGGAATACGCAAACCTTGGTGCGGCAGGAGCGACGTTTTTTCCGCGAGGACGGGCAGGGCGGCTACCGTTTGCGCCTAATCGCCCCCGATACCTACGAACTGTTCACCGATCTCGACACGGCAATGATCACGCAAACGTATCGGCTCACACCCGATAACCGTGTGATACCGTTAAGCTGGCGCGGTTTCAATGCCATTAGTTTTATTTTGATTTTGCCTGTGGGGCTGGTGTTTTTCACGCTCGGCAAATGGCTGGCGCGCCGAATGGTACACCGTTGGAAAAGGCGCGCCGTGCCGAAAGGGGCAGAAGCCGCGTAATCCTTTCAGGCAGCCTGCACTTCGCTATTTCTTAAAGTGCAGGCTGCTTTTTCATCCGCCAATCCCTTGACATTAACCGTACGTCAACGTTTATCCTGACGCTTATCCGATTTAATATGGAGTAATATCATGGCTATCCGACACATTAACTTCAACATTCAAGGCATGACCTGCCAAGCCTGCGCGAACCGCATTGAAAAAGTGCTGAACAAAAAAGATTTTGTGCAGAGCTGCGCAGTGAACTTTGCCGGCGAAACGGCGCAAATCGAGTTTGACGACACGAAAACCGATGCGGCAGGGCTGATGGAAATTATTGAGAAAACCGGCTATCAGGCCACCGTGCAGACATCATTGCAGCCTGCACAAGACAACGAAACGCATTGGCGCGTGTGGGTGCTGCTGGCTTTGTCCGTGCCGTTTTGGGTGGGCATGGCGGGCATGCTGTTCGGTTCGCACGCGCTGATGCCGCCGTTGTGGCTGCAAATTGCAATTGCCACGGTGGTGCAGGCCTATTTCGCGCTGCCGTTTTACCGCGGCGCAGCGGCCAGCATCCGCGGCGGTTTGGCCAACATGGACGTGCTGGTGTCGGTCGGCACGCTGGCGATTTACCTTTATTCGCTGGGCATGGTGTTGACGCACCGTTCGGCACACCATGTGTATTTCGAGGCGGGCGTGATGGTGCTGGCGTTTGTGTCGCTGGGCAAATATCTGGAAGCGAAAACCAAACGCGGCAGCCTGAACGCGCTCGGTTCGCTGCTGCAACTCACGCCGCGCGAAGTGTCCGTATTCAAAAACAATGCCTGGCAAACCGTGCCGCTGGGCCAAATCCAAATCGGCGACACGCTGCGTTGCGTGCAGGGCGGCCGGATTGCGGCGGACGGCACGGTGCTGGCGGGCGAAGGCTGGGCGGACGAAAGCCATCTCACGGGCGAAAGCCAGCCGGTACATAAAACGATTGGCAGCAAAGTGCTGGCGGGCGCGATTCTTTCCGGCAGCGTGGATTACCGCGCCGAGCAGCTTGGCAGCGATACGTTGCTGGGCGATATGGTGAGCGCGCTGGCCGACGCGCAAGGCAGCAAAGCCCCGATTGCGCGGCTGGCGGACAAAGTGGCGTCGGTGTTCGTGCCGTCCGTGTTGGGCATTGCGCTGCTGACTTTTGTGGCCAACGGATTCGCGCTGGGCGATTGGACCACCGCGCTTGTCCGTGCCGTGGCCGTGCTGGTGGTGGCCTGCCCCTGTGCTTTGGGCTTGGCGACACCGGCGGCGATTATGGCCGGCATGGGACAGGCGGTGCGGCACGGCGTGTGGTTTAAAAACGCCGCCGCGCTGGAAGCCGCTGGTTCGGTGGATACGGTGGTGCTGGACAAAACTGGCACGCTGACGGCAGGCAAGCCCGACATCGCCGCCGTGTGGACGGCCGAAGGCTTTACCGAAGAGCAGTTGTTTGAAATGGCAGCCGCCGTGGAACAGCACGCCGCGCATCCGTTGGCGAATGCCGTGGTGCAGGCTGCTTTGGCACGCGGCATCGCACCGCGCCCCGTTGAGAACGTGAATACCGTGGCCGGCGAAGGCATCAGCGCCAGCGTTGCAGATTGGGGCGAAGTGAAGGTGGGCAAGCCCGAATTTTGCGGGTGCAGGCTGCCTGAAGGCATGGACAATATTTGGTCGATTGCCAGCATTGCCGCCGTGTCGCTCAACGGGCAGGCCGTCGGCGCATTTGCCCTGGCCGACCCGCTCAAACCCGACAGCAAGGCCGCCATCGAACGGCTGGCCGACCACCGCATTGCCGTGCATATTTTGAGCGGCGATCATCCCGCCACCGTCGCCTATATTGCCGCGCAACTCGGATTGCCCGCCGAAAACGCCCACGGCAACCAGTCGCCGCGCCAAAAAGCCGAATTCATCCGCCAATTACAGCAGCAGGGCGCCAAAGTCGGCATGGCGGGCGACGGCATCAATGACGCACCCGCCCTTGCGCTGGCCGATTCGGGTTTCGCCGTGCGCGGCAACACCGACATCGCCGAACAAAGCGCCGATGCCGTGTTGGTGCGCCCGTCGGTCAATCGGCTGGCAGACGGCCTGATGATTGCCCGCGCCACCTTGCGCGCCATCCGCCAAAACCTGTTTTTCGCTTTTATTTACAACGCTCTGGGTATCCCGTTTGCCGCCGTGGGGCTGCTCACACCCGTGCTGGCGGGGGCGATGATGGCAATGAGTTCCGTGTCCGTTCTGGCGAATGCGCTGCGGCTGAAACGGATGAAATTTTAAAAGCAGCCTGCACTTTGAAAAACGGAGTGCAGGCTGCTTTCGGTCATTAGGAATGGGTAGTTAGGATACGTTAATGGGTAACTCGGCAGAATCAGGAACGGAGAGGTAATATGAACATCTATCATCTGGACGCGACTATATTGAAATCGAGTGAGCATAGGGACAAATGGCTAGCGGGAGATTTTCATGATTGCATGGCGCATTTAAAAAAACATTTGACTTATCGCCCCGATTGGGATGAGGGCGAAAATTGGTGCAGGTTTTACCTTCACGATAAATTGGCTGGCATGCTTTGCGCCAAGATTCCGTTTATGATATCCAATTCAGGCGCGGCCCTTGAATTTTTGCCCTCTTATCTTGAAGTTATCATGGTGGATGATTTTGATAATGATAAAATCATATTGTCCAAACTCCTTCAAGATTTCATAGAACCCATGTCGCCGGAATTGGAATGCCCTGCTTTTATACAGGATTTTTATGTGGCTACCGTATAAATTAAGCGGCATATAGGAAACCGTATGACCATATTGCAAAAACTCATCAACGCCATGTTGCAACGCATCAAAGCCGTACCCGTTCCCCAACAGGAGCTGGACGATTTTTTGGCGCAAAACCAAATACAACTCAGCCCCGAGCATTACCGCTTTTTATTGGATTACGGCAACAGCCCTTTTTTAACCAATGAAATGGCCTGCCTAAACTTTGATTATTTCAAAGGGTATTACTATGAATTAGAGTATGAGTTTTTAGAGGGGCTGATATTGCCGCCGAATAGCGGTTATTTGGGCACGGATTTCCTTTCGGAAGCAATTTGCTTGAATTATGAAGACCATAAAGTTTATTGTTACGATGCAGGCGAGACTTTTGGTGCCTATTACGGCGGTTTGTCGGAATTGTTGTTCTACTATTTGTTCCGGGAAACTTATCGAACCGAGTGCTTTGATATTGTCAAATACCGTATCCCAATTTCAGACATAGAGCAGTTCAAGCAAGAATATTTGGATTATGAAATTAAGGATATATTCATTTATAATCATTTTTTCTTTAAAGACGGACGGCTAATTACTTGCGGTAATAGATTTGATGGATACGATATTTATGCAGGCGGCGTATTAGACCAGTTGGCATAATTCTCTTTCGTGTAAATACAATCCAAAAAGCAGCTTGCACTTCATTTTCCAAAGTGCAGGCTGCTTTTGTATCGTCCGTGCCCGAATCATGCCGCTGCAAATTCCCCTGTTATGTTGTAACAAAATAGGGCAAAAACGTTATAATGCACGGTTTGTGTTCCTGTGTGCCGCACGCCATGACTTTCCACGAATTATTCATCGAACCCTTTACCGAATTTTCCTTTATGCGTTACGCGCTGGCATCGGTGGTGTTTTTGGCATTGTCTGCCGCGCCGGTGGGCGTGTTTTTGGTGATGCGCCGCATGAGCCTGATTGGCGATGCTTTGAGCCACGCGGTGCTGCCGGGCGCGGCGGTGGGCTATATGGTGGCGGGACTGAGCCTGCCGGCCATGGGGCTGGGCGGCTTTGCGGCCGGCGTGCTGATGGCATTTTTTGCCGGGTTGGTCAGCCGCTTCACTGAATTGAAGGAAGATGCGAATTTCGCCGCGTTTTATTTGAGCAGCCTGGCGATTGGCGTGATTTTGGTCAGCTTGGGCGGCAACAGCGTGGAATTGCTGCATTTGCTGTTCGGCTCGGTGCTGGCGGTGGATTTGCTGTCGCTGCAACTGATGGGCGCGGTGGCCAGCTGCACGATTGTGGCGCTGGCGGTGATGTTCCGCCCGCTGATGCTGGAAAGCATCGACCCTTTGTTTTTGCGCGCGGTGAACGGCAGGGGCGGGCTGTGGCATGTGGCATTCCTGATTTTGGTGGTGATGAACTTGGTGGCGGGCTTTCAGGCGCTGGGCACGCTGATGTCGGTCGGCCTGATGATGCTGCCCGCCATTTCGGCACGGCTTTGGGTGGAACGGATGGGCGCGCTGATGGCATTGGCGGCGGCGGGCGCGCTGGTGTGCGGTTATGCCGGCCTGCTGCTGTCATACCACCATCCGGCCGGCCTGCCATCCGGTCCGACCATCATCCTGTTTTGCGGCATTTGGTATGTGTTTTCCGTGCTGTTCGGCGCAAACAGCGGCATTTTGGTGAAATTGCTCCGCAAAAAGCATTTGAAGGTTTGACGGACAATGCAAAAGCAGCCTGCACCCATATTCCCAAAGTGCAGGCTGCTTTTTTTGTTCGGGGTCTTGATTCGGGTTGCCTATTTTTTCAGCATGGATAAAAAATCATTGCATATCAAATCCATCATTGGGTTATGCACAGTTTTTCCCAAGCGTTGTGCGGCGGATATCGGGGCAGTGAGGAAAGAAGATTTGCTGAATAATCATGTATCTTTTAAACTGGCAGGCGGCCACACAAAGTGCAGGCTGCTTTGCGTGTCAATTTAGACAAATAGTCTAAAAAAATAATGAGAATATTGAAAACAGCCAAGCAAATATTGCACGAAATGTCCAATAAGTCTAAAATCCAATTTTTATACGTTTAACCAATATATTAAGAAAGACGCAAACCATGAGCGCACAAACCCTCTACGACAAACTCTGGAACAGCCACATCGTCCGCGAAGAAGAAGACGGCACGGTGCTGCTGTATATCGACCGCCATCTGGTGCACGAAGTGACCAGCCCGCAGGCGTTTGAAGGCCTGAAAATGGCCGGCCGCAAGCTGTGGCGCATCGACAGCGTGGTCTCCACCGCCGACCACAACACGCCCACCGACCATTGGGACGAAGGCATCAAAGACCCGATTTCCAAGCTGCAAGTGGACACTTTGGACAAAAACATCAAAGAATTCGGCGCGCTAGCGTATTTCCCGTTTAAAGACAAAGGCCAAGGCATCGTGCACGTGATGGGCCCCGAGCAGGGTGCGACGCTGCCCGGCATGACTGTCGTCTGCGGCGACTCGCACACCAGTACCCACGGCGCGTTCGGCGCGCTGGCGCACGGCATCGGCACCAGCGAAGTGGAACACACCATGGCCACCCAGTGCATCACCGCCAAAAAGTCCAAATCCATGCTGATTGAAGTTTCAGGTAGCCTGAAACCGGGCGTAACCGCCAAAGACATCGCACTGTATATCATCGGCCAAATCGGCACGGCGGGCGGCACGGGCTATGCCATCGAATTTGGCGGCGAAGCCATCCGCAGCCTCTCCATGGAAGGCCGCATGACCCTGTGCAACATGGCGATTGAAGCCGGCGCGCGTAGCGGCTTGGTGGCCGTGGACGACACCACAATCAACTACATTCAAGGCCGCAAATTCGCCCCCAAAGGCGCGGATTGGGACAAAGCTGTGGCCTACTGGCGCACGCTGGTGTCCGATGACGGCGCGAAATTCGACAAAACGTACAGATTCCGCGCCGAAGACATCGAGCCGCAGGTAACATGGGGCACGTCGCCCGAAATGGTGCTGGGCGTGGACGGCAAAGTGCCGAACCCCGCCGACGAAGCCGACGCGGTGAAACGCGCGGGCATGGAACGCGCCTTGGAATACATGGGCTTGGCCGCCGGCACGCCGCTGAACGAAATCCCCGTGGACGTGGTGTTCATCGGCTCGTGCACCAACAGCCGCATCGAAGATTTGCGCGAAGCCGCCGCCGTGGCCAAAGGCCGCAAAAAGGCCGACAACGTGAACCGCGTGCTGGTCGTGCCCGGCTCCGGCTTGGTGAAAGAGCAGGCGGAAAAAGAAGGCTTGGACAAAATCTTCACCGACGCGGGCTTCGAATGGCGCGAACCCGGCTGCTCCATGTGCCTGGCCATGAACGCCGACCGCCTCGCACCGAAAGAGCGCTGCGCCTCCACCTCCAACCGCAACTTTGAAGGACGGCAGGGCAACGGCGGCCGCACCCACCTCGTCAGCCCGGCGATGGCGGCGGCGGCGGCGGTGGTCGGGCATTTTGTGGACGTGCGCGAGTTGTAATCTGTAAAAAGGAAGTGCAGGCTGCTTTGAAGTGCTTTTCGGCGTTTCAGGCAGCCTGCATTTACAGCGGTTTACACCCATCCGTTCAAGCGGGCATTGATGTTGCCCCTTCTTTAATAAACCTACCCGCGAAAGGAAACCGCCATGGGATTGGATATGCGCCCGTTGAACAAGCCGAAAGCAGGCCAAGAACAACGCTTTTACGAACTTTACCGCCTGATAACGTCAGACAATCTTCCGCCCGATCAATATGATGCGCTGTTGGAAGAATGGTTCGGCCTCGGCATACCCAGCTACGAAACCATCAACGCGCCGCAAGTAGGCAAAGACGCTCAGGCAGATGCCTGGCTGCGCGAACAATACGATGCCGACGACAGCCCGGACAAACCGCCGTTTGACGAAGTTTATGAAGATTATCGGGGCTATTACGTCATCGAACTGGCGCCCGAACGGGACAGCGTGCCGGTATACCGCGCCTTCGGGCAGGACGAAAACGTATTCCGCGGCCAGTTTTTGGCTGACTGCCAAGAGTTGATCGGCGAAGATTTGCTCAACGAAGCATGGTCGAACCACCTGGCCGAAGAAGCCGTGGACTATGCCCAACGCCTGATTGCCGCCGTTGCCCCCGCCGCGCGGCAGCACGGCTTGGAATATCTGAAAGACCAATACGAAGCGCCCGAAGCCGAGCCAGAAAGCTTGGAAAGCCAACTGCACATCGTCTATTCTTTGGCGCGCTGGCTGATGTTTTACGGCAGCCGCGGGCACGGTTACGAAGCCGATTTCTAACCCGCCCGCCGCAGGGGCTGCCTGAAAATAAAGGAGCGGGGCAATGGACAAACCCGTGCTGAAAAACGACATTATGGCCGACGGCTCGCGCCTGTTCCTGCAACTGCCGCAAACCTGCCCGCCATCACGCCTGCTGTGGCGGATTATCCGTTTCGGCGGGCTGCCCACCGCCTTTCGCCCAGATTTGGTTACAGATGAAACGTGGATGGATTTCCGCTATAAAGGCTGGAAATTCAGTATTCACAATCCGTATGGCGAATATTGGTTCTTTGCCGAAAACAGCGAATGCCCCGAAAACATATTGCACTGTTTGGCGGAATATTTTGCCCGCCTGTCCGGCCAAGACAGCGGTTGATACGGCGGCATCCGTTTTAGCTCCGCAGAAACTCGGCTTCCTTCGGAAACCTCGGTTTCAGGTAGGCTGAAAACTGAAGTGCAGGCTGCTTTGTTGTTGTTCGAAACACGCAAAAAGCAGCCTGCACCCGTTTTATAGGAACACAATATGACCTACACCCCCGATGAAGACTTTGCCGATTTTTTGACAAAATTCGGCCAACCGTTTGCCGCCAAGGCCGCAGAAGAAGCCGTGCTGCAAAAGTATCGCGGCATCCTGCCCGACCAGCTTTTGACCTATTGGCGGCAATACGGTTTCTGCGGTTTTGCAGACGGCCTGTTTTGGATAACCAATCCCGATGATTACGAAGACATCCTGCCCGACTGGCTGCCCGAAGCCGAACAGGTGCGGCACAAGCACTACGTTATCGCCCGCACGGGCTGGGGCGAGCTGCTGGTTTGGGAGCCGGCCTACGGGCACAAATACACCATCAATCCGCATTTCGGTTTTGTCGGTATGGAAGAGGATGTTTCCAGGGAAATCGCCAAAGGATGCGGCGATCAAGAAATGCGCTTGTTTTTTCCCTGCAAAAACCGAAATATTTTGACAGGGCAGACCATAAAAACCGCCCGTTGTTCCAACGCGCCGTGAAAAAACTCGGTGCATTGGCGGATGATGAAATGTTTTATTTCAGTCCCGCACTCGTCATTGGCGACCATAACAATTTGGCGCATGTGGAAAAGGGCAACCTGTTCGCGCAACTGGATATCTTGCGCGGCTTGGTGGAATTGCAGGTACTTGACCCGATTTAATAAACGAATCCGAGAGAAACAGGGTGCAGGCTGCTTTATTGTTGTCCGAAACACGCAAAAGCAGCCTGCAATCAATTTTATGGATCAACCGTAAAAGATTTATCCTATTCCCAACCAAAAGCAGCCTGCACTCCAATTTTGAAAAGTGCAGGCTGCTTTTTTTGCCGAATCTTTGGCGGTTAGTCGAAGCGGCGGATGTATTTCACTTCCACGCCGGACGAATTCGTGCCCATTTTGGCGATGATTTGGAACGAACGCGCCAGTTGGTAAATCAGCTTCACGGTTTGGCTTGATGTCTGCAAACCCGCTTCGTAGCTCAGCGACAGGTTGTGGGTGAGCTGTTTGCCGAAGGTGAGCACCTGCTGCGCGGGGTTCATTTCGCCGGTGGCGGCATTGCGCGTCTGCTCGCTGGTCAGGCCGAAGTTGTCGAGCAGGCCGGTGCGGTCGGCCACTTTGCCGGCCAAAAATGCGCTGGCGGCGGTGGCCAAGGCCGCATTGTCGCCGCTGTTGCCGCTGCTGGCGCGGTTCAGAATCAACCAGGACAATTTGTCTTTTTCGCTCATCGGCTCGTTGGTGACCAGGCGGATGCGCGGCTCGTTCAGGTTGCCCAGCACTTCCACACCTGCGCCGACGGGTGAATTGCGCCGCTCCGCACGGATGTTCAGGTTGGGCTGGCTGATGGGGCCGACAAACGAAATAATGCCTTTTTTCACCACCAAATCCTGACCGTAGGCTTTGTATTGGCCGCGGACCACGTGCACGCTGCCCACGGCCTGAATATCGCTGGTGGTGGACGATTTGAGCGCGAGCTGGCCGCCCAGCGTTACTTTCAGCCCTTCGCCGCTGAAATGGAATTTGTTGTTCAAATCAAAGACCAGATTCAGATTAAACGGCATGGGTTTGGCAGCTTCGGGTTTGGCTTCGCCCAAAACGACCACGTCGTCGTCCAGCGTGGGCGCATTGCTTTCTTGAAAGCCGAAGCGGCCTTCGTCGGTGACCAGTTTGCCGTCCAAAGTGAAGCCGTTGTTGCCGTACAGCACTTTGGTGGTGCCGGACAGGGTGAGCTGGCGGTTCACTTGGTCGAGCACGGGATAGCGTTCGAACACCACTTGCGCATCGACATTCGGCGTGCTGTTGGCGAGCGTGGCGCTGCCGGTAAGCGTTACCGTACCGTTTTTGCGCGCGAATTGCAGGCTGTCCACCAGCCAGCGGTCGCCGTCCAGATGCGATTTGAGCGTGCCGTTGTCGAGGATGATGCCGATTTGGCGGTGGCGGTAGCTCAAATTGTCGCCGGTCAGCGTGCCGCCGAGCTTCGGCTGGTTCACTTGACCGCCGATGGTGACGTTTGCGTGCAGGCGGCCGGTGACCGTTTGGCCGATGGGCATCACGTTGCGCAGCGAATCCAGGTTTTCGTTGGTCAGTTGCAGGCTGCCTGACACGGGTGCAGTCAGCAGGTTGCCCTGCCCGAACGAGCGCAGGATGTTGTATTGCCCCTGCAATTTGCCGTAGCGCGTGCCGGCCTGCACTTGGTTTTGAATGCCGCGGCCGTCCAGCGTGGTGTTCAGCACGAAGCCGCTCAGGTTCAGGGCTTGTTTGCGGGCGGTGGGCAGAATCACGTCGCCGCTGAGCTGTTTTAGCTGCAAAAAACCGCGCGGGCTGTGGCTGTATGACATATCCCAGTTGGCGGCAATCACCAAATCGTGCTCCACCGGCGGTTTGTAGAAATTGTGCAGTTGCGCCAAATGCAGCTGGTTGGCCGAGCCTTTGGTGTTCAGGCCGGATTGCGTGTCCCACGAAAATTGTTGCAGCTGCAATGTGCCGCCCAATGCCTGCCAGTTGGCGGCGCTGAGCACCACACGCTTGGCGCCGGCTTCCAGCTTCATGGCGTTTTGCAGGCGCAGTTGCAGCGCGCCGCCCACGTCCAGCGTGCTGACCGTGCCGTGCCATTGCTGCGCATCGTTCAGGCCGCCGGCTGCCGCAATATTCAGCGTGAGCGGTTTTTTGTCGATGTGCAGGCTGCTTTGCGCTTTGATTTGGTGTTGGCGCAGCGTGCCGTTCAGTTGCACGTCCGCCTGTTGGATTTGCGTGCCGCCGGCGCTGATGCCGTTGCCTTTGAGCGATACGTTCAGCGGACGGCTGGCATCGGGCGAGGCCTGCACGGTGAAATCGATATTTTGCGCTTTCACGGCATCGCCCACGGCAAATTGCCGTGCCTGTCCGGCGAGCTTGGCTTCCATTTGCGTGAAGCCGTCGGCGGTGCTGGTCAGCGAGCCTTTGGCGGTGAGCAGCCCTTGCAGTCCGAAGCCGAACAAATGCAGGTTCGGCGCGTGGATGTCCAAGGCCAGCGTGTCGCCGCGTTTGCCGAACGCGCCTTGCGTGCGGATGTGGTTACTGCCCAGTTGGATGTCGGTGTTTGCCTGGCTCAAATGTTGGTTTTCATAACGGATATCGCCTTTTCCGGACAAGGGCGCGCCCGATACGGTGGACGGCGAAAAGTGCAGGCTGCTTTGGAAGGATTGTTTGGCCAATTCGCCGCCGGCGGTGATTTTGCCGTTGATGTTGCCTTCGGGCAGGCCGGGATAGAGTTTGGCGGGATTGAAGCCTTGGCTTTCCGCCGTGGCGGAGAGTTTTTGGCTTTGGAACAGTTGCAGGCTGCCTGCAATCTTGAGTTTGCCGCCCTGGTTGGGCAGGATTTCGCCGTTTTCAATCAGCAGCGTGCGTTGCCCTTTGGCGGTGTCGGTGGCGATTTTGAGCGTGCCCGTGCTTTGGGCGCGCTCGGTTTTCAGCTGCCACGCAATATTCGGCTCGGTGAATGTGCCTTTGGCGTGCAGGCTACCGTTGAGCGTGCCTTGGATGGGGGTGGACAGCGTTGCCGCGTCGGCCGCCGTGAGCTGTTCGATTTTGGCTTGCAGGTTCAGCGTTTGTTTTTGCGCGTAAATGCCGCCGTTTAGCGTGATTTGGCCGTCTTTCATCAGCTGCGCGCGAAGGTCGGGAATTTCGATGGCGCCCGAATCGTTGATGTGGAAGGTGCCGGCAAGGGTGCGCACGGGAATGCCGCTTTGGTTGGCCGCTTGCGGTTTTTCGTTGCGCAAATCCAGCGAGCCGTCCAGCGCCATGTCTTTGTCTTTATCCAGATTCGGATGCACGCGCAGGTTGAACACCAAATCGGCCTGCGGCAGGTTCGGCATGAACGCGCGCGGGTTGATGTTTTGGCCTTGGATATCGACGTGTTCGATAAGCTGGCCCAGATGTTCGGCAAACGGGCGGATTTGGGTGCTGGCATGTAGGCCGACGCCGTTGCCCGTCAAATCGGTTTTCAGTTGGATTTGTTGCAGGCTGCCTGACGCGTTCAATGTGTTGTCCACCGCAATGCCGTCCAGCTCGCCTTTGGACAGCAGCTTGCCGTTCAGGGCAAAGGGCGACTGGGTTTGCAGGCTGGCCTGCCCTTTGGTGGCCGCCCAATAATTATCCAGCGCCTGCACGTCCAGCAAATGCTGCCGGTGGTCGTAATGGTAGGCCGCGCGGATGCGGTTCAGGATTTCGGTTTTGTTCTGCGTGATTTTGCCCACTTCAATCTGCTGCACGTCAATCTGCACGGGCAGGCTGATGCTTTGTGGCAGTTCGGGTGCAGGCTGCTTTGGTTTGGGCGGCGTGGGCTTGGTGGCAATGTGCAAATCGCCCAGCGCCAGCTTCTGCACCAGCAGGTGCCGCTGCCACAAGGCTTGCGGCTGCCATGCCAATTCCACGTGGCTGAATTTCAAATCCGCGCTTTCGGTCTGCACGCTGACCTGGTCGGCGGCAAAGCCGTGCCACACGCTGCCGGAGAGCGATTCGGTTTCAATCTGCACATTGGAAAAACGCGGCACCTGCTTCAAGGCGAAGCGCAGGCCGTCGGTGGTGGTCAAAAGCCAGACCACGCCTGCGCCCAAGCCTGTAACCAGCGTGAGCGAGCCGAACAGCGTGTATTTCAGCCAGCGGTAACGCGGACGCTTCGGCGGAACGGGTGCAGGCTGCTTTTGGCTTTCGTTTTCAGGCAGGGGGAGTGTGGAAGCGGAATCGGTCATAACGGAAATAATGCGGGAAAATTAAAAGCGGGTGCCGAGGCTGATGTGCCAGCGGATTTTGCGGTCGTGGTGGCCGTAGGCGATATCGAACGAGAACGGGGCGACCGGGCTGAACCAGCGCACGCCCAAACCCGTGCCGTGGCGCGGCGTGATGGTTTGGAAGGTTTGCGCCGTACCGCCGATGTCGTGGAAGACGGCCAGCGCGAAATCGTTTTTAATCGGGTATTGGTATTCCAGGCTGGCCACGAACATGGCGCGTTCCGGCAGGACCACGGAGCTGCCGGGCAGACGGCGGCCGATGCTGTCCAATTCGTAACCGCGCACGGACGATGCGCCGCCGGTACGGAACATGAGCGTGGAAGGCACGCCGTTGGTATTGAAATTGCCTTTGCTATAAACATAACCCAGTTCGCCGCGCACCACGAAAGTGCCCAACGCTTTGTTTTCCGGCGTGAAATAATAACCCGCGCTGCCTTTGACGCGCGCCATAAAGGAAGACGACATCAGGCGGCCCAGCGTGGTACCGATTTTGCCGTCGAAATAATAGCCGTTGGCGGGGCGCAGCGTGGTTTCGATGCTCTGTTTGCGCCATGATGCGGTGAGCATGGTGGCATAGCGGCGGTCCAGCTTGAGGTTTTGTTCGGGGATTCTGCCGTCTTCGGCAATAAATTCAATGCCGTATCGCGCGTCGATGCCGCTGCGGTCACGCACGCGCCAAATGCCGCTGGTCACGGAGCGTGTTTCCAGTTTTTGCGTGGTGTTGCGCTTGTAGGCCAGATTGCTCGTCCAATAATAGCCCGAGCTTTGGCGCGGCTGGCTGATGCCGACGCTGAAATTGGTCTGATAGCGGTCCATGGCGAACGAGGTGGAGCCGACATAGCCGCGGTTGAACAGGTTGTAGTGTTCGTAGCCCAGCGAGCCGCCCAGCCCGTATTCGGAATCGAAGCTCAAACCGGCTTCGATTTTTTGGCGTGGCAGTTCGATGACGGAGACTTTCACGGGCACGCGGTCGCCCTGCCGTTCGTCAAAAGCAGCCTGCACCGATGCGCCGGAATAATGGCTGTTGTTTTCTAGGGCTTGCTGGTAATCCAGCAGTTTGTCCAAATCGTACACGTCGCCCGGTTTGAATTGCGCCAAGCCTTCAACAACAGAAACGGGGTAACGCCGGTTGCCTTCGATTTGGAAATCGCCGAAGTAAATCGGCTGCTGGCTGTTGATTTGTACCGACAAATCGGCGCGGTGCGTTTGCGGATTGACGGTGGCTTGGGTTTGGGTGAGGGTGGCCAGCGGGTATTTGCGGCGGGTCACGGCGCTCAAGGCCGCCGTTTTGCTGGCCGACCAGTGTTCTTGACGGAAGGGCGTGCCCACGGGCAGCTGCCACGAACGCAGGGCGTTTTTATAGTAAGTGCCCAATTCGCGGTCTTTCAGGATGTCGCCCAAAATGGCCACATTGACTTGGTCGATGCGGGTGCGTTCGCCGGCGGCCACTTTCACCAACCAGCCTGCACCTTGGCGGCTCACGGAAACTTGCGCGTTGAAATAGCCTTCGGTTTTGAGCAGGTTTTGCGCTTCTTTCGGGGTGTCTTCGGCAAGGAAGTTGATTTGTTCGTCGTCCAGTTCTTCCCGACGCTGGTGGTCGATAATCGGCAGGTATTTTTCCAGAAGTTCCTGCAGTTCTTGATTATCGACTTGAACGGTGACGGGGTATTTGGGTTTGAGCGGTTTGTCCGATTCGGCGGTTTTGGCTGGGCCTTTGGTCGGTTCTTCGGCGGCCTGTGCGTCTTCTGCCCATGCGGCGGTGTGGGCGAACAGGCTCAGTGAACAGAGACAGGCGATGAGGCGGAGGCGGTGTTGTGCCATAAGGGTGCGTCTTAATGTGGGTGTTGTAAGGTTCCATGCAGCCTGCATGGGCAGCCAGCGGGAAAGCGGTATTGTAAGGGCTATGGGGGAACTTGCCAAATGCTGCGGTGTAAAAATCAGGGTGCAGGCTGCTTTTGCTACGGGCAGCCGCCCAAGCGCGGGTATGGCGGCGCAACGCCATGTTCACCGTTCCGATACGGCGGCCGCCATTTATAGTGAATTAAAATCGCAATGATACGGCGTTGGCTCGCCTTGACGTACTACTTGTACGCCTTGCGGCTCGCCGCCTTGTCTCATTTTTATTTTAATCCACTATAAAAAGCAGCCTGCACATGGGGTACGGAAGGTGCAGGCTGCTTTTGGGATGGGGCAGGCTCACATGTCCACGCAGTCCACATCGATATGCCAACGGATGCGGTGGTTGCGGGTTTGCTGTGCGTAATGCGCCCACAGGTGCAGGGCTTGGTGCAGGGCGTTGCGGTCGGTGCTTTCCACGAACACCTGCGCCCGTTCGCGTGCCGCCAGCCGCGCCATCGCCATCGGCACGGCGCCGAATTGGTAAACGTGTTCGGGCAGGTGCGCCGCCACGGTATCGCGCAGGCGGTTGAGCCATTCGGTGGCTTCCGACAGTTGGGGCGCATCGGCGCGGACGGCGGCCTGAAAACCGAACGGCGGCAGGTTCAGCAGTTCGCGCTGTGCCGATTCGTGGTTGGCAAAGAGGGCGTAATCCTGCGCTTTCACGGCGGCGAACACTGGATTGTCGGGCAGGCGCGTCTGAATCAACACGCGGCCTGCATGTTCGGCACGGCCTGCACGGCCTGCCACCTGCATCAGTTCGGCAAACAGGTGTTCGGGCGCGCGGAAATCACTGCTGAACAGCGCGCCGTCGGCATTCAGCACCACCACCAGGTTCAGCCGTGCGAAATCGTGCCCTTTGGCGAGCATTTGCGTGCCGACCAGGATATCGATTTGGCGGTTGTCGATTTGCGCATACAAATCCGCCCAGTCGTTTTTTCGGCCGGTGCTGTCTCTGTCCACGCGGGCAATGCGTGCTTGCGGCAGCAGGCTGCGCAGGGTTTCTTCCGCCCGCTGCGTGCCTTGTCCGACGGCGGTCAAATCCTGATTGCCGCATTCGCTGCATGCGTGCGGGATGGGCTGGCGGAAATCGCAATGGTGGCAGCGCAGTTGGCGGGCGCGCTGGTGCAGCACCATTTTGGCGGAGCAGTGCGGGCAGCCGAACGTGTGGCCGCAGTCGCCGCAAAACAGGGCGGGGGCGAATCCGCGGCGGTTCAGATACACCAACGACATGCCGCCGCGTTGCAGGTTGTCTTTCAGCAGCGACAGGGCTTGCGGCGAAAAGCCGTTTTCCAGCGGCAGGCGGCCGGTGTCGAGCAGGGTGATTTCGGGCAGTTTGGCGGCGGGATTGGCGCGGTGCGGCAGCGAAAGCAGGGTATATACGCCGGTTTTGGCTTTGTGCCAGCTTTCCAGGCTCGGCGTGGCGCTGCCCAGCACGATGGGGCAGCCGCTTTGTTTGGCGCGCCACACGGCCAGGTTGCGGGCGTTGTAACGCAAATCGCTGTCTTGCTTGAATGAGTCGTCGTGTTCTTCGTCCACAATCAGCAGCCCCAAATCGGCCATGGGCGTGAACACCGACAGCCGCGTGCCGACAATCAGCTTGGCGTGTCCGAGCAGGGCGCGCAGGTAGTCTTGGCTGCGCTGTGCGGCGGCGGTCTGGCTGTGCAGGACGGCGGTGGGGACGTTGGGAAAGCGTTGGGCGATGCGGTGCAACAGTTGCGGCGTTAAGTTGATTTCGGGCAGCAGAAACAGCACTTGCCGCCCTTCGGCCAGCACTTTGGCCATCACGTCGAAATACACTTCGGTTTTGCCGCTGCCGGTGATGCCGTGCAACAGGAATACGCCGAACCGCCCCAAGGATTGGGCGATAGTATCGGCGGCGCGGCGTTGTTCGTCATTCAGCGTGTGGGAGGACGGGGGGATGGGTGCAGGCTGCTTTTCGTGTTGGGCAATCCAGCCGTGTTCGGTGTATTTTTGCAGCAGCGTGGCAGCCTGCGCGTGGATGTGTTTCAAGGCGGCCATGTCGGCGCCGCCGTGTTGCAATGCCTGCCAGAAGGCGGCCTGCTTGGTGTGCCGTGCCGGCGGTGCAGGCTGCTTTTTGCCTTCTTCGGACAGCGCGTACACAATGGGCGGCGCAGGCAGCGCGGCGGATTTGTGCTCTTTCAGCGCGGAGGGCAGCGCGGTGAAGGCGGTTTGCCCGACAGGATAATGGTAATAACGCGCGGCAAAGCCCACCAGTTCGCGCCAGGCATCGGGCAGCAGGCCTTCGTCCAGCACGGCTTCGATGGGCAGGATTTTGTCGGGCGCAATATCGGGCTGTACGCCGGTTGCCCATACAATGCCGACCTGTTTCTGCCCGCGCAGCGAAACCAGCACGCGGCTGCCGGGGGGCAGGGCGGTGTCGTGGGTGTAGGTGAGCGGCGGCAGGGGGGAGTTGAGGGCGATGTGGTGGTAAATCATGATGACGCTGGGGTGCAGGCTGCTTTCTGTATTGTATAGTGGATTAAAATTGCAATGATACGTCGTTGGCTCGCCTTGACGTACTACTTGTACGCCTTGCGGCTCGCCGCCTTGTCTCATTTTTATTTTAATCCACTATAAAAGCAGCCTGCACTTTGTGGGACGCAAAGGCGGCTGCTCAAAGGCAGGGATAAGGGATGTGCAGGCTGCTTTTGATTCGGGCAACCTGTCGGCGGCACGGATTAGAAATTGCCGCCGATACCGCGCGCGATTTGCTGCACGGCGGTTACGTACATGCGGCTGTGATTGTATTGCCACACCACATAAAAATTGTGCAGGCCCAAATAATATTCAAACTGCCCCGGTGCGGTTTCCAAACGGAACAGGAAGGCTTTCTCGATGTCGGCCACCGGTTCTGCAGGCGTGACGCCCCATTGGCGCAGCTGCCCCACGGTGTAGTTCAGCGCGGTCTTTTCGTCCACCAGCGCCTGAATTTTGGGCGATTCGGCCACCTGTGCAGGGACGAGCATCTTGCCGCCCGTCTGCCAGCCGTGCTGTTTCATATAATTGGCCACCGAAGCGGCGGTGTCGGGAATGTTGTTCCAAATGTCGCGCCGTCCGTCGCCGTCGAAATCCACCGCCCATTTGCGGAAGCTGGACGGCATGAACTGCGGCAGCCCCATCGCGCCGGCAAAGCTGCCGACAAAGCCCATCGGGTCGCGTTTTTCTTCCTGTGCCAGGCGCAAAAATTCGCCCAATTCTTTTTGGAACAGCTCGCCGCGGCGCGGGTAATCGAACGCCAGCGTGGCCAGCGATTCCGCCACGGGGATGTTGCCCTTGTTCGCGCCGTAATTGGTTTCAATGCCCAAAATGGCGACAATCAGCGGTGCAGGCACGCCGTAACGCGCGGCGGCTTGGTCGATGACGGCGCGGTGCGTCTGATAAAAACGGCGACCGCCGCTGATTTTCTGGCTGCCGGCATTGCCCGTGCGGAATTCATACCACGGGCGGCTGGTGCCGGGGCGGTTCATGATCGGGATAATGTTGCCGCGGTAACCCACGCGCGAAAAGAAATCCTGCAAATACTGCATATCCAAACCGTTGGTTTGGTGTTGGTAACGGATAAACGTCTGCACATTCGGATTGGCCAAATAGCCCGTTTGCGCGACAGACGGTGCAGGCTGGTTGAAAAACGGCGGCGCGGCGTTCGGCTGCCGTTGCTGCTGCCACACGGTCAGAATCGGGTCGTCCATATCGGCAGGGCGGCCGGTGGGCGTGAGCTGCTGCGAACACGCCATCAGCAGCGTCAGAATCGACAGGGAGACATAGCGCATATTCATGGTTTATCCTTGAAAAATAAAACAATATCGTGATGCAGTTTAACACAGTTTTGCATTGCCCGTCAGGCGCGGAAACGTTAAGCTGCTGTGCGGTTAAGGTTTTTATCCTGTTTTGCCGCCTGATTTTTGCGTTCAAAAGCAGCCTGCACAAAGCCGGCGTGCCGTTCGTGTATCGGAAGCAAATCGAATTCGTTATAATACGCATCTCAAATGAATCATCAAAACGGAGTCCACTCATGCAGCTGCCCGAAATTTCTCCTGAATATGCACACTACCTCAACGAATTCGAAGCCGTTATCCTGCAACAACACAGCAAAATCGAAGCCTGGTTCCGCCACCAGTGGAAGCAGCACACCCCGCCGTTTTACGGCTCGGTCGATATCCGCAACGCAGGCTACAAAATGGCCAGCATCGACATGAACCTCTTTCCCGGCGGCTTCAACAACCTGAACCCGAACTTCATCCCGCTGGCCACCATTGCCGCGCAAGACGCAGTGGAACGCGCCTGCGAGTTCGCCAAATCCGTGCTGCTGATTCCCGAAAACCACACGCGCAACACGTTTTATCTGCAAAATGTCTATGCGCTGGCGGAGATTTTGCGCAACGCAGGCTTTGAAGTCCGCATCGGCTCGTTCAATCCCGAATTGACGGAAGCCACCGAATTTACCACCGCATTGGGCAACACATTGCTGATTGAGCCGTTGCAGCGCACCCGCGACCGCGTGCATTTGGCAGACGGTTTTTCGCCCTGCTTTGTGCTGCTGAACAACGATTTGTCGGGTGGCGTTCCCGAAATCTTGCAAAACATTGCCCAAACCGTGCTGCCGCCGCTGCACGCCGGTTGGACAACGCGCCGCAAAACGCACCATTTTGCCGCATACAACCAAGTGGCTGCCGAATTCGCGCAACTTTTGGGCATTGACGAATGGCAAATCAACCCGTATTTCGAGCAAATCGGCGGTTTGAATTTTCAGGAACGCGAAGGTGAGGACGCTTTGGCGGCGGCGGTGGAGCGCGTGTTGGCGAAAATCCAGGCCAAATATGACGAAAAAGGCATTAAAGACAAACCGTTTGTGATTGTGAAGGCCGACGCGGGCACTTACGGCATGGGCGTGATGAGTGTGAAATCGGCTGATGAAGTGCGCAGCCTGAACCGCAAAAACCGCAATAAAATGGCGAAAGTCAAAGAAGGCTTGGAAGTGAGCGAAGTGATTGTCCAGGAAGGGATTTACACTTACGAAACGCTGAATGGCGCAGTGTCCGAGCCGGTGGTGTATATGATGGACAGGTTTGTCATCGGCGGCTTTTTCCGCGTGCACGAAGGCCGTGCGAACGACGAAAACCTGAATGCGGGCGGCATGGTGTTTGTGCCGCTGAACCAAAGCATTCCTTCAGCCGGCAGCGCCAACGACGAGGAAACCGAGCAAAACTGCAAGCGCGTGTTCGAGCAATGGGAAGAGCTGGGCATGGCGCGTCCGAATCTGGAAAAACCCGATTGCCCGAGCAACCGCCTGTATGTGTACGGCGTGATGGCGCGGCTGTCGCTTTTGGCGGCGGCGTTGGAATTGGAGAACGCTGCATAATTTTTGAAACCCCGAATTTGGCCGAATAGGAAAGAATGTGCCGAAGACGGGGTTTTCAAAGGTTGGCCGACGGGATTTATGGCATAATGCGATAGATTGAAATGAATAATATTCTCTAAATTTTATCAAAAGCAATCCCTGTTTGGGCACGGCCAAACGTCTTTTTCTAATTGTTTCAAAATGGTTTTTTATCATGAGTAACGCACCGACCGAAGCACACATCCAAGACTGTGTCCGCCAGATGACGGACAACAAAACGATTACCCATTCCGAACGCACGCAAGGCTATGCACAGCTGCGTTTGGCGGACTTTTCGGCGGTGTTGAACGAGTGGGCGCTGCCGCACGACAACAGCCAGCCGCTGCCGAACGTGCATCAGGCGTTGTTGGACAAACACGGTGTGGACGAGCAAAAAGCGCAGCAAATCGTGGCATTTGTGCAACAGCAGGCCAAGCAGGGCAATTATACGGCGCTGCTGTATTGGACCTACTGTCTGGCGCGAGGTTTAGGCATGGCGCAGCAGCCGCAAAAAGCGGCGCAGTTGGTGAAGCAGCTGTCGGTGCGCGGCGACGAACGCGCTTCGCGCTGGTTGGGCGAAATGCTGGCGGCGGCACCTTTGGCGGCGGGCGAAATGCTGGGCGACGAAATGAAAGCAGCCTGCACTTCGTTTCAGGCGCAGTATCCCGAATATGACGAACAACAGGTGCAGGCTGCCTGCGAACACTATATGCAGCAGCCCGCCGCCGTGAAACACATTGCCAAACAATGGCTGGAAACCGCCGTGCAGCAGGGCAGCCCCATCGCCGCGCAACGCATCCGCGGCCTGACGGCATTGGGGCTGTTGTCGGCGGCACCCGTGCCCAAACGCCTGCAAACCATGGAGGCTTATCTGACCAGCCAGCTGACTCAAGTCCAATCCATGCTGCATTCGGTGGACGACCCTGATATTCTGGTGCTGCCGGACAATATCCGCCTGCCGCAATATGAAGAGGAAGGCGAAGACCAAGTGTGGCGTAAACCGTTGATATACGGCGCGGTCGCATTGGTTGTCGCATTTTTGTTTACCGTATTGATGAAATCGTTCTTTTCGACACCGCCCACGCCGCCGCTGCCATGAACGCGCTGGGAAAAATCGTACTGATTGGCGTGGGGCTGATTGGCGGCTCGCTGATGCTGGATTTGAAACGTCGGCGGCAAGTGGGCACGGTGGTGGGCATCGACATCAATGCCGACAATCTGGCGCGTGCCTTGGAACGGCGCGTGATTGACGAAGCGCACACCGAAATCACCGCCGACAATATCGCCCAAGCCGATTTGGTGGTTTTGGCAACGCCCGTGGCCACCCTGCCGTCATTGTGCAGGCTGCTTTTGCCGCATTTGCCGCCGCACACGGTGGTGAGCGATGTGGGCAGCACCAAGCAGTCTGCCTTGGCGGCTTTTGCGCAATATCTGCCGCAGCATTTTCCGCGCTGCGTTGCCGCCCATCCCATTGCCGGTTCGGACAGGAGCGGCGCGCTGGCAGCACAGTTCGGCCTGTATCAAGGCAAAAAACTGATTGTCTGCCCGCACGAGAGGCAAGATGCAGGCAGCCTGCACTTGGTGGAAAACGTGTGGCGCAGTGTGGGCGCGGAAATCCATACGATGGACGCGGCCGAGCACGACGCGATTTTTGCCGCCGTGTCGCATTTTCCGCATTTGCTGGCGTTCAGTTACGTCCACCAAATGCTCGACCACCCGCAGGGCGCGCGTTATTTGGATTTTGCTGGCAGCGGTTTTCGCGATTTCACGCGCATTGCCGGCAGCCATCCGAAAATGTGGCAGGATATTCTGCTGGCGAATCGGGACAGCCTTTTGGCGATGATTGACGCGCAACAGGCGCAGTTGGACAGGCTGCGGCATTTTTTGCAGCAGGAAGACGCGCAGCGGTTGGGCGATTATCTGGCGCAGGCGAGCGGGCTGCGTGCGGATTGGGAGAAAAAGCAGAAATAGGCATGGGCATGCAAAAAGCAGCCTGCACTTGAATTTTGGCGAGTGCAGGCTGCTTTTTTTGCGTTTATGCTTGGGCGGCATGCGGTTTGCGGCGCGTTTTCCAGCCGATAAGCGCCAGCAACAATATCACCAGCAGCCCGGCCAGCGGATACGAGCCGCCCAGCCGCATATACGGCGTTTCGCCCGTGCGCCCCTGCACCGTGCCTTCCAGCACGCCCGCCACATCGGTCGGAGCAATGGAAACGATGTTGCCCTGCGGCGAGACGATGGCGGTGGCGCCGCGGTTGGTGGCGCGAATCATGTAGCGCCCCATTTCCAGCGCACGCGCCTGCGACTGCTGCAACTGCTGCCACATGGCGTTCGAGCCGGCGAACCACGCCATATTGCTGCTGTTGGCGAGCAGGGTGGACTGTTTGGCGGGGGCAATCAAATCGTCGCCGAAGCCGTCTTCATAGCAGATATTGAAGGCGACTTTTTCGCCCGCCATGTTCAGCGGGGCTTGGTTCGCGCCGCCGCGCTGGAAATCGGCCAGCGGCATATTCATGAGCCGGTACAACGGGTTGGTGATGATGGGCAGCGGTTTGTATTCGCCGAAAGGCACCAAATGGTTTTTGGCATACATTTGCTGTGCAGGCTGCTTTTGCGTGTTGGGCAGCGTGACAACGGCGTTCAGGTAATTGCGGCCGTCTTCCGTGAACGCGGGCACGCCCACCGCCAGTTCGCTACCGTTGCGCTCCGCCGCTTGGGCAAACTGCGTCAGGATTTCAGGCTCGATATTCTGCAAAAATTGCGGGAATGCGGTTTCGGGCAGCACCACGATTTGCGCGTGCGTTTGTTTGACGAGGTCGTAATAGAGCTGATAGGTCGGGAGGTAGCGCGATTCGTCAAATTTCAGCTGCTGCTCAATATTGCCCTGCACCGCGGCCACGGAAACCGGCCTGCCCGTGTTTTGCGTGAATTCCTGCGTGCGCAAAAAGCAGCCTGCACCCACCATCAGGGCAATGATGCAGGCTGCTTTCGCCCGTTCTTTCCAGCCTTCCGTGTCCACCAAAAGCACCAGCCAGGCCGCCAAAGCCGCCGTGGCCCAGGTGACCGCGTGAATGCCGGCAATCGGCGCAAAACCCGCCAGCGGGCTGTGTTCCGCGATTTGCGAATAGCCCAGCGCCCCCCAGCCGAAACCGAAGCCCGGCACCAGTTGCTCGCGCGCAAATTCCGCCAGCGTCCACAACATCGGCAGCACCACGCCCACACGCAGCGTGCGCGAACCGCTGAACCTACGCCACAAGGCAAACGCCAGTGCGGGATACAGCGCCAACACCGCCGGCATTAGGAACGTGAGCGGCACGGCAAACACATTGTCCAAACCCGACACATCGTGCATGGCCGTGTGAATCCACCAAAACTGGCTGCTGTAGGCCACCAGCCAGAACAAATAGGCCGACAGCACCATGTGCTTCGGTTTCAGTTCCGCCAGCCGAATCAGCGCGCCGAACAAAAGCGGCATCAGCCAAAAATGGTAATAAGGCGCGAAGGCCAGCGGCGTGGCGGCGGCAATCAAAGCCAGTGCCAGCGCGTAAAAAAACGGAATGTGCCACAGGCGTTCCAGCCGGGCGTGGAGACGGGAAAACATAAGCAAATAAAGAGAAGCGGCAAAACGCTGCATTATAAAGTGAAAACAGGCGCTCGGGCGGAAAAAGCAGCCTGCACAGGGAATCGGGAAGGTGCAGGCTGCTTTTTGCAGGGCGAAAGCCGTGTTTTATAGTGGATTAAAATAAAAATGAGACAAGGCGGCGAGCCGTAAGGCGTACAAGTAGTACGTCAAGGCGGGCCAACGCCGTATCGTTGCAATTTTAATCCACTATAACGGTTCGCATGGCGTTGCGCCGCCGCCCCCGCGCTTTGGCGAGCAAACCGAACAAGCAGCCTGCACCCCGCCGCCATCGCCCGCAGTACCCAAATTTGCTATAATTCGCAGCATTATCCAAACTTTAACGACCGCAAGGACAGCAACATGACAGCAACACAGCGCGATTTGAACCGCATCCGCCACAACACCAAAATCGTGGCTACACTCGGCCCCGGCAGCAACGATGTGGCTTTGCTGCGCGACATGATTTTGATTGGCGCACTGAACGTGGTGCGCTTCAATTTCAGCCACGGCACGCCCGAATTCCATGAAAACAATGCCAAAATCGTTCGCGAAGCCGCGCGGCAGGCAGGGCGCGAAGTGGCGATTATGGCCGATTTGCAAGGCCCGAAAATCCGCGTTTCCAAGCTGGCGGGCGGCAGTATCCAAGTCAATGCCGGCGAAGCCCTGCTGTTTGACGCCGCACTGGAAGGCGAAGGCACGCGCGAACGTGTGGGGCTGGATTACCGCGAATTGCCGAACGATGTCCGCGCCGGCGACGTGCTGCTGTTGGACGACGGCCTGCTCACCGTGACCGTGCAAAAAGTGGAAGGCAGCGAAATCCACACCGTGGCGAACAACAGCCACGTACTCAAAAGCAACAAAGGCATCAACAAACAAGGCGGCGGATTGTCGGCCGGCGCGTTCACCGAAAAAGATTTCCGCGATTTGAAAACGGCCATCGGCATCGGCTGCGATTATCTGGCCGTGAGTTTTGTGAAAAATGCGGAAGACATGAAAATCGCCCGAGATGCCGTAGCGGCGGAATGTGACAAAATATGTCAGAAAATCAGGCCGGGCCTGGTGGCGAAAATAGAACGCATTGAAGCCATTGAGAATTTGGATGACATTATTGAGGCATCCGACGGCATTATGGTGGCGCGCGGCGATTTAGCGGTGGAAGTGGGCAATGCCGCCGTGCCCGCGCTGCAAAAACGCATGATACGCCGCGCCCGCGAAATGCGCCGTTTCAGCATCACTGCCACGCAGATGATGGAAAGCATGATTGAAAACCCCGTGCCCACGCGCGCCGAAGTCAGCGATGTGGCCAACGCGGTGCTGGATGGCACGGACGCGGTCATGTGTTCGGCGGAAACGGCGGTGGGCAAATATCCGTTTGAAACCGTGCGCCAAATGGCGTTGATTTGCGCGGCGGCGGAAAAAGAGCAGGATTTGCTGGTGGGCGTGTCGGACACGATGGAAGAAACGCGCCGTATCGACCATGCCATTGCCAGCGCGGCGGTGCATATCGCGCGGCACACCAATGCCAAAGCGATTGTGGCGCTGACCGAAAGCGGCACCACCGCGTTCCAAGTCAGCCGTTACGGCATCCAAATCCCGATTTACGCGCTCACGCCCAGCCAGCAGGCGCAACGTCGCATGGCCATGTACCGCGGCGTGCGGCCTTTGAAATTGGCCACCAGCGTGGAGCACGATAAAGCGTTTGACGAGGTGGAAGCCTTGCTGCTGGAGCGCGAAGTGCTAAAAGTGGGCGACCAATACATCATCACCAGCGGCACGCACATGCGTGAAAGCGGCGGCACGAATTCGCTGCAAGTGATGACGGTGGCGGCATAAACCGAATCGGCCGCAAAAAAGCAGCCTGCACTTTGGAAAACGAAGTGCAGGCTGCTTTTTCATGTGTTTTTTCAATACGATAAATTTCCGCATTCGCACGGTTTCATGGCGTTGCGCCGCCATACCCACGCTCGAGGCAGCTGCCCGAGACGCAGATTGCCGCCACACCGAAAAAGCAGCCTGCACCCCCACCATATTCAAGTGCCGGCAACCGCACACTCACTCCCTTTCCCCGTGCGAGAGGGCAAAACCCGCCGCCGTTCAGAACAGAAATTCGTGCCGCCCGAAGAAACCCTCACCCTAACCCTCTCCCACGGGAGAGGGGATGGATTTGTTGCGAACTCAAAAAAAGCAGCCTGCACCTTGAATATTTGAAGTGCAGGCTGCTTTTTATGCAGGAGAATCCGCGTGGTGGAAAACCGCACGGCACACCCATTCTGCCAAATCAGGCTCGATATGCGTTTGCAGCGGCAGCACATACACCGAATCCGGCACATCGGCAGGATTCAGCTTCACCGCGTCTTTCTCGGTAACGAACACATAATCGGCGGCGGGCAAGTCTTGTGCGGACAAAGGTGCGTGGTCGGGCAGGGCAACGGTGTGTTGCAGCGTGAAACCCAAATCGGCCAGCGAACGGAAAAAGCGTTCGGGGCGGGCAATGCCGGCCAAAGCGGCGCACGAGGCATTCGGGTGCAGGCTGCCTGGTGCCAGCGTCCGTTCCGGATGGCGCAGGCAATAGGGCAGCGAGGGCGTGCTGCGGCTGCTGAACACGGGCAGCGTGCTTTGCCAAGCCGCTTTGGCGCGGTCGATATCGTGCAGGCTGCTTTGGCTCAATACTACGGCATCCACCTGCTGCAAACGCGAAAGCGGTTCGCGTAGGCAGCCGTTGGGCAATACATCGAGCGCGCGGCCGATATGCACCGCCGGAAACACGGCGATTTCCAAATCGCGGTGCAGCGCGTAATGCTGCAAACCGTCGTCTGCCACCATCAGCTGAATATCGGGAAACTGCTGCAACAAGGCGCAGCCTGCCGCAAAACGGTCGGCGCCCACCGCCATCGGCGCGTGCGTTTGGCGGTACAGCAGCAAAGGCTCGTCGCCCGCCACCGCCGCCGAACTTTCGGGGCGCAAGATGTGGACGGCCTGCGATGACCGCCCGTAGCCGCGGCTGATGATGCCGACACGCACGCCGCGTTGCTGCAACGCATTCACCAGCGCGCCCGTAATCGGCGTTTTGCCCGTGCCGCCCACATGAATATTGCCGACAATGACCACGGGCACGGGCAGTCGGCGGATTTTCTCGGGATGTTTGCGATATGACAAGCGCCGCTGCCGCGCCAAACAAGCAAACAGGCGCGATAACGGCGACAAAAGAATACGCCCCAATACGGAGGGCTGCTGCCAATGTCGTTCTAAAAATGCGTGGAATTTCATTTTCATAGTGAGTGCAGGCTGCTTTTGTATCGGGG
Source organism: Kingella denitrificans ATCC 33394 (assembly GCF_000190695.1). GTDB lineage: Bacteria > Pseudomonadota > Gammaproteobacteria > Burkholderiales > Neisseriaceae > Kingella_A > Kingella_A denitrificans. Next base: position 2,030,921 of record NZ_GL870929.1, read on the forward strand.
CGGACGAGGGAACGGTTGATTATTCGCTATTGGCATTGCTGCGGCGCGTGAACGTGATGCCGAGCTGTTTGAGTTTGCGGTACAGGTGCGTGCGCTCCAAGCCCACTTTCTGCGCCACGCGGCTCATGTTGTGGTTTTCCTGCTGAATGTGGAATTCGAAATAACGGCGTTCCAATTCTTCGCGCAATTCGCGCAAAGGCAGGTTGAAGTTGAAGCCGCCTTTGATTTCCTGTTCGGTATCGTTTTCTTCAAACTGGTTCAGCATCCGCACCACATCGCCGTCGTGGATTTCGTGGTTTTTGCAGTTCATGGCTAGACTTTTGACCACGTTGCGCAGCTGCTCGATATTGCCCGGCCATTCGTATTGGCGCAGGCGGTTGAAGGCGGACGATGTGAATTTCACGTCCAAAGGTTCGGGTAGGGAGTTGGACAATTCGCGTAGAATCTGGCCGGCCAAAAAGGGGATGTCTTCGCTTTGGTGGCGCAGGGAAGGCAGATGGATGACCGAGCCGGACAAAAGGCACGACAGGCGCGTATCGGCATTGTGGTTCAGCCATTCGTTCACGGGGCGGCTGCTGGTGCAGATGATGCGGACGTTGCAGCGTTCTGCCTTGCTCAATAGGAAGCCGATGCTTTGCTGGATGGATTTGTCGTATTGTGCCATATCGCCCAAATACAGGATGCCGCCCGATGCCTTTTCCAGCAAATCCATCGGCAAATCGACCAAGTGCTCGGGGCGGCGCACTTCCACCCACGGCATATTCGGTTTTTGGAACATTTTGGCCACGGTTTCAAAAGGGCAGCCTGCTTCGCCGATGAGCAAAATATGCCCGTTGTGGCGCGTGGCGTGTTCCAGTTGTTTGTTCAGTTCTTTGATAACGCTGCTGTTGCCCAGATTGTTGCCGATGAGCACCGACTGTGCCTGCGTTTCGCCATGTTTGAGGGCGCGCTCCACCGTTTGCAGCAGTTTTTGCAGCGGAATGGGTTTTTCCAGAAAATCCAATGCGCCGATTTTGGTCGCTTCCACGGCGGTGTCGATGCTGCCGTGTCCGCTCATCATCACCACGGGCATGGTGAGCAGGCCGCTGGTTGCCCATTCTTTCAGCAGGGTAATGCCGTCGCTGTCCGGCATCCAAATATCCAGCAAAACCAGGGAAGGGCGCAGCTGAATGCGCATTTTGCGCGCTTCTTCGGCATTTTCCGCGCAGGCAACGGTATAGCCTTCGTCTTCCAGTGTTTCTTGCAATACTTCACGAATACCGATTTCGTCATCAACAATTAAAATTTCTGTATGTTTGTTGGTCATAGCGGTTTATCTGGGTTTTCTGGGGAATGGTTTTGGGCGGGCGCGAAATAAAGATGGATGTCCGCACCGCCTTCGACACGATTGGCGATCGTAATGCGTCCGTTGTGTTCTTCCACAATTTTTTTTACCACGGGCAGCCCCAGGCCTGTGCCGTTGGGTTTGTCGGTGATGTAAGGTTCGAAGGCGTTGGACAGCATTTCTTTGCTGAAGCCCGTGCCGTTGTTCTGCACGTTCAAGTGCAGGCTGCCTTCTGCCGCTTCCGTGTAAATCCAAACGTGCGGTGCTGCATCGCTTTGCGCTGCTTCGGCGGCGTTTTTGAACAGGTTGTGCAACACTTGGCGTATGGCAGTGGTGTCGGCATTGAGCATTAAAGGCATCTGGCTTAAATGTGCTTCGAACACGCAGGGAGAACTTTCGTATAAGACCAATACTTCGGCAATAATGTCGTTGAAATTGATGGGCTTAAACTTCATCGCGGCAGGCGCGCGGGCGTAATTCCGAAAGGCTTCCACCATTTCTTTAAGGGCCGCCACCTGCTTAACGATAGTGTTGGTGGATTTTTCCAAAATTTGCGCATCGTCTGTTGCTAATTTACCACGCAATTTCCATGCCAATCTTTCGGCAGACAGTTGAATCGGGGTGAGCGGATTGCGGATTTCGTGCGCCAAACGCTTGGCCACCTCGCCCCAGGCGGCTTCTTTTTGGGCGCGGACGAGGGCGGTAATGTCGTCAAATACCAACACTAAGCCGTGGCCGTTTTCTTCGGGCAAGCGCACGGCTTTGCCCAGCAAAATGCGGCTTTCGTCTTGGGCTAAATAGGTGGTTTCGACAGCTTCGCGGCTGTGTTCGGTTTCGGCCAGCGTTTTGAAGACTTGGCTCAATGCGGAGTGTTGTGGCGACTGGTGCGCCCAATCCTGCGGTTTCTGCCCCAAAAGTGCGGCCAGGTTGCAGCCCAAAATGGTTTCGGCGCTTTGGTTGTAGGTGTTCAGGCAGCCTGCATTGTCCAGCGTTACCACGCCGTTGCTCAAACTTTCCAGCACGCGTTCCAGATAATGCCGCACTGCTTCTTGTTCGTAGCGGTGGCGTTCGTCGGCGGTTTTGGCGATGGCCAGTTGTTCGCTCATGTGGTTGAAGAGCTGGGTCAGCCGGCCCAGTTCGTCTTTTTGGGTGACTGCAATGTGCTGGTTGAAATTGCCTTGGGCGATGGCGCGGGCGGCGTTGGAAAGCTGCACAATCGGGCTGACGAAGCGTTGGGCGAAATATAGGGCGGCGGCCAATGCCAGCAGCACGGCCAAAAGGGTGGCGATGCAGAGGGTGATTAAAAAGAAGGTTTGCAGGCCTTTTTGGGCGAAATTGAGTTCGGCGTATTTGGCGCGGGCGGATTCGATGAGCTGTGCGTCTTGGGCAATGGCTTCGGGAATACGGTGGCGGAAGAAGAGGGCGTATTGCGCCTGATCGGATTGCGTGAGCAGCAGCCAGCCGCTGGCGTATAAGGTGTTGTCGAGGCTTTCGATGTGGTAGTGCTTTTCGGTTTGGCGGATTTGTTGCAGGCTGCTTTCGTCCAGTTCGGGCGCGGGGAAATGTTGCGGATTGTATTGTGCGGCGGGTGTTTTGGTGCGCAGGTTCCACACGGCCAGTTGGGCGAAATCGGCTTGGCCTGCCTGTTGCAGGGCGGAATCGAGGTTTTGCGGCAATGTGCTGCCTTCTAACAGTTTGGTGCGGACGGTATCTGCCTGCGCCAAGCTGTTTTGCGCGGCGTGCTGCAAGGCGGTCTGGCTCAATTTCAGGCTGCGCTCCAGCGCTTCTTTGGTGTCGTCGCCGAACCACGAATTGATACTGTGGGCGATGAATTGTGCCGATACGCCCAGCAGAAACAGCGCGGGCAACACGGCGACAAAGGTAAACATGCGGCTGAGTTTGCGGGCGATTTGCGAGCCGAAAATCTGGTGGTTTTTGTCGCGCAGAATCAGCCAGATATAGCGCGATACCACGATGAACAGGGTAAGCGCCAACACGGCCGCCGCACCGGCAATCCACCAGAAATAAGGGGCGAAACGGCTTTGGCTGTCGGTGGAAAAAGTGAGCAGGTAGAGCACGGCGAAGGCGGCGATGCCGCAGAAAATCAGGAAACGGCGCATGATGGGCGAATGTGGGGAATAAGGTTTTGAGGCATTGGCGGTTAGGGCGGCCAATGCGTGTTGCAGGTGAAACGGAAGTGCAGGCTGCTTTTTAACGGTGGATGTTCAAATCCCGCCAGCCCGAATCCAGTGACCAGTTGCGCGATGTCAGCGCGTTGATTTGGAAGGGTTTGGGCAGCTTGGTGGTGCTCAGGCTCAGGCGTACGTTCACTTTCACTTCGTATTGCGGCGTGTCGGAGAGCGTGCCGGCTTCCAAAACCGACCAGTTGGCAATGGCGCCGACGGCCTTGAGCGCGGTGGACAGGCTGCTGTATTCGGAAGAATACGTGCCGACCGTTACCCGGTAGCGGCTGGTGAGCGGATGGTAGGACAGGCGGTAATTGACGGTGTTGTTGTCGCTGACCAGATGGCTGAGTTTGAAGCGGTACGATGCCAGCGTGGGGCGTTCCAGTTGGTAGGTGAGCGCGAAATCCAGCGACACGCCTTGTTTAAGCGCGTCTTCCAGTTGTTCGGGCAATTCGGTAACAAAGCGCGTGCTGATGGATAATTGCCCGTTGTTCAGGATTTTGCCGTCCAGGCGCGTGCTGCGAATGCTTTCCGCGTGTGCGGCGGGCACGGCCAGCAGCGGCAGCAGGCAGCAGAAAACGCCCAGCCAACGAAAGCAGCCTGCACTTTTCTTATGCGCTTTGGGATTTGGAGATGAGGGCATAATAAAATCCGTCCTGTTTGTCGTTGGGTAAAAGGGTTTGTTCTTGTTGCAGTTGCGCGTCGGGGTGGCGTTGCAGGAAATTTTGACATTGCCGCCCGTTTTCTTCGTGAAACAGGGAGCAGGTGGCCAACAGCATCCGGCCGCCGGGTTTGAGCGTCTGCCACAGGCGGTCGAGCAGGATTTCCTGCTGCCGTGCGGTTTTGGCGGCATCGTTCGGGCGGCGCAGCCATTTGATGTCGGGATTGCGCTTGATGGTGCCGGATGCGGTGCAGGGCACGTCGGCCAAAATGGCGTCGAACGGTTGGCCGTCCCACCAGTCGTCCAGATTTTGGGCGGCGGCGCAATGCAGCTGCGCGTGCAGGCCGAGCCGTGTCAGGTTGTCTTGTACGCGCTGTAAACGGACGGGGTCGATGTCCAATGCGGTGAGGGCGCAGTCGGCCATTTCCAAAATATGCCCCGTTTTGCCGCCGGGCGCGGCGCAGGCATCCAAAATGCGTTCGTTGTTTTGCGGTTGCAGCAGGTAGGCAGCCTGCTGTGCGCCCCAATCCTGCACGGAAACGTGACCTTCGGCAAACTGCGGCAGCTGCTGAACGGGCACGGCTTCGTTCAGGCGGACGGCGTAGTCGTCCAGTATTTTGGCTTCGATGCCGGCCTGCTGCAACAGCGCGGCATAGCGTTCTGCGTTGCCGTACCGTCGGTTCACGCGCAGGGTGAGCGGCGGGTGCATTTGGAAGGCGGCGGCAATGTTGTGCCAGTGTTTTGGATATTGCTGCTGCAGGCTGCTTTTGAGCCAGGCGGGCAGGTTGTATTTGGCGGTGTCGTCAAACCGTGCAGCTTTGTTCAGGCCTTCGCGTTCGCGCAGGAAGCGGCGCAGTATTGCGTTGGCGAAGGAACGGTATTGCCCGCGCCCGATTTTGCCGATGTGGCGCACGGTTTCGTTCACCACGGCATACGGTGCGTTGCGCGTGTGGTTTAATTGGTACAGCGCCACCAGCAGATGGGCATAAAGCAAGGGATTATCGACAGGTTTGTTCAACAGGCGGTTCAGCATGAAGTGCAGGCTGCCGTAAAAGCGCTGGCAGCCGTAGGCCAAATCCTGCAACATGCCTTTGTCTTGCGCGCTTAACGCAGGTTCGCCGGCCAATACGCGGCCCAGCTCGTCCGACAGGTTCTGCCCGCCGTGCACTGCGGTGAAAATTTGCGCTGCCAGAAATTGAACGTGCGATAAAGACATGGGTTTTCCGGAAATCAAGTTAATCGTTGCTGAATTTTAACCGAAAAACGCATTTCAGGCAGCCTGCACCTGCGACGGGGCATGGTGCCGGCGTGTCGCACAAACCATGCAATCTGCTATATAATCACGCTTTTACCGCTTTTATCGTTGCACAGCAAGGAGCGCGCCATGTACGACAAATATCAATCCGATACCACAAAATTCCTGAACGATTATTTGCAGCAGCACCCCGAAGAAGCCGAGCGCCGTTTGAAAAACCGCGCCCTGCTTTGGGATGTGGAGCTGAACGCCGAAGAGCAGGAAGCCTTCAAAGCCGCCGCCGTGGCCAAAAAACCTTATACCTACCAACCCGATTAAGCCAAAAGCAGCCTGCACATGACGGTTCAATCGACAGAGTTCACGCCCGAATTGCGCCAATACCTGCGGCAAATGGGCACGCCCGAGCCCGACATTCTGGCCGACATCCGCCGCCAAACCGAAACGCACCGTTTGGGCAAAATGGCGATTGCCGCCGAGCAGGCCGCATTGCTGACCTGGCTGGCCAAACTCACGGGCGTGCGCCGTTATTTGGAAATCGGCGTGTTCACCGGCTACAGCAGCACCGCCATGGCGCTTGCCCTGCCCGAAGACGCAGAGCTGACCTGCTGCGACATCAACGTGACCTTCACCGACCAAGCGCGGCGGCATTGGCAGGCGGCGGGCGTGGCACACAAAATCACCCTGCATTTGCAGCCTGCACTCATCACCATGGACGAACTGATTGCCCAAGGGCAGGGCGGCAGCTACGACATGGCACTGATTGATGCCGACAAACCACCCACGCCGCATTATTTCGAACGCGTGCTGCAACTGGTACGCCCCGGCGGCATCATCGCCATCGACAACCTTCTGCTGGGCGGCCGCGTGGTGCAGGCTGCCGCCGAAAAAAGCCCCGAAAGTCACCGCATATTGCAAGCATTCAACGCACGGCTGCCGCACGACGAACGCATCGAAACGCTCACATTGCCGCTGGGCGACGGCTTAACGTTGGTTCGGAAAAAATAGTCCGAAAAGCAGCCTGCACTTTATCAGCACGGGTGCAGGCTGCTTTTTCATTGCCCAACACCGCCGCCGCACGGTTTTCATGGCGTCTTGCCGCCATACCCACGCTTCGGTTGCCGCCGCCCCGCCGTTCCTTTACGCCCACGCCCAATCATGCCAACCCCAAATACCGACCAATTCCTGCAACGATTTGCCGCGCAAGTTCCCGATTTGCGCGGCAAACGCATTTGTGTCGGATTGAGCGGCGGCGCGGATTCCGTGGTGCTGCTGCACGCGCTGGCCGCCCTGCGCGATACCTTTGGCCTGGCCGATTTGTCTGCCGTGCATGTGCACCACGGGCTGAATGCCGCCGCCGACGATTGGCAGCAGTTCTGCCGCGATTATGCACAGCGGCTGGGCGTGGGCTTTTCGGCGGCGCAAGTGCAGGTGGATGCCGGGAAATTGGGTATCGAAGCGGCGGCCAGAACAGCGCGATATGCCGTGTTTGCCGAACAAAACGCCGATTTTGTCGCGTTGGCGCACCATCGGGACGACCAAATCGAAACCTTTTTTCTGGCGGCATTGCGCGGCGGCGGTTTGCGTGCGCTTTCCGCCATGCCCGAACAGCGCGCGCTGACGGAAAAAACCGTGTTGTGGCGGCCGCTTTTGGCGTTTTCACGCGCGGAAATCGAACAATATGCACAGGACAACGCGCTGATGTTTGTGCATGACGACAGCAACGAAAATCCGGCGTTTCTGCGCAACTGGCTGCGCGGCCGCTGGCTGCCCGATTTGGCGGCGCGGCTGCCGCATTATGCGGAACATTTGCACAGCAGCATTGCCTTGTTGCAGGAAGAACGCGCGCTGCTGGAAGAAGTGGCGGCGCAGGATTGGCAGGCGGTGCGGTGTGCGCAGGGGTTGCATCAGGCGCGTTGGCAGGCGTTCAGTCCGGCGCGGCAACGGCAGCTTTTGCACACGTTCGCGCGGCAATACGGCTTGGGTGCGCCCACCGCAGGCAGCCTGCACCTTTGGGCGGACTGGCTGCGGCAGGCCGAGCGGGGCGAATGGCGTTTGCCGCGTGGCCGGGCTGTGTTGTCGCATGGCGTTTTGTTTGCCGTGCCGCAGGATTTTGCGTTGTCTTGGCCGTGGGCGGGGCAGCCCGTGCAAGGCAGCCTGCACCTTGCCGCACAACAGGCCGGATTGGCATGGCAGGGCAGTGCGCCGCAGGGTGCAGGCTGCTTTCGTGCCGCGCGGCACGATGACGAACTGCTCACCAATATCGGCCATAAAAACGTGTTCCGACTGTTGCAGGAAAAGCGCGTGCCGGCGTTTGTGCGGCCGTTTTGGGCGGTGGCGTGTGACGAAAACGGTCGGTGCATTGCCGTGGCCAACCTGCGCAGCGCGCCCGAATTGGGGCAGGCGCGTTTGATTGCGCCCGATTTGTTGCCGTATCTGCCGCAGGCGGCGGCATAATCCGCTGTTTTATCAGGACGGCGCATAGGCAAAACGGCAAAATTGCCGTAGAATTTGCCCATTTTTGGGTGATTAACGTATTGAACAGACGGGATAGGAATTATGAAAAAACTACTGCCTTTACTGAGTGTTGCCTTGCTGACCGCGTGTTCGCCGGGCAATGATGCCGCCGAGCCGAAAGCCGCCAGCCCTGCGGCCGCTGCTTCCGCCCCTGTGGTGCAGGCTGCTTCTGCTCCTGCCGCCGCATCTGCCGAAGCGCAAACGGCTTCTGCCGCAGAAGATAATTGGACGCCGCCGGCCGCCGCATCCGAGCCGAAAGCGCAAGCCGAGCAACTGAACGATTTACTGGGGCAGTTCAAAGACGAAGCCGCCCAGCGCACGGAAGCCTACCGCCAAAAAAATATGCAGCCTTCTTATGAGGAAAGCATTGCGCTGGTACGCGAAGAAGTGGCCGCCGTCCGCCTTGCCGCGCAGCATTTGAACAAATTGCAGCTGTCCGACAGCGAAGTGGCCGCCGCCCGCGACGCGCAAGCCAAACTGATGATTCTGCTGGCCGAAAGCAGCGAAGAGCAACTGAAATCGGTAATGAGCAGCGCGCCCGAATCGGAAGCGGATTTACCCGACCCTGCCAAGCTGGATGCCATCGAGCAAACGCAGCAGGAAGCTGAACAATCATTGAAACGCCTGTTGCGCAAATACCGTATCCGCGCCAAATAAGCCAAAAGCAGCCTGCACTTTCTTTTTTAAATACAACCAACGAAATCAATATTATGAAAACCTCCGAACTACGCCAAAAATTCCTCAAATTCTTCGAATCCAAAGGCCACACCATCGTCCGCTCTTCCAGCCTCGTGCCGCACGACGACCCGACGCTGCTGTTTACCAACGCCGGTATGAACCAGTTTAAAGACGTGTTTCTCGGCTTCGACAAACGCCCATACAAGCGCGCCACCACCGCGCAAAAATGCGTCCGCGCAGGCGGCAAACACAACGACTTGGAAAACGTCGGCTACACCGCCCGCCACCACACCTTCTTCGAAATGATGGGCAACTTTTCCTTCGGCGACTACTTCAAACGCGACGCGATCCACTTCGCTTGGGAATTCCTCACTTCCCCCGAATGGCTGAACATCCCCAAAGAAAAACTCTTGGCGACCGTGTATGCCGAAGACGACGAAGCCTATAACATCTGGCTGAACGAAATCGGTATGCCTGCCGAGCGCATTGTCCGCATCGGCGACAACAAAGGCGCGAAATACGCGTCCGACAACTTCTGGCAAATGGGCGACACCGGCCCCTGCGGCCCGTGTTCCGAAATTTTCTACGACCACGGCGAAGAAATCTGGGGCGGCATTCCGGGCAGCCCTGAAGAAGACGGCGACCGCTGGATTGAAATTTGGAACTGTGTGTTCATGCAGTTCAACCGCGACGAGCAAGGCAATATGAATCCGCTGCCCAAACCGTCCGTCGATACCGGCATGGGCTTGGAGCGCATGGCGGCCGTGATGCAGCATGTTCACAGCAACTACGAAATCGACCTGTTCCAAGACCTGCTCAAAGCCGTTGCCCGCGAAACCGGCGCGCCGTTCAGCATGGACGAACCGAGCCTGAAAGTCGTTGCCGACCACATCCGTTCCTGCTCCTTCCTGATTGCCGACGGCGTGATGCCTTCCAACGAAGGCCGCGGCTATGTACTGCGCCGCATCATCCGCCGCGCCGTGCGCCACGGTTACAAACTCGGTCAGAAACAGGCGTTTTTCTACAAACTCGTGCCCGATTTGGTGAAAGCAATGGGCGATGCGTATCCTGAGTTGAAAGAGAAACAAGCCCAAATCGAAGAAGCCCTGAAAAACGAAGAAAGCCGCTTCGCCCAAACTTTGGAAACCGGCATGGCTTTGCTGGAAAACGCCTTGACCAAAGGCAGCAACAAATTAGACGGCGAAATCATCTTCAAACTCTACGACACCTACGGTTTCCCATACGATTTGACTGCCGACATCTGCCGCGAACGCAATATCGATTTGGACGAAGAAGGCTTCAACCGCGAAATGGAAGCCCAGCGCGCCCGCGCCCGCGCCGCGCAAAACTTCAAAGCCAACGCCCAGCTTGACTACACAGGCGCGGACACCGAGTTCACCGGCTACGAAAAACGCAGCCAGGAAACCAAAATCATCGCCTTATACAAAGGCAGCGAAGCCGTGGACGAACTCCAAGCAGGCGAAGCAGGCGTAGTCGTTTTGGAACAAACCCCGTTCTACGCCGAAAGCGGCGGACAAGTCGGCGACGTAGGCTTTATCGTATCGGGCGAAAACCGCTTCCGCGTTGAAGATACGCAGAAAATCAAAGCTGCCGTACACGGACAATTCGGCGCAGTCGTATCAGGCCGTCTGAAAGTGGGCGATGCCGTATCTGCCGAAATCGACAACGACATCCGCAACAGCATCATGCGCAACCACAGCGTTACCCACCTGATGCACAAAGCCCTGCGCGACGTTTTGGGCACGCACGTCGAACAAAAAGGCAGCCTGCAAAACGCCGAGCTGACCCGCTTCGACATCTCCCACCCGCAAGGCATCAGCGCGGAAGAAATCGCCGAAGTCGAACGCCGCGTCAACGCCGCGATTATCGCCAACGTACCCGTCAAAGTCGAAACCATGTCCATTGAAGACGCGCAAAAATCCGGCGCCATGATGCTCTTTGGCGAAAAATACGGCGACTTCGTCCGCGTCATCACCATGGGCGACTACTCCACCGAACTGTGCGGCGGCACCCACGTCGCCCGCACCGGCGACATCGGCTTCTTCAAAATCATCAGCGAAGGCGGCATCGCCGCAGGCATCCGCCGCGTAGAAGCCATCACAGGCCAAGCCGCGCTGGCATGGGCGCAAAACCAAGAAAGCCTGATGAAAAACATCATCGCCGAAGTCAAAGCCCAAACCGAAAAAGACGTACTCGCCAAAATCCAAGCCAACGCCGCCAACGCCAAAGCCTTGGAAAAAGAGTTGGCAAAAGCCAAAGCCGAACTCGCCGTCCACGCAGGCGCCAAACTCTTGGACAACGCCAAAGACTTGGGCGCAGCCAAACTCGTCGCCGCCCAAATCGACGCCGATGCCGCCGCCCTGCGCGAAATCGTTACCGACTTGACCGGCAAATCTGACAACGCCGTGATTCTTTTGGCAGCAGTAAACGACGGCAAAGTCTCCCTGTGCGCCGGCGTATCCAAGCCGCTGACAAACAAAGTGAAAGCCGGTGATTTGATCAAATTCGCAGCCGAACAAATCGGCGGCAAAGGCGGCGGCAGACCGGATTTGGCACAGGCGGGGGGAACGGATGCTTCCCAAGTCGGCGCGATGCTGGATTCGGCAGAAAGCTGGGTTAGAGAGAAACTGTAATTAGAAAAGTGCAGGCTGCCTGAAAGTGGGTTTTCAGGTAGCCTAAAACTTATATTGAATATTTATGTCTGATTATTCAGCCGTTTTAAAATAAGGATCGAGCATGGGCGTTAAACGCATTGTAGCTAATATAAACGCAACCCAACCCGCCGCAGCAAAGGCTTTCTACCATGACCTGCTTGGATTGGAATTGCTGATGGATCATGGGTGGATACAGACCTACGGACAGGATACGACCATGTCTGTGCAGGTCAGTTTTGCCAGTGAAGGCGGTTCTGGCATGCCTGTGCCTGATTTGTCTATTGAGGTGGATAATCTGGACGAATTATTAGAGCGGATGCAGCATGCTGGTTTCACGCCTGAATATGGGCCTACTACTGAACCTTGGGGCGTGTGCCGCTTTTTTGTGCGCGATCCGTTTGGGCGATTGGTGAATATTTTGCAGCATGAATAAGCCAACCGCGTGCGTGGTTACGCCGCTGAATTTCTGTATTTTGACGATTACAACATCAGCATGGTTTCAGACGGCCTAAATGGCGTGAGTGTGGAAGAGTTGCTGTGATAACAAATTATTGATAAGCAAGCCGTAGCCTGCATTCCCACCAACCGCGTGCGTGGCTACGCCACACACCCTACCACTGCAGGCGACGCAAACCTTAAGATTAAGGTGTAGGGTGTGTGCGGCACGCACGCACGCGGTTTTCGTTGTTACCGAATGATTTCAAACCATACCATAATATGGCCGGCAGCAAGCGTTGGTTGGGTCATGGTCCAACGAAAATTTAATATTACTCGTAATCTCAAAGCTGCCTGAAAAATAATTTTCAGACGACCCTCCTCTATCGAAAGCAGCCTGCACTTTCAAAAATTGAAATGCAGGCTGCTTTTCATAATAATTAGAAAAAAACGCGCAATATTTTTATACTGTACATCATGTAGCAAACCGTACCTGCTCCCCTGCCAACTTATTTACGGAACGAACAGGAATAACATGCAGAACCCCTCTTCAAAAAAACCGACAGCCGGTTATTCGCATCCGTGGCAATACTTTCTGCTGGTGTACGCTTTGAGCGCACCGTTTTGGCTGCTGTCTTTGTTTCTCAAACACAGTCCTCTGCCTGATAATCTGCCGCTGACCGACATCGGCGCGGCACTCACTCCGACGGTTGCCGCGGCGTTGCTGCGTTATCGCGAGGGCGGAATGGCAGCGGTGCGCGGGCTGTTTGGTCGTGTGTTTGATTACGGGCGGATCAAGCATTCTGCCTATTTTTGGACGGCAATACTGATTTTTCCCCTGCTTTATCTGCTGACTTATGTCGCGATACGCCAAACAGGACAAACCATACCTGCCTTATCCGTATCGTTTGCGCCGCTTGCCGGTGCGTTCGTCATGTTCTTTATCGCGGCAGTTGCCGAGGAATTGGGCTATGCCGCCTACGCTACGGAAAGTCTGCAACGGCGTTTTACCCCGCTCGTTACAGCGCTGATTATCGGGGTGCCGTGGGCATTGTGGCATTTGCCGTCCATGATTGCCGTGGGGCAGTCTGCCGAACTGATCGCGTGGGGGCTGGCAGGGACGGTTGCTGTGAGGGTTATCTATATATGGCTGTATAACGGCAGCGGCGGTTCGGTGTTTGTATTGATTGCGTGCCACACGGTTGCCAATACCGCGCGTACAGGCTTTCCGGGTGGACGGGCGGTATATGAAAACGGCAACGGTATGATTCCATACGGAATCATCATCATTGCGGCGGTAATTGTGATGGTTTTTTGGTGTAAGGCAATGTGTTCATCTGATAGCCAGCAGGCGTAGGCTGTTTGGGAAAGGCTGCGAAGCCTGCACGAACAAGGCTGAATCAGCGGGGATATAAACGAAATCGCCGTAAAATCAATCACCAAAAGCAGCCTGCACTTTGAACAACAAGGTGCAGGCTGCTTTTTTATAGGCAAATTTTGTTTTCAGACGGCCTGCAAACGGGAGGCGGCAAAATGGAAAAGCAGCCTGCACCCGCCCGGCCGCTGGCGCATGAAAAGAGCCCGAAACCATGTTTGTTTCGGGCTGTTCGCACATTAACGGGCTTGGAGATTCAGCGGGATGCGGTACAAGTGTGTGGCATCCGTGCTGCCGTCCGGCAGGCGTTTCGGCACGATATATTTGTCGTCCTGCGAATCAATGCCGAAGTCGTCATCGTTGATAATCCACAGCGTTTTGCCATTGTCGGCAACCCACATGCCTTCAAATTTCTCGTGTGGGAAATCCATCTGTTTCTGCACGTCCACCACCAGCGTTTTGCTCACGGGATGGATGCCTGCGGCTTCCAGCTCTTCCCAAGAATTTTGTTCCAACGGTTTGCCGTTGACCAGCAGGCCGTTGTCGCCGTCATTTTTGTCGGAAACATCGGTGGCGCCGCGCAAATCAATCAGGTAAACGTGTTTGACGGTGGTGCCGTTGTGTTCGTTCACCAAGAAGCGGTTTTCGTCAATCGCGCGGATTTCGGAGTTTTTCCAATAATCGCCGCCTTGGCGGTACAGGTATTGTTTGCTTTGGCCGGTTTTCAAATCAAACGACAAAATACGCACCAGCGATTTGTTGCTCACTTCGCTTTTGCTCGGGTTATGCAGCGTGGACTGCATCATGCCGACCAGCTTGGTGTTGCTCGGCGTGGTGGTCAGGCCTTCCATGCCTCGGTTGGGGCGCAGGTGTCCCAGCACGGCGGGCAGGCGGCGGCCGGTGGTTTTCACGCCGCGCGGGCTCATGCGTTCCAGCTCGATGCCGTTTTTATTAAAGTGGACGATGTGCGGGCCGTATTCATCCGATACCCAGAAGGTGCCGTCCTTCATCACGGCCAAGCCTTCGCTGTCGATGCCGTTGATGTCGCGCTCAAGCGGGTGTTTGTCCGCATCCACCACTTGTTCTTTGGATGTGCCGTAGCCTGCGGGGTTGGGCAGGCCGGTGAGCGGTTTGCCCTGCGCGTTTTTCAGGGGGATGGTGCGCAGTTTTCTGATGCTGCCGTCGCGCTGGATTTCAAAATGGCCGATGCTGGGGGTGAAGCCGGGTTGCAGGAAGATTTTGATGTTTCCGCCACCGTCTGCGTTCGGACCGCGGTCGGTCAGGCCGTAGAAGCGTCTAGGGTTTTTCGGGTCGGCATCGATGGACGAGCCGTAACCTTTGTAAAACGGTACGGTTTCGCCGTTTTGTTGGTTCACGGTTTCGCCCAGTTTTTCAACGGGCATGGGGATGCCCTGCGCCAATGCGCTGCCGCCGACAATCAGTCCTGCCAAAACGGCGATTAGTTTTTGTTTCATTGCATTCCTTTAAAAAGGGTTAGGAAAGGTTAAATTTTATCCGAATTGAAGAGAAAAACAAACCTTATCTTTACATTTGTCCGGTGCAACTTTTAAAAAAGCAGCCTGCACGTTCAAAAATTGGAGTGCAGGCTGCTTTTCACGATGATTGGAAAAAAACGCGTACTATTTTTATACTGTATATCGTGCAAACACACGGTGAAACAAACTACCCGAAGGAACTCCCATGTTTAACACGCTCAAAAATATTTGGCGGGGACTCACGCAAAAAGGCAAAATCTTCCCGCATCAGTTGGCATTCACGCTGCTGATTCCTTTGCGCAACTGGGCGCTTTCTCCGCAACAAATTGTGCAACGGCTGCACCTTGCGCCGCACCACCGCATTTTGGAAGTAGGCTGCGGGGCGGGTTATTTCAGCCCGACACTGGCGCAATCGATTCCGCAAGGGCGATTGGTGGCGGCGGATATACAGCCGGAAATGTTGGCTTATGCTGAAAAACGTTTGCGTCGTCGGCATATCGGCAACGTCGATTATTATCTGTGCGATGGCACGCATTTTGATTTTCCCGATCAATCGTTTGACCGCATTGTGCTGATTACCGTGTTGGGCGAGGTGGCCAACCAAGCCGAGTATTTGGCAGAGTTCCGCAGGCTGCTTCGTCCTGACGGGCTGCTGTCGGTTTCCGAAACGGCAGGCGATCCCGACAAACCAAGCCGTGCAGAGTTACGCGATTTAATGCGGCAAAACGGGTTTGAGACGGCAGACGAATATGGCAGCGAACGCAATTTCACGTTGAATTTTAAAGCAAGCAGCCTTCCGCCTCCCGCCTAGATAAAAGTCGTCTGAAACAACAGGTTTCAGACGACTTTTATTGTAAAAATCTATAAATCTAATAGATAATAACTAATCTCAAATTATCAAAATGGAAAAGATAACGCGATGATTTGTCTTAAATTTAATATTGTTAAATTTTGTTAATAAAAATCTTCATTATCTAAACCTGATTTCACAATTGACTTAAATCATAATGTTTTGTGTTCAAGTCTCTAAAATACCGAAAAATCATACGGAATGTTGATTTTCGATAGTAAACCATTAAGAGTTAAGGAACGCAAAATGCCGAAAATTCCTGAGTTGGTTTGTCCCGCCGGTAACCTGCCCGCTTTGAAGACGGCGGTGGACAATGGCGCGGACACGGTTTATATGGGGCTGAAAGATGCGACGAATGCGCGCAATTTCCCAGGGCTGAATTTCGATATGAAATCGGCGCAGGAAGGGGTGGCTTACGCCCATGCGCGCGGCCGCAATGTGTTGATGGCCATCAATACTTTTGCCCAGGCGGGGCAAATCGAGCGGTGGCATCGGGCTGTCGATACGGCGGTGCAACTGGGGGCGGACGCGATAATCGTTGCCGACCCTGCGATTATGGCTTACGCCGCCGAGCGTCATCCTAATTTGAGGCTGCACATGTCGGTACAGGGGTCGGCGACCAATTACGAAGCCATCAATATGATGAAGGAACTGTTCGGAGTCCGCCGTGCCGTGCTGCCGCGCGTTTTGACTGTCGATCAGGTCAAGCATGTGATTGACAATACAGATGTGGAAATCGAAGTGTTCGGTTTCGGCAGCCTGTGCGTGATGGTGGAAGGCCGCTGCATCTTGTCGAGCTACGCCACGGGCGAATCGCCGAATATGCAGGGTGTGTGTTCGCCTGCCAAAGCCGTACGCTGGGAGCAGTTGCCCGACCGCATGAACGTGCGGTTGAACCAGGTATTGATTGACCAATACAAACCGGACGAACCGGCAGGTTATCCGACTCTGTGTAAAGGCCGTTTTGAAGTCAATGACGAAACCTATTACGCGCTGGAAGAACCGACCAGCCTGAATGTTTTGGAAATGCTGCCCGAACTCATCAAAATCGGCGTGTCCGCCATCAAAATCGAAGGCCGCCAGCGCAGCCCGATGTACACGGCGCAGGTAACCAAATCGCTGCGACAGGCTTTGGACGCCGCCGCTGCCGATCCGGCGCATTTCAAAGTCAATCCGGTGTGGAACAATGCGCTGAGCAAGGTTTCGGAAGGACATCAGACGACTTTGGGCGCATACAGCCGTCCATGGAAATAAGGGGGAGGAAAAATGAATCCGATGAAACTATCGCTGGGGCCGGTTTTGTTTTTCTGGCAGAAGGAAGCCCTGCTGGAATTTTACGCCGCCATGCTGGATGCGCCGGTGGATACCATTTATCTGGGCGAAGTGGTGTGTTCGCGCCGCCAGAAAATGCGTTTTGCCGACTGGGTCAGCCTGGCGGAAGATTTGGCGGAAAGCGGCAAGGAAATTATTCTGTCGTCGCAGGTGCTGTTGGAAAGCGAATCCGATTTGAAACGCCTGCGCAAAATCACAGGGCAGGACAAATTTAAAGTCGAAGCCAACGACATGGGCGCAGTCAAACTGGCGCGCGAACACGGCATTCCGTTTGTCGCCGGCGCCAGCCTGAACATTTACAACGAAAGCACGCTGGCGCTTTTCCAAAAACTGGGCGCATACCGCTGGATTGCGCCGTCCGAGTTGAGCCGCGACAAAGTTGCCGAAATTATCAAGGTTTCAGACGACATTGAAACGGAGTTGTTTGCTTGGGGAAAAATGCCTTTGGCGTACTCTTCACGCTGCTTTACCGCGCGGCATTACAACCTGAACAAAGACGGCTGCGAATTCCGCTGCTTGGATTACGAGCAAGGCATGGATATGAATACCCGCGAGGGCAAACCGTTTTTAACCATCAACGGCATCCAAACCATGTCTTACGGCTGCCAAAACCTGCTGCCGCACCATGAGGATTTGCGGCAAATCGGCGTGAACATGCTGCGCCTGTCGCCGCAAATGCACGGCATGGCGGAAATCGTCCGTATCCACCGCGACGTATTGGACGGCAAAACCGCCCTGGCAGACGCGCTGCCCGAACTGGAAAGACTGACCACCGGCACGCTGGTGGACGGCTATTGGCACGGCCAGCCCGGTATCGAAGCCGTGAAGGAGGAATATTATGGCGTTGCCTGAAATCGTATTGCCCGCATGGGCGGGAAAAATCGGCGGCAAACTGCCGGGCAGGCCGCCGCGCTTCGCTTTGGTTTTTGCCCTCAACACCATGCTCAAACGCGGATTGCTGCCCGCCGACATGAGCTTGTTTGACGGCCGAACCTTTGAAATCGACGTATTGGACGCGGGCATCAAGGTGCGTTTCACCGCCAATGCCGAAAAATTTATTGATGCGGACTTCTTCGGCACACCCGATTTGCGCCTTGCCGCCAACGGCATCGACTTTATGCGCATGATGATGCGCGAGGAAGACCCGGATACTTTGTTTTTCAACCGCAAACTGCAAATCGAAGGCGATACCGAGCTGGGGCTGATTACCAAAAACCTGCTCGACAGCGTGGACTGGCCGTTCGGCGATTGGTTTTTGAAACGGCAGTTGTCTGACTGAACGCGTGGGGATATGGGCTTTAAACGGCTATAAACCCTGTGCATTAAAAGCAGCCTGCACTTGTGAAATTAAAGTGCAGGCTGCTTTTGCCGTATTGATTCCGTATTGGGAAAGGCAGGCTGCGGACGAATATGGAAGCGAACGCAATTTCACTTTGAATTTCAAAGCAGCCTGCACTGGGGCGGCACGGGAATAAAACACCGTTTGGCTATGGTTTTCACGATAATTTTGTTACACTGCCACCATCAACCCACGGAAACAAGGAGGAATAAGATGAATTTCAACCAACTGATTAACCAAGTATTGGGCGCAGCGAAGCAATACGGCGACAAAGCGGCGCAAAGCGACACGCTTACCAAGCTGGGCGGCGGTGCGGCGGCGGCAGGTTTGCTGTCGATGTTCCTGAAAAAAGGCAAGGGGCAGCGAATCGCCCACGCGGGTTCCATGGCGGCATTGGGCGCGCTGGCGTATGCGGCGTATCAAAAATATCAGCAAAACCAGTCGGTCGGCAACGCGGCGCAGCAGGCAGCGGCCGCCGCACCTTTGGCATTGCCGGAAACCGCGTTTGCGGCGAACAACGACAGCGAAAACGCCGGCCGTGTGATTTTGCGTACGATGATTGCCGCTGCGGCGGCGGACGGTTCGATTGATGAAGCCGAACAAAGCCTTATCCTGCAAGAAGGCGGCGAAGATGCGGAAACGCGCCAATGGCTGGCGGCAGAAGCCGCACGTCCCGCACAGCCTGCCGAGATTGCCCGCGAAATCGGCGGCGACACGGCTTTGGCGGCGGAGGCTTATTTGGCCGCGCGTTTGGTGTGCGCCGATTTGTCGCGCAAGGAAATCGTGTTTTTGTCGCAGTTGTCGCAGGCGTTGCAGCTGGACGATAAGTTGGTGGACAGTTTGGAAAAACAGGCCGGTTTTTAAACGTTTGGAAAAAGCAGCCTGCACCCCGTTTTCCAAAGTGCAGGCTGCTTTTTGATATGGGTAAACAATGTCGAAACAACAACATGACAACGAAGAACGCGACGACGAAATGCGTTTGGACAAATGGCTTTGGGCGGCGCGGTTTTTCAAAACCCGTTCGCTGGCCAGCAAGCAGATAGAGCTGGGGCGCGTGTCGGTGAACGGTGCGAAGGCGAAAACCAGCAAATATATTTCGGTGGGCGATGTGGTGGATTTGACGCTCAATTCGCTGCCGTACAGGCTGACGGTGCGGCAGTTGAACCACCAGCGCCGCCCTGCGCCCGAGGCGCGTTTGCTGTATTGCGAGGACGAGGCGGTGGCCAAGCAGCGCGAACAGCAGAAATTGCTCGACCAAGCCAGCCGCATCACGGCGGCCTATCCGGACGGGCGGCCGACCAAGCGCGACAGGCGGCAGTTGGATAAGATGAAGCGGCAGGATTGGTAGTCGGGCGGGATTTTGGAAGGTGCAGGCTGCTTTTGAAGAGTGGGTATGACGGCGATACGCCATGAAAACCGTCT
Organism: Kingella denitrificans ATCC 33394; assembly: GCF_000190695.1. GTDB lineage: Bacteria > Pseudomonadota > Gammaproteobacteria > Burkholderiales > Neisseriaceae > Kingella_A > Kingella_A denitrificans. The sequence goes on from NZ_GL870929.1 coordinate 2,050,463, forward strand.
GATTATCAACAATAAATATGATGGACGTTTCACGGAAGGTTTCGGAAAGGGTGCGATGAATACGGAGCAGCAGAAAAAATACGCGCCGATGGGTTTGGTGGTCGGCTGCGTGGTGTTCGGGCTGGGCAGCGTAATTGTGGCGCATGTGCCGGTGGGCGCTTATGCGATTGCGTTTTGGCGGCTGACGGTGGCGGCGGTGATTTTTGTGGTGCTGTCGCGCTGGTCGGGGCAGCGTTTCCCGGCCAACCGCCGCGCGCAACGTTTTGCTTTGCTGGCGGGCGCGATGTTGGGTGCGGATTTGTCGCTGTGGCACGAGAGCATTTACGCGGTGGGGCCGGGCATTTCCACGCTGCTGAACAGTTTGCAGATTTTTTGGCTGTCGATGATTGGCGTGCTGTGGTTTAAGGAGCGGTTGTCGCTGCTGCAAACGGGTAGCCTGCTGCTGGCGGTGGCGGGCGTGGTGCTGATTGGCAGCCCCGAATTCCGGCACAACGGCAACGCGCTGTGGGGTTTTGTGTCGGGCGTGGTGTCTGGGTTGATGCTGTCGCTGTCGATGGTGTTTGTCCGCAAGGCGCACCAAGAGGTGCATGTGCCGATTTTCCCGATGATGTTCCATGTGAGTTTGGGCGGCATGGCGGCGCTGGTGTTGCCCATGTTGCTGTTCAATGGGCACAACTGGCTGCCGCAAACCTGGTCGGACGTGGGCTGGATTGTGGTCTATGGCGCGGTGATGCAGTGTTTCGCATGGGGCATGATTGCGTTTTCCATTCCGCTGCTGCCGCTCGGTTTGGCGGGCTTGCTGCTGCTGAGCGAGCCGGTGGCGGCCTTGGTCATCGATTTCCTGTTTTTGGACAAGGCGATTAGCGGCATCCAATGGCTGGGCGCGGTTTTGACGATGGTGGCGATTTATTTGGGCTCGCTGAAAAAAGGCGGCTCGTGAAGCAAAAAAAGCAGCCTGCACTTGTGGCAAATGAAGTGCAGGCTGCTTTTTCGTGTTCAAAATACCGGCGGCATTGCTTTGGCAGGCTGCATGGCGTTGCGCCGCCATACCCACGCCGAACGGCCGCCCGTTGTCCAAGCATCCGCACATTCAAAAGCAGCCTGCACCCCGAAAAACAAGGTGCAGGCTGCTTTTTCGTTTGATTTATTCGGCATCGGAAAATACCGCACCGATGTCCAAGGTACGCCCGGCCAAGAATGCCTGCGCGCTCATGCGCTTGCTGCCCGCAGGCTGCAACTGGGTAATGCAGAGCGCGTTTTCGCCGCACGCCACCACGATGCCGTCCGCATCGGCCGCCAAAATGCGCCCGGCCTCGCCCTGCCGTTCAACGGGGTGCGCCTGCCAGATTTTGAGCGGCTGACCCTGCCGCAGCGTCCAGGCGGCGGGAACGGGATTGAACGCACGGATTTTGCGCGCCACGGTGTCGGCCGGCTCCGTCCAGCGGATTTTGGCTCCTTCTTTGCTCAATTTTTGGGCATAAGTAACGCCTTCTTCCGACTGCGGCACGGCGTGCAGGCTGCCTGTTTGCCGTAATTGTTGCAAATCCGCGACAATGGCTTGCGCACCCAAATGCATCAATGCGTCGTGTACTTCGTTGGCCGTGTCGGTATCGGCAATGGCATAACGGTGCGTGCTGACCACCGCGCCCGTGTCCAGCCCCGCATCCATTTGCATAATGCACACGCCCGTTTCCTTATCGCCCGCTTCAATGGCGCGTTGAATCGGCGCGGCACCCCGCCAGCGCGGCAGCAGCGAGGCATGGATATTCAGGCAACCGTGGCGCGGCGCGTCCAGCACTTCTTGCGGCAGAATCAGCCCGTAGGCCGCCACCACCATCACATCGGCATCCGCCGAACGCAGCAGCGCCAAAGCCTCATCGTTGCCGCGCAGCTTGGCGGGTTGGGCAACGGTCAGCCCCAAATCCAACGCCGCCTGTTTCACGGGCGATGCCTGCTGCTGCATGCCGCGGCCTTTCGGGCGGTCGGGCTGGGTGAGGACGAGCGGGATGTCAAATCCGGCAGCGGCAATGGCACGCAGGGCGGCGGCGGCAAAATCGGGCGTTCCGGCAAAGATGACTTTCATAGATATCGGCTTTCTGAAGGGTTGGACAAGGTGCAGGCTGCTTTTTGCGTTTCCGGCAAACAAAAAGCAGCCTGCACTTTTTCTGCGCAAAGGGTTACAGGGTTTCGCGCTGGCGTTTTTTCAATTTCGATTTAATCCGCGACTGTTTGAGCGGCGACAAGTATTCCACAAACAATTTGCCGGCCAAATGGTCCAGTTCGTGCTGGATGCAGATAGCGAGCAAACCGTCCGCGTCCAAAGACTGCGGCTTGCCCTCCGTGTCCAGATATTCCACCGTAACCGTTTCGGCGCGGGACACCGTGTCATAAATGCCCGGCACCGACAGGCAGCCTTCCTCGAATGTGGTTTCGCCGTCTTTTTTGGTGATGGTCGGGTTAATCAGCGCCAAAAGTTGGTTGTGTTCCTCCGACAAATCAATCACGACCACGCGTTCGTGCACGTCCACCTGCGTTGCCGCCAAGCCGATGCCTTTTGCCGCATACATGGTTTCCGCCATATCGGCCACCAGGGTTCGGATGCGGTCGTCCACTTGTGCAACCGGTTTGGCAACAATGTGCAGCCGCTCGTTGGGGTGTGTCAAAATAGGTAATAAAGCCATAATTATTGTCTTTCTAATGCAAAAATTTTTTCAAGGTGTGGCGAAGTTGTCATTTTTCTTCACGAATATTGGCACAAAGCTAGCCCAAATGTTTTAAAATGCACTATTATTATGGTCATCCGTTAAATAATGTAATCTAAACTTAACCAGGGGATTCTGATGCATAAATCTATTATAACCTTGCTTTGCGCAGCCGGCATGATTATTTCATCGCCCGCATTGGCAGAAAACCTGCGCATCCGCCCGAATGCGCCCGCACGCTACACCGTCAAACCCGGCGACACATTGTGGGGCATTTCCGGCAAATATCTGTACCGCCCGTGGAAATGGCCGGCATTGTGGAATGTTAACCGCCGCCAAATCCGCAATCCGCATTTGATTTA
>NZ_GL870929.1:2053576-2078569 GCF_000190695.1 Kingella denitrificans ATCC 33394
TCCGGGTCAAGTTTTGGTATTGCGTTATGTGAACGGCCGCCCCGTATTAGGCGTGGAGCGTGGTTCTGGCATCCCGACCATCAAGCTGCATCCGCAAATCCGCCAAATCGGTTCGGGATACGGCATCAGCACGCTGAACGTGGACTTCTACCGCATGTTCATGAAACATCCGCAATTCATGACCGAAGAGCAGATTAAAGATTTGCCGCGCATTGTGGGCGGTAACGACAACCGAGTTATGTTCACCACAGGCGACCGCATTTTTGCCGACGGCGTTCCTGAAGATGGCCGCTATCTGGTCTTCCGTGTGAACCGTGATTTGAAAGATCCGGTTACTGGTGAGAACTTGGGCAAACTGGTGGAATTCTCCGGCCAAGTGGCCACATTGGCATCGCCTAACTCCGCATTGGCGCACCGCACGGCCGAAGCGCAGGAAAAACTGAATCTGGATGAATATTACGCCACTACCAATATTGATGCCGGCCGCAGACAAGTGGCTGTCCGCACTGCGCAGCCTATGGTGGTAGAAAACTCCGTATCTGAAATCCGCACCGGCGACTATTTGATCAAAATGCCTGAGAATCTGCGTGATTTCAACGTAATGCCGCACGAACCCGAACAACAGAACGTGGAAGCCCGCATCATCTCGATTATGGACGGCGTCCGCGAAGCCGGTACGATGCAGACCATTATCTTGAACAAAGGTGAGGCAGACGGTTTGGATCCAGGCACTGTCGTCGGCCTGTACCGCCATGGTCAAGTGGTGAAATCACCACGTCCTGTGGCGGAAGGCAGCGGCGCAACGCAGTATGTGAATACGCCGGTACAAGAAATCGGTTTGGCGATGGTGTACCGCACCGGTCAACACGTTTCTTCGGCCATCATTTTGGAAAGCATCAGCAACATCAATGTGAACGATGTGGTGTCTAATCCGGGTCGTGATTTGGATACGTTCGGCATGAGCGATCCGGCCAGCCGTTTGGATCGTTTGCACCGCTAATACTTTGTGTTGTTTAACTGTGCAGGCTGCTTTTGAATCGGAAAAAGCAGCCTGCACTTTTTCATGGGAGTATCAAAATGGAGTGTCCTATCTGCCAGGCCGAAAACGAAGAAATCTTGTGGCAGTCGCCGAATATCCGTGTGATTGCCGTGCACAACGAAGCCAATGCACCTGCATTTTGCCGCGTGATTTGGCAGGCGCACGTTGCCGAAATGACCGATTTGCCGCCCGAAAGCCGCCGTGAATTGATGGATGTGGTGTACCGCGTGGAGGCGGCGATGCGCCAAGTGCTGAATCCGCGCAAAATCAATCTGGCGAGCTTGGGCAATGTCGTGCCGCACCTGCATTGGCACGTGGTGGCGCGGTTTGACGATGATGCCTGCTTTCCCGCGCCGATTTGGGCCAATGCCGTGCGTGAAGCGCGTTTGGCGTTGCCCGAAGATTGGTCAAATCAAGTAAAACGCATATTGCAGGCTGCTTGAACGCATTATAATCACAGCTATTTGCTTTGGAGGATGTTATGACGTTTCTCGTATCGCGCCGCCATTTGCTGCGCCAAGCCGCCGTTTTGGGCAGCGGCAGTTTGCTGGCCGCGTGCAGCTCCCCCACGCCGCCGTCCGCCCGCACGGTGACTCCGCAACCCGCACACAAACCCAATCCTATGCCGCAACAATCCCAAACCGCCTCTTCGCAAAGCAGCCTGCACTTGTTTGCCTCGTCCGGGTTTTGCGAAGACAGCAGCCGTGTCCAAAACGGCTTGAACCGCCTGCAAAGCGCGGGCTTCTCCATTGACAATCCGCAGGCTGCTTTCCGCCGCTTCCAACGTTTTGCCGGCAGCGATGCCGAACGCATTGCCGATTTGCAGGACGTGGCCACCGGCCGCATTGCCACGCCGAAAGTGCTGATGGGCGTTCGCGGCGGCTACGGTGCGGCGCGCTTGTTGCCGCATATTGACTGGGTGCAGCTGGGCGAGCGTATGCGCGAACGGCAAACGCTGCTGTTCGGTTTCAGCGATGTGACCGCGATTCAGATGGCCTTGTTGGCAAAAGGTATGATGCCGAGCTTTGCCGGGCCCATGCTGTATAGCGAATTTGCCAAACCGCAGCCCGACACCTATACCATGGAAAGTTTCATCCGCACCACCACCGCGCCCACGCTGACGGTCAATGTGGCGGCTTATTCCGCCCAGCGCGCACCACAGGTGGACGGTATTTTGTGGGGCGGCAATTTGAGCGTGGTGGCCTCACTGGTCGGCACACCGTATATGCCCGATGTGCAGGGCGGCCTGCTGTTTCTGGAAGACGTGTCCGAGCAGCCGTACCGCATTGAGCGCATGCTACAAACGCTGCATTTGGCAGGCATCCTGCGCCGCCAGCGCGCCATTATTCTGGGCGACTTCCGCATGGGCAATATCCGCGATTCATACGACAGCAGCTATACGCTCAACAGCGTGGCGCAGAATATTTCGCGCATTGCCGGGATTCCCGTGCTGCAAGGCTTCCCGTTCGGGCATATCACGAATAAAACGACCTTCCCTTTGGGCGCGCACGCACAGTTGCGCGAGAACGGGGCGGGATACAGCATCACGTTCAGCCAATATCCCACGCTGAATCCGGCCGGCTTGTCGCTCAATATGCTGTTGCCGCCGCCTCCGGAAACCTTGGTTAATACCACCGAAAGCACGCCCAATACCGACAGCGAATTTTAATTCGACCACCAAAAAGCAGCCTGCACTTTATTTAACAAAGTGCAGGCTGCTTTTGGATGGAGGATTCGGCTTATTACCTGTTCAGCAGCGGATAGCCCAATGCTTCGCGGCTGGCGACGAATTTCTGCGCCACTTGGCGGCTCAATGCGCGGATACGGCCGATATAGGTCGCCCGTTCGGTCACCGAAATCGCGCCGCGCGCATCCAGCAGGTTGAACGTGTGCCCCGCTTTGAGTACCAGTTCGTATGCTGGTAGGGCCAGCTGCGCGTCTTCGGTGTCCAGCAGGCGTTTGGCTTGCGCTTCGAAGCCGTTGAATTGGTCGAGCAGCCAGGCCACGTCGCTGTATTCGAAATTGTAGGTCGATTGCTCCACTTCGTTTTGGCGGTACACGTCGCCATAAGTGAGCGGCGTGCCTTGCGGCGTGATGGTCCACACCAAATCATACACGTTTTCAACGCCTTGCAGATACATGGCCAAGCGTTCGATGCCGTAAGTGATTTCGCCGAGTACGGGCGAGCAGTCGATGCCGCCGACTTGTTGGAAATAGGTGAACTGGGTCACTTCCATGCCGTTGAGCCACACTTCCCAGCCCAAGCCCCATGCGCCGAGCGTCGGGTTTTCCCAGTCGTCTTCCACAAAGCGGATGTCGTGCACGGTCGGATCGATGCCCAGCTCTTGCAGGCTGCCCAAATACAAATCTTGAATATTGTCGGGCGCGGGTTTGAGTGCGACTTGGAATTGGTAATAATGTTGCAGGCGGTTCGGGTTGTCGCCATAGCGGCCGTCTTTCGGGCGGCGGCTGGGCTGCACATAGGCCACATTCCAAGGCTCGGGACCCAGCGCGCGCAAACAGGTGGACGGGTGCGACGTGCCCGCGCCCACTTCGATATCGAACGGCTGGATGACCGCGCAACCCTGATTTGCCCAATAAGTCTGCAATTTAAAAATGATTTGTTGGAAAGTCAGCATAATGTTTGCCCGTAAAAATCGAAAACCGCTATTCTACTGGATTTGCAGGCTGCCTGAAAGCAATCCGTATGGAATGGCGCAATCCGGCGCGGATAAGGCGGATAAATTCATTTTGCAACAAAACCGCCTGCCAACGCCGTAGCGAAAGTAAAGTTAATTCGCTATAATGCGGACAATTTTGTGATTCCATCGGCCACACACCGTGTCAGACAAACCCATAAAACCGCCCGCCAAAGCACCGAAACCTGTTTGGCAACGATGGTGGGCGCGCTTCAAACACCCACGCAACGAGCAGGAACGGTTATGGCGGAACACGGTCATCGCCTTGTTTGCAGCCGTGTTGGTATTGGGCGTTTCCTTCTGTCTGCGCGATACCGGGGCGGACAATCTGCCCGATGTGCAGGCTGCTTCATGGAGCGGCGGCGCGGTGCCGTTGTCGGAAGCCGAAGCGGAAAACAGGGCTTGGCAAACGTCCGAACAGCAAGTGGGCGGCATGACCGCACCCGCGGAAGACCCGCCTGACGATGCCAGCGGCACTGCCGATATGGCCAGCACGCCGGCCAGCCAGCCCGATTAACCAACACCTTATTCATCTCATTAGGATATTTCATGCGAACCAAATCATTTTCCCTGCTTGCCTTGGCAGCGGTTTTCACATTAAGCGCGTGCGGCGGCAGCCAAAATTCAAACAGCAATCCGGCGGCATCCGGCGCGAAGGCCGCGGGATTGGACGTGAACAAAACCTATATTGTGGCCACCGACGCATCGTATGCGCCGATGGAATATATGGAAAACAATGCCGTTGTCGGCTTTTCGCACGATATTCTGGACGCGGCGGCCAAAAGCCAAAATGTGAAGCTGGAATTTGTCAATACGCCGTTTAAGGGCCTGTTTGCCAATGTGGACAAAGGCGACAGCGACATCGGCTTGGCCAGTATCACCATCAATGACGAGCGCAAACAGCAGTTGGATTTCTCCGACCCGTATTTTGAAGCCACGCAGATGATTGTCACCACCGACCGCAACGCAAACATCAAAACGTTTGCCGATTTGAAAACGCGGCCGGCTTCGGTGCAGGCTGCCACATCGGGCGATTTGATTTTGCAGGATTTGCAAGGCAAAGACAGCCAAAACATCAAGCGTTTCGAAACCATGCCGCTGGCGTTTAAAGAACTGGAAAGCGGCGGCGTGGACGCAGTGGTGGGCGACAGTAGCGTGGTGGCGTATTATGTGAAACAAAACCCGAACGCCAAACTCAATACCGTTGTCGATCCGTCCTTTGTTAAAGAACACTACGGTTTCGCCTTCAAAAAAGGTCGCAACGACGGTTTGCGCGAAGCGATTAACAAAGGCTTGGCGCAAATCAAAACAGACGGCACCTACGATAAAATCCACACCCAATGGTTCGGCACACCGTCCGGCAACTCTGCCGCCGCATCGTCCGCTAGCCAATAAAACACAGGCAGCCTGCAAACCGATTTCAGGCTGCTTTTTGCCGCCTGCCGCACATCCAAAAGCAGCCTGCACCTTGCCGATGAATCCATTTTTAAGGAAGACACCATGATAAACCCCATTTCCGCCCTGTCCCCGTTGGATGGACGCTACGCCGCCACCGCCGAACCCCTGCGCCCGATTTTCTCCGAATACGGGCTGATGAAGGCGCGTGTGCGCGTGGAACTGGAATGGCTCAAAGCGCTGGCCGCCGCGCCGCAAATCCGCGAAGTGCCGCCGTTTTCCGCCGATACGTTGGCTGAAATCGACCGCGTGATTGCCGGCTTTGATTTGGTGCATGCCGCCGAAGTGAAAGCCATTGAGGCAACCACCAACCACGACGTGAAAGCCATTGAATACTGGCTGAAAAACCGTTTCGCGCACAATGCCGAAATCGCCGCCGTGAACGAATTTATCCACTTCGCCTGTACCTCCGAAGACATCAACAACCTGTCGCACGCGCTCATGCTGCGGCAGGCGCGCGACGAAGTGATTGTACCGAAACTGAACGAAATCGCCGCAAAATTGCAACAGATGGCGCACGAACTGGCGGAAGTGCCGATGATGTCGCGCACGCACGGGCAGCCTGCAACGCCTACCACGCTGGGCAAAGAAATCGCCAACGTATTGCAACGTTTGCGCCGCCAAATCAAACAGTTGGAAGCGCAGGAATTTCTGGGCAAAATCAACGGCGCGGTCGGCAACTACAACGCGCACATGACCGCCTATCCCGATGTGGACTGGGAAGCGCATTGCCGGACGTTTGTCGAGCAGTCACTGGGGTTGACCTTCAATCCGTACACGATTCAAATCGAACCGCATGATTATATGGCGGAATTTTTCCAAACCCTCAGCCGTGCCAACACGATTTTGATTGACTTCAACCGCGACGTTTGGGGTTATATTTCATTGGGTTACTTCAAACAAAAAGTGAAAGCGGGCGAAGTCGGCTCATCCACCATGCCGCACAAGGTGAACCCGATTGACTTTGAAAATTCCGAAGGCAACTTGGGCATGGCCAACGCCGTGCTGGGCTTTTTGGCGGAAAAACTGCCCGTGTCCCGCTGGCAGCGCGATTTGACCGACAGCACCGTGCTGCGCAACATGGGCGTGGGCGCAGGCTATGCGTTGCTGGGCTGGGCGGCGCACCTGCGCGGTTTGAACAAACTGGAAGCCAATCCTGCCGCCATGTCCGCCGATTTGGACGCGACTTGGGAACTTTTGGCCGAGCCGATTCAGACGGTGATGCGCCGCTACGCCGTGCCGAATGCCTACGAGCAGCTTAAAGACCTGACGCGCGGCAAAAACGGCATCACGCCCGAAACCTTGCGCCAATTTATCAACGGTTTGGCGATTCCCGATGATGCGAAGCAAACACTGCTGGATTTGACACCCGCGCTGTATATCGGCAAGGCGGTAGCGCTGGCGAAACGGGTGTAAGAACCGAACTGATGAAGATTCAGGAACGTGCGCCCTATCTGCCGTTCGGCTTGGCCATGGCTTTTTTGGGGCTGCCGCTGTTTGCTGTGCTGTTCGATACGTTTGCCGTGCTGGTCGGCAAAGGGCAGGGCATCGCGCTGGGCTGGCGGCAAGGGCAGTGGGTGTGGCTGGATTGGGACGGCGCTTTGCTGGGCGCGGCGGCGGTTGTGTTTGTGTTCAACGGCATTATCGCGCTGTCGCTGGTGCAAGTCGCCCGAAAGAAGCTGATGCGCCGCCATTGGCGTTACGCGCTGTTTTTGGCCGGTGTCGGTGCTTTATCCGCTTGGGTGTTTGGCGCGGTATTGAGCAGCGTGGCGGATTTGGGGCTGCACCGTTCGGGCGGCTGGGTGGTGTGTTATGCGGCTTCGGTGTTCCTGCTGGCCGTGTTTTCCCTGCCCAAGCAGCTGACGCGCGCGCCGGAACAGGTGGTTCAGTTTTATCCGCGTGCCAAAAAATAACACTTGATTAATCAGGCAAAAAAGCAGCCTGCACTTTAATTTTTTAAGGTGCAGGCTGCTTTTTTCATTTCTGGCAATGCGTGCAATAAAACGTGCCGCGCTGCCCCAAGACCGATTTTTCAATCAGGCCGCCGCACACTTTGCAGCATTCGCCGGCGCGGCCGTACACTTTGTATTCTTGTTGGAAATAGCCGCTTTTGCCTTCGCTGTCCACAAAATCGCGCAAGGTGCTGCCGCCGGTTGCGATGGCGCGCTGCAAAATCTGCTTCACGGCAAGCACTAGCCGTTTGCAGTCTGCCAAATCGATCGATTGTGCGGCGCGGTCAGGCAGAATGCCGGCACGGAACAGGCTTTCGTTAGCATAAATATTGCCCACGCCCACCACCAGCGCATTGTCCATCAGCATCAGTTTGACCGCCCGTTTTTTGCCGCGCAGGCGCTCGTGCAGATATTCGGCGGTGAAATCTTCCGACAGCGGTTCCGGGCCCAAGTGCCGCAGCAGTTCGTGGTGTTCCGCCACGCCGGGCAGCCAAAGGACGGCACCGAAGCGGCGCGGGTCGTGATAGCGCAGCAATGTGTTGTCGGCAAATATAAAATCCACATGATCGTGTTTGTCGGGTGCAGGCTGCTTTTCGCGGAAAATCCGCAGGCTGCCGGACATGCCCAAATGAATCAGCAGCACGCCGGTTTCCCATTCAATCAGCAGGTATTTGGCGCGGCGGCGGCAGCTTTGCACGGTCTGTCCCGACAAGGTTTCCGATAAATCTTCCGGTATCGGCCAGCGCAATTTCGGCTGGCGGATGACCACGCGCGATAAGGTTTTGTGCGTGATATGCGGGGCAATGCCGCGCAATGTGGTTTCGACTTCGGGCAATTCGGGCATGATGGCTTCCAAGGGGTGATGCAAAAGCGGGATTGTACCGCAAAAAAGCCGCCCAAAATTCTGGGCGGCTGGGGTTGTGACGGGATTTTACGGATTCTGCTGCGTTTTGCTGCCGGAAAAACCGACTTCGTGGTCGCCCGTGAATCCGGTGGCTTTGCCGGCAATTTCGTCCGCATTCGGGCCGAAAATGTTCAGTTCGTAATGGCCGCGTCCGCGTTGTTGGGAGATGGCGGTGCCCTCCAGCGCGCTTCTGCTGCGGTCAAGCCGGCCGGTCGCCAATTCGATATTGCCGAAGCGGCTCAAACCGGTAATCGAACCTGAACCGGTGCGGTTGCCAAAGTCCACTGTGTAATCCAGGCGGCTGTTCAGATGGCCGTTCGGGCCGCGGTCGTCCAAGCCGGAAAAGGCGTGTCCTTGGTAACGGATAGATCCGCTGGTGGGCAGTCGGGATTCGGGGGTTAAGTCGCCCTGAATGCTGCGGATAGTGAAATTGGGATTGGGAGAGGAAGCGTGCGCGCCGGTGTTGGGGTTGTAGCGATCTTGCACGGTTGCGCCGACCACGGCCGAATAAGCGCGTTTGTACACGCCCAGCTGCCCGCTTTCCACATTGCGCCCGCTTTGTTTCAACACATAGGTAAAATCGGACAGGCGGTTTTGGAAATTATGCCCGATGTCGAGCGTGCTGTTGTTGCCGTAGGGGAGACCGTTAATTTCCACGGTGTCCGCCACGGTGTGACCGACATTCAGAATGCCGTTATTAGGGTCTTGGTTGATGGTAAGGCTGCTTTTGCCGTGCGGTTTCGGTGTGAACGGGTCGGTAATCGCATTGGCCAAAGAGCCGCCTGCGCTTCCGCATCCGCCCAATGCCAAAGCCGCCACGGCGATATACAGTGCGTGATATTTTTTCATTTCCGATGCTCCTCTTTTGGGTGATGAAAAATGCTGATAAACAGATATAGTATAACAACCTTGCGGGGCGATGACGATGACTCAGGTCAAATCCAACGCGGTGCAGGCTGCTTTTGACCGAGCGGGCAAACTGATAAACATGACCGTGCCGCACATGAAAAAGCAGCCTGCACTTTGGTCAATACGGCTTTCAATTACCGTGCAGGCTGCTTTCCGCCTGCCGTTGCCGCAAAATCCGCTATATAATCCGCAACAATCATAATTCTTCAGAAAGGCGGCAGGATGGATTTCTTTTGGACGCGGTTGCGGCATATCGTTTGGCTGGCGTTGCCCCTGCAGGCTGCTTTTGCCGCGCCGCCCGAACCTCGCCCCGAACCGGATACGGGCTTCGACATTACGCCGCAGGCCGCCCCGAAGGTGGAAAGCCCGGCCGTGCCGCAGGACGGGCGATTGAAAATCCGCCGCGAAGAGCTGCTGCAACGCCCCGAGCTTCTGCAGCAGGCATTGAGTTATGCCGTGCTCGCCAACGACAAAGACGGCGTGGAACTTTTGCTGCCGCTGTATTTGCAACAGCAGGCACCGCGCGACGAATTGCTGGTCACGTTGGCACAGGCCGTTTTGGCGCGCGCAGAAGGCGATTACCGCCGTGCCGTTGCCTTATATCGCGCCGCGTTGGAAACCGACCCCGATTTGCCCACCGTTCGGTTGGCATTGGCGCAATCACTGTTTGAAAACCGCGCCGACAAAGCCGCACGGCAAGAATTGGAACGCTTCCGCCAAACGCCCGATTTGGCACCCGAATACGCCCAAATCGGCGAACAATATGCACAGGCATTGGACAAGCGCGACCGCTGGACGTTTGGCGGCACCGTCAGCTATCTCCGCGACGGCAACGTGAACAACGCCCCGCACCAACGCGAATACCGCACCCGCAGGGGCGTATGGCGGCTGCCGAAAGCCGAGTCCGCACAAGGATTTGCCTACCGCTTGGAAGTCGAACGCGATTGGAATCTCCACGGCAATGCCTATTGGCGCGTCCATTTGGGCGGCGAAGGCAAATGGTATTGGGACAACCACCGCTATGACGACCACAACGCCCGCATCGCCACCGGCTTTGCCTATAAAACCGCCCGCACCGAAGCCGCCATCACCCCGTATTTTGAACGCCGCTGGTACGGCACACACCCTTATTCGCGCGAATACGGCGTGCGTGCCGAAGGGCAATATTGGCTCACCCCGCGAAACAAAATCCTGGGCGCATTTGAATTTGGCCGGCAACGCCACGACCGCCGCCGCTGGCTGGACGGCCGCCAATATACCGCCTCCGCCACTTGGTTGTTCGCACGCCGCCCCGACCAATATTTCAGCTTCGGCGCAGATGGCGCAAGCAAACAGGCGGAAGACGCCGCCGAATCCTACACCCGCCAAGGCCTGCGCTTCGGCTGGACGCAACAATGGCCGTCCGGGCTCGCCACATCCGCCCATATCGGCATCGGCCGCCGCCGCTACCACGCCGCAGACTGGTTCGGCATCCTGCGCCGCGACCGCGAATTTTCCGCCAGCATGTCCGTGTCACACCGCAAAATCCAATTTGCCGGCATTACCCCGCAAATCGTCGGCGTGTGGCAATGTGTCCGCAGCAACCATTTTTTCTATCCTTTCCGCAAAGGCAACGTGTTTATCCAGTTCGGCCGGACATTTTGAGGTGTAGACTGCTTTTGGGGTGTCAAAATGGAAGGCTAAAAATTTTGTGGTGTTTATATGACGTTTGAAAGGGCAAAAGCAGCCTGCACCCTGTTTGTGGGAAGTGCAGGCTGCTTTTATCATTCTGATTTTAATGCGCTATATATAGGCGTTTCAAACCGCACACCTCCGCCCGATAACGCCCTGCCGAAGTTTTTTGGACGTCGCGAACCTTGCCCTGCTGGAAATACAACAGGCCGCGTTCGGCGATGTGGGGCGGGAACAGGTGGAGCGGGTGGATACGGGGCATGGTTGGCTTCCGAGAAGTTGTTGAAATGTGGGAAGTTTACTGGGTTGGGCGATGTTTGGGGAGAGGGTGGTGAGAATTATTGTTTTGCAAAGTGGCAAAAGGTCGTCTGAAAATGGGGTTCAGACGACCTTTGGGGGAGAGGAAGAGGCTAGTTTGAAAAAGCCACTGTGTGCTTGAAAGCGCGCACAAGGTTGGGGATGTAGGCTAGAGCTTATTAAATAATAAAATTACATATTTCTATAAAGAATTTGAAAATTTAATTCTAATGATGCAATTAGTTTTTTCTTTTTATTAATGAGCTGTTCCTTTAAATCCTGTGTAAGTTCATCATCTAATAAATTAATCTCATCTTCTAACCTATATTTTATTTGCTCTAAGAGAGCTATTTTTATATAAAAAGCATTTTCTTCTTGTCCTTCGATACTGTTTAGTTTTAAATCTTCTATCATATTATTTACCTTCATTTTTTTATCGTCAGATAAATCTTCATGTGGTCTATATAGAATAGCCTTAAAATTTCCGTTATGATCTGTATGATCATAAGCAATTTCTACGCATTCATGGTAATTATCATAATAAGGATGTATCCATCTGAATGCTTCCACAAAGTCAGAATCAGAAATTATACTATTAATAATATCTCTATCAGAATTAATTTTATATACTTGATTTTTATATTCATCTGACTGCCTGTCATTAGATGAAAAAAAATTATAGGATATTTCTAATAAATCGCTCTGGTTTTTTATACTATTGCATCTCCTGCATGCAAGTACCAAATTAAATGGAGAAAATATAAGATATCGATATCTATCATTTGATTTATCTAAAATGTGCTCTATATCGCCACCTAATGGATTCTTGTATCCCATGTCAGGAAATAAAGGTCTTCTGCAATAAAAGCATCTTGCAATGGATAATTCATTTGGAGATCTTGGTTTTTGTTGTTGAGTTAAAACTTTTTTTATATCAGATTTTAATTCATTAGCTTTCTTCTTCTTCCAAATCGCATTGGTTTTTTTCTCTGGATTTTGTAACATATCATCCAATATTTCACGTAGCTTATTTTTAAAATCTTCATCTTGAATATTAAGTAATTCATTTACATCAAGTTTCGTAACTCCATATAAACCTTCAAATTTATCTTTTGTCATTTTATGGTCTCCACGTATGCTTTTATGGCATGCAATGTGCCGTACAGGCGATCATTCACAGAAAGTGAAAAATCATCTGTATTTTTATTCCATAAAAGTAGCTCAAGTTCTTCATATTCTGCTTTTAGCTTATCATCTTCTCGATTTTGAAAGAATTTTAGTAGCTCATCAATTGTTTCGATAAATTTTTGGTTTCTTGCTGATTCAAGATTAAAATGTTCTGTAAGTAGATTGTTGGCATCCCATCCGTAATATTGCTGATCATCCCACTTAAAACTATTATTGTTAGAATCATTACTAGATATTTTAATTTTTGAGGTTGAAAAACTAGAAGTGATTAAAGGAGAGTGTGTTGCGACAACGACAGTGGCATTTTTATTGGAGGTGCTATCCGTGCCTAAGCCTTTAGTTTTAACGATTTCCATTAAAATTCGAATAATTTCACTTTGCCATTTAGGGTGCAATGATATTTCTGGTTCATCATAGATAACTAATGAATCAGGGGTGATAGTCAGCACTAGAGAAAATATGCAACGTATGATTTGGTATTGTCCTGAACTTAAATTCCTAAACTTTTCTTTTTTTCTAAGGCAATACTTATCATTATCCTTACGAAATATAATATCTTTTAAGTCGTTACGTGCTTTATTGTTGATGTCATTAATTAATTTTTTAATTTGAGCATCTAAGTCTTTATCTATTTGAGTATATGGCCCTATATCATAATTTTCTGCGCTCATTTTTTTAGTTGAGGATTCTCCAATTTTGATTGTAATCTTTGGGTCAAAGCCTATTTTTTCTAACTTTTGAAGAAAAAATTTAACTCTTTTTCTTAATTCTTCTAATTCTTCTAATTCTTCTTTATTTAAATCTCTATATTTATATGCAGTTATATCTAATACTGTACGAAATGGTATAGTTTCTGTAGATATGTTGTTATTAGTGGTATATCCGCAATAACAATATCTAAGTAATCTTTCTGTATCTTTTTCTGTATCTTTATTGAAATTTGTCTTAAAATTCACATAATGTGGAAATCTATCAAAGGCAGTTCCTGAGAGACAAATCATATTTTCAATGTAAAATGGACATAGTGAATTTGCGTCTATTGAATCATTAACTAAATTTTCTAATGTTTGTTCAGATAATTTAGCTAAAAAATGTGTTTTTCCTAATCCATTTTCTCCATTTAAAACATGATAGTAGCCTTGAGTTAGTTGTTGTGTCATAGTTTCTTCTCCAATTTACACCAAAAATTAAAACAAAATAGAGCCTGGTAGAGTATAGATAATAAGTTTATCTTAACCCCTCCCACTCCTTCAACAACCTCTTCACCGACACCGGATACGGTGTCTTCAATTCCTGCGCAAACAGCGACACCCTCAATTCTTCAATCATCCATCTAAACGCGGCAAGGTCGTCTGAAACGGGTTGTCCTTGTTTTACCAAGCTGTCGGTTTTTTCCTGCCACATTTGTTCCAGTTCCTGTATATCGGCTTCGCGGGCTGCGTCACGGGCGGGGTTGCCGCTGTATTTTTCGAGGCGCAGGGTCATGGCTTTGAGGTAGATGGGGAGGCGCGGCCATTGTGCCCACGGGGTACGGGTGGCGAAGCCGGCGGCGAGCAGGGTTTGCAGGCGTTGACGCATGAGGTGGGTGAGCGGGTGTTTGCCGAGTTTGCCGTTGAGTTCGGCGTAGGCGGCGGCGGTTTCCTGCAAGTAGCGGCTGAGGGCTTCTTTGACGGCGGGCAGGCGGCTGCGGGCGCGTTTGATTTGTTCTTTGAAGGCTTTTTCGTTGCGCGGCAGCTCGTCTTCGCCGATAAAGGCGCGGTCGCAGACGGCTTGGGTGAGGTCGTCGCGCAGGGTGTCGGCGTTGATGTGTTTGAGCAGCATGGCGGCTTGGGTGAAGCCTTGGATGCCTTTGTTCAGGTCTTTAACTTGTTCTTTTAGTTGTAGTTTCATGAGTTCTATCACGCCTAATCGGTGGGCTTGTTCGGCGGCGGCAGATGTGTCGAACAGGCGCAGGGCGATGCGGCCGTCTTTTTCTTTTTGTAGGCCGAGGTAGCCGGTGAGCTGCTGTTTGCCGCGGGCGAATTTGATGGATTCGGGCAGGGTGCCGATGTCCCATGCGGTAACGTTGTCGCGCTCGAATTCTTGGGTGTTGTCGCGGAAGGTGGTGGCGGCGGCTTTGCCAAGTTGTTGTTGGATTTGGATTAAATCGCGCCCCATGGCTAATTCTTGTCCGCCGTCGTCGATGATGCGGAGGTTGAAATAGCAGTGTTCGGGCAGCCTGAACGCGGCCCATTCGTCTTGGTTGATTTGCTCCAGTATGCGGATGTCGCCTGCGGTTTTGGCGATGGCTTGGGCGAGTTGGGGCAGGATAGGGGCGTTGCGGTCGGGGTTTTGGCTTAAAAATTGGGTGATGAATTCGGGCACGGGCACGCAGATGCGGCGGATTTGTTTGGGCAGTGCTTTGATTTGCAACTGGATTTTTTCGCGTATCATGCCGGGCACGAGCCATTCGAGGGCGGCGGGGCTGATGCGGTTCAGCACGGTGAGCGGCAGGGTGAGGGTAACGCCGTCGAGCGGGTGGTGCGGCTCGAAGCGGTAGCTGAGTTTGAATTTGCCGTCTGCGGTTTGCCAGTGTTTGGGGAATTGTTCTTCGGTGATGTGCGCGGCGGCGTGCTGCATGAGGTCGTCGCGGCTGAGGAACAGCAGGCGCGGGTTGTCGCGCTCGGCGGTTTTGAGCCAGGCTTGGAAGGTGCGGATGTCGGCGAGGGGTAGGGGTTTCAGACGGCCTTTTTGAGGTGCAGGCTGCTTTTTGGGTTTGGGGTCGTCTGAAAGTGTGCCGGCTGTGTTTTCAGGTAGCCTTTCCGGGTGCAGGCTGCTTGGTTGTGCGGCGATTCGCTGCAATTGTTCAAGCTGCCACTGCCGCTCTTGGCTGACGGCTTGTGGATTTTGTCCGTTTGCCAAGCCTACGGCTTTGACGGCGTAGTCGCCGCACACGGGCGCATGTTCCTTCATATGCCCGACGCCGACTGCCTGACCTGCGGCGCGTAACACGGCGGTGGCTACGCGATTCTGCTGTTCTTTTGCCAGCTTGTGCAGCGCAAAACCTGTCTGCCGCAGTTGCGCAACGTCTGCCTGTCCGTTTTGCCAACGTTTGAGCAAATCGAATGCGTCGTGAACGGCGTCTGCTTCTACTGCGTCGGGCAGCAACGGCAGGATATGCTGAACGCACTGCATCGCCCATGTCGCCAAGTCGTGCTGGTTTTGCGCGACAAGCAGCCTGCACAAGCGGTCGCGCTGTTCGGCGTCGTCTGCAATGCGGATTTTGGGGCGGCAGTATTCGGGCAGGGGTTCGGGTTTCAGGTCGTCTGAAATATTTTGTAGGGTGTGTGAACTCGGTTCACGCGCGCGGTTGCCCGTATCTTTGGAATCCGCGTGCGTGGCTTGCGCTACGTTGTGCTTTTTAGAGTTTAGGACATCTGCTGCATCCGCGCGTGCCAATAAGATGAGTTCGTCGGCAGTCTCAGCATCGGGATAGTGCACCAAGCCTGCTTCATCAAATTGCGCCATTACGCCGCTTTGTAATGTCGCCCATTCTTCGGCGGAACCGATGGACGGGTCGCATTGCTGCTCGGCAATCAAGGCAACGATTTTGCCGTGCCATTGTTTGCTGGTGATAGTTACACGATCACCCAGCAGTATTGGTTGACCGTCGGCGTAGCATAGAGGGTTTTCAGGTAGCCTTTGAGCTTTGGAGTCGTCTGAAACCGTTAAAGTTGCGGCACTTTGTTCCCTCTCCTGTGGGAGAGGGTTAGGGAGAGGGTTTGCTGTGGTTGCGGAAAAGTTGGTTTGGGCGGCAACTGTTTTGCCCTCTCCCCGGCCCTCCCCCGCGGGGGAGGGGGTGGTTTGTGCGGCCGTATCAATGCTGTCGGTTTGCAAAATCATGCGGTAATTGATTAAAACCGAGCCGTTTCGCTGAATTTGGTTTTGGTGTTGCAGTATAAATCCCTGTTTCTTAAAAAAGGGCAACGCGGCTGCGGACACATCTGCCGTTACCGTTTTATCTGCATCCGCCTGCGGCAAAACGGCAGACAACAGCGCGGAAGCGACGCCTTGCCGCTGGTGGGCAGGGTCGGTAAATAGGCAGTCCAAATGATTTTGCTCGGGCAGGTATTCGATAAAGCCGAGGATACGGTCATTTTGCGCTGCCAATCGGATACAGCCGCGTCCAATCCGTTTTTGCCAAAAGGCGGCATTGTCCGCGCCCTGTATCCATGCGGCTTTTTCGCTGTCGCTATAATGGCTTGTTTCAATGTGCAGGACGGCGCGGCGGAACAGTTCGGCAATTTGGGCTGCATCATTATGTGCGGCGGGGCGTATGCGGAATGTTGTTGCGGACGATTTCAGGCTGCCTGAAACCGTTGAAACTGCGGCACTCTGTTCCTTCTCCTGCGGGAGAGGGTTAGGGAGAGGGTTTGCTGTGGCTGCGGAAAAGTTGGTTTGAGCGGCAACTGTTTTGCCCTCTCCCCAGTTCTCCCCCACGGGGGAGGGGGTGGTTTGCTGCGGATTTGCAGGATGCAGGCTGCCTGAAACCGCATCCGCCGTATAAAAATCGGGCAGCCGTTCGTGATAAAACGCAAACAGCGCTTCGTCATCGACCAGCACGTCTTGCTTGCGCGATTTGTGTTCGAGTTCGGTAATTTCCTTAATCAGCTTTTTGTTGTGGACAAAAAAGTCCGCTTTCAAATCGCATTCCTGCGCCACCAGCGCGCTGCGGATAAAGATTTCGCGCGCTTCTTCGGGGGCGATTCTGCCGTAGGACACGGGGCGGCGCGGCAGGACGGTCAGGCCGTAGAGCGTTACCCGTTCGCTGGCGATGACTTCGCCGCGTTTTTGTTCCCAGTGCGGCTCGAAATAGTGGTAGCGGACGAGGTGCGGCGCTTCCTGCTCTATCCATTCGGGCTGGATGGCGGCCACGTCGCGCGCATAAAGTTTCGTTGTTTCAACAAGTTCTGCCGCCATCACCCATTTGGGTTTGGCTTTGAACAGGGCGGAGGCGGGGAAAAGGTGGAAGCGGCTGCCGCGCGCACCGGTGTAGTCGTTGCCGTCGGGTGATTTCATGCCGACGTTGGCGATGAGGCCGGTGAGCAGGGCGCGGTGGATTTGTTCGTAGCCCGCTTCTTTGGCGGCGCGGATTTGGGCGCGGTGTTGCTTTTTATCTAGTTGTTTTTGTTTGAGTTTGGCGGATAAGTCTTGGTCGCCCGCATTTTCAGACGACGTCAGTTGCTTGACTTCGGGAGGCCGTCTGAAAGCGGCTTCCTTGGTGGTCAAACCCATTTCAATCGCGGTTTGGGCAAGCTGGTGGTGCAGCTCGCGCCACTCGCGCATCCGCAGGTGCGACAGGAAATATTGGCGGCACCATTGCACCAACTGCTTGTTGGACAAGCCTTTGTCGCGCTCGCGCTGAAAGCTGTCCCAAATGTTCAGATAGGCAAGGAAATCGGACTGCTTGTCGGTAAAACGCTCGTGCGCCTTGGCGGCAGCATCGCGCGCTTCCAGCGGCCGCTCGCGCGGGTCTTGAATCGACAGCGCGGACGCGATCACCAATATTTCTGCCATGCAGTCGTGCTTCTTCGCCGCCAGCAAAATGCGCGCGATTTTCGGGTCGATGGGCAGGCGCGCCATTTGTTCGCCGAGTTTAGTCAGTCCGTTGTGTTCATTAACCGCCCCTAATTCCAACAACACCTGAAATCCATCATTGATATACCGCTGGTCCGGCGCTTCGAGGAATGGGAATGCCGCCACGTCGCCCAGTTTCAATGCTGCCATGCGCAGGATGACGGCGGCGAGGTTGCTGCGGACGATTTCGGGGTCGGTGAATTCGGTGCGGCTGTTGAAATCTTCTTCTGAAAACAGTCGGATACACACGCCTGCGGAGACGCGTCCGCAGCGGCCGGAGCGTTGGCGGGCGGCGGCTTGGGAGATTTTTTCGACATGAAGCTGCTCCACTTTCGCACGCGCGGAATAGCGTTTGACGCGCGCGAGGCCGGTGTCGATGACGTATTTGATGCCCGGCACGGTGAGCGAGGTTTCGGCGACGTTGGTTGCTAACACGATGCGGCGTTTCGCACCGGTGGGGTGGAAGATTTTGTGCTGTTCGGCGTGTGACAGGCGTGCGAACAGGGGCAGGATTTCGTCGTTGTGGCGCAGCGTGGACTTGCGCAGGGCTTCGGCGGCTTCGCGGATTTCGCGTTCGCCCGGCAGGAACACCAAAATATCGCCTTCACCATATCGCGCTAATTCGTCCGCCGCATCGACGATCGCGTCGGTCAGCTCTACTTCCGCGTCGTCTTCGTCTTTACTGGTCAGCGGGCGGTAGAGGATTTCGACGGGATAGGTACGTCCGCTCACTTCTAAAACGGGGGCGCCGTTGAAGTGTTGGGAAAAGCGTTCTGCGTCTATGGTGGCCGATGTGATGATGACTTTCAAATCAGGGCGGCGCGGCAGGAGTTGTTTCAGGTAGCCCAGCAGGAAGTCGATGTTCAGGCTGCGTTCGTGTGCTTCGTCGATGATGATGGTGTCGTAGGCGGCGAGATAACGGTCGGTCTGCGTTTCCGCCAGCAGGATGCCGTCGGTCATCAGCTTGACGCAGGCATCGCGCGAGGTGTGGTCGGTGAAGCGTACTTTATAGCCGACCGCGCTGCCGATTTCGGTGTGCAGCTCTTCGGCAATCCGCTCCGCCACCGAACGCGCGGCCAAACGGCGCGGCTGGGTATGCCCGATCAGCCCCGCCGCCCCGCGCCCGAGTTCCAGACAAATCTTGGGCAACTGCGTGGTTTTGCCCGAACCGGTTTCGCCGCAAATAATCGTGACCTGATTCTCGGCAATGGCTTTTTTGATTTCTTCAAGCTTCTCGTGAACGGGCAGGGTGTTGTCGAACTCGGGTTTGGGCAGTTTGGACAGGCGTTGCAGATAGAGGTCGTGCGATTTTCGGTATTTTTCTTCGACTTTGGACAAACTGCCGTATTTGTTGGGATTTTTGAAGGCGGATTGCAGGAAGTGGCGGTCTTTGGAGAGGGTTTGGGAGAAATCGGGCGCGGTCATAAAATCGGTTTGATTACAACTGAAAAAACAAGATTATAGCAAAAACATGATTGGGATTTTCAGCTAATTCTCGGCTAATTCTTCTGCACTACAATGTGCAGGCTGCTTTTTGCGCTGTCCGTTTGGGTGGGGCAATTATTGGAAAATGCGGTACACTATTGATTTTTTGGGAAATATGAGTATGCGGATTTTATTGGTGGAAGACGACGGCATGATTGCCCAAGCGGTGATGATGGGTTTGAAGCACGCCAATTATGCGGTGGATTGGGTGCAGGACGGATTGGCGGCGCAAACCGCATTGGCCGGTCAGAATTATGATTTGGTGCTGCTGGATTTGGGTTTGCCCAAGCAGGACGGTTTGAGCATGCTACGGCATATCCGGCAAAACCGGAATCTCACGCCGGTGCTGATTGTGACGGCGCAAGACGATTTGGACAGCAGGCTGTCGGGATTGGACGGCGGTGCGGACGATTATGTGGTCAAACCCTTTGATATGGCAGAATTATTGGCACGGATTCGGGCGGTATTGCGCCGTCATCACGGGCAGGCTGCACCGCTCATCAGCAATGGTGTGATTACGCTCAACCCGGCCACCTATCAAGTGCAACTGGCGGGTCAGGAAGAAAACATTTCATTGAGCAATAAGGAATTTGCTATTTTGCAGGCACTGGTCAGCCGTGCCGGTACGATTCATTCGCGTGCCGATTTGGAAGACAAAATTTATGGCTGGGGCGACGAGGTGGAAAGTAATGCCATCGATTTTTTAATTCACAGCCTGCGCAAGAAAATCGGCAAAGATCTGATTAAAAATATCCGCGGCGTGGGCTGGCTGGTGGCCAAAGGAGAAGAAGCATCGTGAAGCAGGCATTTGAAACAGTGAGCGGGGCCGTGCAGAGCATCCGGCATTCCATCCAGTGGAAACTGGGCGTGGGCTTTACCCTGGCATCGGCATTATTGGCCGCTATCGCAGGCGCCACGGTGTTTTACGACACATATCACGAAACGCATGAATTGCAGGACGATTTATTGCAACAGGTTGCCTCTTATGTGCCGCATTCGGGCGCATGGAAGCAGGCTGCAGACAGTGAAAACGATGCGCGGATTTTTGTCTATTCGAGCCGAAATCCGCCTAATTCGTCTATTGCCCTATTTTTACAGCAAAAATCGGAAGGATTCTACAATTTGACCGATGATGACGAACCATTCCGCGCTTATGTGCATGAAACCGAAGCGGGCAAGATTTTGGTGATGCAGGAAACCGAGTACCGCGAAGATTTGGCATCGCGTTCCGCGTGGACCAGCGTGTGGCCGATATTGCTGTTTTTGCCGTTGATGCTGCTGCTGATTGTGTGGGTGGTCCGTAAAAATATGCGCCCCATCCACCGTTTGTCGCAGGCCGTATCGCAGCGGACGGAGCAGGATTTGACGCCGCTGCCGACACAGAATATCCCGAGCGAAGTGATGGGCTTTGTTTCGGCCATCAATTTGCTGTTGGACAAGGCCGGCCGGTTTATGCAGCAGCAAAAACGGTTTATCGCCGATGCGTCCCACGAATTGCGCAGCCCGATGACGGCATTGTCGTTGCAGGTGGAGAACTTGCAGCAGTTGCCGCTGTCGGATGAGGCAAAGGCGCAGGTGGCTCAGATTCAGCAGGGCATTCAGCGGAATCGCCATTTGTTGGAACAGTTGTTGTCGCTGGCGCGGCTGCAAAATACTTCGGGTGCGGAGCGGCATTGGGTGGATGTGAATGCGGTGTTTCGTCAGGTGATTGAGGCGGTGCTGCCATTGGCGGCGGACAAGGATATCGGCGTGGTTTCTTCATCCAATGTGGAAGTGATGGGTGAAGAAATGGATTTTTATCTGTTAATCAAAACATTGGTGGATAATGCGGTGAGTTATACGCCGGCAGGCAGCCAGATTGATTTATCGGCGGAAGAGACGGAAAACGCATGGCTGATTCATGTGGAAGATAATGGTTGCGGGATTTCTGCCGCAGAACGCGAACGTGTGCTGGAGCCGTTTTACCGTATTTTGGGCACACGGCAACAAGGTTCCGGTTTAGGTTTGTCGATTGCGCAGGAGATTGTGCGCAAATATCGCGGCAGCCTGCAATTATGCGATAGCCGGCATTTTGAGCATGGTTTATGGGTCAGGATTGAGCTGCCGAAAACGTGATGAAAAAGCAGCCTGCACTTTAAAAAAACAAGGTGCAGGCTGCTTTTGGATTGGCGACAAAAAAGGACAGATATTGATTTATCTGTCCTTTTGCTATTAAAAATCCTCTCAATTAGAAGATTTCACGCCAAGACAAGCGGTTCAAACGAACAGGATCATTGTTCACACAAGTGAACTGGTTAACCTGAGAGCCGCCGGTCGAAGTTTGGCTGACCAGGTTTTGCGTTGAACGGCAGTTTACGTTGCTGCCCTTTTGCGCCAAGGTACCTGAACGCGTTACACCGGTAGAAGACAATGCAGCCTGCGAGTTGGTCAAGAAGATACTGCGCGAGCTGGCACCGGTATAAGCGACACTTACGATAATCTCATTGGTACCATTTTTCTCAACCTCTGTTCCCCAGAACACGCTTTCGGAAGCCATACCGTTATTGGCATCTGCAATGATACGGTAACCCGATGTGGATGTGGAGTCAGGCGTACATGTCAGTTTTGGCGTTGTATTGTTGCTGCCAACGATTTTCTCGATATTCCAAATCGCACCGGCTGTTTTGGCAGTAACGGTCAATACCTCAGGCGTTGTGGTGACACGGTAATTGTCGGGCAAATCCATGTAGAAACCACGGCGTTTGGATTGATCGGTATATTGTGTTGCCGTAGAAATTGTAAACGCCTCACCGCCTTTGCTATTAGTTGTTGCCTTCAAAGTTTGTGACAACAAATCAGAGCGCTCAGTTGGACGGCAATCCCCTGTGGTATCGCCAACGGCACAGTTTTTGTAGTCGTCGAAAATACCATATAGGCTTTGTTTGCCGACTGATGTCAAATCGCCTTGATACAGATTGCTACCGGTACCGAAATAGATACCGACTTTGCCGTCATACCAGTTGATCAGGTTAGGTTCGGCAATAATAGGCTGGTTACCTTCCGATTTATACACTTGACGCGCGCCCCATGTGCTGCTGTCGCCACGTAAATCGAAGCGCCAGATATTGCCCTTGAAGTCGCCGGCATATACCAAGTCAATGATACCGTCATTATTGATGTCGATACCTTGCGGTGCAGTCAAACCATCGTGCGCATCAATGATTTGTTGCGCAGAACCTTCCGCATTGCTGGTAGCGCTAAATGCACGGCTGATTGGAATGTGTTTAATCAAGCTGCCGCGAGTACCGGTAGGTGTCAAGCCCCCCCCGCGTTTATAGTTTCTCGCCATGTGGTCTAAAACATATAAACCTAATTGAGGAGTGTTGGGAGCATCCATACCGTTGGTCATCATGGCCGCAACGCGGACATCACCGGAAGTCCATTTTTTAGTACTGCCATCCATGGCGACATAACCTACTTTTGTACCACCAAATTGGTAACCGATTTGGTTATAGAAGCTGTTGGCTGCACCGTAAGTACCAGTGGAGTTATCCCACATAGGCATGCTGTTGTGTACTTGTGCCAAACCAGCATCCAGACCTACAGGAGAACCAGACTTGTCTTTACCGCCTACCATCAGTGCAAAAGAACCGCGAGCACCTGAACCCATGCTGCTAATGAGCGTGTGTTCGCCTTCTTCGGTAGTCACTTGCAACAAGTCACCTGCTACAAAGTTTTGTTTTGGGTTTTGGACGGAGCTGTAGCTTTTCTCTGCGGTAAACACCAAATTACGCAACACAGTATCGCTAGCATTGCCACGCTGCATAGTACCTGGGACATATTGCAGCACTTCTATGTATGGATGTGTGTTTTTATCTGCGCCTGTGTTGGCTTGCAGGATGTGCAGCATACCGTCATTGGATGGGACAGCCATAAATTTGCGACGGTCAAAGTCACTTGGACCGGAGGCACGTGCAACCACATCGCCAAATGATACAACATTACCGCTGACATCACCCATATAGCGAGACAGACCTGTGGCACTACTTTGGTTGCGGTCACGGTAGCGGCTGTCTACAACATCGGTCGTTCCCCAGCGCAAGAGCCATTGCATGAGTTTTTTATACTCATTGCTATCGTTAGAAAGCGTGATCGGGAACAAAGTATTGTTGCCGATACTTGGCATATCCGGACGAGTGGGGTTAATACCGAAAGTAGCATTGTTAAAGTCTGACGGGAAAGAGTTTTGCGTCACTTGCGCCACACCGGTTGGTGTGCTGAACAATGCTCTGGAAGTCAGTATATTGGAACCGGTTGCCGCATATCGTGTTTGACCGAAGCTGGTCAAATCGAATGATTTGCTGGCAGGCAGGTATTTGTAGAAACGCAGTTCACTGGTCCAGGTACTTGGGTTCATGGTAGTGGAAGCGGACGCGGTCACTTTACCTGTAGCATCAGTGGAAATAGATGACAAAGCGTTGCTATAACCTGCATCGCGAGCGATTGCGTTTAGGGCGCTGGTCAGAGCCGCTTTTAATTGGTCACCCTCATTTGCAATGAAATACTGCCCACCACCTTGACGAGCCATTTCGCTCAACAATTGAACGTTGGCTTGGAAACCCACGGTATAGGTGGTAATAGTTTGCTTGCTAAAATCTTGTCCAACAGGGCTGCCGGTTGCGTCATTAAACGATTTACCCTCGGCATCTCTGCCGCTATCCATCATGTCCCAATTGTGTGCCAAATAGGCAATGCGCGCAGTCGAGTAAGCAGAATCCCAGCTTCCGTTCGCGCCATTATTAATGGCTTGACGGAGCGTGGCATCACTACGAAGGATATAGTCTTGGCGCATCAACCGACCCAATTGGTATCTTACGGGGAAACCTGTTGGCTCACCGTCGGAAACAAAGATAATATAGTTTTTCTGGCAACGGTATTTAATCGGTGATGTATATTGGGTATTAGGTGAATTCGCCGTCGTGCCTTCCGGCATGCCGCGGAAATAACGGATGGCTTCATAGTAAGCACTTGGAATCGGTGTGTTGGTATTTGCAGGCAGGCCGTTAATGGTGCTGATGAGCTGGTTATAGTTTGCCGCACCAGTGGTTGAGCTTACATCCAAGACTGGCTGTTTCAGCTTGCCGCCGATGGAATACCATTGGTCGGACCAAATTCTTTGCTCAGAAGCGGTTGGGTTCAGAGCATCATATACTAAAATACCCGTTCCATTGGCAATGTCTCTTGAATGAGTGGCATCTCTCATACTGCCATTAAACGTCATCAAGCCCCAATTGTTGTTTTCACGGGTCGCAGTAATTACATCACGAGCAACGGCCTTGGCTACAACGATACGTGATGCTGTACCGCCGTTATAGCGTACACCGCCAGTCGTCATACTGCCTGATGTATCTAAGAACAGTAGGATGTTTGGTTTGATGGCGGCAGTACCCGATTGCCAAATCAGCGGTACGGAAGGGTACGGCTGGGTGGCGGCTGCGGCACTTTGGAACACGGATGCGACGGCAAGGGCGCATACGGTGGTGCGTGGCATAATTTTCTTTATTTTCATAACTGAAACCTATATTGAATGTCGAGTTAATGTGAAATCATGATAAAACACAAGCAAGTTTCGTTCCAGAAACGGGATGGGTCGGGTATGGATATTATGTTTAAATTATAGCAAAAAATATTGGTTAAATACATGATTTATTAAGGTTTGGCTAGATTGTGTGACAAAATGCGTCAGTGTGTCGGATGTGCGCTATGCGCGAGAAATGTCGCTTTTTGATGTAGCCTGAG
>NZ_GL870929.1:2079051-2111861 GCF_000190695.1 Kingella denitrificans ATCC 33394
CCTGTATTACTTTGGAATAACTTGCCGATATTTAAAAAAGCAGCCTGCACTTTAAACAACAAAGTGCAGGCTGCTTTTTCGTATGGTTTAGAAATAGGCCACTTTCAAAATTTCGTATTCGCGCAAGCCGCTGGGTGCCTGCACTTCGGCAATATCGCCTTCTTCTTTGCCGATGAGGGCGCGGGCGATGGGGGAATTGACGGAAATTTTGAAGAGTTTGATGTCGGCTTCGTCGTCGCCCACGATTTGGTATTGGGCTTTTTCGTCGGTGTCCAAGTCCAGCAGTTGCACGGTTGCACCGAAAACGATTTTGCCTTCCGCGTGGATTTCTTTGGGGTTGATGATTTGCGCGTGGGCGAGCTTGTTTTCCAATTCGGCAATGCGGCCTTCAATGAAGCCTTGTTTTTCTTTGGCGGCTTCATATTCGGCATTCTCGGACAAATCGCCGTGCGAGCGTGCTTCGGCAATGGCCTCGATAATGGCGGGGCGTGCAACGCTTTTGAGTTTTTGCAGTTCTGCTTTGAGCTGTTCTGCACCGTTTACGGTTAAGGGGATTTTTTTCATGGTTTTCTCCTGTGCAACTGCGCTGGGGGTGCAGGCTGCTTTTTAATAAAAACGCAAGCCGCAGGAAATTTGCGGCTTGCTGAGAGCGTTTGTGTTGGCACGTATTGTACCAAATTGTGTAGGAAAAGCAAGTTATTGCAATGGCTGCATACCCATAAATTCCAGCAGCCAGTTGGTGAAGGCAGGGTTGTTGGGTTTGTTGTTCAAATGCGGCCAACGCTGCTGCCAGCCGCGCAGGGCGTGTTCGATCATGGCTTTGGATTGTGCGGCGGTGATGGTGCCGCGTTGGCTGTCCACCATGGCTTGCAGATAGATTTCATACACGCTGTCGTCCACGATATTGCTGCCGGAGGTGCGCAGGCGGAAGCGGTTCAGGTGCTGGGCAGCCTGCACTTTGGTCATCTGCCCGTCGCGCACTTTCGCACCGATGCGGCGTGCTTCCGCGCGGATTTTGGTGACGTCCGACCAGTGCTGCTGTGCCAACGTGTAGCCCGAGCGGCCGCCGGATACGCCTGATGCTGGGTTGGGCGCTGAACAGGCGGACAAAACGAGTGCGGCGATGATGGCGGAAAGATGGATTTTTTTCATGCGAAACTCTGTAAGGATTGGTTCAGATTGGTTAATAATTTACGCGATAATAGCGGATTTTTGCGGAAAATGAAAGTGCAGGCTGCTTTAGGCTATTCTTCGCGCTGGTAAAAACGGCTGTTCAAATAAAATGCTTTGCCTTCCTGAATGAGGACGAGGCAGATGGCGGCCAAGGGTAGGGCGATAAGCATACCGACAAAGCCGAAAAGCTGCCCGAACGCCATCAGCGAGAAGATGACCCAAAACGGGGAAAGGCCAATTCGGTCGCCGACAATCTTGGGAGTGATGAGGAAACTTTCCAGCAGTTGCCCCACCGCAAAAACGCCCCATACCGCCAGCAGGCCGCCCCATGTGTTGAATTGCAGCACGGCGGCGAGCGTTGCCAGCAGCAGGCCGGTGAACGCGCCCAAATAGGGGACGAAGACCAAAATGCCCGCCACCATGCCGATGGCGAAGCCCGAGTCCAGGCCCGTCAGCATCAGGCCGGTGCCGTATAACATACCCATAATCAGCATGACCATAAGTTGGCCGCGCAGAAATTCGCCCAACACGGTGTCCATATTGCCGGCAATGCGGTTGTAGCCGTCCAAGTATCGTCGTGGAATCATGGTGCGCACGCCGTCTTCCCAGTGCGACCAGTCGAGCAGGAAATAATACAGCAGCAGCGGCAGCAGGATTAGGTTGCTCAGCCCGCTGGCCAATGCGCCGCCGCTCTGCATCACGGCCGGCAGGGTTTTTTGCAGGTTGCCCTGAATGACGGAAGCGTTGGCGCGCAGCCATGCGGTGATGGTGTTTTCGTCCAATATGATGTGTTTGTCGAATTTCTGGTTGAGCCAGGGTAGGGCTTGGGTCTGCACATAATCGACCAGTTTGGGGATACGCTGGATGATGAGGTGGAGTTGTTGCAGCAGCATGGGGACGATGACCAAGAGCAGCGCGACAATCAGGAAAAAAGTAAACAGCATCACCCACATGGACGCGCGCGAACGGTTGATGCCGAGTTTTTCGATTTTGCAAACCAGCGGGTTGAGAATGTAGGCCAGCACGGCGGCGACGATGAACGGGGTGAGTACGTCGCTCAAATGGTAAACAGCGAACAGGAAGCTGCCAATCACGGCAATGCCGATAATCCATGGCGTGTAGGGGTGTTTGTGCGGTGGAAGCGACATGGGTGAAGCCTTTGGTGTGTGTATTTAAAATATAGTGAATTAAAATCGCAATGATACGGCGTTGGCTCGCCTTGACGTACTATTTGTACGCCTTGCGGCTCGCCGCCTTGTCTCATTTTTATTTTAATCCACTATAAAATATGGAATTGGGTTAAGGGAGGGATTATAGTGAAAAGTATCGGTTTTTTCTATGGAAAAAGCAGCCTGCACGGTAAACGGGAAAGTGCAGGCTGCTTTTTGCTGTGCGGATTATTTGTAAATCCATTCGTCGGGCATTTCGTCAAAGCGGATGACGCGGCCGCCGTTTTCTTTTGCAAACGCTTCGGCCTTGGCCAAATCGGAGAAGGGCACGGAATCGACCGTCTTCATGCCGCTGACAAATTTGCTTTCAATCACATAATACGCGGTTTTGGCATCAATCCATGCAGTGTCGGAGTTCGGCTGCCCCATATCGGTCACATAAATGGCAGCGATGTCTTTCGGTTCGCCCGGATGGCGCGTGAAACCGAAAGCCTGATTCACGGTGGAGAACCACACAGGCTCGTCCGGCCGGCTTTCCAAAATAATCTGCGCTTTGCCGCCGACGTGTTCCGTCAGGTTCATTGTGCAGTAATAGCCTTTGGATTCGGCGGTGAAATTTTTGGGCGGTGGCGGCGGTTTGGCGGAATCGGACGTTTCGCCGCAAGCGGCCAGCAGCAGGCCCGTCAGGGCGATGGGGATGAGTTTGTTCAGCATTAGTGTTTTCCTCTTCTTTATTGTTATGGGCGGGGGTTAAATGGGGCGGCGGGCGAACAACCATGCGGCCAGGGCGAACGGAATGGCAATCCAGCCCAGTTGCGCCGCCAGCAAAGCCGATTTGCTCAGGCCGATTTGCCCGCTCACGCCGGCCATGCCCGAATACATGGCGGTGTTTTCAAAGCCGGTCAGGTTGAGCAGGCGGTAAATGTCGGTCGGGTTGAGCAGCAGGATGTTTTCCAAGATTTTGGCGGTGATTTTCTGTTTGGTGTCGGCCACCAGAATGCCCAGCAGCGCCATGTCGAAAATCACGACGAAAAACAGCCACACGCCGATGGCCAAGCCCGCCGCCGTGCCGCGTTCTTTCACTTTGGCGCTAATCAGGTAGCCCATCGACAAAAACGCCGCGCCCAACAGTATGCTGGCGGCAATCAGAAGGAAAAAGGGTTTCCATGCCGCCAAATACAGCCCGCCGAAATTGTATTGCAGAATCAGGCCGGCAGCACCGTAGCCTACCACGGTGGCGAGCGTGAGCATGATGATGTGGCCAAGAAATTTGCCGACCAGAATATGCCAGCGCGAAAGCGGGTAGCTCAGCAGCAATGCCATGGTGCCGCGTTCGATTTCGCCAATCAGCGCATCATACGCCATCAGCATGGCGATGAGCGGAATCAGGAAAATGGACAGGCTCGACAGGCTGACCACGGTAACGGTGAGCGGATCGACTTTCACGCTGCCGGTGGGCGCACTGCCCATGAATCCGAGTGCCAGCGCGAGTGTGAACATTAACACGGTGGCGGCCAGCACCCAGCGGTTGCGCAGATTGTCGCGGATTTCTTTTTGGGCGATGATGACAATGGGGGACATGGTGTTTCTCAAGGAATGATGGATTTCAAAGGGTGCAGGCTGCTTTTTGATGTGCAGGCTGCTTTTGGGGACGCAGCGGCGTGTGCGTCAAATATCTTCCCGTTTCAAAAATTCGGCATACACTTCGTCCAAAGTGGGCGTGTGGATGTCGATTTGCGCAATATTGTCCAGGCTGCCCAATTCACGCAGGCGTTCGGCCTTTTCGGAGGCATCGCAACGGCAATGGAAGTGGAGCGGTTCGAGGGCCTGCCAGCGTTCGGGCAGGGGCGTTTCGCGGTTCAGCACCACGTCAATCGTCACCGGCAGGCCGCTTTGGACGTGCAGTTCGTGCATATTGCCGTCCGCCACTTTGTGCCCGTTTTTCATCACCACGACGCGGTCGGCATGCCCGTCCAGTTCCGCCAATGCGTGGCTGCATAGCAAAACGGTTGCGCCCTGTTGTTTGAGTTCGCCGATGATTTGGTAAAACATCTGCCGCGAAGCCGGGTCAAGCCCCGTGGTGGGTTCGTCCAGCAGCAGCAGTTTCGGGTTGCCCAACAATGCCTGCGCCAATGCCAAACGCTGGCGCATGCCTTTGGAATACGCGCCCACACGTTTGTTGGCCGCCTGGGCAATGCCCACGCGCTCCAGCAATGCGTGGTTCAGCGACAAATCCGTGCCTTTGAGTTTGGCGTAAAAATCCATGGTCTCTTTGCCGGTGAGCGACGGGTGCAGTGCCACGGTTTCCGGCAGATAACCCATTTGGCGGCGGATTTGGGCGGAATGCCCGTTGGAAATGTCTTCGCCGAACAGGGTGATTTTGCCTTCGCTGGGGCGAATCAGCCCCAAGATGAGCTTCATCATGGTGGATTTGCCCGCACCGTTGTGTCCGGCCAAACCGACGCATTCTCCGGCCTGCAAAGTGAGATTGACTTGATTGACGGCTTTTTGTTCGCCGAATTGTTTGGTTACGTTGTCCAGAATAAGGTGTGTCGGGTTCATGATTGGGTCGCTTGTTGCGGTGCAGGCTGCTTGATTTGCAGTTGGCGCAGTTTCTGCACGGTTTCGGAATCGGGCATGGTCATCAGCGGTTTGCTGTCGGTAACGCCGCCGGGCATGATGGCCGGGAACTGCTGCTGCGCCCATTTCACAATGCTGACGGCGGGACTGTTCATTAACAGGCGGGCGGCCGGCGCGCGCCATAAAATTTGGTCGGTGATGCTGTTGGGTTTGTAGGCGGTATCGGCAATGCCGTCGCCGTCCAAATCGAACGCGCTGTTGTCGCTCCAATAGTTGCCTTTGCCGCCGTCCGCCCAGTCGCTAAACCGCGTGCCGACGAATTTGATTTGGATTTCGTTATTGACAAAGGCGTTTTCGCGGATTTTGTTGCCTTCGGCTGCCGCACTGAAATGGATGCCCATGCCGCATTGGCCGAAATAGTTGTTGGTAAAGAGGTTATTGTTGGCGTTGTACATGAAAATGCATTTGTCGGATTTTTCAATCGCGTTGCCCACAATTTCGGAATTGTTGGCATAGTTGAGCATCATGCCTTGTTCGAGGTTGCTCCATGAAATATTGTTTTTCACTTTGATGCGCTCGGAAAACATGATGGCGTAACCGATGGTGTTTCCGTAGGCAACGTTGTCGTTGATTTCGCTGTCGTTGGTGTACATATAATGCACGCCGTAGCGCAACTGGTGAAAGGTGTTGTGGCTGAATACGTTGAAATTGCTGGCATTGGAGAAAATGCCGTCGCGGCCGTAGGAAATGTCGTTGTGGATGACTTTGGAATACAGCGAATTCCACACGGTAACGCCGTTGCCGCGCTCGTTCACGCGCAGTTGTTTGTCGCCGATAATCGTGTTGCCTTCCACCAAGGCTTCGGGTGCGCCCCACAAATACACGCCGACTGAATTTTCCAATAGGTGGTTGTTGAGAATTTTGGCGCGGGCGGCGGCTTTGTCCAGAAAAATGCCGGCATCCATATCGGGCAGGCTCAAGCCGGAGCGTGTGACGGTGAGGTTTTTTAAGGTAACGTCCGGTGCGGACACGGAAACGGTGCGGCCGGTACGGTCGCCTTCGATAATGGCGCTGTGCTGTTCCGTGCCTTCGATGGTGAGGGGTTTGTTGATGATGATTTTGCCGCTGTATTTTCCGGCGGCCAAACGCAGCGTGTCGCCCGGTTGCGCTTGGTCGATGGCTGCCTGCAAGGATTGCGAGGGTTGCACGTCGATAACGGCCGCGTGTGCGGATAATGTGCCGGCAAATAGGAAGGCAAGGGGGAGGGATGGGATACGCATAATGTGTGAAGGCCGGTGCAGGCTGCTTTTGGGCAGCGGGATTTTATTTTGATATTTCAAACAAAACGTTCAATGGAAAAA
The DNA here is from genome assembly GCF_000190695.1 of Kingella denitrificans ATCC 33394. GTDB lineage: Bacteria > Pseudomonadota > Gammaproteobacteria > Burkholderiales > Neisseriaceae > Kingella_A > Kingella_A denitrificans. Next base: position 2,085,335 of record NZ_GL870929.1, read on the forward strand.
AGCAGCCTGCACTTTATCTGGAGTGGTGCATACGGAAGGCTGCGGTGGGTTTGTTTCAAATATCAAAATAAGGTGTGCGCTCTACCGAACTATACAAGTAGTGCAATAGAGCGGCACACCCTATTGTTTAGGCAGGATTATTTAGCCGCAGAAGCAGAAGATGCCGCTGCTGCCGAAGCCGCAGGCGCTGCCGGGGCAGAAGCTGCGGATGCTGCCGAAGAAGATTTATTGGCTGCGTCGCCTAAAAGCGGTTCGCCTTTTTTGTGTACGATCATGCGGCCGGACATTTCCATGTGCAATGCGTGGCAGAACCATTGGCAGTAGTACCAGTACACGCCCAAACGGTTGGCCGTGAAGGTTACGGAAGAAGTGGCTTGCGCACTCATTTCCATGGCGATACCGTGGCCTTCCAGCGTAAAGCCGTGGGTCAAGTCTTCGATGGTTTCCATGTTGGTCACGGTAACGGTAACTTCGTCGCCTTCGTACACTTCGAAAGAAGGCAGGCTGAACGCAGGGGCAACTGCGGTCATGTACACGCGCACTTTGTTGCCTTCACGGATAACGTTGGCTGCTTTTTCCAGTTCAATGCCGTCTTTTTTGGCTTGGTCCAAAGCGCCTTGCCACATCCATGGATCTTTGCGGTCCCAGGCTTTTTTCGGATTGATTTTGCTGGCGGCTACCAACATCATATCGTGTGGTTCGGCAAAGGTCGGGTTGTCGTGTACCAGACGCATTTCTTCGCCGGAAATGTCGATCAACTGGTCGCATTCCGGTTTCAGCGGGCCAACGTTCAAGAAACGGTCTTTGGAGAACTTGTTCAAAGATACCAGCCATTGGCCGTCCGCCTCTTTGGTTTCACCCATAGTGGTGTGGTTGTGGCCAGGTTGGTAGCTCACGTCCAGTTTTTGTACGATGTAATCGCTGGTTTTGCTTTGGCTGGCATAGGCATCAATGGCTTTTTGGATGTTCCATTTCACCATTTGGCTGTCCAAGAACAAAGTGGTGTAGGCATTGCCGCGGCCGTCGAATGCGGTGTGGAGAGGGCCCAGACCCAATTCGGGTTCGGCAACCACCACGTCGCGCTCTTTGATTTTGCCTGCGAACAAGTCGTCCAGTTTGCGGACATCCAACACGGTTACGGTAGGCGACAGTTTGCCGTTCAGCATGATGTAGTTGCCGTCCGGAGAAGCGTTACAGCCGTGTGGAGAGTTAGGCACGGGGATGTAGCGGGTGTAGTTTTTGGCGGCGTTGGTTTTGCGGCCGTCCAATACTTTCACGCCCTCGATTTCTTTGAAATCGCCTGCTTTAATGCCTTCTTCAATGGCTTTAAGGTTGAACACGACGCACCAGTCTTGCTCGTTGGCGGATGCTTCGGTAACGGTAACGCCTTTTTCAGAGTTATAGCAGGTAGAGAACGAGTATTTGCCTTGGTAGTCGGCATCGCCGTTGTCCAAGTTGCCGTCCACCATGACTTGCCATGCGATTTCCATGGTTTCGCCGTCAATGGCAGTGTAGACAGCCCAGTAGTTTTTGGCAGGGTCGTCCAGCATGGTGCCGTTGTTAGGTACGGGAACGATGTGTTCGCCGTTGGCAAATACGTAACCGGTTTTCGGATAACGTTGCGGACGCAGGCCGTGGATACCGGATGCATTCGGGATTTCTACGATTTTGTCGGCTTTCATCACGTCGCAACGGATACGGCAAACGCGGTTGTTTGCTTTATCGTTGGCGTAAACGTAACGGCCGTCGTAAGTGCCGTCTGTGAACGACATGTGCGGGTGGTGCAAGTCGCCGTTCGGCATGCAGGGCATACCGGATTTTTTCAGAAAGTCACGCGTTTGCTCGGTCAGGTGGGCATTCAAGATGGCACGGCTTTCGTTGGTGCGACCCCAACCTGTTGCACTGTCCATGTTGAATACGGGGATGCGCATCAGTTCGCGCATGGAAGGCACGCCGACAATACGCATTTCGCCGGATTGGCCGCCTGAAAGGAAGCCATAGTATTTGTCCAGTTCGCCCGGACCTACGTGTGGGGACAGACCGCCGGCAACTTCATGGCTGCTTGCCGCAGCGGAAGCACCTGCATCTGCCGCAGCAGAAGCGCCTGCGTGTGCCGCAGAGGCTGCTTTACCGCCTTGCGCACCGCCGGAGCAGGCAGCAAGACCCATCAGGCCAACGCTGGAAGCGGCAGCCGTGCCCAAGAAACTACGGCGGCTAATTTTATTTTCTGACATAGATAAACTCCTTACGATGAAGAAACGTGGTGACCCACGGGTAATATAAAATAGTCCTATTTCGAAAGTGCAGGCTGCTTTTCAGTCTGCCCGAAAGCAGCCTGCACTCGGAATAGTGCTTATTTTATTCGGTTTTGGATTTAGGCACGAAATGCACCACCTGTTCTTCAGGTTGTTGTGCTTTTTGTGCGTCCAATTCGGCTTTGGCGGCTGCCTGTTTTGCTTTTTTCTTGTTAGTGGCCACCACTTGTGGGCAGCGTGTTTCGTGATTATACATCACTTGGCAGTGCAGGCATTGGATACATTCGTTCGGGTTGATATCGCCTTCCGGGGCAATCGCCTGCACAGGGCATTCGTGATTACAAATCTGGCAAGGGTTGCCGCACATCGGATAGCGGCGCAGCCAGTTGAAAATCTGCAATTTGGCAGGAATGGCCATAGCCGCGCCCAGTGGGCACAGGTAGCGACAGAAAAAGCGTTCGATGAACAGGCCGGCCACCAGCAGCGATACGGCAAACAGCACAAACCACCATTCGCGGACAAAGTGCAGGATAATCGCGGTTTTAAACGGCTCGACTTCTGCCAGTTTTTCGGCAAAGCCCAATTCATACAGCGAAACGCCGAATAATACCATGAAAATCACATATTTGATGGCGGTCAAACGGGTATGGATGCCGAATGGGACGGTGATCTGTTTCACGCCGATTTTTTTGGCGATGGCATTGGTCAATTCCTGCAAAGAACCGAATGGGCAGAGCCAGCCGCAGAATGCGCCGCGCCCCCACAGCAGCATGGCAATGGCCGTAGCGCTCCACAGCGTGAAGATGAACGGATCCATCAGGAAATAATCCCAGCTGAAAGGCCCTTGCACAATGGCGGATGACAAGGTCAGCACGTTCACCACCGACAATTGCGCGTGCAGGTACCAGCCGATATAAACCAGCGTCACCGTCAGATAAACATAGCGGAAGCGGTTGTAAAATTTTTCGTGTTTGACCAATGTGTCTTGGAAGAAGAATACGCCGGTCAGAATCAGCAGCATAATGCCGATGGCGATAATGTGCGGCATTTTTTCCTGCCACAACTGTTTCCAAATCATGCGCTGCGGATTATCTTCGGCTGCGCCGACATCTGCATTGGCGGCTGTCGGGTCGGCGGCAGCGGCAGCAGCACCGGAAGCGGGTGCTGGCGCATCAATCGCCACGGGTGTGCCGTTAGGGTCGTCCACCGTGAAAGACTGCGGCATTTGGTAGTTCAAATCAACGGTCACGAAGGCTTTGTTCTGTACGCTCAATTCATGCTGAACCATCAGCTGCAAGCGCCAAGGTTCGGCAGGGTCGAACGAAAAATCTTCCGGTGTGACGAATAGCGAAACCTCTTTGAAATGCGGTGCGCCCTTGGCAAGCAAATCCAACAGGCGGGTGTGGTGCAAGTCGGTAAAGCGGAAGCCGTTGTCGTTTTGAATCACTTCGATACGGTCAAAAATACCGCCGCGCACATAGCCCGAACCTTTCCAGGAATACACGCCTTCACCGGCCACGATAATGGCGGATTGGTTGGGTTTCAAACGCGATTGCAACTCGGCGAAACCGCTTTCGCCCAATAAGCTTTTACCGATGGATGGTTGGGAAACCACGGCGGTGTATAAGTTGATAAATGTGTCGTCCGGATTGCCGGCAAACGGGTGCTGTGCGGCTTCGGGATTGTTTTCTGCCAGCATTTTGTTGGCATCGCCAATGCTCAAATGCAGTTTTTGCACCGCACCCTGTGCCAGCAGGTCGTCCCATGACAATATGTCTTGCTTGTCCATGTTCGGCAGGCGGTGCGGACGGGTTTGGGCAGCCGTATTGGCGGTGGTGGCAGCTGCTCCGCCCTGTTTGTTGAGTTCGGCGGTAATCACGCGTGCGGAACGGACGATACTGTCGCCAATCACCACCACGGTTACGGTGGCGCCGGTCACGATTTCGGACGGTGTGGAGCCTGCTTTGGGCGGATTTTTGGTCGGGTTCAGGCCGATATAGCCGTTAATAAACGTATCGACTTTAGACACGGGGATGCCGACCAGCAGGATGGGTTCGTGGTGTTCCAGCATTTTTGCGCCGCGGATGGTGCCTTCTTTGTCCAGTGCGACAATCGTGTCAATCGGTTTGCTGGAATAGCCGCGGGTATTGACCACGTCGGTGGTGATATACACTACGCCGACTTCTTTGTCGCCTTCGTAAATTTTCGCCGTCATCGGTTTGCCTTCTGGCGTGCCGAAACGGGTGGCGTTCGGGAAGATGTCGGCGGGTTTGACGCGGTTAATCAGTTCGGGCAGACGTTCGGCATGCGCGGGCAGGAAGGCCAGAAGCGCAAACAGCAGAACGAAGCCGTAAACAAGACGCTGTATGGAGCGTTGCATGATGGGGGTGTACATTGACAATCCTAAAAAGCAAATACTGAAACGGAATATATTTTAGAACATTTGGGGCGGTTAAGTTTGATATTTATCAAGAGCCCATCCGAAACCCTAGCCTAAATTATAAAATATTTACATATTTTAATAAAGCAAACAAAGCAGCCTGCACTTTTTTAAACGATGAAATTTAAAGTGCAGGCTGCTTTTCAGGCTTTGTCAGGTGTTATACGACACCTTGCGCCAGCATGGCTTCGGCCACTTTTTTGAAGCCGGCGATATTGGCACCGTTGACGTAGTTGGTATAGCCGTTTTCCGTGCCGTTTTCCACGCAGTTTTCGTGAATGTTCTGCATGATGTCGAACAGGCGCGCATCCACTTCTTCGCGGGTCCAAGACAGATGCATGTGGTTCTGGCTCATTTCCAAGCCGGAAGTGGCCACGCCGCCCGCATTGGACGCTTTGCCCGGCGCATACAGGATTTTCGCGTTGATGAATGCTTCCACCGCGCCCAGGGTGGACGGCATGTTCGCACCTTCGGCAACGCATTTCACACCGTTGGCCAACAGGGTTTTCGCATCGTTTTCGTCCAGTTCGTTTTGTGTGGCGCAGGGCAGGGCGACATCGCAGGCCACACCCCAAGGACGTTTGCCTTCAAAGTATTCCAGGCCTTGTTCTTTGGCGTACACGGAAATGCGTTCGCGGCGCACTTCTTTCAGCTCGATCAGGGCGGCCAGCTGCGCTTCGGTCATGCCGCTGTCGGGGAATTTGACGAAGCCGTTGGAATCGGACACGGTCAGCACTTGCGCGCCCAGTTGGATGGCTTTTTCGGCAGCATATTGCGCCACGTTGCCGCTGCCGGAAATGGTAACGCGTTTGTGCGCCATGCTGTCGCCTTTGGTTTTGAGCATGTGGTCGGCAAAATAAACCGTGCCATAGCCCGTGGCTTCCGGACGGATGAGGCTACCGCCGTAGGTCAGGCCTTTGCCGGTGAGGACGGATGTGAATTCGTTGGAGAGTTTTTTGTATTGGCCGAACAGGAAGCCGATTTCGCGGCCGCCCACGCCGATATCGCCGGCAGGTACGTCGGTATCCGCGCCGATGTGGCGGTAAAGCTCGCTCATAAAGGCTTGGCAGAAGCGCATCACTTCGGCATCCGATTTGCCTTTGGGGTCGAAGTCGGAGCCGCCTTTGCCGCCGCCCATGGGCAGGGTGGTCAGGCCGTTTTTAAATACTTGCTCGAAAGCCAGGAATTTCAAAACGCCCAAGTTCACGGTGGGGTGGAAGCGCAGGCCGCCTTTATATGGGCCGATGGCGGAGTTCATTTGCACGCGGTAGCCGCGGTTCACCTGCACTTGGCCTTTGTCGTCCACCCAGGAAACGCGGAACATAACGACGCGTTCGGGTTCTACAAGGCGTTCCAGCAGGCTTTGCTGCATGTATTTCGGATTCTTCGCCAAAAAGGGCTGCAGGCTGCCGAAGACTTCTTCGACGGCTTGGTGGAATTCCGGTTGGTTGGGGTCGCGTTGCTTAATGGTTTGAAATAATTGATCTAAATTATTCATGATAATCTCCGTAGGAGTGAGGGGATGCAGGCAGCCTGCAGTTGGTTGTGAGCGTGCCGCCCGAGCATGTGATGGCGTTATGCCGGTGAAGGTAATCACACTACCGTGTTCGAGCGACGGATGTAGTGTAACAACAAGCACATCGACACGCTAGCCATTGGCAAAAAAAAATTTGGCCATGTGCAGGCTGCTTTTGAATGTTTTATACTTACGCGTTCACATTTGTCGGACGATAGGAAACAAGATGCCGCACCGTGCCCAATTTCTCAACAAAATCCCCCCGTTGCAACCGCCCGCATGGCTGCGGGGCGGCAACGCGCAAACGCTGTACGGCAAAATGCTGCAGCGTTCCGACCTGAATTACCGCCGCGAACTTTTGCCCGACAGCTACGGCGAAGATAAGGCGGCATACGATTTTATCGATTCGCCGCATCAAGACGCGCCCTGCGTGGTACTGCTGCATGGTTTGGAAGGCAGCAGCCGCAGCCATTACGCAGTGGAAATGATGTATGCCATACGGCAACGCGGCTGGAACGGCGTGGTGGCGCATTTCCGTTCGTGCGGCGGCGTGCCGTCCAAGCGGATGTACCACAGCGGCGACACGCGCGAAGTGGCGCATATGCTCAACCTGTTGGCGCAGCGGTATCGCGAATTGTATGTGGTCGGCTGGTCGCTGGGCGGCAACGTGTTGGCCAAATATTTGGGCGAGCAGGGCAAAGCCGCATTGCCCAAAGCGGCGGCCGCCGTTTCCGCGCCCGTGAACCTGAATGCGGCGGGAGAAGCATTGCAGCACGGTTTGCCGTATTTGCTGTATACGCCGTATTTCCTGCACACTTTGCTCACCAAAGTGCCGAAGTCCGACAAAAAAATCCGCAGCCTGGGCGCATTCGACAATGCCTACACCGCGCCGATGCACGGATTTACCGATAAATACGACTATTACACGCAAGCATCAGCCTGGCCGTGGCTGTCCAAAATCGAAGTGCCGACCTTGCTGCTCAATGCCAAAAACGATCCGTTTCTGCCGCCGCAATACCTGCCCACCGAACGCGACGTGTCGCCGCAGGTTTATCTTCTGCAACCGGAGCAGGGCGGGCATTGCGCGTTCGTATCCGGCGAAGGGCGCGGACATCTGCAATGGCTGCCGCAAACCGTGCTGGCGTTTTTCGACGAACAAATTGCCCGACGGCAAACGGAGTCTGCCCCATGAGCGCACCGAACCATTATGAAAATTTCCCAGTCGGCTCGATTGTGCTGCCGCGCAGGCTGCGCCGCCCGATTCACGCCGTGTATGCCTTTGCGCGTTATGCGGACGATTTGGCGGACGAAGGCGATGCCACGCCCGAAGAGCGGAAAAGCAGCCTGCACTTTCTGGCGCGCGAATTGGACAAAATAGGTGCGGAGCAAACGCCGGAAACCGCATTGATGCAGCGTTTGCAGGCCGAAGCGGTGGCACCGTTCTCCCTGCCGTTGCAGCCATTTTACGATTTGCTCTCCGCCTTTGAGCAGGACACGCACAAAACGCGCTACCAGCATTTCGGCGAACTGGTGGATTATTCGCGCCGTTCCGCCAATCCTATCGGGCGGATTATCCTGTATTTGTACGGGCAGACCGACCCGCAGTCCGTCGGGCAGAGCGACGGCATCTGCACCGCCTTGCAGCTTATCAATTTTTGGCAGGACGTGGCGGTGGATTGGCAGAAAAACCGCGTTTACCTGCCGCAGGATGATATGGCGAAATTCGGCGTGACCGAAGACGATTTGGCTGCAGGCTGCATGACCCCCGCGCTGCGGAAACTGCTGGCCTACGAATGCGGCAGGGCGCGCAAAATGCTGTATGCCGGCGCGCCGCTGGGCAAACGTTTGAAAGGCCGGCTGGGATTCGAATTGCGCCTGATTATTTTGGGCGGCGACCGGATTTTGCAGAAACTGGCGGAAAACCAATACGATGTTTTCCAAAAACGCCCCGTGCTGGTGTGGAAGGACTACTGGCTCATGCTCAAACGCGCATGGCAGAAAAAATAAGCAGAAATTTCAGTTGAATAGGAAATGAATCATGAAAAATGTGGTGATTTTGATTTCAGGGCGCGGCAGCAATATGCAGTCGATTGTGAACGCGGAGATTCCGAATGCGCGGATTGCCGCCGTGTTGTCGAACAATCCCGATGCGGCCGGTTTGGCGTGGGCGGTGGAGCGCGGCATTGCCACGGCGGCGTTGAACCACAAAGATTTTGCCGACCGTGCCGCGTTCGACCGCGAAATGATGCGCCTGATTGACGGATTTGCCCCCGATTTGGTGGTGCTGGCCGGCTTCATGCGGATTTTAACGCCCGAATTCTGCGCGCATTACGAAGGGCGCTGCATCAATATTCATCCGTCGCTGCTGCCGGCGTTTACCGGCCTGCACACGCATCGGCGGGCGATTGAGGAAGGCTGCCGCGTGGCAGGCTGCACCATTCATTTTGTGACGGCGGAGCTGGACAACGGCCCAATCATTGCGCAGGGCGTGGTGCCGATTCTGGACGGCGATACGGAGGAGGCGCTGGCGGCGCGCGTGTTGTCGGTGGAACATGTGCTGTTCCCGCAGGCGGTGGCCGATTTTGTGTCAGGCAGCCTGCACATTGAGGGCAAGCGTGTGGTGAAAACGGCAGCGGCGGATGAGTCGCAACGGGTTTTGGCGTAGCCCCGATTGGGTAAAAAGCAGCCTGTACTTTGAAAAAGAATGTGCAGGCTGCTTTTTCATTGCCCGAAAAAAACCGCATTTGCCGTTGTCAGCAAATGCGGTTGTTAAAAAAACGATGGTTAATCAGGTGCAGGCTGCTTTTATGCCTTTGCCTCGCCCAGTTCTTTGGCCAGATACAGCCAAGTTTCCACCACGGTGTCGGGATTGAGCGAAATCGTTTCAATGCCTTCTTCGGTCAGCCATTTGGCAAAATCGGGGTGGTCGGACGGGCCTTGGCCACAAATGCCGACATATTTGTTTTGCTTGCGGCAGGCGGAAATGGCCAGGTGCAGCATCACTTTCACGGCAGGATTGCGCTCGTCGAACGTGCCGGCAATCGAGCCGCCGCTGTCGCGGTCCACGCCCAGCGTCAGCTGCGTCATATCGTTTGAGCCGATGGAGAAGCCGTCAAAATATTTCAGGAACTGCTCGGCCAAAAGCGCGTTGCTCGGCACTTCGCACATCATAATCAGGCGCAAACCGTTTTTGCCGCGCTCCAAACCGTTTTCTTTCAGGATGCGGATGACTTGTTCCGCCTCGCCCAGCGTACGCACAAACGGAATCATGATTTCCACATTGGTCAGCCCCATGGTGTCGCGCACATATTTCAAGGCTTTGCATTCCAGTGCAAACGCATCTTTGAAATCGTCGGACACATAACGCGCCGCGCCGCGGAAGCCCAGCATCGGGTTCTCTTCGTGCGGTTCGTACAGGTTGCCGCCCACCAGGCCGGCGTATTCGTTGGATTTGAAATCGGACATGCGCACGATGGCTTTGCGCGGATAAACCGAAGCGGCCAATGTGGCCACGCCCTCGGCGATTTTGTCCACATAAAAATCGGTCGGAGACGGATAACCGGCAATACGTTCGCGGATTTCGTCCTGCAAATCGCTGTCCAGTTTGTCGAATTCAATCAACGCTTTCGGGTGGATGCCGATTTGGCGGTTGATGATGAATTCCATGCGCGCCAAGCCGATGCCTTCGCTTGGGATATTGGTGAACGAGAACGCCAATTCGGGGTTGCCCACGTTCATCATGATTTTCACGGGCGATTTGGGCATGTTGTCCAACGCCACTTCATCCACCGATACATTGAGCAGGCCTTGGTAAATCAGGCCGGTATCGCCCTCGGCGCATGACACGGTCACTTCCTGTCCTTCTTGCAGCACTTGGGAAGCGTTGCCGCAGCCTACAACGGCGGGAATGCCTAATTCGCGCGCAATAATCGCCGCGTGGCAGGTGCGTCCGCCGCGGTTGGTCACAATGGCTGCCGCGCGTTTCATCACGGGTTCCCAATCCGGGTCGGTCATGTCGGTAACCAGCACGTCGCCGGGCTGCACGATATCCATTTGCGAAGCGTCTTTCACCAGGCGCACGCGGCCTTGGCCGACTTTCTGGCCGATGGCGCGGCCTTCGCACAATACGGTTTTGTTGCCGGAAATGGTGTAGCGGCGCAGGCTGCTTCCTTGTTCTTTTTCCTGCGATTTCACGGTTTCGGGGCGTGCCTGCAAAATATACAGCTTGCCGTCCAAGCCGTCGCGGCCCCATTCGATGTCCATCGGGCGGCCGTAGTGTTCTTCGATAATCAGCGCGTATTTCGCCAATTCGGTAATTTCTTCATTGGAAATGGAGAACTGCTTGCGTTCTTGTTCGGGGACATCCACCACCTGCACCGATTTTCCGGCTTGCGCGCTGTCGGTAAACGTCATTTTGATGAGTTTGGAACCCATGGTTTTGCGCAAAATGGCGGGTTTGCCGGCGCGCAGGGTAGGTTTGTGTACATAAAATTCGTCTGGATTGACCGCGCCCTGCACGACGGTTTCGCCCAAGCCGTAAGAAGCGGTGACGAACACAACATCTTCAAAGCCGCTTTCGGTGTCGATGGAGAACATCACGCCGGCCGCGCCGCTGTCGGAACGCACCATACGCTGAACGCCTGCCGACAACGCAACAATATCGTGCGCAAAGCCTTTATGCACACGATAGGAAATGGCGCGGTCGTTGTATAGCGAAGCGAATACATGGCGCATGGCTTCTTTCACATTCTCCAAGCCATTGATGTTCAGGAAGGTTTCCTGTTGCCCGGCAAAAGACGCATCGGGCAGGTCTTCTGCCGTTGCCGAAGAGCGCACGGCCACTGAAATTTGGTCGCTGCCTGCATCGGCCACCATTTTGTTCCACGCCGTTTCAATGTCGGCATCCAATTCGGCGGGGAACGGAGTCTCCAAAATCCATTGGCGGATTTCCTTGCCCACCCGTGCAAGCTCGGTAACGTCATTAACGTCCAAAGCGGCCAATGCCTGGGAAATGCGGTCGCTCAAGCCGTTGTGCGCCAGAAAGGTGCGGTAGGCTTCGGCGGTGGTGGCGAAACCGGTCGGTACACGCACGCCTTTTTCGGTCAGCTGGGAAATCATCTCGCCCAAAGAAGCGTTTTTACCCCCTACGCTTTCCACATCGGTCATGCGTAGATTTTCAAACCAAATAACGTTTTGAGACATGTGATTACGTCCTTAAAGAGAGTGGGAAATGAAGAAAATGCTTTAAATATGCGGTTGGGTAACCTTGCGTTAATCTATTTTAACGTTTGTCGGCAGCCGTGTCATGTGTTTTATGCGTGGAAACACGCAGGCAGCCTGCACTTTTACCATGTAATCTTGTGAAATTTTAATGTGTTTCTTATCTGATTTTAACGATTTTGGCAGGCTGCAATCGTCTTGAAAATGGGAAAGCCGGCATATTTTATGTGTTTTTGCGTTTAAATCAACAGGAATTTGCCTGAATAATGTGTAAAAAATATTGTTGTAGTCTGATGTAGTATTGCGTATTTTGGGTACAATAGCGGTTTTTTGCGAGGACAAAGAATGTTTTTTGTGGACAGAATGGCGGCGGTATTGAAGCCGACCGATGTGTTTTTGGCATGGTTGCAACAGTATGACGAGGATTTTGCGGATTTGACGTTGGCGCAACTGCGCGCGAATTGCAGCGTGTTCCTGCTGCCGGTGTTTGAAATGCCGGAAGAGGCGGTGGCTTATGTGGGCGAGCGGTATCGCGCTTTGTTTGCGGCGGAACTGGCTTCTTGGTCGGTTGACGAGGCGGATTTCCCGCAGCCGTTTGATTTGGCGCAGTTTTGGTCGTTTTTCGAGCTGGAAATTCACGATATGGTGTTGGATTTGGAAGAGGCGCAATGGCAAGGCAGTGCCGTGATGGACGAGTAATCCCGGTGCGTGTTTCGCGCTGGCGGCGCGTGCTGGTCGGCGTGTTGTGCGCGGCGTATGCGGCGGCGGTTTTGTGCTACTGGGAATGGTCGTGGGTGCAGGCTGCTTTGCTGCTGGCCGGTGCGGCGGCAGGTGTTTGGGCGATGCTTCTGCCGCATGATGTTTCGGAACTGGTGCTGGAAGACAAGGGTGTGGCTTATGTGCGCTACCGCGGGCAAAAGCAGCCTGCACGATTGGGCGCAGGCTGCCTGATGGTGCCGCGTTGGGCGTGTTTGTCGTGGCAGTTGGACGGCGGCGGTTCGGTGGCGCAGGTGTTGCTGCCGGACAGTTTGTCGGCGGAAGATTGGCGCTTCTTTTATGTGTGGGCGCAGCTTTGGCAGAAAGATTAAGTATAAACAGATGGTTATATGGAAATTTGTAGCCAAAAAAAGAAAAAACGTTTATAATTCAGCCCCATCGATTTTGCACGGCGCTGTTGAAAAGCAGCCTGCACTGTTTTTTTTGAAAAGGAAATCCCATCATGATGGTTCTGTATTCCGGAATTACCTGCCCGTTCAGCCACCGTTGCCGTTTCGTTTTGTTTGAAAAAGGCATGGACTTTACGATTAAAGACATCGATGTGTTCAACAAGCCCGAAGATTTGGCGGTGATGAACCCGTATAACGAAGTGCCGGTGCTGGTGGAACGCGATTTGGTGCTGTACGAATCCAATATCATCAACGAATATATCGACGAACGCTTCCCACACCCGCAGCTCATGCCGGCCGACCCGGTGATGCGCGGCCGCGGCCGTTTGGTGTTGCACCGTTTGGAAAAAGAGCTGTTTGTCCATGTGAAAACATTGGAAAACCCGTCTTCCACCGCCAAAATGCAGGCTGCCGCGCGCGAAGCGATTGCCAGCGGTTTGACTATGATTGCCCCCGCATTTGCCAAAAACAAATATGTTTTGGGTGACGACTTTTCCATGATTGACGTGGCGCTGGCACCGCTGCTGTGGCGCTTGGACCATTACGACATCAAATTGGGCAAGGCCGCCGCGCCGATTTTGAAATCCGCCGAGCGCATTTTCCAACGCCAAGCCTTTATCGACGCGCTCACGCCGGCCGAAAAAGCGATGCGCCGCTAACGGCAAAGTGCAGGCTGCTTTTGCTTGGGAGATGATATGGACACAGCGAATATTTCCACCAAACCCTATCTGATTCGCGCCTTATACGAATGGTGTTTGGACAGCGGTTGCACGCCGCATCTGGCGGTTTGGGTGAACGAGCACACGCGCGTGCCGGCGCAATATGTGCAGGACAATCAGATTGTCTTGAGCATCAGTCCGTCCGCCACCAAAGATTTGACGATTGACAACGAATGGATTCATTTCCATGCGCGCTTTGCCGGCGTGTCGCACGAAATCTGGATTCCGGTCGGCCATGTGTTGGGCATTTTCGCCAAAGAAACCGGCCAGGGTATGGGCTTTGAAGTGGAAGAATGGCAGCCGGACGAGTCTGCTGAAGCCGCATCCGCAGCCGCGCCCGAATCGGCGGAAACCGACCCGAATGACGGCGGAACGGCCAAAGTGGTTAAATTCCGCCCGAATCGCGGATAAAGTGCTATCATGCGCCATCGGTGGGCGAGAGCCGTACTGACAAAACGATTAACCAGCCATGATGAAGGAGCAGGCAATGAAAAAATATATTTTATTGAGCATTTGCGCATTAACACTGGCGGCATGTGCCGGCACATCCGGCGGCGCACACAACCAAATGTACGGCGAATTGAAAGGCGGTGCTGAAGTTACCCGCTAATCGCGCAACATTGAAAAAAGCAGCCTGCACTTCCCATTTCGGGGTGCAGGCTGCTTTTTAACGGTATGAGCAATACGGATTACGCGCGTTTGCGGAATTCGCCGGTGCGGGTATCGATTTCGATTTTGTCGCCGTTTTCCACGTAAGACATCACTTGGATTTCGGTGCCGCCAACCAAGCGCGCGGTTTTCATCACTTTACCGGAAGTGTCGCCTTTCACCGCAGGCTCGGTGTATTCCACTTCGCGCACGATGATGGTGGGCAGTTCCACGGAAATCGGGTTGCCTTCGTAGAAGGTTACTTCGCAGTCGTCGTCCATGCCGTCCACGATGAATTTCAGCGCGTCGCCGATGTTGTCGGCTTCGATTTCGTATTGGTTGAATTCATCATCCATGAACACATACATTGGGTCGGCAAAATAGCTGTATTTGCAGTTTTTGCGGTTCAGGACGACAACGTCGAATTTGTCGTCTGCTTTCACGATGGTTTCGCTGTTCGCGCCGGTGAGCAGGTTTTTCAGTTTCATGGAAACTTTGGCAGAAGAGCGGCCGCCTTTGATGTATTCGGTTTTTTGCACCACCATAGGGTCGTTGCCAATCATAAATACGTTGCCGGCGCGTAATTCTTGTGCGGTTTTCATAGGGTTTCTCTTTCGTTGCGTTAAATATAAAACGCGGCATTTTAGCGTAAATGCCGCGTGTAATAAAGTTTTATGTGAAAAATAAGCAAAAAAAAGCACCTATCAAAGGATAGGTGCAAAAATCTACAAAGGAGAAATAGAGGAGAAATATTCCACTGCTGTGCAACGGAATGAGCGCATTATGTACTTTTATTTCATGCTTGTCAAACAATTCGCTGAAATAATTGTGTAAAATTACGTCAATGTTGCGAATTAGTCTAATTTTCCGTAGTAATGTTTCTCTGCTGCGCGCATTATTCGGCGGCTTCTTCCGAAGATTGGCTGCGGATGACGAGCAGCGGCAAGTGGCTTTGGCGCATCACGGTTTCGGCAAAGCTGCCCATCAGCAGGTGCATCAGGCCCGTGCGGCCGTGTGTGCCGATGACGATTAAATCGGCGCCTTGCGCATCGGCATAATCCACCAGTTCTTGCGCCATTTCTTTTTCGCCGCGCGTGGCCACCAAGAGGTGGGTTTCCACGTGCTGCACGCCTTCGTTGCGCGCCATCAGGCTGGCTTCCGCCAACACTTCGTTGCCACTGGATACGGCGGCTTCTTCATAGCTGTCGTGCTGTAAAAATTCAGGGGCCAAGGTCATGTATTCGCCGGGGTTGGCCACGGTGAGCAGGGTCAATTTGGCGTTGCCGGCATTGGCCAAAACGGCGGCGTGTTTGAGTGCGTTCAGGGAAGTATTGCTGCCGTCCACGGCAACGACGATATGGTGATACATAAACAGCTCTCCTTTCCGGTTGGGGTGAAACAGGCTGATGCCTGTGCTTTGTAGTATAATCCAACTGAGTCGGTTTGTCGGCTTTTTTCTGTGGGTGCAGGCTGCTTTTTGAGGAATACGGATGGACATTTCTGACGATTATGCGCGCCGTTTCGGCGGGATTGCGCGTTTATACGGCGAACAGGGTTTGCAGGCTTTGCGCCGGGCGCACGTGTGCGTGGTGGGCGTGGGCGGCGTAGGCTCTTGGGCGGTGGAAGCCTTGGCCCGCAGCGGCGTGGGCGAACTGACGCTGATTGATTTGGACAATATCGCCGTTTCCAATGTGAACCGCCAGCTGCACGCGCTCACGCCCGATTTCGGAAAAGCGAAAGTGACTGCGCTGCACGAACGGATTATGCAGATTCAGCCGGAATGCCGGGTGCACGAAATCGAGGATTTTGTGGACGAACAAAATTTGCCCGAATTGTTTGCGGCGCGTTTTGATTTCGTGATTGACGCGATTGACCAGCTGTCGGTGAAGGCAGCGATGGCGAATCATTTTGTCCGCGGCAAACAGCCGTTCGTGGTCAGCGGCGGGGCAGGGGGGCAGCGGTTGCCGCAGTTAATCGAATGCGCCGATTTGAGCCAGACCACGCACGATCCGTTGCTGGCCAACCTGCGTTACCGCTTGCGCCGCCAATATGGATTGCCGCGCGAAGGTAAAATGCGCGTGCCGTGCGTGTTTTCACGCGAACAGGCGGTTGCGCCGCAAGTGCAGGCTGCCTGCGAAACGGGTGGCGCACCGCAGGGATTGTCGTGCGCGGGTTATGGCGCGAGCATGCTGGTCACGGCGAGTTTCGGCCTGCATTGCGCCGCAGCGGCGGTGGAACATATTGTGCAGGCTGCTTTGACGAACGATAAATAACCGTTTGCCGTTTAATTTATGTAACATCAAGAGAACAGAAGGATGAACAACATGGATATTTTAACCTTATTGACCACGCGCCGTTCCAGCAAAAAACTGACCGCGCCCGCACCCGATGAATTGCAGATGGACAGCATTTTGCAGGCGGCCACGCAAGTGCCTGACCACGGCAACCTGACCCCGTGGCGTTTTGTCGTGGTGGAATCGGAAGAGGGCATGAACCGCTACCGCCAGCTGCTGCGCGACACGGTAACGCAGAACCAGATGGGCGAAGAAGCAATGGCGAAAGCGGAGCGTTTGGGCAATATGGCGCCGATGGTGGTGGCCGTGATTGCCAGCCCGAAAAGCGGCAAGCCCGAATGGGAACAGGAACTGAGTGCAGGCTGCTCTGCCTATGCCATTCAGTTGGCGGCCAAGGCGCAAGGTTTCGATAGTGTGTGGCTGACGGGCATGTGGGTGCATTCGCCGTTGCTGAAACAGGCGTTTGCGTGCGGCGAAAAAGAAAAAATCATCGGGTTGGTGCTGTTGGGGACGGCGGAATGCGAACCGTCTGCGGCGAAAAATACCGATGTGTCTGCGTTTACCCAGGTTTGGTAAGCGTCATAACATAAATATAAAAACCGCTTCTGTGCGAGAGAAGCGGTTTTTTGTTGCCCGAATATGGGGAACGGCGGGTGCAGGCTGCTTTTGATGCAGGCTGCAATCCGATTGGACGGCTCGAAATTATATTTCGATTTTGTTCGGCGTGAATGTTTCCCATTTGTTGCAGGCGGGGCAGTGCCAGAAATGCACCAGCGATTTGAAATGGCAGCTGCGGCAGCGGTACATGAACGATTTCTGCAACTGGCGGCCGATAACGTTGCGCATCATGTCGGCATCGGCTTTCCATTGCGGGTTGAGTTCTGGCAGGTGCAGCCCCAGCAGGCGGTACATGCCGTTCAAATCGGGCTTGGCGCGGATGAGTTCCAGAACGGTCTGTGCGGCGGTTTGTTCGCCGTGCAGCAGCAGCGATTTGTCGTAAATCACCTGATTCAAATCGACATCGGGAAAGGTTTTGGCATAGCCCGTCAGCACGTCCAAGCCGGCCTGCGGATTGCCCAGTGCATCGTAAGCGTCGTACAGCCGCTCGCCGACCATGCTCAAATAAGCGTGGTTTTGCTGTTCGATGGCGGAATAGGCGGCGACGGCATCTTGAAAGCGGCCTTGCTTCACGGCAATGTCGCCGGCAATCATATTGGCGCGCGCGCATTTTGGGTTGGCCTGCAAAGCAGCCTGCACTTTTTGTTGCGCCGCGTCATCGTTGCCACGGAAGAGTTCCGCCTGCGCCATTTCGCAATAAAACTGTGCGATTTCAAATTGATAGGTTTGCTCGTCGTGCGCCAGCAGTTGCGCGGTAGCGATGGCTTTTTCCCAGTCGCGGTCTTGCTGGTAAATATTGAGCAGGATTTCGTTGGCCGACTGCGCCATATTGCTGTGCTGCAAACCCAGCAGAATTTGCTCGGCCCTGTCCACCAGGCCGGCGTTTTGGTAGTTCAGGCCCAGTTCGTACAGCACGCGCTCGCGTTTCGCACCCACGGTGTCGGGCGAATCGAGCAGGGCTTTGTGCATGGCGATGGCTTTGTCGTTTTCGCCGCGCTGGCGGTAAAGTTTGCCGAGCGAAAGGCTTAATTCGTACACATTACCTTGCATAGAAGCAGCTTCGGCAAGGTGATGCGCGGCGGCGGTGGTGTTTTTGTCCACCAGCGCATTCACGCCCGCGTAAAAATGTTCCGGAACATTTTTGGCGTATTTCATCAGGATTTTAATGTCCACCCGTGCCGCCAGCCAGCCCAGTGCAAAAAACACGGGCAGCAGCGACACGGGAATGAGCAGCCACCAAATATCGATATTTTCCATATCGGCGGGGCTTTCTTATGGGCGTGTTGCAGGCGTTGTGTCGGAGGCGGCGGGCGCGGCGATGTCTTGCGTGGCCAAACGGGCGCTTTTCTGCACTTCGGCACGAAGGCGCGCATTTTCGTGGCGCAGGCGTAGCAGGCGGCCGAGCAGTGCGAACAGGCCGAACAGCGCACCCACCACGAACATGCCGAACATGACGACAATCAGCGGCAAATCAACGGTTTGGCTGGGCAGGTAGGTGAACGGCACGCTGTGGAAATTGATCAGCGCGATGATCACGAAAAAAATCAGGATGATGGCTTTGATAATGAGATAAAACAGCTTCATGATGTCTCCCTGAAAAGTGCAGGCTGCCTGCATATATATCGTAAATGCGTAAGTGTAAACGATTTGCGTGGGATTTGATACTTGTTTAATCGATTTGCGCGTGTATAATTCGTTATCTTTACCCGGTGCAGGCTGCTTTTTCATTGTGCAGGCAGCCTGCACCGCAAACCGATTAACAAGATTGAAGAGAGCATAAAAATGAGCGCACCGACACCCGCAACCGCATTGAGCGACCGCGACGGCAAAATTTGGTATAACGGCGAACTGGTGGAATGGCGCAACGCCCAAACCCATGTTTTGACACACACGCTGCATTACGGCATGGGCGTTTTTGAAGGCGTGCGCGCATACGACACCCCCAAAGGCCCGGCCATTTTCCGTTTGGGCGACCACACCGACCGCCTGTTCAACTCCGCAAAAATCGTCGGCATCCAACTGCCGTTTACCAAAGAGCAAATCAATCAGGCGCATATCGACGTGGTAAAAGCCAACGGCCTGAAATCGTGCTATTTCCGCCCGATGGCGTTTTACGGTTCGTTCAAATTGGGTATTGCCCCGAAACCCGACGACGTGCAGGTGATTGTGGCCGCATGGGCATGGGGCGCATATTTGGGCGAAGAAGGCTTGCGCAAAGGCATCCGCTGCAAAATCAGCAGCTTCACGCGCCATCACCCGAACATCACCATGATTAAAGCCAAAGCCAACGGCAACTATATGAACTCCATCATGGCGAATACCGAAGCCCATCAAGGCGGCTATGACGAAGCCATCCTGCTGGACGCAACGGGCTATGTGGCCGAAGGTTCCGGTGAAAATATTTTCGTCATTAAAGACGGCAAACTGTTCACACCCGCGCTGGACGTGGCATTGGACGGCATTACGCGCCGCACGGTGATTGAAATCGCCAAAGAAATCGGCGTGGAAGTAATTGAAAAACGCATTACGCGCGACGAACTGTATATTGCCGACGAAGTATTCTTCACCGGCACGGCGGCGGAAGTAACGCCCATCCGCGAAATCGACAACCGCCAAATCGGCATCGGCGAACGCGGCCCCATCACCACCGAAATCCAAAAACGCTTCTTCGATATTGTCGAAGGACGCAATCCCGCATACGAACACTATCTGACGTATGTCGGTTAAACACGTGTAATGAAAAAAGCAGCCTGCACTTTGCCCGACGGCATTCAAGTGCAGGCTGCTTTGTTGTAAGGATGGCGATATACGGCCTATTTTTCCGATTTGGGCTTATCAAAACACAGAAAGTTCTTTACAATGCCATCATAATTTTATTCAAAATTTTCAAAAAGGGTTATCACATGAGTGAAATGCAAATTACCGACCTTCTCGCCTTCGGCGTGAAAAACAAAGCCTCAGACTTGCACCTGTCCGCAGGCCTGCCGCCTATGATCCGCGTGAACGGCGATATCCGCCGTATTAACCTGCCCGAAATGAACGCGGAGCAGGTCGGTAACATGATTAGCTCGATTATGAACGACTTGCAGCGCAAAAATTACCAGCAAAATCTGGAAACCGACTTTTCGTTCGAGCTGCCCAATGTGGCGCGTTTCCGTGTGAACGCCTTTAATACCAACCGCGGCCCTGCCGCCGTGCTGCGTACCATTCCCAGCAAAGTATTGACGCTGGAAGAATTGAAAGCGCCGCGCATTTTCCAAAAAATCGCCGACGTGCCACGCGGACTGGTACTGGTAACAGGCCCGACCGGTTCGGGTAAATCCACCACCCTAGCCGCAATGATTGACTACATCAACGACCATCAGGCAGGCCACATCCTCACCATTGAAGACCCTATCGAGTTTGTGCACCAATCCAAAAAATGTCTGGTGAACCAGCGCGAACTTGGTGAACACACGCACAGCTTTGCCAATGCGCTGCGCTCCGCGCTCCGTGAAGACCCGGATATCATCCTGGTGGGTGAGATGCGTGACCCGGAAACCATCGGCTTGGCATTGACCGCTGCGGAAACCGGTCACTTGGTATTCGGCACGCTGCACACCACATCTGCTGCCAAAACCATCGACCGTGTGATCGACGTGTTCCCCGCCGCCGAGAAAGAAATGGTGCGTTCGATGTTGTCCGAATCGTTGCGTGCCGTTATCTCGCAAACACTGTTGAAAACCAAAGACGGCAAAGGCCGTGTGGCCGCACACGAAATTATGATTTCTACCCCGGCCATCCGTAACTTGATTCGCGAAAACAAAGTCGCCCAGATGAACTCCACCATCCAAACCGGTCAGAACTTCGGTATGCAGACGCTCGACCAATGTCTGCAAGATTTGGTTCGCCGCAATATCATTTCTTTGGAAGCGGCACGCGCGAAAGCCCAAAACCCAGATATGATCAACTAAACATCGGGAAAATATTATGTCAGACCAACAAGAAATCACCTCCTTATTGGCAGGTATTTTGAACGATTATAAGAAAAACCAAGGCGGTTCCGGTGCGGGGCAGCCTGCACCTGAACCGTCAATGAGTCAAAAAGCGGCGCTGCATCCGTTGCTGGAAAAAATGGCGGCCGAATGTGAAAAGCGCGGTGCATCGGATATTTTCATCAGCGCAGGTTTCCCGCCGTCATTTAAAATCAATGGTGAATTGACACCCGTGCCATTAAAACCCTTGACCCAGCAAGACACGCAGGTGTTGGTGTATTCCACTATGTCGTCCGAGCAGCGTTCGCGCTTCGACCATGAATTGGAATTGAACTATTCCGCTACGTCCAAAGACGGTATCCGTTTCCGTGTGAACGCCTACCACGAGCAAGGCCGCATGGGTATGGTTTGGCGGCGCATCACCACCAATATTTTGACAGTGGACGATTTGAAATTGCCGCAAGGTTTGAAAGAATTGGCCATGAAACCGCGTGGCCTGCTGATTCTGGCGGGTGCGACCGGTTCGGGTAAATCCACTTCCATGGCGGCGATGTTGGACTGGCGCAATAAACACGCGGCCGGCCACATTGTAACCATTGAGGACCCTGTGGAATATCTGCACAAACCGATTAAATCGATTTTCACGCAGCGCGAATTGGGCGTGGACACGACTTCTTGGTCGATGGCGGTGCAGTCTGCCATGCGTCAGGCGCCGGATGTGGTCTGTGTGGGCGAGGTGCGTAACGAACACACCATGGAATATGCGTTGCAGCTTGCGCAAACGGGTCACTTGTGCATGTTCACCATCCACGCAAACAATGCGGTGCAGGCCATCGAGCGGATTATGAACTTCTATCCGGAAGAGCGCCACCAGCAGGTATTGATGGATTTGGCGTTGAACATCGTGGGCATTATCGGCCAACGTTTGGCGCGCCTGAAAGAGGGCGGACGTACCGCGATTGTCGATTTGCTGATTAACAGCCCTGCCATGCAAGACCATATTTTCAAAGGCGAACTGATGGAATGTATGGAATTGATGAACCGCTCCGAAACCGACGGCATGCAGACGTTCGACCAAGACTTGTTCAAGTTGTACACAGACGGCCGAATCACAGTGGACGAGGCGCTGCGTCAGGCCGAATCGGTGAACGACTTGCGCCTGAAAATCGAATTGTGGGACAAAGGTAACGATAAAGAAGCGATTTACGACCGCGTCAGCAATTTGAGTTTGCAGAAATAAAGCAGCCTGCACATTAACCGACAGCCGTATTATCCTGATAATACGGTTTTTTCTTGAAAGTATATTATGTCTTATTCGTTTCAGTTGCCTGCCTCGGACGGCTCCGTTTTTGAAAGCAGCCTGCACTTGCCGCTGGTGGTCTATTTTTATCCCAAAGACAACACCGCAGGCTGCACCACCGAGGGCTTGGATTTCAACCGCCTATTGCCGGAATTTCAGGCGTTGGGTTATACGGTGGTCGGCATTTCGCGCGACAGTGTGAAATCGCACCAGAATTTTTGCGGCAAACAGGGTTTCCGCTTTTTGCTGTTGAGCGATACGGATGAAACCGTGTGCCGCCTGTTTGACGTGATGAAGCCGAAGAAATTGTACGGCAAGGAATATGTCGGCATTGAGCGCAGCACGTTTGTGCTGAATGCGGCAGGTGAAATTGTGCGCGAATGGCGCAAGGTGAAGGTGGCCGGTCATGCGCAGGCTGTGCTGGACGCGGTGAAGGAATTGTGATGGAACACAATGAACTAAAAGGAAAAAAAGGGTTTAAACGCATTCTGAACGCCGCAGGGTATTCCGTAGACGGTTTGCAGGCTGCTTTTCGTTATGAGGCGGCATTCCGGCAATTATTGCTGCTGCATGCGGTGCTGCTCATCATGGTGTGCTGTGCCGATTTCGATTTGTCCGTCCGCATGGTGCTGGTGTTCGCATCGTTTTTCTCGCTGGTGGTGGAATTGTTCAATTCGGCCATCGAAGCGGTGGTGGACGATATTTCGCTGGAACTGCGTCCGCTGGCCAAGCGCGCCAAAGACATCGGTTCTGCCGCGCAAATGCTGGCTTTGACGCTGGTGTTCATCCTTTGGCTGATGGCCTTGTGCGGCGGCTAAGCGCACAAACCGACAAACCCCTTGATGCACCGCGCATTAAGGGGTTTTGGTGTGTAAAAACACTTTGCACCTTTTTTAAACTATGTTAAAAAACAGCCCCTGTCCGTATTTCCATTTAAAAAGCAGCCTTCACAATTTTCATTATGGATATCCAGCACTTAAAAGCCTTTATCGCCGTTGCCTGCACCAAAAACCTCACGCAGGCTGCCGAAAAACTGTTCCTCTCCCAACCGGCCGTGTCCGCCCAAATCAAAGCGCTCGAAAGCGATGTGGGCACGGCCTTGTTTGTGCGCACCAACAACGGCATGCAGCTCACCCGCGCCGGCGAAGTGCTGCTGCCCGAAGCCGAAGCCTTGTTGCAGCACAAGCACCGCTTGGAGCAGTTTGCCCAAACCCTGTCGGCCGACTATGTCCACAGCGTCCAACTGGGCATCATCCACCCCATCGAATCGCGCAAAGTTACCGCGCTGACCCGCTGCATTGTCGAGCAGGAGCCGAAAACGCAGCTGCACATCCATTACGGCATGAGCATTGAAATTTTGTCGCGCCTGCTGGCCAAAAAAATCCATGCGGGCTTCTTTTTGGGGCATATCGACCAGCGCAATTTACAGGTGCATTTTTTGGAACACGTCGATTATTCGCTGATTTGCCCGCAAAGCCAGTTGCAGCGTATCCGCGATAATCTGCCCAAAAGCCTGAACGATTCCACCTGGATAGAAATGTCCGGCATTTCCAGCAGTTATAAAAACCTGCAACAGTTCTGGCACCGGCACAAGCTGAATCCGAAAAAGCAGATTATTTGCGATTATCCGCAAACCATCATCGATTTAGCAGTGGCGCAGCAGGGTTTGGCCATGGTGCCGAAACACTCGGCGCTCGAAGCCGTCGGGCAGGGCAAAGACATTGCCGTATTGGACGAATTCGAACAACATTTGCCGCTGCACTTTATTTATTTGGACGAATTTAGCGAAGACCCCGCTGTGACGCTGTTGCTGGAAAATGTGCAGCGTTTGTGGAAGCTGGGCGCCGCCTGATGAATTGATATTCAACCCCCGTTATTTGTCGAACCCGCCGGCCTGACACGCCTCCCACCCTGTGCAGGCTGCTTTTTTATCCGAAAACACATCATGCAAAAATGGCAAATTGAACTTTATTCCACACCGTTGTGGCTTCTGAAAACCTTTGGCGGAGTGGCCGCCGCGTTGATGATTATCGTGTTGGCCGTCGGCTTCACCCGCTTCGGGCGGCAGTTCCGCCAAGTGCTCGCCCCCTGCCTCGACCGCAAAAGCAGCCTGCGGATTGTGCTGTTCATTTCGCTGATGGTGGTGCTGCTGCTCACCGAAGTGCGACTGAACGTGTTGGGCACCTTCATGACCAACGGGCTGTACACCTCCATGCAGAAGGCAGACGTGAACGCCCTGTGGATGTTTGCCGGACTGAATGCTGCCATGGTGCTGTTGCGCGCGTTCAACGGCGCGGTGAACGACTTTTTCGACCAAGCCTTGTCGATTAAATGGTCGGAGCGGCTCAACAAAGTGCTGGTAACGCGTTGGCTGGCCGACAAAAATTACTACCGCCTGCAAACCCACCGCCACACGCCGGACAATATCGACCAGCGTATCCAGCAGGACGCGCAGGAATTTATCGCCAATACCATTGAATTTGTGCGCGGCATGCTCAATTCCGCCATCACGTCGATAGGGTTCGGCGTGGTGCTGTGGGGGCTTGCCGGCGTATTGAACGTATTCGGCATCGAAATTCCGCATGGCATTGTTTATTTTGTGTTTATTTTTGTGATTCTCGCCACCGTCATCGCCATGTGGATTGGCCATCCGCTGATTGGCTACAATTACGAAAACGAAAAACTCAACGGCGATTACCGCTATTCTTTGGTGCGCGTGCGCGACCACGCCGAAAGCATTGCCTTTTACCACGGCGAATCGGTGGAACACGCCCGCCTGTCGCAACGCTTCGCCATGATTGTGCGCAACCGCTGGCGCATTGCCCGCCAAAGCGTCGGGTTGAGCGGCTTCAACGAAATGTTCAGCCAGGGCATCCAACTGCTGCCGATTATTTTGCAGGCGCCGCGCGTGTTGTCCGGCCAAATCCAAATCGGCGACGTGCAGCAAACCGTGCAGTCGTTTGCCCGCCTGCAAAAAGCCCTGTCGTTCTTCCGTCTGTTTTACGAGCAATTCACCGCCTACCGCGCCCGCTTGGAGCGTTTGAGCGACTTTTTAACCAGTATGGAGACGCCCGAAGCCGCCACAAAAGCCGAACACGGACGCGCGGAAAGCAGCCTGCAACTGGAAAACATCCGCCTGCTGCGCCCCAACGGCAACACGCTGCTGGACAATATCAACCTGAGCCTGAAAAAAGGCGAAAGCATCTTGCTCAAAGGGCCTTCGGGCTGCGGCAAAACCTCGCTGCTGCGGATGCTGGCAGGGCTTTGGACATTCGGCAGCCAAGGCAAAATCACAGCGCCCGACATGGCACAAACGCTGTTTGTGCCGCAGCGGCCTTATGTGCCGCAGGGAACGCTGCGCGAGGCCGTGTGTTATCCGCACATCGAAACCGATGACGCAACCCTGCGCCAAACCTTGCAGGAATGCTCGCTGGGGCATTTGGCGGAGCATTTGGACAGCGACAAAGACTGGCAGCATATTTTGTCGCCCGGCGAATTGCAGCGCGTGGCGTTTGCGCGGATTCTGCTGGCCAAGCCGCAAATGATTCTGCTGGACGAGGCCACCGCCGCGCTGGACGAGCCGACCGAGGCGCACCTGTACCGCCTGATACGCGAGCGGCTGCCCGACAGCATCATGGTCAGCATCGGCCACCGCAACACGCTGGCGCAGTTCCACCAGCGCAGCATGGATGTGCTGGGCGGCTGTCCGGCATAAACGGATTTGTCGAAAAAAGCAGCCTGCACTTTTGGGATGTGTTCCCGAGGGTGCAGGCTGCTTTTTTATAGTGAATTAAAATCGCAATGATACGGCGTTGGCTCGCCTTGACGTACTATTTGAGACCTTTGCAAAAAAGCCCTTCCCCCGACAACCGAAACCCAAACACAGGTTTTCAGCTGTTTCCGCCCCCCAATACCGCCTAATTTTACCCAAATACCCCCTTAATCCTCCCCTGATACCTGATAATAAGGCATCCGGACCGCCTTTTAGGCGCAAACAGGCACACTTAGCCTGTTAGCCGCTTTCAACAGGTTTAAA
Organism: Kingella denitrificans ATCC 33394; assembly: GCF_000190695.1. Lineage (GTDB taxonomy): Bacteria > Pseudomonadota > Gammaproteobacteria > Burkholderiales > Neisseriaceae > Kingella_A > Kingella_A denitrificans. The sequence continues at coordinate 2,111,521 of NZ_GL870929.1, forward strand.
CACATCGCCTTCAGATGGCTTTGCGCACTCACTTTAATCAGCCCAAAATAGGCTGCCCGGGTGTAGCGGAATTTACGGTGCAGCGTACCGAAGCTTTGTTCCACCACATAACGGGTCTTCGATAAATATCGGTTGCGTTTGGTTTGCGCTTCCGTCAGCGGACGGTTGCGGTGGGCTTTGCGCATAATGCTGTCTAACAATTGATGCTCTTTCAGATGTTGCCGGTTTTCCTTACTGTCGTAGCCTTTGTCGGCATAGACGGTCGTACCTTCGGCAATGCCTTCCAACAAAGGGGACAGATGGTTGCACTCATGGGTATTGGCAGGAGTGATGTGCAGTTT
>NZ_GL870929.1:2112183-2206990 GCF_000190695.1 Kingella denitrificans ATCC 33394
TCTCTATTTGTACGCCTTGCGGCTCGCCGCCTTGTCTCATTTTTATTTTAATCCACTATATAGTGCAGAATCAGGGCAGTGTTTTGCCGTCGAACGGGGTGCTGCGCCGCCAGAAGGCCCAGCGTTGCGGTTTGCGGGTGATGAGCCATTGCCCTTGTTCGCACACGAGCCGCCAGTGGTGCAGGCTGCCTTGGCAGAGGGCTTGCCAGATGGGGGCGAAAAAGCGTTCTTCGTAGGCGTGGATGTGCTGTTGGTAGAGCAGGACGTCGCCGGTTTGGGTGCATTGCACCAGGCCGTCCAGAAACAAATGCGTGTCTTCGGGCGCAATGCCGTGTGCGGCACATTCGTGTTGCCATGCCGGCCAGTTGTACGGTTCGGCGGCGGTGTGCAGGCTGCTTTGCTGTTGCCACGGGCTGTCGGTGCCGATGAGGGCGCACGGTTCGAAATGTTGTCCTGCCGCCGCGCGCCACAGCCAAAAGGCGTTGAACGGGGCATTTTCCTTGCCGTGTAGCCACATTTGCAGTTCGGTGGACAGTTGCAGCCAGTCGGGCGATGCAGCCTGCATCAGCGGATTGAGCCGCCCGCAGGCTTGCCAGATGCTGATGTCGGGCCAGTCCAGCGGCCGCTCGGCAGTGATTTGCCACACATCGGGGCGCAGTATTTGCCAGCGGTATTCGCCGGCGTATTCTTGGTTGAGGCGGTCGGCGTATTGCTGTGCCGTTTCGGGCGGAAGGTCGGTGCAGGCTGCTTTCAAATCGAGCATTTGCACGCTGTTCATGCCCATCTGCTGCACCACGGGGCTGGCGTATGCGCTGCATTCGTCCAATGCCAGGCGGTCGCACAGGAATTGTTGGTACAGTTGCGCGGTCGTGAGGTCGTGCGCTTGGAAGCGGGCGAAGCGGCGCAGTTGGTTCAACGCGGGGGTGTTGAGCGGCGGCAGCGGCATTTCGTCGCCGGTCATCAGGGCGGGGATAATGAGGGTGAACATGGCGGCAGGGCAAAAAAGGGGGTATTGTAGCGCGTTTTTGGGCAATGCCTGAAAAATGGCGCGGCAAAAATTTGCTATAATCGCCTGTTTTCTGGCAAGCCGCTGCGGCGTATTGTATTTAGGATTTGACGTGAAAAAGAGTTATTGGATTGCAGGCTGCTTTTTGGGCGTGCTGGCGTGCGCGGGGATTTACCGTGCCGTTCAAACGCCGAGCGCGCCCACGGCCGCCCGCCCTTTCGAGCAGAAGCTGCCCGCGCCCAAATTGCAGGCGCGCGCCGATGCAGGCAGCTATTGGCATGATGCCGAAGTGCAGTCGGGCGACACACTGCAACTGATTCTGGCGCGGCTGGGCATGGATGCCAAAAGCGTGCAGGCGTTTGAGCAGCAAAGCCCCATCGACCTGAAAGCCCTGCAACTGCGCGCGGGGCAAATCGTCAGCGTGCGGGTGAACGAGAAACAAGAAGTGAGCGACGTGCAGTTTTTCAACGACGACGACGGCGAACGCAACCTGATTGCGCTGGAATACCGCAACGGTAAATGGCAGCTGCACACGGGCGCGGTGGACACGGAAACCCTGCCGTCGCTGCGTTCCGTGGTCATCACGTCGTCCGCATCGGGCGCATTGGCCAAGGCCGGCGTGCCGATTGAAATCCGCACCGCGCTGAAAGAAATGTTCGCCGACAAATTCGACTGGAACAGCCTTCAAGCAGGCGACAGCATCCGCGTGTTATACGAAAGCCTGTATTTCCGCGGCCAAGAAGTCGCCACGGGCAACGTGCTGGCCGCCGAAGTGAGTACGCAGGGCACAACGTATTATGCGTATTACTACGAACACGGCGACGCAGGCGGCAACTTCTATGACGAAACCGGCAACGCGCTGCAAAAAGGCTTTGCCGGCCAACCCATCGAACATTACACCCGCATTTCCTCGCCCTATGGCATCCGCATCCATCCGGTTTTGAAAACCGTGCGCATGCACACCGGTATCGACTATGCCGCGCCGCAAGGCACCAAAGTCCTGGCGCCGAGCGACGGCGTGGTGCGCTTCCGCGGCTGGAAAGGCGGCTACGGCAACGCAGTGATTCTGGCGCATGGCAACGGGCTGGAAACATTGTACGGCCATTTGAGCGCGTTTATCAGCGGCGTGGAAGAAGGCACATCGGTGCAGGCGGGCGACGTGATTGGTTTGGTGGGCAGTACGGGCCGCTCCACCGGGCCGCACCTGCATTACGAAGTGCGCATTGACGGCCAGCACGTCAATCCCGCCACCATCGCACTGCCCACGCCCGTGCTTTCGGCGCAGGATTTGGCCACGCTGCAAGGCAGGCAGCGGCAGATTCAGCAGCTGATGCAGTCGGTGCGTGGATTGCCCGTGCCCGTGTCGCAGAAAAATTGACGCAATTAAATAGGCAAAAGAAGCAGCCTGCACTTTGGAGATATGTTTCCGAAAGTGCAGGCTGATTTTTAACGTTTTCTTTCAATAAGATATAGTCGATTAAAATAAAAATGAGACAAGGCGGCGAGCCGCAAGGCGTACAAATAGTACGTCAAGGCGAGCCAACGCCGTATCATTGCAATTTTAATCGACTATAAATTTCCGAGTCCGAACGGTCTGCATGACGTTGTGCCGCCATACCCACGCTTAAAGTTGCCGCCCGTGGCAAAGGCAGCCTGCACTTCGCAGTCATATTCAAGTGCAGGCCGCCCTCTGACGGCAACAGCAAACTTACCCCCTCTCCCGTGGGAGAGGGCAAACCTGCCGCCATGCAGAAATTAAAATTCGCGCCATCCGAAAAAGCTCTCACCCTAACCCTCTCCCACGGGAGAGGGGACAGATTTGCTGCAAATTTGAAAAAGCAGCCTGCATATTGGATTTGGACATTGCCCGCAAAATGCAGGCTGCCCTTTGGCGGCAACGGAAAACCCACTTCCTCTCCCGCGGGATAGGAGACAAGTTCGCTGCACACCCAAAAAAGCAGCCTGCACCCCGTTGGGGAAAGTGCAGGCTGCTTTTTGAATGGCGGATGGCGTGTCGGGATGGTCTGCATGGCGTTGCGTTGCCGCCATATCCACATTGCACGCCACCCGCCGCCCGTGGCGCAGGCAATCGCAGAAACCGCTAAGCCGATGTTTTGCCCCGCGTTTCATCCGTGCCACAAAACGCAAAAGCAGCCTGCATCTATCTGCAAGCCGAAACCCAAAATCCAAAACCCAAAATCCAAAACAAAGTGCAGGCTGCTTTCAAACCGTCGTTCAAAAGCAGCCTGCACATGATTTCATTTGCCCGATGCGTTTACAGCACCGTATTCGCCGGTTCGTAACGAATCACTTCGCGTATGCGGTTGGTTTCGTCCACCAGCACCACTTTGGGCTCGTGCGCCGAAATTTCCGGCTCGCTCAAAAGCACATACGACATAATAATCACCACGTCGCCCGGCTGCACCAAACGCGCCGCCGCACCGTTCAGGCAAATCACGCCGCTGCCGCGCTTTCCCGCAATCGTGTAGGTTTCCAAACGCGCGCCGTTGTTGTTATTGACGATTTGCACTTTTTCGTTCACCAAAATGCCGGCGGCATCCAGCAAATCTTCATCAACCGTGATGCTGCCCACATAGTTCAAATCCGCTTGGGTTACGGTGGCGCGGTGGATTTTGCCACCCAGTAAAGTCCGAAACATAATCTTGAAAACGCAATCAAAAGAAAAGGGTGGCATGATACGCCGCGCATTTTTCCTTGTCCAGTTCGCCAAGCCGAAAAGCAGCCTGCCACAATCGCCTAAATTGTGCCATAATGCCGCCAGTAGCCGCGCTTGCCGTATTCAAGGGTGCAGGCTGCTTTCAAAAGAAAAATGTTAAACCGCAATAAGGCAATAAGGAGTCCGTCATGAGTCAATCCACCATCATCTATACCCATACCGACGAAGCGCCCGCGCTGGCCACCCAATCGCTGCTGCCCATCGTCCGCGCCTTCGGCAAACACGCCGGCATCGAATTTCAAACGGCCGATATTTCATTGGCCGGCCGCATTTTGGCCGCGTTTCCCGAATATTTGCAGGAAAACCAGCGCATTGCCGACGCATTGGCACAACTGGGCGAACTGGTAACGAAGCCCGAAGCCAACGTCATCAAGCTGCCCAACATCAGCGCGTCCATGCCGCAACTGAACGCCGCCATTGCCGAATTGCAGGCCAAAGGCTTTGCCGTCCCCGCTTATCCCGCTAATCCGCAAAATGACGAAGAACGCGAAATTCAAGCGCGTTACGACCGCATCAAAGGCAGCGCGGTAAACCCCGTGCTGCGCGAAGGCAACTCCGACCGCCGCGCTCCGAAAGCCGTGAAAAATTTTGCCAAAAAATATCCGCACAGCATGGGTGCGTGGACGGCGGACAGCAAATCGCACGTCGCCACTATGCAAAGCGGCGATTTTTTCCATAACGAACAATCCGTTACCGTGCCCGAAGCGACCACCGTCAGAATCGTCCACACCGACAAAGCCGGCAAAACCACCGAATTGCGCAAACCGCTGCCGTTGAAAGCAGGCGAAATCATCGATGCCACCGTGTTGAGCAAAAAAGCCTTGGTGCAATTCCTGCAAGAGCAGGTGAAAGATGCGAAAGAACAAGGCGTGTTGTTCTCGCTGCACATGAAGGCGACCATGATGAAAGTGTCCGACCCGATTATTTTCGGGCACGCCGTGAAAGTGTTTTTCGCCCCCGTGTTCGAGCAATACGGCGAACAACTGGCAGCCGCCGGCGTGAACGTGAACAACGGCTTCGGCAACCTGTTGGCCAATTTGGATAAATTGGATGCCGCCACCCGCGCGGGCGTGGAAAAAGCGATTGCCGAAACGTATGCGCAAAATCCCGATTTGGCAATGGTGGATTCCGACAAAGGCATTACCAACCTGCATGTGCCCAGCGATGTGATTGTGGATGCGTCCATGCCCGCCATGATTCGCAATTCCGGCCGGATGTGGGACAAAAACGGCCAGGCGCGCGATACCAAAGCCGTGATTCCCGACAGCAGCTATGCGGGCATTTACCGCGCCACCATCAATTTCTGCAAAGAACACGGCGCGTTCGACCCCACCACCATGGGCACCGTGCCGAATGTGGGCCTGATGGCGCAAAAAGCGGAAGAATACGGCTCGCACGACAAAACGTTTGAAATCGCGGCCGACGGCAAAGTGGAAGTGATTGACGACAAAGGCCGTGTGCTCACATCGCACACAGTGGAAGCCGGCGACATCTGGCGCGCCTGCCAAGCCAAAGACGCACCGATAAAAGACTGGGTGCAACTGGCGGTGAACCGCGCCCGATTGAGCGGCATGCCCGCCATCTTCTGGCTGGACGAAAAACGCCCGCACGACCGCGAACTGATTAAAAAAGTGAAACAGTATTTGGCAGAAGCGGATACGCAGGGCTTGGATATTCAGATTCTGCCGCCCGAAGAAGCCTGCCTGGCCAGCCTGAAACGCATGAAGGAAGGCAAAGACACGATTTCCGTAACCGGCAATGTGTTGCGCGACTACAATACCGATTTGTTCCCGATTTTGGAATTGGGCACGTCCGCCAAAATGCTGTCCATCGTACCGCTAATGAACGGCGGCGGCCTGTTTGAAACCGGCGCGGGCGGTTCTGCGCCCAAACACGTCCAGCAGTTCAACGAAGAAAACCACCTGCGCTGGGACAGCTTGGGCGAATTCCTTGCGCTGGCCGTGTCGCTGGAACATTTGGCGCAGAAAACGGGTAATGCCAAAGCGCAGGTGCTGGCAGACGCGCTGGATGCCGCCACCGAGCAACTGCTGCTGAACGACAAATCGCCCAAACGCAAAGCAGGCGAGTTGGACAACCGCGGCAGCCATTTCTATATCGCGCTGTATTGGGCGCAGGCTTTGGCGGCGCAGGACAAAGACGCGGAATTGAAAGCCGTGTTCGCGCCCGTTGCCGAGAAACTGGCGGCGCAGGAAGCCGTGATTTTGGCGGAACTTTCCGCCGGAGCGGGTAAACCTGCGGACATCGGCGGTTACTACGCGCCCGATGCCGACAAAACCGCCCAGGCCATGCGTCCGAGCGCGGCATTGAACGCGGTGATTGACGCGCTGTAATGGCATTTAATGCTTAAAAAGCAGCCTGCACCTTGTTTTTAAAGTGCAGGCTGCTTTGGAAATATGATGAACTATCTGAAATAAAAGGATAATTATATGAAACGGAAAATTTGTTCCTGTGTTGCCGCCTTGGCTTTGTTGGCCGCCGCACCTGCTTGGGCAGAGCCTGCCAGCGCCGAATCGGTACAGAAAATGATGCGCGTGATGAAAGTGGAGAGCCAGTATGACAGTGCGCTCGGCAGCATGTTGCAGATGATGCGCGACCAAATGGTCAATTCTATTCCCAAACATGCCAATATCTCCACGGAACAGCGCGTTCAAATCGAAGCCGTGATTCGGAATGCGTGGCAGAAATATCAGGAACGGCTGACGAGCGATCCCGAATTGCGCGCCAGCGTGTTTGCACGGTTCCAACAACTGGCACAGAAGCACTACACGCAGCAAGAGGTGGATGCGCTGATTGGGTTTTACGATTCGCCCTTGGGACAGAGCATTTTGGACAAACAAGGCGTAATGCTTGGAGAATTTATGCAGTCTGTGCCAGCTATCGTAGATGTGAAATTGCAGTCCATGGCGCGGGAAACTGCGCGCGAAATGGAGGCTGAAATCCGCCGTATTGTGAACCAAGGGCGCGGCCGACGCGGCAAATAATCCGCCGAATCAACGGCAAAAAGCAGCCTGCACCCTGTTTGGGAATGTGCAGGCTGCTTTTTGAATAAAGATTGCCGTGTTTCGGCGGTGTTCATGGCGTTGCGCCGCCATACCCGCGCTTTGGGTTGCCGCCCGTGGCAAAGGCAGCCTGCACTTTGGGATGGATTTTTGAACGTGCAGGCTGCTTGCTGGCGACGACTGCCAACCAAACCCCGTGGGAAAGGGTAAACACTTCGCCATTCGGAAATTAAAATTTGTGCCGCCCGAAGAATCCCCCTAACTAATTCCCTCTTTTGGGCAAACCCGAAAAAGCAGCCTGCACTTTTTGGATATGTTTCCGAAAGTGCAGGCTGCTTTTTATAGTGGATTAAAATTGCAATGATACGGCGTTGGCTCGCCTTGACGTACTATTTGTACGCCTTGTTTCATTTTGATTTTAATCCACTATATATTGGGCGGCAGGTGGTTATTTCAGCCATTGCTGCGCCAGGCGCACCACGTCGTCCAAACCGAAGCCGTCGGCATCGGAGGCTTGGCCGTTGGGTGTCATGGTATCGATGATTTGCGGCAGGTATTGCGCCAGCAAGCCGCTGGCCTGCTGCGTGTCGATGCCGATGGCCTGCGCCGCTTGGCCGAGGTGGCCGCCCAGTGCGTTTTCAATCGCGCCCGCGCTGACCGATTCGTTGCTGTTGCTGCCAATCCAGCTTTGCAGCACGTCGCCCAAGCCGCCTTGTTGTAATTGGTGCAGCAAACCGCCGATATTGCCGCCGTTTTGCTGCACCAGGTGCATAACCAATTTCATTGCCTGGTTTTGCTGGCCGTCGCCGCCACCCAGAGATGACATTGCTGTGTCCAAAAGTGAGTCAAGAATGCCCATGTGTGTGTTTCCTTATCGTTAGGGTTGAAAAAACAAAAATGCAGGCTGCTTTTGAAGCCGCCTGCCGAGAAAAAAACAGTGCGGGTTATTCGTTGGCGGCGGCGGTCAAACGGTTGCGCAGCCAGCGCAGCATTTCTGCCAGTTCGCCTGCCAAAAGGCCGATGGGGCCGACTTGCGACTGTTCCAGCAGTTCCGCGGCCGCCCCGTGCAGCCACACGGCGGCAGGCACGGCTTCGGCGGCTTTAATGCCTTGTGCCAGCAGGCTGGTAATCATGCCGGCCAATACGTCGCCGCTGCCTGCGGTAGCCAGACCGGTGTTGCCGGTGGTGTTGGTGTGCAGGAAGCCGCGCGCGGATGAAATCACGGTGTTGTGGCCTTTGAGCACCACCCAGCAGTGGTAGCGGTTGGCCAATTCACGCGCCGCCCAGTCGCGGTGGCTTTGCACTTGTTGCACGGTGGTGTTCAGCAGGTAGGCGGCTTCGCCGGGGTGCGGGGTTAAAACCATGTCGTTGCGCGTGTTTTTCAGGAACAACTGCGGATAATCGACCAAAATATGCAGCGCGTCGGCATCCAATACCAAGCAGGGCTGCCCACTTTGCCAGACGGTGTGCACCAGTTTGGCGGCTTTTTCGTCTTTGCCCAAGCCGCAGCCTGCCAGCCAAACGTCAATATCGGTGCGATGAACGGCGCGCTCGGCCGTGTCGAGCATCAGTTCGGGATAGGGGTGGTGCACGGCGATGGGCAGTTTGTCTTGCGGAAACGCCACCACGACTTTGCCGCATCCGGTGTATAACGCTGCGGTGCCGGCGAGTAATGCGGAACCCATCATGCCTTCCGCGCCGCCCAAAACGCCGATGCTGCCGAACGTGCCTTTGTGGCTGTCGGCCGGTCTGGGTTTCAGCAGGCTGGGGAAGTGTTGTTTGGCATAATGGCGGTATGCGGTCAGGTTGATTCTGGAAAGTATCGGATTCATCATCATTTTTACCCTGTTGTTGATGAACTAAGTTTGCAGATTCTAGCATAATTTAACCTGCGGGGCGAAGGTGTCCGACTTGCCATCTTTGCCCAATCCCTGCATCATTCGCTTTTTTTCATGGTTTCTGGTTTATGGCACATTCCACTCCTTTTTGGCGGCGGCTTTTCCGTTTGGGCGCGCTGGTTTTTTGGCTGTTTCGGGCGGTGTGGCGCATTCGGCAGCTGCCTGCGGGCAACCGCGAGGCGCGGCAGCAGGCGGTGCGGCAGTTGAGTATGCACTGTTTGGATATCCTGAATGTGCGGCTGCACGGTTTAAAGCAGCCTGCACCTTTGCAGGGCACGCTGATTGTTTCCAACCATGTGTCCTGGCTGGATATTTTGGTAATTAACAGTTTGTATCCGTCGGGCTTTATTGCCATGAAGGAGCTGAAAAACTGGTGGGTCATCGGTAAAATGGTGACGAATGCCGGCACGATTTTCATCGACCGCAGCAACCGCAAAGACATCGACCCGATTAACCAGGCGATTGCCGAATCATTGCGGCAGGGCGACAACGTGTGTTTCTTCCCCGAAGCCAAAACCAGTTCGGGCACGGGCATCCTGCCGCTGAAAGCCGCGCTGTTCCAATCGGCGATTATGGCGGGCGCGCCGGTGCAGGCGCTGGCGTTGCGTTATTATGTGGCGCAGCGGCGCAGCGAGAGCGTGTCGTTTGCGGATGTGGGCTTGTTCCGCTCGGTGTGGCAGATTGTGTCGCAGCCGCAAATCGATGTGCAGGTGGATGCGGCGCCGGCCATTGCCCCGGCAACGTATGACGACCGCTTTGTGATGAAGGACGAGGTGGAGCATTATCTGCGCCAAGTGGTGGAGCAGGATGTGCCGCCCGCCCTTGGTTATCAGGCATAAACGTGGCAAAAAGCAGCCTGCACTTCGTTGGTTCGAGTGCAGGCTGCTTTTGTATGGGCGATGCGGTATCGGCACGGTTGCACGGATATAGTGGATTAAAATTGCAATGATACGGCGTTGGCTCGCCTTGACGTACTATTTGTACGCCTTGCGGCTCGCCGCCTTGTCTCATTTTTATTTTAATCCACTATAATATCCCGCATTGAAAAGCAGCCTGCACATTCGGATTTGTTGTCCCATGTGCAGGCTGCTTTTTTTGCAGGTTTAACCGTTCCGTATTATTCGGATTTCGGCGTTTCCAATTCGTGGCTGTGCGCAATGTCCGCCGCTGCGGTGAACAGCACGTCGGTCGATGAGTTCAACGCCGTTTCGCAGGAATCCTGAATCACGCCGATGATATAGCCCACTGCCACCACCTGCATGGCGATGTCGTTCGGGATGTTGAACAGGTTGCACGCCAAAGGAATCAGCAGCAGCGAACCGCCCGCCACGCCCGAAGCGCCGCACGCGCTAATGGTGGCCACCAGGCTCAGCAGCAGCGCCGTGAAAAAGTCCACTTGAATGTGCTGCGTGTGCGCGGCGGCCAATGCCAGCACGGTAATCGTAATCGCCGCGCCCGCCATGTTCACCGTCGCGCCTAAAGGAATGGACACGGAATAGGTTTCTTCGTGCAGGTTCAGGCGTTTGGCCAAAGCCATGTTCACAGGGATGTTGGCGGCGGAAGAGCGTGTGAAAAAGGCGGGGATGCCGCTTTCACGCAGGCACAGGAGCACCAGCGGATAAGGGTTTTTGCCGGTTTTCCAATACACAATCAGCGGGTTCATCACAAAAGCCACCAAGGCCATGCAGCCCACCAGCACCAGCAGCAGCTGACCGTATTCTGTAATCATCTGGCCGAAGCCGGTAGTGGCCGCAGTAACCGATACCAAACCGAAAATACCGATGGGCGCCAGGCGGATAATCCAAGTCACGATGGCGGACACGGCGTGCGACAAATCGTCAAAAAGCTGGTGGGTGGCGGGCGACGCACGGCGCAGGGCGATGCCCAGCAGGATTGCCCACATCAGGATGCCGATGTAGTTCGCGTTAATCAGCGAGGCGAACGGGTTGGCCACCAAATTCATCAGCAGCGTTTTCAGCACTTCGGCAATGCCTTGCGGCGGCTGCACTTCAATGTCGGGATTCACCACCAGCGTGAGCGTGCTGGGGAAGGCCAGGCTGGCAATCACGGCCACCAGCGCGGCGCCGAACGTGCCCAGCAGGTATAAAAACAGAATCGGGCGCATATTGGTTTTGGTTTGGCCGTTTTGCTTGGTGATGGCGGCGGTCACCAAAATGAACACCAAAAACGGTGCGATGCCTTTGAGCGCGCCCACAAACAGGCTGCCAAAAATACCGGTAATCCCGATGACGCTGTTCATGAAGCCCGATTGGGCGGAGTGGGCAATCTGCCCGATGATGCTGCCCAAAATCAATCCGGCGACAATTTGCCAAATCAGGCGGTTGTTGCCTTTCGGCGCGGCGTTGTCTGCTGACATGGTGTGCCTCCTGCACAAAGGTGATTTGTAAAAAACTGCCGGCTATTGTAAACAAAACTACGGGAAATGAACAATAGCCCCGTGTTATTTTGTTTCGTTGCAGGGGTGCAGGCTGCTTTTGCGCTGTGGAAAAGCAGCCTGCACTTGGCGGCGGCGTGGCGTTTTCAGGCATTTTTCATTAAAATGCGGCAGATTGGCCGGAAGATGCGCAACGGCATTTTCCGCCTTCATTTTGAATTTTCACACGATATTTTTATGATAAAAAAATTATTCTTCGGCGGCTTCAGCTCGGAAGACACGCGCAGCTTTATCCGCCTGACGGCCTATATCCGCCCGTATAAATGGCGCATTGCGGCGGCAGTGGTGGCCATTATCGGCGTGGCGGCGACGGAAAGCTATCTGGCGGCATTTATCGCGCCGTTGGTGAATCAGGGCTTCAGCATGCCGCAGGCCGCGCCGCAGTTTACCGATTCGGGGCATTGGTTCGATTGGCTGCTTTATTGGAAAAACCGCCTGAATTACTGGATTTGGGGCTCGGAATACAAAATCTGGGCCGTGCCGCTGTTTTTGGTGTTTTTGATTATTGTGCGCGGCATCGGGCGTTTTGCCGGCAGTTATTTGATGGCGTGGGTCGGCTTGGAGGCCATCAGCCGCCTGCGGCAGGATATGTTCCGCAAAATGCTGCTGCTGCCTTCGTATGTGCAGCAGGAAGAATCGTCCGGCATGATTGCCAACCGGATTGTGAACCAAACCAGCAACGCCATCAGCGGTGCGAGCACCATTTTTGTCACGTTGGTGCGCGATTCGTTGATTGTGGCCGGGCTTATCGGCGTGTTGCTGTATTTGAACTGGCAGCTGAGCCTGGTGGTGTTGTTCGTGTTCCCCTGCCTGACGCTGCTGACGCGCTATTACCGCAAACGCCTGAAAAACGTGCAGGTCAGCGCGCAGAAGAGCACGGGGCAGATGATTAATACGCTCAACGAGCTGCATTCCGGACACCGCATGGTGAAAATGTACGGCGGTTACGACAATGCGCGGCAGCGGTTTGACGAAGTGAACCGCATCATGTTGCAGGCGAACAAAAAAATCACGCAGGCAAATACCGCGCGTTCGCCCATCAGCGAGCTGATTGCATCGATTGCGCTGGCGATTGTGATTTTTATCGCACTGTGGCAAAGCCGTTCGGGCACGACCACCATCGGCGAATTTATGGCGTTTATCGTGGCCATGCTGCAAATGGTCACGCCGCTGAAAAACCTGTCGAACATCAGCATTCCGTTGCAGGCGATTTTGCTGGCATCGGACGATGTGTGCGCCTTTTTGGACATGCCCGACGAGGCGGACAACGGCCACCATCCCATGGAACGCGCCACCGGCGGCATCACGTTCGACCATGTCGGCCTGCGCTATCCGAACAGCAAAACCAATGCGCTGGACGGATTCACGCTGGATATTCGGGCGGGCGAAAAAGTGGCGCTGGTGGGGCGTTCGGGCAGCGGCAAAACCACGGCCGTGAACCTGCTGCCGCGCTTTCTGGAAGCGGATGCAGGCTGCATTTTGCTGGACGGCATCGACATCCACGATATTCCGCTGGCACAGTTGCGCCGCCAGTTCGCGCTGGTGTCGCAAGACGTGTTTTTGTTTGACGACACGCTGTACAACAATGTGGTGTACGGTCGGCCGGGCGCGGCGGATGACGAAGTGGAAAGCGCATTGAAAGCCGCCAACCTGTGGGACATGGTGCAGAACCATCCGCAGGGCTGGCACATGCCGCTGGGCAGCAACGGCAACCAGCTTTCGGGCGGACAGCGCCAGCGCGTTTCCATTGCCCGCGCCATTTTGAAAGACGCGCCGGTTTTGCTGCTGGACGAAGCCACCAGCGCGTTGGACAACGAATCCGAACGCCTGGTACAGGAAGCGTTGGAGCGGCTGATGCACAACCGCACCAGCATCATCATCGCCCACCGCCTGACCACCATCGAAAACGCCGACCGTATCGTGGTGATGGACGGCGGCAAAATCGTGGAGCAGGGCATGCACCAGAGCCTGCTGCGGCAGCAAGGCTTCTACGCTGCGTTGAGCCGCCTGCCGAGCGCAGACAGATGACGATAAATTGTGTAAAATAAGCGCACAAAATTTGTGCAGGCTGCTTTTGAATCGCCAAGCATCGTCCAAAAGCAGCCTGCACACCCTATATCATTGAAAGCTATCAAAATGTCTCAAACCTTACTCATCGAACTGTTTACCGAAGAACTCCCGCCGAAAGCCTTGAACCAGTTGGGCAACCACTTGGCGCAATCCATTGCCGAAGGGCTAGAAAAAGCGCAACTGATTGACGGCGCCACCGAATACACCGCTTATGCTTCGCCGCGCCGTTTGGCCGTGCAGGTGGCGCGCGTCAAATCCGAGCAGGCCGACCAACACATCGTGAAAAAAGGCCCTGCCGTAACAGCCAACGAAAAAGCCATTGAAGGCTTTGCGCGTTCCTGCGGCGTGGAAAAAAGCAGCCTGCACATCGTCCACGACGGCAAACAGGATGTGTATGCCCACGAATTCACGCAAAAAGGCCAAAAACTGGCCGCCTTGTTGGGCGATATTGTGAACGCCGCCGTGAAGAAACTGCCCATTCCCAAAGTGATGCGCTGGGGCAGCAGCACGCACACCTTCGTGCGCCCCGTTCACGGGTTGGTGGCCATGCACGGTGCAGAAGTGCTGCCCATCAACGTGTTGGGTTTGGACAGCCGAAATTGCACACTGGGGCACCGTTTCCTGTCGCACGGAGAAATCACATTCGCCAAAGCCGACGATTATGCCGCGCAACTGGCGGAAGAAGGCAAAGTCATCGCCTCGTTTGCCGAGCGCAAAAACGCCATCCGCACCGCGCTGGACGAGCAGGCCGCGCGCTTGAATGCCACCGTTGCTGCTGATGAAGCGCTGCTGGACGAAGTGACCGCGCTGGTGGAATATCCCGTGGTGTTGCAGGCTGCTTTTGAAGAACATTTCCTGGCCGTGCCGCAGGAATGCCTGATTCTGACCATGCAGCAAAACCAAAAATACTTCCCGCTGCTCAACCAAAACGGCAAGCTGATGAACCGCTTCCTGTTGGTGTCCAACCTGCAAACGAAAGACCCGTCGCACATCATCCAAGGCAACGAACGCGTTTTGCGCGCGCGCCTGTCGGATGCTGAATTTTTCTATAAACAAGACCAAAAAGCCACGCTGGAAAGCCGTCTGCCCAAGCTGGCGAATGTCGTTTACCACAACAAAATCGGTTCGCAGGCAGAACGCGTGGAGCGCCTGCAAACCATCGCCGCCTACATTGCAGGCTGCCTGAACGCCGACAAAGCCGTTGCCGAACGTGCCGCGCGCTTGGCGAAAGCCGACCTGGTCACCGAAATGGTGGGCGAATTCCCCGAACTGCAAGGCACAATGGGCAAATATTACGCGCAACTGGACGGCGAAACACCCGAAATTGCCGCAGCGGTTGAGCAGCATTACCGTCCGCGCTTTGCCGGCGACGCATTGCCCGAAAGCACCATCGGCACCGCCGTGGCACTGGCCGACAAACTGGAAACGCTGGTCGGCATTTGGGGCATCGGCCTGATTCCGACGGGCGACAAAGACCCGTACGCGCTGCGCCGTTCCGCCTTGGGCGTGCTGCGTATGCTGATGAATCACGATTTGTCCATCCGCGAGTTGCTGACATTCGTGTTCGACAGCTTCCCTAAAGGCCTGCTGGCGGAAAAAACCGTTGCCGAAGTGGCAGATTTCATGCAGGCGCGCCTGGCCGTTCTGCTGCAAAACGATTATCCGCAAGACGTGGTGGCCGCCGTATTGGCGCAGCGCCCCGACCGCGTCAATAATCTGACGGCCAAACTTCAGGCAGTCGTGCAATTCAAACAACTGCCCGAATCCGCCGCGCTGGCCGCCGCGAACAAACGCGTACAAAATCTGCTGAAAAAATCCGAAGGCGCATTAGGCAATGTGGATGCGGCGCTGCAGCAGCAGGATGAGGAAAAAGCCTTGTTTGCCGCCGTGCAGGATTTGCAGCCGAAAGTGCAGGCTGCTTTGGACGCGCAAGATTTTGCCGCCGCCCTGTCCGCGCTGGCCGCCGTGAAGCCGCAGGTCGATGCCTTCTTTGACGGCGTGATGGTGATGGCCGCCGATGCCGCCGTTAAACAAAACCGCCTGAATCTGCTGAATGTATTGAGCAACCTGCTGAATGCTGTGGCGGATATTGCGCTGCTGGCCGAATAACGCAACGCGAAAAGCAGCCTGCACTGTCCATTCTGTTTGGGGTGATTTATGGAAAATTATGTTGTTAGTATCCGCACTGCGGCGCAAAGAAGGCAGCATGTGGCGGCGGAATTTAACAAACATCAAATTGCATTTCATTTTTTTGATGCCGTAACGCCTGAAACATTGGCAGAATCCATAGCGGAACATTGCCCTAATCTTGCCGACGCTTTTCTGACGGGCGGTGAAAAAGGCTGCTTCATGAGCCATGTCTGCTTATGGGCCAAATGCGTTGCCGATGATTTGCCTTATATCGGAATTTTTGAAGATGACGTTATATTTGGGCAGAACAGCAGCCGGTTTTTGAATGATACGAAATGGTTGGATGAACGGTTTCAGAACCAAAGCTTTATTATCCGGATGGAGACGTTTTTAAAAGCCAACCCTGTTGCGTTGAGTAAATCCGGTGTTCGCCCTTTTAACGGCAGAAAGATTCTTCGGTTGCAAAGTTTCGGTTTTGGCACGGCCGCCTATCTTATTTCGCAGCAAACCGCCATCACGTTATTGAATTGGATTCGAGAAGTTGCGCCCGAAAAATTAGAACCGATTGATAATATGCTGTTTAATGCTGCTTCGGAAATACCTGAAATTCAAATGTATCAAATCAGCCCCGCGCTTTGTATTCAGGAATTACAGTTGAACCGCGCCGATAGTTCGTTGTCCAGCACATTGGAGGATGGAAGGTTGGCGCGTCATCAGCAACTGGACGGCGGAAAAACCCAGCCTGAACAAACCCAAGAAAATCGTAATATATTTGCATGGGCGAAGAATAAAATCGTTAAAGAATACAAGCGCGTGAAGCGGAGATGGACGGATGATAAAAAAATCGTTCCGTTTAAATAGCACTGGTTTAAATACAGAAATCGATATTTATGGCTAAACACTATATTCATTTTGCCAACGGGTTGGGATTGGGCAACCAACTGTATCTTCTCGCCTATACCGACTACCTCAAATCGTTGGGTGCGGATGCCTCGCTGTTTTTGATGGGCAACGGCCAAGTCGGCGATACGAAGGATAAGGCAAAGAGAAATCTGGTTTTGGAGATTCCACAGCGGCTGGGCATGGCGGTGGTCGATAAAAAGCAAATATCGCGTTCTTTCCGCTATATTTTTTGCAAGGCTTTTTACGGTAAGGAAAAGCTGAATTGGCGCGAGCCGAAAGACCAATGGGCGGTATTTTTTGAAGGCGTGCATGGGAAATACCCCATCAATTTTTATTACGGCTATTTCCAGTCGCACCATTATATTGCCGAGCCGTTCAAGCAGCGGCTGAAAACGGTGCTTCGCGCGCTGAAACCTGTCGATGTTGCCGTGGGCGAAAACGATGTGGCGCTGCATATCCGGCGCGGCGATTTTCTGAACCCTGAAAATGCGGGGCTTATCCGCACCGTGGGGCTGGATTATTACCTGAACGGGCTGGACTACATCCGGCAAAGGCAGACCATTGGCACGGTGTATATTTTTTCGGATGATTTTGCGGCGATTGAAAAGGAAATCGCTGCCATTTCGGCGGATTATCCCGTGCGGCTGATGCAGGGGCAATCGGTTTTGGAAGATATGAATTGGCTGACGTATTTCAAACATTATGTGGTCGGCAATTCCACTTTTGCATGGTGGGGCTGCCTGCTGTCGGATCATCAGGACGGCTTGGTGGTGGTGCCGCAGCGGCCGTGGGTGCAGGAGCAGCCTGCAGCCAGCCAGTATTTGCCGCATTGGGTGCAGCTGCCGAACGAATAATACAAAATTTAGGATCAATCCATGTCTTCTCCTATTGTGCCCGTGATTTTGAGCGGCGGTTCGGGCAGCCGTTTGTGGCCGCTGTCGCGCACGGCATATCCGAAACAGTTTTTGTCGCTGGGCGGCGATTGCAGCCTGTTTCAGCAGTCGGTTGCCCGTATTACTTCTTTGGTGCAGGCTGCTTTGCCGGTTTCGCCGCCGATTGTGGTGACCAATGAAGAACACCGTTTTTTGGTGGCCGACCAATTAAAAGCTTTTTCTTGGCAAACCCAAATCGTGCTGGAGCCGGCCGCACGTAACACGGCGCCCGCGCTGACATTGGCGGCATTGGCGGCGGCAGAGCAGGGCGACGACCCGATATTGGTGGTGACCCCGTCCGACCATTTGGTGGCGGATAACAAGGCGTTTGTGCAGGCCGTCTGCCGGGCCGTGGGCAAGGCGGAAGACGGCAGCATCGTGATTTTGGGCGTAACGCCGGACAAACCCGAAACGGCTTATGGCTATATTCAGGCGCAAGCGCAGGAAGAAGACGGTATTTATACGGTGGCGCAGTTTGTGGAAAAACCCGATGCGGCCACCGCAGAATATTATTTGGGTGCAGGCTGCTTTTATTGGAATGCCGGCCTGTTCATCCTCAAAGCATCGACATGGTTGAAAGCCATCGAGCAGTTCCGCGAAGACATCTTCAAAGCAGCCTGCACCACATGGCGGCAGCGCAGCACAGACCAATTGGACAACATCCGCTTTATCCGCCCCGATGCCGAATCGTTTGCGCAAATCCCGTCCGAATCCATCGACTATGCCGTGATGGAACCCTGCGCCCAGTCCGACATTCCCATCAGCATGGTGGCGTTGGATGCCGGGTGGAGCGATTTGGGTTCGTGGGACGCGGTGTGGCAATCGCTGCCGAAAAACGAAAACGGCAATGCCATCATCGGCGACGGCATGGCCGTTCAGGCGCAGAACAATCTGATTTATGCCGACCGCAAACTGGTCAGCGTGGTCGGCGTGGACAACCTGATTGTGGTGGAAACCGCCGATGCCGTGCTGATTACCGACCACGCCCATTCGCAAAACGTCAAACAGCTGGTGGGCGAATTGGAGCGGCAAATCCGCCCCGAAGTCAAAATTCACCGCAAAGTGTATCGCCCGTGGGGCTGGTACGACAGCGTGGACGAAGACGAGCGTTTCAAAGTCAAACGTATCGGCGTGAATGTGGGCGCCAGTTTGAGCCTGCAAAAACACTATCACCGCGCCGAGCATTGGATTGTCGTGAAAGGCACGGCGGAAGTAACCCGCGGCGACGAAGTGATTTTATTGACCGAAAACCAAAGCGTTTACATTCCGCTGGGCGAAAAACACCGTCTGCACAATGTGGGCAGGATTCCGCTGGAACTGATTGAAGTGCAGACGGGCAGCTATTTGGAAGAAGATGACATTGTCCGTTACCAAGACAACTTCGGGCGGTGCTAAAAGCAGCCTGCACTTTAATTTTATTTTATAAAACAGTGTCTTAATTTTCAGCAATTTCATTGACAGGATAACGTATGACCCAACCCAACACGCGCAAAGTCGCCCTTATCACCGGCGTTACAGGCCAAGACGGTTCGTATTTGGCAGAATTTCTGCTGGAAAAAGGCTATGAAGTCCACGGCATCAAGCGCCGCTCTTCGCAATTCAACACCCAGCGCGTCGACCATATCTACCAAGACCCGCACATCGACAACGTACGCTTCAAACTGCATTACGGCGATTTGACCGACACCTCCAACCTCACGCGCCTGCTGGCGGAAATCCGTCCCGACGAAGTATATAACCTGGGCGCGCAATCCCACGTTGCCGTGAGCTTTGAAGCCCCCGAATACACCGCAGATGTCGATGCCATCGGCACCTTGCGCCTGTTGGAAGCCATCCGCTTTTTGGGCTTGGAAAACAAAACCCGTTTTTACCAAGCCTCCACGTCTGAGCTTTATGGATTGGTGCAGGAAATCCCGCAAAAAGAAACCACGCCGTTTTATCCGCGCTCGCCCTATGCCGTGGCAAAACTCTATGCCTACTGGATTACCGTCAATTACCGCGAAGCCTACGGCATTTACGCCTGCAACGGCATTTTGTTCAACCACGAAAGCCCGCGCCGCGGCGAAACGTTCGTGACCCGCAAGATTACACGCGGCCTGGCCAATATCGCGCAAGGTTTGGAAGACTGCCTGTATTTGGGCAATATGGACGCATTGCGCGACTGGGGGCACGCCAAAGATTATGTGCGGATGCAATGGCTGATGCTGCAACAGGAACAACCCGAAGATTTCGTTATCGCCACCGGCGTACAATTCAGCGTGCGCCAATTCGTGCAATGGTCGGCCGAGCATTTGGGCATTACCCTGCGCTTTGAAGGTTCGGGCGTGGACGAAGTGGGTATCGTGGAAAGCATTTCCGGCGATTCCGCACCGGCATTGAAGGTGGGCGACGTGATTGTCCGCGTGGACAAACGTTATTTCCGCCCTTCCGAAGTGGAAACCTTGTTGGGCGACCCAAGCAAAGCCAAACAAAAATTGGGCTGGACACCTGAAATTACCGTGCAGGAAATGTGTGCCGAAATGGTGGCCGAAGATTTGCAGGCTGCAAAACGCACGGCGTTGCTGAAAGCTAACGGGTATGATACCCACGTATCAGCGGAGTAAATCAATGATAAAGTCATTGCTGATTACTGGATCTACGGGTATGGTGGGCAGAAATATCATTGAATATTTTGAAAAAAATTCAAAATATCAGTTATTTGCACCACGGCACTCCGAATTGGATTTGCTGGATTATTCGTCAGTATCGTCGTATATCGCTCAGATGAAGCCCGATATGATTATTCATTGCGCAGGTGTGGTGGGCGGTATTCAGGCCAATATCGCTAATCCGGTCAAATTTTTGGTCGATAATGCGCAAATGGGACAGAACATTGTTTTGGCTGCACAAGCGAATCATGTCCTGCAATTGTTGAATTTGGGCAGTTCGTGTATGTATCCGCGCAATGCGCCTAATCCTTTAACAGAAGAAATGATATTGACCGGCCAATTGGAGCCAACCAATGAAGGTTACGCATTGGCAAAAATTATGACGGCAAAATTGTGTAGCTATATTTCACAAACCAGCCCGTTAAAATACAAAACACTTATCCCCTGTAATCTGTACGGCAAATACGATAAATTTGACCCTGAAAAATCGCATATGATTCCGTCGGCGATTAGAAAAGTGGCTGCTGCTTGCCGGCAAAATGCCGAGTCCGTGGAAATTTGGGGCGATGGTACGGCGCGGCGCGAGTTTATGTATGCAGAAGATTTGGCGGATGCAATCGCTTTTGTGATTGAGCATTTTGATGAAATTCCCGATTTGCTGAATGTCGGTTTAGGGCATGATTATACGATTAACGAATATTATCATGCGGTTGCCGAAGTAGTTGGATTTAAGGGGGAATTTGAACACGACACAACTAAGCCGGTCGGTATGAAGCAGAAATTAGTGTGTACGCAAAAACTATCTCATCTGGGTTGGCAGCCTAAACATAATTTAATTTCCGGATTAACAAAGACATATCAATATTATATGGAGCATTATTCATGACCGCATATTCATTGGCCAGCAGTACATGGGATGAAAAAGAATATCAGGCGATACAGTCGGTTATTGATTCGGATATGTATTCAATGGGCAAATGTGTTGCCCAATACGAACAAGATTTTGCCCGATTTTTCGGAGCGAAGCACTGTGTTATGACCAGTTCGGGTTCAACAGCCAACCTAATCATGATTGCTGCTCTTTTTTTTCGAAAACATAATCCGTTAAAACGCGGAGATGAAATTATTGTGCCGGCAGTCTCATGGTCCACAACCTATTTCCCGTTGCAGCAATATGGATTGAAAGTCAAATTTGTCGATATTGATTTAAATACGTTAAATATGGACTTGGATCAGCTAGCTCATGCCATTACCGATAAAACCAAAGCAATTTTGACTGTTAATTTATTGGGCAATCCGAATGATTTTAATCAGATTGAAGAATTGATTGATGGTAGAGATATTGTTTTATTGGAAGATAATTGCGAATCCATGGGGGCTGTTTTCGACGGCAGGCAGGCAGGAACTTTTGGTTTAATGGGGACATTCAGTTCGTTTTATTCGCATCATATTGCCACAATGGAAGGCGGTTGCGTTATTACGGATGATGAAGAGCTCTATCATATATTGTTATGTTTAAGGGCGCATGGGTGGACAAGGAATCTTCCTAAATTCAATCATATAACGGGTGAGAAATCCGATAATTTTTTTGATGAGTCGTTTAAATTCGTTTTACCTGGATATAACGTCCGGCCACTGGAAATGAGTGGTGCGATAGGTATCGAACAATTGAAGAAATTACCTGCATTTGTTGAGCAGAGACGAAATAATGCATTGTATTTTCAAGAAAAATTTAATAAAAACCCTTGTTTTATTCTCCAGCAGGAGATGGGGAAGAGTAGTTGGTTTGGGTTTTCATTGATTATTAAGCCTGATTCTGGGATTGAACGTTCTGATGTTGTTCAGAAATTAACAGAGAATAAAATCGAGTGCCGACCGATTGTTACAGGTAATTTTTTGAAAAATGACAGAGTGCTGCAATTCTTTGATTATGAAGTTTTCGGCACGATGGAAAATGCAGATTATTTAGATAAGAACGGTTTATTTGTCGGCAATCATCAAATAGATTTAACTAAGGAAATTGATTTGCTTTACGAAGTATTGTTCAAACGGTAAATATTTTCAAAAGAAAGTTGGTATTATGGGGCTTCGGTCAATATGGAGAAACTGGAAAAAATCCCGCCAATTGAAACGGCAAATCGAAAATGCTATAGGTGAAAACTATTTTCAGTTGATTAACTGGTGGGAAACGGAAGAGGTTCAGCATCATAGATTCCGCTTGTTTATCGAACATTACCATTTAAACCCTCAGAAAAAACCTATTGTTTTTTTTCGGTTTTTGGGAAAAGGGAGTTCACCAAATTTGGGAAAGGGAAAATCAAAATATTTTTTTCAGGAGAGAGCCTGCAGACGAATAGTTTCACATGGTGCCAGCCGTATCGGGATTATTGTCTTGATGAAATGTCGTTGAGCCTTGGATATGATACGTTGCCTTTTGACAACTATTATCGATTTCCCGTATGGGTATTTTATTCTTGGTTTAAACCTAGTGTATCTTATGGAGAAATTAAGGCATGTATCCGTGAAATTAATAATAAAAACTACCGTTTAGCAAACAAACAAGAATTGAAATCCTCTGCCAATTCACAATTTGCCGCATTGCTGGCCCGGCATGACAAATTAACCACCGTTCGCGGAGATTTGGTGAGATTGTTGAATCAAATACAGCCTGTGTGTTGCGCCGGAAAATATCTGCACAACACGGATGAATTGCAGACAAAATATCAAAACGACAAACAGGAATACCTGCGACAATTCCGATTCAATATCTGTCCGGAAAATAGTGATTCCGAAGGTTATACAACTGAAAAAATATTCGATGCCATCCGTGCAGGCTGCATTCCGATTTATTGGGGCAGCGAAGGTTGCCCCGAGTCTGAAATTTTGAATCAGGATGCCATTTTGTTTTATGACCCGGATAATCCGGATGCACTTTTGCAGCAGGTCCGGCGTTTGGAAAGCGACCCAGAATATTATGCCGAGTTTATTTCGCGCCCGCCGTTTAAGGAAGATGCGGCCGATAAAATCTGGCAGATGATTGACGGTCTGCGGGACAAGCTGGAGAAGGTCATTAATCAGCACTGATGGAAATAATGAATAATTTTGTGATTAGCCTGGTTTCGGCGGAGGAAAGGCGGCGGCATATCGAGCGGGAATTTGGGCGGAATGCCATTCCCTTTACTTTTTTCGATGCCGTAACACCGCAAACCAATTTGAACGACTGCATCCGTGCGTATTTGCCAAACCTTGCCCGAGTGCCGAATTTAACCGACGGAGAAAAGGCGTGTTTTATGAGCCAATTTCTGCTGTGGAAAAAGTGTGTTCAGGAAAAAATGCCGTATATTTCTGTTTTTGAAGACGATGTTTATTTGAGCCGACATGCGGGCACGTTTTTGGCATCGGACGAATGGTTGAAGCGTATCGGGTTGTCGGGGAGATTCATCATTAAACTGGAAACGGTCAATACACCCTGCCGGACAGAACCGTTTTGCCGTATTGATGATGGGCACACGCTGAATTTCTTGCGCAGCGACCATTATGGCGGCGGGGCGTATATGTTGTCTTATCAGGCGGCAGAACAACTGGTGCGGATAGTGGAAGGTTTAAGTTGGAAAGAAATCGAACCGGTGGATCATTTTCTGTTTGATGCGGGGGTGTACCGTTTTGCCGATTTTATTTATCAGCTTTCGCCTGCCATCTGTATTCAGGAAATCATCAAATCGCCGGATTCGGATTACATGGTGAGCTTTCTGGAGCCTGCCCGCAAGAAGAAAAACAGTGTCAAAATCAAGCGGACGTTCTGGGAAAAACTGGGGCGCGAATGGGCTCGGTGGCAAAAGAAGCGGCATCAGAAAAAATACCGCCATCTGCCTTGTGAACGTGTTCCTTTTGACGGATAGGGCAGTATATGCAGGATTTTCCTTATTATTGGCTGTTCAGGGCCAACGAGCGGCCTTTCAAGATGTTCTACCGTGCGCTGCTGCCGAGAGGTTGGCGCAATAAAATCAATCTTTATGCTTCCCACCGGCAGCAGGAATACACGGCCAAGGCGTGGGACGTTTTTTTGGCGGATTATTTTGCCGGCAAATATCCGCATTTCCCGATGACGGCCAAGCAGCCGCATTTGGCGGGCGAAAAAATTATCTGGCTGTATTGGGGGCAGGGCTGGGATGAGCGGAATCTGCCGGAGATTGTGAAAATGTGCCGCAAATCCGTCGGGCGTTATGCCGCGGATTATCGGGTTATTGAGTTGGACGATGCCAATCTGACCGAATATTTGGATTTTCCGGATTTCGTGTGGGATAAAAAACAGCACAACAAAGCCTTCAAACCGGCGTTTTTTGCCGATATATTAAGGCTGGCACTGCTGGAATGTTACGGTGGCGTGTGGCTGGATGCGACGGTGTACCTGACTGCGCCGCTGCCGGAAAAATATGCGGCGATGGACTATTTCATGTTCTACCGCAGTCGGAATGCGGAAAACCAATCCGATTGGGAAAAGCTGAATGCAGACTGCTTTTCGTGGCGGCCGAACCATCCGGTCAATGTGCAGAACAATATCATTTTTGCCAAATGCCGCAACCGCGTGATTGGGACTTGCTTGGATGTGATGCTGAATTTTTGGGCAACGCAAAACCGCATTCCGCACTATTTCTTTTTCCAAATCATGTACGACCGATTGATGGCGGATTATTTGGCCGATATGCGCTGCCCCGTGGAGGACGATACGCTGCCCCATCTGCTGCTGTTGAATTTCAACCGTCCGTTCAATCAATCGTTATTTGAATCGATTCTGCAAAAAAGCAGCCTGCACAAATTGGACAGGCGTTTGAAAATCCATGCCGGCACGTTCGGCGAACATTTAAACCGATTATGATTCCAGCCTATATCATCTCCCTTCCCAGCGAAACGCGCCGCCGGCAGCATGTTCAGGCCGAGTGCGCCAAATACGGTATTCCTGCGGAAATGGTCGATGCGGTGGACATGCGGCATATCGAAGAAGCAAAGTTGCGCGAATTGTGCAGCCTGCCTTTGCACAAAAAACCGAAGAAACAGCGTTATCTGACCAAAGGCGAACTCGGTTGCGCATTGAGCCACCATCAGATTTATCAGACAATGCTGGCGCGCCAACAAGAATTCGCCCTGATTTTGGAAGACGATGCCACCTTTATCCAAGACCCGACCCCGGTGGTGCAGGCTGCTTTTTTGCAGCGGATAAAGCAGCAATGCGATTTTGACGTTTTGCTGCTGGGCTATGTGAAAACCGTGGCGCGATATCTGCCGTATTACTACCGCCGTATCCCCATCAAAAAACGGGTAACGATGTCCACGCCGCAACAGGATTTCGTGTTCGGCACGCCGTGGGAGCAATTCGGCTGCGGCGCTGTGGCATACGTCATCACGCAAAAAGGCGCGGAAAAGCTGCTGGACATCACGAAAAAACCGTGCGTGCCCGCCGACGACTGGCTCTATTTCGAGCAGCAGTGCGGCTTGAAGGTGTTGCATTGCCGCCCCACGCTGGTGTTGGAAGATTTGGAGAATTTGGACAGCACCATCCGCACGGAGTGCCCCGATTTTTGGAAACCGAAATTGTCCAGCCTGATTATCCGCAGCGTGAAGGGCTGGCTGAAGAATTTTGCGATGAACGTTTTGGGATTTAAGTAATGTACGACCACATTTCCTTCCACACAGAAGACCAGCCTTCGCTTTCCGATGTGCAGGCTGCTTTACACATGGGTTATTATTACGCATGGGCGGTATCGCAAAACCTCCACAGCGCGGCGGCGGAAGCACTGCCTTTGTTCGGCGCATTGCGGCACGGCGAAATCAGCTGCGCGGAATTTGTGGTGCGGCAACTGAACGGCGGCATCGACGAAACCTGCTTCAACGAACTGGGCAACCGCTTCACCCAATATTATTACGCCGATGATGACGAAGGCTACGGCCATTTTATGGACGACTACTTCATTGCCCTAGGGCTGCAAACCGAAGCCGAATTTTATCGGCAGACATGGCAGCCTGCACATCAAAAACAACTGAATGCCGTGTTCCAAGCCGCATTCGACAAATGGAAAAGCAGTTTGAAATCATGAAACTGATTATTTTGGATCGCGACGGCGTGATTAACCGCGACAGCGATCAGTTCATCAAATCGCCCGAAGAATGGCAACCGATAGACGGCAGCCTGGACGCGATTGCCTTTTTAACCCAAGCAGGCTACACCATTGCCGTGGCCACCAACCAATCAGGCATTGCGCGTGGTTATTTCACCGTGGAAACCCTGAACGAAATGCACAGCAAAATGCACCGTTTGGTGCAGCAGGCAGGTGGCGAAATCAGCGGCGTTTGGTTTTGCCCGCACATGGCGGACAGCCATTGTTCCTGCCGTAAGCCGGAACCGGGCATGATTTTGGACATTTTGGCGCGTTTCAATGCCGAAGCTTCGGAAACTTATTTGGTGGGCGACAGCCTGCGCGATTTGCAGGCGATTGCGCGCGCGGGCGGCCGCCCTGTATTGGTGCTGACGGGCAAGGGCAAAAAAACGCTGGCCAAAGAAAAAGACCGCCTACCCGAAAACACGCTGGTTTTCGACAATTTACTGGCATTTTCGCAATATCTGCGCGAACAGGATAAACCGGCATAACCACCGATTAACACATCATGACATTGGAATTATTTATGTATTTGACGCGAATCGCATTCAACGGCATTGCAGGCATTGCCGTCGCTATTTTGTCCGCCTGTGCCGCACAGCAAAAACCGGTGGAGCTGAAACCCGAACCGGCCACCGCACAGCAGCCAATGACCGGCGTGCAGGCTTTGCAACGCCCGAGTGAAACACCCGATAAAATCGTGAACGATTTCTATCGTTTCGACAGTATGCAGGCTGCCGCCAAAAATGGTGCCGATGCCCAAGTGGCGCAATTCTTGTCCACCGCACAGCCGAGCGCGATGACGGAAAGCATCCGCACGGCGTGGCTGAAAAACTTGGGCACGCGCGGCGACGTGGCGCAATTCCGCCAGCAATACGCCTTGCTGCCGGAAGCTGGGCGCGATACCGAAACCAAATGCTATGCTGCCGCGTTCGGCATCGAGCAAAACAGCCGCTTGGTCAACGATGTGTTGGAAAGCGGCGATAAATTGAGTGCAGGCTGCTTTTTGCTGCTGCAAAAAAATATCGGCAGCGTGAACCAGAGCCGTGCTTGGCGGCGCGTGCGCATTTTATTGGCGGCCGACCAGGTGGCTTATGCCCGCACGTTGGCGGCGGCCTTGGGCAGCCCGTTGGAAAACACGGACGGCGCGGGTGCGCAGGAAAACCAGTTGCGCAGCGTCATCAGCACCGCGGCACAGAAAACGCCGCAGGCATCGGCCGTGCGTTTGCAGCAGATGGCAGGCAGCCTGACCGGCGAACAGGCAGGCTTCGGCTGGGGCGTGTTGGCCACCGCTTATGCGAAAGACCAGCAGTTTGACCAAGCGCTGGCCTTATACGCTCAGGCCGACCGCTCGCAACTGACGCAGGAACATTTCGACTGGTTCGCCCGTTCTGCCTTGCGCGGAAAACATTGGCAGACCTTGGACAGCGTGATTGCCAGCATGCCCGAATCCGGCCAGCGCGATGCGACATGGCTGTATTGGCGCGGCCGTGCCCTGGCGGCACAGGGGCATTCGGCAGAGGCGCAGGCACTTTATCGCCAAGCGGTGCAAACCGGCCGTAATTTCTATGCGGTGCTGGCCACCGAGGAGCTGGGTCAGCGGATTTCCACGCAGAACAATGTTGCCCAAGCCAGCGCGGCACAGGTTGAGCAAATCAGCAAAGACGGCGCGGTGCACCGTGCGTTGAGCCTGTTCCACACCAGCCTGCAAAACCAAGACTGGAAGATGCGCCGCCAAGCGCAAAACGAATGGCGTTATGCCACGCGCGAGATGAACGAGCCGACATTGCTGGCCGCCGCGCAGTTGGCCTATAACCACCAGTTTTATGAAATGGCGATTTATAGCGCCGACAAAACCAACAATCTGCTGAACTACCATCTGCGCTATATCACGCCTTACCGCGATTTAGTGCAGACCTACAGCCGCCAGCACGGCGTGGATGCTGCGTGGGTATACGGATTGATTCGCCAAGAAAGCCGTTTTGTGATGGGCGCGCAATCCAGCGTGGGCGCACAGGGTCTGATGCAGGTAATGCCGGCCACGGCACGTGAAATTGCCCGTAAAATCGGCATGGACAGCCAACAGTTATACACCATGGACGGCAATATCCGCATGGGGACGTGGTATATGGCCGATGCGCGCAGCCGCCTGCAAAACAACGAAGTGCTGGCCACGGCGGGCTACAACGCAGGGCCGGGAAGGGCGCGCAAATGGCAGGGCAGCGCCATGGAAGGCGCGATTTATGCCGAGACGATTCCGTTCTCCGAAACGCGCGATTACGTGAAAAAAGTGATGACCAACGCAGTGTATTACGCCAGCATTATGCAGCAGCCGAACACATCGCTGAAACAGCGCATGGGCACGGTTCCGGGGCGTTAAAAAGCAGCCTGCACCTTTTAATTGAGGAAAATTAAAATGAAATTATATGTTTACGACCATTGCCCGTTCTGCACACGCGCCCGTATGGCGGCGGCGTTGCGCGGCGTGGCCACCGAATTGGTGTACCTGCCCAACGACGATGAGGACACGCCCATCCGTCTGATTGGCGCGAAACAACTGCCCATTTTGCAAAAAGAAGACGGCAGCCACATGGGCGAAAGTTTGGACATCGTACGTTATTTTTACCGCCAAGACAGCAGCGCGCTGGATGAAGCCGTCCGCCCCGAAATTCAGGCGTGGGTAGAGGCATTTGGCGATTGGGGCTACCGCTTGATTATGCCGCGCGATGTGCAGTTGGACTTGCCCGAGTTTGCCGCTGAATCGTCCGTTGCCTATTTCAAAGGCAAAAAAGAAGCGTGGCTGGAGGCTTCGTTTGAGCAATTATTGCAGGAAACGCCGCGCTATCTGGCGCAGGCGCAGGAAGCATTGCGTGCGCTGGACGGCCTGATTGCGCCGAACGCGGACTATGTGAACGGCAAGCATTTGAGCATGGAAGACATCCTCGTCTTCCCGCTGCTGCGTAATTTGAGCATGGTGAAAGGCGCGGCCTATCCCGACAATGTGGCGCATTATGTGCGTACCATGTCGCAGGCGACCCAAATCCCGCTGTTTTTTGACCGCGCGGTTTAAGTCGTCAAATGAAAGTGCAGGCTGCTTTGAACGGATATTCAAAAGCAGCCTGCACTTTTTATGGCCGATGTGTTTTACCGCACGCGGTTTAAGCCCAGCGCATAGGTTTGCCCGTTGCGCCAAGCGAACCACCAATATAGGCGCATGTTCGGATTATCGGGCTTGCTCATGCGGCAGAAGGCAAATGCTTTATTGTGGATGCACGCCATCGGCATGGCTCGGAGTTCGGCAGGCAGCAGGGCTTTCCATTCGCGCACTTTTTGTGCGGGGGAAGTTTGCAGGCGGCATTCGCCCGTGCCTTGGCACACCGGCATCCACTCGCCATCGCCGAATTTTCCGTCCATCACCCATTGCGTGCCGCGCTGGTAATAACGCATCTGCATTTGTGTGGGCTTTTGGTCTTTGTCCAGCTGCACATAGTCGCCGGCATCGGATGCGTCCAAGCCGGCCGCGAACGCGCTGCCGGACAGAGCCAGCCACAAAGCCATGATTTTGGCAATTTTCATAATAATCTCCGAAGATAGGGAAAACCACGGTTCGTGCCTGCCGTTATGTGGGTTTCCGTTGATAAAAGTGCAGGCTGCTTTTGGGCAGGCAGAAGCAGCCTGCGGGGTGTTTTTATCTGTATTGGCGAATCACTCCGCACTATGAACCGGCCTTATATTTCCGCTGGCAGTCGAAGCAATATACCCTGCCGTGGAAACGGACTTTGTTGTTCCAGCAGAAATCGGCAACGTTTTGGCTGACAGTTTTTTTGCAGTCGGCGCAGAACAGACGCATCGGTTTGGTGGGTTCTGCCGTGGCGGCAGGGGGTGCAGGCTGCTTTTTGGGGATGTTTGCGGGCGGGGGCGTTTGTTCGGACGGCATATCGGGAATGCCGAAACGGGCTTTCCAATTCTTCTTCGCCGGCGTATGCAAATCCGCCAGATTTTCGGCGAGAATTTGTAGCGTTTCCGTTGAAATCAATTTATTGACGCTGCTGAAGGTATGCAGAAAGTTTTCTTCTTTTAAATCTTGGTCTCTGCGTTTAAGCAGTTGCTCCACCTTGATAATTCTGTCCATACCGTCCACTTTTTTACTGTTTTTCGGGCGGCGGATGGCGGATGTATTGGCAATCAGAATCAGGCTGTGCAGCGAGGGTTTCATGCGGAAGCCCAAGCGGGTGGGCAGGTTGATTTCGCCGCTGTTGAACAGGCGCTGCAGCAGCAGGATGTGGCGGTTGTTCTGCTCGATGGGCGATTCGATGGCATAAGGTTTGCCTTGGGAATAGCGGTAAAATTCGCCGTGCTCGTTGAAGCCGATACCTTCGGCAAAACGCTTGCTTTCGCACACATAGATTTCCAGAAAACGGTTGATGAGCAGGTGGTCGATTTGCGCGGCGTGGCCTTCAAATTCCAAGCGCAAGTCGTGGATGACCGCCCATTTATGGCTGTTTTCGTAATGGAAGTTGATTTGGAATGCGGCATCGGTTTCGCCTTTGATGCCGGATTGGATGTTGCGGATTTCCTGCCGGATTTGCTGCTTGGTATCGGCATTGACATGCGGCAGGGCAAGCAGGGCGTTGAGTTCGTCAAGGTCGCTTTGGCGGCTGTCGGCTTCTTTAATCAGCATGGTTCGGGCTTTCTTTCGGACAAAAGGACAAATCGGGGGGTTTTCAGACGGCCTCAAAAGCCGCCCGGCATTCGGTCGGGGGTGTCTGTCTATACCCCTTCTTCATTAAATATCTTACGCGGCTGCAATACCGTTTCGCCGGCAAATTGTTGTAAAACCGGAGTCAGCAAAGTGGATTCCCAGTCGGCAAACTGTTCCAAGATAATAACGGCGACAGTTTTCATTGCATTTTCCTTTTCCGGTTTAAAAACGGTTTCAGGCTACCTGAAAAACCTTTTATCGTTTTCAGGTAGCCTTTACGATGACGATTACGCTACCGCGTCGGTTGTTTTTAAAGTGCAGTCAGAAAAGTCAAAGAACCCAATATCACGCCAACCGCATTGGGCACAATCAAAATCCAGTCTTTTTTGGGTTCTTTACTCCAACCATATAAAACCCAAATCAAACAGGATACTGCCGCAAACAGAGGTTGCCATGGTTGCGCCTTTGCTCCATCCAAATTGGCGATAATTTGGGGAATATAGGCGATGAATACAAAAATCCCGATTGCCGCGCCTATGCTTCCGATAAAAGTATTGAATTTTTTCTTGCTTATCATGAATAAGTATCCTTTCTCAAAAACTATTATTATACAGCCAGTTATATAGTGTGTCAATATTGCTGCCGAAATAAAGGCTTACCGAACAATGGCTTGACCGGCTGTGGAGCAAATATTGATACCCGCGCGGTTTCCTGTAGGAAATCGTTGCGCTGTTTACACTTTTCCTAACTATCTAGGACAGCCCTTTTTTTAATCGACAGGCTGCCTGAAATCCGAAAATCTGTTTTCAGGCAGCCTGCACTTTATTTACCCCAACTTCGCTTTAATCAGTTCCTGCACCTGCGCGGGATTCGCCTTGCCTTTGCTGGCCTTCATCACTTGTCCCACAATCGCATTCAGGGCTTTTTCGTTGCCGGATTTAAATTGCTCCACGGCTTTGGCATTGTTGGCCAGCACTTCGTCCACCATCGCTTCAATCGCGCCGGTATCGGTCATTTGCTGCAAGCCGTGTTTTTCGATGATTTCAGCAATAGTGGCTTCGGGTTCCGCCCACATGGCTTCAAAGGCTTTTTTCGCCAACTTGCTGCTTAATGTGCCGTCGGCGATTTTGCCTACCAACGCGGCGAGGCGTGGGGCGGTAATCGGGCTGTCGGCAAGTTCCATGCCTTCTTTGTTCAGCGTGGCGGCGAGTTCGCCGTTCATCCAGTTGGCAGTCAGCTTGCCTTGTCCGCTGGTTTTGGCGGCTTCTTCAAAATAGGCAGCCTGCACGCGGCCGGCAGTGAGCAGGCGCGCGTCGTATTCGGACACGCCGTAATCCGCCACGAAACGCGCCGCCATTTCTTTCGGCAGCTCGGGCATTTCTTCTTTGGCTTTTTGCAACTGGCCGTCTGAAATGATGACGGGCAGCAAATCGGGGTCGGGGAAGTAACGGTAGTCATGCGCGTCTTCTTTCAAACGCATCACGCGGGTTTCGCCTTTTTCCGGGTCGAACAGCATGGTTGCCTGCTGCACTTTGCCGCCGTCTTCCAAAATCTCGATTTGCGCTTCCACCTCGTAATTAATCGCCTGCTCCAAGAAACGGAAGGAATTGAGGTTTTTAATCTCGCGGCGCGTGCCGAATTCCGCTTGACCTTTCGGACGCACGGATACGTTGGCATCAACGCGGAACGAGCCTTCCGCCATATTGCCGTCGCAGATGTCCAGCCAGGTCACCAGGCTGTGTAAGGCTTTGGCGTAGGCAACGGCTTCGGCGGCGGAGCGCATTTCGGGTTCCGATACGACTTCCAACAGCGGCGTGCCGGCGCGGTTCAGGTCGATACCGGTTGCACCGTTCAAGCCTTCATGCACGGATTTGCCCGCATCTTCTTCCATGTGCGCGCGGGTTACATTGATGGTTTTCACATCGTCGCCGACTACGATTTCCAATTTGCCGTGTTCTACAATTGGTAAATCCAACTGGCTGATTTGATAGCCTTTTGGCAAGTCGGGATAGAAGTAGTTTTTACGGTCGAACACGTTTTTCTGATTGATTTTCGCATCCAAAGCCAAGCCTAATTTGATGGCTTTTTCAACGACTTCGCGGTTCATTACCGGCAGTACGCCCGGCAGTGCGCATTCCACCACGCTGGCGTGCGCATTGGGTTCCGCACCGAACGCAGTCGATGCGCCGCTGAAGATTTTGGATTGGGTGTTGAGCTGGACGTGGATTTCCAGTCCGATTACGGTTTCCCAGGTCATAAGGGGTCTTTCTTTATCAAGTGTTGTTCGGGGTTGCAGGCTGCCTGAACATATCGGCACGAAGCCATTGTCTGTGCATTCTTGAAAACGGCAGTTGTCATGATTTCATCGTTTTTTCGCTTGGCGGCCGGTAAAGTCCGTGCAGGCTGCTTTTTGCCGTTTTCAAAAGCAGCCTGCACGTTGATGTGTGCCGCGTGGCCAACCATGCGGATTTTAACATTGATGGGCGCGATTAGGAATGATTGTTCAAGTCCAGCCGGGCTTCCAATAGCTGCGGGTCTTCGGGGTGTTTGCTCAATGTGAAGCCGAGTTTGAGGGCGAGCCGCTGCATGGGGTGGTTTTCGGCAAGGATTTCGGCGCGCATTTGCTGCAAGCCTTGTTTTTGCGCGTGTTGTAGCAGTTGCTGCATCAGGAATCCGCCCACGCCTTGTCCTTGCAGCGACGGGGTGATGCCGATGCCGAATTCGCCGCTTTGCCCGTTGGCATCGGTGCTGTAATGGGCGTGTGCGAGCGGGCGGTGTTGGTCGTCGTGCAGCAGCAGGGCGAATTCGCGCTGGTAGTCGGGGTGGCTTAATCGGGCGATGAGGCTGGGCGGCAGTTCGGGCGATGCAATCATGAAGCGCAGGTAGCGGCTGTGGTCATCCATGCCCTGATACAGGGTTTGCAGCAGGGAGGCGTCTTCGGGGCGCACGGGGCGCAGGCGGACGATTTGGCCGTTGGCGAGCGTGAATTGTTCGGTTGGCAGGGCAGGGGGCGGGGCGAAGACGTTCGGTGCGGGCGGATAGGGCGTGTCTTGCAGGTGGAGCTTGGCTTCCGTGCAGGCAATGCCTTTTCCGGAAACGGTAAGCGCCAGCGTCAGGCTGTGTACTTCAGGCAGCCTACACACGGTTTCGGCGGTATCGAGCAGGCAGTCGAGCCAAATGCCGGCGTCCAATCCGAGCGCTTGCAGGGCGCGCTGCGCTTCGGTGGGCAACAGCGGCGGCAGCAGGGTTTGGCGGCCGGATTCGTTATACAGATGAATAAGTTGTCCGAACACGGGGTCGCGTTCCGATTGCAGGTGCAGCAGTGCAGGCTGCTTTTGGGCTTCGGCAGTGAGATTGTGCAGCCGCAGCGTGTTCAAAAGATGGGTGATGTGGCTTTTGCCCGCGCTCAGCACGGCCACGGGAATCATCGGGCGCAGTGATTTTTGCAGCTCTTCGGCGGCGGCCACGGCGTAACGGTAATCGTGGAACGGTTGCAGCGCGTAACGGTTCTGCTGGCGGTTGCGGTAAATATCCAGCTGCGCCAATGCCTGAACCGCATGTTCCGGCTGTTTGAAATGCAGGTTTTTCTGGCAGTTGAACTGGTCGCGGACGCTGTCGGTGTCGGCGCTGCCCAGCCAGGTTAGCAGCAGCGGTTTGTTCGATTTGGCTTGGAGTTGTGAAATCAGTTGCGCGGTTTGCAGGCAGTCGTTGCTGTGCTGCCCGGCGTAAATCACCAGCACCGCATCGGATTCTTCATCGTGCAGGCTGCTTTCGACGAGCGATTGGAAGACGGACGGCGATGTGTCAATCGGCACGTCCAAAGGATTGTGGCGTTCGGGTTTATACGGCAGCAGCTTGCCCAACTGGCGCAGGCAGCCTGCACTTCTGCCGCCCAAAACCAGCGGCGTGTTGTCCAGCACGCGGCAGCTTAATGCGCTGATTTGCGGAGAATTGCTGATGATGTGCAGGCGGTTGCCGCGACTGGTAATGCCCGTATGCACCAGTTTCGCTGCCGTGGAAAACTGCGTGAGCGTGTGCACGGACAAAACATGCACGCGCTCTAATGCCTGCGTGAACAGCGCCTCTTGCGCCGCATTGGGCAGCGTGGTCAGCACAATCACCGGTTTATACCGCGCCGCATAAGCCAACGCGCTCACCAATTCGCGCACGTTGTCCAGCACGCTCACGTGCACCAACAGCGAAGTGGTGGTGTCTTCGGCGGCCACGAAATCAATGATTTGCCCGGTGCTGACCGGATAATCCTGCGGATGCAGCGTGATAAAGCGGCTGAATTCGATGCCGCGTTCCTGCGCATAATGTGTCATGCAGTCGGCAATGTCGGACGACTGGCCGATATAGGTGCAGGCTGCTTTTTTCGGCATGGCAAACACACCGTGCAAACCGCCCGCCGGCATGGCCAGCAGCTGAATATCCGCCTTGCGCGCCAATGCCGCCGCACGTTCCAGTTTCTGCCGCGCCGAATGGTTCGGCGCATCGATTTCGCTGACGAAAATCACCTGGCGGATGGCGGTTTTGCCTGCCTCGCGGACAATGCCGGCCAATTTGTCGGGCGACAAAATCACCACCGCAGTATCCAAACGGTGCTCCTGCTGCGCCTCGGTCAGCGATTCATACGCTTTTTGCCCGCCCACCATTTTGTGGCTCGGATTCACCGGCACGATGGTCGGCGCGGCATGGTCGGCCCATAATTGCGAAAACACCTTGCGCCCGAAGCTGCCGTGCCGGTCGGATGCGCCCACCACGGCAATGCCTTTGGGATGGAACAGGGAAGTGAGCCGGTGCTGCATAACCAATCCTTACTTATACGCGGAATCGGTTAGTTTAGGTATATTTCGCATAAGAGTCAAACCGCGTGGCCTGCTTCCTTTGTTATGATATAACACATTGAATTGTAAAAGTTTTATCAAATAAATCAAGTGAGAATATAATCATTCTCACACAATGTGGCGATTGTGTTGCGCGGTGGATTGGCCAAGCGTCCGCCCGTTTTGCCAAAACGCAACCCAAAGGGAGAAACATCATGAAAGCAATGGTTTACTACGGCGAAGGCGACATCCGTTTTGAAGAACACGACAAACCGCGCATTATCGATCCGACCGATGCAGTGGTGCAGATTACCAAAACCACTATTTGCGGCACGGACTTGGGCATTTGGAAGGGCAAAAATCCCGAAATTTCCGCAGGCCGGATATTGGGGCACGAAGGCATCGGGATTGTGGAAGAAGTCGGCTCGGCGGTGAAAAACGTCAAAAAAGGCGACAAAGTCATCATTTCCTGTGTATCGAAATGCTGCACTTGCGACAACTGCAAACAGCAGCTCTATTCCCACTGCCGCAACGGCGGTTGGATTTTGGGCTATATGATTGACGGCACGCAGGCTGAATTCGTGCGCACGCCGTATGCGGACAACAGCCTGATTTTGCTGCCAGACAGTGTGAATGAAGAAGTGGCGCTGCTGCTGTCGGACGCGCTGCCGACCGCGCATGAAATCGGCGTGCAGTATGGCGATGTCCGCCCAGGCGACACGGTGTTTATTGCCGGTGCGGGTCCGGTGGGCATGTCGGCATTGCTCACGGCGCAGTTGTACAGCCCGAGCGTGCTGATTGTGTGCGATATGGATGAAAACCGCTTGAAACTGGCGAAGGAATTGGGCGCAACGCATACCGTGAATCCGGCTGCGGGTGATGTGCGCCAACAGGTATTGGCGATTGTGGGTCAGGATGGCGTGGATGTGGCGATTGAAGCGGTCGGCCTGCCGGTAACTTGGGATATGTGCCAAGAAGTGGTGAAAGCGGGCGGTAATGTGGCCGTGGTGGGTGTGCACGGTAAATCTGTTGATTTCAAACTGGAAAAATTGTGGATTAAAAACCTGAAAATCACCACCGGCCTGGTAAACGCCAATACCACCGAAATGCTGATGAAGGCGATTTCCACCAGCAGCGTGGACTACACCAAAATGCTGACGCACCATTTCAAATTCAGCGAATTGGTAGAGGCATATGATGTGTTCAAACATGCGGCGGAACACAATGCGATGAAAGTGGTCCTGACCATGGATTAACCGTCTGCAAGATGAAAGCAGCCTGCACTTTTGGGAAATTCCAATGTGCAGGCTGCTTTTTATAGTGGATTAAAATAAAGATGAGATAAGGCGGCAACACCCGCCGTGTACGGGAGTATATAAGGGCGTTGGCAACGCCGTATCATTGGAATTTTAATCCACTATAATGGCCGTATCCGCGGCAGGTTTCCGGTTGCCGAAAACCTAAAAGCAGCCTGCACACTGAAAAATGAAGTGCAGGCTGCTTTTTGAGTGCGTTTAATGCGTTTGGGTCAAATCCACGTCTTTGGTTTCGTGCGTGCTGAACAGCGCAATCAGCGTCAGCGCGCAGTTGACGGCCAAATACACGCCCACGCCGAAGATGCCGTAGTGGTCGTTCAGCCAAATGGCCACCATGGTGGCAACGGACGCGCCCACAATCGCCGAAAGGTTATACGCCAGCGATGCACCGGAATAGCGCACTTCGGTGGGGAAGAGTTCGGGCAGCAGGGCCGCCATCGGGCCGAAGGTCATGCCCATCAGCGCCATACCGATGAGCAGGAATGCCAACACGGAAGAAGGCGAGCCGTGCGTCAGGAACAGCGGCATGCACAGGCCGAACAGCAAAATGGCGGAGCTGACCAAAATCAGGAAGCGGCGGCGGCCCATTTTGTCGGCATAAACGCCGGATAAGCTGATGAAAATACCGAACACGACGGCGCCAATCAGCAAAAAGCCCGTGAAAGTGTTGGCCGGAATGCCCAAGCCTTTGGGATGGCCGAATTCGGACAGGCCGACCGGATGTTTGGAATAAATTTGCACGAAGGCAGTCATGATGTAGAACAGCACATAGGTGGCCGCCATGATGAACGTGCCTTGCAAAATCGGCTTCATGTGTTTCGCCATCACGTCTTTCACTGGCGCTTGGCTGGTTTTGCCTTTGGCTTCGGCTTCGCGGTACACATGGCTTTCGTGCAGCGTCATCCGCATCCACAAGCCCACCAGCACCAATACCAACGAAGCGATGAACGGAATGCGCCAGCCCCATTTCACCAGCTCTTCATGGCCGATGGACGAGCTGATCAGGAAGAACACGCCGTTGGCCATGAACAGGCCGATGGGCGCACCCAACTGGGGGAAGGTGCCGAACCAAGCGCGTTTGCCTTCCGGCGCGTTTTCCGTGGCGACCAATGCCGCGCCGCCCCATTCGCCGCCCAAGCCCAAACCTTGGCCGAAGCGGAACAGGCACAGCAGCAGCGGCGCGAGAATGCCGATTTGCTCGTAATTGGGCAGCAGGCCGATGGCGACGGTGGACAAACCCATGGTCAGCAATGAGGCCACCAAAGTTTTTTTGCGGCCGATTTTATCGCCGAAGTGGCCGAACAGCGCAGAGCCGATGGGGCGCGCCAAAAACGCCAGCGCCAGCGTGGACAGCGACAGGATGATGCCGGCGGTTTCGTCCGTTTTCGGGAAAAACTGGGTGTTGAAGACCAGCACGGCCGCCGCCGCATAAATGTAGTAATCGTAAAACTCAATGGCAGTACCCACCATGGACGCAATCGCCACTTTGTAGGGATTGTTGCGTAATTGTGTGTGAGACATAAAAATCCTTGTTGTTGTGAAGGCCAAAAAAACGAAAAGGCAAAATATACGCAAATTTACACAAAACGTCCAGAATTTATCATTCGTGACCGATGGAGCAGGGCGGCGGCGAGAAAAGCAGCCTGCACTCCGGAAACTTAAATGCAGGCTGCTTTCTCAATTCCACAAACTTTGCAGTCAGCCACATCTGCCGTTCAAAGGCTGCCTGAAACCTGACAAAGCAGCCTGCAACCCGTTCCCTTTCCCGTGAACGCGCACAAACCCGAACGGAAACCGCAAATTTAAAGGCAGGGCATGGCGTATCGCCGCCATACCCACTCTTTGGCGTTGCAGCCCGCCCCGAGATTGGCGCACATCCGAGAAGCCCCGCCGCTGGCTGCATAGCCCAAAAAGCAGCCTGCACTTCGTAAATTAAAGTGCAGGCTGCTTTTTGCGGCAGGTGGATTATTTCACCAGCGCGGAAACCTTAATTTCCACACGCCATTCCGGTTTGGCGAGCTTGGCTTCCACACAGGCGCGCGCGGGCGTGTTCTGCGTATCGACCCATGCGTCCCACGCGGCGTTCATGCCGGCATAGTCGTCCATATCGGCCAGAAAAATCGTGGCTTCCAGAATGTGTGCTTTGTCCGAACCGGCCTGTGCCAGCCATGTGTCGATTTGGCACAACACGTCTGCCGTCTGCACGGTAACGTTGTCCGAAGCCACTTCCGGCACCATGCCCGATAAGAATACGAAACCGTTAGCCACCACGGCTTCCGAAAGCCGTTCGCCGCTGCCCAAGCGTTGGATATTGCCCATAAAACCTCCTGTTTAAAATTAAATACAAAAAAGCAGCCTGCACATGGACAAAAGGCAAAGTGCAGGCTGCTTTTGCGGTTAAACGACCGCTTCTTCTTTTTCTTCCTTCTGCTTGAACGCATTGTCGCGGGTCAGACCGAACATCAGCAGCAGCGGGCTGGCCACCAGCACGGAAGAGTAAATGCCGAACACGATGCCGATGGTCAGCGCGGTGGCAAAGCCGTGCAGTGCCGCGCCGCCGAATACCAGCATGGAAATCACCATCGCTTCGGTCGAACCGTGCGTGATGATGGTACGCCCCATGGTGGCGGTAATCGCGTTGTCAATCACTTCGGGAACGGTTTTGCTGCGCATCGAACCTTTGCGCAGGTTTTCGCGGATACGGTCGAACACCACCACCGATTCGTTCACCGAATAACCCAGCACCGCCAGCACGCCCGCCAATACGGTAAGCGAGAACTCCCAGCGGAAGAAGGCGAAGCAGCCCAGAATAATCACGATATCGTGCAGGTTGGCAATGATGGCGGACACGGCAAAGCGCCATTCGAAGCGCATGGACAGATAGGCGATAATGCCCACGATGACCATGCCCAAAGCCTTCAAACCGTGGCTGACCAATTCATCGCCCACTGCCGGGCCGATAAATTCCACTTGGCGCAGGCTCACGTCCGGGCTTTGTTTTTTCAGTGTTTCCATCACTTGGTTGGACAGTTGTGCGGACGATACGTCGGGTTTGTTCGGCAGGCGGATCATGATGTGCTTGTTCGTGCCCAATGCCTGCACCTGCACTTCGCCCATTTTCAGAGTGTCCAGCTGGTGGCGCACCTGGTTCAGGTCCGCGCCTTGCTGTGAAGCATACTCCACTTCCATCAGCGTGCCGCCGGTAAATTCCACCGAAAGGTTCAAACCGCGCGTTAGCAGGAAGAACACCGCCAGAATAAACGTGGCCAGAGAAATGAAAGTGGTGAGCTTGCCATAGCTCATAAACGGAATATCGCGTTTGAATTTGAATAATTCCATAATGTTTACTCCTGCGTTGCTTTGCCGTCATCGGCATCGACCACGGCCATGTTTTGGCGCACGCCGATGGAAATGTGTTTGAGTTTGCGGCGCGAACCATACCACAGGTTCACCAGCGCGCGGGAAACGACCACCGACGAATAAATCGACGTCATAATGCCCAAGCAGTGCACAATCGCAAAGCCGCGCACCGGGCCGGAACCGAAAATCAGCAGGGCGATACCGGCAATCAGCGAAGTCAGGTTCGAGTCCAAAATCGTGTCCCACGCATGGTCGTAACCTTCCTTGATGGCAGCCTGCGGTTTTTTGCCTGCATGCAGTTCTTCGCGGATACGTTCGTTAATCAACACGTTGGAGTCGATGGCCATACCCAGCGTCAATGCCATGGCCGCAATGCCGGGCAGCGTGAGCGTGGCTTGCAGCGCCGACAAAATCGCAAAAAGGAACAGCAGGTTGGCAGAAAGCGCAATCGAAGAGAACACGCCGAACAGGCGGTAATACACCATCATGAACAGGGCAACGGCCGCGAAGCCCCACACGGTGGAGTGAATCCCTTTGCTGATGTTTTCCGCACCCAAAGACGGGCCGATGGTGCGTTCTTCCACAATTTCCATCGGTGCGGCCAGCGAACCGGCGCGCAGCAGCAAGGCCACGTCGTTGGCGGCGGCAACGCTTTCCATGCCGGTAATCTGCACGCGTCCGCCCAAAATTGGCTCGTTGATGCGCGGTGCGGTAATCACTTCGGATTTGCCTTGGTCAATCAATACCATGGCCATGATTTTGCCTTTGTTGGCAGAAGTCAGGTCACCGAAAATGCGGCTGCCTGCGTTGTCAAGCGTTAAATCAACGGCCGGCCGGTTGTCATTATGCGAAAAACCAGCCTGCGCCGAATTGATGTTGTCGCCCGTCAGTTCCACTTGTTTGCTGACCAGATAGCCGTTGCCTTCCGCATCGGTGAGTAATTCGTAGTCGGCGGGGATGTTGCCTTGTTTGGCCTGTTCCATCAATGCCGGATCGGTGCTGACCATGCGCACTTCCAAAGTGGCGGTGCGGCCGATGATGTCTTTGGCTTTTGCCGTGTCGGTCATGCCGGGCAGCTGCACCACAATGCGGTCTGCGCCTGCCTGTTGGATGACAGGTTCCGCCGTGCCCAATTCATTGACGCGGTTGTGCAGCGTGTTGATGTTCTGTTTCACGGCATCGCTGCGGATTTGCGCCAGCAGCGTTTCGGGCAGCGTGATGGTCAGCTGCGTGCCTTCGCTGGTCAGCTGTGCGCCTTCCATCATATTGTTCAGTTCGGGCAGGACTTTTTGAATGTCGGCCGCATCTTGGAAGGGGATAATCAAGCTGTTGCCGCTTTTGCGGATGGTGCCGGTGCGGATGCGTTGCTGGCGCAGGGTGCGGCGGGCATCGCCGGCATAGCGGTCAAGCGTTTTTTCCAGCGCGGCCTTCATGTCCACCTGCATGGTGAAGTGTACGCCACCGCGCAAGTCTAAGCCCAGAAACATGGGGCGTGCGCCGATTTTTTCCAGCCATTCCGGGCTGTTGGCGATTTGGTTTTGCGCCACGATGTAGCCTTCGCCCAATGCGTTGTCGATGGCGTCGCGGGCGGAGATTTTGTTGGCATCCGACACGCGCACTTTCAGGCTGCCGCCTGCGATAAACATGCCGTCGTGGGCAATGTTGGCTTTTTGCAGCGCATCGGCAACAGTTTTTTCGG
Source organism: Kingella denitrificans ATCC 33394 (assembly GCF_000190695.1). Lineage (GTDB taxonomy): Bacteria > Pseudomonadota > Gammaproteobacteria > Burkholderiales > Neisseriaceae > Kingella_A > Kingella_A denitrificans. The sequence continues at coordinate 2,154,038 of NZ_GL870929.1, forward strand.
TGGACTCGTCAATGTGGATGGATTGGCGGTTGGTGGAAATCTGGATGGCGGGGGTCACGCCGTATAAATTCGGCAGCGTGTAAATGACGGCAATCGCCACCGTCAGCAGGATAAGCAAATATTTCCAAAGGGGATAACGGTTCATGGTCAACCTTTTCGGCGGTATCTTTGAAAGCAGCCTGCACTTTGGTCGGGCGGCTGCATTGTGATGGCGGCAATACTGCCGATGCCCGAATCGCCCGTTAAGGCGAAACGGCTCGGCAGCATGATGGCGCGTTTATTCGCCGGCAGTGTTTTCGGCCGGAGTATCCGCTTTGGCGGCAATCGCGTTGCGTTCCACTTCCACGGTGAAGCCTTTGGCCAATTCCACGGTGAACACGGTTTCGCCGGTTTTCACCACGCGGCCGTACATGCCGGACATCAACAAAACGCGGTCGCCTTTTTTCAGCTCGCTAATCATGGCTTGGCGCTCTTTTTCGCGTTTTTGCTGCGGGCGGATCATGATGAAATACATCACGGCGAAAATGGCAATCCACGGCAGAAACGCCACGAAGCCGGAAGGTTGCTGGGGAGCGGCTCCGGCGGCGGCATTGGCAAGTTCAATCATACAAAATCCTTATGTGTTAAATGGAAAAGCAAGGGGCGATTTTAACAGAGTTGCGATTAAAAAGCAGCCTGCACTTTTCCCCGAACCGGTGTTCGCGGTAAAAGTGCAGGCTGCTTTCGATAGGGTGTCAGGAAGCGGCGGTTTATTTTTTCAGCGAATCGCGGATTTCGCGCAGCAGCAATACTTCTTCGCTGGGCTCGGCAGGCGCTTCCGCTTCGGGTGCAGGCTGCTTTTTCAGGCTGTTGATTAACTTCACCACCATGAAAATGGCGCTGGCGATAATCAGGAAGCTCACGATCGTGTTGATGAACGAGCCGATGTTCAGCGTGATGGCGCCGGCGGTTTTGGCGGCTTCCAGCGTGGCATAGCCGTCTGCCGGAGGCGTTGCGCCGTCTTTCAGCGTAATGAACAGGTTGGAGAAATCGATACCGCCCAAAATCAGGCCGATGGGCGGCATAATCACATCGTCCACCAGCGATTTCACAATGCCCGAAAACGCCGTGCCGATGACCATACCGACCGCCAAATCAATCACGTTGCCGCGCATGATAAATTCTTTAAATTCTTGTTTAATAGACATTTTAATTCCTTGTGTGTGTTGAAAAACAAAAGGGTTCGGTCGGACAAAGCCCGATGCCCTGTGCCCAAAGGGGCGGGATAATACCGAAAAACACCGTGTTTTACCAACAAGAAAAATAAATTTTACCGAAGGCGGCTTGGTGAAGGGCGGCAAGAACCTTATAATTACTATGCTTTTATGTTTAATGTAAATCTTTGAAAGGAATTGATAATGTCTGTACAAATTTTGCAACACGCCGCCGAAACCCGCCGTTCTGTGTACGCATTGAACAAAAACCTGCCCATTTCGCAAAAAGAAGTGGTGCAGATTGTGGAACATGCGCTGCTGCACACGCCGTCTTCGTTTCACTCGCAATCAACGCGCTTGGTGGTGCTGTTTGGTGCGGAACACGAAAAATTGTGGGACATCGCGTTGGACGAATTGCGTAAAATCGTGCCGGCGGAACGCTTCCAACCCACGGAAGACAAACTGAACATGTTCAAAGCGGCGGCGGCCAGCGTGCTGTTTTTCGAAGACCAGTCGGTGGTGAAAGGCTTGCAGGAGCAGTTTGCGGCTTATGCGGACAATTTCCCCGTGTGGGCCGAACATGCGGATGCGATGGTGCAGTATGCGGTTTGGACGACTTTGGCGGCGGCCGGCGTGGGGGCGAATCTGCAACACTACAACCCCGTGATTGATGCGCAAGTGGCGCAAACATGGAATATCCCTGCCGATTGGAAGCTGCGTGCGCAGATGGTGTTGGGCGGTATTGCAGCGCCTGCGGGCGAGAAAACGTTTGCCGACGTGCCTTCGCGTTTACGGGTTTATGGTGCATAAATCATTGTTTTTAAAATGATGATGAAAGTGCAGGCTGCTTTTGATTCCGTTCCAAAGCAGCCTGCACTTTTATTTTTGCTTGCGCTTATTCCACGCGGATAAACCGCCATTCGCCTGCCTGCAAATCCTGCGTGTCCCAAGGGCCGAATTGCAGGCGGTGCAGGTGTTCCACGCGGTTGCCTGCGGCGGCTACCATGCGTTTGACTTGGTGGTATTTGCCTTCGCGGATGGTTAGAATCAGCGTGTGCGCATCGTGCAGTTCGGCGGCTTGGGCGGACACGGTTTCGTTGTCGTCGTGCAGCAGCACGCCTGCTTGCAGTTGGGCGCAGAGTGATGGGTCGGCGGCGTGTTTCAGCGTGGCGCGGTAAATTTTGTCCACTTTGTGCTTGGGCGATGTCATGCGGTGGTTGAATTGTCCATCGTTGGTGATGAGCAGTACGCCCGTGGTGTCCGCGTCCAAACGTCCGACGGCTTGAATGTCGGCAGCGCGGACTTGGTCGGGCAGTAGCGAAAACACGCTGGGATAGTCGCGCGGTTTGTGCGAGGTTTCGTAACCAGCGGGTTTGTTCAGCAGGATGTAGAAATAGGGCAGCGGAATCACCACTGCGTCTTCGCCGTCAATCGTGAGGGTTTGCACGCTGTCGGGGGCGATGTCGGCTTTTTCGTCCGGCACGGTTGCGCCGTTGATTTGCACTAGGCCGTGTTTGACCAGCCATTGGCAGCCTTTGCGCGTGTCGATGCCTTGGGCTTGGAGATATTTGATGATGTTCATAGTGTTTATAATTCAATGTGTTAAAAGAGTGCAGGCTGCTTTTTGCCGGTTCGGAAAGCAGCCTGCACTTTTATGGCGGGAAAGATTCGGGCATCACAGCCAGCCGAACACGAAGAAAATCAGCGTGTGCAGGAGGAACAGCGGAATCAGGATGCCGAACGACCATGCCATATAGCCGAAAAAGCTGGGCATCGGCACTTTGCGCTGTTCGGCAATCGCTTTCACCATGAAGTTCGGCGCGTTGCCAATATAGCTCAATGCGCCCATGAACACGGAACCCATCGACACGGCCAAAAGCGTGTGGAACAAATCGCCGCGCATGAGTTCGTGCGGGTCGCCGCCGGCCATGTTGAAGAACACCAGATAAGTCGGCGCGTTGTCCAAAAAGGCGGAAAGCATGCCGCTCATCCAGAAATACATGGTGTTGATGGGCTGGCCGGCGCTATCGTGCACCAGCGAGATAATGCCGGCAAAAGCGCCTTTTTCGCCGGCTTGCAGCATGGCCAGCACGGGCGAAATGGTGATGAAGATGCCGGCGAACAGCTTGGCGACTTCGGCAATCGGGTCGAAGTTGAATTCATTGCCAGCGCGGACGGGTTTGGGCGTGATAACGAGGGAAACTACGGTTAAAACCAGCAGGATAGCGTCGCGCACCAGATTGGGCAGCGGATAATTCGTTCCCAAAATATTGAAGCCGGGGTGCTGCGGCTTCCACATGCCGGACAGCAGCACCGCGCCAATCACGCAGAGCAGTAAGACGAAATTCCATTTGCCGAACAGTTTGATGCCTTCTTCGCTGTCGGGCGACGGGTCGCGCGGCAGAAGTTCGCTTTCTTTAGCGAAATAGCGGCTGTCGATGATATAGAAAATGGTGAGCAGGACGACGGTGGAAATCAGCACGGGGGCGAGCATGTGCTGTACCGTCCACATGAAGTCCACGCCTTTCAGGAAACCCAAAAACAGCGGCGGGTCGCCCAGCGGTGTGAGGCCGCCGCCGATGTTGGCCACCAAAAAGATAAAGAAAATCACGACGTGTACGTTGTGTTTGCGGTTGTCGTTCGCTTTCAGCAGTGGGCGAATCATCAGCATGGCCGCGCCGGTGGTGCCCATGATGGGGGCGAGCAGGGTGCCGATGGCCAAAAGTGCGGTGTTGAGTTTGGGCGAGCCGTGCAGGTTGCCCCACACCAGAATGCCGCCGGAAATGGTGTACAAGGCCAGCAGCAGCAAAATAAACGGTATGTATTCGCCCACCATGGCATGCGCGATGAGGTGGACGCTTTCGCCAAAGCCGAAAACGAGCGTGAACGGAATCAGGAACAGCAGCGTCCAGCCAGCGGTGATTTTGCCGAAATGGTGGTGCCATGTGTGGGCAAAGAGCAGCGGGCCCGTGGCGATGGACAACAGAATCAGGGCGAAAGGAAGACCCCAAACCAGGCTTAATTCGGCAGCGTTAAAGCCGGATGCGTTGGCGGTGAGCGGTAGTGCGAGGAGCGGGAACAGGGCAAGTTTGATTTTGTGGTGCATTCATTGTCCTTTGGTGAAACAGTGAAGCGGCAGGGGCAAAAAGCAGCCTGCACGCAATAAAGAATTCTGCCGCGCGGCAGAAGTGTAAAGAAATTTTAAGGTTTTTTCGGGGTTTATGCAAATTTATCTGGGCGGCGCACCGTGTGCAGGCTGCTTTTTCGCGCGTCTTGCCGCGCACCACGCTTGGGTGGCCGCCCGTGGCGGAAGCCGTAGTGGGAATCGGAAGGGGGCGGTTGATGAAATGCGTCGGGCAAATCAAGCCGCGTCGGAATCATGCGCGGAAACCGATGCCGAGAATATGCCGCAAAAAGCAGCCTGCACGTTTATAGTGAATTAAAATCGCAATGATACGGCGTTGGTTCGCCTTGACGTACTATTTGTACGCCTTGCGGCTCGCCGCCTTGTCTCATTTTTATTTTAATCCACTATATTTTCAGCGTGCAGGCTGCTTTTTTCGTTCGGTTATGCGTTGCGGAAGTGCTTCCAAACTGGTTCGCAGGTGGGTGGCAGTTCGGGGCAGATGCCCACCATCGCGCCGCTGTATCCGCCTTCTTGGTGGAAATCGCTGCCGAGGCTGGCGAGCAAGCCGTAACGTTGCGCCAGTAATGCGTAATTCAGGCGGTCGCCCAAGCTGCAGTTGCTGCTGTGCACTTCGATGCCGTGCCCGCCCAGTTGCTTAAATTCTTCAAACAGTTGCCGCCGTGCGGTGGCGGACATGTCGTAGCGCATGGGATGGGCAATCACGGCCAGCCCTCCTGCCGCGCGGACGGCGGCCACCGCATCGGCCAGTTCCGCCCATTGGTGGCGCACGGCGGCGCATTTGCCTTCGCCCAGAAATTGGGTAAACGCAGCCTGCTTGTTGCGCACCAAGCCTTGTTGCACCAGCCATTGCGCCATGTGGGTGCGCGACACCATTTCGGGATTCGCCGCCAGCGATAATGCACCGGCCGCCGCGCCTTCAATGCCGCGTTTGGCCAGCTTCGCGCCAATTTTTTCCATACGTTCGATGCGCCCCTGCCGCAACTGCGCCAGCAAAGACTGCAGGCTGCTTTCGTGTTCGTCGAAATCCAAACCGACCATGTGGATGGTGCGCCCGCGCCAGGTAACGGAGATTTCCACGCCGTTAATAAAGCGGATATTGTGCTGTTGTGCTGCCGAGCGTGCGGCGGCCAAACCGCCCGTGTGGTCGTGGTCGGTGAGCGCGAGCATGGTACAACCGTTTTTCGCGGCCAGCGCCACCACTTCTTCGGGCGGCAGCGCACCGTCTGAGATATGGGAATGGCAATGCAGGTCAATCATGGTGCGTCCTTTTGCGCTTCGTCGGCCAACAGCCGCGCCAAATATTCCGCGCGCCGCCAGTCTTCTTCGGTGTCGATGTCCTGCACGCGGTGCTGCGGCAGGGGAATGCCGATGCTGCGGCTGTTGAAAATGGGTTTTTGCTGCAACCAGGCATCCGCACTGCCCCAGTAAAACTGCCCGGCATCGTGCCACGCTTCCTCCAAATCCTGCGAGCGCACGGCAAAATTTTCCGGCGCAAACATGGAAACGCCGCGTTCGGCATTCATGCGCAGGGCGCGCTGTATCGGGAACGGGAAACGGGTCACGGAAAAAGCAAAATCTGCGTTTTGTTCCGATAATTGCCGCAAGCCTTCCTGCAAATCTTCCGCACGGACGAACGGCGCGGTGGCATACAGGCAGCAGGCGTTTTCCCCGTGCCAGCCGTGTTGCCGCATATGGCCGACGGCATGGGCAATCACGGCACCGGTGGTGGCAAAGTCGTCCGCCAGCTCGGCAGGGCGCACAAACGGCACATCTGCGCCGTATTGCCGGGCGATTTGTGCGATTTCGTCATCATCGGTGGACACGATAATCTGTTCAAAGCAGCCTGCACTTCGGGCGGCCAGAATGCTGTGGGCAATCATGGGTTTGCCGTTGAACGGATGGATGTTTTTACGCGGAATGCGTTTGCTGCCGCCGCGTGCGGGGATGATACACAGGGTCATAAAGGCTTCGGTGGTGGGCAAAAAAAGAGACGGTGATTGTAGCATACAGAAAGCAGCCTGCACCTTTGGGAAGTGCAGGCTGCTTTTTGGAGCAAGGTTGCGAAAAGGGGATTATTGGCAGTTAATCCCTTGCATTTGTGGCGGATTGCCGCTGGTGGGGATTTTGCAGCTTGTACCGTTGCTGCCGGTGACCACCACCACCAATTTGCCGCCGTTGCGGCTGGCGCTGATGGACAAAGGTTCTTTCGCACCCATGCCGACGGAAGCGCCGGCGATGTTGCTGATAAATTCGCTGTCGGAAATGCCGGAAGTGTTGCTGGCAATTTTGGGTTCGCGTTCGCCCGCGTGTGCAACAGACAAGCTCAAGGCCATGCTCATGACAACCAGCGTATGCATTATTTTCATTGTGTACTCCTTATCGAGGTTTGCATGAGCGGCTACTGTAACCCGATTCCAACCGCTTGTGGGAAACTTTACACGGATTTAACCAATAATTGCCGTAATGCGGAACTTCTGGCAATCCAGTGGGTTTGCTGTGCGGCGGGTAGGTCGCAGGCCATCAGCAGTACATGTGCGGGGCGTTTGTTGTGCAGGCTGGGGCGGATTTTGGCCGCAGTGAACGGCAGGCGGTTTCGTTCCGCAAATGCTTGGGCGCGGCTGTTGGCCAGTTGCAGCATGGGGGCCAGCGAAGTGTGCAAATGCACAAAACGGACGTTCAGCAACAGGATGCGTGCGGCAAACCAATCGGCTTCATCGGCAAAAACATCCGGTGTCGGCGTGTTCCAGTCGTGGCGGGAAGCGGCAATCAGCATGGCGGTGCTGCGGATTTCGGGCAACAAGGCTTCGCTGACCACATCGGCATGACCGGAAGACATATCGGCCGTACGCAGTAAATCGGGGCGGTGGGCGTTGCCGTCGGTAATCAGGCAAAGTTGGCGCAGCTCGGTTTGTTCGGCGGGGGAAATATTAGCGTGGATTATTTGTGCGAACATGGTGCTCTCCTTTATTTTAATGGAGTGGCGGCATGGACTCACAATCAAAAAAACCGCCACGGAAGCGGGCGGTCTGAAATTCGATATAGTGTGATTACGCTGCACACGACAAATCAGTACCGCACCGAGGTGGGCACCAATAACACACTTGAGCGAGTCGTGTAGCGTTCATAATAACGTTTCCAGTTAAGAATGTTCGGCATTGTGCAGGAAAGTAAAGTTTGTGTCAAGCAGGCAGCCTGCATTTTTACATATTTGTGTGTGAAGTAAATTTATTCTTGCAAATGTTTGAATGGACATTTTTTGTGTTGCGTGATTGTGTTTGTATTTTCCCTTTGTTTTGATTGATGGTGGGTGCATTGGAAATCGTGCCGTCAGAGACGGGATTGTTCAATAAAAGTGCAGGCTGCTTTTCATCGTTTGGTTGAGATGAAAAAGCAGCCTGCACGTTCGTTACCGTGGTTACGCTTCTTTGTTTTCCGCCGCTTTTTGGCGCAGGCGCAAGCTCAATTCGCGCAGCTGTTTGTCATCCACCGCATTCGGCGCGTTGGTCAGCAGGCATTGCGCGCGTTGTGTTTTCGGGAAGGCAATCACGTCGCGGATGGATTCGGCGCCGGTCATCAGCGTAACCAGCCGGTCGAGGCCGAATGCCAAACCTCCGTGCGGCGGTGCGCCGAATTTCAGGTTGTCCAGCAGGAAGCCGAATTTTTCCTGTTGCTCTTCAGGCGTGATTTTCAGCGCGGCGAACACTTTTTCTTGGATGTCGGCGCGGTGGATACGGATGGAGCCGCCGCCGATTTCCCAGCCGTTGAGCACCATGTCGTAGGCGCGGGCTAGGCAGTTTTCTGGGTCGGATTCCATCAGGTCTTCGTGGCCGGGTTTGGGCGAGGTGAACGGGTGGTGCATAGCGGCCCAGCGGTCGTTTTCCTCGTCGTATTCGAACATGGGGAAATCCACCACCCACAGCGGTTTCCACTCGTCCACGAAATAGCCGTTGTCTGCGCCGTGTTCTTTGCCGATTTTAATCCGCAATGCGCCGATGGCTTCGTTCACCACTTTGGCTTTGTCTGCGCCGAAGAAGATGATGTCGCCGTTTTGCGCGCCGGTGCGCTTGATGATTTCGTGCAGGCTGCTTTCGGACAAGAATTTAACGATGGGCGACTGCAAACCGCTGTTTTCGCCGTTGCTTAAATTGGTTACATCGTTCACTTTGATGTAGGCCAAGCCTTTCGCGCCGTAGATGCCGACAAATTGGGTGTATTCGTCGATTTCCTTGCGGCTGAGTTTCGCGCCGTTCGGCACGCGCAGAGCCACCACGCGGCCGCCCTTCATGTCGGCGGCGCCACGGAACACTTTGAATTCTTCCGTTTTCATCAAATCGGTCAGCTCGGTGAATTTCAGGCTGATGCGCATATCAGGTTTATCTGAGCCGTAGTAGAACATGGCTTCGGAATAGGGCATGCGCGGGAAGTCGCCCAGTTCCACGCCCAGCGCGTCTTTGAACACTTGTTTCGCCATGCCTTCGGTGATGTCCATGATTTCATCCTCGTTCAGGAACGAGGTTTCCAAGTCGATTTGGGTGAATTCAGGCTGCCTATCGGCGCGCAGGTCTTCGTCGCGGAAGCATTTGGTAATTTGGTAGTAGCGGTCGAAACCGGCCACCATCAGCAGTTGTTTGAACAACTGCGGCGATTGCGGCAGCGCGAAAAATTCGCCCGGATGCACGCGGCTGGGCACGAGGTAGTCGCGCGCGCCTTCGGGGGTGGAGCGGGTCAGCATCGGGGTTTCGATGTCGATGAAGCCTTGTGCGTCCAAATAGCGGCGCACGCCCATGGCTACCTGATAACGCAGGCGCAGGTTGCGCTGCATCACGGGGCGGCGCAGGTCGATGACGCGGTTTTGCAGGCGCACGGTTTCGCTGATGTTTTCATCGTCAATCATGAACGGCGGCGTGGCGGCGGGGTTCAGGATTTCGATTTCTTTGGCCAAAATCTCGATTTTGCCGGACACCATTTTGTCGTTGGTGGTGCCTTCGGGGCGGTTGCGCACACGGCCGGTGATGCTCAAAACATATTCGTTGCGGGCGGAATCGGCCAGAGCAAACGCTTCGGGCGTGTCAGGGTCAATCACGACTTGGACGATGCCTTCGCGGTCGCGCAGGTCGATAAAAATCACGCCGCCGTGGTCGCGCCGGCGGTGCACCCAGCCTTTGACGGTTACGGTTTGATCTAAGTATTGCTCGCTGATTAGGCCGCAGTAGTTGGTACGCATGTTGTTTCTTTCTTTTTTAAAGTTAAAGGGTTATGTATAAAATCTGGTGCAGGCTGCCTGAGGCACCATTGGGTATGGCCGAAGCAGCTTATCGGATGGTGAAGGTGGTGATGCTCGGGCGGTGTTCTCCCCAGCCCGTCCAAAATTCTTTGAGTTTCACGGTTCTGCCGTTGATGCTGACCACTTGGTAAACAAAATTCCGCGGCGGCATTTTTTCATCGCTGCGTTCGGTTTCGGTCAGTAGGAGATTGTCGTTGTCCAGCCATTGCACGCGCCAGCGGCTTTTGTAATCGCCTGCCGTGCCGGCGCAATCTCCTTCGTTGCGCCAGTCGGCAAATCTGCCTGATGGGTCGAATGTCCAGCCTGCGCAGGCTGCATTTTCCAAAATTAAGCGCTTGCCTTTTAATTGCGGTGTGAAATTTTCAGCCGAAGCGTGAGTGCAACACAATGCTAGCGCGAGTGATAGGAATAGTTTTTTCATGGTGTTTCGTCCTTTTCAAAGTCTGGTGCAGGCTGCCTGAAAATCCAAGCGGCGAATGCGGTTATTGCGACCACGCTTTGCGCCATTCTGACTTCAGAAAATTTAATTCTGCTTCCGTGGGCTTACCGTAAATGTAGGTTTGATCCGGATTGTCTGCAGAAAAGGAGTCATCATTTTTATAAACAACATGATAAGCAACGATGCGCTGCCTGTCGGTCAGGATATACATTCGGTTGCCCGGGCAGTTATGCTGCTGGCACATATTGGTGTAGTAATAGGTCTTGCCGCCGATGTTCACGCGCTCCAGCGGCGGCATGGGGCCGGCCATTTGGCGCACCCAGTTGTGCATGGGGGCTTGGGGTGCATGTTTGCCGATTTGTTCGCGCCAAAGTTTTCTGAATGCAGGCTGCTGCTTGTGCCAGTCGAACAGGAACACTTCTTCGCCTTTCGCGTTGGTGACGGGCGCAGCGAAGGCGGTGGCGGAGGCGGATAGGGCGAGTGCGAGAAGTAGGGCGGGGAGGGTTTTCATGGTGTTCTGTTTTATGGCTGTTGGATTTTGTTTCGGACTACCTGAGTTTAATGATTTTCCCAATACCATAAGGCAATCACGATAATGACTAATGCCAACATGACCATCCAAGAGTTGATACCGCAAGGGCTGGGGTCGCGGGAAAATGTTGTTTGGGTGCAAATGCTTTCCAACATGGGGAAACCTTTAGGGCTGCCTGCGGATAGGGATGGAAACGAAAGCAGCCTGCACATCAACTTTGTTTGCGCCGCTCGGTAACGCTTTTGCCGCCGATGCCCCAGTTGTCCATGTCCACTTCGTCAATCACGACCACGGTGGTTTCGGGATTTTTGTTCAGTACGCGCGCCAGCAAATCGGTTACGCCGGCGATAAGTTCGGCTTTTTGTTCCGCGCTTGGGGCTTCGCGGCCGCCAGTCACTTTAATGTTTACATAAGGCATAGGGTTTCCTGTTCGTGGTTAGGGTGCAGGCTGCTTTTACACCTGCGCGTCGTCGGGCATGACCATGCCGAGCGAAATCACGTATTTCAATGCTTCGTCCACGCTCATGTCCAGCACGCGGATATCGCTTTGGCGCACCATGATGTAATAGCCGCCGGTGGGGTTGGGCGTGGTCGGCACATAGACGGCGATATATTCGCCGCCGTCCGGCAGGGCTTCGCGCAGGGCTTGCGGCACGTCGCCCGATACAAAGGCGACCGTCCAAATATCGGACTGCGGGAAGGGCACGAGCACGGGGGTTTTGAAGGAGCGCCCGTTGTCGGAAAACAGGCTTTCGGAAATTTTTTTCGCGCCGGAATAGATGGATTTGACCACGGGGATGCGCCCGAGCAGGCTGTCCCATCCTTCCAGGAATTTTCTGCCCAATACGTTGGCCGTCAGCACGCCGGTGATGAACAGAATCACGATGGCGATGACGAAACCCTGCCCCGGAATTTGCAGCCCCAGTTGGTTTTCCAGCCGCCATTGTTCGGGAATCAGGTTGATGAGTTTGTCGGTCGCGCCGATGATATAGGTAATGACCCAGATGGTGACGACGATGGGTAACCAAACCAGCAAGCCTGTAATCAGATATTTTTTTAATAAATTACCCATAATGGTGTTGTGTGATGAGCGGTTTGTTTGCGTGGCGCGACATTATACGCGGTTTGCGTTAAAAGTGCAGGCTGCTTTCGGCATATCTTTTCCTGCAATGCGGGGAACTCGGGATTGTGTCGCAAAACGGCAAAAAAAACTGGGGCTGGCAGGGTGCAGGCTGCTTTTACAAGCCGTCCCAGCCGTTGAACATGATGCCCACGCCGATACCCGTTTGCTTGCGGTTGTAGTCGATCAGGCTTTCGCCGTAGCCGTGGAAGCCTTGGACATAGGCTTTCAGGCGGCCGCGTATCGGGAAGGTGTAGCCGACTTTGACGGCGCCGCGTCCGGTGAACGGGTTATAGCGGAGGGTGGAGGTGAGCGTGTGTTTTTCGTTGAACTGATACGCCAGGCGCACATCGCCGTAGCCCATATAGTCGGAAATGTCCGGGTTGTCGTTGTCTTTGCCTTTCGGGTCGACGCGCAGCCACAGGCGCGGCATCACTGAAAGTTTGCCCCATTCCATACCGGCCATCAGGTAAAGGCGGTTCCACGAGCGCGACAGCGGCCGCGATTGGCCGTTGGACTGGTGGATATAGCCCGCGCCCAGCATCCGCAGTTTGCCGTCGCCCGGCAGCCATGCCTTCACGGGCTGCGTCAGGAAAATTTCGGGGGCGTAGTCAGTATTGCGGAAGGGGGCGGAATTCGAGCCTTGGTTATACACCTGCCAGTTGGATTGTTGCGTATAGCCCACCCACAAATCGGCGCGCGTGCGGAACAAGTCCTCCATCACTTTGGTTTTTAAGGAAATTTGTAGTTTGGCTTCGGTGCGCAGCTGGTTTTGCTGGATGTCGTTTATCGCATAGCCGCGCGACGGGGTATATGGCGTGTAGTTCGGGCTGCTGCGGTACCAAACGGGCAGGATGTACATTTCTTCGTGCTCGCGCAGGCTCAAAATGCCGCTTTCGTGGTTTTTCTCCAAATCAAACAGCTGTGCCAGCGGCGTGTAGGCATCGGTCGGCGCGGACAATGCTTCCGGCTGCGGCTCGTGGGCGAACACCACTGCAGGCTGCTTTTCGGCAACGGTGGCTTCATAACTCTTCACCAAATCCACGCTTTTGGGCGGTTCGGCCGGAGTTTCGATGGCGCGTTGCGGCGGCAGCTGGGCGGCGTAAACGCGGTCGAAGCAGGCGAGCCGTGCGGCATTGTCGGTCAGCGTGGTGCAGGTCAGGCCGGCATCGTTGGCTTGGCTGGCAGCGGGGAGTGCCAGCGTTGTGGCGGCGAACAGAGTGGTCAGTAATGATGCGGACGGTGTCTTCATGGCGGAAAAATCAGGGCACGGCGGCCGAATAAAATGGGCTGATTTTAATCTATTTCGGCATGGGTTGAATAGGGGTTCGGTGTGCGGCGAATGTAAAATCGCCATGTGGCTGGCATATTCCAAAAATGATTAAAATTTCAGTTGATTGAATGTGTGCAGGCTGCTTTTGCCGCAATAAAAAGCAGCCTGCACCCGACTGATGATAAAATGGCGGCTTTATTTTCAAGCAAAACGGAGCGGAAAATGCAGAAAGTGATTGCGATTGACGGCCCGTCCGCATCGGGCAAAGGCACGGTGGCGGCGCGGGTGGCGGCGGAACTGGGCTGGGCGTATCTGGATTCGGGCGCGCTGTACCGGCTGACAGCATTGTTTGCACAAAGGCAACATATTGATTGGAATGACGAAACTGCGGTGGCGCAATGTGCAGGCTGCCTGCCCGTGGTGTTTGACGGCGGGCGCGTTTTGCTGGACGGTGAAGATGTGGCGCAGGCCATCCGCACCGAAGCCGTGGGCATGGGCGCGTCTGCCATTGCCGCGCTGCCCAAGGTGCGCGCCGCCCTGCTGCAACGCCAACGCGATTTCCTCACGGAACAAGGCCTGGTGGCAGACGGCCGCGATATGGGTTCGGTCGTGTTTCCGCAGGCAGCCTGCAAAATCTTTTTGACTGCCAGCGCGCAAATCCGTGCCGAGCGCCGCGCCAAGCAAATCGGTATCGCCTGCGAAGGCGTGGCGTTCGAGCGCATCCTGTCCGACATCATGGCGCGCGACGAAGCCGACCGCCGCCGCAGCGTCGCCCCGTTGCAGCAGCTGCCCGACGCACATTTGCTGGACACGTCCCACCGCACGATTGACGAAGCCGTTCGGCAGGTTTTGGACTGGTATCGGGAAGATTGCGCCGTTTTGTGCAAATAAAACTGTGCAAATTTTTGAAACTGCATTATAATCCGCCACTTTGTGTCCAGTGCCGCATAGCAAAAAGCAGCCTGCACACGAAAGATTTTTTTGTAACACCACGCGCCGATATGCCAGGGATAGCGGCGCATCAACCAACCCTTACCCCGCATCCCTTGGCGGTGCAATGAAAGCAAACCCAAACATGGAAAATTTTGCCCAATTATTGGAAGAGTACTCTGCAACCCAGGAAATGAACCACGGCGAAGTGATTACTGCCGAAGTGGTGGACATTACCGATAAATTCGTTATCGTCAACGCAGGTTTGAAATCAGAGTCTCTGATTGATATTGCAGAATTCAAAAACGCGCACGGCGACTTGGAAGTGAAAGTCGGCGATTTCGTAACCGTTACCATTGAATCTGTGGAAAACGGCTTCGGCGAAACCAAACTGTCGCGCGAAAAAGCCAAACGTGCCGCAGACTGGATCACACTTGAAGAAGCCATGGAAGACGGCGTTATCCTGTCCGGCGTGATCAACGGCAAAGTCAAAGGCGGCCTGACCGTTATGATCAACAGCATCCGCGCGTTTCTGCCGGGTTCTTTGGTGGATGTCCGCCCAATCAAAGACACTTCGCACTTCGAAGGCAAAGAAGTCGAGTTCAAAGTGATCAAACTCGACCGCAAACGCAACAATGTCGTGGTATCCCGCCGCGCCGTGCTGGAAGCCACATTGGGCGAAGAACGTAAAGCCCTGATGGAAAACCTGCAAGAAGGCACATTGGTGAAAGGTATCGTGAAAAACATCACCGATTACGGTGCGTTTGTGGATTTGGGCGGTATCGACGGCCTGCTGCACATCACCGACTTGGCTTGGCGCCGTGTGAAACACCCAAGCGAAGTATTGGAAGTGGGTCAAGAAGTGGAAGCCAAAGTATTGCGTTTCGACCAAGACAAACAACGCGTGTCTCTGGGCTTGAAACAGCTGGGCGAAGACCCATGGGACGGTTTGGCCCGCCGCTATCCGCAAGGCCACCGCTTGTTCGGTAAAGTATCCAACCTGACTGATTACGGCGCATTTGTCGAAATCGAACAAGGCATCGAAGGTTTGGTACACGTTTCCGAAATGGATTGGACCAACAAAAACGTACACCCAAGCAAAGTCGTTCAACTGGGCGACGAAGTGGAAGTGATGATTTTGGACATCGACGAAGACAAACGCCGCATCAGCTTGGGCATGAAACAATGCCAGCCTAACCCATGGCAAGATTTTGAAGCCAACTTCAAAAAAGGCGACAAAATCAAAGGCGCGGTTAAATCCATTACCGATTTCGGCGTGTTTGTCGGCCTGCCCGGCAATATCGACGGCTTGGTGCACCTGTCTGACCTGTCTTGGACCGAAAGCGGCGAAGAAGCTGTCCGCAAATACAAAAAAGGCGAAGAAGTGGAAGCCGTTGTATTGGCCATCGACGTGGAAAAAGAGCGCATCTCTTTGGGCATCAAACAACTGGAAGGCGATCCGTTCAACAACTACCTGTCTGTAAATGACAAAGGCGCGTTGGTGAAAGGTTCTGTGAAATCCGTTGAAGCCAAAGGTGCCGTGATTGCATTGGGCGACGAAGTGGAAGGTTACCTGCCTGCTTCCGAATTTGATAGCGAGCGCGTTGAAGATTTGACCACCAAACTGAAAGAAGGCGACGAAGTTGAAGCCATCATCACGAACGTGGACCGCAAAAACCGCAGCATCAAATTGTCTGTTAAAGCCAAAGATGCGAAAGCGAACGATGAAGCCCTGAAAGCCGCACAATCTGCCGCTCCTGCCAACGCAGGCACAACCAGCTTGGGCGACTTGCTGAAAGCATCTTTGAACAAAAACTAAGGTATTGCTATGACCAAATCGGAACTCATGGCCCGCTTGGCCGAGGTGTTTGCCGAAAAACACAGCGATAGCGCATTGCAGGCCAAAGATGTCGAATACAGCGTGAAAGTTTTGGTAGATACCATGACGCGCGCTTTGGCAAAAGGCCAGCGCATTGAAATCCGCGGTTTTGGCAGTTTTGATTTGAACGAGCGTCCCGCACGCACGGGCCGTAACCCCAAAACGGGCGAGCGCGTTCAAGTTCCTGCTAAAAAAGTACCGCATTTCAAGCCCGGCAAAGAGCTGCGCGAACGTGTTGATAACGTTTAAACAGCCAATGCTTTAATAGGAAGAACCGCACTTTTCGATGAAGGGAAGTGCGGTTTTGTTTTGGCATCGGCATTCAGAAAAGCAGCCTGCATGTTGATATTCATGTGCAGGCTGCTTTTTAATGCTTTTAAATAGTGGTTACATTTCGGCTACGACAAAAGCCTGTATATATTCCGTTTCATCGCTCAGGCTCAAATGAAGGCGGCAGATGTGCCGTTGTTCCAGCCATGCCTGCAATTCGGGGGCGCAGGCAAATTCCGGCCGCCCCAAATCGTTATGCATGATGCTGATATGGCGCAGGCTCACCGGTTCGCGGATACCGGTGCCCAAGGCTTTGGATAATGCTTCTTTGGCGGCAAAACGTTTGGCGATGAAGCGCACTTCGTCCAAGCAGCCTGCACATTGTTCCAGTTCTTGCGGGCTTAAAATGCGTCGTGCCAACGCGCTGCCGTATTTTTGGTGCAGCAGGGCAATCCGCGCAACCGCCACAATATCCGTGCCGATGCCGTAAATCATGCGGCTAATCCGTTGCGCGCCCGATACATCACTTCTTTCATTTGCGCGATGGCTTTCGGCAGCCCCAAGAACACCGCCTGCGCGATGAGCGAATGCCCAATGTTCAGCTCCGCAATTTCGGGAATTTGGGCGATGGGCGCAACGTTGTGAATGGTCAGGCCGTGCCCAGCGTTTACGGTCATGCCCAGTTGCGCGGCAAATTGCGCCGCTTCGCGGATACGCTGCAATTCATTCCGGCACTGTTCCGGCGTTGCGGCATCGGCATACGCACCGGTGTGCAGTTCCACCACGCGCGCGCCCATATCGAATGCCTTTTGAATCTGCGGTTTATCCGGCGCAATAAAAATGGAGACGCGAATCGAGGCAGCCTGCAATTCGTAAATATAATGGCGCACCTTGCCCGCCTGCCCAATCACATCCAAGCCGCCTTCAGTCGTGACTTCGGCGCGCTTTTCCGGCACGATGCACACATCTTCCGGACGGATACGCAGCGCGTGCGCCAGCATTTCCTCCGTCATCGCCATTTCCAGGTTCATGCGCGTGCGGATGGCCTGTTTAATCAGCGCCACATCGTCATCCTTGATATGGCGGCGGTCTTCGCGCAAATGAAGGGTAATCAAATCCGCGCCGTACGTTTCCGCAATCAAAGCGGCTTCCAGCGGGCTGGGGTAGGAAACGCCACGCGCATTGCGCAAAGTGGCAACATGGTCGATATTAACGCCGAGCAGCATAAGGTTCGCCTTGTAATGAAATAATGAATGTTCGAACGGCGGATTATAGCGAATTCGCGCGGCTTTCACTATGGCAACGGAAAAATGGGGATAACTGGCATGGAATTGATTTGTATCAATACGCATTCGAGAGATTACTTTATAATCCAGCCATCGAATAAGCAGCCTGCACGGTTTCTCCATGTAGTTGTTTGTTTAGATTTTCCTCTTGATGTGTGTGTGTTTTGGTGTGGATTGGATTCCACACCATTTTTTTGCGCCCGAAGAATAAAGTGCAGGCTGCTTTTGCCAACTATCGGGGGCTTGCGAGGCACGGATATGCTTTGTCGGGCAATTTATGTGTGTATAGAATGCAACGCACCATCTTTGAAAGCAGCCTGCACTTTTAATCCGTATGGAAAAGTGCAGGCTGCTTTTTTCAAAAGAAAATATGGCAGAATCGTTCATAAAACAGCAGGAAAGATAGTATGGAATCGGCATCGATCTGGTGGAAAATACTAGGATAACAGTATGATTTATGATATAATTCCCAAAATTTAAACCTTATATAAACCACCGCTGCCAAAGAAACGCCATGACCACGATTTTACTTGCCGCATTTACCTATCTCGCATTTGCAGTTGCCGCTGTGTTGCTGTCCCAAAAATTAGGTTTGGGTTCCGTCTTGGGTTATTTGATGGCGGGCATCATGATTGGCCCGATGCTGGGATTGGTAGGCAAGGAAACCGAGTCGATTCAGCATATTGCCGAATTCGGCGTGGTGATGATGTTGTTTTTGGTCGGTTTGGAACTCGCGCCGAAAATGCTGTGGCAGCTGCGCCATAAACTTTTGGGGCTGGGCGGGTTGCAGGTCGGCCTGTCTTTGGCAGCCGTGGCGGGTATTGCTTATGCGCTGGGCTATTCGTGGCAGGTTGGCGTCGCCGTTGGCTGTATTCTGGCCTTGTCGTCCACCGCCATCGTGCTGCAAACATTCAACGAAAAACAATTATTGTCCACGCAGGGCGGCCAGGCAGGTTTTGCCGTATTGCTGTTTCAAGACGTTGCCGCCATTCCCATGCTGGCCTTGCTGCCTTTGCTGGCCACGTCGCCCCATGCCAAAAATGCAGCCGCTGCCGGTCATGCCGGTATCGATTTGCTTGAGCATCAGCCCGGTTGGGTGGTGGCGCTGGTCAGCGTTGCCGCCATTGCCGTGATTATCGTGGCGGTGCGCTATATTGTGCCCTTGGTGTTCCGCTTCATCAGCAAGCACCATGTGCATGAAATGTTTATGGTGTTTACGCTGGCATTGGTGGTCGGCATTGCCACGCTCATGTCGCTGGTGGGCTTGTCGCCTGCCTTGGGCGCGTTCATTGCCGGCGTCGCATTGGCCAACAGCAATTACCGTCACGAAATGGAAAGCCATTTGGAGCCGTTCAAGGGTTTGTTTTTGGGACTGTTTTTTATCACAGTGGGCGCAGGCATGAATTTCACCCTGCTGAAGAACCAGTTTTTCCCCATCATCGGTATGACGCTGGGCTTGCTGTTGGTAAAAGGCGTGATTCTGTGGTGCTTGGGCAAACTGTTCCGCCTGCCGCCGTTGGCTGCAAAACTGTTCGGCTTGAGCTTGGCACAGGCGGGCGAATTCGGTTTCGTGCTGCTGTCCATCGCGAAACAAAACCACGTTTTGCCGAAGGCGGTAAATGACCGTATCAGCCTGGTGGTGGCGTTGTCGATGGTGCTGACGCCGCTGCTGTTTATCCTGTATGACAAGGTGTTTGTGCCGCGTTCCATTGTGGCGGAAAACGAAGAGCGCGAGCAAGACCAGATTCATGAAGAAAATCCTGTTATTGTGTTGGGACACGGGCGCTTCGGCCAGCACATCAACAGCATGCTGACATCTTGCGGCTATCACACCACGGTAATTGACAACCACGCCGAAATGGTGGAAGGCTTGGCCAAAATCGGCATTAAAACGTATTACGGCGATGCTTCGCGTCCCGAATTGCTGGGCAGCATCGGTTTGGGGCGTGCAAAACTGTTGGTGGTTACGCTGGGTGATAAAAAGAAAAGCACGGAAATTGTGGAATATGTGCGCCGCCATTATCCCAAGCTGCCGATTATGGCGCGTGCGTATGACCGTATGCATGCTTATGATTTGCATCATGCGGGCGCGAATTATGTCATCCGCGAGATAGTGGATTCGGCCATGCGCGGCGGACGGATTGCGCTGGAAAAAATGGGTTTGTCGCCCGAACAGGCGCGCGAATTGAGCAAGTTTTATGCGGCGCGCGACCGCTATCTGTCCGACCGCGTGGCGGATGTGTACGACCCGAATATCCCGCTGTTTGCCAATGAAAAAATGATTGAAGTATTCAAAGAAACGGATACGGAAACCAAAAATATGCTGCAAGCGTTGCTGCGCGGCGAAAAAGTGGAATGGGAAGAAGAGCATGAGAACGAACTGACTCGCATGAAGCAGGGGATTTCGTAAATATCACGGGGTGCAGGCTGCTTTTCGAAGGCAGCCTTTCCCACAGAATAAGGAATGTGAAAATGAACCAAGCCTCGTTAAAAGAAAAAGTCTTGCTCGTTACAGGTGCATCGCAGGGATTGGGTGCGGAAGTGGCCAAAGCCTGTGCGGCGGCCGGTGCCACCGTGGTGTTGTTGGCGCGCAGCCAGAAGAAGCTGGAAGCCGTGTATGACGAGATTGTGTCGGCCGGCGGCCCGGAACCTTATGCCATCGTGTTTGACATGATGCCGGCGCAGGAAAAAGAATTCGAGCAGTTGGCGCAGACAGTGGCCGCCGCCACCGAAGGCCGTTTGGACGGCATCATCCATTGCGCCAGCTATTTTTATGCGTTGTCGCCGCTGGATTTCCAAACGGTCGGCGAATGGGTGAACCAATACCGCATCAACACCGTGGCGCCGATGGCTTTGACGCGCGCCATGCTGCCCATGCTGAAAGCGTCGCCCGATGCTTCGGTGATTTTTGTCGGCGAGAGCCACGGCGAAAAACCGCAGGCATATTGGGGCGGATTCGGTGCATCGAAAGCCGCGTTGAATTATCTGTGCCGCGTGGCGGCCGACGAATGGGAGCGCTTCGAGCATCTGCGCGCCAATGTGCTGGTGCCCGGTTCCATCAATTCGCCGCAGCGCATCAAAACCCATCCGGGCGAAGCGGCCGAGGAGCGTAAAAACATGAGCGACATCACGCCGCAATTCGTGTGGTGGGTCAGCGCGGAAAGCCGCGGCCGTTCGGGCGAAATCGTGTATTTATAATTTGTTCGACCTAATCAGGGCAATGTGGGACATTCTCTCCATTGCCCTAATTCTATGCCCAAATCAAACAGGTTCACCCTGCCGATGCCGACCCGAATCAGCCGCAGGCAGGGATAACCCGCTTTGGCCGTCATCCGCCGCACCTGGCGGTTTTTCCCTTCGCAGATTTGAATTTGCAGCCAGAAATCCGGCACGCTTTTGCGCACACGGATGGGCGGGTCGCGCTGCCAGATTCGGGCGGTTTCGTGTTCGTCCAGCAGGCGGATGCGTGCAGGCTGCGCAACGAAATCGCCCAAATCCAAAGGCCGCTGCAACAACGCCAGCCGTTCGTCGTCGGGACTGCCTTCCAGTTGCGCCCAGTAGGTTTTGGTCAATTTGAAACGCGGATTGGCAATACGCGCCTGCTGCCGCCCGTCGTCGGTGAGCAGCAGCAGGCCTTCGCTGTCGGTGTCCAGCCGGCCGGCGGGGTAAACGTTGGGCACGGGCACGAAGTCTTTGAGCGAACGGTGTTTTTCGTGCGGGCTGAATTGGCAAATCACGCCATAAGGTTTGTTGAGGGCGATTAACATGTGCAGGCTGCTTTCTGGGTTGATGAATGGTTTGTATTTTAGGATGAAACGGGTGCAGGCTGCTTTTTATCGGCACGCCAGCTTCGGGACTTGCGCCCAATCTTGGCCTTGCGCGTCTTTGGGCGACAGCAGCGGCGCGCCTTGCAACGGCCATGTTATGCCGACGTGCGGGTCGTCCCAGCGCAGTGTTTGCTCGGCGGACGGGTTGTGGTAGTCGGTGCAGCGGTACAGCAGCGTTGCCGGGCCGTCCAGCACATAAAAGCCGTGCGCGAAACCTTCGGGCAGCCAGAGTTGCCGCCCGTTTTCGGCCGATAGGATTTCCGCCGCCCATTGCCCGAAGGTGGGCGAATCCTGCCGCATGTCCACCGCCACGTCAAACACGCGGCCGGCGGTAACACGCACCAGTTTGCCCTGCGCGTTTTCGGTTTGGTAATGCAGGCCGCGCAGCACGCCCTGATGCGACTGGCTGTGGTTTTCCTGCACGAACGCGCGCTCGGCAACGTGTTCGCAAAACCAGTCGTGGCGGAACGTTTCCATAAAAAAGCCGCGCGAATCGCGGAAGATGTGCGGGTCGATGCGTTTCACATCGGGCAGGCGGGTGGGGGAGGCGTTCATTCGGCTTTGTTTCCGTTAATCAAAATAATCACTTAAATCGTGCAATGCCGCCCGCCAGTCGCTGGGGGCGATACCGAAAGCAGCCTGCACTTTGCGGCAGTCCAAGCGGGAATCGGCAGGGCGCTCGGCGGCGGACGGATAATCGCGGCTGGAAACGGGGCGCACTTCCGGCACGCGCGGCAGCAGCCCTTGCGCGGCAGCCTGCACCAAAACGGCACGGGCAAACTCATCGCGCGACACCGCCGTATCTCCGGCAAAATGGTACACGCCCCAAGCGGCGTTGCCTTGCACGGACTGGTTTGCCATGTGCAACAAAGCTGCCGCCGCGTCGTCCGCATAAGTCGGGTTGCCGCGCTGGTCGTCCACCACGTTCAGCACAGGCTGCCGCCGACCCAGCTGCAGCAGGGTTTTGACGAAGTTGCCGCCGTGTTTGCCGAACACCCATGCGGTGCGGACAATCAGGTGGCGCGCGCAGGCAGCCTGCACCGCTTGTTCGCCGGCATATTTACTTTGCCCGTACACGTTCAGCGGCGAGGGCAGGTCGGTTTCGCGGTAAGGCGCGGCGCGATGGCCGCCAAAAACATAATCGGTGGAAATCTGCACCATCGCCGCCCCGACGGTTTGCGCCGCCTGCGCCAAGTGCGCCGCGCCCGCTGCATTCACGGCAAATGCGGCTTCGGGTTCGCGTTCGGCATCGTCCACGGCGGTATAGGCGGCGGCATTGATGATAACATCGGGGCGGAAGGCGAGGGCAGCCTGCAACACGTCGTCGCGCCGCGTGATGTCCAGCGTGCGGCGGTCAGCGGCGAACACGTCGGCTTTGCCGTGCAGCAGGGCGGTCAGGCGGCGGCCGATTTGTCCGCCCGCGCCGGTAATCAGGTATTTCATGGTGTGGTTTCCGTGGTGCGGCGGCAGGGCAGCCATCCGAATCCAAAAGCAGCCTGCACTTTCGCCGGCTTCATGCGCCTGCCAGCCGCAGCAGATATTGCCCGTATGCCGTTTTCCGCATGGGCGCGGCCAGGGCGAGCACTTGTTCCGTGGTCAGCCAGCCTTTGCGCCACGCGATTTCTTCCAAACAGGCAATGTATAGGTTCTGCACGTTCTGCACGGTGCGGACAAAGGCGGCGGCATCGTGCAGGCTTTCGTGCGTGCCCGTGTCCAGCCATGCGAAACCGCGCCCCAACCGCTGCACGTGCAGGCTGCCTTCGGCCAGATACAGGCGGTTCAAATCGCTGATTTCCAATTCGCCGCGCGCAGACGGTTGCAGGCGTTTGGCCCATTCCACGGCACGCCCGTCATAAAAATACAGCCCCGTCACCGCCCATTCGGATTTCGGTTGTGCGGGCTTTTCTTCAATGGCGACGGCGCGGAAACCGCTGTCCATCTCCACCACGCCGAAGCGTTCGGGATTTTGCACGGGATAGGCGAACACGGTTGCGCCGTGCGTTTGCGCCGCCGCCTGTTGCAGCATTTGTGTAAACGATTGTCCGTAAAAAATATTGTCGCCCAGCACCAGGCAGATTGGGTCGCCGTCAATAAACGGTTCGGCAATCAGCAGCGCCTGCGCCAGTCCTTCGGGCTGCGGCTGCACGGCATATTGCAGGCGGATGCCGAAACCGCTGCCGTCGCCCAGCAAACGGCGGAAGGCGGGCAGGTCTTCGGGCGTGGTAACGACCATGATGTCGCGGATGTCCGCCAGCATCAGCACGGACAGCGGATAATAAATCATGGGCTTGTCGTACACGGGCAAGAGCTGCTTGGAAATGCCGCGCGTGCTGGGATACAGGCGCGTGCCCAAACCGCCGGCAAGGAGGATGCCTTTCATATCGGCCTTTCGGGTGCAGGTTGCTTTGGGGAAGCTGAAAAAGCAGCCTGCAAATGTGTATTTGAAAAAATTTTGGGCTATCGGTATTGCCAAAGCTTGAAAAGCAGCCTGCACGCCTTATTGCGTGAATGTGCAGGCTGCTTTTTAGCGTTCCGTCAGCTCTTCGGCAACACGGTAGCTGCCTTCCTGTATCCGCCGCCACCAGCGTTCGTTGTCCAAATACCACTGCACGGTTTGGCGCAGCCCGCTTTCAAAGGTTTCCTGCGGTTGCCAGCCCAGTTCGCGGCGGATTTTGCGCGTGTCCACCGCATAGCGCACATCGTGGCCAGCGCGGTCGGCAACGTGGGTAATCAAATCGCGGTAATGGACGGTGTGCGGCGGTTTGTGGTGGGGCGCAAGTTCCTGCAACAGGTCGCAGACGGCATGGACAACGTCAATATTCCGCCGCTCGCTGCCGCCGCCGATGTGGTAGGTTTCGCCGACGGTGCCGCGCATCAACACGCAATACAGCGCCCGCGCGTGGTCATCGACATACAGCCAGTCGCGGATTTGCCGCCCGTCGCCATACACGGGCAGCGGCCGGCCGGAAAGTGCGTTCAAAATCATGTGCGGAATGAGTTTTTCGGGGAACTGGCGGCTGCCGTAATTGTTTGAACTGTGGGTGACGAGGGTGGGCAGGCCGTAGGTGCGCTGCCAGGCGCGGACGAGGTGGTCGCTGCCGGCTTTGCTGGCGGAATAGGGACTGGAGGGCGCGTAGGGCGTGGTTTCGGTGAATTTATCGGTGCTGCCACCGCCCAAATCGCCGTACACTTCGTCGGTGGAAACGTGGTGGAAGCGGAAGCGGGTGCGTTCGGCTTCGGGCAGTGCCTGCCAGTAATGCCGCGCGGCTTCGAGCAGTGTGAACGTGCCGACCAGGTTGGTGCGGATGAAGTCGCCCGCATCGGCAATGCTTTTATCGACATGGCTTTCGGCGGCCAAATGCACCACGGCGTGCGGGCGGTGGCGGGCGAAAATGCGGTCGAGGCTGCTGCGGCAGGCAATATCGGCACGTTCAAACGAATAGTGCAGGCTGCTTTGGACTTCGGCCAGATTGTCCAAATTGCCTGCGTAGGTGAGCTTGTCCACGTTGATGACGTGGTGGTCGGTGTGGCGGATAAGGTGGCGTATCAGCGCGGAACCGATAAAGCCTGCGCCGCCGGTGATGAGGATGTTCATGTGTCGTCCGCCCAAAAAAGCAGCCTGCATGGTGCGCCGTCAGCGCTGTGCGGCAAAATCGGCAAATTCGTGCAGGAAATTGCGCAGCATATCGTGCCCGTGTTCGGTGAGCAGTCCTTCGGGGTGGAACTGCACGCCTTCAATCGGGTGTATTCGGTGGCGCACGCCCATGATTTCTTCGTCCGCCGTCCATGCGCTGACGGCGAGCGATTCGGGCAGGGTGGCGCGGTCGATGACCAGGCTGTGGTAGCGCGTGCAGGTAACGGGGTTGGACAATGATTGGAACATGCCGCTGCCGTGGTGGAACACGGGCGAGGTTTTGCCGTGCATTAGGGTTTTGGCGCGGACGATGTTGCCGCCGAACGCTTCGCCGATGGCCTGATGCCCGAGGCAGATGCCGCAAATCGGGATTTGCCCCGCGAAATGCCGAATGGCGGCCACCGAAATGCCTGCGTCTTTCGGCGCGCAGGGGCCGGGGCCGATGAACAGGTATTGCGGCTTCATGGCGGCGATTTCGTCCAGCGTGATTTCATCGTTGCAGCGCACGGCGACATCTTGTCCGAGCTGCGCCAGATATTGCACGATGTTGTAGGTAAAGCTGTCGTAGTTGTCAATGAATAAAAGCATAAGGCCACCTGTGGATGCGGAAGTCAGCCGACGCGGTAAAACGCGAGGCTGCCGAGCAGATTGGGGAAGTGTCGGATGCGCTGCCCGCCGGTCATGACGGCGCGTTCGAGGACGCGGATGTGGTTTTGGGCGCAGAGCCGGTCGAAGTCTTGCAGCGTGCACCAGTGGATATTGGGCGTGTTGTACCATTGGTAGGGCATGCGTTCGGACACGGGCATGTGCCCGCCCAGCGCGATTTGCAGGCGGTTTTTCCAATAGCCGAAATTAGGGAAGGAAACGATGGCCTGTCGGGCGATGCGGGTCAGGTCGCGCAGGATGGTTTCGGTGTTCTGCATGGCTTGGATGGTTTGGCTCAATACGATGACGTCGAAGCTGTGGTCGGCAAATGCGGCCAGCCCGCGTTCCAAATCGGCCTGAATCACGTTCACGCCGCGCGTCAAAGCAGCCTGCACGCTGTCGGGGTCGATTTCGATGCCGTAGCCGGTGCAGTGTTTGTGCCGCATGAGTGCGCCGAGCAGTTCGCCGTCGCCGCAGCCCAAGTCGAGCACATGGGCGTTTTGGGGTATCCAGTCGTAGATGAGTTGTAGGTCGTCTCTTAAGGTCATGGTGTGCTTTCGGGAGGGTGCAGGCTGCCTGAACTGCGGTTTCAGCGGTTGCGGCTCAGATAATCCAAAATCTGTGTGTCGCTGTCGAACTCGGTGTGCGTGCCGTCTTCACCGGTCAGCCGGAAGCGTGTCCAGCCGTTGCCTTGCGGCTGTATGGTTACACCGTCGCCCGTTTGGAAAGACAGTTGGTTGCGGCGGTCGGCGCTTAGCGGGATTTGCACTTCGCGGCGGTCGGAAAATTCAATCTGCAAAAAATGGCGGCCCAGTGCGGTTTCGGGCGATGCGTCCGGCATCGGCGGGAGGTGGTAAATCAGGCAGGGTGCTTCCGCATCGGGTTGGCCGTTCGGGCGGACGGTTCTGCATTGGGCGTGTTCGCGCAGGTATGAGCCGGTCATCCAGTCCGTTTTTCCGGACGGATAGTGTTCAAAGCGCGGCGGGGTGCAGGCTGCCAGCAGGACGGCGGCCAATAGGGTGCGTTTCATACGGTATGCGTTATGCATTTGAAGCCGGCTGCAAAACCATGGGGGTGCAGGCTGCTTTCGGGTTATTCGGCCAGCGCCCATTCGGGTTTGCCTGTGCCGGAGCGGTATTGCAAATAGGGCGGTGCGAAACCGTCTTTATAAATGATGAGGTAATCGTTGCTGCCGATTTTTTGGTAGTTCGGCTGCCAGCCTTGTTTGTTTTTGTGGAAGCCGAGCTGAATCAGCAGCGCTTCTTCGTGGGGTTCGGGCAGCTTGTTGTACTGGCGGCGGTAGGTTTCCAGGTGCTGAATCAGGGTGTTGCCGTTTTCGATGTCTTTATAGCGCCGCCATTGCCACGGAATTTGCGTATAGCCCACGGCGATGGCGGCCAGCAGGAAGATGCCGATGAATGTGTTTTTCATGAGCCGACCTTAATGTTGCGCATATACGCGCGCACGCCTTCGATATAGGGCTTGTCTTCCATCAGGAAGGCATCGTGCCCGTGGACGGATTCGACTTCGATATATTGCACGTTTTTGCGGTTGGCCACCAAGGCTTTGACCAATTCGTGCGAACGTGCGGGTGGGAAACGCCAGTCGGTGCTGAAGCTGGCCACGAAAAAATCGGCTTGGACGCGGCTCAAAGCAGCCTGCAAATCGTTGCCGTATTCGGCGGCGGGGTCGAAATAGTCCAAGGCTTTGGTCATCAGCAGGTAGGTGTTGGCATCGAAGCGGTCGGCGAATTTGTCGCCTTGGTAGCGCAGATAGCTTTCCACTTCGAAATCCACGTCGTAATGATAGTGCAGGCTGCCGTCGCGCAGGGTGCGGCCGAATTTTTTGCCCAAGCCGTGTTCTGCCAGATAGGTGATGTGCCCCATCATGCGGGCAATGCGCAAACCGCGGCGCGGCTTGGTGCCGTGTTGCGCGTAATGCCCTTCGTGGAAATCCGGGTCGGTCAGGATGGCTTGGCGCGCCACATCGTTGAACGCGATGTTCTGCGTGCTCAAACGCGGCGCGGACGCAATCACCAGCGCATGGCGCACCCGTTCGGGGAAATCCATCGTCCATTGCAGCGCCTGCATGCCGCCCAAGCTGCCGCCCACCACGGCCGCCCATTGCGCAATGCCCAAGCGGTCGGCCAGCAGAGCTTGGCTTTTTACCCAGTCGGACACGGTCATCATCGGGAAATCCGCGCCGTATTGCCGCCCTGTTTCGGGATTGGTGCTCAAAGGCCCGGTGCTGCCTGCGCAGCCGCCCAAATTGTTCAGCGCCACCACGAAGAATTTGTCCGTGTCGATGGGTTTGCCCGCGCCAATCATGTTGTCCCACCAGCCCGGATATTTGTCGTCCGCGCTGTGCCGTCCGGCGGCGTGGTGCGTGCCGGAAAGCGCGTGGCAAATCAAAACCGCGTTGGATTTGTCGGCATTCAGTTCGCCGTAGGTTTCCACTATCAGCTCGAAACGCGGCAGGGTTTGCCCGTTTTGCAGCGTGAAGGGGGCGTCGAACGAGAAGGTTTCCGGGGTAACGATGGTGTGGCTGGTAACGGACATGGCGGTATGGCGGATGGGTTGGGGTGGAAAAAGCAGCCTGCACATTAAAATTCAGCAGGCGGTGGCACGGCAATGCGTTTATTGCGCCGTATCGGCATCGTCTTCCGTGCGGCGACGGAACAGCACCAGCAGTTTGCCGATGTGCTGCACCAGTTGCGCACCGGTGGCAGCGCACAATGCTTCGCAAATGGCGATGCGCTCCATGCGGTCATCGCCGAACACGCGCACTTTAATCAGTTCGTGGGCGTGCAAAGCCTGCCGCGTTTCGGCAATCACGGCATCGGTCAAACCCTTTTGCCCCACCATCACCACCGGATTCAGGTGGTGGGCGCGCGCTTTGAGTTCGGTTATTTCCTGTTTGGTCAATAATGGTTCGGTATTCGACATTTTTAAGCAGTTCCCGCGGGAAACAAAAATGGCTATTGTACGCGAAAATCCGCCTTCCGTGCAGGTGCAGGCTGCTTTGAGGGGCAACCAAATTCCATTAAAAATTCATTCGAAATGTGTTATATTCCGCCCTGCACACAATGTAGGCGCGTGTAAAACAGCGTTAAAATTTATCAAAAGATTGATGATTAATAGGAAAGGAACCAAATCATGTCTTGCGAACATTTGGTCATGCAGTACAGCACTTTCAGCAAAAATCCCAATGACCCTTTGACCGAGCCCATGTTTTTCGGCCAGCCGGTGAACGTGGCGCGTTACGACCAGCAGAAATATATTGCCTTTGAAAATTTGATTGAAAAGCAAATCTCCTTTTTCTGGCGACCGGAAGAGGTCGATTTGTCGCGTGACCGCATCGATTATGCCAACCTGCCCGAACACGAAAAACACATTTTCATCAGCAATCTGAAATACCAAACGCTGCTCGACAGCATTCAGGGGCGCAGCCCGAACGTGGGCTTTTTGCCGCTGGTGTCGATTCCCGAACTGGAAACGTGGATTGAAACGTGGGCGTTTTTCGAGACGATTCACTCGCGCAGTTACACGCACATCATCCGCAATATCGTGAACGACCCGTCGGTCGTGTTTGACGACATCGTGCAGAACGAATACATTTTGGCGCGCGCCGAAGACATTGCCTGCTACTATGATGATTTGATTGAATACACGCAATATTTCAATCTGTTGGGTGAAGGCACACACACGGTCAACGGCAAAATAGTGGAAGTTTCGCTGCACGAATTGAAGAAAAAGCTGTATCTGTGCCTGATGTGCGTGAACGTGCTGGAAGCCATCCGCTTTTATGTGTCGTTTGCCTGCTCGTTTGCCTTTGCCGAGCGCGAACTGATGGAAGGCAACGCCAAAATCATCAAACTGATTGCACGCGACGAGGCGCTGCACCTGACCAGCACGCAACACATGCTCAACCTGATGCGCGGCGGTTCGGAAGGCACAGAATGGGCGCAAATCGCCCAAGACTTGCAGCAGGAATGCTTCGATTTGTTTGTGAAAGCCGCCGAACAGGAAAAAGAATGGGCCAGCTATCTGTTTAAAGACGGTTCGATGATTGGGCTGAACAAAGACATCCTGTGCCAATATGTCGAATACATCACCAACCACCGCATGCTGGCGGTGGGCTTGCCGGTGGCGTTCCCCAAATCGACGCAGAACCCGATTCCGTGGATTAACGCATGGCTTTCGTCCGACAATGTGCAAGTGGCGCCACAGGAAGTGGAGATTTCGTCCTACCTTATCGGTCAGATTGACGCGGAAGTGAAAACGGAAGATTTGGAAGATTTTGAATTGTAAACAGAAAAAAGCAGCCTGCACCGTCATTGCCACAGTGCAGGCTGCTTTATTTGATATAACGCAAATAAACGGGGTGATTCCCTGTTTAAAGATGTAAAAAAAGGTTAAACTACAACCGACAACACATATCGGTTTTTATTTGCAAGATTTAACCAACCTGAGGAAACATTATGAGCGAGAAGCAACTACAACCGTTTGAAAAAATAGAACTGGGCGACCAGCAAAGCAGCCTCAAAATCTTTGAGGAAATGGTGCTGAAATATCAAGGCCAGGTCAGCAAGGAAGACAGCGATTCCGCACCGCTGCCTGCGGATTATCCGTATAAAACGCGCATGAGCCGCCGCGTGTACGAAAAAGAAAAGAAAAAGCTGCAAATCGAGCTTTTGAAAGTGCAAAGCTGGGTAAAAGAAAGCGGCCAGCGCATTGTGAGCCTGTTTGAAGGACGCGATGCGGCAGGCAAGGGCGGCACGATTAAGCGGTATATGGAGCATCTGAATCCGCGCGGCGCACGCGTGGTGGCATTGGAAAAGCCGACCGAAACCGAACGCGGCCAATGGTATTTCCAACGCTATATCCAAAACCTGCCCACTGCGGGCGAAATGGTGTTTTTCGACCGTTCTTGGTACAACCGCGCCGGCGTCGAGCGCGTGATGGGTTTCTGCGACCCGCAGGAATATTTGCTGTTTATGCGCCAAGCGCCCGAATTGGAAAGAATGCTGGTGGCCAGCGGCGTGCATTTGTTTAAATTCTGGTTCTCCGTATCGCGCGAAGAGCAGTTGCGCCGTTTCGTATCGCGCTATTCCGACCCGCTGAAACACTGGAAACTGTCACCGGTCGATGTGCAGTCGCTCGACCGCTGGGATGCCTATACCGAAGCGAAAAATGCCATGTTCTTCCATACGCACACGAAAGACGCGCCTTGGGCGATTATCAAATCGGATGATAAAAAACGCGCGCGTTTGAACTGTATCCGTTATTTCCTGCACCATTTGGATTATCCGAACAAAGATGTGAAAGCCATCGGCCCGGTGGATGAACTGATTGTACTGCAACCGAATATGAATGCCGTGGCACAAGAAGGCGGTTAGTTTCCCGACCCAAAAAGCAGCCAGCACTTGGAAAATGAAGTGCAGGCTGCTTTTTTGTATCTGGCATAGCGGCGGCGGTATTTTTTATTTGAATCGGCTATACCATTGGCTATAATGCCGTTTTACCCGAAATTTTTTAAAACCCCTGACCAATATGTTGCCCGAAGTCCGCCAGCAGTTACACATCACCGACACCACCGCGCGCAAACTGGAAAAGCTGCACCTGAACACCGCGTGGGATTTGGCGCTGCACCTGCCGCTGCGTTATGAAGACGAGACGAAAATCGTCCCCATTTCCGCTGCGCCGCTGGGCGAAGTGTGCCAAGTGGAGGGCGAAGTGCTGCATCAGGAAGTGCAGTTCAAGCCGCGCAAACAGTTGGTGGCGCAGATAAAAGGCGATGACGGCGCGATACTGAATCTGCGGTTTATCCATTTTTATCCCAGCCATCAAAAGCAGCTGGCACCGGGGCAGCGGGTGCGCGCGTTGGGCGAAATCAAGCGCGGCTATGAGCGCTGCGAGATGATACACCCGAAGATTAAATCGCCCGAAAAACAAGCGCTGGCTACCAGTTTGACACCCATCTACCCCACCACCAACGGACTGACCCAGCCCGTGCTGCGCAAAGCCGTGCAGGCTGCATTGGCGCAGGTGGACATGCACGAAATCCTGCCCGCACGCGTGCTGGACGATTTGCGGCTGCCCACGTTGGCCGAAAGCCTGCGTACGCTGCATTATCCGCCGCCGCATCTGTCTGCAGGGCAGTTGGGCAGCGGCACATTGCCCGAATGGCAGCGGCTGAAATTTGACGAATTGTTGGCGCAGCAATTATCGATGCGCCTGGCGCGGCAGCGGCGCCAACACGGGCAGGCCATGCCGCTTTCGGGCGACGAACGGCTTTGCCGCGCACTATTGGGCAATTTGCCATTCCGTTTGACGGCGGCGCAGGAGCGCGTGTGCAGCGAAATCCGTGCCGATTTGGCGCAAAGTACGCCCATGCACCGCTTGTTGCAAGGCGATGTGGGCAGCGGAAAAACCATTGTGGCCGCATTGAGCGCATTAACCGCACTGGAAAGCGCACAAGAAGTGCAAGTGGCAATTATGGCGCCCACCGAAATTTTGGCGGAACAGCATTTCATGAAATTCCGCCAATGGCTGGAACCTTTGGGGCTGACGGTGGCGTGGTTGTCCGGCAGTTTGAAGAAAAAGGAAAAAGAGCAGGCCAAAGCCGCGCTGGCAGACGGCCGGATACGCGTGGCGGTGGGAACGCACGCGCTGTTTCAGGATGATGTGGCGTTCCGGCAGCTCGGTTTGGTGATTGTGGACGAGCAGCACCGCTTCGGCGTGGCGCAGCGGCTGGCATTGAAAAACAAAGGGCGCGAAGTGCACCAGTTGATGATGTCGGCCACGCCGATTCCGCGCACGCTGGCCATGAGTTTTTATGCCGATTTGGACGTGTCGTCCATTGACGAGTTGCCACCGAACCGCACGCCGATTAAAACGCTGCTGGTCAATCAGGTGCGCCGCCACGATGTGGAGGGCTTTGTGCTGAACACCTGCCAGAAAGGGCAGCAGGTTTATTGGGTTTGCCCGCTGATTGAGGAAAGCGAGGTGCTGCAACTGCAAACCGCCACCGACACGCTGGCACGGTTGCAGGCTGCTTTGCCCGGGTTGTCGGTCGGTTTGGTGCACGGGCGCATGAAGGCGGCGGAAAAAGCGGCGGTGATGGCAGAATTTATTGCCGGCAGGCTGCATGTTTTGGTGGCGACCACGGTGATTGAAGTGGGCGTGGACGTGCCCAATGCCAGCCTGATGGTGATTGAGCACGCCGAGCGGATGGGCTTGGCGCAGTTGCACCAGTTGCGCGGCAGGGTGGGGCGCGGTGCGGCGGCCAGCTCGTGCGTGCTGATGTTTGCCGAGCCGTTGAGCGCATTGGCGCGCGCGCGGCTGAAAGTGGTGCGCGAACACACGGACGGCTTTGAAATTGCGAAACAGGATTTGGAAATCCGCGGGCCAGGCGAATTTTTGGGGGCGCGGCAAAGCGGCGTGCCCATGCTGCGTTTTGCCGATTTGCAGACCGACCTACATTTGCTGGAAGCGGCGCGGCGGGTGGCGGCAGATTTGATGGCGGACGAGCCTGAAATTGTGGCGCAGCATTTGCAGCGCTGGCTGGGCAGCAGGGAAGGGTTTTTGGCGGCATGAAAAAGCAGCCTGCACTTTGGAAAATGAAGTGCAGGCTGCTTTTTGGGTTGGATTTGCATTGAATTTGCACGAGAAAGGAGAATTATGCCAACTGGTCTAATACGCCGCTTTCACAAATGGCGTTGATGAGTTTTTGCAAAATGGTCATGGGTGGCCTCGCCGTTTCGTATTTCTTGTTGATGTGGATGATAGTGCCATTTATGAGTTCCGTGAAGCCGAAAGGAGGTTATGCCAATAAAATTTTTGGGAGCAGATTGCCTGGAGTATACTGGCCGTATATTGAGGGCTGATAAAAGATTATGCAGGAGGATTTTTGAAAATGGAAACGAGGAAATACCGCAAGGTTATGTTATCTGTCTGGGGAATTATCAATATTTCTATAATCATCTGTTTTATTTTTGAGTTTTGCAATACAGAGCATTATTTGATGGCGGAAATGTATTTGAAATATTTTCTTCTTCCTTTGTATTTAAGTTTTCCATTAGGCACAGCAGCAATTTTTATCACCATACTAATGCTCAATTTTCTCTTTCCGAATTTAAGCAATTTCACCGGCACTAATTTAATCCTATTATTTATATGCTATTCAGTAGCAACGGTTGCATTTTATTTCCAATGGATTTATCTGTTTCCTAAGTTCTTTTTTAAGAAAAATAAGCAATAGAGGACGCGGATTGGATTCTATTTGTCAAAATTGGGTCAGCCAGTTTAGTGCTTGGCTTAATAAATCAATCGGCAGGATTTGATTATAGAAATGATGTTTTATCATAAAGAATAAGGCCAGCCATGTTTTCAAGTAAGATGGTTAAATTATTAAACATAATCATTATTTTTGTATTGTACAATATTTTATTGCTTCAATTTCAATCTAATTTAATAGGTTCTTTGGGTATTAATCATTACAATTTGATTGTTTATGGTGCATATTTTATAGTTGGTTTGGTGTCTTCATATTGGTGTATCGGTGTCATCAATTTATTTTTGATATTGGCAATATGCATAGGCTTCATGACGATATTCATCACGGGCTTACACAGCTATTCTGCGGTTTATGCCCTTATTTCCATCTTGTTGGGATTGGTCGGATATTGGGTTTTGTTTTTAGGAAGAAAATTAAAACGCTGTTTTGAGCAAATATCGTGATAGCCTTTTTTCTATGTGGATACATCAATTATGTTTGATTTTAAAAGAATTAATTTAGGCATAACATTATATATCCTTATTTTGTCCGTTTTAATGCATGTGCTGCCTAATGGAACAGGGGAAGTGGGGGATAAAATTTGGCATTTATTCCTTTATCTTATCCAGGGAGGGGATTGGACTTTTCCCATCATTTACCCATTGTGGATTTTGTGTCTTATTCAGTTGGTTTTTTTATTCAAAAGAAACGATAAGAAAATAGACTATTTCTTCTTGATTATTCTGAATTTTTTCTTTTTAAATATTTTGAATTATTTGATAATTTTGGCCGGATTTTTATTTTTTTATCATGGCAAGCCGCTTTGATGGAAGGAATGAATACAACATTTCCCAAAAAGTGCAGGCTGCTTTACACGTCCTTTCATCTTATTATCATTCCAATAAATTAATTATTTATTCAGTTTGAAAATCGTCTGGAAGTTCAGGCAGGGCATCGATGAGCGTTATTTTTTCAAAGGCGTTTCGCTGCCGGCAGGGAATTTCGGCATATTCGCCGTCATGGTATACGCCCAGCAAATACGCTCTTCCTTCTGAAAGGTAAAGCACGGTGGTGACATAGTCCGCATTGCCGTTGCGCAGCCACATTTGTCTTGCGTGGGCACGGTCGCCGTTGTCTTCGATCGTAAAGTTTCGCTGGTAAACCTGTGTTTTAGGTTGTGTAAATTCCAGTTCTGGGCGGGCCAGGTTTTTGCCAAAGCGGTAGCGCACGTTGCCGTCATGTTGCCGGATATGCACTTGCTTGCCGTTGGCGATTTGGCAATAAAACAGCGTGTCAGCGGTGGCAGAGACGGGAGTGCTGGCGAGCAGGAGTGCGGCGAATGCGGGGATTAGGGCGGGCATGGGGTGTCCTTTTTTTAAGTGCAGGCTGCTTTTTGCACGGTTATGCTGCTTGAAAATCATCGTGCCGCAGTTGGCGCGCATCCAGGCATAGGCGAACGGCCAGCCAAAAATGGCACAGCGGTCACAGGCATTCGGACAAGGCGGCGTAGCGTTGTGCGTCTGCTAGGCTCATTTCGCCTGCACCCGCGCCGAATGTGAGAAAGGCGTTGAACAGGAAAATGCCGCAGGCAGCCGCCGCGTATTTTCCTGCGGTGCAAAAAAATTTGCGCGTGTACGCTCGGGCGCGGGGCTGTGCCGCTTGCCGGTGGAGGCAGACGGCAAACAGGGCGGCTCCTGCGGCAAGCCACAATGCGGCTTGGACGAGCACGCCGCTTTGGGCGGTGTGCAACAGGGCGAGTTGGAAGAGGGCTGCGGCAAGAGCGGCGAGGCCGTATAGAAGGAATATTTTGTTTTTCATGATGTTTTGTTTCGTGAGAAATGTGCAGGCTGTTTTTGCGGGCGGTTTCAGGCAGCCTGCACTGTGAAATGTAAACTGCAGGCTGCTTTTCGGTTTACGGGCGGACTCGGCCAGCAGGTCTGCGCCATTTCATTTTTTCTTCCAACGCGCGAATGACGATGCCGCTGTTTTCGCCGAAGGAGATGCCATCGTCCCCCTGCACCATGCGTTCCAAATTAAGGCGGACGGTGCACTGCTGCCGGGTGGTGATGATAATGCCGATGTTTTTGTCGTAAACCTCTTCATCTTTGCCCGTCATTCGCTCTTCATACCAATGGATGACTTGCACGATGTCGGCATAGTGCAGGCTGCCTGATTGGGGGTAAATGCAGAAATGCAGGGCGGTATCGCCCAAGCGGACGTATTCGTCATGCTTCCGATACCATTGCCACAGCTTCCATTTGCTGCGGGCAAACCAAATTATCCCGCCTATCAGCATAACAAACATTATGGCGGAACCACTCTCGGGGCCGAAGTAGTCGATGGCTATCATTGAGAAAACCACCCAAGACACGATGGCATCCTTCACGGTGCGGACGCCGGGGATAATAGGGTAGGATAAGGGGCGGAATGTCCATTGTTGGGGCGGTCGGGGCATGGAATTTGGAGTGCAGGCTGCTTGGAATGGGTTTCATGTAGCAAAAATGCGTGGACAGTGAGTGTCCACGCATAGTATTACTCCGGTGCTTTCGTATGCCAATCACTCGCCAGCTGTACTTGATGCGCTGCGCCAAGGATTTTGGCTTCGGAGAAGTGGTTGCCGATAAATTGCACGCCGATGGGCAGTCCGCTGCTGCTGAAACCTGCGGACAGGGTCAGGGCGGGCAAGCCGGCTAGATTCACGGCGATGGTGTAGATGTCGGAAAGGTACATCTGCACGGGATTGTGGATGTCGCTGCCGAGTTTGGGGGCGGCGGTGGGCGCAGTCGGGGCGAGGATGAAATCACATTGCGCGAAGGCCGTCTGAAAATCGTTGGCAACGAGGCGGCGCAGTTTTTGGGCTTTCAGGTAATAGGCGTCGTAGTAGCCGTGCGACAACACATAAGTACCGATCATGATGCGGCGTTTGACTTCGCTGCCGAAGCCTTCGGCGCGGGTGTTGCTGTACATTTCTTCAAGGTCACCAAATTGGGCGGCGCGGTGGCCGTAGCGTACGCCGTCGTAGCGGGAAAGATTAGTGCTGGCCTCGGCGGAAGCGAGGACGTAGTAAGCGGGGATGGATAGGGCGGTTTGGGGCAGGGAAACTTCAATAGTTTCCGCACCTTGTGCTTTTAAAAGGTCGATGACGTTTTGCAAAGCAGCCTGCACATCGGCATCCGCGCCTTCGCCGAAATATTCCTTAGGCAAGCCGATTTTCATGCCTTTGAGCGGTTTGTCCAAATCGCGGGTGTAATCTTCTTTGCTGCGTTCCAAGCTGGTGGAATCGCGCTCGTCAAAGCTCGCCATTGCATTAAGCAAAATCGCGCAGTCTTCGGCGGTTTGCGCCATCGGACCGGCTTGGTCGAAACTGGATGCGTAGGCAACCATGCCGAAGCGGGAAACCGTGCCGTAGGTAGGTTTAATGCCTGTGATACCGCAGTGTGAAGCAGGCTGGCGGATAGAGCCGCCGGTATCTGAACCGAGTGCGACAGGAGCAAGGCGTGCGGCAACGACCGCTGCGGAACCGCCGGATGAACCGCCTGGGACGTGTTCGGGATTCCACGGGTTTTTAGTCGCGCCGTAGAACGAGGTTTCGTTAGTCGAGCCCATAGCGAACTCGTCCATGTTGGTACGACCGAGTGTTACCATGCCTTCATCGAGCAGGTTTTGGACGACGGTGGCAGTGTAGGGGGAAACAAAGTTGTCCAGCATTTTGGAGCTGCACGCACTGCGCCAACCTGTTTGACAGAAAATATCTTTGTAGGCGATGGGTACGCCGGTAAGCGCGGTGGCGTTGCCTTGAGCGATACGAGCATCGGCGGCACGGGCTTCGGCGAGGGTCTTGTCTTGGTCGAGGGTGATGTAGCCGTTGATAGCCGGGTTCTGCGCAGCAATGGCGGCGAGGTATTCGGTGGCCAGTTCGACGGCGGAGATTTGTTTGGATTGCAGCAGTTGGCCGGCTTGTTTGAGGGTGTATCGGGTCATTTTCGGGTCTTTCGGTTGGAATTGAAAAGTAGATGGATTTTAATGGGTTAGTTGGGTGCAGGCTGCTTTTTAGGCTACCTGAAAGTAAATATTTATGTTCAGCGTTGATATCGGCATTCGGGCAGGGCTTCGGCAATGAAATCGATATCAGGGCTGGTGCAGTCCCAGCCTGTAATCATCCCGGCTTCTATATTGGTTTGCGGCGTGAGGATAATGGTGCCGCGCAGTTTTTCTGGATTGAAGCTCAAGACCAGTATGCCGCCCACCCGCATTCTGATGGAGGACAGGGTAACGCTGGTTACGCCGCCTTCCCAGCCGATTTCATTCAAACTATCGGGCATTCGGGCGTGGTCGGCGAGAAATATGGCAATATCGGTACGCAGCCCGCTGACAGACGATATGCCTTCGAACAGAATCTTGTTGCGCACCGCATTTTTGACAGCCTGCTCGTTGGCCTGCCTGATTTCATTCTGGCTGATTTCCGATGCGGCAACGGCCATTTCGCGTCGGCTGCGTTCGGCTTGCCTCTGCTCGATATCGGAAGCTGCTTTGGCCACGGCCTGTTGCGTTTCACTTCTCTTTTGCGTTTCACTGCTGATGTGAGGACAGCTGAAACAGAAATGGTAGGCGGTCAGCAGCACGGCAGTGCTGACAATGGTAAGAATAACGATTTTAGCGGTATTGGCGGACATTATGTGCTTAATGGGAAATGGTCGGCTTCAATCGGCTACGGCTTTGGACGACCAAAATGATTTACGGTGCAATATTATGGTTGCCGCTTCCTTAACGGGGCAATGGCTTGGTGTTGCATAAAAAAGCCTTACATCCATCAGTTATTGGTATTGGACGTGATGGCGCGGTTTTCACGCAGGCGCAAAAAGCCGGACACGACGCGGAAGGTATACCATCCAAAAGTTAGTAGCAGAATCGGGAAACCAATCAGGAAAATCAAGGTGAAGTAGCCGATAATGCCGAAAATCAGTGTGATCCAGAAGGTTTTTAGCAAAAATTGGAGATGATCGAAATAAATTGTGCCGCGCAGATCGTTGCGTTTGGCATAGGCCATGATGACGCCCGCCACAGGCACAAGGCCGAATATGCCCAGCACAAATAGTACGTATATTACATAAACATATGAAATATCACGTTTTTCTTGTGATAATTTCGCCAAATCGGGCACAACGAGTTCGGCAATTGGGTCAAACGGTTTGTCTTTGTCGTTATGTTTGGGCTGTTGGTTGTCCATTGTGTGTTATTCCTTGTGTTTTACAGTATGATGATGCGGGGAGGTGTGCTGACAATAAACCATATACTTGCCGGTGGGGTGCAGGCTGCTTGTTATTATAGTTGGAAAAGCAGCCTGCACTCTGCTTTCTACATTACCTTGTCCAAATATGCCGCCAATGTATCGGGT
Organism: Kingella denitrificans ATCC 33394; assembly: GCF_000190695.1. Taxonomy (GTDB): domain Bacteria; phylum Pseudomonadota; class Gammaproteobacteria; order Burkholderiales; family Neisseriaceae; genus Kingella_A; species Kingella_A denitrificans. The sequence goes on from NZ_GL870929.1 coordinate 2,193,170, forward strand.
GTAACGAAAGTAAGCTGATACATGGCGCTGAGCGATTTGGCCTGTGCTTCATTGACATCGGTTACCAGAAGGGCGAAATTTTCGGCAGGAATATTTAACCTTTTGCGCAAATTCAGATATTTGTCCAAATCTCTGCGGTATTCGCCCGTTTTGCATTCGATAATGACGGGTGGTTTTTGCGGCGTTAGAAAGACTACATCCAATTCGTGTAAGTCTTCGTTGGCAAAACGGATTTCCGCGCTGCGGGCACAGGAAAACGCATAGCTCTTCCCGCGTTTTTTAGCTTGCGTCAAAACCGTGTTCAGCGCGAACCATTCCAGCCATTCGCCGCTGAAAAATTGGCGGATGGGGGTGGCGGATTGCAGCTTCAAATGCACCAGCTTATCCTGTTTTTGGTAGTTGTAGCGCGAAAACAGGGTGTGGCTGTAAAACTCGCGGCATATGGTGTTGATTTGCCGCGCTTCTTTTTGGCTGTACTTTTTCAGGTCAAGGTTCAGGCCGCTGTGGTTGTTGCGGTATGCCCAGGTAATTTTGCCCAAGATGTCTTTAAATACGTCAAATTGTGTGCCGATTTTCTCTGCTGCTTCGTCAAAATAACCGCTCATATCAACTGCCGAATAGTCGAATGTCGGTACAATCTGCTTTTGGCGGAACCAGTTTTCCAGCGGTTTGTGTTGGCGTTCGTTGGCTAAAATATCCGTATCAGAGAGTTTTATGTTGTCCAATGGATTGTGTCTGCTGTTTTTCGGCTCCGCGTCTGCCGGCAGGCCGTTGTCTTGTTCTTGGCTTTGCAAGGCATTTAATTCGCGGACGGCCGCCGCCCAACGGTTAAGGATGTTTTTAATAAAATAAACCGTATCGTAAACGGTTACGTCATGCCCGCAGTTGGCGCATTTCGCCTGTGTCTGTTCGTTTTGCTGGGGGTATTCTCCGATATGTTTGCAATGGTTGCATCGGTAAACACTCATTTGAAATACTCCTTAACTTAATATGATTCCATTATTGTATAGGTGCAGGCTGCTTTAGGGTTGGATGAAAAAAACAGCCTGCACATTTCATATATTTTCAGGATGGCCGCAGTTATGGATATCGGCATGGTAGCCTAACTATCCTTTTGACAGACAGGTTTATCGTGTTTAGCAAATTGTTTATATTGAATTTCGTATGTAGCAAAAATTCAAAGTGCAGGCTGCTTTTTACTCTTCAATCACCTGCGGCACGATATACAAACGGTCGCGCACTTCAGGGGCGCAGGCCTGATATTCCGCGGCATGGTCGGTTTCCGTTACTTGGTCGGCACGCAGGCGCAGCGCCACGTCATGCGGGTGCGACATCGGTTCCACGCCGTCTGTGTTCACCGACTGCATTTTTTCCACCATCGCGAACACGGCGTTCAATTTGTCCAAAGTTGCGGCTTTTTCTTGTTCGTTTAGGCTCAAACGCGAGAGTTTGGCGATTTTTTCAACGTCTGTTAAGGTGAGCGACATGGTTAAATCCTTAAAAATTCATTCAGTAAATAGACAAATTAGAGTATGATTACGCCTCTTTGCCTTGAAAGCACGCCATTATACCCGAAATTGCCCATGAAAACACGGCGGGTGCAGGCTGCTTTTGAAACGGAATTATTTGAAATAACTGTTTACATTTATCATTTTAGGAACTTTTATGTTTGGTTTTTTGACTCGTTATTTTTCCAACGATATTGCCATTGATTTGGGAACGGCAAATACGCTGATTTATGTGAAAAGCAAAGGTATCGTGTTGGATGAGCCATCGGTGGTGGCGGTGCAGACAGACCAATATGGTAAGAACGACACGCTGGCGGTCGGAACCGAAGCCAAAAGAATGCTTGGCCGTACGCCGGGCAGCATTCAAGCCATCCGCCCGCTGAAAGACGGCGTGATTGCCGACTTTAACGTGACGGGCAAAATGCTGAAAGAATTCATTCATAAAGTGAACAACAGCAAATGGTCGGCGCCGCCGCGCATTGTAATTTGCGTGCCTTGCGGTGCGACACAGGTGGAGCGCAAAGCCATTCGTGACTCTGCCAAAGAAGCAGGCGCGGCAGACGTTTATCTGATTGAAGAACCGATGGCCGCTGCAATCGGCGCAGGTTTGCCCATTGAAGAACCGACCGGTTCTATGGTGGTGGATATCGGCGGCGGCACGACCGAAGTGGGTGTGATTTCGCTCTCCGGCGTGGTGTATTCGCATTCCGTGCGTATCGGCGGCGACAGTTTTGACGAAGCGATTATCCAATATGTGCGCCGCAATTACGGCATGCTGATTGGTGAAGCAACGGCGGAAGAAATCAAAAAACGCATCGGTTCGGCGTTCCCGAGCGCAGAAGTCACCGAAATGGAAGTCAAAGGCCGCAATTTGGCAGAAGGTATTCCGCGTTCGTTCACCATTTCTTCTAACGAGGTTTTGGAAGCGTTGGCCGACCCGCTGAGCCAAATCGTGCAGGCAGTGCGCAACGCGTTGGAACAAACACCGCCCGAATTGGGTGCGGATATCGCCGAGCGAGGCTTGGTATTGACCGGCGGCGGCGCATTACTGCGCGGGCTGGACCGTTTGCTGGCCGAAGAAACCGGTTTGCCGGTGCTGATTGCCGAAGATGCTTTAACGTGTGTGGCGCGCGGTTCCGGCAAGGCTTTGGAAATGGTGGGCAAATTGAACTCTGTGTTTGTTCCCAGCCCTTAATCGATGTAACCAAAGTGCAGGCTGCCTGCACCGTATTTTGTTTGAAGAACCATGTCCGATTCACTTTCGTTTACCAAATCGGGGATTAGCTCCACCAACAAATTTATCCTGCTGTCGTTGGTTTCCGTGGCGCTGCTTGTGCTGGACAGCCGCTATGCCGCGGTGCAGACGGCCAAACGCTATATCGCCACTGCGCTTTATCCGCTGCAATGGGTGGCCAACCAGCCGATGGAGTGGTACGAATACGGCAGCGCATTGATGCATTCGCAAAATTACTTGTTGAGCGAAAACCAGCGGCTGACCAAAGAAAATATGCAGTTGAAAATCCAAACGCGCCAAGCCGAAGTGCAGTTGCGCGAGTTGGCCGACGTTAAAGCCTTGCTAACTTTGAAACAGCAGGGTTTGAGCGAGGCGGTTGCTGCGGAGGTGATTTCCAATGGCAAAGAGCCGATTGGCGGACGCATGATTATCAATAAAGGCAGCACGCACAATATTCGGGAAGGCGATGCGGTGGTGGATGATGCCGGCTTGATTGGCCAAGTGCTGCAAGTGCATCCGCTAACTGCCGAAATCAGCCCGATTACCGACAGCAGCCTGACCATTCCCGTGATGGTGGCGCGGACCGGCGTGCGCAGCCTAGTTTATGGCGGCAGCGGCGAATTGACCCTGCGCTATTTCCCGACCGATGCCGATTTGCAGCCTAATGATTTGCTCGTCACATCCGGGCTGGACAGTATTTATCCGGCCGGCATCCCTGTGGCGCGCGTGCAGCATACCAGCCGTAATGCGGGCACGCCGTTTTATCGCACCAAACTCGAATCTATGGCGGCACTCCACCGCAGCAAAATCGTGCTGGTTGTTCCGCAACAAAAAGTGCAGGCTGCTTCCGAACCCACAACAGCGACCCCCTAATGGAATCAGAAAATCTTTATAACCGACTCCCAAAATATTGGATTTACGGCAGCTTTGCCGTGGCCATGCTTTTGGATTTCATTCCGTTGCCCAGCCACCTGTTTCATTGGCTGCCGGAATTCACCGCCATGATGCTCATGTATTGGCTCATCAACCGTCCGCAGCGTGTCGATATGGGGACGGCTTTTGTCGTCGGAGTGCTGGTGGATATCGGCACGGCTGCCCCTTTGGGTCAGCACGCCTTGTCCTACCTGCTTGCGTCATACGTAATGATTCGCAGCCGCCGACAAGTCGGTTTGCACCACTACGGCATTCAGGCAATTGCCGTTTTTTTCGCCTTATTGTGCAACGAAGTGGTCTTAACGCTGGTGCGTTTGCGCTTCACCCATAATTTTGCAGGCTGGTTGGTCTTTTTGGCCCCCATCGTTGGCGCGCTGCTTTGGCCAATGCTCAACAAAATTATGGTTTCTCTGTTAAATTTCCGTTATTTACGCCGCTAATTCATGAAAACACCACGCCAATTTTCAGGCAATATTTTTGATGACAACACCAGACGGCGCGATTTCATGCTGCGTTTGGTGGTGGCATTCGTCTTTATTCTGATATTCTTTGGAATATTGGTGGCGCGTTTTGTTTATTTGCAGGTGGATCAGCATGAAAATTACGTTGCCCAAGCCGCAACCAACCGTATCAGCCTGATTCCCATCCCGCCCATCCGCGGCGAAATCGTCGATGTCAACGGTGTCGTTCTGGCACAAAATTATCCTGCGTATTCACTGGAAATCATCCCCAACCAAGTAGAAGGAAAAGTGGATGATTTAATTGAAAGATTAAGGGAATATGTTCAGTTGGACGAATCCGATTTGCGACGTTTCCGCAAATTTCGTGCCGACTACCGCTCTTATGAAAAAGTGCCGCTGAAACTGAAACTGCTGCCCGATGAAGCCTCTCGTTTGGCTGCCCAGTTGTACCGTTTCAAAGGCGTGGAAATTAATGCGCGTACCTTCCGCGAATATCCTTTTGGCGCGTTAACCGCCCATTTTTTGGGCTATATCGGACGAATTAGCGACCGCGACCAAGAAAAATTGGCGGAAAGCAACCGTGCCATTGCCTATCGCGGCACTACGCACATCGGCAAATCGGGCTTGGAGGCGCATTACGAAGAACAGCTGCACGGCACGCCCGGCTATCAGGAAGTGGAAAAAGATGCGGCCGGCAACGTGATTCGCGTTATCCGCTCCGAACCGCCCAAAACAGGGCAAACTTTGCGTTTGTCGATGGATATCCGCCTGCAACGCGAAGCCGACCGTTTGATGGGCAACCGCCGCGGTGCTATGGTGGCGATCGACCCGCAGACGGGCAGTGTATTAGCCTTTGTTTCCAAACCGAATTTTGACCCGAACATCTTTATTGACGGCATTGACAGCGAAAGCTGGAAGGCGTTGAACGAAAACTGGCAGCGGCCGCTGATTAACCGTGTGACGCAGGGTCTGTATCCGCCGGGTTCTACATTTAAGCCATTTATGGCGATGGCTCTGCTGGAAAGCGGTAAAATTAATGAGCAGACGGTGGTGCCTGCGCCGGGGTCTTGGAGTATTCCCGGAACGAAGCATATTTTCCGCGATTCGGTGCGCAGCGGCCACGGTTCGGCAAATTTGAGCAAGGCGATTCAGGTATCGTCCGATACGTTTTTTTATAGGCTGGGCTTTGAGCTGGGCATTGAGAAAACCGCACCGTATTTGGCGGCATTCGGTTTGGGCGAGCGCACGGGCATTGATTTGCCGGGCGAGTATCGCGGCGTTTTGCCGACGCCGGAATGGAAGGCCAAACGTTTTGCCCATTTGCCGGAAAACAAGCGGCGCTGGAACATTGCCGAAATGGTGCCTATCAGTATCGGGCAGGGCTATAACACCTACACGCCGCTGCAAATGGCGCATGCCACTGCGATTTTGGCCAATAACGGCGTGGTATTCCGCCCGCATTTGGTGAAAGAAGTGCTGGACCATGAAAATCAGCAGATTACCGTTATCGAGCCGAAACCGGAGCGCAGGCTGCCTTTTGCCGCCAAGCATTTTACTTATATTAAAAACGCGATGCAGCGCGTGCTGCGCCCGGGCGGTACGGCTTGGCGTGTCGGCGCGGGTTTGAAATACAGCATGGGCGGGAAAACGGGCACGGCGCAGGTGGTGCAGATTGCACAGGGCAAAAGCTATAATGCGGCGGCATTGCGCGAGCAGCACCGTGACCATGCGTGGTTTATTGCGTTTGCGCCGGCCGAAAATCCGCAAATCGCCATTGCCGTGATTTTGGAAAATGCGGGCTGGGGCGCGAATGCCGCACCGCTGGCAAGGCAGCTGGCGGATTTCTACCTGTTGCGCCTGAAAGCAGGACAGGTGGCCGGTGAAGAAACCCGCAAGCGGCGCACCGCCAATCCGTTGCTGGAATTGGGGCAGCCGCTAAATACCGGAAAAAATCCCGTGCAGGCTGCTTTTGAAGCAGCGGCGCAAGAGCGTGCCAAAGTGCAGGCTGCTTCTGCTGTAGGACAATAAAAATGCCACACCAACCCGACAGTTTGTTTCTCAAAATTAAAAAAACGCTTTGGGATCCGCTCGATCCCTGGCTGTTTTACGCTGTGCTCGCCGTGTATCTGATGAGCATGTTCCTGCTGTATTCCGCCGACGGGCAAGACATCGGCCGCCTGGAAAGCAAAACCCTGCACACCGTTATTGGCGTTGTGCTGCTGCTGGTGTTTTCGCGTATCCGGCCGCAGATTTTGGGTCATTTCGCCCTGCCGATTTACGTGCTGGGCGTGCTGCTGCTGCTGGGCGTGCATTTTTTCGGCGTCACTGTGAACGGTTCGACACGGTGGCTCAATTTGGGTATTGTGCGCCTTCAGCCTTCGGAGATTATGAAAATCGGCCTGCCGATGATGTTGGCGTGGTTTTTCCAGCGTTTTGAAAGCAGGCTGGCGTGGTATCACTATCTTGCCGCCATGGGGCTGATTCTGCTGCCCGGCGCGCTCATCCTGAAGCAGCCTGATTTGGGCACCGCCACCTTGATTATGGCCTCCGGCTTTTTCGTCATCTTTTTTGCCGGATTGCCATGGAAAGCGCTGTTCGCCTCCATTATTCTGTTTATCGTGTCGCTGCCGCTGATTTGGAATTACGGCATGCACGATTACCAGAAAACGCGCGTGCTGACCTTGCTCGACCCGACCAAAGACCCCTTGGGAGCAGGCTACCACATCCTGCAATCCATGATTGCCATCGGTTCGGGCGGCGTGTGGGGCAAAGGCTGGCTGAACGGCACGCAAACCCATCTGGACTACATTCCCGAATCCACCACCGACTTCATCTTTGCCGTGTATGGCGAAGAATTCGGTTTGCTGGGCAACGTATTGTTATTGTTGGTGTATACCATTATTCTCGGCCGCGGTCTGATTATCGCCGCCCGTGCGCCCACGCTGTATAGCCGCACACTGGCCGGCTCGCTCACTATGACGTTTTTCTGTTACGCGTTTGTGAACATGGGCATGGTCAGCGGCATCCTGCCGGTGGTCGGCGTGCCGCTGCCGCTGGTGAGCTACGGCGGCACGGCCACATTGTCCATCATGTTTATTTTGGCATTGCTGATGAGCATCGCCAATCAAAGCAAAAAGAAAAAACGATAGCAGACGCAGCAAAAGCAGCCTGCACTTTCCAATAAAGCACAAAGGAGCGTTGAATGCATTTTGAAATCGGTAAAATCATTTTATCGTTGATTGTCTTGGTCAATCCGTTTAGCGCGCTGTCGATATTTTTGGAACTGACGCAGGGCTACACGTCCAGAGAGCGCCGCCGCACCGCCCAAATCACCGCGTTGTCCGTCTTCATCATCATGACGGTGTTCATCTTCAGCGGGAATTGGATATTGAAAATTTTGAGCATCAGCACGGGCTCTTTCCAAGTGGGCGGCGGCATTTTGGTGTTTCTGATTGCCGTATCGATGATGAACAGCGGCAGCAATCCCGCCAAACCCAAAATCGGCACGCAGGAACACGATGAGATTACTGTGCAGCCGCGTCCGAATATGGGTGCCGTGGCCATCGTGCCTTTGGCCATGCCGCTGATTATCGGGCCCGGCGGCATTTCCACCGTGATTATTCATGCCTCTGCCGCGCGCCACATGAACGACTTATTCGCCATTGTGGCGGCGGGCGCGGCGATTAGCGTCATTTGTTATTTGAGCTTGCTGGCGGCGGCAAAAGTCAGCCGTTGGCTGGGCGAAACGGGTTTGACGGTGCTCAACCGCATTATGGGCATGCTGCTGGCGGCGGTGGCCGTGGAAATCGTGATTGCCGGCATCCGCAGCCTGTTTCCGCAACTAACTGTTTAATCAAATCAATTATGGCAAGTATTCACAAATCTGTTTTGGTACTGCACAGCGCGGAAAAAATGTACACGCTGGTGGACAGGGTGGAAGATTATCCGCAGTTTCTGCCGTGGTACGGCAAAACCGAAGTGCTGATGCGCACGGACAACGAATTGAAGGCGCGCCTGTATATGGACTATATGGGCATCAACCAATCGTTCGCCACGCACAACCACAACACGCCGCCGCAGGAAATCCGCATGAACCTGCTGGAAGGCCCGTTCAAATCGCTGCACGGCACATGGCAGTTCATCGATTTGGGCGACGAAATGTGCAAAGTGGAATTTGTGCTGCATTACGAATTGACCGGCATTTTGAGCCGGCTGATTGCGCCCGTGTTTTCCAGCATTACCGGCCGTTTGGTCGATGCGTTCGTGCAGGAAGCCAATAAACGTTATGGCTGAGATTCAGATTGAAATTGCCTACGGCACGGCGCAAACGCAGAAACTGTACCGGATGGCGGTCAAAGCAGCCTGCACGGCGCGGCAGGCCGTGTTGGCAAGCCCCGTGGCGGACGATTTCCCCGATGCGGACGTGCACACTGCGCCGTTGGGCATTTTCGGTAAGCGCGTGAAAGACGATACCGTGCTGCGAGACGGCGACCGCATCGAAGTCTACCGCCCGCTCGTTGCCGACCCGAAAGACGCGCGGCGCAAACGCGTGTTGCAGAAGAAAAAGGAAGCGTCATGAAGATTAAACTGATTGTCGGTTTGGGCAATCCGACCGCGGAATACGAACACACGCGGCACAATGCAGGTTTTTGGTTTTTGGACGAATTGGCATGGCAATGGAAGGCCACGTTCAAGAACGAGAAGAAATTTTTCGGCGATGTGGCGCGCGTTGCCCGTCCCGAAGGCGATGTCTGGCTGCTGAAACCGGACACTTACATGAATCTGTCGGGCAAGGCCGTACAGGCGCTGGCGAATTTCTACAAAATCCAGCCCGAAGAAATTCTGGTGGTGCACGACGAATTGGACATCGACTGCGGCGCCATCCGCTTCAAACTGGGCGGCGGCAACGGCGGGCACAACGGTTTGAAGGACATTCAGGCGAAGCTGGGCACACCGCAGTTTTACCGTTTGCGGCTGGGCATCGGCCATCCGGGCGATAAGCATTTGGTGGTGGGCTTCGTGCTGAACAAGCCTTCTGCGGCGGAGCGCGAGCTGATTGACCGCGCCATTGCCAAATCGCTGCGCGCGATGGACGATGTGATGGCCGGGCGGCAAGAAGACGTGGTGCGCTATCTGCACAGCAAACAAGAATAAAAAGCAGCCTGCACTTTCACGTTCCTGCAAAAGTGCAGGCTGCTTTTGCACCGTCTGCCACTCAAATACAAAATACACGGACACCCTTATGCATTATTTTTCCCTACACACCGAAGATGACGAACACGTCGGCTTCCTGATTATATATCCGCACGAAGACAGCCATCACCAAAGCGGCGATTTGGCGGTGAAGCTGCGCGAAGATTTGCCCGAAACGCTGCGGCGGCACGTTCAAGTGTTGGCGGAGTGGGAAAAGCAGCCTGCACTTTCGTGGGCGGTGGAAGGCGACAAAGTGGACGTATGGGACAGCGACGGCGATATCCGTGGCCGCATCCGTGCCGAATACCTCACCATCGGCAACCATACCTTTATTTTGAATGACTTGACAGGAGCAGTGTGAGCGATGGAAAGTCTGTATATCCTGATTCCCATCAGTATCGTATTGGCGTTTTTAATCGGCTATTTCTTTTGGTGGTCGGGCAAAAACGGTCAATTCGACGATTTGGAAGGCCCGGCGCACCGCATTTTGATGGACGATGACGACACCTCGAAAACCTGCCCTTCACAGGACGAATCCGATGAAAAATGATTTTGCCTTTGCCAAAACGCGCCAATTTGCGCCGCTGTTCGGTACGCAGTTTTTGGGCGCGTTCAACGACAATCTTTTTAAAAACAGCCTGTTTGCATTGATTAGCTTTTACGGGCTGGGCAAAAACGACTGGCTGCCGCCCGAACAAATGCTGAATTTGGGCGCGCTACTGTTTGTGCTGCCGTATTTCCTGTTTTCCACGCTGGCCGGACAGCTCGCCACGCGCTTCGACAAAGCACGGCTGGCGCGCGCCGTCAAAGTGTTTGAAATGGCGATTATGGCGTTGGCCGGCTGGGGTTTTTCCGCTTCGTCCGCGCCAGTGCTGCTGCTGTGCCTGTTCCTGATGGGCGTGCATTCCACGATTTTCGGGCCGGTGAAATATGCCATCCTGCCCGAATATTTGGGCGAAAAGCATTTGCTGACGGGCAACGGCCTGATTGAATCGGGTACGTTTCTGGCGATTTTGTTCGGCCAGATTCTCGGCACGGCGATGGCGGGGCACGGTTCGACGGTGCTGACGGTGGTCGTGTTTGTCGTGGCAGCGGCGGGGTTTGCCAGCAGCCTGTTTATGCCGTCCGCACCGCCGCAGAATCCGCAGGCGAAAATCCACTGGAATTTGTGGCGCGACACGAAAGAGCTGTGGCGGCAAATACGCGCGCAAAACGAATTGCGTACCGCCATTTTGGGCATTTCGTGGTTTTGGCTGGTGGGCGCGGTGTATACCACGCAGCTGCTCACGTTCACGCAGCTGCATTTGGGCGGCAATGCCAACGTGTTCAATTTGATGCTGACGCTGTTTTCCATCGGTATTGCCGCAGGTTCGGTGCTGTGCAGCAAGGCCAGCAAAGGCAGCCTGCACTTGATTTGGGTGCTGTTCGGCGGCATCGGCTTGAGTATTTTCGGCGGTTTGCTGGTGTATCTCACCCACACGCTGCATTTTGCCGGCCAGCCGTTGCAGGGCATCGGGCAATTTTTGCAGCGCGGCCATGCGTATCCCATCATGCTGGCTATGCTAGGCATCGGCTTTTTCGGCGGATTTTTCTCCGTACCGCTTTATACATGGCTGCAAATGCGCTCGTCCGACGAATTCCGCGCGCACGCCATCGCCGCCAACAATATTGCCAATGCCGTGTTTATGGTGGCGGCCGCCATCGCCAGCGCGGTGCTGCTGAAACTGTTCGACAGCGTCCTGCTGCTGTATTTGCTGGTGGCGGTGGGCAATTTGCCTATGTTGGCGTATTTGGTTTACCGTTATCCGGCCATTTCCCGCCGCCAAGCCGGATAATCCCGCAAAAGCAGCCTGCACTTGGCAATTATGATGTGCAGGCTGCTTTTACGCACGGAAATACGCTACAATGACCCACGTTTTTTTATCTGCATGATGTATTTTTTAGAGGAGCCGCAACATGAAGTCTGACGTAGAAATCGCACAAGCCGCCGATATCCGGCACATCAACGAGATTGCCGAAAAATTGGGCTTGCAGCCCGACCAACTGGAGCATTACGGCAAATACAAAGCCAAAGTCAATCCGGACGACGCATTCAAACTGCCCAAAAAACAAGGGCGGCTGGTGCTGGTCACCGCCATCAACCCCACGCCCGCCGGCGAAGGGAAAACCACCGTTACCATCGGTCTGACCGACGCATTGAACCACATCGGCAAAAAAGCCGTAGTTGCCATGCGCGAGCCTTCTTTGGGTCCTGTGTTCGGCATTAAAGGCGGTGCGGCGGGCGGCGGTTATTCGCAAGTGCTGCCGATGGAAGACATCAACCTTCACTTCACGGGCGATTTCCATGCCATCGGCGCGGCAAACAACCTGCTGGCCGCCCTGCTGGACAACCACATTTACCAAGGCAACGCATTGAATATCGATCCGAAACGCGTCTTGTGGCGGCGCGTTGTCGATATGAACGACCGCCAGTTGCGCAACATGATTAACGGCTTGGGTAAACCGACCGACGGCGTGATTCGCCCCGACGGTTTCGACATTACCGTGGCCAGCGAAGTGATGGCCGTGTTCTGCCTGTCGCGCGATTTGGTCGATTTGAAAACCCGTTTGGGCAATATTTTAGTGGCGTACACACACGATAACCAGCCCGTGTATGCCAAAGATTTGAAAGCGCAAGGCGCAATGGCCGCGTTGCTGAAAGACGCCATCAAGCCCAATTTGGTGCAGACCATTGCCGGCAGCCCGGCCTTTGTGCATGGCGGCCCGTTTGCCAATATCGCGCACGGCTGCAATTCCGTATTAGCGACACGTTTGGCGCAACATTTGGGCGATTATGCCGTGACCGAGGCAGGCTTCGGCGCAGATTTGGGCGCGGAAAAATTCTGCGACATCAAATGCCGCCTGGCAGAACTGAAACCCGATGCCGCCGTGGTGGTGGCCACAGTACGCGCCCTGAAATACAACGGCGGCGTGGAGAAAAATGATTTGGGCGCGGAAAATGTGGCAGCGGTGCAGAAAGGCCTGCCCAACCTGCTGAAACATATCCACAATCTGAGAAATGTGTTTGGGCTGCCGGTGGTGGTGGCGATTAACCGTTTCGTATCGGACAGCGATGCCGAATTGGCGGCGATAAAAGCAGCCTGCACCGAAGCCGGCGCGGAAGTTTCTTTAACCGAAGTGTGGGCGAAAGGCGGAGAAGGCGGTGCGGATTTGGCGCACAAAGTTGTTGCCGCTATCGATGCGCAACAGGAGCAATCGGCACCCGCATTCCAATTTGCCTATGATGCCAATGACAGCATCCGCAATAAAATCCATGCCATCGCCACCAAGATTTATGGCGCGGCCGGTGTGGAATTCAGCGCGGAAGCACAAGCCGAAATCGCCAATCTTGAACGTTTGGGCTTGGACAAGCTGCCGATCTGCATGGCGAAGACCCAATATTCCCTCAGCGACAATGCCAAATTGCTCGGATGTCCGAGCGGATTTACGGTCAATGTACGCGGCATTACCGTGTCGGCAGGCGCGGGCTTTATTGTGGCATTGTGCGGCACCATGATGAAAATGCCGGGATTGCCGAAAGTCCCAGCAGCCGAGCGTATCGATGTTGATGAGCACGGTGTTATCAGCGGATTGTTCTGAATTGAGTATTGATGAATTGGGAAAAGCAGCCTGCACACAGCTGCCGCGCGGTAAACTGCGCGCCGCGGCTGCCGCGCTAGAAACCTGTTTTTAAGATAAGGCAGCCTGAAAAACCATGCACATCCTGTCCGTCGTTTTATCCGCCCCCTATAAGGAGTCTGCCATGAAAAAAAACCTTCCCCTTATCCTAAGCGCCGCCGTGCTATTGGCTGTTTCAGGCTGCCGCAGCGGTGCTTCGCCGCAGCTCAAGCGCGATATGGCGTCGATGACTGCCGCCCAGCGCGATGCGGTCGGCCGCGACGTCGCCCGCCGTTTCCGCCATGAAAAAGCAAGCATCGAAAACCGCGATATCCGCGTTAAAGACATCAGCTACCGCGCCGCGGACGATACTTTCGTTTATTCGATGGTGCTGAAAAACTACCACGACGTGCGCAAGGTCGATCCGGCGCGCCGCCGCCAGCTGGAAGCGGTGTACCGCCGCGACATCCGCAAGGAAACCTGCCACAACCGCGAATTGCGCGATCTAATGGTGCACGGCCGCTACGCCATCGAATACCGCATCTTCACCACCAACGGCAAAATGCTGACCGCACCCGCCCGCGTTACCGCCCGCGACTGCTGAACCGTCCGCATAAAAACGCCCGCTCCGGAAATTCGGGGCGGGCGTTTTGTTGTTTGGCGGAGCCTGCCACTTTTATAGATAAAATCCAAGTGCAGGCTGCTTTTTTACATATTTTAAGATAAAAATGCGAGGTAGAAGTGAAAAAGTGTCGAACAAAATTCCCTTTTTTGATAGGTTGTTACAAAGGCATTGGTAAAATAATTTGTTTTAGGAGTTGCCAATTTTTTTCGG
>NZ_GL870930.1 GCF_000190695.1 Kingella denitrificans ATCC 33394
AATCCCCCCTGGCACTGTGTGCAGGGGGGATCTGAATAAGGGTTTGGCGATGACCTACTTTCGCATAGGGACTATACTATCATCGGCGCTGGTTTGTTTCACTGTCCTGTTCGGGATGGGAAGGAGTGGGGCCAAACCGCTATGGTCGCCAAACATAAACTGTCAAATCGGATAAGCCGTTGATCAACTTTGATTTTGGTGACGAATCGTATTCATCAGTAAGCTTTTATCTTGTCGTCTTTTGGTTTCGGTAGATGATGTTTCCTTCTCCAAATCCAAAGTCCTTCAAATGATAGAGTCAAGTCTCACGAGCAATTAGTATCGGTTAGCTTCAAGTGTTGCCACTCTTCCACACCCGACCTATCAACGTCCTGGTCTCGAACGACTCTTTAGTGCGGTTAAACCGCAAGGGAAGTCTCATCTTCAGGCGAGTTTCGCGCTTAGATGCTTTCAGCGCTTATCTCTTCCGAACTTAGCTACCCGGCGATGCGACTGGCGTCACAACCGGTACACCAGAGGTTCGTCCACTCCGGTCCTCTCGTACTAGGAGCAGCCCCCGTCAAACTTCCAACGCCCACTGCAGATAGGGACCAAACTGTCTCACGACGTTTTAAACCCAGCTCACGTACCACTTTAAATGGCGAACAGCCATACCCTTGGGACCGACTACAGCCCCAGGATGTGATGAGCCGACATCGAGGTGCCAAACTCCGCCGTCGATATGGACTCTTGGGCGGAATCAGCCTGTTATCCCCGGAGTACCTTTTATCCGTTGAGCGATGGCCCTTCCATTCAGAACCACCGGATCACTATGTCCTGCTTTCGCACCTGCTCGACTTGTCGGTCTCGCAGTTAAGCTACCTTTTGCCATTGCACTATCAGTCCGATTTCCGACCGGACCTAGGTAACCTTCGAACTCCTCCGTTACTCTTTGGGAGGAGACCGCCCCAGTCAAACTGCCTACCATGCACGGTCCCCGACCCGGATCACGGGTCTGGGTTAGAACCTCAAAGCCACCAGGGTGGTATTTCAAGGACGGCTCCACAGAAACTGGCGTCTCTGCTTCTAAGCCTCCCACCTATCCTACACAAGTGACTTCAAAGTCCAATGCAAAGCTACAGTAAAGGTTCACGGGGTCTTTCCGTCTAGCAGCGGGGAGATTGCATCTTCACAACCATTTCAACTTCGCTGAGTCTCGGGAGGAGACAGTGTGGCCATCGTTACGCCATTCGTGCGGGTCGGAACTTACCCGACAAGGAATTTCGCTACCTTAGGACCGTTATAGTTACGGCCGCCGTTTACTGGGGCTTCGATCCGATGCTCTCACATCTTCAATTAACCTTCCAGCACCGGGCAGGCGTCACACCCTATACGTCCACTTTCGTGTTAGCAGAGTGCTGTGTTTTTAATAAACAGTCGCAGCCACCTATTCTCTGCGACCCTCAGATGCTTACGGAGCAAGTCCTTCACATTAGAGGGTATACCTTCTCCCGAAGTTACGGTATCAATTTGCCGAGTTCCTTCTCCCGAGTTCTCTCAAGCGCCTTAGAATTCTCATCCTGCCCACCTGTGTCGGTTTGCGGTACGGTTCGATTCAAACTGAAGCTTAGTGGCTTTTCCTGGAAGCGTGGTATTTGCTGCTTCATATCCGTAGATACTCGTCATTACTTCTCGGTGTTAATAAAAGGGCGGATTTACCTACCCTTTCCACCTACCGGCTTAAACAAGCTATTCCAACAGCTTGCCAGCATAACCTTCTCCGTCCCCACATCGCATTTGAATCAAGTACGGGAATATTAACCCGTTTCCCATCGACTACGCATCTCTGCCTCGCCTTAGGGGCCGACTCACCCTACGCCGATGAACGTTGCGTAGGAAACCTTGGGCTTTCGGCGAGCGGGCTTTTCACCCGCTTTATCGCTACTCATGTCAACATTCGCACTTCTGATACCTCCAGCATACCTTACGATACACCTTCTCAGGCCTACAGAACGCTCCCCTACCATGCACTAGGTGCATCCGCAGCTTCGGTTACAGATTTGAGCCCCGTTACATCTTCCGCGCAGGAAGACTCGACCAGTGAGCTATTACGCTTTCTTTAAATGATGGCTGCTTCTAAGCCAACATCCTGGCTGTCTGTGCCTTCCCACTTCGTTTACCACTTAATCTGTCATTTGGGACCTTAGCTGGCGGTCTGGGTTGTTTCCCTCTTGACAACGGACGTTAGCACCCGCTGTCTGTCTCCCATGATTGCACTTTCCGGTATTCTTAGTTTGCCATGGGTTGGTAAGTCGCAATGACCCCCTAGCCATAACAGTGCTTTACCCCCGGAAGTGATACATGAGGCACTACCTAAATAGTTTTCGGGGAGAACCAGCTATCTCCGAGTTTGTTTAGCCTTTCACCCCTATCCACAGCTCATCCCCGCATTTTGCAACATGCGTGGGTTCGGTCCTCCAGTACCTGTTACGGCACCTTCAACCTGGCCATGGATAGATCACTCGGTTTCGGGTCTACACCCAGCAACTATGCGCCCTATTAAGACTCGGTTTCCCTACGCCTCCCCTATCCGGTTAAGCTCGCTACTGAATGTAAGTCGTTGACCCATTATACAAAAGGTACGCAGTCACACCGTAAAGGTGCTCCCACTGTATGTATGCATCAGGTTTCAGGTTCTATTTCACTCCCCTCCCGGGGTTCTTTTCGCCTTTCCCTCACGGTACTGGTTCACTATCGGTCGATGATGAGTATTTAGCCTTGGAGGATGGTCCCCCCATCTTCAGACAGGATTTCTCGTGTCCCGCCCTACTTATCGTATGCTTAGTACCACTGTTGAAATTTCAAATACGGGACTATCACCCTCTATGGTAGAAGTTTCCAATTCTTTCTTCTATCTCAACAGCTATCACATACAGGCTCTTCCGCGTTCGCTCGCCACTACTTGCGGAATCTCGGTTGATTTCTTTTCCTCCGGGTACTTAGATGGTTCAGTTCTCCGGGTTCGCTTCTCTAAACCTATGTATTCAGTTTAGGATACACATTACTGTGTGGGTTTCCCCATTCGGATATCACGGGATCATTGCTCTTTTGCCAGCTTCTCCGTGCTTTTCGCAGGCTTACACGTCCTTCTTCGCCTATCATCGCCAAGGCATCCACCTGATGCACTTATTCACTTGACTCTATCATTTGAAGTACCTTCTGACTTTGCTACACCTGTTGTTGACTACAGCTGCAACTTAGATACTCTACTTTGATAAAGCTTACTGCTTTGTTGTGGATTATCTCTGCCTTTTGTGTTTCAGAGATAATCGATACAATCATCACCCAAATTTACTGTCTGACTGTTTCACCAGCCAAACATTGTCTTTGTTTGTTGATTTCGGCTTTCCAATTTGTTAAAGATCGATGCGTTGTTTCGCAAATTAAAACTATCTTAAATTTTAAAATTTTTCAAAACTTAAAATATAAAATTGCTTTAATTTATAAAACTGGTGGAGGCAAACGGGATCGAACCGATGACCCCCTGCTTGCAAAGCAGGTGCTCTACCAACTGAGCTATGCCCCCAATGTCTTGCTTCTTTACTCGGTTTCTTGCTTTTCTTTCGCCTGACGTGTTTGGTGGGTCTGGTAGGACTTGAACCTACGACCCCACGCTTATCAAGCGTGTGCTCTAACCACCTGAGCTACAAACCCTTGGGTCTTTACTTCTTCTTCGCATCTTTAAATACTACAGTTTACCGATAAGTGTGAATGCCTAACCGCCTCTTCTTTTCTCTAGAAAGGAGGTGATCCAGCCGCAGGTTCCCCTACGGCTACCTTGTTACGACTTCACCCCAGTCATGAAGCATACCGTGGTAAGCGGGCTCCTTGCGGTTACCCTACCTACTTCTGGTATCCCCCACTCCCATGGTGTGACGGGCGGTGTGTACAAGACCCGGGAACGTATTCACCGCAGTATGCTGACCTGCGATTACTAGCGATTCCGACTTCATGCACTCGAGTTGCAGAGTGCAATCCGGACTACGATCGGTTTTCTGGGATTGGCTCCACCTCGCGGCTTGGCTACCCTCTGTACCGACCATTGTATGACGTGTGAAGCCCTGGTCATAAGGGCCATGAGGACTTGACGTCATCCCCACCTTCCTCCGGTTTGTCACCGGCAGTCTCATTAGAGTGCCCAACTAAATGATGGCAACTAATGACAAGGGTTGCGCTCGTTGCGGGACTTAACCCAACATCTCACGACACGAGCTGACGACAGCCATGCAGCACCTGTGTTACGGCTCCCGAAGGCACAAACTCGTCTCTGAGTTCTTCCGTACATGTCAAGACCAGGTAAGGTTCTTCGCGTTGCATCGAATTAATCCACATCATCCACCGCTTGTGCGGGTCCCCGTCAATTCCTTTGAGTTTTAATCTTGCGACCGTACTCCCCAGGCGGTCGATTTCACGCGTTAGCTACGCTACTAAGCAATCAAGTTGCCCAACAGCTAATCGACATCGTTTAGGGCGTGGACTACCAGGGTATCTAATCCTGTTTGCTACCCACGCTTTCGAGCATGAACGTCAGTATTATCCCAGGGGGCTGCCTTCGCCATCGGTATTCCTCCACATCTCTACGCATTTCACTGCTACACGTGGAATTCTACCCCCCTCTGACATACTCTAGCTACCCAGTTCAGAACGCAGTTCCCAGGTTGAGCCCGGGGATTTCACATCCTGCTTAAGTAACCGTCTGCGCTCGCTTTACGCCCAGTAATTCCGATTAACGCTCGCACCCTACGTATTACCGCGGCTGCTGGCACGTAGTTAGCCGGTGCTTATTCTTTAGGTACCGTCAACAAAAAGTGGTATTAACACTTCCCTTTTCTTCCCTAACAAAAGTCCTTTACAACCCGAAGGCCTTCTTCAGACACGCGGCATGGCTGGATCAGGGTTGCCCCCATTGTCCAAAATTCCCCACTGCTGCCTCCCGTAGGAGTCTGGGCCGTGTCTCAGTCCCAGTGTGGCGGATCATCCTCTCAGACCCGCTACTGATCGTCGCCTTGGTGGGCCTTTACCCCACCAACTAGCTAATCAGATATTGGCTGCTCAAATAGCGCAAGGTCCGAAGATCCCCTGCTTTCCCCCTCAGGACGTATGCGGTATTAGCCAATCTTTCGATTGGTTATCCCCCACTACTCGGTACATTCCAATATGTTACTCACCCGTTCGCCACTCGCCGGCAGGTGCAAGCACCCCCGCTGCCGTCCGACTTGCATGTGTAAAGCATGCCGCCAGCGTTCAATCTGAGCCAGGATCAAACTCTTATGTTCAATCTCTAACTTACTTAACTTCTGGTCTGCTTCAAAGAAACCAACAGAAATTTCTCTCTGTCTGTTTTTGTCGCAGTGTGAGACCATTAGGCACTCACACTTATCGGTATTCTGTATCTGTTAAAGAACTTCTCTTAACCCGCCGCCGTAGCAGCGAAGATGCGAACTATACCGAAT
>NZ_GL870931.1 GCF_000190695.1 Kingella denitrificans ATCC 33394
GCCGACTGGCACTTCTCCCATCCCAACATCGCCCGATACTGCCCGCAATTCCGCCTGCAAAGCGATAAAGCCGACGAGCTGAACGAATACCTGATCGACTGCTGGAACCGCGTCGTTACCCCGCAAGACACTGTGTACAACCTCGGCGATGTCTGCTTTGCCAAAAAGCCCGCACACATCGAAGCCGTGCTGCAACGGCTTAACGGGCAACACCATTTGATCTACGGCAACCACGACTACCTGATTTGGCAAAACGAAGCACATTTCCTCAACACGCGCAAAGCCGACGGCCATCCGTTGCTCTCGTCCGCCAGCCATTACCTGCGGCTCAAACTGCCCGAAATCGGCAATACCGCGATTTTGTGCCACTATCCTTTATACGAATGGGACGGTATCCACCACGGCCTATACCACCTCTACGGCCATCTGCACGACCGCATGGCCGCCGTCAAAGGACGTGCCCTCAATGTCGGCTGGGATATGCACGGCCGTTTCCTGACCGCACAAGATATTGACGGCTTCCTGCGCGACCTCCCTGCCATGCAGTATTTCGACGACAAGCAAAATGTTATCGTTGGCAACAGCACGGAAGATGCGGCTGCAAAAGTTCGGGCGAGATTGGCAGCATTGAATGAATGAGCTTTTTATTTTAGAAATGAATTTTCAGGTAGCCTGAATGGTGCGGGCTACCTGGAAAACAGCCGACAGAACAAAAGGACGGGTTTTCAATCCGTCCTTTCCGCATCAGCAATACCGCCAAGTGTCCTGCATAAAATGAATGATCTCGTTTAACGGTACAGGCGAAAGCGTAAACAGCTTGTCCCCTTCCTGCTGCTCCACTTCCAAAATCAACATACAGCCTTCCGACAACTTGCCCTGTCGATCAAATTCCAATTCTTTGATTTTGACCGACCGGGTGATGCCGTTATCCGCCAAGTTCTGCCGGTATGCCTCGCCCGTGTGCCCGTAAAAATGGTAGGCAAACGCCAGCTGGTCCAGCACATCGGCAATCTCTTCCGCGCCGTAACCGCTTTGGCTGTCGGCGGGCTGGTCGTGCGTTATCAACACATCGGGATCGTGTTTGTTTTTCAGGCAGTCTTTAATAAAGCAGCGCAAGGTTTGCCGTTCATACTCCTGAATAAATTCGCCGTGCGGCCGCTGTTTCCTATCGCCAATGCGCCCGATGCCGAGAATTTCCAACTGTTCTCCATCCTTCTGCAACACAAACGGCTCGCCCGTTTTCAGCACCCAAACGCGTTGGTATGCATCAATCGGAAAAGCAGCCTGCACACTTTGCTGTTCTAGTTCATCCAAAAATTCATGGTCTTCATGATTGCCGCGTACGCAGAGCATATTGAGGTTGAGCCGCTCGAGGAATTGGGCGATCGGCGGCTTGGCGTGCACAAAATCATCCATAAAGCCCAATTCGTCGCGGTCTCTTGCCGCATGACGCAGCGTGGCCTTGTCCATACGGCTCTTATCCGGAAATGCGCCCATATCGCCGCATTGGACAATTAAGTCTATGGATTTGCCGGTGGTTTGCTGGTAGTGGTGCGCCAGCTTGAAGGGGAGCAGGAATTTGCCGTGGATGTCGGCGAA
The DNA here is from genome assembly GCF_000190695.1 of Kingella denitrificans ATCC 33394. GTDB lineage: Bacteria > Pseudomonadota > Gammaproteobacteria > Burkholderiales > Neisseriaceae > Kingella_A > Kingella_A denitrificans. The sequence continues at coordinate 1,600 of NZ_GL870931.1, forward strand.
CAGGGCAAGGCGGATCATGGGAA
>NZ_GL870932.1 GCF_000190695.1 Kingella denitrificans ATCC 33394
TTAAGCAATCACGTTAGCCACAACACCCGCACCAACGGTACGGCCGCCTTCGCGAATCGCAAAACGCAAACCGTTTTCCATTGCGATTGGGGCAATCAGTTCAACGGTGATTTTCACGTTTTCGCCTGGCATTACCATTTCCACGCCTTCTGCCAAAGTAACCGCGCCGGTCACGTCAGTAGTACGGAAATAGAATTGTGGACGGTAGTTAGCGAAGAACGGAGTATGACGGCCGCCTTCTTCTTTGCTCAATACATACACTTCTGCTTCGAATTTGGTGTGCGGAGTGATAGTACCGGGTTTTGCCAACACTTGGCCGCGTTCCACTTCTTCGCGTTTAGTACCGCGCAGCAACACGCCTACGTTGTCGCCCGCTTGACCTTCGTCCAGCAGTTTGCGGAACATTTCCACGCCGGTACAAGTGGTTTTTTGGGTTTCTTTCAAGCCGACGATTTCAATCTCTTCGCCCACTTTGATGACACCGCGCTCTACACGGCCGGTCACTACTGTACCGCGACCGGAAATAGAGAATACGTCTTCGATTGGCAGCAGGAATGGTTTGTCCACAGCACGTTCAGGTGTTGGGATGTAGCTGTCCAAAGCGGCAGCCAATGCAAAAATGCGTTCTTTGTATTCGGCATCGCCTTCCAATGCGCGCAATGCGGAACCTTGTACGATTGGGCAGTCGTCGCCTGGGAAGTCGTAGCTGGACAGCAAATCACGGATTTCCATTTCCACCAGTTCCAACAACTCGGCATCGTCCACCATGTCGCATTTGTTCATGAACACGATGATGTAAGGTACACCTACTTGGCGTGCCAACAGGATGTGTTCGCGGGTTTGTGGCATTGGGCCATCGGCAGCAGATACCACCAGGATAGCGCCGTCCATTTGCGCTGCACCGGTAATCATGTTTTTCACATAGTCGGCGTGGCCCGGGCAGTCTACGTGTGCGTAGTGGCGGGTTTCGGTTTCGTATTCAACGTGTGAAGTGTTGATGGTGATACCGCGCGCTTTTTCTTCAGGCGCGTTGTCGATTTGGTCGTAACCTTTTGCCTGACCGCCGAATTTTTCAGCCAAAATAGTAGTCAGTGCAGCAGTCAAAGTGGTTTTACCATGGTCAACGTGTCCGATGGTACCAACGTTTACGTGGGGTTTGCTGCGTTCGAATTTTTCCTTAGCCATG
>NZ_GL870933.1 GCF_000190695.1 Kingella denitrificans ATCC 33394
ATAGTCAATAAAAATCAAAGTAGGACAGTAGCGCATCGTCAAATCGGGCGTAATCAGACAATACAGTTCGCAGATACCGCTTAATATTCGCCCACACCTTCTCAATCGGGTTGAGCTCAGGTGAATAAGGTGCAAGAGGCAATACCTTATGTCCCCATTTTTCCGCCATTTTCCGTAAGACACCCATACGGTGAAATCGTGCATTATCTAAAATAATCACCGATTTTTGAGTCAATGCGGGCAGTAGGCATTGCTGAAACCACGCTTCAAAAAAGACGCCGGTCATCGTATTTTGATAAACCATCGGAGCAATCAGCCGGTTGCCGACTTGTGCGGACACCAGAGATAAGCGTTGGTATCTTTTCCCACTTATCTGCGCTTTCACTATTTGCCCTTTCAGGCTGCGGGCATAGGGACGGAACAGGTAACGGTCAAATCCTGTTTCATCCAAATAAACACGTTGGTAGTCGGAAAATTCGGCCAGCCGTGTCAAATAATACGTTACTGTGGCCGGGTCTTGTTCTTTGTAAGTGGTGGTCTTTTTTTGCGCGTCATCCCCATCTGTTTGAGTGCATAGCAAACGGCGGCTGGCGTACAATCAAAATGTTTGGCGATTTCATGCAGATAGGCATCCTGGTGTTGCCCAACATATTGGGCCGGTTTTTGCCTATCCAATTTGACGGCATTTAGACCGGTGACTTGATGTTTTAGGCTGCCTGTTTGTTTTTTAAGGCGAATCCACAGTTAAAGCGTGTTTCTTGACAGGTTAAACGTTGCTGCGGTTTGGCTGATGTTTTTGCATTGTTCGTAATAGTTTAAAGCTTTGTTTCTTAAGTCCGCAGAGTATGCCATGGCTAGACCTTCAAAGTTGAGTATTGTACTATTTTGTTTTTAATTGACTATAT
>NZ_GL870934.1 GCF_000190695.1 Kingella denitrificans ATCC 33394
ACCGCCCTTACCGGCAGTTCGTTCTACGTTTCCCTGCTGCTCAGCTGGCTGTGCCTGGCAGGCATAGCCTGGATAATCAGCCGATTCATCCGCACCCAAATGCAAAACCAATGGGGCTGGCTGGCCGTTGCCATACTTGCCGTTTCCCGCGCCTTCACAGACTACTCGTCATCAGGACTGGAAAACCCATTGGTTCACTTACTCATGTGCCTATACGTCTGGTTCTGGCTGAGCGAACGCCCATTACAGCAAAGATTTTTCGCCACCAGCCTGATATACGGACTGGTATACATCACCCGTCCAGACGGCATCTTCCTCCTGACCCCGGCATCCGCCTATTTGCTGTACCAAATGTTCAAGCAAAAACAAGCATGGTTCAAAAGCAGCCTGCTGGCCTTACTGCCCGTTATCGCATGGGAAACCTTCTCCATTATTTACTACGGTACCCCCGTACCCAACACAGCACTGGCCAAAGTCAATATCGACTACGAACGCTCCGTCTTATTGACTCAAGCCTACCATTACTTCAAATACAACCTGCAAAACGACCCGCTGACCAGTGCCGGCATTATATTGGCCATCGTATCCGCCCTATTCAACCGCCGTCTGTTGACCAAACTGCTGGCTGCCGGCTTGACCATCCAACTGCTGTATATCTGCTATGTAGGCGCAGACTACATGATGGGCCGCTTCCTCAGCCCCTCTATCCTGATGTCAGTACTGATACTGATACTGAACCAATACCGCATGGTTCGATATGAACAAGTGCAGGCTGCTTTGGTTTCCGCGCTGTTGTTACTGACAGCGATGGTGCAGCTGCCATACACGTTGATACCGAATCG
>NZ_GL870935.1 GCF_000190695.1 Kingella denitrificans ATCC 33394
TAGCCCAGTGACTTTGGGTAACGTAGCGGACGGCAACATTGCTGCAGGCAGCAAAGAAGCCATCAACGGCGGCCAGCTGCACGACCTGAAAGAAAACGGCTTCAAGATCAGTGACGGCACGACTACCGATACTGTCAAGCTGACTGAGACCGTTACCTACAAAGGTGACAGCAACATCGTCACCACCGTAACCGACAACCAAGTGGGCTTCAAACTGGCCGACAGCATCACCGTAGGCCCGGCCACCGGCGGCAACCCGGTTAAGATCGACGGCAATGCCGGTACCGTAACCGGACTGACCAACAAAACGTGGGATCCGAACAACATCACCAGCGGACGCGGTGCGACTGAGGACCAGCTGAAAGCAGCGCAGGCTGCCGCTACCAGCAAGGTAGCTGCCGGCAACGGTATTAGCGTTACCCCGAACGTGGATGCAACTACCGGCAGCACGACTTACACGGTAGCAGCTGATACCACTACGCTGAACGTAGGCGATGGTACTGGCGGCAATCCCGCTGGCAAGGTAATTACGCCAACCGGTGCTGATGCCAATAAACTGGCCACAGCGGGTGACATTGCCAATGCCATCAACAACAGCGGCTTCAACATCAACGCCGGCGGCAATGTAGTAGGTACTTCTACTGCCACTACTGCCAAACCCGGCAGCACCCTGACACTGAAAGCCGGTGACGGTTTGACCGTGAAACAAGAGTTGGATGGCCAAGGTAACCAAAG
>NZ_GL870936.1 GCF_000190695.1 Kingella denitrificans ATCC 33394
TCTAATTTCAGGTTAGAATAATCCCTATGAGAAGAAGCCGTTTAAGTCAGTACAAACAAAACAAACTGATTGAGCTGTTTATTGCAAGTGTTACCGCACGCACAGCAGCGCAATTAGTTAGTGTTAATAAAAACACAGCAGCCTATTACTTTCATCGTTTACGTGTACTGATTTTTCATAACAGCCCGCATCTGGAAATGTTTGATGGCGAAGTAGAAGTTGATGAAAGCTATTTTGGCGGGCAGCGCAAAGGCAAACGGGGTCGCGGTGCAGCCGGCAAAGTGGCTGTATTCGGGCTTCTGAAGCGCAACGGCAAGGTTTACACCGTTGCTGTGCCCAATACACAAACTGCTACTTTATTGCCGATAATACGTGAGCAAGTAAAGCCTGACAGTATTGTTTATACTGATTGTTACAAAAGCTATGACGTACTTGATGTGAGTGAGTTTAGCCACTTTCGCATTAATCACAGCACACATTTTGCTGATCGACAAAATCACATCAACGGAATTGAGAACTTTTGGAATCAGGCAAAACGCCACTTACGTAAGTTTAACGGCATTCCCAAAGAGCATTTTGAGCTGTATTTGAAGGAA
>NZ_GL870937.1 GCF_000190695.1 Kingella denitrificans ATCC 33394
CCTACACCTACGCATTGGATGCCCAAACCGTCGTACAGAACGCCCAAACCCCGGTGGTATACACCGATGCCAACGGCAACAAAGTGTACAAACACACCGACGGCAACTTCTATACCCAGCCTAACGGCGGCGGTACCCAAGTGGCTGCCAGCAATGTGATTGCCAGCATGCAGGATGCAGCCGGCAACACCACTGCGCCGACCACATTGGCCAACGTGAAAGGTAACCTGGCTGATACTGCTACAGTCACCGCCAACCCGACCAACAACGATCGGACCACTTTGGCAGCCGGTAACAAAGGCAACAACGCCGCTACCGTTAACGACGTATTGAACGCAGGCTTTACCGTACAAGGTAATGGCACAGACAAAGACTTCGTGACCCACGGCGACACCATCAACTTCGCCAACGGCCAAGGCACTGTAGCCAACGTCAGCACCGCAGGCGGAGTGACTACCGTGAAGTTCGATACCCCGATGACCTATGCCGATACTGCAGGCAATCCTACTAGCACACCGAGCAACAAAGTGAACCTGGTAGGCGGTACTGCAGG
>NZ_GL870938.1 GCF_000190695.1 Kingella denitrificans ATCC 33394
TCAATACTCTTAATATTCAATAACTCTGAAACTTTAGAGCAAAGTAAATTCCATGTTAACTTCCCCTCCCAGGTTTTAATCAACATAATGATATCTTCCAAATTTTCTTCTGTAATAAGAATTTTAGGCATACTACATCTCCATTAACCTATATAAATCATCAAGTTTAGCCGTTTCTGGTTTTTTAACATCTATATCCATTCCTTTTTCCAATAAGGCTAACTTGACTGGTGAAGGATCATATTCGTCAGATATTCGTAATAGTGCACCATTTGGAATTTCACTATTTTCCAAGAATGCAATTTTGGTTCTTATATGTGCCAATCTCCACCCTAGGTTACTTATCCAACGATCTGCACCAAAAGCTCCTAATTTATGGTGTTCTTTTGCTTTATTAATTTGCTCTGTAAGCTGAATTACTCTATGCTTTAATATTTCTAAAGATGATTCTAATCCTTTAATACAAATAAGTTCTTTACATGTTTCACAATCTCCATGACGAGAACATGGAGACATTGCAT
>NZ_GL870939.1 GCF_000190695.1 Kingella denitrificans ATCC 33394
GTCTATCAGGCTTTGGGCGGAACCGATGCTGCTGTCCCGCCAAAACGGGTAGAACGGCAATTCGGCGATGTGGTGCTCCATGACGACCGGACAATCGCCCTGTTCTGCCGGCCGCATCACCGGAACGCCGAAACAGGCGGTTTCAGGCAAGGCATGTGCAGGCTGCATGAAGGCGTTTTGTAGGATAACGGCCGCTTCTGCAGGGTCAATACCCAAAATGTCTATGGCAGGCTGCAAGGTTGCAGGCAGGTCGCAAAAGCAGCCTGCACCTTCCGGCAGGAAGTACACCGAGTTGTGCGTATGGACCAGCGGTGCCGCCCATCGGGTAACGGGCGAGGTGCGGATTCGGCTGCCTGCGGCAAAGTGCCTCGAACCATCTTGGGCGACCGTGCCGTACACCACGGCATACTCGGATTCACCGGGCGTGTGGTAGCGCGTGAAGGTCCAGTCGGTGAGCTTGCAGGGGGAGAGAGTGCAATCGTGGGGATGTTCGGATGGGATGGGGTTG
>NZ_GL870940.1 GCF_000190695.1 Kingella denitrificans ATCC 33394
GCTTTCCAGTTTAGCAATACGCTTACTCCCATCCGAGATAACACCTTCGTAATACTCACGCTGCTACGTTGAGTTTTGATTTTGCTGTTTCAAGCTCAACACGCAGTTTCCCTACTGTTAGCGCAATATCCTCGTTCTCCTGGTCGCGGCGTTTGATGTATTGCTGGTTTCTTTCCCGTTCATCCAGCAGTTCCAGCACAATCGATGGTGTTACCAATTCATGGAAAAGGTCTGCGTCAAATCCCCAGTCGTCATGCATTGCCTGCTCTGCCGCTTCACGCAGTGCCTGAGAGTTAATTTCGCTCACTTCGAACCTCTCTGTTTACTGATAAGTTCCAGATCCTCCTGGCAACTTGCACAAGTCCGACAACCCTGAACGACCAGGCGTCTTCGTTCATCTATCGGATCGCCACACTCACAACAATGAGTGGCAGATATAGCCTGGTGGTTCAGGCGGCGCATTTTTATTGCTGTGTTGCGCTGTAATTCTTCTATTTCTGATCCG